>JBFBCZ010000031.1:0-133600 GCA_040689555.1 Actinosynnema sp. NPDC051121 | reverse complement strand
CTGCGGGAGATCGGCCGCGACGAGGTCCTCGCAGCGCTGCCCGCCGGCGGCAACGACCGCTACACCGTCGGTGCCGGACTCCGCTCGATCTTCACGGTCCTCAAGGCGCACAAGGTCGTCTTCACCGACCCCACCTCCCGGCTGCGGCTCGGAGCACCCGAACGTCGGCAACCGCTGCCCGCCGACCTGGACCTGATGCAGGAAGGGCTGACCTCCCCGAATCCGACCCGCGCGGCGATGACCGCCCTGCTGGCCTTCCACGGTTTGGCCGCCGGGCAACTGCGCACCCTGCAGCTCACCGACATCCGCGACGGTCGGCTGCACCTCGACGGCCGCACCATCCTGCTCGCCGAGCCGGTCCGCGTCCGGCTGGGCGCTTACCTGGACTACCGCACCCAGCGCTGGCCGCACACCGCCAACCCACACCTGTTCATCCACCACCGCACCGCGCTGGGCGTCAACCCCGTCGGCACCCGCTGGCCCGGACTCGTGCTGGGCACCGCAGCCCGCGACATCCGTACCGATCGCATCCTCGACGAAGTCCGCGCCACCGGCGGCGACCTCCGGCGCATCTGTGCCCTGTTCGGCATGTCCGTGAAAGGGGCTGCCCGCTACACCAGTACTGTCGAGCATTCCGGCTTGCGTAATGTGCGACCCTGACCAATCGCCTCGCCGCGTTCCATGATCACGCGGCTCGACGCCGACACGGCCCGTAGCGATCATTGAGATACTCGGCTGATGCGAGCCGAAGTCATCCTGGTCCGACATGCCCAGCCGCTGATCCCGTCGCCGGACGGACCGGACGACTACCACAGGCCGTTGACCGAGGCGGGCATCGCGCAAGCCGACCGCCTCGTCGAAGACCTGACCCGGATCAGGCCCAGCCTGATCGCCTCCAGCCCGTACCTGCGCGCCATACAAACCGTCGAGCCCACGGCACGGGCGATGGGTATGCCCGTCCAGTGCGACCATGACTTGCGGGAATGGGACTCCGGACTCGAGCCCACACCTGACTATGCCCGCCACTATGCCGAGAGCTGGGCCAACCCGCACTTCGCCCGGCCAAGCGGGGAGAGCCTCCAGCAACTCACTGATCGAGCCACCGCGATTCTCAGATCGCTTGCCCGGCAACACCCGAACAGGACTGTGGTGGTGGGCAGCCACGGCACGTTCATCGCAAGAGCCTTGATCGGATTCGGGCTGACCACTATCGACTGGCCCTTCAGCCGCGCAATGCCGATGCCGGCAATCTATCGCCTCCACTTCAGCGACCGCGGGACACAAGCCATCGGACCGGGACTCTGAGCGGGACGAAACAGCACCCGGCAGCAAGCCCTCACATCGCTGTCTCACAACCATGTCCAGCCCGACGGCGCATATCCCGAACCTGGTTCGAGACGGGATCAACAAGCAGGCGGTACGCCAGCGTGCGCCGCTACGGCACACGAGCGGCCCTGTCCGCAGGATCGACACGACACCAGTTCCCCAACCGGAGCGCCTTGATACGGTCACCTGGCACCCCCACCACTCGGGTTCCCGCCGGAGACCGCTTCAGAATTCGTGAACTCGTAAACATCGGGAATGAAGCGCTCGACCGGTCCGACGGCCTCGGCATGCACAGGCAGGTGCAGGAACGGGACGACCGCGGCCGCGGTTCCGCTGATGCGCACCGACGCCGAGGCCGTTCCGCGGTCGGTGTTGACGGCGACGCCGCGCAGCGGTCCTGAGGCGAGCTGGTCGAGAATCTGCTGCGCACTGGCCGTTCCCGACGCCGTGGTTCCGTTTTGTGCCCTCGCCGTGGCCAGCCCTTGTGAGGCGGCGGCCTGGGCGATGTGTGTGGCGTGCGACCACAGCGCGAACTGCACGATGACCAGCAGCATCAGCAACAGCAGCGGCGTGGCGATCACCAACTCCGCGCTGACCGCTCCTCGCTCTCCTCGCAACGTCCGCCGGACCCGTCGGGCCCACGCGCTGCGCCGTGTCGGTCGTACAGCGGCGAAGTCCTTGATGGGGCTTACATGGTGATGCCGTTGGCTTTCTCGGTGACCTTGGCGACCACGATCGCGATCACCGCGAGCGCGGCCACCACGAGAAGCGCGGTCACCAGCACGGTCTCGGTCGAGTACCCGGCCTCCGGACGCCGCTGTAGTTCTTCCCAGCGGGCTTGCACTACGATCCACAACGCCTCCATCTGCGAGAGCATCGTTTTCTCCTGTCTTGTCGTTCACGGGCTTGTTCCTCCCGTGCCGGGTCACAGGCCATTGAGGACCTGGGTCAGTGCGGGGTAGGCGATGAACGCCAGGAACCCGAGGAACAGCGCCATGACGGGCAGCGACATGCGCTCGGTCGCGGCTTGGGCGTCGCCCTCGGCTTCGGTGGTCTGGTGGGTGCGCAAGGCGTGCGCTTTGGCGGCCAGCGAGGTGCGGACTTTGGCGCCCTCGGTGCCGGCCAGGCTGACCGAAGCGGCCAGCTCGGCCAGCTCCGTCACATCCAGCTCCTCCCCGAGCCTGCGCAGTGCGGCCCACGGGGTCGTGCGGGTCAGGCGGGCGGTGTCCAGGGCGCGGCGGATCTGTGCGAACGCCCACCCGCGGCCGATGTTCACCGAGTCGCCCAGGGCGCTGTCCACCCCGGCACCCCCGGCCAGTGCGATCCAGACCAGGTCGAGGTAGGCCGACAGGGCGTGGCGGAACCCGACGCGCAGCTTGGCGGCCTCGGAGCGGGCTTGCAGGTCGGGCACGACGAAACCCACCGCGGCCAGCAGCAACCCCGTCACGATCGGGAACTGGAAGCCCAGACCGAGTCCCGCCACGGCGAGCACCACGGCCGGCAAGAGCGGCATCAGCAGGCCGGAGACGGCCAGGGTGACCTTCTCTGCCAGGTGGGTCGAGGTCGACCGGCCGATGACCGCGAGGTCGCGGGCCAGGCGCGGGCCGGGCAGCCCGAGCGCTTGCAGCGGAGCGACGGCGGGACGACCCAGCCGGGCGGCCCAACCGGTGTCGTCGGTGGCGAGAATCGGCGCGGGTGCCGGAGGCGCGGTTGCACGGGTCAGAACCGCGCCAAGGGCGGGGCGAGGCGGGAACAAATAGACCGCCAAGGCCCACAGTCCGATCCCGAGCCCGACACCGAGAGCGATGGAAGCGATCACGGCGTCACTCCTGCCTTCCGGTGACCACGAGCACCCGCTGCCCACCGGCCGGGTCGTCCTCGGCGGCGGTGGACAGGAAACGGTCGGGCCGGGCGATCCGGGCGATGCGGGCCAGCCACGCGAAGCCGACAGCGAACAACGCCCCGATCCCCAGCAGCACGACCTGCCCGATCGCACTGTCGTAGGCGCCCATGTAGTCGCGGTTGAGCAGCACCACCGCGACGGCGAACGTCAGCGTCGTGCCGACGATGACCCGCACCGAGGTCCGGGTACGGGCGCGACCGGCTTCCACCCGCATCCGCATCGAGGCCTGCCCGCGGGCGGCGTCGGCCAGCGAGCCCAGCAGGTCGGCCAGCCTGCGGGTCTGCTGGTCGGTCGCGAGCAGCAGGGCGGCGATGACCAGGTCGCCGACCGGATCGTCCATGCGCTCACCAAGTCCGCGTAGCGCGGATGCCAGGCGTTCGCCGTTCTCGATCCCGGCGGCGAGTTCGCCGACCTCACCGCGGATCACCGCAGGGGCGAGCGGGGCTGTGGCGAGGATGGCCTGCTCCAGCCCGGCGGCGGCCGAGAGGGTGTCGCGCAGCATCTCGGTCCAGGTGGCGATGGCCTCGATGCGCGCCACCCGGCGGGCGTGCTCGGGGTCACGGCCCAGCACCCGCGGCAGCGCCCAGCACGCGAGCCCGGCCAGCACCGCGCCGACGACCCACCCGGTCAGCAGGCCGGTCACCACCGCAGCGGCGACCGCCCATGCCAAGCGCAGCATCCGGTCCTTGTCCACCGCGCCGGCGGCGCGCGTGCGGGTTTGGCGGCACCGGTTCGGGTCGGTGCCGCGCCAGCCGAGGACGACCAGCAGCAGCCCCATCCCGGTGCCCGCTCCGAGCAGTGCGGCTACCCCCGTGGTCGGGCTGAGTGCGATGTTCATGGCACCCACCAGCCCTCGGGGTTCTCCAGCGCGCCGGGATCGAAGCCGCCGTCGACCAGGTCGTCGAGGGTGTCGCTGCGCAACGCTCCGGCCACCGGACGGGCGCGCCGGTCGGCACCGGGGCGGTAGACCTCGTTGGAGATCACCTGCGGGCCGTCGGAGCCGACCACTTCGCGGATCGAGGACACGACACGGGTGCGGCGGTCGGCGGCGCGGGCCAGGTGCACGACGAAGTGCACCGCCGAGGCGACCAGCAGGTTCGTCGCCTCCAAAGGCAGCCGTTCGGCCCCTTGGGCGGCGTAGGAGGCCAGCCGGGTGAACGCGATCCGGGAACTGGAGGCGTGCAGGGTTGCCATCGAGCCGTCGTTGCCCTGGCTCATGGCGTTGCACATCGGGATGACCTCGGGCCCGCGGATCTCACCGACGATCACCCGGTCAGGCGACATGCGCAGGCCCCACCGCACCAGCTCGGCCTGGCTGATCGCGCCCTCACCCTCCACGTTCGACTCGCGAGCCTGAAACGCGGTCACGTCGGCGTGGATGTCCGGGTCGTGGTCCAGTCCCAGCTCGAACGCGTCCTCGATGGTGACGATGCGCTCCAGCGGGTCCATCTCCGAGGCCAGCGCCCGCAACAGCGTGGTCTTGCCCGCACCGGTGCCGCCGGTGATCAGCACGTTCTTGCGGGCCTTGACCAGCGCCCGCAAGAACGCCTCCAAGCCGGGGTCCAGGGTGCCCCGGCGTCGAAGCTCGGGCAGGGCCACGGTGAGGTAGCCGTGGCGGCGGATCGACAACGCCGTGACTCCCCCGGCCGTCAATCCCATGACGGCGAACAGGCGCTCGCCGCCAGGGAGCTGGAGGTTGACCGCCGGGGAGCCCTGGTCGAACCGGCGCTCCTGGCTCGATGCCCTGGCGGCGAGCAGCCGGACCAGGTCGGTGAGCTCCTCGTTGGAGCCCGCGATCGGCCCGACCTGGGCACGACGGCCATCGTCGTACTGGACGAAGACCCGGTCCCAGCGGTTGGCGTTGATCGTCTCCACGGTCGGGTCGTCCAACAGCGGCTGCAACCCGGCCATGCCGAACAGCTCATTGACGACCTCGGCCAGCACCCGCTGCTCGGCCTCGCGGGGCAGCAGCTGCCGACCCGCGGCCAGCTCGTTCTCGGTGTGCAGCCGCAGCGCTTCGTCCAGGACATTGCGCGCCAGCTCGCGGCGGCCCTCGCGGGTGGCGGTGGTGCCGGTGCGGTCCTGCTGGTCGGCCACCTTCTGTGGGAGTTCGGCGTTCAACCGCTCCCGCAGGTACTGGCGCAGCCGGGTCGTGGTAGCCGCGAGGTCGAGGTCGTTCTCGTCGGTGCTCCACGCCGGCGGTTGTCCGCCGAAGACGACGCCGCCCGAACCTGCTGCTGATACCTGGCCGAACGGCGCCGGATCGGGTTGCCGGTGAGGACGCAGCGGCACGGGAGCCGGATAGCGGTCGGTCGGATTCGTCATGACGCCTGACCTCCTCGTTGCCGGTATCGGTCGGTGTCCGGCCCGGGCTCGGGGTGGACACCGTTCGGCAAACCCGGCCCGCTGGGCACGCCGGGGATCGCGTGCAGCGTCGTGACCGGTGCTCGCAACGCGGCGGGTTCCGCAGGCTGCGCCGGCGACGGGGAGGGTCGTTCGCGGGTGGTCAAGTGAGTGGCGACCTTGTGGGCGAAGCGGCCCAGCGCGGAGTGGGACGGTCCACCGCGTCCCCAGCGCAACTTGTTCGGCCGGCCGCACAGCACAGCCGCACCGTTCGGGTCGTGCGGCACCCGACCCAGCGGTGGCACGCCGAGTTCACGGGCGACCTCGGCACTGCTGTAGCCATCGCCGACCAGCAGCAGCACCGGGTTGGGGCTCCAGCGGCCGACCGCGGGCAACCGGCGCGGCAGGTGCGCGAGGTCATCGGCGTGAGCCCGCGACAGCAGCACCACCACGTCGGCCGACCGCACGATCGGCAGCGCGGGTGAACCGGGGTCGACCCGCCCGCAGTCGACGACGACCACGGTGCCGGGCTCGTCGGCTGCCGCGCGCAGGACCCCGAGACCCGCGGTCGGATCGGCGACGAGCGCGGACAGCGCCGCACGGGCCTGGTCGGCATCCGGAGGCGCGGCGATGACCGGCAAACCGCCGGGAAGCTCCTGGGTGTGCCGCCACATCAGATCGGCCCCGCCGCCATGGCGAGCGGCGGCGGCCAGGCTCACCAGGCCGGGCGTCGAGGGCAGGGAAAACCGCAGACCCAGATCTCCGCCGGAAGGGTCAGCCTCCACGACCAGCGCTTGAGCCGGGGCAGGCCAGCGGGCGGCCAGCGCCACGGCGAAGGTGGTAGCGCCCGGTGAGCCTTTCAACGACAGGACCGAGACCAACATCAGCGACCCCCTGCGGAGAGCATCACGATCGACAACTGCCCGGCCGGCACCGCGGCGACCTGACAAGCGGCGGCCTCGGTCATCTGCACCGAGACCACGGTGGCCTGCTCGTTGGGTGGGGTGGTCACGCTGGTGACTACGGCGGGCCACACGGTGCCGCCGTCGAGCGGCGGACTGGTCGAGGTGCCCGCCTGACCGGGTACGAGCACCACCGACACCCGTGCACCCGCGGTCACCTCGGGCGGGAACTGCCCCGGCTTGAGGGCGAGAGAAGCGACGGCCTGGCCAACGGCCGGAACCGCGGCACCGCCGACCGAGTCCGGCGTCAGCAGAGCCCCGGTCGACAGGCTGGTGGCCATCGGCCTGCCGACCACCGTGGCCGCCTGCTCCGCGCCCACCACCGCCACCCCTGGGTCGACCGCGACGTTGACTTGCCGCAGATCTTGCGCGGTGAGCAGGTGACCGACTGACACGTCGCGAGCCAGCCCGAGCACCGCCCGGCGGTCGCCGGAGTTCAGCGAGATCAAAAGGAACCCGCTTGCGCAGGTCAGCACGAGCAGCACCCCGAGCAGCAGGTACGGCAGTCTGCGGCGGCGACTGGTGGTGCCCAGCCGCGACGCGGATGGCTTCTTGCCATCGCTGATCCAGGTGGCATCGGTCGTGGCGGCGGGGCGATGGTTGTCTGACCGGATTGTGGTGTTAATGCTCACGACGGGACCTCCAGGAAACACGGGGGTAGTGCGCCGCGTCGCCAAGGGCGATCAGCGAGCGGAACCGGTGTTGTTGCTTGGGGCTTCGCGGACCGGTGGGGACGGTGGACTCTGGTCAGCCGCCGCCGTTGTTCAACGCCTGCGACTCCGCGACACGGAAGCTGGCGTTGCCGGTGGTGGTCATGTCCGGGAACGTGCCGCTCTGCCCTGCGCCCGACCAGGTCACGGTCCAGTGCACCGTCGCCGTCACCGGAAACGCTTGGTCAGCCTGGCTTGCCGAGGAACGACGGTAGACATGGCCGCAATCAGGCGAGGACGCCTTTGGGTCCGTACCCGCCGTGTACGGCGTTCCCGCACCGGTACAGATCACGGTGGTTCCGTCGCCTATCGACCAGGTGACCGAGGTCGGAGTCGCGACCGCCGTCACCGATACACCAGGCACGGAGGCGGTGGCCGCCGACGGCAGCCACCCGTCGGACAACCACAGCCAGGTCGGCAGATGCACCAGTTGGTTGCCGGACGGGCTTGCGGCGATGGAGGGCACAGACAGCCGCAACCGATTGCGTGCGACGAGCGCGACCTGCTCGGGCGTCATCGTCGGTGAGGTGGCGGCGTTCGCCGGAACCCACACCGGGCCGTGCGAGTCAGGGTCCTTGCCGTCGGGTGAGCACACCACCATGAACCACCCACCAGGCTCGGGAGGCTGACCCTCTGGCGGTTGATAGTCGACCTGCACATGTCGGCACGCGGATCCGCTCGCAATCGAGTCGTCTGCCGAGCCGGTGTGACCCGGCTTGTGGGCATCGCCCGCTTGGTTGCCGTCCTGACCGGATGTGCCCGCGTCGAGTTGGCAGTCGGGTGTCGGACTCTGGAGGCAGTCCACGTTGCCGTAGATGTCGGCGAACGCAGGTACTGAACTCGCAAACACCACGGTCAAGGAGAGGTTGGCTGCGATGCAAGCGTGTTTGAAGGTGAACATGTCCCGACTCCTTGCACGCCGAAGTCCGATACTTTCCACGATCCGTCAGACTGCTTCTCCACGGTGGCCTTGATCAGTCGGCGACCGCCGGCGCCGTCATCGGCTGGCTGCCCGTTGTCGGCGCGATACTTCAGGGCGTCGGTGGAGTCACTGCAATCACTGACGATCACCTTGGCAGGATTCACAGGAGGGTCGACTGAGGACACCTGTGTGTTGTGGGTCGGCGAACCCTTGCTGACCAGCCCGTTGTGGTGATCCGCGTACAGGCCACGGGACAACGTCGACAGCGCAAGTCCTGTCGCGTAGCGACCCAGCTGTGGAGACTGCCAGTCTGACGTGGCCGCCGCTGCGGCGAAGGCATCCCACATGCCCTGATAGGCCGCAAGCGCGTGAAGCTTCGCATTGTCCGCAGGGCTTTGCGGTGCGCTAAGGCCGATTGATGGCACGGCCCGCCCAGCGCTGCTTATGGGCCGGTTCGTGTCCTGAGGGCTACAGGAGGCGAGCACGAGCACTGCCGCACTGACACCGACAACCTGCTGCAACCGGCCACTTGCCGTGGTGATGATCTGAATGAGTGCCACTGTTCACCCGATTCATGTCCGCCGAAACCATATGAAGCACAAAATCAGGTCTACACCGTGACCCGGTACTAGCGTCAACGCGAGCAAGGAGCTGACTTTGAAGTAAGCATGGTGAGCCAGGTTCGACATTCACTCTTTCAGGTTAATGTTGACTCGGCTGTGATCCCACCGCGTGTGCGAGTGGAAGTATCATCGCAATGGACGGTGTTCTCCCGCCACTGTGGGCGGGTGTTGGACTGTTGACCGGCGCGATCCTCGCCATTCCGGCTCGGCAGCTACTCGGCCCACGACCCACTGCAACGATTTTTCTGACAGGGACGCTTCCTCCACTCACGGCAATCGCATTCGCGCTCCTCGCATGGCGGCTCGGTGATCAGTTTGACCTGCTCGTCTTCAGTGCGCTCGCTGCCGGCGGGGTCCCGCTCGGGGCAGTAGACGCTCTGGAACGACGTCTGCCGAGCCGACTGCTGTTGCCGACCCTCGCTGTCGTCGCGTCTGTCGTGCTGGCATCAGCCACTGTGAACGCCGAGTTGTCCAGACTGCTTCACGCGCTGGCTGGCATGACAACCCTCGCCCTGATCTACCTTGGTATCGCCCTGCTCACCAGCGGAGGTCTAGGGGCAGGTGATGTGAAGCTCGGCGGGTTGCTCGGACTCGCGCTTGGCTGGCTTGGCTGGCCGGAGGTCGTCGCGGGCACCGTGCTGGGATGGCTCGCGGCGGTTTTCGGCTGGCTCGTACTGCGAACGATGGGCCGCCTGACACGCGACTCCACCTTGCCGTTGGGACCTTTCCTACTATTGGGCGCATTCCTGATTGCCAGTTGCCCGACGTAGCCGGCCGCCGAAAGAAAAGCCGCATTGCGTGAACCGGCCTCGGACCGAAGCGCCTTCTCGGTCGCTAACCGTTCCGCCGGACGTGGTTCATCGCCCACTCAGCAAGAGGAGCCAACTTTTCGATCAGACGTTCTGCGGTCGGCGTGAGAGCGCAGATCACCGAGCGCGGGAAGACGGCCGATTGCTCGACACGAATGATGAGCCCGTCTCGCTGCATGCGCTGCAGTGCGCGCGAGAGGATGCTGTCGTGCAGCGACAAGGTGGAAGCACTCGGGTCCATCTCGCAGTAGCTCTGGATCTTCGCCCGTATTTCACTCCAGTGAAGCGGGCCGTCTGCCAGTGCCCAAAAAATCGCGGTATCCCATTTCCCTCCAAGCAATCTGAACACCTCGTGCAGCGCGGTGAACGAGCCTGCTTCGTCCTTCGTCCTGGTTCCCCGCCCGTCGGCATCATTCATCGGTCGTCACCCCTGACGCCACAATGTGCATACCGGCCGCCTGCCGACCATCGTTTTTGGACTCCAGTAGCGCAGCATCGGCCGCCAGCAGCAGCCCTTCAAGGGTTGGCGCGGTGTCGGCGGGGACCATGCCGATCGATGCCGACAGCCCAGCCACGTGCTTCGTCGCTCCGCTCGCGCCGGTCACCGGCACGACCAGTTCCCCGATCTTGCTCCCGATACGCCGCGCGACCCCTCGTGCATCCGTGACGTCGCAGCGGGTGAGCAGCACTACGAACTCATCGCCGCCGTACCTGCCGATCAAGTCACCATGACGCGTCACCGAGCGCAGCACATTGGCCACCGCCGTGAGCACCTTGTCACCGGCCATGTGCCCGTGCCGGTCGTTGATCACTTTGAACCGGTCGAGGTCGATGAACAGCACGGCACCCTGCCTCCGGCCGCGCATTCGTGCGAGCGCTTGGGCGGCGGCATCCTGCCAACTGCGCCAGCTCAGCAGGCCGGTGTGATCGTCGAGCGTCCACTTGCCGTCGACCGGGGTGCCGCACATCCGACACCGCGCCGAGGAGTGCTTGCCGCGGCGCCTCGCCATGGAGGCGAGCACGTAACGCGACCGACGCAGCAACGCCCCGTAGGGCCTACCGTCATGTCTACCGGTAGCCGACATTCGCCCAGACACGCTGATCCCCGATCATGCCGGAGACCGCTCGCACGAGCGGTCTCGCCACTGATTTCGGGGATCAGCTCGATAGCGACAGAGCCGACCCAATCGGCATGCGCCGATCAGCCTAGGCTAAGCAGTGACGCCGGTCACGTCAACTGCTGTGCCTGCGACCGGCGGTTCCCGTCACCTGTGGCGTGACCCCTTTCGGAGCCTGAACCTCAGCAAGCGAGCGGCTGCGGGCATCAGGTTTTGATAGAAGGTGCCCGCAACGTGCGCGAACACCGCCACCAGACGTGCGTCGGGACCGACCAGGACGCGTGCCCGTCGGCGCTCGACTCCGCGGAGAATGATCACTGCCGCTTGCTGCGGGTCGGTGCGCGCGACTCGAGTCTCGAAGTTCTTCACGGCGGCATCCGGGTTCTCGCTGGCCGCGAAAAGGCCGTTGCGGACGATCGAGGTTCGAATACCACCTGGATACACGCATGTCACTGAAACAGGGTATCCGGCCACAGTCATCTCCTGTCGCAGCGACTCGGTGAAACCGCGAACGGCGAACTTCGATGAATTGTAAGCACTGTATTTCGGAGTGGCGATCAATCCGAACGCACTGGAGAACGTCACGATATGCCCGCTCTCCGAAGCGACGACGTAAGGAAGGAACGCCTTAACGGTATGCACCATACCTCGCCAATTCACGGCCATGACCCGCTCGAAGTCCGAGATGTCAGAGTCGAGTAGGCTGCCGCGGTGAATGATGCCGGCGACCGCGAACACCGCGTCGACCCGGCCGAACTCCTCAGCGACCCCGGTCGCTGAGTGCTGCATGGCGGCCCAATCGGTCACATCCACCGTCTCGGTCCGCACGCGCACCCCCGTCTGTCGGCAATGACGTGCGGTATCTGCCACGGCCGCAGCGTCTTGATCGGACAACGCAACGTGGGTGCCTCGCCGCGACAGTTCGATGGCCATCGCCCTGCCGATCCCCGCGCCCGCGCCAGTGATCACGGCGACCTTGCCGTCGAAGCTCATCGTCACCTTACCTTCCGTCGAAACGCTGCCCAGACGAATCGGCCCGACGTTTTCGGCGTACTAGACTGTCTCACTCAATCTTGTCGCCGTCGGGCATGGTGAGAGTCACCAGGGCCGCAGTTGTGTGTTGGTCGAGCAGCATGAGTGCCGCAGTGGCGATCACTCGAATCCAACCCCCATCCTCCGAACGGAGGCGCAGCGAGCCCCGCGCGCGACCGCTGGCGGCAAGTACATCGGACATTTCGACCGCAGTACGGAGATCTTGCCGGTGGATGCCCGGCCTGTGGGGCGTGTCGAGCCTCCAAGCGACCCCGGGCAGCGGGTCATCAAGCCAACGCAGCAGCCGCATCGCGCGTAGATCCACGATCGCGCGCCACCGACCAGGCGTCGCCTCGGCTGCCAAGACCTGCTGAGCCAGCAACACCGGCACCGAAGGCGGTGCCGTCGGCACGCTCTCCGCCAAACCGATGTCGTGTGTAATTCCCCGCACTATCAACTCGATCCCACCCCGGGCAGTAGGGACCTCGACACACCGGCAGGCAAAATGCGCCGCACGCCGTACACCGTCGTCCCTGATCACAGTCCACGTCGACTGATGCTCCGTTCCGGCGGTCGCGTTGACCAGCATGGCCAGCGCCTTCGACTCGTCTGAATTTGTTTGCAGTCGGCCGTACGCGAAGAGCTCAGCCAGGTCGTGTTCATTCCTCCAGTTTTCGGCTTTCGTCCCGTACAGGCGGAGCAGATCGTCCGACCTACTGCTGATGTGCCTGGTGATATTGATGTGCCATGCGCCTGCAGGGTCCCGCGGTGGCGGTTCCTCGTCGACTCTGCCCACCCAGGCGTATACGCCATGGACTTGGCCGCCATGCGCTTTCACAGGATGCCCGATTACTCGACGCTTCCCAGTGGACGTGGCAATCTCTTCCGAATATCCACGTTCAACTACCAGCGCAATAAGGGTGAGGACATCCGCAAGAAAAGGTCCGCGACCAAGGATAGCGCGTAGTGGAACCATGTTCCTTGGACTGCTTCCGACGGCCATCACCGTCGGTTCACGTCGGTGGCCGCCGAACGTTTCGACTAACAGCCATTCCGTTGCCACCGCTTCGCCACCCCCGATCGACGGCACTCCCCGCCGAAGAGTCTATCGCCACAAGCCACTCTGCGCTCGGTCAGCGACAGTCACGCGAGGATGGCGGGTCGATCCGCTCAGGGTGGCCAGCCTGTCAAGGTAGGAGGAATCACTTCGCTCGGTCGCCGCTCGAAATTCCATTCGACACAGTGACCATTCGCCAGAAACGGCTTGGGGGTTCGCCGAGGCCATGCGGTCCGCCACCGAGGCTCTGCGAATGACCTCAACGGTCCGGACCACACGGCGTCGTGGGCCGGGTGAACTTGCCCGCCGCCCGCGCCTGGTCCGGCGCCGTCGCGCCGGGCAGTGCACCCGGTTTGCGCGGCAGCCCTTTCAGGCAATGGTCCAGATCCAGCCGGATGCCGCCCTTGGTCAGCAGCCGCTCGTGCCGGGCGACCTCGGTCCAGCCGTCGAACGCCACCAGCTGGGAGGCATCCAGCAGGACCCGGACCTACCGGCCGATCATCCTCACCGGCACCGAGTAGCGATTGGTGCGCACTGAGACCTGCGAGTAGCGGTCGCCCCGAGGGGTGAACCAGCGACCGGTCTCGAACGGCTCGACCGGCAATCGCCGCAACAACAGCGCCTCGGCCGCGAACATCTCGCAGATCGTGCGGACCCTCGACCCGATCCGGCGGGCGTCGTCGGCGGCGTCCCAGCCGTCGACCATCGCGTTCAACTCGGCCAGCGACCCGACCTGCGGGACGGCGACCAGGTGGTTGCGGCGGAACCAGCCGATCTGTCCCTCGACCCCGCTCTTCTCGTGCGCGCCGTGCTCACCCGGCTGGCAGTAGTAGGGGTCGATCGACCAGTACGAGCGGCACACGGTCCGACGTTCGGTCTCCACTCGCTGCCGGGTGAAACCCAGCACCTGGGCGACCGCGGCCTTGAGGTCGTCGTACCGGATCTTGTCTGTCGACACCCCGCCGAGCACCCTGAAGGCGTGGACGTGCCTGCCCCTCGAAGAACGCCTCCTGACCACCCGAGGCGAACACCCGGTGCACCGCCCTGCCCGAGAACGACATTCACAGACAGAACACGAACAGCACCACCTGATCCAGACCGCGTTCCTGTTGCCCTGCGCCGCGCCGCCAAGGACGCGGACACCCTGGCAGGCATGCGGGCGCAGAAACCGGAGGCTCGAGGAGCGGGCCGTCACCCTAGGGGGCGGTTCACACTGGCCGCATTGCAGGCTGGAGCCAGCGCGGACGGGCTACTGCTCGAAGCTGCCGCGCTTCGCCGCGGCGACGAACGTGCTGAAAGCGTCAGCACGAAACGCGATGCCGACGTCAGGGTGCTTCGAGTCCCGGAATCCAACCGAGTCCTCGACGAACGCCACCTCGACGCAGTTCGACCCGCCGCCGCCGTTGCTGCCACCGCTGCGGCTGCTCTTGCGCCACAAAGCCGCGTCTTCGATCACTGAGGTTCACGCTCCAACTCTTCGATCACCTTGTTGATCAGGGCGATCGAGTCGGCCGGGTTGAGGGCGATTCCGAGCAGGTGCCCGAACATCAGCGTACAGCGCCGCACGTCCTCGGAGTCTTCGAGATACAGGCTCCCACCAGGGCCGTCGGTGTAGCCGACGTCCGCCGTGTCGTCGGAGAACCCGAAGATCGTGAACCAACCGGACAGGCCGGGGTGCGCACCGGCGTCGGCTCCTACCACCTGCAGTGTCACGTTGCTCCAAGACGCGAGTTCGACCAGGCGACGAAGCTGTTCGACACGCACGTCGATCGAGCCGATGCGCGCTCGGAGAACGCGCTCGTCCAGCAGCACCCAGAGCTCTTGGGGGTCCTCACGCGTGAGAACCGCTTGTCGGGCCATCCGCGTGGCGACGCGCCGCTCCAGCTCGTCGTGCTCGATGCTCGGTTCGATACCGGCGATCACCGCACGGGCGTAGCCCTCGGACTGGCAGAGGCCGGGCACGAGCAGCGGTTCCCAGACCCGCTGTACGACCGCCCGCTCCTCGTACTCGCCGAAGTCCGCCATGTTGTCCGGCAGACCCCGTCGCCCCTTCTGCCAATAGCCCTTGTCACGGGCGGCTCTCGCCCACAGCTTGAGCCTCGCGAGTTCCTCGGGATCGTCATGGCCGTAGATGGCCAGGAGGTCTTCGACCACATCGGGTTGAACCCGTGCTTGATCGTTCTCCATCCGGCTGAGCTTGGTGACGGACCACTTGCCGCTACCCGGGATCGCCTGGAGCGCACGGACGACGTCCTCTTGGCGGCGGTCACCACGCAGCTCCTTGAGCCTGGCCGCCAGCCGCTTGCGCACGTTGGGCGGGATGTTCTCCGTAGCCACGCTGACCCTTCCTCCGACTACCTCGACGGCACCTTATGGCCGCCACTTGACGGCAGCGTGTAGCCCGACCGGGTGAAGAACTAGCAACTTGCTAGTTTCGCACTTGCGGAAATCGCAAGTTGCGCCCGACCCTGGTGCTGCACGACGTAACCAGCAAAGGACGAAGCGTAACGAGGAGACTCACGGTGACGATCACCACGGCTAGCGATCTCCTCGCCGTCACCTCTCGTGTCGGCCTCCGCCGATCAGCAGTGACGGTGAGCCTCTACTCGATCTCCCTCTCGGGTCGGTCCTGATGGGCACCCGACCGTTCCGATGGCTGCCGTATCAGGGACATCGTCACGCGATCCCGGACTCCATGGCGGCCAACGACGAGGGCCAGACGTTGTGCGGAGTGGCCGTCACCGTGCCGCACGACCCGCCGCCACGCTGCCCCGACGGCTGCTGGCCCACGTGTCGCGACTGCGACCGGACATGGCGGGAGCAGGAAGGCATCCCCTTGTTCCCATGGCCTCGCAAGGCGGCGGACAACGCGTCAACCGCCACAACGCGGCAGGGCGCTCATCGAGGTCGGTCGTGATGGTTGCGCAGAACATCCTCGTGACGTTCGCCGTGATCGGTGATCGGACCGCCGCAGTGGTCGCGCGGGATCAGCTACCAGGACTTGTCGCAGGTCCGCAGGCGCTGCTCGCACAGCACGCACCTGACGCGAACGGCCACTGCCGCCAGTGCCGCGCCGGGCACTGGCGGCGCAGAGCGCCAGTTCCGTGCCGCCTGCTGCTCAAGTTTCAGCTCGCCCGGGACGATGCGGCCCACCGCCGCCCACTGCACCGACTCCGAAGAAACTCGAAGCAGCTCGCTTAGCGGAGACCACCCGGCTCGGTTCGCACGCTGCTCACGCACACCCGGACACGCCGCCCCCGCGTGAGCGATGTGCGCAGAGCGCCGAACAGAGCCGGTCGCCGGGGCGGCAGGAAACCCGTGCCCCTGCCGCCCCACCCAACTTCACTCACCACGCCACACCGACCCTCTGAACAGTTGGAGAAGCGCCGCATGACCGGAACGGGCGATCAAACACCACACTCGAGCGACGTCGACCCACCGGAAGGCAGGCGCACACTGCGGAGCCGGCTGTTGGGTGGGGAACTCCGCCGACTGCGTGAAGCCGCCGGCCTGACGGTCGAGGATGCCGCCGCGCGCACCGGCCAGTCGCCGGACGCGCTACGACGAGCGGAGAACGGGATCACCGACGCACCCGCTCCCGAACCAGCTGTGTGGTGCTCCTGGGACTCCGAGGCGACGAGCATGATCAAAGTATTGTGCCGGGCCGCGACCCAGGTCGACATCTTCGCGCCCCTGGGCATCCACCCCGCCCTCGCGCCTCTTGACTCCGACCACTGCACCGCCTACGTCCTCGACGGCATCACTGTCGACCGTCGCGACATGGCCGTGCGGGTGATCCGGCACAAAGCCGGCGTGTACCCCGGCATCGGGTATGACCCGCTGACCCGTTTCTCGCTGCCCGATGGCCCGGCGGTCATCCTCTATGCCCATCTTCACGCGGCGCACTTCACCGAAGAGCCTGAGCACCTCCTGGGGGCGTACACGCTGTTCGAACAGCTCACGGAGTTCACCGACACACGGAATCCCACTTAATCGACCCGACAGCGGTGGGTGTACTCCGTCCACTGCGCTGACCGCTACGGCACAGGGCCCCGCGGACGAACGCCCAGCCCTGGAAGGCACGTGCTGGAGAACGGATGAGCACCTCCTACACCGTCAAACTGCGGTTCGACATCTTCACCAAAGCCGCCAGGCTCGCCGGTTACCACTCCGACTACAGAGCAGCGAAGGCGATGGGCCTGAACCGCTCCACGCTCGCCCGGGTGATGTCGGGTGAACTCCAACCCGGTACCACGTTCATCGCAGGCGCGTTGGTCGCTCTCACACCGATGCAGTTCGATGATCTGTTCGAGGTGGTCCCCAAAAAGGACGGAACATCCACGTGAGCACATGTGGCATGCCCCGTCTCCTGGTTCGGCGTGTCGCTGGCTTCGCGATGGTCCGCGGGGAGCCGTCCGCGCCCTGGGCTTTGCCCGGCCTCCCGTCGCCGTTGACCGTCACCTCCCAGGCGACCCACCCTTGCTGCCCGGCTGCGGCGGGGCGGGCCGCCCTCCCGGTTCGGCACCCGACGGTGCCTGACGGGCCGACATCGGTGCGGTGGTTGTGATGTTCGGACCGAGTGGGGAAAATGACGGGTCGAGGTGGTGGAACGACCACGACACGGGCACGGGTGGACGTCCCAGGCCGGGCACGCGCGTGCTGCTGCGAGACGGCCGCCTGGGCACCGTGCACCCGTACGAGGGCTGCTGGACAGCGTGCACGTTCCCAGTGCTGATCGATCGAACCGGTCAGTCCCTGATGCTGACCACCTCGGACGTGACCGTGCTGGTCGCCGGCGGGAAGCCCGCTGGCGCGATCGGGGACGTCGGGTGAGTGCCGTGGCCGAGGAAACCGACGCGGTCCTCTAACGACATCGCCGCCGGGTTCTTCCGTGACCTGATCCACCGGCTTGACGACGACGCCCGCGCATCCACCACGACGGCTTGACCTTCTGGGTGACCGCGTGCGGCGCGCTCGTCGTGCCCACCGACCGGCCCGACCCGAACTGGGCGTGGTGCCCCCAGTGCCGGCCCTCGCCGTGGCCTGCCGAAGACCAAGATCCCCAGGAGTCCGACTCGTGATGTTCCGCCGTGCCTACCGCCGTGCCACCAGAGTGGTGCGCGGCGAGTTGCACACCGCCGTGCAGACGTGGGTCCGGGAGCCCGGCCACACGATCGTGCTGATCGGCATGAGCCACGTCGGCGAACCGGCATACTTCCACACGATCTCGCGCATCGTGGCCGCTCACCCCGACGCGACCGTCCACTACGAGCGGGTCGTACGGGAGGACCCCCTGCCACCGTTGACCAACCGGGAGTGGTCGCGCCTGGAGGTATTGCGGTGGTCGGGCAGGTTCGTCCTTCGGTGGGCCGCCGAGGTCGCCAATCTCGGCACGCAACACGGGCTCGCCGTCGAGGGCTGGCACAACGTCGACGTCACGGAGGTCGACTTGATGCGCATGTCCGGACGCCACACGCTGTCACGGCCGGCGCTACCCGGCATCTCCGCCCGGGTCGACCACGGATCGGCGCTGACCGACAGGCAGCGCCGGATCCTGGGGCATATCGTCCGGTTGGTGCTGGTGCGCATCGCACCGTGGGGCCGGTGGCTGATGCGGCCGACGGCTCGGCGCGCCGTCGTGCAGTGGCGCACCGTGCATGCGATGACCCACGCGCTGCGCGCCGTGCACGACGGACCGGTGGTGCTGCTCTGGGGCGCCGGACACTTGCCCGACATGGCCGATCTGTTGAAGCACAACGACTTCCGGCTCGCCTCCGTCCGCTGGGTGCGGGCTGTCGGCCGAATGCCGCCGCCTGGGAGTGACCCGATCGCAGGGGTCGAGAAGGGGAGTGACCGGTGACGAACGCGTGCGCAGGGTTGACGTGGTGGACTGCGCATTCGATGACTGCCCCACGGCGGGCGGCGTCATGCGGTTCCTGATGCCCTGGCGGTGACGCGAAGACCGTCGTGGATTCGCGGCGACGCCCAGCCGTGGTCAACCGCACGAGAGCGCAAATGGCCCGGAGCGTGCATTCGACGCTTGGTGTGGGAGCACCGTCACGCGGTGACGACCAGGCGGACGAACCGCTTGTCGATCACCTGTCCGTCGATGAGGGCCTCGTCGTGGGTGCCTGCGGGGTAGGCGGTGATGATCGGTTGGGCGGTGCGGTCGTGGTGCCAAATGCGGATCACGGCGCACAGGCGTTCGGCGAGGTCGGCGCCGAGTGGGCCGTGGCCGGTGGCGCCGAGTTCGAAGCGGCGTTCGGTGGCGTCGGGTGCGGGGTCGCGCAGGGTGAGGTAGGCCAGGGAGTCGCCTTCGACCAGGGCAGGGCTGCTGTATTGGAAGGCGGGGTTGCAAAGGCCGGCCTCTACGGCGATGTTGCCCGCGGCGAAGCGGCAGGTCCCGGGTTCGACGCCGGTGAGGCGGGGCCAGATGAGGTCGGTGGATTCCATGGGCGCCACCGACGCGCCGGACCAGACGGTGACGGCTTCGTGGTCGAGGACGCCGTGGAGTGCCGCGGGGTCGACGGGCTGGTCGGGGTCGAAGTGGAGGTCGACGTCGTCGGCGATGCGGATCTTGCGTTCACCGTCCTGGCCGTCGCCGATCATGGGGATGAAGCCGCACAGCCTGCTGTCGGTGGCACGCAGCACTCCGCCTTCCTGCTTGACGAACGCGACGCTGCGAGTCTGTCCCCGCCACGTCAACGGCACGGCGAGTCGGCCGCCCGGGGCGAGCTGGGCCGACCAGGAGGGCGGCAGGTCCCAGGGACCGACGGTGACGATGATCCGGTCGTAGGGAGCGTGGTCGGGGTGTCCGAGGGTGCCGTCGCCGGTGACGATGTGGACGCGGCCGTATCCGGTGGCGTCCAGGGCGCGTCGGGCGTGCTCGGTCACGTCGGGGTGGATGTCGACGGTGGTGACCTGGCCGGTGTCGCCGACGAGTTCGGCCAACAGTGCTGCGTTGTAGCCGGTGCCGGCGCCGATTTCCAGGACGCGGTGGCCGGGTCGGGCGTCGAGTTGGTCGAGCATCATCGCCACGACGGTGGGCACGGAGATGCAGCTGGCGGGCCTGCCACCGGGCTCGCCCGGCTTGATGGTGATGGACCTGTTGGCGTAGGCGTCTGCCACGGTGGCGTCGGGAACGAACAGGTGGCGGGGCACGGTGCGCAGCGCGCGTTCGACGGCGGCCGAGCGCAGGTGTCCGGCTTCGCCGATGTGGTCGACCATGCGGTCGCGCAGCTCTTCCGGCGGGGTGTCGGTGGTGGCGGTCATCCGATTCCTTCCGTGTCCGGTGTCCCGGGGGTTGATGGGGCGATGAGCAGGCAGGTGTCCCAGGCGATTCCGGGCGTGGGGTGTCGGGTCAGCTCGATGCCCGTGGTGCCTTCGAGCAGGCCGTCGCCGGCCGCTGGTTGTCGGGTGTGCGGGTGTTGAGCGAAGCGGGTGTTCAGGTGTGGCAGCAGGGCGGCCAGTGCGCTGTCGGGTTCGGCGTCGGCCGCCGCGCGTCGGGTGGTCTGGACGAGGCCGGCCCAGCCGTGGCAGAGGGAGTCGTCGCCGAGCAGGGCGAGCTGGTCGGGGTCGGTGACGCACGTGGCCAGGGTGTGCTCTGCGGCGCGCTGCCGGTGCCGGTCGTGCAGGGCCATGGCGGCGAGTTGCTGTCCGCGGGCGATTCCCGGGGTGCCGTAGCACCAAGACGGGCGCTGGGGACCGGGTTGGTCGACCGATCCGCGGTGCCATTCCTCCGGCCGGAGCAGGCCCGGCCACCACGGTCGGGTCGAGGTGCCGCTGCGCCAGTGGTCCAGCCAGGAGCAGATGAGGTCGATGGCCTCGACGTGTCCTGGCACGGTGGTTCCGAGGATCGCCGAGTGGGCCAACAGCGCCAATGGTCCGGCGATCCCGTGTGCGATGCCGAGGTTGGCGTGCCCGCCGGGCCACTGCGGCGACGGGCGGTCGTTCGGTGCGTTGGGAGTCCACCAGCCCGGCAACTGCCGGCCGTCGACGAACACGGGTTCGATGGCCAACCGCACCAAGTAGGCCAGGATCTCACGCACGAGCTCTTGTCGACCGCCGTGGTGCAGCAGGTAGGCGCCGACCCCGGTCAAGCCGTTGATCAGGTCGAACTCGCCCAGCCGGGGTGGCAGCCCTTGGTCGATGCGCTGGTGCGCGGCGGCGAGCCGTCGGGCGGCGAGGTGGCTGATGTGGCGGTCCAGCGTGTCGAGGGCGGGCGCGTAGGAGGGGTGGGCGGCTTGACGCAGGACGAACGCGATGGCCGGGGCCCCGTGGAACAGCCCCGAGCTCGTATCCGCGGTGACCGGGTCGCGCGTCATCACGGTGATCCACCGGTGGACTGCGGGCCACTGCGTTTGACCTGCGCGGGCCCGGGCGATGTGCAGCAGCGCGGTCCCGGCGGCTCCGGAGGCCAGCGACTGCCGCCAGTACGGTGACGGTTCGTCCCGCTGTGCCGTGATCTCTGGTTTGGTGGGGGTCATCGGTGCCGCCCGTCCCGTGGTCGGGCACATCGCCTGAACGCGGCTTGTCGGGCGAGGCGACGGCAAGCGCGTTCGCTGTCAGCGTCGATGCCGAGCGCGCGGTTGTGGTGCATGTGCAGCAGCGACTCCAGCACGAGGTCGGTGTCGATGACCGACGGCAGTCGCGTGCGGTATTCGGCCAGCGCCCTCGCGCGGGCCTGCCATGCCTGATCTACCTGTGTCGTCCAGCCGGGAAGTCGGCGCAGCACGTCGGTGTCGGCGGCCAGTCGGATCGCCTCGTCGGCGGCCTGCCGGTCACGGGCGGGTGCGGTGGGTGCCGGGCGGTCGGTCAGCCAGTCGATCGTCACGGCGGGATTTCCGAGGAAGGCGTCGATGATCCCGACCATGCCCGCCACGACCAGGGCAGTGGGCGGTACGGTCGTGGTGAGCCGTGCGTGCAAGGTCGCGGCGACGAAACGGGAGTCGGCGGCGAAGACGGTCTCGGCGGCGGTCAGGGCGGCGCCGTGCCCGTATCGGCCGACTTCCGGGTGGTAAGTGTCGAACACCAACCGTCCGGTCAACCCTGTCTGTCGCATCCGCTGCGTCCACTTCCCGAGCGCTTTCGTGCACGCAGCGTAGTGGTCGGGGGTGGTGCGCAGCCGCAGCCGCAGGTGATCGGTCTCGTGCTGGCTGTGGTAGCGCAGGAACCACCAGGAGGCGTCGGCGTCCAGCTCGTCCAGCAGGGCGGGAAGGTGGCCGGTGATGATGTCGTCCATCCGCTCGGGGTGGGTGTAGATCTTCGCGGCGAGCCAGGTGGCGCCGGGTGTGCCGGGCAGCTGTCCGTGGGTGTTGTCCACCTCGGGCAGCGGGCCGCGCAGAGGGTCGGGTGCGGTCAGGTGGGTGGTGACCAGCGGCAATGCGATCTCGTGGGCGTGGTGGCCGATCCAGCCGTACTCGGCGATCGGCGTGGCTTCGTAGAGGACGGCCTGGCCGTGCTTGACGAGGTGGGTATGCAGGAGGGTGATGTGGGCGGGCTCGTCCAGGGACAGGCGCAAGGTGCGGTCCGCGTCGCGAAGTTCGACCGCCTGCGGGCAACCCCACAATCGCCGCCATCGGTCCAGCACCCGAGGCCAACCGTCATGGTCGTGGCGTGGTGTGAGGTCGTCGGTGGTCAGTCGCCACTGGGCCGGGGATAGCACGGTGCGCCCGTAGCGGACCCTCGGCAGTCGCGGCAGGTGTGCGAGCGGTCCCCAGTCGAACTGGAACCAGGAGGCGCTGAACGCGCGCGGCAGTTCGGCCAGGAACCGGGCCAGAGGCGGGGGTTGCTTGTCCAGCGCGAGCGCGTGGAACACCTGCGGTTCGACGACCCGGCGGCGTGACCGGCTGACCAGGTACAGCCGGTCGCGGGTCGCGGTGACGGCGAGGTCGTCCAGGCGGATCAGGGTCGCCTCGTCGCCGTGACTGCGGTGCTCGCCCAGCGGGATCACGTGGTCGAGGTAGGCAGGAACGCGACAGACGTTCTCCGCGGGCGCGTAGCGGGGCCCGAAGCTCAACTGCGCCCGCAACGCGCCGACGGTGGCGGCCGGGAGGTCCCTGAAGGCCGACGCGAGGCCGGAGCCGGTGGCCATCGGGGTGAATCGGCTGGTCAATGTGCCGGCGGAGCGGGCGGGGGCGACGGTGATGGTGAACTCGCCGCGGTCGAGTGCGGCCACGCTGTCCGCGTGCACGCGGGCCGACAGCTCCACGTGGGGTGGGATGTACCGGGCGTCGAAATCTTCACTGCCCAGGTCCGTGACTTCCTCGTCGGTGAGGACGATCTCGCCGGTCCCGCCGACGGCTGCCCGCCACGCCAACGCCGCCAGCCGCTCGTCGCGCTGCGAGAACTCCGGAATCGACGTTGGGCGCACGCTGCCCTGGTAGCGGGCCGGGTAGCCCAGACCGCTGTCGGGGCAGACGACGTCCAGCAGCGGCACCAGCGTGCCGACGCCGTAGCGGTCGACGAACACACCGTGGTAGTCACGCCATGCCGGGTCGCCGGTGGGCCGGCGGGTCATGCGCAACAGCGCGCTCGCGGCGCGCTCCATCTCCCGCGTGACCGTGCGCGGCACACCGACCTGGCAGTCCAACAGCAGATCGGCGGCCAGCGGGGTGCGGCCCGCCGGGGACAGGTCCCGCATCCGACGGATGAGGTCCGCGCGGACGCGGTGTTGCTCGGCGACCGTGGTGTTCGCGTCGTTGTGCCGGGCCAACCCGGTCAGCACCGCGTCCAGTCCGCGCAGCAGGCTGGCGATCTCGGGGACGCTGCCGGCGCCGGCAGCGTGCAAGCGCGCGAGGACGTGGGCGAACGGATCGGTGACGGTGTACGGCGCGCGCAGCTCCGTGAGCAGGTACCCCTGCTTCACCAACACGCCGAGCGTGTCGCGGACCTTCGGCCGGTCGGTGGCGAAGTGCTCGGCCAGTTTGTCGACCAGCTCGCCGAACCGGATGGGGACCGCCGCCGCGTCCCACACGGCCGCCACCGCACTGGAGTACCCGATCGTCACCCGGTCAGGCCCGTGCGGGATCTCCAACCGGTCACCGCGGCGCCGGGCGAGGTCGTTGACCGTCACCTCCAAGCGTTCCAGCAGGTCGACGCAACCTTCGACACGGTCGACGATGTCCGCCAACCACTCGGTGTTCACCCGGGCCGCCGCGCGGTGCTCCCGTCCGCACCGCGCGACCGGCGTGTCCGTCACGGTCACCGGCGCCACGCCCGCGAACAACCCGAACGGAGTCGGCCTGCCGATGCTGCGCAGCACATACCTGGCGGTGGAGACCGTCGCACCGCGAACCCGCCTGTCCGTCACCGCACGTCCCGCGCGGATGGCCTCGACCCGGTCTGCCAGCGACGGGCTCGCCTGCCGCACCGCCTCGGCGAGGCCGGGACGCGACCACATCCGGTCCAACCATCCCCGGCAGGCTGGGACGTCGGTCAGGTCCGGCCACTGGTCGGGCGCGTCGGTCAGCGGTGCCGCCGCGGCCCGCACAAGCGCGACACCGACGTGCCGGTACAGCGGTTTCCTACCAGCGGAACGCATCGATTCCTCCCGGCGATACTGGGCGCAGCGGGGCCGGGATGACACCCGACCCCGTGAGCGGTCGGGTCTCAGACGCCCCCGGTGACGCACGCCGACGCGCACGTGGGGTCACAGCCGTCGTCGGTGCCGTTGGTGCAGGCGTTCAACGCCGGGTCCAGGGGCGGGTCGGTGATGACCCGCAGATCGAGCGCGAACGGGTCGTCCTGGGCGGGCATTTCTATCGTCGTCATGAGCAGTGGTTCCCTTTCGTCGTTCAGGACAGATCGGCATCAATCCCTCTGTGACGCGGTCCACGACACCAGCCGCTCGGGGTGTGCCTCTAGGCTGAGCGGTGACTCACGGTGGGCTCACGCCCACTCACAGTCGGAGAATGCGGGGGTGTTGCGGCGTGAGCGGCGGGGCGCGTTCGACGAGCGGGGACAGCGGTGAGACCAACGCCTTCGCGGCGGAACTCGCCCGATGGCGTGACGTGCGGAGCCTGTCCCGCACCGCGCTGGCGAAGCTGATGGGCTATGACCGCTCATACGTGTCCAAAGTGGAGTCCGGCCACGAACGCCCGTCGCGGGAGTTCGCGCTGCACGCCGACGCCGCTCTGAAGTCAGGCGGGGCCCTGCTCACGGCGTTCCGCGAGTTCGAGGCCGGTCGCACCGGTAAGCCCCGTCCGCCGGTGCAGTCCACCCCTGCCGACCAGTCCGGAGCGGGCAGCTTGGTGGTCGACCACGACGACGCCACCCTGCACTACGACGGGCACACCTACCGGCTCACCCAACGCCGCCGCCTGGTCAACGGTGGCACCGAGCCCATCACCCGCTACCTGATCCGCATCTCGGTCGACCGCTACCCCGGCGACCCCGAACGGTCCAACCGCCTCTACAGCGAGAACCCGCTCACCTGGGACGAGATCGACCTGCACGCCTGGCACGGCCAGGGCCGGTCCGAGCCGATGAACTGGAGCGCCCACCACGACCGCGACGCCTTCAAAGAAGTCTGGCTGCACTTCGCCGGCGACACCGGCCACTTCCCGCTCTACCCCGGCGAGTCGACCTGGATCGAATACGAATACACCGTCCGCGACGAGCACTGGGGCAACTGGTTTCAACGCGCCATCCGACTGCCCACCGCCAAGCTCTCCGTCTCGCTGAACTTCCCCGCCGACCTCACCCCTGTCGTGTGGGGCCTGCACACCTCCATGACCGCCGACGCCATGCCCTTCCCCACCGCCATCCACCGCACCACCGACCGCGACCGGGTCATCTTCGCCTGGTCATGCCAGGACCCACCGGCGCACGCCCGCTACCGACTCGAATGGGATTTCCGCGGCCGCATGACAACCGACACCACACCCACACGCCCCAGCCACACCATGGCCGCCCTCGGCGTCGCCCAGGACGGCGACCCACTCCTGCGCCGCACCGCACGCCCCTTCGACCTCCCCGCCGAAGCCGAGGACGCCCGCCGGGTCATCACCGAACTCAACTCCGCCGCCGAGCGCATCTCCCACGCCCACACCTTCGGCAAAGGCATGGGCGTCGCCGCGCCCCAGATCGGCATCGACCGCGCCGCCGCCATCGTCCGCTCACCCGGCACCGACCAGCCCATCACCCTGCTCAACCCCGCCATCATCGAAACCAGCGCCGACACCGACGAGCAATACGAGGGCTGCCTCAGCTTCTTCGACGTCCGCTGCCTGATCCCCCGACCACTCCAAATCCACGTCGAACACACCGACATCACCGGCGACAAGAAGATCACCATCTTCGACCGGGGCATGGCCCGACTCGTCGCCCACGAAGTCGACCACCTCCACGGCACCCTCTGCCACGACCACCTACCCGAAGGACGCCAACCCATCCCCATCGAGCAGTACCGAGGCACCGGCCAAACCTGGAACTACACCGGATCTTCGTAATCACCGACCCACACCTGACCGCCACACCCCCGAGGGACACCGCACGGATGACCGGCACCACCCGCACCACCCCACGCATCGGCGCCCGCGTACTCCTGCTCGACCCCGCCGACCGCGTCCTGCTCATCCACGCACGCGACCCCGACCAACCCGACCACCACTGGTGGGAACTACCCGGCGGCGGCCTCGACCCCCACGAAACCCCCACCCAAGCCGCCCGACGCGAACTCGCCGAAGAAACCGGCATCCGCCTGGACCACCTCGGCCCGAAGCTGTGGATCCGCGAATCCCGCTTCCACTACCGCGGCCACGACCACCACCGCATCGACCACGTCTACCTCGCCCACACCACCACGACCACACCCCAAGTCCCACTCAAACCCACCGAGAACGAGAAACGCGGCCTCATCGAACGCCGCTGGCACACCCTCGACGACCTCACCCACTGCACCGACAAACTCCTCCCCGCCGAACTCCCCCACCTCCTGCGCGAAGTCCTCCACGACCGCCTCCCCACCACCCCGCTCGTCCTCACCGGCTGACAACCACGCTCACAGGACAGCCCTCGGCCCGACACTCCACCACCAGGTGATCGCGACCTACGACCTACGACCGACGGGGCGCGCGCTCGGACTCGTCGTCACCGAGTCGGAGGGCGTGCAGGAACGCGACCGCGGCCCTGTGCGCGGGCCCATCCGGCGGCACGACCTCCAGCAACGCGACGAGCGCCAGCAGACGGTCCTTGTCCACAGCCCGGAAGTACCGCATGAGATAGGCGTTCCAGCGGCTGTCCACCCGCAGCAGCAGACCGCCCCCGTACAACGCGTCAACCAGCATCGGCGCCCCGTCGTGCTCCTCGACGCACCAGCCCGGCAACGGCGCCACCAACCGCCGGAACCGATCGACCAACCGCTCGTACTCGCGCCGCTCCACGCGAGCATCCCCTCGCTCACCGACACCCCGCTCACAGGCGGGCACCCGGCGGTCGGGGAAGAACCGCCGCGCGATCATCGCACGAACGTTCGATTCCATGTCAACACGAATCACACGATCGAGACCACGGACGGACATGGCCGACATGCTCAGCGGTCGGGTGGCGGACCTCTTCCAGTTCGAGGTCCTCGCGCAGGCCGCGCCAGGACGGGTGACGCAGCCGGTGGTCGCCGGCCCAGTGCCGGAACTCGACCTCACCGACCAGCCTCGGCTCCACCCACCGCGCGTCGCGCGCGAACTCGCGCGGGACCGGCGCGCCGAACGGACTGGTCGAGCGGCGCAACCCGGCCAGTCGCCGCCCCATGTCGACCAACGCCTTGTCCGTGAAGCCCGTGCCGACGTGTCCGACGTACACCAATCCCGTCTCGTCGTAGGCGCCCAGCAGCAGCGACCCCACCGTGCCCGAACGCCTACCCCGCCCCGACTTCCACCCACCGACGACCACCTCAGCGGCCCGACGCAGCGACGTCTTGACCCACCCCGGCGACCGTCGACCCGGCTCGTAGCGCGAGGTCGCGCGTCTGCTGACGATGCCCTCCGGATCGTGCTGCATGGCCACGCGCAGGATCGTCGCCTGCTCGGTGTCGGGGAAACTCGGCGGCAGTAGCAGGTCAGCGCCCTGCTGCCCTTGCGTGTGCCGCGGTCGCGGCGTTCCGCGTGCAGCAGTCGGCCCAGGTACCGGGCGAGTTCGCGGGGCACGTCGAGTGCGGCACGATACGTGATCACGGGGAGCCCTCTGGTCAAGATTTGATCTTCGCAAATCCAGTCCTACCAGGAGCTCCCCGTCCTTCTTCTCCCAGGCCGTGCAGTTCGTCGGGTGAACAGCCGAGCGTCCCTCTGAACACCATCACGCCTTCACACACCGGCAGTACCGTTGGTGAGATCACCTCACCGTCACGATGCGGGAAACCGACCAGCAGTCGTCCCACGCAACCAAACCGAACGAAAACGACCATTCGCCGTGTATCGTCCCTGGTCAAGAAGTGTCTTCCCCGCGCGAGCGGGGGTGGTCCCCGGCGCAGCATCGCGCGCACGAGGTCGGCGGGGTCTTCCCCGCGCGAGCGGGGGTGGTCCGCCAGGGCCGCGAGCACAGCCGGGTGGGACAGGGTCTTCCCCGCGCGAGCGGGGGTGGTCCGCCAGGGCCGCGAGCACAGCCGGGTGGGACAGGGTCTTCCCCGCGCGAGCGGGGGTGGTCCAGTCGAGCTCGGCCACCTACGACGTGCAAATGTCTTCCCCGCGCGAGCGGGGGTGGTCCGGCGCAGGGCAAGTACGTGGACGGCGAAGCGCTGTCTTCCCCGCGCGAGCGGGGGTGGTCCCGTCGACGTCGAATCTAGGATGAGCGCCTGGCGGTCTTCCCCGCGCGAGCGGGGGTGGTCCGTTCTTCCACGCCCTGACGGCTGCCGCGTGGGCGTCTTCCCCGTGCGAGCGGGGGTGGTCCTGCCGCGCCGAGGTAGTTGCGCAGGACAGTGCGGTCTTCCCCGCGCGAGCGGGGGTGGTCCGGCACGGTTCGACCCGCTGCTCGACGTCGTCGCGTCTTCCCCGCGCGAGCGGGGGTGGTCCCATCGCCACCGCCGCGTGCCCCTCGTCGTGCAGGTCTTCCCCGCGCGAGCGGGGGTGGTCCCGGCTCGGTCTGGTGCACACCGTCCTGGGCGCGGTCTTCCCCGCGCGAGCGGGGGTGGTCCCCGCGCCACCACCAACGGCGGACACCGCCGCGCGTCTTCCCCGCGCGAGCGGGGGTGGTCCCCCGCGCATCACCGCGCCCGCGCTCGACGGGCTGTCTTCCCCGCGCAGGCGGGGGTGGTCCCTGCTGCCCGTACAGCATGATCGTCAGCACGTTGTCTTCCCCGCGCGAGCGGGGGTGGTCCGTCGCCGGGTAGCGCGATGGTCCGCATCGTCTGGTCTTCCCCGCGCGAGCGGGAGTGGTCCCTGGACACCTCCACAAGCTGCAGGCTGCGAGAGGTCTTCCCAGCGCGAGAGGGGGTGGTCCGCCTGGCAGGGCAGCAACATGTTCGCTGGCATGGTCTTCCCCGCGCGAGCGGGGGTGGTCCCACCGGATCACCGCTGCACCGGCTGCTCGGCCCGTCTTCCCCGCGCGAGCGGGGGTGGTCCCTCGGCTCAGGCGTCACGCTGCTGCGGTTCTTCGTCTTCCCCGCGCGAGCGGTGGTGGTCCCTCGGCTCAGGCGTCACGCTGCTGCGGTTCTTCGTCTTCCCCGCGCGAGCGGTGGTGGTCCCGCGCCACCGATGCGGAGGAGACCGCCAGCAGCCTCTTCCCCGCGCGAGCGGGGGTGGTCCGCCTGTGCGGATCTCGACGACGGCGTCGTCTTTGTCTTCCCCGCGCGAGCGGGGGTGGTCCTCCTCTCGGTGGTTACGGCCAGTGTGCATCACGGTCTTCCCCGCGCGAGCGGGGGTGGTCCCACGTTGGTTTCGCCGGACGGTCTCCGCCACACGTCTTCCCTGCGCGTGCGGGGGTGGTCCGCTCTCCTACGGCCTGCTGGGTGTCGGAGAGCCGTCTTCCCCGCGCGAGCGGGGGCGGTCCCGAGGGCGACAACACGTTCCGAATGCTCTACAAGTCTTCCCCGCGCGAGCGGGGGGTAGTCCCATCTGCAGCACGGTCGCCGCTGGCGAACCGCCGCCTTCCCCCATACGAGCTGCGGTGTTCTTGGCATTCACCCGCAGGGTGTCCTCCCTGCGGGAGCGGGTTGGGCCAGACGCGGACAGCTATCCGGCGGGGACTCGTCTTCCCCGCGACGAGCGGTGGCGGTCTGGACGGCCGGGCTTCGCCGAGGGTTCCCACACGACCGGAGGCGATCCCGTCTCCTCCGCGATCTCGTCAAGCTCTGCCAAGTCTTCTCCGCCCGAGCCTGGGTGGCCCGTAGGAGCTGTGCCATCGGCTCGGTTGGCAGCGTTTCCGCCCGCTGGCGAGCCGGTCCTCGGCCGATCTCCGTTATCGCGCTGACCTCACCGGTCTCTCCCCACGCAAGCGTGGCTTGCGATTCACCCGCCGCCCTAGCCATCCGCATGATTGCGGACTCCGCAGTCTCAAGTTGCTCCGTATGGGTGTATTCGGCGTTCGGACGCTAACAGCGATTGAGTGCTTGAGTATGTCCTCGCTGTGGCCCACTGTTGGCCTCCGTTCGTGGGAAGGTTGCGTGGTCGTGTCGGTCGACTGGCGTGTGGTGTGGGCGAAGTCTGTCCATGATCCGCAGGGCAGGTTGACGCACTGGTTGCCGTTGCGCCAGCACCTGGATGATTCGGCTGCCGTGGCTGGTCGTTTGGTGGACGAGTGGGTGTCGCCGCAGGTGGTTCGCCGGATCGCGCGGGATCTTCCTGATGGTGTGGATGGTGTGCGGGCGTTGGCTTGTTGGCTTGTTGGGGTGCATGACGTGGGCAAGGCCAGTCCAGCGTTCGTGGTGCAGGTGCCGGTGTTGGCTGATCGGATGCGGGTGGCCGGGTTGGACGCTCGGCCGGGTTTGTTGTCGCATCCTTCCCGGAGTCGGGTGAATCACGCGTTGGTCGGCCATCTGGCCGTGCGCAAGTTCCTGTTCACGCAACAGGGTTTCGGGCGCGCCGTGGTGGCGGAGCAGTTGGCGAGCGTGGTGGGCAGTCATCACGGTGTGCCGCCGGAGCGGTTGTCGTTGCAAGAGGCCGGGCTCGAGCGTGAGCTGATCGGTGAGGGTGTCTGGGAGCTGGCTCGGCGGTTCTTCCTGGAGCGCGCGTCGGCCGGACTGGATCTGGGCCGGTATCGGGATGTGCGGTTGAGCAGGCCGAGTCAGGTGTTGCTGACCTCGATCGTGATCCTGGCGGACTGGTTGGCGTCGAACGCGGAGTTCTTCCCGTTGTTGCAGGCTCACGAGCCGCCGGAGGAGTTCGACATGGCGGCACGGTTGGAGTTCGGCTGGAAGCAGGTTGGGTTGCCGCAACGGTGGCGAGCGCAGCGGCTCGAGTCTGATGTGGACGCGGTGTTCCGTGCGCGGTTCGACCGTGACGCGGACGGGGCGCGGCCGGTCCAGCTGGCGGCCGTGGAGGTTGCCGCGTCGGCGGAGCGGCCGGGGTTGATCGTGGTCGAGGCTCCGATGGGTGCGGGGAAGACAGAGGCGGCGTTGTTGGCGGCCGAGGAGTTGGCGGCCAAGTTCGGTGCCGATGGGGTGTTCGTGGCGTTGCCGACACAGGCGACGACGGATGCGATGTTCGGGCGGGTGCGACGGTGGTTGGACGTGCTGCCGGGTCGGGACGGCTCGGTGAGCGTGACGTTGGCGCATGGCAAGGCTTCGCTGAACGACGAGTTCGCCGGGTTGGTACGGGAGGGTTGGTTCGCGCCGAACGGTCATGACGACGAGACCCCGGTGGTGGCGCACCATTGGCTCAGCGGCCGGAAGAAGGGTGTACTTGCGGCGTTCGTGGTGGGCACGATCGACCAGGTGTTGTTCGCCGGGCTGAAGAGCCGGCATCTGATGCTTCGGCATCTGGGTTTGGCGGGCAAGGTCGTGGTCATCGACGAGGTGCACGCCTACGACGTGTACATGTCGCAGTATCTGCACCGGGTGTTGCACTGGCTGGGTGCTTACGGGGTGCCGGTGGTGCTGTTGTCGGCGACGCTGCCCGCGGAGCGGCGCGCCCAACTGCTGGCCGCCTACGACGGGGCAACGCACGAGGTGCGGAGAGACTTGGGTTATCCGGTGATTGCGGCATCCGGTGGTGTCCCGGCGCGGTCGCTGCCGCTGCCGGAGACCGGCACCGAGGTGGTGTTGGACCGGCTGCCGGATGACCTGGGGACGTTGGTCGCCTATCTACGTGGGCACTTGGTCGAGGGTGGGTGCGCGGTCGTGGTGCGCAACACCGTGACACGGGTGCAGGAGACCGCGGAGCGGTTGGAGGCCGAGTTCGGCGCGGAGCACGTCACGGTGGCCCACTCGCGGTTCCTGGCGTGTGACCGGGCCCGGATCGACCGGGGTCTGCTGGCGCGGTTCGGTCCGGCCGGTGACCGGCCGGGACTGCACATCGTGGTGGCGTCGCAGGTGGTCGAGCAGTCGTTGGACGTGGACTTCGACCTGATGGTCACCGACTTGGCGCCGATGGACCTGGTGTTGCAGCGTTTGGGCAGGGTTCACCGTCATCGGCGGGTCAGGCCCGCACCGGTGACGCGGGCGCGGTGCGCGGTGGTGGGGGTCGAGGAGTGGGCGGCCGAGCCGGTGCGGGCCGTGCCGGGTTCGCGGCGTGTCTATGGCGAGCACCTGTTGTTGCGGTCGGCGGCGTTGCTGGTCGACCGTGAGGTGTTGGCGTTGCCCGCGGACATCGCGCCGTTGGTGCAGCGCGCCTACGACGACGACCCGATGGGCCCGGATACATGGCGGTCGGCGATGGCCGAGGCCGCGGCGAAGGCGGTTGAGCAGGCCGCGATCCGGGTGAGCGCGGCGAGGACGTTCCTGTTGGACGAGACGGGTCCCACCACTCGCTCGTTGATCGGGTGGGTCCGCGCCGGTGTCGGGGACGCCGACGACAACGCGTCGGGCGCGGCTCAGGTCCGTGACGGCGCGGAGTCGTTGGAAGTGCTGGTGGTTCAGCAGGATGTGTCCGGTGGCCTGCTGACCCCGGAGTGGATCGAACGTGGCGGTGGAGAGCCGGTGCCGACCGATCTCCCGGTGGAACCCGCGCAGGCCCGGGTGATCGCGGCCTGTGGGCTGCGGCTTCCGGTGGCGATGAGTCATCCCGCAGTGGACCTCGACGTGATCTCCGCGTTGGAGGCCAACCACTTCGGCAGTTTCGAGTCCTCGCCGTTGTTGCGAGGACGGCTGGTGTTGGTGCTCGATGAGAACCGGACCGCTCGGATCAAGCACGGCAAGGCGGACTTCCGGCTGACCTACGACCCTGGCAAGGGATTGGTGCATGAGCGGGGATGAGCCCCAGTCGTTCGACCTGATCGACCAGCCGTGGCTGCTCGCCAGGACGTTGGACGGTGAGCTGGTGGAACTGTCCTTGATCGACGTGTTCCGGCGGGCGCACGCCCTGTCCGGGCTCGTGGGCGATGTGCCCACGCAAGCGTTCGCGTTGACACGGTTGTTGCTGGCGGTGCTGCACGGCGCGGTCGAAGGGCCACGCGACGTGCCGCACTGGGCCGAGTTGTGGGACGCCGAGGAGCTTCCCGCCGACGATGTCCGCGATTATCTGGAACGGCACCGGGCACGGTTCGACCTGTTCGGCTCGCAGGCCCCGTTCTTCCAGGTGGCAGGGCTACGCACGGCGAAGGGTGAGGTCTCGGAGCTCAACAAACTCATCGCCGACATGCCCAACGGGCACCCGTTCTTCACCTCCCGTCTGGGCGGCGACGTGTCGCTGTCGTTCGCCGAAGCGGCACGGTGGGTCGTGCACTGCCACGCCTTCGACCCGTCGGGCATCAAGTCCGGTGCACTGGGCGACGCGCGGGTGAAGAGCGGCAAGGGCTATCCGATCGGGACCGGCTGGTCCGGTTATCTGGGCGGGGTGCTCCCCGAGGGCCCGTCGCTGCGGCACACCCTCCTGCTCAACCTCATCGCCGGCGACTCGGAGTCCTTCACACGTTCCCTGGTGGCGGACCCGCCCATTTGGGAACGCGAGCCGCTCGGCCCGGCCGAGGATGTCCTGACTGGTCGCCCCAGCGGGCCGGTGGACCTCTACACCTGGCAGAGTCGAAGGGTGCGCCTGGTCGCCCGCGCTGATCGGGTGACAGGGGTGTTGATCTGCAACGGTGACCGGATCACACCGCAGAACAAGCACGACTTCGAACCTCACACTGGGTGGCGGCGCAGCAAGGCGCAGGAGAAGAAGCTGCGCGAAGGCACGGTGTACATGCCGCGTGAGCACGACCCGGAGCGGGCGGTGTGGCGTGGCCTGCAGTCGATGCTGCCCGGCGCGGTGGCGGCGCAGAGCGACGAGGCCGCACCGTTCCTGGCACCACGCGTCCTGGAGTGGATCGCCGAGGTCGAGCAGATCGTGGGCAGCGACTTCCCGGTCCGCCTGCACACCATCGGCATGACCTACGGCAGCCAGAGCGCCACCACGACCGACATCCTCGATGACATGCTGTCGCTGCGGGTGGTGCTCCTGCGCCGTGAGAACGCCGAACTGGCTCACACGGCGGTGACCGGCGTCGGGGCCGCCGACGAGGCTGCCCGGGCGGTGGGCAAGCTCGCCGCCAACCTGGCTGCCGCGGCCGGAGCGGGCAAGGAGGAGCGGGACGGGCCACGCACTCGTGCGGTCGAACTGGCCTACGCCGAGCTCGACGTCGCGTTCCGCACCTGGTTGCGCGGCCTGCGCGCGGACACGGTCCCGTCTCAGGCCGCGACGGCATGGCACCGGACCGCCCACCGGATCGTCCGTGCGGTGGGCGCGGACCTGCTGGCGCGGGCGCCGATGGAGGCGTGGTCGGGCCGCGTGGTGGATAAGCGGTTGGTCACCTCCGCGCACGCGGACCGGTGGTTCCGAGCCGACCTGCGCACCGCACTTCCCCTGGCCCACATCGAGGAAAGCGAGTTGGCGTCGTGACTGTCACGCAAGGACAGCAGGCTCCGGCGGCCAAGCCGCGCTGGGCGGTGTTGACCGACATCGGCACCGAGGTCCACGCCAGGATCCAGCCGCTGCAGGAAGGCGTGCTGGCCGATCGGTCCGCCGCCGTGGCGGCGTTGGCGCGACTGCGGCGTGGTGTCGGCAAGCGCGCGGGCAGCGTCAACGAGATCCTCCAGTACACAGTGTCGGAGAAGTTCGCGGGCCCCACCGCCGGGGATGGACCGACACCGGCGGAGACCGCCGCGCACGTCGCGTTGACCCTGTACGCGACGCACCAACAGTCGCAACGCAAGCGGATGCACCAACGCGGCTTCGGACTGGGCGGGGCGGTGCGGATGCTGCACCCGGAGGAGTTCGACACCACCGTGCCGCCGGTGCTGCGCCGGTTCCAGGCATTGGGTACCGCACAGAGCCTGGACGAGCTGGCGCACCACCTGCGCGGCATGGTGCAGCTGCTGCGCGGCCGCGACATCCCGCTGGACTACGCCCTCCTGGCCGACGAACTGGTCCTGTGGCAGCGACGTGGTGGCGCGTCGACCGTGCGCCTGCGGTGGGGACGCGAGTTCTACCGGACCACCCGGCCCGGCGACCACGCCAGCCCTGGGAACACCGACGCCGGCCAGGCCCTCGACTCCCAGTGACCCGCTCCCCCGTTTCGAAGGACACCTCCATGGCTCGCACCATCGTCGACATCCACGTCATCCAGACCGTGCCGCCCAGCAACATCAACCGTGACGACACCGGGAGCCCCAAGACCGCCGTCTACGGCGGGCGACGACGCGCCCGGGTGTCCAGCCAGTCCTGGAAGCGTGCGACCCGGGACGCGTTCGAGCAACTGCTCGACCCGACCGAGCTGGGTGTGCGGACCAAGCGGGTCGTGGAGCTTCTCGGGGAGGAGATCGCCCGGCAGCAACCGGCGTTGGCGGACCGGTCGGCGGAGCTGGCCGAGGCGGTGCTCACCGCGGCCGGGATCAAGATCAGCCCGGCGCGGAAGAAGGAAGCGCTGCCCGAGTCGGGCTACCTGCTGTTCCTCAGCCGCCGGCAGATCATCGGCCTGGCCGAGTTGGCGATCGACGCCGCCACGGCGGCCGGTGACGGCGGCAAGCCGGACATCAACAAGTCCGAGGCGCGGGCCCGCGCGGACCGGGAGCACTCGGTCGACGTGTCACTGTTCGGCCGGATGGTCGCCGACGCCACCGACCTCAACGTGGACGCCGCCTGCCAGGTCGCGCACGCGTTGAGCGTGCACGCGGTGGACAACGAGTACGACTACTTCACCGCCGTTGACGACCACAAGAAGGCCGACGACGAGGAAGACGCCGGAGCCGGGATGATCGGCACCGTCGAGTTCAACTCCTCCACCCTCTACCGCTACGCCACTGTGGACGTGGACCGACTGCTCGACAACCTGGGTGACGCCGAGGCGACCCGACGGGCGGTCGAGGCGTTCACGCGCGCGTTCGTATCCAGCATGCCCACCGGCAAGCAAAACACTTTCGCCAACCGCACACTGCCCGACGCCGTCCTCGTCGTCGTCCGCCAGACCCAGTCGATCAACCTGGTCGGCGCCTTCGAGGAAGCCGTAGAGGACGACGCCGAAGGAGGCCGCGTCGTCAACGCGATCGAGCGGTTGGCCCAGCACACCCGAGAGCTGCACGAGGCGTTCGACGAACGCCCGGTCGACGCCTGGGTGTTCGGCGTCGGGGAGAAGAAGGTCGCTCCGCTCACCGAGCTGGCGCGACACAGCACCTTCGACCCGACCGTGCGCACGCTGGGTGCCCTGGTCGCCGACCGGCTCGCGGAGAAGGCGTGACCACCCTGCTGCTGCGGCTCGGCGCCCCGCTGCAGTCCTGGGGCACCAGCAGCCGCTTCGTCCGCCGCAACACCGACCGCGCCCCCAGCCGCAGCGGCGTCCTCGGGATGCTCGCCGCAGCCCAGGGCCGCCGCCGCACCGACCCGCTGGAAGACCTGCTGGACCTGCGCATCGGGATCCGCGTCGACCAGCCTGGGCAACTGGAGCGGGACTTCCAGACCGCCCGCACGCGCGACGGATCGACCTCGATGCCGCTGTCCTACCGCTTCTACCTCGCCGACGCCGTCTTCGCCGTCGCCGTCGAAGGCGACCCGGATCTGCTGCACAGCGTGCAGCAGGCACTGCGGTCCCCTGTGTTCCCGCTGTTCCTCGGTCGCCGCTCCTGCCCGCCGGCGGGGAGACTGCTGCACGGACTGCACGACGGCACCCTGCTCGACCGCTTGCGACGCCACCCGTGGTTGGCCTCGCCCTGGGTTCAACGCCGCCACCACGGCGCCACCGTCGACCTCGACATCGTCATGGACTGCCCGGCCGACGCACCCGACGCCGAACTCGTCCGCGACGAGCCGATCAGCTTCGATCCCCGCGAACGCCGCTACGGCTGGCGCTCCGTCCACCGCGACACCGTCACCGTGCCCAACCCCGCCCACCGCGCACCCGCGCCCACCAGCGCGGCCAGCACCGTGACCGACCCGTTCGACCCCATGGCGGCGTTCGAGGGAATCGCCTCATGTACCTGACCCGGTTCGAGATCAACCCCGCCCGCCGCGAGGCCCGCGCCCTGCTCGCCTCTCCGCAGAAACTCCACGCCGCGGTCATGGCCGCCTTCCCCACCGCCACCCCGACCACGGCGTCGGACGGGCGGGTGCTGTGGCGCGTCGACCGACAGCAGCACCAGGTAATGCTCTACCTGGTCAGCCCACACCGCCCCGACCTGACCCACCTGGTCGAACAGGTCGGCTGGCCCACCACCCACACCTGGGACACCCGTGACTACCAACCCCTGCTCGACCGCCTGGCCGCAGGCCAGGAGTGGGCGTTCCGGCTCAAGGCCAACCCCGTCAGCAGTCGCCGCAAGAACGCCGACTCGACCCGCTCCCAGCGTTTCGGGCACGTCACCGTCGCCCAACAGACCGACTGGCTGCTCACCCGCGCCGAACGACACGGCTTCACAGTCCCCACCGGCGAGCACAAGGAACCCGACGTCGCCATCCGCGGACGCGAAAACCTGTCGTTCACCCGACAGGGCGCCAACGTCAGCCTGTCCACCGCCGTGTTCGAAGGCCGCCTGCACATCACCGACCCCGACGCGCTGCGCACGACTCTCGTCACCGGGATCGGCCCCGCCAAGGGCTACGGCTGCGGCCTGCTCACCCTCGCCCCAGTCCGCCGTGTCTGAGGTGACCCGTGCCTGACATCCCCGGCGCCCGACCCGTGCCGCTCTCCCAGCTCGTCCGCGCCCAGGACCGCCTGTCGTTCCTCTACCTCGAACACTGCGTGGTCAACCGCGACGACAACGCCATCACCGCCACCGACAAGCGCGGCACCGTCCACATCCCCGCCGCCACCCTCGGCGCACTGCTGCTCGGACCCGGCACCAACGTCACCCAACAGGCCATGGTGCTGCTCGCCGAAAGCGGTTCCACCGCCGTCTGGGTCGGCGAACACGGCGTCCGCTACTACGCCCACGGCCGCTCCCTGGCCCGCTCCTCCCGACTGCTGGAAATCCAGGCCAACCTCGTGTCCAACACCCGCACCCGACTGCGCGTGGCCCGCGAGATGTACGCCATGCGCTTCCCCGGCGAGGACACCACCGGCCTGACCATGCAACAACTCCGCGGACGCGAAGGAGCCCGTGTCCGCCGCCTGTACCGCGAACACGCCAAACACACCGGCATCGACTGGCAACGCCGCGACTACGACCCCGACGACTTCGACTCCGGCACACCGGTCAACAAAGCACTCTCCGCCGCCAACACCAGCCTCTACGGCGTCGTCCACGCCGTCATCGCCGCCCTCGGCTGCGCCCCCGGCCTCGGCTTCGTCCACACCGGCCACGTGCGGTCCTTCGTCTACGACATAGCCGACCTCTACAAAGCCGACATCACCATCCCCATCGCCTTCGACATCACCGCCCGCGACGTCGCCGACATCGGATCGAGACCCGCCGCGCCGTCCGCGACCACATGCGCGACGGCGCCTTCCTCGAAACTGCGTCCGCGACATCAAAACACTGCTGCGCGAGGACGACGGGCTCGTCGAGTACGGCCCGGAAGCGTTCGAGGACCCCGACTTCGAATCCCGCAACGTCGTCATGCTCTGGGACGACAACGGCCGCGCCGTCGCCGGCGGCACCAACTATTACGACGAGGACGACGACCTGTGACCGTCATCGTCGTCGCCGCCTGCCCCGTCGGGCTCCGCGGCGACCTCACCCGCCAGCTCCTCGAAATCTCCCCAGGCGTGTTCGTCGGCAAAGTCAGTAAACGCGTCCGCGACCTCATGTGGGCACGGGTCATCGACATGGTTCGCACCGGACGCGCCATCATGGTCCATCACGCCGACAACGAACAAGGACTCGACTTCAGAGTCCACCACCACACCTGGCGCCCCGTCGACTACGACGGCATCCAACTCATGCTCCGCCCCGCCGACCCACAACCCGACGACGACACCACCCAACCCACCGACGGCAAGGGCTGGAGCACCGCCGGCCGCCGACGTCGCTACGGCAAACGCTGACCACCTCCTATCTGCACAACAACACCCGGCCACGCTCGAACCGGCCTCGACCACGCCCAAAGCTCGCTGGCGCTCCGCCAACAAACCGATGCTAAGACACGCTCCAGCGCCGTAACGTCGCTGGTCAAGAAGTGTCTTCCCCGCGCGAGCGGGGGTGGTCCGGCACGCCGCGACTGAGCCAGGACGGTGACCCGGTCTTCCCCGCGCGAGCGGGGGTGGTCCGCCACTCAACGCCAGCGGCAAGCTCAACGCCACGTCTTCCCCGCGCGAGCGGGGGTGGTCCTGCGGTCGAGCACCCAGGAACGCAGGTGTGAGGGTCTTCCCCGCGCGAGCGGGGGTGGTCCCGCCAGCGCCGCCGGGTGGCCGTGCTCGTCGAGGTCTTCCCCGCGCGAGCGGGGGTGGTCCCGACACCCTTCTCGTCGTCGTCCAGCCCGCTCAGTCTTCCCCGCGCGAGCGGGGGTGGTCCCCCGACGGCTTCCAGCTTCTTCACCGCGTCCTCGTCTTCCCCGCGCGAGCGGGGGTGGTCCGTCGAGGATGGCCTGCAGGCAGCTGGCCTCGAAGTCTTCCCCGCGCGAGCGGGGGTGGTCCGCGCTGCTCCCCATCCTCCGCGAGCACCCCGTCGTCTTCCCTGCGCGAGCGGGGGGTGGTCCCGCGGGCCCGGCATCCGCGCAGGCGTCCGGCGTGTCTTCCCCGCGCGAGCGGGGGTGGTCCCGGGCAGGTCCACGACGAGGGGCGCATGTCGTTGTCTTCCTCGCGCGAGCGGGGGTGGTCCGCCGTCGGTCACCGCGTCGAAGCGCATGGGCAGGTCTTCCCCGCGCGAGCGGGGGTGGTCCCTCACCGTGTGGTGCACGCGGTTCGACGGACTGCGTCTTCCCCGCGCGAGCGGGGGTGGTCCGGGCCTGCGCAGGGAGATCACGAAGTCCCTGCGGTCTTCCCCGCGCGAGCGGGGGTGGTCCGCTCTCGACTGGGACGGCGACGGGGTGGTGGTGGTCTTCCCCGCGCGAGCGGGGGTGGTCCGAGTGCCAGCTCAGCCCCGGCCTGCACGCCGACGTCTTCCCCGCGCGAGCGGGGGTGGTCCCTGGACATCGGACAGGACAGTTGCTGCTCCGACGTCTTCCCCGCGCGAGCGGGGGTGGTCCGCTCTCCTTCGGCCTGTTGGGCGTCGGGGAGCCCGTCTTCCCGCGCGAGCGGGGGTGGTCCGGGGACCACGGTGGACGACACGCAGGTTGCGATGTCTTCCCCGCGCGAGCGGGGGTGGTCCTCGTCGGGGAGGCCGCCTTGACCCGAGCGCTAGGTCTTCCCCGCGCGAGCGGGGGTGGTCCCCGGAAGGGCCGCCGGATCACCGTCTCCGGTGAGTCTTCCCCGCGCGAGCGGGGATGGTCCGACCGGCACGCCGTACTAGGTCAAGACGGTGTCGTCTTCCCCGCGCGAGGGGGGGTGGTCCTCATCGGGATGCCATTGCCGGGCACCACCGAGTGTCTTCCCCGCGCGAGCGGGGGTGGTCCAACGACACCGACCAGGGCAAGCCATGCGATTCCGTCTTCCCCGCGCGAGCGGGGGTGGTCCTGGTCGTATTCGTCTACGTGGGCCAGGCGCCCAGTCTTCCCCGCGCGAGCGGGGGTGGTCCCTGTGATCCTAATACCGGTTGGGTCATCACTGAGTCTTCCCCGCGCGAGCGGGGGCGGTCCGTCCCCGAAGAAGATCGACGCCGCGATGGCGGCGTCTTCCCCGCGCGAGCGGGGGTGGTCCGTCCCGGCCCAGGATCTGCGCCAGGGTCGTGGCGTCTTCTCCGCGCGAGCGGGGGTGGTCCCGCCATCTACTTCCCCCAGCACACCGACCCGTAGTCTTCCCCGCGCGAGCGGGGGGGTGGTCCGTAGCAGCCCTACGTAAAACTGGAAGCCCTGCTGTCTCCCCGCGCGAGCGGGGGTGGTCCCTGAACCGCGTCATCCCGGCGGTCGCCGCCGAGGTCTTCCCCGCGTGAGCGGGGGTGGTCCCATGCAGGTCAGCGGTCCGGCGCGCACCGCCGCGTCTTCCCCGCGCGAGCGGGGGTGGTCCCAGCTCCAAGAACGCCGGGCCGCCGTCGTCGTGGTCTTCCCCGCGCGAGCGGGGGTGGTCCCGGCAACGTCGGTATCAAGTCGATCGGCAAGGTGTCTTTCCCGCGCGAGCGGGGGTGGTCCGCCGAGTGGGCGCCATCCGGCGGTGGGCTGGCGGTCTTCCCCGCGCAAGCGGGGGTGATCCGCGCTTCGTGTCGCCCTCGGAGCGCCTGGCGTGGTCTTCCCTGCGCGAGCGGGGGTGGTCCCCCTCGCCGGTTCGTCGGGCCGACGACGCCCGCGTCTTCCCCGCGTGCAATCAGCGACAGAAACGCTCGTTTCACAGACTTCAAAAGGCCGCCTGCTGATCATGGTCGCACGGCGTCCGCAGGGGCGGAACGTATCGACCGTCGACCAATCGGGTGGGCCGAGCGGCTGAACGGGCGACTTGTGCGTCATATGACTCGAAACGTGCCTGGGCTGATCCGTACAACTGCGTTCACCGGGTCTCACCGTGAGGTGAACGATTGCTGCAGGTAGCTGGACCTGGATGCGGTTCGGTGGTGGGGAGTCGTTATGCGGGGGCGACCGGTTGGCGATGTGAGCGTGAAGATCGGCGGGGACGCCCACGGTCCGGTGGCGGCTGGTGTCGGTCATGTGATCCATGTGCATAGCTCCGAGCGCGAGGCGGCGGTTGGGCCCGAATCGGGTCGGCGGCCCGACCTGCTGGCGGCGCATCGGGTTGTGGTGACCACGGACGTCCAGAGGTCGAGCACGCGAAACAACGTCGGGCAGCGACGTATGCGCCGGGCGCTGGAGGAGTGCGTCCACGCGGGGGCTGCGGCGCTCGGGGTGGTTGGGGACCGGCTCGAGATGGTCGACCGCGGTGATGGCATGCAGGTCGTGATGCCGGAGGCAGTCACGTTGGTCGACGTCCTCGACACGTTCGTCGAGGCGGTCGCGAGGGCACTGCGGGAGCACAACGTGGCAGCCAGTGACGCCTACCGAATCGACCTGCGGGCCGCGGTGCACGTGGGCTACGTCGATCGGGTGAATGGTGAGTGGTCGGGTACCCCGTTGGTGCACGCCGCCCGCCTGGTGGACGCGCCCGAAGTGAAACGCGCACTCGAGGAGGCCGGCGGGGCGTGCCTCGCGCTGGTGGTGTCGGACGCGGTGAAACACGTGGTGGACGAGGGCTACTGCCGGATCGGGCCCACCGGTTATCGCCATGTGGCGGTGGTCGTCAAGGAGACCTCGTGCGATGCCTGGTGGCGGTTGCTGTAGCGGAACCTCCGACGCCGGATTTCCCATGTCACGCGTCACGAGGAGGAAGCGGGCAGTGAGCCGGACACCGGACGACCTCGGACCGCCAGGGGAGCACGACGGCGCCAGTCGCCGCGTGGATGTCGGTGGGAACACCGATGGGCCGGTGGTCGCGGGCGACTACAACCTGGTGATCAACGCGCGTGGCGGGTCCTCCGTCACGGTCGGCATGGTGGAGCGGGATCGACCCGAGCGAGTGCACCAGGATCGGATTCCTGTGCCTCCCCTGCGCACGCGCGAGCCGTCGACCGACCGGCTGTCGCACCCTGGACAGGTCGAGCCTCCCGGTAAGGGACGGGTGGAGATTCGGCTGTTGGACGGTGTCGGGATCCGCAGTGACCAGGGCGAACACAAGCTGCAAACAAGAACGCAGGCGTGCATGTTGGCCGTGTTGGCTCTGTCTGCGGGTAGACCGGTCAGCGTCGGGACGTTGATCGACTGTCTGTGGTCGCCGGACAACCCGGAACGCAGACAGGCCGACAATCCCGAGTCCACCGTCCGAACCTATGCCAAGCGCATCCGGAGTGCTCTCACCCGCGCGGGTGGCAGTGGCTCTTGGCTGGATAGCAGCTCACGTCCCGGGTTCTTCACGCTCGCGATCGACCCGATGCTGGTGGATTATCACCGGTTCGTGTTCTTGGCCGACGCTGCTCGCCAGGCTCGTGACCCGGACAGGTTCGAGGAGGCGTTCGCGCTGTGGCGGGGTACCCCGCTGGCCGGACTGGGCGGCGGCTGGGCCGACCGCCGCCGCGAGGACATGCTCGCCCAGCACCGAACGGTCAAGCAGCACCACCTTCAAGCTTTGCTGGACAACGGCCGCGCCGACCGTGTGCTGCAGGAGTTGCACGTCCTGGTCGAGCACCACCCGACCGACGAGTTCTTGCTCCTCGGCGCCCGCGCCTTGTCCGCCCTCGGACGCCAGATCGATGTTCGCGCCTGGATCGACCGCCTCACCACCCTGATGAGCCAGGTCTACGGCGCCGAGCCGTCCGCGGGCACACTTGACCGAGCCCGCCGCATGACCGCCGCAACCGGCCGGCACTCACCACCGGTGTCCACCGTGGCATCAGTGCCCACCAGCCTGCTGCTCGAGTTCACCGGCTACCCAGCCGCGCCGAGTTTCGTCCATGGCAGTCCCTCGGTCGCGGTTCAGGGCCACACCATCACCCCTGTGTCGGCGGGCTCGGCCGCTGTGTCGGTGGAGAACGCCGTGCGGGAGCACCGACCGGTGACAGACCGGGTGTTGAGCGAGGGATTCACTGGGCGGGAGTGGGTGCTCGCGGAGATCGACAGACGTCTGGCTGAGATGTCCGGCGGGTACGTCTGGGTCGAGGGGGACGCCGGGGTGGGGAAGACGGCGTTGGCGGCGTTCCTGGTGCTGGAGCGGGGATGGGTGGGGCACTTCGCCGGGGTGAGCAGGGGCGCGACGGTGCGGGTCGGGCTGCAGAACTTGGTCGGCCAGTTGGTGCGGCGGTGGTCACTGGCGGACATCGCGCCGAGCGCGATGGTGCCGGAGTGGGCGTTCACCCCTGAGGGGTTCGACGTGGTACTCCACGCGGCGGCCCAGCGGGCGCGGGCTGCAGGGAGCCCACTGGTGTTGGTCGTCGACGGAGCAGACGAGGCTGAGGTCGACGGGCAGCCGTGGGGGCTGCCGTTCGTGCTTCCGGACGGGGTGTTCGTGGTGGGCACCTATCGCACCGGCCACCCGCCACCGCGCACCGGCGGCAACCAGGTCGTGGTGCGGCTGGCGGCCGATGATCCGCGTAACCGCCTCGACGTCGAGGCGCACCTGCGCGCGGTGCTGCCGCCGGAGCTTGCCGACGAGGAGGTCATCACCGCGCTGACGGACCGGTGCCAGGGCGTCTGGGTGTACTTGCGCTACGCCGTCGAAGAGCTGCGGAACGGGGTTCGCGACGTGCGAGACCTCGGCACTCTGCCCTCGGGTCTGTCCCGCTACTACACCGACACCGTGGACCGCTGGAGCCGGAGCCCGGACTGGGACGCAGGGCTGCTGCGGCTCTTGGGCGTCGTCGCCGTGATCGGAGAGCCGCTCGACGCCGCCGACCTCGCATTGCTGGCCGACGCCGACGAGACCGCGGTCCGGCGCTGGTGCCACAGCACCCTTCGGCCATTCCTCGCCGTGGAGCGCGCGGGGCCGACAGCCCGCAGGTTCGCCGTTCACCACACCAGCCTTCGGGAGTTCCTGAACGGCCGTCCCCTGGACGACCTCGGGTCCGAGGAAGACTGGCACTGGAGCGAGACCCTGGGTGCGGCGGCGGCGGCCGCACGTCACCGGATCGTCGACCACCACCTCGCCAGGTTCGGCGGACTCGACGCCGTGTTGCCGCGGCTGGCCGCCGACCTCGACCTGCTGACCGCGGGATCGGGGTACGCGGTCCGGCACCTGGCGGGGCACCTGCTCGACGCCGGGCGGGTCGAGGACCTCTGCAGGCTCCTCACCGCCGAGGGCCGGACGGGCAACCTGTGGTTCGCTGCCCACGAGCACGCCGACGCCGTCGACGACTACCTCGCCGACATCTCCGCTCTGTGGACGCACCTCGCTCACCGAACCGATGAGGCGCTGGCCGCGGGCAGACCCGCGCCGACGTTGGTGGACGAGGCACGGTGCGCGCTCGCGGCCTCCTCGATCACCAGCCTCACCGCGAACATCCCGGCCGACCTGGTGGTCGCCTTGGTGAAGGCCGGGATGTGGACGCCGCAGCGGGCGCTCGCGCACGCCCGCAGGCTGCACGCCCCGCCTGCCAGGGCGCTGTTGCTCGCCGCGCTGGTCCCACTTCTGCCGGATCACCTTCGTCCTCCGGCGGTGGCTTGGGCGCTGGCCGCGGCTCGTGATCCCGTCACCCACATCACCGGCGACGTGCTGACCCGGATCGCGCCGCACCTGGCGGACGTGGCCGACGCGGTGTCGATCGCGGCCCGGGTGCGGCACGGTGGGTGGCGTGCCGCGGCGCAGGCGGCGATCGCGCGACGCCTGGACGGGCAGCCCAGGCGGAACCTGCTCCGGGACGCGCTGGGCTCGGCGATGTCCGTCGCCGGTGAGCACGATCGCGCGGAGGCCGTCCGGCGGATCCTGCCGGATCTGCCCGATGACCTGGTCGATGACGCGGTGTCCGCCGCGGCCGGAACCGCCCCGCCGCGCGAGGGACCGCGGCCGCGGATCGGCGCGTTGCTGAAGAGCACCGTCGCGGGCGGCAGCGAACTCGCCCGGGTTGACGAACTCGTCGCCCTCATCCCGACAAGTTCCGACGACGATCTCGCCGAGGTGCTGGCCGCCGCAGAGGGGATCTCCGACCTCGACGCCCGGGCCGTCCTGCTGACGGCGGTCGCGGCCCGGCTGCCCGTCGGCGAACGGCCACCGGTGCTCGCCGCCGCGCTGACCGCGGCCCGCACCATCACCACCGCCCCGGCTCACCTCGACGACGCCTTCGCAGCGGCCGACCACCGGACTCGCGCCGGCGTACTGGCCGGATACGCGGTGCCCGACGAGCGCACCACCGCCGTGGGCTACAGGCCTCCCCCGCCGCTCGTCCGCACGCTGCCCGAGATCCTGGCGATGGACGACCCGTTCCGCAGAGCTCGCGCGTTGGCTTCGGCCGCACCGGGCCTGACCGTCGCCGAGGTGGAGGTAGCGCTTTCCGCCGCGGAACTCCTCCCCGAGGAAGCCCGGACGCGGGCGCTCACCGGCCTGGTGCCCGTTCTCGACTCCGCCTCTCACCTCGCACGGGCTGCGGCGGCGGCACCGAGCCGGGACCGTGGGCTGCTGGTCGCGGTGGTCACCCGCGCCGCGAGGGTCCTGCAAGGCCCGGACCTGGTCGTCCTGCTTCGCCGTACGACGCGGTCGGTCAGTCGGACGACTTGTCTCGCGCTTCTGGACCTCGCCGCCCCGAGGCTGGCGGAGCTCGCCGGTCCCGGGTTCCACGACAGCCTGGGCGCGGCGGTCGACGACGCGCGGCGCTGGTGGCCGTGAGACAAGCGAGCCGGCCTCAGGAAAACCTCGTGGATGTCGTCACGGATCCCATCGGACCCGTGGCGGCGGAATCGGCACTGAAGAGGTCAACGCCCAGGTGATCGTCGACCCCATTCCAAGATCACTCTTTCCGGATCCGAATTCCGCAAATTTACGGCAAGGGACGGCCAGTCGCCCGACATGACACCGTTCTGGACATCCGATCATGAAAGTATTGGCACCGGGAACGCAACGAAGCGACTGCCGTAGGGCAAAAGCGTGATAGCCGGACAATTTTGTTGTGAACCGGTCTAGAATCGTCTTTGCGACGCACGGCGGGCAAGCGGGGCCCGCGCGTGGCACGCGTCGGGGGACGTTCGTGTGCCGGAAGGTGACGAATGGTCATTGCGCAGGTCGAAGCATTGAGACCCGGTGATCCGAGACGCCTGGGGCCCTACCGGGTTCTGGGCCGACTGGGATCAGGCGGGATGGGAACGGTGTACCTGGCGGAGTCGTCCGGAGAACAGGTGGCCGTGAAGGTGATCCACTCGTCGCACGCGGCAGATCCGGTGTACCGCAAGCGGTTCACCCAGGAGATCGCGGCGGCGAAGGCGGTGCGCTCGGAGTACACCGCCACGGTGGTCGACTCGCAAGTGGTGGGCGACCCGCTCTACGTGGCCACGGAGGTGGTTCAGGGACAGGCACTGGACCGTTTGGCGAGCGGAAGGGGCTTGCCCGCCGAGCGCGTCGTCTCGCTCGCCCGCGACACCGCGCGGGCGCTGCGCGACATCCACCGGGAAGGGCTGATCCACCGGGATCTCAAGCCCTCCAACGTGATGGTCGGCCCGACCCGCGCCGTGCTGATCGACTTCGGCATCGCGACCACCGTCGCCGACATCGGTCGCCTGACGAGCACCGGGAAGGTGATGGGAACCCTGCCCTACCAGGCTCCGGAACTCGTCAAGGGAGGCAGCACTGCGTCGGTGAAGTCCGACATCTTCGCGTGGGGCTGCGTGGTCTTCTACGCCGCGACCGGGCGGGGACCCTTCGGCGACGGCGCGGCGGGCGAGGTCATCCCGGCCATCCTCGGCGCAGATCCGGACCTGCACGCGGTGCCGGGAGAAGTGCGCGAGATGGTCGGACTGGCACTGTCCAAACGGGCACGGGATCGGCCGGACTCCGACGAGGTGGCCGCAGAACTGGAATCGGGATCCGCGTCGGTGGTGGTCTGCGGTTCACCTCAGGACGCTTACGCGGTTCGGCTTCGGAAACTACTGGTGGACAACGGCTTCACTGTGCGGATATCGACCATTCCGGACACTCTCAACGGTGCGGGTGTGCTGCTGATCCTGGACACCGACCGACCCTCCCCGGCGACCGTCGACATGAGACAGGCCGCGGAATGGCGCAGCATCCCCGTCCGGCGGATCGTCCTGGCCGGTCCGCGGCAGCCCGACGCCTTCCTCGACGCGCGTGCCAGCGCATTACCCGGTCCGGCCCATCTCGTGCAGCTGCGCGCGCTGGTGCGCACAGAGCCGCGGACGCGCGACGCCACCGGTCCGATGGACCGCACGGCGGCGCTCATCGCGGCGGTGCGGTCCGCGTTGCGAGCGGGTGATCTCGTCACGGCCGACCGGCTGACCACCGACATGCTGCTGGCGGCAGCCGGGCGGTCGGAAGAGGGCTGGATGACCCGATCCCACGTCAACCACATCGGAACAGCTTTCCTGCGCGACGTCGCCCGAGTGTGGCAGGAGGAAACCGGCGACAGGCACGGTTTCCACACCCAGCGAGCGCTGCTGCCGGAGAGCTCGCGGAACAGGATGTACACCCTGGCCCGCACCTTCGGGTGGAGCAGTCAGGGCTTCATACCGGACGACTACGAGGCGTGGGCCGCCGACGGCGGGGACGTCCCCGGGTTCTTCCCGACGCTGCGCTCACCCAACCTGTCATCCGGCTGGTACGACAGCTGGGGCATGACGGTCACCGCGGTGCACGACCGGATCAGCGAGGAGCGGCGCAGTGGATGACGTCATCGGGTTCGTGGTGTCGGGGCTCTGGGTGCTGGCCGGGCTCGGCTTCCTCGTGCTGGTCGTGCAACAGGTCAAGAGGTCGGTCGTGAACGTTCCGCTGGGGCAGTTCGTCGTCGTGAACCGGAGGTACAGCTCGTTCCGGCACGCCGATTCGCTCGCCGAGGCGGTGGACCGGCAGAGCAAGTTGCTGCGTGGCGGTCGCATCTACTTCCGGCCACGCTGGCTCTACCGGGTGGTCTTCCATGACATGATCAGCATCCCGAGCGACTCGATCGGAATCGTGCACGCCAAGATGGGCGGCTCCCTCGAGCACGGACAGCCCATCGCACGGCACGTGCCGTGCGACGACTTCCAGGACTTCAAGACCTTCCTCGACAAAGACGGACAGCAGGGACCGCAGATCGAGGTTCTGAACAGCGGTGGCCAGTACGCCATCCACCCGACCGTCTTCGACGTGAAGATCGTGAAACGCACATACGTCCCCCTGCGGACCATCGGCGTCGTGGTGGCCAAGGTGGGCGAGATCATGCCGTACGGCCATACTCTTGCCCGGCACGTCGAGTGCAAGTACTTCCAGGACGGGGTGAAGTTCCTCGACGACGGTGGGCAGCAGGGACCGCAGCAGGCGCTGCTCCCCGGTGGGGGCAATTACGCCATCAACACCGACATGTTCAACGTGCTCACCGAGAACCACCTGGACCTGGAGATGGTCCCGCTGTCGCACCACTACCTGGAGCCGGAGGACCTGCGACTGGTATCGGTGGAGAGCGAGGAAACCGGTGTCGTCATCGTCACCGAAGGGTTGCACCCGGTCAACGCTTCCGAGCCCGCGCCGAAGATCGAGGGCCACGAGAGCTTCCAGTTCCCCTGGATCTTCCTCGAAAACGGCGGGCAGTTCGGTCCGCAGTCGGAGGTGCTCCCGGGCGGCTCCACCTACGCGATCAACCCGTTCTTCGCCCGCGTGGTGCGGATCCCCTCACGGGAACTGATCCTCTCCTGGGGGCGCAAGGACGTCAGCGCCGACCGTTACGACTCCGAACTGGATCTGATCGAGGTGACACTGGACGGGTTCCACGTGTCGGTCGAGCTGACCCAGACCTTCGTCATCCCGCCGGAGACCGCGCCACACCTGGTCAAGCGGTTCGGCGAGGACGACGAGGAGCACGGCACCGCGGGCGTGCGCAAGTCGGCCGCGGTGCAGCGGCTGGTCACCCGCCTGCTCGGTGTGGTGGTCAAGGGCTACTTCAACGAGGTGTCCAACAGCCACCTCATCGAGGAGTTCATCAGCGATCAGAACCAGGTCCGCGCCGAGCTGAAGACCCTGGTCGAACAGGCGCTGCGGGAGCAGAACGTCTCCCCCAGGCTGACCACCATCGGTGCGATCAAGTTCCAGTCCGACGAGATGAACGAGGAGTTCCGGCACATCGCGAAGCTGCGGCAGCAGAGCAGGCAGCTCGGCCAGCAGTTGATCAATGCGGCGGTGGAGACGGACCTGAAGAGGGAGAGCATCAAGCAGGAGAAGCTGAAGCGGTCGGCGGAGCTCGAAGAGGACGTCCGCATCTTGGGACGTGATCAGGTCGCGGCGGAGCGGATGGCCAGGATCGACGCGAGCCGCCAGGTCCCCCAGGTCCTCGTCTCGTCGAACGACCCCGGGGTCCTCGACCTCCCCAGGCGGGTCCGTGGCGTCTCGCGGCGCGACGGACAGCTTCCCGTGTGGGTGCTGGACACCGAGGACGTGCGGCCGCAGCCGGCGCAGATCACCGAGGCCTACGACCGGGACGAGGACGAGCATGACGACCCGCGTTGACCGTCCCCGCCTGGGAATCGACCTCGGCACGACCGCCACGTGCGTCTGCGTGGTGGACAACACCGGGGAGGCCAGGGTGCTGACCAACCGGGAGGGCCGCACAACCACCCCGTCGGCGGTCTACCTCGACGCGGACGGCACCGCGGCGGTGGGTGAGTTCGCGCTCGACCAGCGCGCGCAAGAGCCGGGACGGGTGATCACCGAGATCAAGCGCGAGATCGGCGGCGACTACACCGTCGCGGTCCCCGGCGGGCACCTGCGGCCCGAACAGATCTCCGCCCTCATCCTGCGGCAGGCCGTCGAGGACGCGCTCGATACGCTCGGCACCGAAGTTCCCGCCGACGGCCCGCTCGCCAGCGCCGTCGTCACGGTCCCCGCCTACTTCGGGACGGAGGAGCGGGCACGCACCCGCGAGGCGGCCCGCATCGCTGGGCTGGACGTGATCGACCTGCTCAACGAACCGACCGCGGCGGCGCTGGCCAGCGGCCTGCGCGGCACGCCCGCCGGTCGGGCGGTCCTCGTCTACGACCTCGGCGGCGGTACCTTCGACGTCACCGTCGTGCTCATGTTCCCCGACGAGGTCCGTGTCGTGGCGACCGGCGGGGACGCCCGTCTCGGCGGCGCCGACTGGGACCGGGTGCTCGTCGACCTCGTCCTCGACCAGCTGGGTGACGTCACCGACGAGGAGGATCCCCGGACATCGCCGCGACTGATGGCGGCTCTGCTCGGATACGCGCAGGCGGTGAAGGTCGCGCTGTCGACCTCCACCGAGCAGATGCTGACCCTGCAGACCGCGCAGGGCCGCGTGCACCGCATGGTGATCTCCCGCAGCGACTACGAGAAGGCCACCTCCGACCTGCTCGACCGCACCATCGACTTCACCGCCGACCTCATCGAGCAGGCCCACGCCGCCGGGGTGACGACGATCGACGACGTCCTGCTGGTCGGCGGGATGTCACGGACGCCCGCCGTGGCGAGAAGGCTCGACGAGGCGTTCCCGCGCCTACCCGCGCCCCGGCTCGCGGTCGACGCTGAACTGGTGGTCGCCAAGGGCGCCGCCCAGGTCGCTGCCGGCGAGTCGCGCAAGGTCGTGGACGTGACGTCCAAGGGGTACGGCGTACTGATCACGCGCGACACCGCACACCCCTCGCTCGGCAGCGCGGTGCACTGGATCATCGCCCCGAACACCCCGCTGCCCACCAGCGGACGACACACCTTGTGCACCGTGCGCGACAGGCAGACCACGATGCGGATTGCCGTGTACGAGTCCATGACGGATGTGCTGTCCGACGAAGAAGCCGACCACCTCCGGCTCGACGAGCGCACCATGGAAGGGCTGCCGCGGGACGGCAGACGCGGCGACCCGGTCGAGCTCGACTTCTCACTCGGCGCCGACGGAGTGCTGCGGATCGACGCTCACGCGGCCAACGGCGCGCGGCTGGAGATCGAGACCCAGGTCCGTGGGCGCGACACCGACACCGTCGCGCCACTGCCCGGCCTGCGGCGGTGACATGGCCGAGACGGACCTTCCCGGACTCCGCGAGGCCGACGTCCGCGCCTACCTCGACGAGGTCATCACGCCGGTTGAGACGGGGTGGGCGCCCCACCGCAACCTGTTCCGGGTGTACCGGCTGCCCGCCGACTGCACCGCCGACGAGGTCGACTCGGCGCTGACCTCCATCCCGGCGCTGTGGGGCACGACCGAACTGCGCGAGCACACCCGGGCCGTGGAACGGCTGCGGCGGGGGCACCCGATCGCCGCGCGGACGCTGGGAGATCCGCGCGAGCGCTCGGTGCACCGGACCGCCGTAGCAGCGGAACGCACCGCCCTCGCCAAGGTGGTCGACCAATTCCTGCGGTCCGCGCCAGGCATGCCCGCCGCCGCCGTCACGGCCCTCGTCCGACAGTCGGCGGGCCGCTGGAGCCGCCCGGACGTGCTGGCCGCGCTCGAACAGCACCGGGCGGTCGAGCGCGAGCCCACGAGCCTCGACATCCCACCGGACACGCCCCAGTCTCGCCGGATCACCGACGCACTCGCCGACCTCGGGATCCCCAGCCTGTGGGAGTACCTGACCAGGAACCTGTCCTCCGCCGGCCCGGACGTCCACGCGGACGCCCTTCGGCGCAGGCGCGTACATCTGCGGACCCGACGGGGAGCAGGCGTCGAGGCCGAGGTGACCGTGCTCAAGATCGTCGAACAGGCGCTGGAGGAGCCTGAAGGGCTGAGCCAGCTGCTGCGTCACGAGTTCCTCACCGAGTTGTCGGTGGCCGTGCTGCTCGGTTACCAGGAGGTCAGCTTCCTCGCGGCAGCCGAGCCGCAGCGCAGTGTCGCGAGCGGTCTCCCCCGCGATCCCGACACGCTTGCCTACGCCGTCTGGTGCCGACGCACGCACCGATCCGATTGGGAGTCCGACTACCGGCAAGCCGTCGCCGACGGCAGGCTGCACGCCGCGCTCGGGGTGCTGTCGAGCAGGCAGCTGACCGGGGACTGGGAGCGTGTCCGGGACGCGCTGGCCGCGACCGTGGACCGGTTGGCCGCCGACCTCACGGCTGCCCGCGAACTGGAGGACACCGCGCCGGAGGACGCGGCTGCCCGCTACCTGGCGGCGGGCCGGGAGCTGACAGACCCCGCGATCACGTCGGGCCTGCACCGTTGTCCGGCCATGGCTCCCGCCGAGGTGTCCGCGCAGGTGCACCACGACGCCATCGTCGTCACGTGGCAGGAATCGACGTCGACCGCAGGCCGCTTGACTTATCGGGTCAGCCGAGGCGGAACGGTGATCGCCGACGACACCGATGCCCTGGCTCTGTCGGACGTGCCGCCCTTCGGTGTGCCGACGTCGTACACGGTGCAAACCCTGAGAAACGGCGTCCCCGGTGGGACGGCGCACAGCGGGGAGGTCGTGCTGGCGCCCGAGGTGCTGGACCTGGTGGTCGAGTCGACGATGCTGTCGGTGCACGGCCGCTGGCGGTTGCCTCCCGGAGCGGTCGGGGCATCGGTGACCAGGATCGCGCCGTCAGGCGACACCGCGGAGATCACCACGCTCGACGGGACCGGGTTCGACGACACCGCGGTGTTGCCCGGTGTGCAGTACCGCTACCTCGTGCGCGCCCGCTATCCAGGCCGGGCCGGCGAACCCGAGGACAGCGCGGGCTTGACGGTCCACGGCGAGTGCCCGGGGAACCCGCGTCAGGTCGACGACCTGCGGGCCGGCCTCTCGGGCGACACCGTGGAGTTGACCTGGACCAGGCAGAGCGGCACTCCGCTGGTGATCCGCGTCCCGCACGACGGGGTCGCGCCCGCGCCGCAGGTCCTCCGTGCCGCCGACGCGGTGGTCGCGGGCAGGGTGGTCGCGGTCAGCGACACGGGCCGGGCCTCGGTCCCTCTATCGGACCTGGCAGGGCAGCGGGTGCTCGTGCCGGTCTCGGTGTCCGGCCCGCTCGCCGCCATCGGTCCGGCGACGCGCGTGACTCCCCCGCTTGAACCGGTGAGCGGCCTGCACGCCAGGCGGTTCGGTCCGCAAGTGGTGCTGACGTGGCAGTGGCCGATGTGGGCTACCGACGTGCGGGTGGTCTGGCGGCTGGACGGGCCACCCAGCGGGCCGCTGGACCCGCAGGCCACCGCGTTCGAGATCAGCAGGTCCGCGTACGCGGGCCGGGGCGCGCGGATCACCGCGACCCTGCCCGGCGAACATTGGTTCGGGGTGTCGGTCGTGGACTCCGGTCGGTTCGGACCCATGGTCACGGTGTGCTCGACCCGGCTGCGCGAGGTGCGCTACAGCGTCCGGCGCGCGGCCTGGTGGCGACGGGGCGAACTGCTGGTCACCGTGCACGGTCCGGAGCCCGCCCCCGACATCGCGGTCGTCGCCAAGTCCGGGTCGCGCCCGCTGACACCCGAGGACGGCGTCGAGGTCCTGCGACTACCCGCCCTCGGCCCGTCCGAGCCCGTCCGGTTCCGGGTGCCGCGCCACCTGCGGCGGCCGGTGTTCCTGCGCGCGTTCTCCCTGGACGAGACCGTCGCGCTCACCCACCCAGCCCCGCACCTCCTGGTCGTGCCCTGACCCGAGAGGAGACCGCTGTGCGTGCTCCGACCTGGAACGTCCCGACCCGACGCGTCCCGGCCTGCCCCTACTGCCACACCCGGACGCCGGCCAAGGCGTACCTCAGGCAGTGCGCCTCGCGCTGCGGCGAGACCGCGATCGAATTCCCGGTGTCCGCCGCGCGCAAGGGCGAGTGCCCGCACGGGCGTGCTCCGATGGCCCGTCGGGTGTGCCCGGCCTGTGGCCAAGCCGTGCCGCGCGAGTACGTCGAGGGTCATCCGAAAGTGGTCGTCGTGGTCGGGGCGGAGGGATCCGGTAAGAGCACCTGGTTGGCGTCGGTCATCCGACGGGTCGCGAAAGGACACTTGGACGACCGCTTCCCCGGCATGTCACTCGATGTACTCGGTGAGAAGAGCAGGCTGCGGCACGAGCGAGACCGTGTGCTGGTCGCCGAAACCGTCCTGCACCGCACCACTGGCCCCGAACCGTTGCTGGTCAGCCTGCGCGTCCGACCGCGAGCGCGAGCGGTGGTGATCGCGTTCCACGACAGCGCCGACGGAACCGCGGAGAGCCTGGCGCACGCCGACGGCCTCGTCCTGGCCGTCGAACCCCGGACCATGCCCGGCGACGCGGGGATTGCCCGGCTTGCCGACGCCGTGCGCGCAGCGCGCGGTCTGCGCCCTGACCACCGGATCAGCCTTCCCCTGGCAGTGGTGCTGACCAAACTGGACACTGTGTGGGACATGCTCGACCCCGGGTCGCCGCTGCTGCGTACCGTGCCCCGGACAGCCGGCTACGCGGTGTCCGACGGAGTGGACGTCCACCACGAGACCGCCGCCTGGCTCGGCCGCTGGGGCAAGGCGGACCTCATCCGCGGTGCCCATACCGCCTTCCGCCGTCACCGCTGCTTCGCCGCGACAGCGCTCGGCGACCGGGCGGACGGCAGGCGAGAACCGGTGCCCTACCGGGTGGAGGACCCGCTGCTGTGGCTGCTCGCCGAGTTCGGCGCGCTACCGACCTTCCGGGGCGCGGAGAGGACCAGCTCGTGATCGCGCAACTCTTCCTCTTCCTGCTGCTGGGCGCGGTCGTGCTCGTGGTCAGCGGACCGGTCCTCGCCGCCGCGGTCGCGCTCAGCCTGACGTTGGCGCTGGTCGCCGTCACCCGGGAAGCGCTCGACTGCCTCGCCGATCGGGCGAGCACCGAGCACCTGGCGCTGGACACCCTGCCCGATCCCGCCGACCGGCGCTACCTGTCCGGCCCGGCCCTGCGCGATCACCGGCGCCTCGGCGTCGCCTGCTTCGTGGCGCTGCACCAGCGCATGTCGACCCAGCTCGACGAGAGCTTCGCGGGCAACGGGCTGCGGCGGGTGCGCCCGATCCGCGAGTCCCAGGTCATCACGCGCTCACCCGCGGTACCGTTCCTCGCAATCGCCGCGCGCACCGGGTTCGCCATGGGCTACACCATCGCGCTCGTCCTGCTGGCCACCACCTGGTCGGTGCAGCTGGTGTTCCTCACCGCCGTAGCAGTGGGTTTCCGACTCCTCGCCGGCGCCTTGTGGCTGTTCGAGTCCTTCTCCCTGGCGCTGAGGGGAATCACGACGGAGTGCCCCCGCTGCCACGCCCGCCTCGCCCGCCCGGTGTTCGTCTGCCCCTGCGGTCGCGAGCACCACGCGCTCATCCCGGGCGCGCAGGGCGCGTTCCTCCGCACCTGCCGCTGCGGCCGGAGACTGCCCACACTGCTGATCGCGGGCAAGAGCGGTCTCTCACCGCGCTGCGGCCGCTGTGACGCCTCGCTGCCCTCCGCGACCCAGACGATGCCCACGCGCCACGTCCCGGTGGTCGGCGGCACCGGCGCCGGCAAGTCGGTGTTCCTGCACACCGCGGTCGCCCGCATGCGATCCGATCACGACGCCGTCCCCGCGGACCCGTTCACCGAAGGCAGGCTGGCCGAAACCGGCGCACTCCTCGCCGACGGCCGGTTCCCGCCGCGCACGCCGGTGAGCCAACCGGTCTCGCACACCCTGCAGGTGCGCAACCGGCTCCTGCACCTGTACGACGCGGCAGGCGAGATCGTGCAGGACGCCGACCGCATCGCCGACTCGGCCTTCCTCGCCCTCAGCGACGGTGTGGTCCTCGTCGTCGACCCGCTCGCCCTTCCCGCCGTTCGTGCCCGCGCCGACCCTGACGTCCTCGCAGGCACGCGCTCGTCCGGCATCGACCCCAAGACCGTGCTCGACCTGCTCACCGAGACCCTCACCGAGCACCACACCGCCACGCCGCGCCGTATCGCCGTCGTCGTCACCAAGGGCGACACCCTCCCCTACTCCATCCACCCCTACGCCAATCGGCCGCCGGACCGCCCCGCCGCAGTCCGCGCGTGGCTCATCACCCACGGCCATGCCGATCTCGTCCACTCCGCCGAACACCATTTCTCCCACGTTCACTACTTCGTGGTCACCTACCTCTCCACCTCCACCAACTCCCACGACGACCCGGCCGCTCCCATCCACTGGCTGCTGACAGGAACCACCCGATGACCTCATCGACCGACCGTGGCCGCGCTGTGGCCCGCGTACTTCTGCTCCTGTCCGCCGTTGTTGCGATCGGCTTGTTAGCCCTCGCGGGCACGGCTATCGTCTGACGACGAGGCCGCCGTCCGGACACCGCCAGGCTCGGCCCCACCGGGGCGAGCTCTAACTCTCTGGGTGATGTACCGGTTTAGCGGGCGCCGCTTCGCGGAAATGCAGCCATACTCAGGCCCCATGGCCGATGGTGGGGTCAGCAATGACATAGGCGGCACGGTCCAGGGCATGGTGGTGCAGGCGGGTCGCATCGATCAGGTGGTGCTGCCTGCTCCGGAAGTCGTAGTGGTGCCGCGACAGCTACCGGCCGTGGTATCCGATTTCTGCGGACGTGTCGCCCACGTCACCGCTCTCGACGCCCTGCTGGCGGAGTCGGAGCGGAATGCCGGTGGCGGGGCGACGGTCGTGGCGTTGGACGGATCCGCGGGAGCGGGCAAATCGACCCTGGCGGTGTGGTGGGCGCACCGCGTCCAGGACCGGTTCCCGGGTGGCACGTTGTTCGCGAACCTCCGCGGTTTTGGCCCGAGCGCCCCGTTACCCCCGCAGGTCGTGCTGACGGACTTCCTCATCGCGCTCGGTGTCGCGGAGCGGCGGATTCCCGAGGGCGTGGAGGCGCAGGGCGCGTTGTTCCGATCGCTGGTAACGGTACGGCGGGCGCTGGTGGTGTTGGACAACGCCGGGTCCGCCGAGCAGGTGCGCCCGTTGTTGCCCGGCGCGGCGGGGTCGCTGGCGTTGGTGACCAGCCGGGGCGCACTGTCGGAGTTGTTGGTGTCGGAGGCGGTCCGGCGGGTCGCGGTGGACGTCTTCGACGCCGTGGACGCCGTGCGCCTGGTGGAAAGTGTCGTGGGTGAGGCCCGAACCGCTGCGGAGACCGAAGCGGTGGAGGAGCTGGTGGAGGTGTGCGCGCGGTTGCCGTTGGCGGTGCGGGTGGCGGCGACGCGGGTGGCGTCGCGGCCGTTCCTGTCGGTGGCCGACGTGGTGGAGGAGATCCGGGAAGAACAGCGCGGCCTGATCGGCATGGACGGGCCGTGGCGCGGGTTGGGTGGGGTGCGGGCGGTGTTCGACTGGTCCTACGACCGGCTCGACCCGGTGCACGCACGGGTGTTCAGGTTGCTGGGGTTGCACCCGATGCCGGAGTTCGGAGCGCCTGCCGTAGCCGCTCTTGCCGCGCTCGACCTGCGCTCCGTGACGCATGTCCTGGAGGAGTTGGCGGAGCAGCACCTGGTCGAGCCGGTGGCCCGTCGGCGGTATCGGATGCACGACCTGTTGCACGACTATGCCGCCTACCGCGCCGACCTGAACGAGACACCGGTGGCGCGGGGGGAGGCGGTGGCGCGCCTGCTGGGTTGGTACGCCGCAGTGGCGGATGCCGCGGATCGTCTCGTTTACCCGGTGTCGTCCCGAATACCCGTGGAACTTCCCGTCGTGCAGGCGCCGGTGCGCGATCGGGAGGAGGCGTTGGGGTGGTTGCGTTCGGAGCGGGCGGTGTTGTCTGCAGTACAGCGCATGGCTCTGGACCACAGCATGTACGAAGTGGTGATCGCGTTGGCGTTGTCGTCGCGTCATCTGGGGTTGGGGCCGCGGTCGTGGTGGCCGGAGGAGTTGGAGGCGAAGTCGCGCGGGATAGAGGCGGCTCGGGTGTCGGGAGTCCGGGAGGCCGAGGCGTTCCTCAGGGTCCTGCGTGGGCACAGTCACCGGAGTGCGGGTGACCAGGCGGCGGCGGAGGCCGACTTCCAGGACGTGGTGGAGTCGGCGGAACGGTTCGGCGATCAAGTCCTGCGACGACGAGCGTTGGCGGGCCTGGCGAGCCTGCGCGAGGCACAGGAGCGTTACGACGAAGCGGCGGAGTTCCACCTGGCGGTGTGGGAGGCGACGAGGCAGGAAGGCGACTCCGCGGCCGAAGCCATCACGTTGGGGAACCTGTGCCTGGTGAACGCGAAGCGTGGGCGGTTCGAAGAGGCGTTGAACTACGCGCAGCTCGCTTGGGAGTTGCGCAGCCGCACCGGCGATCCGTTGATCACCGCCTACGCCGAGGACGACCTGGCACTCGCCCGGCAAGGGCTGGGCGAGCACGACACGGCCATCGGGTTGTGGGAGAAGGTCGTGGACGTCTACGGACGGCACAGCGGCGCGGAATCGCACCTGGCCACGGCGCTGGAGGCGATGGCCGTCTCACTGGCCGCCACCGGCCGGGACGACCGAGCCGTGCACGACCTGCGGCGGGCCGCCACGATCCTCACGGACCTGGACGACCCGCGCGCCGAACTGGTCCGGCGACGTGCCGAGGATCTCGCCTCGGCACGCGCCGACTGGTCCGATCAGCCAGCGGACCGCCCGCAGGCGGGGCAGTCCGGCTCCGGTTCCGGCGATTCGTAGAACGTGCTGTGCTGCAGCGTGATGAGGTTGTACCCGATCTGGCGGTTCGTCCGCAGCCGAGGGATCCCGGTGATCAGACTCATCACAGCGTGACCGGCCAAGTGCCCCGCGATCCCGGCTGACACGGCGTTGACCGCGTGCGTCCTCATCGTCCCGCTCTTGTCGGGCCACGGGGTTGGCGGTGGTGCTGCGAGCTGTTCGCGTGCGGCGGCGGTGCGCGCGCAGTCGTAGCAGGGTCCGTTGCCGGGCACGAACAGCCCGACGCCCGCTCTGGGCCCGTGGTAGCCGCCGTGGACCCAGGCGGTGCCGGTGTCCAGGCATGCCTGGTTGGTCCACGACCGGATCTCGTGCGGGGTGTCGGCGGCCATCAGCAGCACGTCGCACCCGGCCGCCAACCGACGCAGCATCCCGACGCCATCGACGGTGGTCTGCTCGCCGGTGACTTCGACCTCGCCGTTGTGCCGGCGCAGCACCTCGACCGCGACGTCGACCTTGGCGCGGCCGAGGTCGTGCTCGGTGTAGAGCACCTGCCGATTGAGGTTGGACAGCTCCACCAGGTCCGGTTCGACCAGGTGCAACCGCCCCACCCCGGACTGGACCAGCGCGAGGGCCGCGGTGCTGCCGACCCCACCGACACCGACGACCGTGACCCGCGCCTGCCGCAGCGCCAACTGCGCGTGCCAACCTGTGGTGCGCGGGATGGTGTCCATCCACCGCCACAACGCCCGACCACGCGCGAACCGCTCCCGCTGGACCTCGGAGAGCGCCTCCGGCGGGGTTTCGTCGGCGTCCTCGAGATAGCCGGCGGCGGCCAGCGCGTCGATCGCGGCGCGGACCGTGTCGGGCGGCTCGTCGGGGTGGCGGTGGACCAGGTCGGCGACCACCTGGTCCACCGTGCGCGTCCCGTCGAGAAGTGTGAGCAGCGTCCACACCGTGCCGTCCGGGTCAGGGATCGTCGCGGCGATTCCCGGCAGGGAGCCACCGATCTGCACCGAGTCGTCGCCGTGGCGGACGGGCAGGTGCTCGTACTTGATACGTGGGCGGTGCATCACACTTCTCCTGTCCACATCGTATTACGCGTCGGCCGACGTCTTCGGGTCACACGGGATTCGATCCACCGTGACCGCGATGAACGTGATGATCATGTCCTCACCCCCTTCCCCGCAGACCGAGGCGGAACAGGGCGGGGAAGGGCAGGCACGGACACGGCGACTGCACCTCGTCCGGCTGTGGAACGTGAAACCTGAACGGGCTCATCCCTGGTCCTCCTCTCCGGTAGCGGCCAGCGGATGACCGGCTGAGAAGAGGATGCAGCGCACTCCGGGACAGAACCGGGGACAGCCAGCGGGACAAGACCGGGACAACAACTAACCCGAACGAGTGATCTCGTGTGTCCTGTGCTGCTCGAAAGTCATCGGCGCTGGTAGAGCGAGGCACCATCGTCTTCGGGAGCATGTCCGGGTGATCGTGCTGTACGAGGTGACCCGGACGTTGTTGTCCCTGCCTGCGGACCAGTTCCGATCCGCCGCCGTACCCGGACTGGTGGAACGTCGCCGGAGGCGAGAAATCTTCCGGTCACGCCGGAATCCTGCTCATCTGAACCGCGGACTCGTGGCCCGTAAGTGGGACTACGGGACTTCACCCAAGGCCGCGTAGTTGAAAGGATGATCGAGGCCGTCAAGTCTCCCGTGCGTGGTCGCCAGGTATCCGGGAGAACGTAGGTGCTGCGGTGGGCTTACGGAGGGATCCGTCGGCAAGCCACGTGAGCATCTGGGGGCCGAAGCTTTTGGTGTTGTCGATTCCCAAGGCTTTGACGAGTTCGCGAGGACGCCACACATGATCGGCGTCGGCGGCCCTCAACTGCAGCGTGCGGTTGCGGTGCCGGTGCCGGTGATACCTGGACCCAGACTTACGCGTCGAATGTCGTGCGGTGTCTCGACGCCTGGAGGCTGTGATGGGCAGGTGTGTGATGCGCTGACTTCGCGCGGGGCGGGGACCGGACGGTCGGGAGTGATAGCGGAAGATCGGCGCTTTGCCCTGCGGCGGCTGATGCGTGGCCGACGCGGGGGCAGCAGCCCGGTCATGACCGCCCATCCGATGGCCCCCCACGGCGATGCCAGCGACGTCGCCCGGCCAGCGGCAAGAACGACTTGGCCGCAGGCGGTTTCCAGGGTGATGGTGAAGCCTGCGCGGTCGGGGTCGGTGCCCGGATGTGATCCACTGCGTCGACCATGGCCATGCGCAGGAACTGTGGGCAGTCAGCTGGCCCACAGTTCCTGCGCGATTCCGGTCGGACTCTGTGAGCGCAGGACCAGGCCGTCGAAGCAGGCGTAGAAGGCGTACTCGCCTTGCCGTGCGACCGAACCGAATGAGAATCGACCATCCGCCGTGTATCGTGCCTGGTCAAGAAGTGTCTTCCCCGCGCGAGTGGGGGTGGTCCCCCGAGCACGGTGTCGACCACGCCGCCGCCCGCGTCTTCCCCGCGCGAGCGGGGGTGGTCCGTGGCACCGGTTAGGTTCCACATTTCGGGTGATGTCTTCCCCGCGCGAGCGGGGGTGGTCCCGGGATCACCCGCGCGTAGTCCTGGATTTCGTCGTCTTCCCCGCGCGAGCGGGGGTGGTCCGCAGGGCCCCGGGGCGGCGCCTTTCACCGTCACGTCTTCCCCGCGCGAGCGGGGGTGGTCCGCGGTCGCCGGCGCGGTGCCGGTCCACGGGGGAGTCTTCCCCGCGCGAGCGGGGGTGGTCCCGCCAACCCCGCGACGTCGGAGATGATGTCGCGGTCTTCCCCGCGCGAGCGAGCGGGGGTGGTCCGAGCTGTCCGCGCAGCACGACGGCGCCACCCCCGTCTTCCCCGCGCGAGCGGGGGTGGTCCCAGGTCGCGCCCGGCGAGCCCGGAACTGGCGGGTCTTCCCCGCGCGAGCGGGGGTGGCCCCACGAGGTCGTCGGGCGCGTCGAGGGGGAAGTCGTCTTCCCCGCGCGAGCGGGGGCGGTCCGCACGTGATCCGGACCGCGCACAGCCAGCGCCGGTCTACCCCGCGCCAGCGGGGGTAGACCGGCGCAGTCCTGGCGGGACACGGTGTCGGCGATGTCTTCCCCGCGCGAGCGGGGGTGGTCCCCAGCAGGACGACCTGTCCGACACTGACGTGCTGTCTTCCCCGCGCGCGAGCAGGGGTGGTCCCGCCAGCTCCTTCGTGTCCGCCTCGGTGCGTTCGTTTTCCCCGCGCGAGCCGGGGGTGGTCCGGCCGGGGATCAGCTCCGACTCGTAGGCCCGGAATCTTCCCCGCGCGAGCGCGGGTGGTCGCCGCGGCCCGCGACGTTCAGGCGCTCGATGGTGAAGTCTTCTCCGCGCGAGCGGGGGTCCGGTCAGGCTGAAGGTGCCGGTGCCGGTGTCTTCCCCGCGCGAGCGGGGGTGGTCCGGCCTCACCGACGCCGAACTCGGCCTGACTGCGATCTTCCCCGCGCGAGCGGGGGTCCGGGCTCGTACTGGGTTGTCCGTGAGGGCACGCAGTCTTACCCGCGCAAGCGGGGTGGTCATCCTGATGCGGAATGCGATAGGAAAGTTTTCTACCCATACTTCCGCGCGGTCGGGCACTGCACCACGCCCAGATCATGCTGCGCACCGCCCTGACGACCGCCACACGAACCGGTGACGTCCGCGCCCAAGCCGCCGTATTGAGCGATCTCGGCTACGTGTACAGCAGATAAGGCGACCTGGACGCCGCCGCGGCTGCTCTGACCCGGACCCTCGAGCTGTACACCCGCACCAGCGACTCGCTTGGGCAGGCCGCCACGTTCGTCGCCGGGGCGTTGGACTGGTCGCGGGCGGTGGTGGACTTCTCGTCGATCAGGGCGGTGAAGGGCGGCCCAAAACCGGGCCGAGCCCGGTCGACCGCGCCCGAACGGGCTCCAAGCACCACGTGATCACCGACGGCGGCGGTGTGCCGCTGGCCGTGAGGTTGACCGGCGAGAACCGCAACGACATCACCCAGCCGATGCCCCTGATCCACGCCGTCCCGCCCGTGCGCGGACGGGCGGGACGGCCACGGCGTAGGCCCGAACGGCTGTTCGCCGACCGGGCCTACGGCCGCGCCTGCTGAAGGCTTGTTTCCGCAGGTCTGAGTGGAAGTTGATGTACGTTGACGCAGCAGGAGTGTTTGAAGACGTCTCCAACTGCGCTCTACGGCACGAAACCGCAGGTAGCAGCGCTCAGCCCGAACCTGCGACAAACCTCAACACGAGTAACCACACGGAACCGGTGACATCAGGTGTGGTCACCGAACAGCCGAGGAACCCATCAGACCACCGACACCTCCAGCCGCGGCAAGCGCGTCGAAGCCGAGCCCTCTGCTCGACCACGTAGCCGAGCGAAACCGTCCACGGCTCCCGGCCTCCATGGAACAAACGCGGTAGCGGATCACGAGGCTGATCACACCGTCAGACGCCGAGCCAGGCGGATGCCAGCAGTTCTCTGCCAGGCGCGCATATGAACCGGGCTGCTTCGGTAGTCGTACCGACACAGGATGGACTCGGTCAGGCGAAATCCTGCCAATGAACCGCCCCGGCTTTGGTGGGGACTCCATTGCTTGTGGAGGATGGAGTCATGGCAGGAACGTCACGGCACTCGGCTGAGGTGCGTCAGCGGGCGGTGCGGCTGGTCGCGGAGCACCGGGAGGAGTACCCGTCGTGATGGGCGGCGGTGTCCTCGATCGCGCCGAAGTTCGGGGTGACGCCGGAGACGTTGCGTAAGTGGATCAGGCAGGCCGAGGTCGACCACGGTGCCCGTCCGGGGACCACGACGGAGGAGTCCGCAGAGCTGAAGCGCCTCAAGCGTGAGGTAGCGGAACTCAAGCGCGCCAACGAAATTCTTCGGTCGGCGGCGACTTTCTTCGCGGCGGAGCTCGACCGCCCCACGCAACGGTGATCGACTACATCGACCGCTACAAAAAGGAGTTCGGGGTCGAGCCGATCTGTCGCGTCCTGCGTCAGGCAGGCGTGAGGATCGCCCCGTCCACCTACTACGCCGCCAAGACCCGTCCCGCCTCGGCGCGTGCCGTCCGCGACGGGGAGCTCGGCGACGAGATCCTGTCCGTGTGGCGCGACAACTACCAGGTCTACGGAGCACGGAAGATCTGGATCGCGTTGCACCACAGGGGAATCACGGTCGCCCGGTGCACGGTAGAGCGGCTGATGCGCGAACTGGGCATCACCGGCGTGGTGCGCGGCCGTCCCCGCCGCACCACGATCCCCGCCAGGGACGGGCGCCGCGCCGGCGACCTGGTCGACCGGGACTTCACCGCCGGGCGACCGGACGCGTTGTGGGTGGCGGATTTCACCTACGTGTCGACCTGGTCGGGCACCGTCTACGTCGCCTTCGTCATCGACGTGTTCTCCCGTCGGATCGTGGGCTGGAAGGCCGACACCTCCATGCGCACCGCGCTGGTGCTCGACGCGTTGGAGATGGCGTTGTGGACCCGCGGGCACACAGGTCACCCGATCGCGGCGGCGTTGATCCAGCACTCGGACGCGGGCAGTCAATATACGTCTCTCGCCTTCACCGACCACCTTCTCGCGGCCGGGATCGACGCTTCGATCGGCTCCGTCGGCGATGCCTACGATAACGCCCTGGCCGAGTCGACCATCGGGCTCTACAAAACCGAACTGATCAACAGGCAAGGCACCTGGCGCACCCGTGACCAGGTCGAATACGCCACCCTGGAATACATCGACTGGTACAACAACCGGCGGTTGCACAGCAGGATCGGGCACCTGGCGCCCGCCGATGCCGAGGCCGTCTACTACCGTCAACACCAGCCAACCCCGGCTGGAGCAGCCAACTGATCGAGTCTCTATCGAACCCAGGGCGGTTCACCAAGCGGGAAAGGGCCCGTTGTGCCGGCCAGATCACCATTGCGAGCGGCGAAGTGTGCCGTCAGAAGTGCCGAGCTGCTCGTCGTGACGCATTGACTAGAGATCGAGGTCGATCCAGACCGCGGCGTGGTCGGAGGCGCCGTGGCGGGAGGCGGTGATCTCGGGGTAGATCTCCCACTGTTGCGGGGGGTTGGTGTTGTCGGGATCGCCCCAGAGTCCTTTGCGGAACACTCCTCCCCCTGTGGTGAGCTCGGCGAGTTCGGGTGAGACCAGGATGTAGTCCAGGCGGTTGCGCAGGCTGCATGACTGGAACGTGCCGGGGCGTGGGCCGGTGTCGAACCCGGGCAGGTCGGCGGTGTCGACCAATGGTGTTCTGGGCCCGAGCAGTGGTTCGAGGGTGGGGTGTTGGGGTGGGGTGTCGTTGGTTGGGCCTTTGTTGAGGTCGCCGAGCACGGCGACGAGGTCGGCGCCGTCGGCACGGAGCCGGTCGTAGATTTCCCGCACTCTGGTGGCTTGCCGGCGGCGCAGCGGGTCGGGGTCGCCGCTGGAGAACGACTGGCTCTTGAAGTGGTTGAGCAGCAGGAACAACTCGCGGCCGCCGGGCAGCCGCAGCTGGTAGACCGGGCAGTCGCGACTGAACAACGCCCGCCCGGTCTCGGACTGCGGGTCGGGGTCGTCGACGTGGCTGCGCACCGACTCGATGCTTACTCGGGCGGTGGTCATCAGGCCGACGTCGATGCCGCGTGGGTCGTTGCCGTCGACAAGCATGGCGTGGGCGTAGCGGTGGTCCAGCAGGGCCGCGTTGAACCGCACCAGCGACGGCCGGTGCTCGGCCTCGACCACGCACAGGATGTCGGCCGCCACCTCGTTGATCACCTTGGCGGTCATGCGAGTCGCGGTCTCGTCGACCGGCTCGGTGATGAGATCGACCCAGCCGATCCAGTCGCCACGCCCGGTGGCCACGATGACAGCGTCACCCCCGGTGGGTTGCTTGAGGAAGTCGCCGCGGTTCTCCCGCAACAACGCCCACGCCTCGAACGGCCGAGGGTTCAGCACCAACCGCCCACTTGGATCGCGGACCAGCACCCGCAAGGTCTCCAGCGCCTGCAGCATGTCCTGCTTGTCCGCGTCGGTGTAGACCGTCTTGGCGGACAGGGTGGTGAACAGGCCGAAGGCGGCCAGGACCGGCTCGCCCTCCGCCCACGTCGTGGTGTCGAGGGCCTTGGCCCGCTCGAACAGGTTCTCCACGTTGAAGCTCGCGAGCCGGACGGCCATGTCGACGCCCTCGATTCACAGCGGCGGTGACGCGGTGCGTCACGCCGGACGACTCCGACGCACCACGGTGTCTTGCCCGTCCAGTCGCTGACGACGTGGGCCGGGTTACATCATTCACCCGAACGAGCGACTATCTGCCGGTCCGATCCCGCCTGCCTTTCGTCGAACCGCGCACCCCACCCTGCCCCGAGGACGGCCAGCCCAACGACCGGTTCACCAGACGATCGCAGCTTAGATCAACACGGTCGATCTTCGCTCGGGCGGCATCCACGCCTTCATAGCGTTCGGTACGGATTCCGGGAACACCTCTGATGATCCGAGTTCTCGATCTCAGAGGCTTACTGGAGACGGGCCACGCCCACCACGGTCACTCGATCGGGTGAATGATACCCCATAACGTCCCAACTCCTTGGCATCGAAGATTCGATCCGCCACCGTAGTTGCTGACTTGAGCACGGGGCCTGCCGCTACCTGCACACCATCGGCACAGCAACCGACTCAGCAGAACGCCCTGCACCCCAACACAGACTGGCAGGTGCCCATGCCCAACAGAAAGAAGCCACCAAACTGGAATTCCACTCGTCGAGTCGCAGGATCTAGCAATCAAGCCAACCAACCTCGCAACTGGTTTCATCGACACCCAAAAATCGTAGGTCTAATCGGAACGGTTGTAGCGGCACTTTTGGTGGCATGGCTCACACCAGCTGGACCCGCACTGTGGCGCAAAGTATTTCCGCCACCAACGGTCAGTGTGTCAACGAGCTTCTACGGTGGAGAGTGCGAAACTTTCATCGTGCCCCAAACAGACGATTCATCGACCTCGGACGAAGATTTCGGCTCGACAGAATGGGCAGCAACCCACAGAGCGGCTCAAGCAAGCATATTCTCCGGCGGGCGCGGAACCGGCCGCGTTTTGGCGACAGTCAAAGGGTATAGCCAAGAGCCTGTAACAATAACCGCACTCACCTTCCGCGTTACCAAACGCCAGTCGACCCCGCTTAACGGAAGAATCTTGACGAGACAGTGCGGAGGGGAAACCACCGCGCGATACGCCGAAATTGACCTCGACTCCGACCCGCCTCGGATTGGAGAATCATCTGGAGAAGTGGCTACCTGGGGGCAAACTGGATTGACCACTACACCACTCAGATTTCCCTACAACGTCTCGGACAGCGAAACCGAGAACCTGCTCCTCATCGCATCCACTTCCGGCTATACGGAGTGGACCGCTGGTATTTCTTGGTCCGACGGGAAGGCCAGTGGACGCTTGACAATTGATAACCACGGGCAGCCATTTCGAACAAGCAACCAAGAGGGCAACCAGTCAATCCCGTAAAGCGAGCGATAAGGCCGCCACGGCGAGTGCCGTCTTCCTGTTGCGGGGCACTGATTCAGCGGAACTACCGGATGTCTGCATCAATCAATCGTGACGGCCGTCGGTCAGCGAAGGCCAACCAACCGCCAGTCGTGCCCCCGACCTCATGGATCAGTACATCTAGCCCACGACGAACCACGTAATCTCCAGTTCGCGGTCGGCCTGACGAATGGTCCGCACCGGCGGCCGGGTCGTTCGGATCGGAAAGATGGAGCAGGCAGAAGATCTACCGATCTCGTTGCGCGACGCGTAGCAGGTGTCCTCACCTCGAAGCCATCAGCCCTGTCCACCACATTGACCGCGCTTCGACGAGGACACACCGTCGAGGGCCGTACCTTGACATCGCTCATGCGCGAAGGTGCGGTGAACGGGTTCGCGCGGCAACCCGGCCGTGTCACGCTTGGCGTGATGTTGAAGGCGCTCCGGGCCGCTCATGCACGTACGCCCTGCGCGCACAACCGTCAATGATCGGGATGCCCTTCAGGCCACGGCGGTCCGCAGAGCGGATGCATAGTGCGCAGGTGCGGTGCGCGCATCCCCCTGCAAGACCGTGTAACGCAGGGCCGTGTAACACAGCATCCGAAAGCTGCGACATCCCAGTACTGGACAGCGCTGGGACACCCGGTCGCATGATCTTCATCATGCGGCACGGTGTACCGCGAAAAGAGGTGCATATCGTGTTCTCACGACCCACATTGTGGTTCACAGCCCTGGTCACGGCGTCACTGCCGATGACCGGATGTGCGAAAGATGTAGGATCTACAGGAGCCTCCGCGACTTCTGAGACCTCTCCCGCCAACGATCCATCCGATTCCCTGACCAGTGGAGTCGACGGAACGCAAGCAGGAAGTTCCGGCCTGCACGGAATAGTGTCGGCGAAGTGCTCGACCGACCGATTGACGGTAACGTTAAATGCAACCGACCCCGAGACGAATCAGAACGACGCACGGGTGTTCACATTGAGTCCCGGCCAGACCGCGAACATGGGATGCACCGCACCCGTTCCCATAGGACGCATTCGAAGACAGGCGTTCAACAAAGATTTCACTAGAATGGCGGCCTCCGCTCATACCGACGACGTCACACACGTCGGATACGTGACGAACGACAGACCGGACAGCTTCGTCGACCTGACACCACAGACCACGGGATACGCTGATCGTCCGACGCAGAACTCTCCGGTGTTCCACCCGGTGACGGGCAGACTCTGGTTCCAAGGGCCGGACAAGCTCGGCTCGGTGGATCCGGACCTCGGCCCCAGCAGCTCCCGAACGGAAGACCAGGCCGCGTTCTACAACAGCGTCATCGGTGGTTACCAGAACACTTTTTACTTTAGTCAGGATGGGTCGACCCCATTGGACCTGGGCGCGGCGTCGAGCACGATCATCTCACCGGACGGTCGAACTGAAGTCCAATTCTCCGGACTCGACGGCTTCCTCATCGGTGATCGCGGGAAGGTGAGCCCACAGACCACGACGCCCGTTCGCTTCGACGGTCAAATCTGCCGACCGCACTGGTTCGTGAATCAGGACACGTTTATCTGCATGGATGCGAGCGGTACCCAGATCTACAAGACAGTTATCCATGCCGATCGAACGCGCGTCACACAAACCGCCATGTTGCCGGAAACGAAGCAGCAACTCGGGGACGTCGTAGTCGACCCAGGCGGGACTCGCATCGCGTTCGTGTCTGCCATCAGCGGCCACCCGGCGCTATACGTCACGTCCATATCGGGCGACACCGAACCCCGCAAGCTGCTCGATCTAGCACAAGAAGAAACGAACCTCATCGACTGGATACCTTGAGCAAGGAACACCCTCTAGTGAACCATCCACATCAATTCGATCGCAACATGTCGCGACAAAACTCTCCTGATGTCCCGAATGAAACGACCACCGAACGCCGATACCGTGAGGGCTCGCCGCGAACAGTTGTCCGAGGAAGTCATGAAACATCCACTCGCCGCCCTGACCTCACTGATCTTTGCCGCTGCCGCGTGCACCAACGACCCCGGATACACCTCGAACAGTGACACGGCGTTCGTCAACGTCGTGGAAGACCGGTGGGACAACGACTCCCCGTACGGCATCGACTACAGCGTTCCCACGTGTGTGGTGTCTGTCCGCAACAACGCCCATCACTGGCAGCGCGTCACGTGGGAGATCGAGTTCGATGTCGTGGGCCGCGGCGTGTACACGATCACCGATGAGGTGACGCTGGACCGGACCGCCACAAGTACGGAGAAGACCACACTGAACGAATTTGGCGTTCGCGTGGACGAAACAGATGCAGATCATCCTCGTTTCAACTGTCACGTTCGAGAGATCAGAGGTGAAATGATCGAGAATGAGCGAAGTACGCAACGTTGATCTCCAAAACCCCAGGCGCGCGATCGGCCGGGATGACCTAGCATCTCGGAACGTTGACCCGGTAATCGACCCCACAGTGAACCACTCCGGTAGATCCGCCGGTGGTGCTGTGGACGGCGATTGGCTGACCAGGCGCGGCGTTGGCGGTGGCAGCCCGCGAGCCGGGTTGGGGCGGCCAGCCCGGCGGCCGTGGGGTGTGTTCGCCCCGTACCGAGCTCGGCACCAAGAAGGATGGGTCGCTGTCCTTCGTCCAGCACCACCCCAATGCCGAGGTCGCGGGTCATCGTGCGGTTCGTGGACGGGAAGACCTCGACTCGGAGACCCGCAGCTTGGTCCCGTCACTCATGGACAGCCTTGCAGGTCGTCGGTGCCGTGGATGTCAGGGGCACACCGCGAGTCGTGGCTCAGAGCGTTCGTAGGCGCCGATGTTCCGGTAGTTGAGGGGTGTCCCTATGTGGTTGTCAAGCCGCAGTCGGGGTGGGAGCGGGTTCGGGGTGCCGGTAGTGGGTCTTGGTGCGGAGCATGGCGAACAGGACGTCGCAGCGGCGCCGTGCCAGGCAGATCAGGGCGGCGTTGTGTTTCTTTCCCTGGTCACGTTTGCGCTGGTAGTAGGCCCTGCTGGTCGGGTCGGAGAGAGCGGCGAACGCGGCGAGGAAGAACGCCCGTTTGAGTTTGCGGTTGCCGGTGCGGGCCGGGTGTTCGCCCTTGATGCTGCTGCCGGAGCTGCGGGTGACGGGGGCGATGCCGGCGTAGGCGGCCAGGTGGCCGGAGGTCTTGAACCTGGTGGCGTCGCCGATCTCCAGCAGGATGCGGGCGGCGGTCCTGACTCCGATGCCGGGCATCGAGGTCAGGACCCCGGCAAGAGGGTGTGCATCGAGTATCCCCTCGACCTCGGCGGCGACCTGTTTGCGTTGCAGCAGGACGGTTTTCAGGCTGTCGGCCAGGCGGGGCAGCACCGTGTCCGCCGCGGTGGTGCCCGGGACGGTGACGGTCTGTTCCTCCAACGCCGTCATGATCGCGGCGACCAGCTTCTCGCCCAGGCGGGGCGCGTGGGCGGTGGCGATCGCGGTGAGCTTGCGCCTGCCTGCCTTGGCGATGCCGGTGGGACCGCCGCAGCGGGACAGGATCTCCAGCACCGCCGGGTGGGCGATCCTCGGGCCGATGGCGCGTTCGAGGGGTGGGATGGACGCCGGTGAGCAGGCCGCGGATGCGGTTGGCGATCCGGGTGGCCTCGCCGGCCAGGTCGTCGTCGAAGCCGACCAGCACGTCCAGTTCGGCCAGGGCGTCGTCGCCGACGTCAACCGGCCGCAGCGTGTGCGGCAGCGAGCGGGCCGCGTCGGCGATGACGAAGGCGTCGCGGGCGTCGGTCTTCGCCCGCCCCGGGTAGAGGTCGGCGATCCGGCGCATGGCCAGACCGGGCAGGTAGGCCACCGTGTGGCCGGCCGCGCGGGCCACCGCGACCGGCAACGCGCCGATCGTGGCGGGCTGGTCGACCACCACCAGCAACGGTCCGTGCACGGCGAGCTTGTCGAACAAAGCCCGCAGCCGCGGCTCGCTGTTGGGCAGCGGCCCGTCGTGCAGCCGCTTCCCGGCGGGGTCCAGGCCGACGGCATGGTGTTCGCCCTTGCCCACGTCCAGGCCGAGGAACACCCCGAAACCACTGGTCATCGGTCGTGCCGTTCGTCCGTCGCGGGTGGTCGCGAGGTGGGCATCGCAGGCCGGCACCCACGTTACGACGAGACCTGCCCGGCGGGCGGCCGTGTCCCTATCAGCGGTCCGGCGATGCCACCGGGTCCGGTGACACCACCCCCCGGATCATGCCTTCGACTGGGGGCGTCAGTCATGCCAGACCCGGCGACCACAACTCCTTGATCAGGAGCTACAAAAGGTAACGGGGAGCGGAGTGCGGTAGAAGTCCTCGGTCGCCGTGGGTGCCACCGGAGCGAAGATCCCTTGTCCGGCCCATGGGAATGCGGCCTGCCGTAGTCCAAGGGCTGACACTGGAGGGCCAGTGCCACGGTCGCAGCGCCACAGCAGCTCGTTCGAGTTCAGCGGGTTGCTCAATCGGCCAGGTAGGTCTGGTCCAGACGTACGGCTCCACGCTGGCTGGCAGCCGCTGCTCGGCACCTCTGCGCTTGCGGTAGACCGCACGAATTAGCCACTCCAGTCGAGGTCAACGCCTGTATGCCCAGCAGCTCGGTGGCCCTCTGAGCGCTGGTCACCGCCACGGCGAGGATGGCCCGGTCGCGGTTGGACCACAGCCCACCGAACACGAGGTAGCGCCGTTCAGGCCAGTCGACTGGAAACGCGGGCTCTGAGGCTCCTGACCTGCACCGAGCGCCGTCAACCGTGCGCGCGCAACCAGAGCGAGCGGTGCTCCTCGTTGAGTCGCTTCGCCTCCTCTTCCGCCCGGCGGGACACAGGCTCGACGGACCAGGCGTCGAGCACCTCCTTCATGCCCCCGACGAACTCGGCGCCCACGTCGGTCAGTGCGCCGCAGGCGACCAGCGACCGCGCGGCTTCCTGTGCGGCTGACCGCCACCGCGCAAACTCCACCTCGGCCTGCCACCCAGTGTGCTTGCGCCAAAATGCGGCCACGCCCAGATGAGCGTAGGTCCCTTGGAGCAGAGCCGCCGGCGGCCGCGGGTCCGAGCGCCACGGCGCGTACAGCCGGACCGACGAGTCACGACGCACCAGCGTGAACAGGTCGGCCAGCGCGGACAGTTTGGCGTGTTGTACCTCGTGCGCCAGGGTCAATGCGGCGAGGACGTCATCCGCGGGCAATGACATGGCCACACACCCGAACATGTCCGCGAAAGTCGCGCTCACCTGCTCCGGTGTGGGGCTGGCTAGCGGCATGAGCACTGTCGCCGCCGCGGCGACCTCTTCAGCCACTCGGCGGTGTCGGTCAACCAGCACACCCCACCCGTCCGCCAAGCGCTTTCGCCACGTCGCTGCGTCGAGGTCATCCGCGAACCGCTCGCGTACCACCACTTCATCGGGCAACCCGGACGAGGGAGCCCCGTCCACCTTCAAGTCCAGTCGCAATCCCCGGTGCGCGACCGCCAACCGTTCGACAGGCGACCATCCGGGCAGCACCTGGTTCGTTATAGGCGTCTCCGCGCTGCCCACGAACAGAGTGGTGCGGTTTACTGAGGTCGTCACGCGCACCGGCCCTATTGACGCGGCGGTATAGGTACCTAGAGTGGGCAGCACCACGGTCGCCGCGGCAGGTAGTTCAACCGTCCCCGGAATCCCGGCCCGCGATCGCGCCGCCGCGAGCACCGCGAGCAGGTGACGGGGCGCTGCCTCCTCGGGCCTGCCTGCGGCCAACGTGCCCGCCGTGCGCAGCACCCAGGCGGCAACCCGTGGATAGGCCAGCACCTCGCGCACCTGTGTCCAAGGCACGTCGGCGAGGCCGCGGAGCGCAGTCCGAACCAGCGGCGCGTCCGAGTGCCCGGTCTGCACCGCCAGGTCGACCAGCGCCCGCAGGGCGGCCAGCACCCGACTGCGGCGGGCAGCGGCCAACGCGTGCACCGCACCTATCCCGCCTCGACCGCTTGCCAGTTCCCGGAACATCGCGCGCGACATGCGGTGCACCGTGGTCATCGGGATTCGAAGCCGCCTTCCGGTGATCGGGCGGACCGGTCAAGAAGAAGGCTCCCATTCCGGTCCACCCCCGAGGTCGTCCCGGTCGTGCTGTGAGGGAACCAGGCTAGAACCCGCCGCCGCGGTCCCGTCGTGAACCCGAACGGCCTAACGACGGGTCCCTTCGGCCGCATCGGCAACGGTCGGCGATCTCGTCGGGGCGCGATGGTGTGCCGTGCGGACTGCCGACCACCTATCCGGATCAACCACCACACTATTGCGGACTCGGAACGTTCCCACGGGTGCATCATTGTGCTGGCGCGGCCGGCTCGGACTCTTGCCACGTCGAGAGCCGCCTCCGCGAGGAGGAGGACAGGTGGTCGATGCTGTGGACGGTGGAGAAGCCGAATTGGAGTCGGACCTGGTCGATTTGACCGAGGTCGACCTCCAGCAGCTCGGACAGCTGCCGCGCACGGCACTGTGGACGTCGTTGCAGCGCATCCTGCTGGAGAACAGGACGCCCACGGAGCAATACGCCTCCTTCCAGAGCCGGATCTGAGCGCGGGGACCACGATGACCGAGCAGCCGCCCAGCGAGCGCACCGCCTCCAGCCCACCGTTGATCGCTGCGTTCACCTCGCCCACCAACGGCATCGGGCGCACCGGCGTGGTGGCCAACCTCGCGTGGCTGTTGGCCGCCGCCGGTAACCGAGTGGCGGTCGCAGACTGGGGCACCGAGGCTCCTCGCGTGCACGACTACCTGAGCCCGTTCCTCGTCGCGGACGTGCCCATGCGGGAATTCCTCGACGAGGTGGTCAGGCCGCGGCGGCCCGGAGTCCCCGCCTGGGTGCACAGCACCTACGAAGAGGAGCTGTTCCCGTCGCTGGTGGTCCGCCGCTGCCGCATGCCCGACGGCGCCGGCCGTCTGGACGTGGTGGCCCCTGCGGACTCCTCTTCGCCTGTGCGGGGCTTCGCACCGGAGCTGGGAGGCCTTGGTGAAGTCGAGCGGCTCCGCGACGCCATTCGGCGCAGCGACTACGACTTCGTGCTGGTCGACGCGCCCACCAACATGTCGATCGACACGGGGAGCCGCATGGCGCGGTTGTGTGACGTCGTCGCCGTGTGCTTCCTGCCGCTCAACAGTGCCATCCGGCAAGCTGCCTCGATCGCCGGGGAGGTCTGGGACTCCGCCAGAGTGGGTGTTCGGGTACTCGCCGTACCACTGCGGTTCGACCAGGGCGACCCCGCGCGGGCGGAGCAGAACGCCGCCACCGTGAACGCGGCGTTCGACCGGTTGTTGTCGGAGAAGGCCGACAGTGAGGGCCGCCAGATGTCCGCGGCCGTGATCCCGATCCCCTACTACACCCACGACTCCCACATCGAGGCCCTGGTCGTGGTCGCAGACGACGACCAAGGCACGCATCAGGACGCCTACCGGCGACTGGCGGAATCCGTGGCGGAGCGCGACGTCCCCGAAGTGCGGATCTCGGAGGAGTTCCTGGTCAGCTATCTGAACGCGGTGGGGCTCGCGGTGCCGGACGGTCCGGCGCGAGTCTCCCTCGTGCACGCCCCGGAGGACCGCGGCTGGGCCGACTGGGCGGAGTCCCAGTTCTCGCTGGCGGGCGTGCAGGTCACGCGGTTCACCGGTGAGCTGCCGCCAGGGGCGACCACCGTCGTGCTGCACTCGCCCGCGTACGCCCGCTCGGACCGCGCGAAGGCCCTGTCGAGGGCACTCGACCGTGACCAGAACGCTCCCGTGGTCAGGGTAGCGTTGACCGACGACGGCGTGCCCGACGAGGTACCGGGCATCACCCTCGTCAAGCTCGGCGGGGTGACCGACGGCACCGATGCCCGCGCTCGGCTGCTCGCGCCATTCCCCGTCGTGCCCGCGGTGTCCGAGGAGACCGTGCGCTTTCCGCGACGCGACGTGCGACCGGCCGAGCTGCCCTCCAGTCCGTCGCCGTTCTTCGGACGCGGGGAGGAGATTGAGCGGATCAGGGACGACCTAACCGCCGCGCCAGGTCTGCGCACCCGGTGGATCAGCGGCGCAGCGGGTATCGGAAAGAGCGAGCTCGCACGCGAGTACGCGCAGCGCTTCGCTTTCGACTACGAGCACGTGTGGTGGGTACGAGCTCACGACCGGCAGTCGATCACACGGAGTTTCGCCGGCCCGGCCCGCAAAGTGGGCGTACCCGAGGGTGCGGACACGACAGAGCAGGTGTTGGCTTGGTTGGCCGCGTGCGACGAGCGATCGCGTTGGCTGCTGGTGTACGACAACGCCGATGACCCGGACGTGCTCCGCGATCTGGTGCCCACTGGTGGGGCTGGTCACGTACTGATCACCTCACGTGCCCTCGGACCTGAATCGGTGCATCTCGGCCTGCTCCGTCCCGACGAAAGCTCGGCGCTGTTGTTGGAGCGGGTACGTGACCTGCCCGCAGAGGCCGCCGCGGAGGTCGCCGGAACAGCCGGGCACTTGCCATTGGCCCTACACCTCGCCGCCTGCTGGATCGACGAGGTTGCGGCCCGCCACCGTGGGCGTGGCGAGAGCAGCGCCGGTGCCGCATCGCTGGCTGCGGCTGAGTTCATGGAGGCGGTCGAGGCGCAGGAGGCCTTCACACCGGCCACCGGGACAGACGAGGCTGTGCTCGGCACCGGGAGGACCCTGCGGGTTGTCCAGGACACGCTGTCCACGCGCACTACGGGGCGCAAGGTGCTGCGGGTCGCGCGCTTGTGCGCCTTTCTCGGCGAGGAAGGCGTAGCGCTACGGCTACTGCACTCCCCGCCCTTCCTCGCGGCCTTGGCCGGCCCCGGCGAGGAGGCGGGCTGGGACGATCTGGAACTCGACCGGGTGCTCTGGTCCGGCACGCGCTCAGGTCTGTTCCGGGTGAGCAGGAAGCGCCCCGGCATTCTCGTCGTGCACCGCTTGGTTCTGACTCTCCTGCGGGAGTTCATGACCGAAGGGGAACGGGCTGAATGGCGGGACGAGGTGCTGCGGGCTTTGGCCGCGGTTGCGCCCACCGAAGCGGAGATCGACAACTTCGACCGGAGCGACGACCTGCGGGAACTGCGCGCGCACATCGTGCCCTCAGGCGCGCCCGTCAGTGAGCTCCCCGAGGTCAGGCGCTGGCTGGTCAACCAGATGCGCTTCTTCCTGCTGGAAGGCGATCCGGAGGCGTGGCGGTTCGCCGTCGAACTGGCTGTCGGCCTGCTCGACGGCTGGGCCGAGACCAAGCAAGTCGATCTGCGGATGCGACTGCGGTTCCACCTGGCGAACCTCAAGCGGGCCTTGGGCCAGAACGGGGAGGCGCTGACCCTGGACGAAGGGTTGCTGGACGACCAGCGCCGGACGCTCGGCTTGCATCACCCCAGGACGTTGCGCACCGCTCGTAGCGTCGCCCAGGGTTTGCGCGTGATCGGTGACTTCTACGGCGCCCTCACCGAAGAACACGCCACCGTTCGCGGGTTCCGTAACGTTTTGGGCCGCGACCATCCCGACACGATGCGCGCTGCGAACAACCTCGCATTCTCGCTCTACCTGTCGGGTTTCACCGAGGACGCGCTCGCCGTACAACAGGATATTCGTGAACAGCGGTTGCGGTTGCTCGGAGACGGGCACATGGATGTGTGGTGGTCCACCTGCACGATCGGGACGTACCTACGTGAGTTGGGTCGGTACCCGGAGGCGATGAACGAGCTGCTGCTAGCAGGCGAACGGGTGGCCTCGATCGGATCCGGCAACCCGAGGTACGAACTCCGGGTCGAGTGGGCCAAGGGCGCTACGCAACGGCGGATGGGCAACGACCCGATGGTCGCGGTGGAAATCCTGTCAGACGCCTCGCAGAGGTACCGCAAGCTCTACGGTCCGCACCACACGGACACGCGAGCGTGCCTGTTGAGCTTCGCCGCAGCGCATCACGCGGCGGGCGATCCGGCTACCGCGGTCCGCTTGTGCGAACAGAGCCTGCAGGGCTACCAGCGGCACCACGGCGTCTTCCACCCGTTCACGCTGCTGTGCAAGCTCGACCAGGCAGTGTTCCTCAACGCCAACGGCCGGATCGAGGCGGCGTTGCGCACCGCTGACGAGGCCATGGAGGGCCTGCGTGTCCGGCTCGGCCCGGTCCATCCGTGGAGCCTGGCCGCTGCGGCGAACCACGAGCGGATCAGAGGTGCCGCGGACAACGTCGACTTGGCTTTCGAGCAGATGGAAGCCATCTACGAGCACTGCCTCGACCATCTGGAGCCGGAACACCCGGTCACCAAGGTCGTGCAAGGGAATCTCCACGCCGAACCGACTTCCTGGAAGGACGTGGTCCTCGATGCCCCGGAGATGTGAGACGAGGTGGTCGGTGTGAGAGAAACCTCGGAGAACCTGTCTTCTCATGCGCGCAAGGGGTGGAGTGACGTCGCGGACATGCTGCGCGCGGCCGTGACCGACACGCGTTCCCTCCGCCATGTCGGCCACTACACCGACGGGGTCACCGACCTGTCGGTCGACGTGGTCGACGACGCCCAGCCGCGCGGCCCCGAATCGATCCGTCACGACTACTCACGGATCGCGCGCCAGCTCAACCTGTCGTTGAGCGACTTGGAGTCCGAGCTGGCCGAAGCCGGCACGGGCAACCTGCGCCGAGTCGTGCTCAATGGCCGTTCCGCCGCGGTGTACTGCGACGCGGTGTTGCCCAATCAGCACCTGATCGGTTTTGCCGAAACCGTGCCGCACGACCAGGAAGCCAGCACCGCTACCCCAGCGTTGATGGCGACTCTGGTGGGGCGGTTACGCGAGCGGTCGGGCAGCGCGCTCGCCGAGGTAGGCGACGGCACCGGGTTCACCGGGTTGCCTCACCCGTGGGCGCTGCCGACGGGGGAGAAACGAGCAATCCGGGAAACCGGGCACGCGGATCCCCTCGCAGCCAGGAGCTGCCGGGCCGCAGTCCACCCCGGCGGCCTGCACTGCCTGGCTTGGTGCACGCCGGATGGCGTCTTCACCGCCGACTGCTTGAACGACCCCGAGGTGTCAGAGTCGGCGCGCCACAGCGGAGCGTCCGCAGAGCTGCGGGCGTTCTCCACCGCTCTGGGCACTCAGTTCCCCCGGCTGGTCGGGCACCTCAGCCGCGTGGGCATGAATGCGCTGGGCGGCCGGTTGGAACACGTCACCGTCCATTTCGAACGTGGTGCGATCCATTGTCGGAGGGTTCGCCCCGGCCACCTCGTCATCGGGGTGATCCTCGACGGTGACGCCGTAGACCGCGTCGCAGACCTCGTGGCTCGACTCGCCACCCGACTAGTGCACAGGGCCTGAGCCGCACGGCTCAGCGCGAGCCAGTCACCGACTGCCACACCGTCGACTGCACCTGCCTGCCCAACTCGTTGAAGGTGCTCCGCACCTGGTTCAGCGCCGCAGGGGACGCGCTCGACCAACCGCCGGGCATGACGGACGTGAACTCCTCCAGCCCTTCTAATCGGAACACAGGAATGTACTCGTAGACCGCGTCGTAGGCGCGGCAGAGTGCCTTCAACCGCTCGTGCTCGACGGGGAGGGGTTGACCAGACGCTGAGGAGGACGCGTACGTCCGGTACCAGTCGGTGACTTCCTCCCGGAAGGTCAGCAGCAGCTTGTGAAGCATCGCGGCGACGCCGACGGACTGGAACACGTGCTGGGAGCGCAGCCTGGCGCGGACGCCGCCGCGCAGCGCACCAACCTGCGCGGGGTCATCCGCGCTGCTGACGAACACCGACCGCAGGGCCGTGTCCACGTGGTCGACCGAGGCCAGCGAGCGCTGCGCCTCCGCGAACAGTTCCGCAACCGGAGATGGGAGCGGTGTCGGCTCGACCCGCGCGGACGGCTCGTCCGACCGCGTCACGCCGGTTAGCTGGACCAAGTCCCTGTGGAGCCGGGCGAACTGCTGGTCTGACGTGGAGTTCAGCCGCTCCAGGGTGTCGGCCAGTTGGTCGATCATGCGCTGGGTGTTGGCCTGCTGGCGGCTGACTCGGTTGACGCGCTCGCGCACGATCGACAGCGGATCGACAGTGGAACCTTCCTGCAGGACACGCATGCGCTCACCGAGCACGTTGGCCATGAGGTCCTTGAACGTCCAATGGTTGTACTCGATGGGCTCCACGGTGAACACGTCGGCCAACTCGCCCGCGAGGTCCGCGTGGACTGGTCCGACCACCACGAGCAGGACGTCGACCCGCTCCACCGCCGCCAGGATGGACGTGGCCCGGTCGATCAGCGCCGTGGACTCGATCTGGTCGAGCACGGCACCGGAGACCACGACCGCGCACCCGACCTCGTCACCGGCGACGGGGATCCAGTAGTCGGCGCGTGCGGCGGCCGTGTCGTTGAGCGCGTGGTCGCGCACGTACTCGATGCCGGACGCGGAGAGCACCTGGCGGATCTCATTGCGCACGTTGACGACTGTGTCGAAGGCGGACTGCGCTCCCCGGGCGACCTGGCGGACCATCGCCTCGGTCACTCGCGCGCGTCGGGGATCGGGCACCTCGTCCAGCGCCGATCGGTACAGCCGGTGGCACAGCCACACGATTCGCCGGGCGTTGCCCTCAGTGAGCTTCACCAGGTAACGCACGATATCGGGATCGAACGGCCGCAGTTCGGCGGGCCTGCCGAGACGCTCCTGGCTGCGGCGGATCAACTCCGAGGTGGCCTCGGCGTCCAGCGGCGAGACTGTGATGGCCCGCCCGATGCGCTGCGAGAAGTTGTCGCCCAGCACATCCAGATAGTCGGGAAGGCCGCAGAGCACCAGCAAGGCGTTCGTGCTCGCGAAGACCTGGAGCATCTTGTGGAACGCCGCCACCGCCTGTTCGGTGGGCCTGCGCCGGGCCGACATCAACCGGTTGAGCTCGTCGATCACCACGATGAAACGTCGGTTGCGGTGGCCGTAGAGCAGCGCGAAGACGCCCATCGCCTCCAGCGCCGCCTCTTCGGTCTGGATTGCCGCGTCGATGCCGCGATCCACCAGCACGCCATCGGGCGCGTGACCGGTGAGCCACTCCCAGGACGCGTGCGTGAAGCCCGGGCGCAGCAGCAAGGTGAGCGCCGTACCGAACGCCGCGTTGTCGGTCACCTGTTCCAGCTTGCTCCGCAACGTGGCCAGGTTGCGGCTCTCCGCGAGGCCGAGGCTGGCGCTGGTTTCCACGGGGTCCAGGTCACCCGAACGCACGTGCGTGGCGATCTCCGCGGTGAACGGGGTGAGGCTCAGCGCGTCGGCCACGACGTCCGCGTAGTACTCGCGGACCCGGGCGCGCACGTCATCCAGGTCCAGCTCCTCGACGAAGTCCCGGTACAGCTCGACGAAACTGCGTGGTTCCGCTTCCAAGTAGACGGCGCGGGTGCGTCCCTGGCCCGCCTGCACCTCCACGTGGCGCAGCAGCGTGCCGAGCAGGTGGGTTTTGCCGGTGCCGTACTCGCCGACGATCGCGATCACGTTCCCAGCGGGGCGTCCGTGCTCGACGGGCGCGGTGAGGAAGTCGCTGACCAAGCCGACCGCCTCGCGGATCGCCGGCGTCATGACGGTGACGGTGTCCGAACCGAAGCCCGTCGCGTCGGCGACCGCGACCATGGCGAACGGGTTGGTGTCCGCGACCGGTGGCGGATCTTCGTGTCCGTCACTCATGATCCTCGAATCCTCTTCTGAGCCCGTCCCGTCATGAAGTGCAGCCGCGTGATCTCGGCGAAGGAGATCTCAGCGCTCGCTTTGCGCCGTGGCTGGTCAAGCATCTCGTTGTGGATGCCGTAGAGCAACCTCTGGAGTTGCCCTATCGACGGATTCCAGGCGCTGATGACCTGTTGTACCGCCTTCTCCGTTACTTTCGGAGAATCAGCCCCGTTCGGGTGAAGCCGATGCCTCGACTCGACGAATGTCCACCCGTCCCCCGCCTTGAGGCGGCCCACTTGCAGCAGAATCGGTGGGCTGGCGCTCGCGCCGGCTACGTCGGACCACTTCCGGTCGCTCAGGTTGGCCTCGGCGATCTCGGCCATGAAGACCAGCCGCTCCTGGGCGAACTGGGCGTACCCCACGAGTTCCTCCGGCAGTTCGGAGGGCGGAAGGAGCACCACCAGCACAGCATCGCGCCGAAGGTTCCGGCTGAGGTAGAAGTAGCCGCTGGCCAGCTTCTCCTCGCGTTCTCGCAGCACCGTGACCTTCGATGGAAGCAGAAGCTCGTGACGCTCCAGCTCGTCCACCACGCTGGTGTAGACCTGCCGCTGCCGTTCCGGCCTAAAGACGTTCACCTCGCACGCGTCCACCAGGTTCAGCACGTGCACCTCGGTTGCCGCGTCCGCGAGCTCCTTCGACATCCAAGCCGCGCACCTGTTGAGCAGTGAGCTCTTGCCGCAGAGTTCGTCACCCACCGCGACGACGAGGCGTCCATCCCGCTTCACCGCGGACACATCACCGATAGCGGCCTTGAACTGCGCGAACGCCTCTTCGGTGTGATCAACCGGGACGTAGTACCGCTCGTGTTCCTCGTACTTGAGCGGACATAGCGGCTTACTCCGGCCGACGTCCAGGTCGGGCACCTCGTAGGGGTTCACCGCTTCTCCTTCGGGAACTCGATCCGCAGTTCGCTATGCCGCCGACCGGGTGATTCCAAGGCACGCACCACCACGTCGACCCGCCGGTCGAACTCGTTCACCGCCTGACTCACCTGGTCGGCGCGGGCACTCCGTTCGCTCCGGTGGTGCTTGAAATCCCATCCGGTGGAGATCTCGTCGCCGAGCAAGCCCGCGGTCGCCAACGTCTCCAGCACCCCCGGTGCAGTCCAGCCCTGGCGCAACGCCTCGGTACGCTTGAGCTGTGACACCAGGTCGTCCCGCTTGTGGCGCACCTCGGAGGTAGAGGGCGGACTACCGTCGGCAGTGCCGTTGACCTGGGCATCGCAGTAGTCGCGCACGGCGGTCACGAATGCCCGGCTCGCCCGGCTCAGCGCGGTCGCCTGCGCCTTGCCCCGGTTCAGCGCGTCGCGCCAACCGGTGGTGAACCAGGCGATCGCCGCGCCCCCGGCGACGGGGATGAGGCCGATCAGTGCGGTGACGACCGGCTCCGGCGTCGCACCTTTCGATTGGGCCGCCTGGACGGACACCTCGCAGGCGCGTTCGAACCGGTCCCGCTCGGCGTCACGCCATTCGTCGAAGGACAGCGCCTTGCCCGAGGTCAAGACCCTGTCGGCTGTCGAGCCCGGATCGGCCAAGCGCAAGGAGACGGCGGCTTCGACCGTCGCACCCCGACGAGCCTTCGACGCGCACTGGACAACGGTCGCGTCGGAGGGCGCGCAGGAGCTCAGTAAGGCCATCAACCCCACGAAGGCCCCCAGCCCCGCTCCGATCAGCACAACGGCAGTCGATGATCGCACGCTTCCTTCTTCGCATGGAACTTCCCGCGCGTAACGGCGTTCGCGATGATCGGGTCCCGCTTCGCGATAACGATTCGAACCAACGTGCACGAAGAAGGGCGCAGAAATGCGGATTCCGCAACTCTGCGGTTCTCCGGGGTGACTGTCAACGGCACGGACCGGCAGCATCGAGCGCGATGGTCTCCGCTCGGTTCAGGACGAGCCAACGCGGCATCCGGGCTACCGTTCGCTGAACGCCAACGGGCGCAAACCGCGACGTTGAGCGGTTCGCGGGGTCGACGCCTACTTCCGGCACCCCATCAGTTCCGGTGGCACACCACCCGGGAACTAGTCGGCAGTGATCCGGGAGGCCGAGCGAAGGCGGCGCCGCGGAACTCGGCGCCCTTGCGGAACGCCGCACAGCCCGGCGTTGCCGTCGAACGCCGCCCCGCAGAAGTTCGCGTGGCGGCTGAAGACGGCCTCCCGGAAGCTGACGTCCCGACGGAACACGACACCTTCGAAGTGGGCGCTGCCGAGGAAGACAGTGCCGACGAACCTGGTGTTCCCGGCGAAGACGTCGTCGCCGCCGCCATGATCGACCGACTGGTCCACCACGCCGAGGTCATCTCGATCAAGGGCGACAGCTACCGCGCCCACGGCTCGCCTTCGCGCAGCCACTCCGCAGCCTGCCCAGACGTTACCTGTCATGCGCTCAAGGGACCGGCTTGAACGTGGGTTCCACAGCCGCTGCTCACGCAGGGGTAAGGACGTGTTCCTCCAACTCCACGGCGGTGGCCCGGTCGGCTGTGCAGGCCCAGCACAGCTACAACCCGGCTTCCCGCATGGACAACACCGCCCAGCCCTTGGCGCCCAACCGTTCCCTGACGGCCAAGGCGGCCAGGCGCCCTGAGAGGAATCCCACGTCATTCAGGGCGCGGTCCAGCACCGCGCGACCCGTGGCTACGACGCGGGCAAGAAGGCCCGGCCGCAAATGACAAATCGTCGTGGACACCATGGGACTGCTGGTGGCCCTGTGGGTGACCCCTGCCTCGACGCAGGACCAGGGACGCCACGCACGGTCTGCTGCGCCGGATGCGCGACATCGTCGGCGAGCGAGCCTCGTTGGTGTGGGCCGACGACGGCTACACCGGCCCTTTGACCGACTGGGCACGCAAGACACTTCGCCTGGCGGTGAAGATCGCTCAACGCCCCGACCTGCCGTACTTCACCGTGCGGCCACGAAGATGGATGGTGAAGCGGACGTTGGCCTGGACCGCAGGCCAACGCCGCTGCGTCCGCGACTACGAACGACTCCGCCACCACCACGAGGCCATGATGGTCCGCTGCTCCATGATCCGCATCACCAGCCACCGACTCACCCGACAGGCGTAGCTCGGAAGCAGCTCCTTAACGAACAGGATGCAGATCCATCGAACTCGAACACATCAGCTGAGACTCCAGCTCCACCCCGTGATCGTAGCCCTCTCGATTGGCCTGGGTAGCGTCCCGGCCCGGCCGAACGATCTACTCGGTAACGGATTTCGAGAGGGGTGTGGGTGCGGAGAATCTTAAGGTTTGCGGCGCGCGGCGCGGCGCTGCTGGGCGTAATTTGGCTGGCCTCCACCATCGGCACGGCGTGGCTATCTAACGAGTCGCACCCCTACCGGCCAGTAGTGGAGGCGCTGAGCTGGGTCTCCGGAATTCTGGGCTTGGTCGTCGCGCTGGTGGCCATACGCCAGGCATCCGGGAAGAGACCCGGTGATACCGAGGTCGGTATCACTGACGACCTGATCCTCGACCTGCTGGAACGGGTGCTCCAACGGGAGCGGGTCGCCCTCGCGGGGATGCTGGGCCAGCAGGCCCCGGTGCGGCCTGCGTCGCTCCGGGTCAGACAGCCTGACCTGCTCTACTGGCGCACCGATGGCGGCCGAGGCTCGGAGTCCAGTGAGAAGATCGCTGCCTACTACCGCAGTCTCGACCGCGGGCGGCTGGTGCTCCTCGGCAATCCGGGTGGCGGAAAAACCGTGATCGCCGCCATGCTTACCGCCGACCTGGTGGAAGCGGCCTTGAAGGACGTCTCAACCGCCGTCATCCCACTGCGGATGGATCTCCTGACCTTCAACATGGCCGGGTACCCGTTCGAGTCCTCCGCCGAGTGCGGGTCGGCCAAGCTCCAGGATTGGTTGCGTACCAGCGTCGCCACAACATGGCGGCTCGACCGCCGCCTCGTCGACCGCCTCTTCGACACCGGGCGGATCCTGCCGGTGCTCGACGGTCTCGACGAACTGGACGGCAACGCCGACCCGATCCGGGCCCGCGAGCTCGTGCGTGCCCTCAATCACCCCGTACGCGGCAGGCTGATGCCGGTTGTTCTAGTCTCGCGCGAGCACACCTACCAGACCCTGGTCAAGCGCACCGACGCCGAGCAAGAGGCCGCTGTCAACGAGCTGCTGGCCGCAATCGGCGAGAGTCCGCATAAGGTCGTTGGACCTACGCCGCTCGAGGTCGCCACAGTGGTGCACCTGTTGCCGCTGGAGCTGAAAAATGTGCGCGCGTATCTTACGCGCAGGTTCCCGTCACCGAACGATCCAAAGAGGGCGGAACAACGCTGGAAACACCTGCTAGACGCGTTGGCGGCACCGTCCGGTAAGCTGTTGCGGCAAGTTCTTGCCGTGCCGTTGAACCTGTTCCTCATCGCCACGGCCTTCGGCCCACCCAACACCGAGCCCGGCCAGCTCCTGAGGTTCCAGACCGCCGAGAGCCTGCGGGACGAGCTGTTCCGGCTGTTCATGAGCGTCGGCATCGAGCGGACCGTCCCCGAGCGGCGGAAGAGATCCTGGACACCGGACACCGTGCTCCGGTGGCTGGGCGCTCTGGCGGGGACGATGCTCGCCGACAGGTATTCGCCCGACCAGGTCGAGATCCGGGCGTATGCGGTATGGCGTCTCGCCGGTGTTGACCTGACTCGTTTCTTGACCGCAGGCGTCGCGATCGGGATCTCGTTCGTCGTCACGGTCGCCAGTTTTCAGGCGAACTTCTGGCTGGTCGTGGTGGTCGGCGGCCTGGTGCAGATGACCGCGGTGTCACGGCTCGCGGCTTTCACTGATGTCGCGCCGTTCCGGTTCCGCGCGTCCCACATCCTAACCATCCCGCCTCTTAGACTGGTTCCCGCTGTCCTGCTGGCGGGCTTTGGGTTGTACCTCCGCCTCTCCGATGACGAGATTCTGGTCAAGTCGAGCACCGTGTTTCTGCTAAGCGCATTCCTCGCGGTGTTCCTGGCCGGTGAACACTCGATGATCGAGAACCATGCGGGCTGGCTGCGGGGCGACGACGACACCCTGGAACTCAACTGGTTCAAGCCGATCTACAGTAGCGACCCGGTCCGGTACATCCGCGCCGGGATCACCTCCACCGCAGCCGTATTGGTGCTCGGCGGCACGATGATACTGCTCGCCAGGTCATCTTCCCTCATGCTGCTGGGCTACTCGGCCGGAGCACTGACGCTCAGTGTGTCACCGTGGCCTCACTACTGGATGGGGTGCCTTCTGTTTCGTTTCTCCAAGCGGTTCGCCAGTCGGCCAGCATACTTTCTGCGATGGGCACAAGAGGCGGGGTTCCTCACGACCAATGGCGAATACCTGCGGTTCCGTCACCGAGAGTTCCAGGAATGGCTGGCGAAACAGCGATAGCAAGCAAGAACAACTCCTTGACCGCTACATGTATCGAGCTGTTCATCCCACGCAAGCCGTCCGACTCCGCCTCCCTCGAGCACAGCCACCAGTCGGTAGCGCACAGCGACCAAATTGCCAGCGCCCTGCCGCCACTACTCACGATCACCGTATCCACAGGTCGGAGATCGCCCGGCTGGCCTGCTCGTCAACCGGAATCTACGACCGCGCGTCGACGTCCTCTTATCCAGCGAGACTTGGGGTTCCACGCCGAACTGACTGACGTCCGCTTCTCGACAGAAGCGGACGTTCCAAACGCGCGACTTGTGGCATAGGCGACCGCCGACGCACTACGCACGGCCAGTCGCTTGGGAGCACCACTGTGGGAGCAGATTGGGAGCCGCAGGACGCGCCCAACCGCATCCAACGACTCCCAACCACGGTCAACTGCACCCACGCAGCCTGCCGAAGGCTTGTTTCCGCAGGTCAGAGCAGATGGTGGACTCGGCAGCGACGGGTGGCTTGCTGGTTCTCGCCCGGGGCATAAGCGGCGACCTCGTCCACACCTGGCAGAACGCCCCTGGCGGGTCGTGGTCCGGCTGGGTTTCGTTGGGAGGTGGTCTGTCCAGCGCAGCGGTTCCCGGTCAGGCGTCCACGGGCGGCCTCGTCGTGTTCGCGCGCGGCAACGGCGGCGATCTGACCCACATCTGGCAAAACAATGCAGGCGGAACATGGTCGAACTGGATGACGCTCGGCGGAAACCTGAATTGACCTACCACGCCGGAACAGATCAGTTACGGACTCCTCGTGTCCGTCTAACTCGTTCGAGCTCAACCCGCTCCTTCCGACGGCTGATGCCAACCCAGCCAACGCTCGAAGCCGCGACCGTTCGGCTGCCTCAATCCCGGCACGAGGCGTGGTGGAGCAGAGCTTGGCTGGCGGAGAAGCGTGGTGGCGAAGCCGCCCGAGCCGGTTGGTGGTCCCAAGAGCGGCGATGACCGACAACGCCGTCACCGCTCACGGCACGAGCGAGGTGCGCTGATCACGGCGTGCCGAACCACCGCGAAAGGAGTTCCCCATGTTCCGATTACCCCGTGCCGCAGGCGCGGTGCTGCTCGCCGCACTGCTCGGAGCGGGCACGTCGACCGGCCCCGCGTTCGGCGAGGAAACGCCGACCGCGCCGACGAGCACGACGGCACCCGCCACGACGACCGAGGCGCCGCCGGCCACGACGGAACCGACCGCTCCCACCACCGAACCGTCCCCGATCGAGTCCCCGCCAGCGCAGCCGGCAGCGTCCGAACAGGTGACCGATCTGAAGGTCTCGGCGTCGTTCGACCGCTCGAACTACGCGGCGCACGAACCCGTCGGCGTGCGCGCCTCGGTGGCCAACGTCGGTGACACCGCCGTGACGTTCCGGCTGACCTCCACGGGCAACCTCACCAACCACCGGTGGAAGCAGGCGGAAGGACAGCAGCTGAGGGTCGAGCCCGGACAGACCCTGGACGCGGTGCTCAACGCGTTCGTGGAGGACGTGGACCAGGAGGTGCTCACCGTCGTCGTCACCGTCGAACCCGTCGAGTTCCCCGACGCCGACCCCACCGACAACACCGCCACGATCAGCGTGCCGGTCACGAGGGTGTACGGCAGCTACCGCAGAACGGTCTACGGCGACCTCGACGGCGACGGCGTGCTCGACCCGGGCGAGGAGCTGGCCGGTCATCCGGTGCACCTCTCCGGCGGTCGGCCGCAGCTGAACCACACGACGACGACCGACGCGGCTGGTCGCTTCGCCTTCACCGACCTCCCGGCCGGGGAGTACTCGATCAGCGCGGGGTATCTGTCACCGTGGTACTTCGGACGGCCAGGCTCCGTGGTGGTGGACGGCGTCGACGACCCGGACATCGTGTTCCGCGGTGTCGGCCGCGTCCGCGACGCGGTGTCGGCAACCCTGGCGTTCGACCGGCAGGACTACCACGAGGGTGACACGGCGCGACTCACCGCGACGTTGGTCAACAACGGGCCGGTGCCGATCCACGGCCTCACCGGCGCCTTCCAGGCGAACGACGGGTCCACCATCGACCCCGGAGAGCTCGGGACCGGCATCTCCGTGCCGACGGGGGCGACGCGCAGCGTCACCGTGTCGTTCCCCATCGGTCACGCCGCCTGGGCACTGGGCCACGTCTCGGTGTACTTCAGCTTCGGCGCACCACCGTTGCAAAACGGGGGAACCGGCGTGACGGCGCTCGCGCGCGTGCCAGGCGGTCGTGCCCCGCTGGTCGCCGGGTACCTGGCCGAGTTCCACTGGGAGTGCCCTTCGTGTCCCCCCATCGGATCACGGATGCCCGGCCTGGTGATCTTCCTCCGCGACCACTTCACCGGGGCACTGGTCGCGCGCACGACCACCGGCCCGGACGGCGGCTTCACGTTCACCGACCTGCCCGCGGGCCCCTACGACGTCTTCGTGGTGGGTCCGTGGCAGTACCGCGGCGACTGGTCGACCTTCGTGGTGACCGCCAGCGAGAACGGCACACCGCTGCACGTGGTTCTCCTCCTGCCCGGCCCGGACCGACCCGACCCGGGCCCGGTCCCGCCCCCTCCGGCCGATCCCGCACCCGCACCGGGCCCCGCACCGCAACCCGCCACACCCGTACTGGCCTCCACGGGCGTTAGCCCCGGCATCGCGTGGCTCGCGCTCGGAGGCCTGCTCCTGCTGACCACCGGCACCGCCCTGCTCCTCCACCCAAGGCTCGTACGCACCCGCCGATGAACCGAGCGGGACGTTTTGTCCGCGTGCAGTTTCGCGGGTCGGAAGCGGCGTGGTCCGGCGGGTGGTCGTGCTGGCCATCGCGGGACGCCAGTGGGACGTGAAGCAGCCGTTCACCTTGTCGACGGTCAGCCTGCTGCACCTCAACGAGGACCTGCACCAAGCGACGCGGCAAGCTGGCAGCGCAGCCTGACGGTCAGGCGGCGTAGCAGCGAGGCGTGCCGGGCAATGTGAGCATCGTTCGCATTGCCCGGCGCGGGTTCCTTGGTGGTCTTTGCCCGCGGCACGGGTGGCGACCTGACCCATACATGGTAGGACGCCCCTGTCGGGCGCTTTAATAGCTAAGGGGCATCGCGGAGCCCAGGGCGGAGCACGGTGCGGCTGGTGAGTACCGACCGGTGTAGCGGGCCGAGGCACGGCTCGGGGCGTCCTTGTGCCCGACCACGAGGTCACTGACGGTCCCGAAGAGGAAGTGCCGACCGATGACTTCTCCGGCCGTTGCGTGCTGCGGTCACATCCGGGCCGGGTTCGGCACCGCTCAGTGTCGAACCCGGCCCGGGTAAAATGCTGGTCCGCCGTTAGCAGGTGATGTAAGCGGCGTTCTCGGCGGTGACACCGCTCGCGCTGATGGTGGCGTCGTAGTAGTGCGTGCCCGACATGCAGGCCACGCGGAGGTAGACGTCGACGTTGCCGTACTTCGAATAGCTGTCGAAGCGGGATCCGTCGCGGTACATGGCCGACGACACCCATGTGGAGGAAGAACACGCTCCCGCTCGGACCCTGGCGAAGACCTCGGAGCCCGAGCGAGTCGGCTTGGAGACGCTCAGCGAACCGCATGCGGCGACTGAGACGTCATCGGACGGCTGTGCCGCGGCAGCACCGGTCCCAGCTGCCACGGCCGGTGCTGCCAGCATGATCACCGCACCTACGACCGCTGTGGCGGCCAGGCTCAATCTCCGGACGAACATCTTCACAAGGTCCCCCTCGCGCATCGGAACAGAATCGAACCCACTGTGGCTAAACGGTCTCGGACGAATCTGGGAGGAATCTGGGATCAACTGGACCTGAGCGGGCACGACGCCGTTCGCGGTCATCCTGGTGGGTTGATCCCATTCCGGGTGGCGTCCCCGTCCGGTCGGGCGGGACGCCACCCGGAATGCACGTCAGCAGCGCACGGCCGAGCCGTAACCTTCCAGGTTCTCGTCCCAGACCCAGCCGGCGATGTCCTGGCCGACCACCCGGACCCAGGTCCAGGTGTTGCCGTAGTCGTTGACCGTGTAGCAGTGGTAGTGCAGCCGCGTGCTGCTGTCGATGTAGCCGTCGATCGGGCAGTCCCCGTAGGGGCCCGCCGAGCGGACCGGGACGCTGGCCTTGGACGGGTAGCCGTTGTTGAACGTGTCCTTCGCCGAGTGCGGGTGCGGACGACACGCCGCCGATGCGGATACGCCGCCCTCGACCGGTTCGGCGACCGCGGGCGACGGTGCCATCCAGATGAGGCCGACCGCGACGACGCTGAGCGCAGCCAACGATTTCCGGAACGCCATGTGGTTCCTCCGTGTGGTGGTTGAATCGGCACGTCTTCACCCGTGCCGAAGTGACCCGTCTCGGCAGCGTTGCGGCAACGCGCAAAGCACTCGCTGAATCTCCGTTGTATCGCCTGTTCCCAGCCGGTATGCAGGAGAGGGAGGGGGTCGTGGTGGAGGTGGATCGTCGTGTCGTGGTGGGGGTGCTGGGTGAGATGGCGGTGTGGCTGGACGGCCGGCCGCAACCGGTAGGGCACGCCCGCCAGCGGTCGGTGCTCGCGGTGTTGGCGGTCGAGGTCGACCGGGTGGTGCCGGTGGACAGCCTGATCGACCGTGTCTGGGGTGAGCGGACGCCGGGCACGGTGCGGTCGGTGTTGCGCGTCTACCTGACCCACCTGCGCCGGGCACTCGCCCCGACCGGGATCACGATCACCCGCAAGGGCGGTGGCTACGCGTTGGCTGCCGAGGCCGACATCGTGGACCTGCACCGTTTTCACCGGCTGCTCGCCCTCGCGCGCGAGCAGGCCGATTCGCGGCGTGCCCTGGCGGTCGTCGAGGACGCCCTCGCGTTGTGGCGGGGTGAGCCGCTGGCCGAGTTGGACACCGCTTGGGCGCAGTCGGTGCGGGAGCGATTCCGCCGGGACCGCAGCGCCGCCGAGGCCGACAGGATCGACTGGGTGCTGGCCTGCGGTCGGCACCGGCAGGTGCTGCCCGAGTTGGCCACTCGGGCCGAGGCCGAACCTCTGGACGAGCGCGTCGCCGGACAGCTGATGCTCGCGCTGTACCGCGCCGGTCGTCAGGCCGACGCCCTGGCCCACTACCAGCGCACCAGGCAGCGCCTGGTGGAGGAGTTGGGTACCGACCCCGGCAAGGCACTACACGAGCTGCATCAACGCATCCTCACCGCCGACCCCACCCTCACCCCGGCGCAAACCGCGACCATCACGGCCCCAGCCGGGTCGTCGGTGGTGCCGCGGCAATTGCCCGCCCCGCCCCGCTGGTTCACCGGCCGTGCCGACCACTTGGCCGCGCTGGACGCCGCCCTGGACCGGCGGGGCACCGTGGTGATCTCCGCGATCGGAGGGGTGGGTGGCATCGGCAAGACGTGGCTCGCGCTGGCCTGGGCGCACCGGCACCTCGACCGGTTCCCCGACGGGCAGCTGTTCGTCGACCTGCGCGGCTTCAGCCCGGACGCCACCCCCACCGACCCGGCGGTGGTGTTGCGCGGATTCCTCGACGCCCTCGGCGTGCTCCCCGACAGCATCCCGTTCGACCTGGGGGCCCGGGCCTCGCTGTACCGCAGCCTGGTCGCCGAACGGCGGATGCTGATCCTGTTGGACAACGCCGCCACCACCCAGCAGGTCACCCCACTGCTGCCCGGCGGCAGCACCTGCACCGTGCTGGTCACCAGCCGCCACCGACTGCCCGGGCTGACCGTCCGACACGGCGCCCGGCCACTGTCCCTCGGGATACTCACCGAGGCCGAGTCCCGCGCCCTGTTCGTCGCCGCACTCGGCCCGGACCGCGTCGCCGCCGACGAGTCGGCGGCCACCGAGCTGATCGCGCTGTGCGGAGGGTTACCGCTCGCGCTCGCCCTGATCGCCGCCCGCGCCCAGACGGGCCTGCCTCTGCACGAGGCGGTCACCGAGCTGCGCGAGTCCGGTTTGGCCGCCCTCGACGCCGACGACCCCACCGCCAGCCTGCCCGCGGCGCTGTCCTGGTCCCTGCGCCAGCTCACCGACCAACAACGCACCACGTTCGCCCTGCTCGGGATCGCTCCCGGCCCCGACATCGGCCTGCCCGCCGCCACCAGCCTCACCGGCCTGCCGGAACGAGACACACGCGCCGTGCTCCGCGTACTGGCCGACGCCTTCCTGATCGAGTTACGCCGCAATGGCCGCTACGCCATGCACGACCTGGTCCGCGCCTACGCCACCGCCCTCGCCCACGACCTACCCGACCCGGTCCGAGAGGCAGCGCTGAAGCGGCTGACGGACTTCTACACGCACACCGCTTTCGCAGCCGACCGCCTGCTGGAACCGCACCGCGACGCTGTCCGACTCGAATCACCGGCTCTCGGCAGCGGACGGCTCCCCCTGTCCGGCACAGCCGCGGCAATGAACTGGTTCGACACCGAATACCACAACCTCTTGGCCGTCCAACGCCTCGCCGTCACCCAGGCACGACATCAGGACGTCTGGAACGCGGCATGGATATTGTCGACGTTCCAGTTCCGGCGCAGCCACCGTCACGATCATCTGGCCGGATGGCAAGCCGCCCTGCATGCCACCACGCACCTGTCCGACCCCGTCGCCGGCATCGTCGCCCACCGGATGGTGAGTGTCGCCTACTCCCACGCCGGCCACCACGACGAAGCAATGACGCACCTCGGCCGTGCCTTGGCCCTCGCCGAACACCATCAGGATCCTGCACAACAGGCCCATATCCACTACGTGCTCGCGCGGGTGTGGGAGCGGCAGGGACGACACCGCCTGGCGGTCGAACACGCCACCCAGGCCCTGGACCTCTACCGCGAGCTCGGAGCCCCCGTCCGAGAGGCCGACGCCTTGAGCCAACTGGCGTGGTACACCGCCCGCTTCGGCGACCACGACGCCGCCCGCGCCCACTGCCGAGCGGCCCTTGACCTGCATCGCCTCCACGGCTATCCGAACGGGGAAGCCACCACCCTGGACACCCTCGGCTGGATCGACCACCACACCGGCAACCACCAGCAAGCCATCGAACGCTACCGCCAGGCGCTCGATCTGTTCCGTGCCCTCGACAACACCATCGAGTACGTCAACACCCTGGAAAACCTCGGTCACCCCCACGTCGCCCTCGGTCAATACGACCACGCCCACGCGGTCTGGCGGGAAGCGCAGGACCTGTACCGAAAGCAAGGGCGCGAGGCCGATGTCGAGCGAGTGCAACAACGACTCGACGGCCTGCACACGACATAGCGCTGTGTTGGACCGATCACCCTGCCAAGGCCGCGTGACAAGCCGCTCGAGGGCAGTCGCCGTCCGTGCACATGAGCACCGTCCGGGCTAAGCCACGCGGGCGTCACCCTCCTCCGGTCTCTCGACCAACCGTGTCCGCACCTCGTCGAGGGACAGCCCTCGCCGCTGAAGATCGCGGATCACCGCGAGGCGCTCGCTGGCCGCGGCGACGTCGTAGCGCCGGGCCAAACCGGGCTTGTCCTGGTGGTACGGCAACAGGCCGATCTCGGTGTAGTGCATGAGCGTGCTCGGCCGGACACCAGTCAGCTCGGCCAGTTCACCACGGCGCACCAAGCGCCGGGCCGGCGTGACAGGCGCAGTCCGTACCGGAGCGACCGGGCTCTTGCCCGCAGCTCCCTCCAAGTAGAGATGAAGCGATCGGTCGGCCGCCTCATAGACCAGGCGATTGGCACCCAGCTGGGGCCGCTCGGCTGATCTTGCGGCTGCGCACGACCGGCCCGCTGCCGCCCACGCCCGCCCGTTCGGCACCTGCGCAGACCGGCTCGTGGTCACTTCAACCTGTGCAACGACGACACCTTTGAGCGACAAGTCTGGATACCCGTGCCGTCACTGTTCGCTGGCAGCGGTACACGAGCGGGTGTCACACAACCGGACCAAGCCCATGGAGATACGGCTAACTGCCGTAACAGTGAGGTCCGAACGGTCGACGTACTGGCAAACACCACGTCGCGTCAGGCAGGACGGACACCGACATGGTCGTCGGCATCAGCGTCGTCGCTGGACTCGATCACCTGTGCTGCCACAACGAGGCGACGACGACGAGTAGCACGCCAGTGGGACAGAGAGATGCCGCTTTCCCTGACGATCTCGTGATCCGGCGGCAGCCGCGCGAACCGGCCTTCGGCCCCACACTGAGTGTGGACTACACGATGCCCGCGTCCGGGGAACCGCCACGCCGACAGGTGGCCATCGAGGACTCGCTGACCCGCGGCTTCCAGAGCAGGTCTTCGCTGAGGTACGGCGGCCGGGCGCCAAGGCTGCGGAACTCGGCCCGGCCTGGTGGAGGGCAGGAAGCTGTCGGCGATGGTCCCGCCAGCGGGACGGACCGCGTTTTCAAGGACGCAGGTTCAGCGGCCGTTCCCTGTTAGCGGGATTGACGACACCGCCGACGGTGGCGAACAGAGCGATCGGCAGGGTGAGACGGCATGCGACGAGCGGTTCCGTCCCCACCCAGCATTTCGGCGATCTCGCGCCGCAGTTTGAGGACGTTGCTTCCTACTCGTCAGGCGCAGAATCTGCTCCATGCTTCCGGCGCTGTCCCGCCAGAATGACATCTCCACTATCTGTGACCCCGAGCACATGTCGCTATGACAATCCGTAACCGGTCTCGCCCGGTGCTTCCACCGAACGGGTTGGCGACATCACCAACGTCGCACGCTCGTGACGATATGACCGTTTCGGGTACCGACATTCGGCCTAGGCCACCGTCAACTGTCAAACCCATGCAAAGTGTATCCGGACCATCTTCCGGCGCGGCCGACTTAAACGCTTCCCTCTATCTCGAAGCCGTGGCTATGTTGGATTCGTCCCCGCCGGGATGCGGATGACACGGGGGACGCGGAGGACGGCATGACTTAATGTCGGACCCATTCGCATGTCTCCGAACCCAACTTTTCAACACTGACGGGAATGCGAGCGAAATGATCTCGAAGATGAGTCGGCTCATGGGCGGCGTGCTGGTCGTGGCCTGTGCCGCGATGGTGCCCGTCACCGCGGCCACGGCCGCGCCGGTGAAGTCGCAGGAACAGGTCTGGGCGGAGCAGAACGCCGAGATCGACCGCTACGGCCGCGAACACCCGCTGGACATGGCGGGCCTGGAGCGTCTGGTGGAGAAGTACACCGGGAAGAAGACCGTGGTCGCGGTCAACGGGGTGGACGGGGCCATGACCGGCGAGCAGGCGCAGAAGGTCCTCGACGCCCGCCGGGCGGAGTGGGCCCGCGCCGACGCGCAGGGCGACGTGGGCGCGATGGGCGCCGTGCCGATCGACGCGTTCAACACCAGCGTGCAGTTCATCCCCGTGGTGGGACCGCCGCGCCTGATCAAGGCCCGCGGCAACTGGGACTTCCGGGACAACTACGTCAACGGCAGCGCCCCGGACGACCTGTCCAGCACGTCGGTCAAGCTGGCGAGCTGCCAGCGGATCGTGAACACCACCACGCTGACCTACGACTACGCCGGCAACCAGACCGCAAACGCGGCTTACCTGCTGGAATCGGGGCTGTCCACCGGAGCTCCGGTCAGCGGGGTCAGGGACCGGGTCTCGGGCTTCGTGACCAACTTCGACCACGGCTTCACCGAGGTCATGATCCAGAACGACTGCGCCACGGCCCAGATCGGCGCGGCCTACGCCTACGAGCACAACCAGGACAGTTCGGCCGGCTTCAGCTTCTCGGCCGGTTGGGGCTTCCTGAGCGTCTCGTACTCCAACGTCACCCCGTCGTTGAAGAAGTCGGCTGGTCCGATCTACGCCTACCTCTGACACGATCGGGCACGCGTGCGCGGGCACCACGGTAGGATTCGCGTGAGCGAGTATCCACCCTCTTAGAGCAGGCAGGTATCCAGTGCGGAATATCGCATGGCTGTTGTTCGCCGCCGCTGTAATCGCCTCCGCCCTCTCCTGGGGAGACATGTCCGGCGTGCAGAGAGCAGACCGGATCACTTTCCTGCTCTGTTTCGCCGCGCTGCTCGCAGCCGTGCTCGAAGTCAAACGGAACCGGATGCCGTCCTCAAAGGCCAAACGGGACCGGGAGTCATCTCAGCAGGAATGAACGCCAGATACGACTGTGGGCTCCCTGTCATCGACGCGGAGCCCACAGTCGTATCTGATCAGCTGGCTCGACAGGGACTACACACCAGCGAAGCGGCGCGCTCACTCAGGCCCCGTCACAGACCCCACCACCCCCCAACGGTCCCGCGTTGAGGTCGTCGATACGAGCCAGAATCCAACCGCTGGGTGGCCGGAAAGATCATCTCCGATACCCCGGCAGCCCCTCGTTGTGCGTTGTGTCCGCGGGGCAGCGAGGGCTCTCCACGCTGGGTTTAAGCCGGGGCCGACAGGCGATCAGCGATGTGCCGCCTCGAACGCCTCGATGATGTTCGCCGGGATGCGTCCGCGGTCCGCCAGCTCGTAGCCGTTGCCCCTGGCCCAGTCCCGGATGGCCTTGGTCTGCTCCTTGGTGCGGGACTCCGCCACCACTCGGTGCGTCGTGGTCACCGCCCGACGCTTCGCCCGACCACCGCTCCGGCGAGCGCTGGTGACGAACTCCGCCAGACTGTCACGAAGGTTGGCGGCGTTCTCCGGGCGCAGGTCAATCTCGTAACTGACCCCGTCCAAACCAAATGAGACGGTTTCACCGTCGTCCGTCGGGTTGCCGTCGAGGTCGTCGATGAGCTGGACAAGAACTTTCTGAGCCATGCCGAGCACCTTACTGTTGCCGTACCGCTCCTTCTGGTGAAGCGGAAGCGTAGCAGGGAACATGGCGAATGAAAGCGTCAAGCCGGGACTCCAAGCACACCAACTTCGTCGCTGCGGCGCATGCCAGCCATGCCCTTCGCGACCATGCGACTTAGCAACCCCACGGATAGTGCTCGCTGTGCCGGTCAAAGTCGTCGTTGAGTTCGCCGTCCGTCACGAGGGCGTCGACGCGCACCAGTGACTGGTCCGCGATGCCAGCCACATCCAGCACCGAGAAGACCGCATGGGTGATGGTGGCGTACCGGTCGTTGGGCAGGTCGGATGGGAGCTCGATACGAAGCTCGCGGGGGTTCATGAGTTCGAGTGTCTTGCCGGACCCATGGTCCACCAATCGCCCGATCGGGCAGCGTTGGGACGCAATAATTGGGCAAGTATTGCCGCCATTCCCGCTAATCAAGGTACGTCCTTTGACACCGCACCCTCGCGCTCTTCCCGGACTTGCAACTCTCATTTGGCCTTCGAGATTTGAGCGAAGGCCGAAAGGCCCGGACATGGGGTTCCCGGCTTGGCACATGGGCGGTAAGGGCGGGGCAGCTCCGGCACCTCGCCCGTGCCCTCCCTCGCCCACACCACGCCGTCCTCGTAATCGTTGCGCAGGGCCGCCGCGTCGGTGAGGTAGCGGACGCGCAACGCGGAGCAAGCATTAGCGCGCCGCCCTGGGAACCGCCTCCGCATGCCTATCGCCACAGAGCTTGCCCAGCTAATACATCACACTCAGTGCAGCGGTCGGCCGGGCCGGATCGAACCAGAACTCATCCGGCTCCTCCATCCCCCCTCGCGAGGATGTGCCAAGACGCCGGTCAGTAAGTCGACGGCGTGCACGGCGCCATCCGGCTTCCCCTGCTCGTCCCTGGCCTCGACCGCCGGTCAGCGCCCCGCAGGGAGTCCCGTCCGGCGAGCACCTACGCCGAGCTGGCGGATCACGCCGAGCTGGTGGATCACCTCGTCTTGCTACGCCATCGCGATCCTCATCCTCGACCACACGATCGAGTGGATGACGGCATGAACCGTTTTCACGATCTACAACGCACACACCCTCATCGGCATGACCGACACGTCGAACGCGCCGCTGTTCCACACCGTCCCCGAGGCCGCGCGCATCCTCCGCATCGCCCCGTCCACGCTGTACCGGGCAATCCGCGAGGACGCGTTCCCCGCGGTGCGCGTCCGCACCCGGTACGTCGTGCCCGCGAAGGCGATCGAGGCCCTGGTATCCGGGTCGACGGAGACCGGCGGGGTGCTCGACGTCGCGGCGATGCTGCAGCAGCGACGCACGGAGCGGGAGCTGGCGCAGCGCTGGCGTTGACCACCTCCGACGATCGGCGCGGCTAGGCTCACCGACTTCACCGACACGGGGAGGTACTGGTGGAGCCGGTTTGGATTGCGGCGAGCGCCGCGAGCGCGAGTGCTGTCGCGGCGTTCGTCAGCGCCGGGGCGGCGATCTGGTCGGCGCGCAACGGCAACCGCACGTTGAAGCGCGCCGAGTTGGACGGTCAGGCACGTAGCCGCCCGATCGTCACCGCGGAACTCCGTGAGGAGCCGTTCAGCCAGCACACCTTGCTCTTGGTGGTCAGGAACAGCGGTCAGACGATCGCGCGCAACATCGTGGTCTTGTTCGATCCGCCGTTGCCCGACCCCACACCTGTGAAGGCGTCGGACAGCCTCATCCCCTTCCTGAAGCGCCGGTACGCGCATCCGATCCCGATGCTCGCCCCCGGCGCGGAGCTGGACAACATCTACTACGCGGGCGAGTCCCCGAAAGGCACCACCGAAATGGTCAACTACGAGGACGTGCCCAACCAGGTGACGGTCACCATCGCTTACGAAGCGCAGGACGGCGCGAAGTACACCGACGAGTACCGGATCGACGTCGAGGTCATGCTCGACAAGACCTACGTCAGCGGCGGCACCCACCACCCGAAGACACAACGAGCCAAGATCGTCAAGAGCCTCGAGAACCTGGCGGCGATCAAGACGACGCTGGCGACGATCGCCAAGAACATGCCCAAGGACACCCCGCCACGCCCGCCGGAGACCGGTGAGCCCAAACGCAGCAGCAGGTGACCTACAAGCCCGATTCCCGCCACCACATTGTCGCCCCACTGGGCGACTACGCACAGGTAGCGGTACACCCCGGGCACTGCGCGCCGCCGGTGTGCACGACCAGGTCCCCGCCGGTGCCGCGGTGCACGCGCTGCGGCACACCTTCGCCGCCCGCCTGGCCGAGAACGGTGCCATCACAGGATGGTTCCCGGTGTCACCGACCGGTGTTCCCACAGCCGTCGGGGGAGTCGGCGAACCAGCGCGGCGAGTACAGCACGATCGGTCCAGTCCAACCTCGGGCGGGGGGTTGGTCCGGCGCAGCACGGCGACCTCGTGCCGCAGTACCAGCGGTTCGACGTCCTTGGCTGCGGAGAACCGGCTGACGAGAATCAGCCATCGTCGACTTGGACGAAGATCAGGTACAGCAGTCGTAACGCCACATTGCACGATCATGCCCTGGAGGTCCGGGGTGCGCGATCTTCGCAGCTCAGCATCCCAGTGCAGAGTTCTGACACCCCACACGGCCGTGGCGGTCAGCTCGCCGTAGCCGCAGCCTTACCCCCATCCCGAAGACGGTGAAGATGACCCATCAGGTACCGGCACCGCGCTGTTGGAGTGCGCCCGCTTGGCGGACGACTCGAGGCTGCCATCCTGTCGTGTTGCTGATCGAGCACGAAGGCCAATCGGGTAACACACACTGCGTTCGGTGCGATCTGCGGGCTGTACGTGGGTTGTACGGCCTGACCGGGAAGGTGACGCCTCGACGATGAACGGTTTATACGACGGAGAGTTCGTCGGGTACAAGATTGCCTCCTCGGACGAGCTCGACACGGCGCTACGCGAGGCGGTAGTGGCCGTCGATGCCAACGTGCTGCTCGACCTCTACCGCTTCCGATACCAGACGTCGGAAGATCTGATCAAGACGTTCAAGAGCTTGGGAGACCGGCTTGTCGTCCCCCACCAGGCTCTTCGGGAATTCTGGCGCCACCGGCAGAGGGCGCAGGCCAGTCCTCGCGGTGCCACGAAGGCGGTGACGGACGCGCTGTCCAAGCCCGCACAAGCCATGACCCAGGCGCTGACCAACTGGGCGAAAGCAGTCGGGGTGGACGACGACGAACTGTCGGCGCTCACTGGCCGCGTGGACGGGTTCCTCGCACCGGATCCTTCGCGGTCCTCGTGATCCGTTAAATCCTCCGGCCTTCCTCCATCGACAAGGGCCTGACGAACACACTCGGACGACGAGCCACGACCACCTCCCGCACTCGACATGCGGGACCAGCCTGGCCGATCAACCCAACCGACCGATTACCGGGTCAACCCTCCGAGACGCACCACTAGTCTTGACCTACGCCTGTTCCGATGGTCTTAACCGCGTTCGGACCGGGGTGGGCGATGGTGTAGACGGCGGGCCTTTCGAAGCTGATGTCGATCTGCGCATAGCTGGCGCGGTAGTCGTCAGGAAGTTCGTTGTCGGCGATGATCACCTGAAGGCGTCCAGTCAGGGTTCCTGCAAGTGTAGTGAGTCGGGCGTACATTGCTCGGTTGACATTGGCAGCGGTGTTGAGCGCCATGCGGGGGCTGTCGATCAGCAAGAACAGAGGGTAAGGGGCATCGGGAGTGCGCAGCGCGACGGCGATGAGCGAGCACCAGTAGGCGATCTGCGTGGCGGTCGTGATGCCACCGAACAGCTGGTTACTCTTGGAGAACACACCGCCGTTGATCACCGGTAAGTACTTCTTCGGGTCGATGGCCGCGGAGTTCACGCCGGGGATACCGATCCTCCTGACAGTCTCGGCGAACTCCTTGCTGAGCTCGTCGATCACTGCGGCGCGCCGATCCTCCAGCGCCCGCCGGGCAAGCTTGATAGCTTCCTCCACACCTGCCCGTTCAGAAGCGAGGGTGACGGAGTGCTGCTGGAGATCGGCGACCGTGTCCCATTGCCGAAGGACGGCTTCCCATCGCTCCTGTTCGCTCCTGGAGCTGGCCAGCGCTTGCGCGGCGTCGCTGAACGCCTGCAGACGAGGGCTGATCCGGCTGGCGGTCCGCTCTTCGATCTGAGCGTTGAGCATGCCGATCAGCCGGCTCTTTTCCGCCATGATTCGCTCGATGATCGACTTCTGGCTGCTCAAAGCGACGATCTGCTCGCTCATCTCCTTGATTTGCTCGCGCAGCTGCCGCGTCTCGTACGGCTCGTCCGCGGCGCCCTCGTCGACAGGATCCGGCTGGAGGCACAGTCGGCAGGCACCTGCTGGGACGGCACGCTCCTTGACCGACTGCATGCACCGCGGGCACACGGTGAACTCGATTTCCGCAAGGACCAAGTTGGCTTCACGCATACGGCTGAGCCGGTCCAGGTCCGCCTCCACACGCTGGCGTTCCTTGATGAGCTGTGACTGGCGACGGCCGAGCTCGGAGAGGTTCGCGGAGAGCTCCGCCGTGCCGCGTTCGGTGTCGGTGAGCAGATCGCGCAGGGCGCGCGTGTGGTTGTCCGTCACCGGATCCAGCTCGTCTCGCAGTTGAGCCAGGCGGTCCTTTGCTTCTGCCTCGGTCTGTTCGGCTGCGTGCAGCTGCTGTTCCGCGTCCTCGCGACTACGGGTGCCGCTGGACCGTAGGAAGTCGACGACGGTCTTGTGACGCCCCTCGGCCTTGAGGATCTCCTCTAGGAGGAGATTGGACCGCGTACGCAGGTCGAGGATGTTCTCGTCAGTGAGTCCGAACAGGATCTCGAACACGGTGCGGCGCTTGGGTTCTCGGTAGCTGTCCTGGCTGTGGGCGATGTCGTGGTTGATCTGCCCCTGTGGGATGTAGAGGTAGGTCATGACATCAGCGAACGTTATGCGATTGCCTGCTTTTGTGCCCTTCTCGGTGCTGGCGCGAAGGTCGTCACGTAGGCCCAACGACTTCATGAGCAGGGAGTTCAGCGAGTACTCGGCGTCCAGCTTGGTGCTGTGATCAGGCTGCCGTTCCCGGGTGATCAGATCGGTCACCCTGACTGTGTCCCGCTTGGACCGGTCGAGGCTACGGGTGAGCTGAAGTCGCTCGCTTCCGATCCTCACCTGCAAGGTCACTGCGTCGACGTCCTTCTCGGCCACAAGAGCCAAGGTCGCGTTCAGCCCGAAACCGAACTTGATGAGTTCCAGCAGTGTCGTCTTCCCCACTCCGGTCGTTCCGGCCAGAACGGTCAGGTCGGAGTCGAAGCGGTACTCGGCCGGACCTTCCGTCGTCTCGAGGCGGACCAGGTCGATGCGGAAGCGTGTCGTCACCGGATCTCCTGCCGGTGTGGGCGGTCCATCAAGTCAGCCAATCGGTCGTAGATCCGTTCCTTGAGGTCATGGCCCGTCAGACCGGAGGAGGCTTCCGCGATGGCGGCGCTCCGTTCAGCGACGCCGGACCACTCGGTACTGCCGGCCAGCCTCGCAGCGACCTTGCGCCCGGCCGGAGTCGGGGCGACAGCCATGCTTCCCTTGCGTGGCTTGACGTAGCGCAACAAGCCTCGACCGATCAGCGCTCCGAGGATTGCGTAGTAGCGGTCGTCCCAGGGACCGTACTTGTATCTGATCATCGGCGCTTCCACATCGGTCGGAGAAGTACCCTGATCGGTGGGCAGGTGCAGGCGAGGGTCGTCCTGGCTGAGATCGTCCAACACGACAGGTCCCAGAGCCGGATAACGCAAGAGGAAGTCGAGCTTGGCGAGCTTGGTCAGGCCGTCGAGTTTCCTGGCGTGCCCTTCGGTACCAGCCACGGCAGTGACTAGCAGGAGGACTCTGGCCTGATGGTAGGCAAGATCCTCGCGGAGCATCGCGAGCTCGGACTTCTCCAAGTCGATCACGGCTGCACCGCCACTCCACCTGACCGGCGACTCGCGATCATGGCGGCGACGTCGAACCTGGGACCAAACCAGACTTCACATCGGTTTGACAAGTCGCAGATACCACCGAGCGCGATCTCACTGTCGACCCCTGCTGGCAGCTGGCCGGTCTCCTCCAGTTCGACCACTTTCCGCTCCAGCGCCCTCCACAGCCTGGTACCGGAGAGCTCCGAGTCGCCCATCTCGTGGTCGCTAACCCGACGGAGCAGTCCTTCGAGCTTCTTCCGAGCAGGCCTCGCCGTGGGGTCGCCGGTCTCCAGATCCCGCCAGTGGTTCTCGTAGTCGACACGCAGAGCCGTGGCTCGGCCGACTGCATTGGAGGAGCAGCCGCCCTCAGCCATCTTGATCTCGACTCGTGATATGGGCGGGAGGGGCGGCACGACCGCGAAGGCTTTCGGCATTGTGAGTGCGACCCCGATGGCGGTTAGAATGTCCTCCAGCTTGACCAACCTCCGCGCCATGCGACGACGCACCTCCGGATCGACTCCTCCGCTTCGGTCACGCTGAAGGACTGCCGGCAGATCGCCGTAACTGGTCTCTCCGTGGGACTGCATACGTTCGCGAAAGAGCGATAACACCGCCTCCCAGACCGCCTCTCGGTTCGCAGTGCTGAGCCCCATGCGCTCCAGTACAGGCTTGACGTACTTCGTGGGCGCGGCGTCGCGGACCACGCCCAGGTTCATCTCGACGGTCGCGATCCGTAGTGATGCAAGAAAGCCCACGACCTCGCGGAACTGCTCCTCCTCGGGAACCTCAGGATGAGTCTCGGTGCCCTTCCAGCGCTGAGCCGTAACTTCATCGTGACTATTGATGGCCTTGTGCAACTGCTTGACGACAACCAGTTCCTTTTCTGACGGAGCCAAGTCACGTCCGTCGGTGCGAAGCTCGTGCAGGCGGTGGGCGGCGTCCTTCAGGTCCCGCGCCGGGCCAACCGTAAGACCTCCGGTCGTGACCAGGCGGCACATCGGCTTCATACCCAACGCGAACCACCGGTTGAACAGATGCGCAAGCCCGCCTTTGTCGGCGAGGAGGTTCACCGTGGTGTACGCACCGGCGTCGGCACTGCGATGCTTACCAGAAACCAACTCCGTGCCGTCCCGTCCGAACACCACCCAGTCCTCGTGCCACTCGCACAGAATGAAGTCGTCGCATTTGGGATCAAGAACACCATCGTCCGTCAGGGCGTCGAAGAAGAGCGAGAGGCCATCCGCTGCGGCCATCGCGGCCTGCCACTCGTAGAGGTCATCCGTGTTGGAACCTGCGTCATCCAATTGGGTGACTACCGCAAGCGCCTCAAGGTCTTCCACGCGCGTAGGCGGAGGGTTCCAGAGTGAGAGCTGCGCCGATGCCGACTCCATCGAGGCACGCCCGGAACCCGGCTTACCTGCGGCGGGTTCGGCCAAGGGGTCGTCCAGCGGCACGTCCTGGACCCTATACGCCGGACCTGCTTGGGTGGTGAAACTTCATCTCGATGGCGCAAGCCGCTCGACGACGTGAACCCGGACCCCGCCCAGTGTCGCAAGCAAGGGCACCTGTGCCTCGCCATGCGGCCGATCCAGCCGTCGCTCACCTTGACATCCCACTCCGGCGCATCCCTCGCTGAGGGACCCTGAGCGGCGCCGCCTGTACGTGCCCGCGTTCACCGAGCACACCAGCCGCCGAATCAGGGTCCTGGGCGCCACCGCGCACCCGACCGCGCACCCGACCGCGTCCCTGGGTCACCCAAGCCGCCAGGAACCTCGTCATGGACATCGAGGACGAGGGTCGACACGTGCGATTGCTGATCCGAGACCGCGACGGCAAGTTCCCATCCCTGTTCGACACCGTCCTCGCCGACGCGGGCATCCAGGTCGTCCTCAGCGGCGTCCGCATCCCGCGCATGAACGCGATCATGGAACGCTGGATCCGCAGCTGCCGCCACGAGCTCCTCGACCGCACCCTCATCTGGAACCAACAGCACCTACTCCACGCCCTGCGCGAGTACGAGAAGTACTACAACACTCACCGACCCCGCCAAGGCATCGCCAACACCCGACCGTGCGCATCCCGCCACCAGCCGTCCCCGACTAAGCTGCCCTCACCCGACTCCACATCCGCCAACGGCGACGACTGGGCGGCATTCTCAACGAGTACCACCACTCGTCCGGCACAGGCTTGGATTCCCGGGACGCCGAGACTCTTCGGGCGGCTAGCGATCCCGCGCCGGACTGGCCTTCCGCACCGCGCGGCTTGTCCGCAGTTCTGCGGTGTATTCGAAGGACGCCCGCCCGAGAGTGGGTGTTGCTGTGTGGTGACCGCGTCGGTGTGGTGAGGACGAGCCAGTGGTGTCGAGCGGCGTCGGAGACGAGGTGCCTGGGGCCAGCATCGGTCAGCACGCGGTCGTTTCGGGAGCGGCGATGGTGCTGCAGGCCGGCCGTGATGCGGTCGTGGCCGTGCACGCGGTGGGTTCGACTCGGCGGGTGGAGTGGCCGGTTCGGATCGGGGTTCCGCCTGCACTGGCGGGTCATTATCAGGAACGGCGGGCGTACCTGGAGTTGGCCGAGGCTTTGACGGCTGGGCGCGTCGCCGTCGTGGTCGGGGCCCGTGCGGGTGTGGACGAGCGCGTGGTGGTGTCGGGGCTGGGAGGTGTGGGCAAGTCGCAGTTGGCGGCCCGGCACGCGTGGCAGATGTGGCCGGACGCGGGCGTGGACGTGGCGGTGTGGGTGTCGGCGGTGTCGCGGGACGCGGTGGTCATGACGTTCGCCGAAGCCGCCTCCCGGGTGCTGGTCGAGCAGGACCCGGCTGTCGCGAGCCGGGCGCCGGAGCGGGCAGCGCGTTTATTCCGGGAGTGGCTGGCTTCGACGGACCGGCGCTGGCTTGTAATCCTGGACGACGTGCAGGACCCGGCGGACCTGCGCGGACTGGAACCGCCGCCGGGACCGGGCGGCCAGGTGGTCATCACGACCCGCCTGCGTGCCACCGCCCTGACCCGAGGCAGGCGGTTGATCGAACTAGACGTCTTCTCGGAGGTGGAGGCGCGGGCGTACCTCGCCGACGCTCTCGCGGGCCACGCCTCCGACGTCGTGCCCGAGCAGTTGAACGGGTTGGCGCGAGACCTTGGGCGGCTTCCGCTGGCGTTGGGGCAGGCGGCGGCCTACATCGCCGACCAGCCGTTGCTCACCGTTACAGCCTACCGTGCACTGCTGGCCGACCGGCAGCGGATTCTGGCCGACCTCATTCCTCCTGCGGGTGCGCTCCCAGAGCACGAGGTGACGATCGCGGCGACGTGGTCGTTGTCTATCGAACGCGCCGACCGGCTTGGAACAGACAGCCGCGACGCAACTGCCGGACCTGCTCGGCTGCTGCTGGAGATCGCCTGTCTGCTCGATCCCAATGGCGTGCCCTTGGAGGTGTTCACGAACCACGTCGTGCGCGAGTACCTGGCTTCCCAGACGGGGCGCGAAATCGGCCAGGACGGCGCAACCGACGGGCTGACCGCCCTACACCGCTTCTCACTGATCACCCTCAACCCCGCACGACCAGCCCGGGTGGTCAGGATGCACGCGCTCGTCCAGCGTGCCGTCCGCGACACCGTTCCCACCGACCGGCAGCAGGCGCTCGCCCGAACTGCCGCCGACGCCCTGCACTCGGTGTGGCCTGCCATCGACACCCTCGACCCAGAGTTGGCCCAGGCTCTGCGCTCCTGCACCGACTCACTGCACACCCACGCCGCGTCCCGTCTGTGGACCGACGGCATGCACCCCCTGCTCGACCGCGCCGGCCGTTCGCTGGGAGACACCGGTCAGGTGAGCGCTGCGACCGCCTATTGGCGGGCGCTGCTCGACCGCGCGCTGGCTTACCTCGGTCCTGATCACCCCGACGTGCTCAACGGCCGCCACAACCTCGCCAACGCACGGGGCATGGTTGGACAGTCCCCGCAAGCGGTCGTCGAACTGGAAGAGTTGCTCGCCGATCGGCTCCGCATCCTGGGAGCGGACCACCCCGGCACGCTCGACACCCGACAGAGCCTGGCCCGCTGGCGCGGTCACGCCGGTGATCCAGAACGGGCGGTCGCCGAGTTCGAGGCGCTGTCCGCCGACCTGCCGCGGGTGCTCGGCCCCGACCACCCGGACGCCCTCAACACGCGAGGCAACCTCGCACACTGGCGCGGCCACGCCGGCAACCCGGCACAAGCAGCCAGCGAGTACACCGCGCTACTGGACGACATGGACCGTGTGCTGGGTCCCGACCACCCCGATACGTTGACCACCCGCGGCAACCTCGCACACTGGCGTGGGCGGGCGGGTGACCCGGTGCGGGCGACGGCGGAGTTCGAAACGCTGCTCGCCGACCGGCTACGAGTCCTGGGGCCCGACCACCCCCACACCCTCGTCACCCGCGACAGCCTCGCCCGCTGGACCGGAAAAGCCGGAAACCCGACGAAAGCGGTGGCCCAACTCGAACTGGTGCTGCCCCGCCAACTCCGCAACCTCGGCCCCGACCACCCGCAGACCCTCGCCGTCCGCGGCCGCCTCGCCCACTGGCGCGGCCAAGCCGGCTACCCGGCACAAGCCGCAGCCGACTTCGAAACGCTTTTTGCCGACACCATGCGGGCGCTCGGACCCGACCATCCATACACCCTCATCACCCGCGACGGCCTCACACACTGGCGAAACCTCGCCGGACAGGAACGGACCGAGCAGGGAAATCCCTGACCCTCCTGTCACCTGTGGTGGTGCCGTTACACCGAGCACCGGTCGTCGCACATACCGGCGGCTGCGGACAGCAGGACGGCACTGCGGTTCCCACGCGGCGCACCTCTCCAACCACCTCAAGTGCCATCCGGCCACCATCCGCCGCACTCACATTGGCATGGGCGGACGTCAACCTCTCGCGCTCGACCAGCCGCCTGGGAGCAGCGCTGTGGGAGCAGATTGGGAGCCGCAGGACGCGCCTAACCGCATCCAACGGCTTCCAACCACGGTCAACTGCACCCACGCAGCCTGCTGAAGGCTTGTTTCCGCAGGTCAGAACACATGTTGATCTACGTTGACACAGTAGGAGTCCCCAGAGACGTCTCCGACTGCACCCAACGACACGAAACCGCAGGTGACAGCGCCCAACCGCATCTGCGACAAACCTCGTACACAAGTGACCACATATGGTGCGCGCAAGTCCAAGTCTGGCCACCTCGCCAAACGCTCGACCGCCGACCCTCCGACACGCCGACGGTGTCTCCGGGCCTATCGATCGTTGCCTCCCCCGATACGCCGAGCAACCCAGTGCAGAGCCCCTGCCGGGGCGCTCGGCACCGTCTGACGGCTCAAGAGGCGTGCTGCGCGAACACTGCTCGGATCTCCTCCTGCCTGTTGGCTCGTAGCCTTGCGGGCCTTCCACGGCGAACATCGTGGTGTCCCACAACCGCTCGGGATGCCGACTGGGCGTGAGCAGCACGCCGGCCACACCCTGGCGATCCGCGGCTTCCGAACCGTGCAGGTCGTAGTGGAACAGGTGCACCCGTCCGTGGAACACGCCACGTACGTCCTTGTCGAACCGCGAGGCGACCATGAACACCATCGGGGTGAACTCGTCGGGGTTCGGGGCGACGAGCCGGGTTTCGGTGCGGACGCCTTCCCCGGTCCACGAGCCGATGGCGGACATGAATCCCAACAGCGTCCGACCAAGTTCGGTGCGCGCGTCGATCGGGAGACCGTCGAGGTCGGCGAGCATCTTGATCCGATCCGCCTCCCGTTTCTCGGCGAGAGGTGTGCGGGCGATGTCCTCCATGATGACCCGCCGCAACAGGTGAGCCGCCATGTCCACACGTTCCGCCGGACTCAGGGGTGCACGCGCCGTGGACACCGCAGTGCCGAACCCGGCAAGTTCCGGGGCGATGGGGCCAGGTTCTGCCTCCAGGTCGGCCAGCGCGAACTCGTGGTAGCGGCGCGGCTCGCCGCCCAGTTCCAACGGTTCGCCGACGACGTGATGCAGATAGGCCAGTACCGCGCGAGTCGAGCAGAGGTGGTTGAAAAGAACTTTCAGTCCCGTCGCATCAGCACAACGGCGGGAATGCCCTTCGGTCCCGGTGGCGGTCGGTACCCCTCCGGCACGTCGGGATGGTCGACGATCACGACCGACAGTCACCGGTGCGCGACTCCTGCAACGCGGATCGACCGACCCCTGGCGTTGGTCAGAACCGTCGAAGTGTTGGTCAGGCGTCGGACGGTCCCGCTCGCCCGCCTGTAGGCCTTGGAGATGTTCTTGTGAGCCAGGCGGATTCCTCGGCGGCGTCACCGCTGGGCCCCACCCGGCTTTTGACCTGCAGCACCGCGGCACGAGGACCGACGACCACGGTCCCGTCACCCAGCTCCCGCATGCCGGAACCGTTGCGCTGCAGCTTCGGCAGGAACACGAAGTCCGGCATGCCGAACGTCAAAGCGGCGTTACGGGAGGCGTCCTCGACCTCGTACCCCCGCTCGTCAACCGCGGGCAACGGCGAGGCATCGGGGATGCGCCGAACCAAGGTTCCGTCAGCCGTCTCCAACACCAGGGTCAACTCCGCCACGGCCGTCTCCAAGCACACCGCTTCGCTCCGGTGGGAGCAGCGTAGATGTCGGTGCGGTGGTTTCAGAGTTCCCCCACTGCAGGCTCGGGTACCGACCGGCGAGCTGACCGAGGTAGAAATCCCGATCCCAGGAGGTTGCCGCCTACGTCGGCATGCTAGGCACGGATTTTTCCGTCGAGTCGCCCAGCGAACTCAGACCACTGCTGCGCACCCTCGCGGAGCGCTACACCCGCGCCTGACCACCGGCGCCACCGCCAGGACGTTGTGGGCGGGCCCCTGAGGGATTGCGCGGAGCCCTGTCCACACGTTCAGGGGATGTTCCCAAGTTCTGCCAGCCGCTCCCCGGAGGGCCCAAGTTCCACTACCTGTGGCACAGGTTCCCGGTGGTGCCGCGACCACAGATAGACGTCGATCCGGTCACCCGACTACGACACCGCCACCAGTGGCGTCGTAAGCACACCGCCCATGACCTCGAACGAGACACGTCGCGGCAAGCACCCATGACCCAATCCTTGCTCGACCACGTAGGCATCGCTGTCCGAACACCGTCCGGCGTGCGGAAACGGCACCAAATTGAGCATTCCTCGCATGAAAGCACGACCAGCCCCACGGGTGCATTCATCAGCCAACTTTCCACATAAGCGAGATTTGCTCAATTTGAACCACCCCCTATTGCACGAACACCGGTTAGCCCAGTTGCAGTAACCCGCAACTTCCCGCACTGAAAGGATAACGTTAGCGAGTCATACACATATAAGAACAATGCCTGCTTGCGCTCACCGACAGAACACACTCGGCGTGCACATGCCGGATACAGCCAAGCCATTTGACCAGCGGTAGCACGGCGGCCTTCGGGTCGCCCTTTGACGAGCAAGGACACCCCCGACTGATGGCAGTGACCCAGCAGGAGATCGAGAACCGGTTATGGGACGCCGCCGACGAGCTGCGCGTGGCGATGCCCGAGGCGCAGTACTCCTCGGTCGTCTTCCCGCTGATGTTCTGGAAGTACCTGTCAGACACTTGGGAGCACCAGCACCAGGAGTTCCTGGCCGACAACCAGGGCCTGGACGGCCTCTCCGCCGAGGAAGCCCACGAGATCGAGTACCGCGACTACCAGTCGTTCGAGATCCCGCTCATCTACCCCGGCACCGTCCGGGAGCGCCGCGCCTCCTGGTCGTCCATCCTCGCCACCATCACCCAGCCGGGCCTCGGCCAACGAGTCCGCGCCTCCCTGCAGGCCATCGAGACGGCCAACCCCGACAAGTTCTCCCGCCTGTTCGGGTCCATGAACTGGACCGCCGAAGAGGTGCTCTCGGGGGAGGTGTTGGCGGCGGTCATGCAGGCGATGGACCGCACCCCGAAGATGCACGAGGGCAACATGTCCCACGACGTGCTCGGTGGGGCGTACGAGTACCTGCTGAAGCGGTTCTCCGACGGGTCGGGCACCCGCGCCGGCCAGTTCTTCACCCCGCGCGAGGTCGTCGAGCTGATCGTCGAGCTCCTCGACCCCAAGAACTTCGAGTCGGTGTACGACCCGACCTGCGGGTCCGGCGGGATGCTCATCGCCGCCGCGAACCTCCTCAAGGCCCGCGGCGGGCGCGGCTACACGCTCCGCCTGCACGGGCAGGAAGCCGTACCGGACACCGCCGGTGTGGCGCGCATGAACCTCTTCATGCACAACCTCGCCCAGTTCCAGGTCGAGGTCGGCGACACACTGAAGGATCCGCGCTTCAAGAAGCCGGACGGATCCATCGCACAGTTCGATGTGATCGTCGCCAACCCACCCTACAGTCTGAAGTGGAAGCCCTGGACCAACGATCTGCGCGCCATCGGCGGTACCGCTCCAGCGAAGTCGGCCGATTGGGCATTCGTGCAGCACATGATCGCCAGCATGGACCCGAAGACCGGTCGTGCAGGCGTCGTCTTGCCCCACGGCGTCCTCTTCCGCGGCGGCGAAGAAGGCGCCATCCGTCGGCGAGTTCTGGACGACGACCTCCTCGAAGCCGTCATCGGGCTGCCAGCCAACCTCTTCTACAACACCACCATCCCGACCTGCGTCCTAATTTTCCGCGCCCCCGACACAAAGGCCCCAGAGCGACAGGATGGCGTGCTGTTCGTCGACGCCTCTAGACGCTTCACTAAGGCCACCAACCGAAATATCCTCACCGACGCTGACATCACCAACGTGGTGACCGCCTACCACTCCACCTTCGATACCGACGGCAATCCGGTCGGCCCCGACGACGATAGCTTGGCCGTACGATTCGCTCCACTGTCGGAGATCGTGGTGAACGGGTACGACCTTAACATCGGCAGGTACATCAAACATGCCGCTGCCGAGCAGGAAGACCTCGGCTCCCTCATCAAGGCCTATAACATCGCCCGCACCGAACGCCAGAAGGCCGAGCAGCACATGCTCGCGATCCTAGCCTCCGTCGGAATCGAGGGCTTCGATGAGTGAACAGTTGGAGTGGCCCCGGAAGGCGCTGTCCGAAGTTGGAGAATTAATAAGGGGTCGCCGTTTCACCAAGAACGACTACGTGGGGTTCGGACTTGGCTGCATCCACTACGCGCAAATTCACACCGACTTTGGCGCTACCGTTAGGGATCCCCTCACATTCCTGGCCGAAGATTCCCGTCCGCGAATGCGTCTTGCCCATCCTGGAGATCTGGTCATCGCCGCGACCAGCGAAAATGTTGATGATGTCGGGAAGGCAGTCGCATGGCTGGGTGACGACGACGTTGCGGTTCACGATGACTGCTTTATCTTCCGCCACGGACTCGATCCCGCGTACGCATCGCACTTCTTCGCGTCACATCAGTTCCACTCACAGAAGATTAAGTACGTATCCGAGACAAAAGTTGTGCGGATCTCGGGTGCAAGCCTGGGCATGATCGAGATTCCCGTACCCCCGAAGAAGGCGCAAGAGCGGATCGTCGAGGTTGTCGGCGCGATCGACGACCAGATCACCGCACTCGACAACGAAGCAGGGGTGCTGGAGAATGTATATCGGGCGGCAACGTCGCTGCTCTGGCGCGACACTGAGGGCGCCGAGGCGAAGTCCCGGTTCCTCGGCGACGTAATGCGTCTCGACATCGCACGGACCCCCATGGAAGCGGGAACGACCTACCGCCTCGCCGGAGTGCTCAACGCTGGCAAAGGTCTTGTTGACAAAGATGCATTCGATGGGGCAGACACCGAGTACACCGCGATGAACGTCCTTCGGGAGAACCAGGTGGTGATGCGGAAGCTGACTGCTTGGGAGGGGCCGATCACGGTGGTTCCGGCAGAATTTGACGGCTTCGTGGCAAGTAATGAGTTTCCGACCTTCACCCTCGCCGATGACATCGCCCCAGGGTGGATGAAGCACGTCTGTCGGACATCTCGCCTCTGGGCGGAGATGCAGAGCAGGGTCGTCGGGACCGTACAGCGCCGTAAGCGCCTCAATCCCGACCAACTCCTGTTGGTGGCGCTTCCCGTCCCGTCTCAATCTGAGCAGAAGCAGATAGCGGAGGTCCTGGATTCAATCGAGGGGCAGATTGCCGTGCTCCGTGCCGAGGCCACCAGGCTCCGTCGGACTCAGGCAGGGCTGCTGTCGGGGCTGCTGGACCGCACCATCGACATCGAGTTTGCCGAGCCAGAGGTCTGAGCATGGCGAAGGGTATCCGGGAGCGTGAGTTCCAGAATCTGATGATCCAGTGGTCCGTTCCGATGGGGTGGGGCTTCACGCCGGGCAGATCACTGCCGCGTGAGACGACGCAGACGGTGATCGCCGTCCAGCTACGGGACGCCATCGTCCGGTTCAACCCCGGAGTAATCGGCGGGTTCGACGTGGACGCGGTGGTTGAGGAGATCGCCACCACGGTCAACGCCGTGGAAGGTGGGCTGGTGCGGGCCAACGAGCAGGTGCTGCACCTGCTGCGCGGGCGTAAGGAGTTCAGGAATGCCGACGGCGTGTGGCACGCCCTGAAAGTCATCGACTTCGAGCACCCGACTGCCAACACGCTGGTCGTGTCGGATGAGGTGACCATCACCGTTCCCGGCAGGACCTCCCGCCGTTTCGACCTCGTGTACTGGGTCAACGGCCTGCCCCTGGTAGTGATGGAGGTGAAGTCACCGACCGCGAAGTCCGGGTGGGCCGACGCGGCCCGCGAGATCAACGACGTGTACGTCCCCGAGTATCCGTGGTTCTTCACCCCCAATGTCTTCGCCGTCGCCTCCGACGGGCTGAAACTGCGGTTCGGTGCCGCCGGCGCGCCCACGAACCTGTGGCAGCCGTTCCGGTCCACCGGCGACGACGAGAACCTGTCCGGGCAGGCCGACGTACACCGCTCGGTCGAACTGCTGTTCAACCCGGCCACGATCCTGGATATGCTCGCCAACTTCGCCCTCTTCGACACCTCCGGGGGTGGGGTGGACAAGAAGTACCTGCCCCGCTATCCGCAGATGGAGGCCGCGCACCTGATCCACGAGCGGGTCCTGGAGGGCGGGTCGAAGGGCTTGATCTGGCATCACCAGGGGTCCGGGAAGACGCTGCTGATGGTGTTCGCCGCCTCGCTGCTACTGGCCGACACACGCACCGACTCGCCCACGATCATCCTGTTATCCGACAGGACCCAGCTAGTCCGGCAGACCTCCGGGGTGTTCACCTCCGCGATGGGGGACGCCTACTTCCACCAACCCAACACCAGCCAAGAGCTGCGTTCCCTGCTGGCCGACGACGTCCGCGGCGTCATCTCCACGACCGTCCACAAGTTCGCCGACGCCGGCAAGAACCTGTCGACCCGGGCCAACATCATCGTGCTGGTCGACGAGGCACACCGCACCCAGTCCGCCAGATCGAAGTCGCTGGCCGGACAGATGCGCGCAGCATTGCCGCACGCGAAGTTCTTCGGCATGACCGGCACCCCCGTCAGAAACCTCGCCACCGACACCTTCGCCCTCTTCGGCGAGGAGACGGACCCGGACAAGGTGCTGCACAGGTACTCGGTGTCCCGGTCTCTGCGGGACGAGGCGACCGTCCCGGTCGTGCTGGTCCCGCACCCCGTCTCCTTCGAGATGAACGACCAGGCGTTGCAGGCCGAGTTCGACCAGTTCGCCGACGACTTCGACCTCGACGATCCAGATCGGGAGGCCCTGTCCCGCAAGTTCGGGCGCCTCACCTCGGTGTTCGCCAATCCCGACCGCGTCCAGGCAGTCTGCCAGAACATCGTGGACCACTACCTGGCCGGCGCCTACCGCAACGGCCTCAAGGCCCAGGTCGTCGCCTACAACCGCGAGCTGGCCGTGGCGTACACGGACAAGATCAACGAGTTGCTGGTCGGCTTCGAGGCGTCACAGGTCCTCGCCGAGGTCGGGAAGCACGACCGCATCGCCGCCGAAGTGAACATCTCCGTTTCGGACTCCAAGGACGAGGACTTCGCCATGCGGGCGTTCCAGCTCTCGGCGGCGGAGGAAGAGGAACAGAAGCGGCGGTTCCTCGCCCCGGACGACCCGCTGAGCTTCCTGGTGGTCACCGCGAAGCTGATGACCGGGTTCGACGCCCCCAACGAAGGCGTCCTCTACCTGGACAAGCCGCTCAAGGCTCACAGCTTGTTCCAGACGATCACCCGCCCGAACCGCACCTGGGTGTCCCCGACCGGATTCGTGAAAACCTCCGGCGTGGTCGTGGACTACATCGGCCTGGCCGAAGAAGTCCAACGGGCCGTCACCGATCCCACCGCAGAGGGGACCGGCAAGGGCGGTGGGTTCGTCACCGACCTGTCCGAGCTGGTCGCCGAGTTCCGCACCACCTTCGCCCGTATCGAAGACCTGCTCGTGGACGTGGACGACCTGGATCTCACGATCCACGGGTACGAGTCCGTGCGAGCCATCAACGCCTTCCTGGACGCCAATCCCGGCGCCGCCGAGGTGTTCACCAGGGACTACCGGCTCCTGGCCCGTCTGTACCCGCTCGTCAACACCGACAAGCGGGTCGCCAAGTATCGGGACGGCTTCGGGCTGTTCGGGTCCGTGTACACCACGCTGTTCAAGAAGTCCTCCGAAGAGGAGAGGAAGGAACGGCTGGGCGAGCTGGGGCCGATGGTCCTGGAGATCATCAACGCCCACGTTCACTCCTTCTCCGTAGCCGCCTCCCATGAGGAACCCCTCGTTCTGGACGCCCAGGGCATCGCCATCCTCAAGGAACTGCTGGCCCTCGTCCGCACTAAGCCCGACAAGGACGGCGGCAAGGACAAGACCGCGCCGTCCGCGGCGGAGATCCTGGACCGCATCAAGGCCGCCCTCGACAAAGGCGTCGAACCGGGATCCGCGAAGTACACCGCACTCGCGGAGCGGATCAAGCTGCTGCGGGACCGGATCATCCAGAACGCCCAGGACGCCTTGGCGTTCCTGTCCGAAGCACTCCGGATCGCCCGCGCTATCGTGGACGCCGAGAAACATCCCGGCGAGGCCGTGGTCGTACTGGACGACGATCACGTGGGCGTTCTGTCGCGGATCATCCACGACCACGCACCACCCGGTTTCACAGTCACAGAGAGGAACCTGGCGGAGGAGATCGACCAGGTGGTCACCCAGACCCTCGCCCGGTCATGGGACAACGCCGACGCCCGCAACCGAGGCGTCCGCCGCGCCACCGCCGCCGTCTTCCGCCGGTACATGCTGAAGCCGGTAGGAGAGCCGTACGACTCCACCGTCGCCTACATCGAAGCTCACTACCTCGTCGACTGACCAATACCCCTCGTTCGACGCTGGCATCAAGATCACAAAAACCCGCCAGCCTGCCCGACCTTCGGCGGCTGAACCATATCGAATTCGACTAACACTGAAACTATGAAGACGGTCGAGTATGGACGACAGTGGATCTGAGTACCGTCACCGCCCGATGTGAAACAGCCGCAGGCCGCCAAGGCGCCGATGAGGTTCCCCCGGTAGTCCGGAGTCTTTGATCCTCCCCTGGTTGCACGGAGTCGGGTTACTGGATGATCACTCATCTCAGTAGCCCGGAGGACAGAACAAGCGAGGCGGCGTGGAGTGTGAGCGCGGCTTCCAACACAAGCATGGCCGGTGCCGGAACGCTGTCGATGTCCTCACGCCACGCTGCCAACAAAGCCGCGAGCTCGTCCTCCTCGCCACCCGCGCCATCACCTCCGCCGTTCAGCTACCAACAGGCGTCGTGCCTGCTTGACATGGCGTTACGCGCGACACCGCTAAGCTTCGACGTGCTGGCCCCGACGGGACCGCTTCGATGAATTGGCGCTTGGAGGGCCTGCTCATGGGCGAGCTAGGTGTGATCCGGAGTTACGCGTACTGGTCGGATCGCCGTATCCGGGACATCGCGTCGGCAAACGGCATCGCCCTCGAACGGCGTGTGAGTTGGAAGGCCAAGACTGCGTCGATTCCCTTGATCGGTGGGCTCGAATTTGCGCAGGAGGCCCGCACTCTAGACCGTGCTGAAGTGGCGCGCCGAATCGAAATGGCGATCGGCGACCTCGCAGTCGAGGACTTCGTCACCCCGCCGCCGACGGCGTTCGCCAGGGGTGTCGGCCGTGTCGAGTTTGCCCAGTTCACGGGCGGTGTTGAGAAGCGACAGGGCGTCGTGATGCACACCAGCACCCGCAGCAGTACCGGCGTCCGCGTCGACGTGTGCCTGTTCGGCAGCCTGGAGAACACCGCCGACTACGTCGGTGGCTCCGACCGGCCATTGGAAGGATGGTCGTCCTCGGCAGCTCGGGCGATTGATCTGTACATCCGGAGCCGAGGAACGATCAACAACTCGCAGTGGGACGACGCGGAGTCCCTCGCGGTCGAAGCCCTGAAGATCGCGACCGAGCAGGGCGTGACCGGAACCTGGGACGAACACGAGGACAAGCCCTGGACGCGGGGCTTCACGCTCGGCCACGCGACCGAGTCCGAGTGGTTCGCTCAGATCTATAGCGACGTCGTGCTCGACAAAGACCGGTGGACCTTTGACCGCGACGGCGGCATCAGACCAGACGTCGAGCGCATTCTCATCGGCGCTCCACTGTGGGTACGGACTCCGGGCGCACACGCCGTCACCCGCTACCGGGACCTGCGCCGAGGGAGCGAAGGGCAATATGACGGGCCGCTTGTGCCTGGTCTGGATGGCCAACGCCTACGTCGTCGACGGGACACGATGATCGAGTGAGCGATGACTGGGAGCTGCGCTGGGTATCGGGAGCCCGGCGGTTCTACGTCGCGGAGATCGTGCGGCAGGCGAGTTATGCCCTGGCCGCGGTGCAACAGGCTCTCAGTCTCAGCCGGGATCCGCAGCGGCGTGCCGAGGCGTGGCCGGCGGTCCAGTCGTTCCTCACCGCGACCGCCATCATCAGCAAGCTGTTGTGGCCCGTCAGAGCCGAGGGAGCCGATCTCAAGTCCCGTTGGCGTCGCTTCCGCGCCGATCGACTGCGGGCAGAGCTGATGATCAGCGATACCTCGGCCCTCCGGGACAGGAAGGTCCGGGACTCCGCCGATCACTTCGACGAACGCATCGACGACCTTGTCCGCGACCAGCGCATCCCGCAGTCGTGGGCAGACCTGGCCGAGGAGGAGTTCACGCAACAGCTGGCCCCGTTTCGCGCGATCGAACCTGACACGGGTGAGGTGCTCGCAGGCCATGACCGAATGGCCCTGATTCCCATCGTCACGGAGTTGAACGCGGTTTTGCGCCGGTGCGAAACCATCGAGCCCGGATCAACCAGCAACCCCGACGTCGTCATGCTGCTGGCCACGTTGAGTTGGCCGCCGCTGCCGTCCTTGTTCGCGCCCACCGAACGCCCGAACGAACCGGTCACCGCCGGGGCCAGTATCGCCGCGACCGACCTTCAGAGCCTGGAAGAGCTGATCACCCTGATTGCCGATCGGCTCTCCGAGCGCCCGGACTCGGACCGACCACCCGACGCCGAGGGATAAGCGATGTCGAGCCGGGCCAGTAGAAAAGTCGGGCGACGTGCTGCGATCGAGCGCGAATGCCAACGCGGGATACTGGGGTTAACCCTGGACGAGGTCATCGACGCCCTGCACGCCCACCACACGGGTGGAGCGACCTGCGAGAGCGAACGGTGGCGTCTGGAGGCGGTGGTCGACCGGAAGGACGCCAAGATCGCCGAACTGGAACAGGCCCGGCAACACGCCAAGGACATCCTTGAGGCCGCGCCGATCGATGCCCCCTCATCCCCGGACAGGACGCGCCACTGCGGCGCACCAAGCCCTGACGTCGAACTGGCCACCTACCGCAGACCCGCGCTACTGGCTGACACTCCGCACCAGATGCTCCGCTAGCGTGGCAGTCGTGGCGTCCACATCCCACCTGAGCACGGCGGGCTCCGCCCTCGGTCACCGCCGAGTGACTGGAGAAGCCAGCGCGTCGATCCCTTGAACGTCCGCCACTGCCGCTCAATCACACCGCTGGATTCGAGGTCCTGGTGACAGGCCCTGTGGCCGATGCGGCGAGGGCGTGGCTCGCCGGTGGCGCGTGGGGTCAGGGGGTCTCGGTGGTCGGGGTTCTGCGGCGGGACCAGCTGCTGGGCACGGGCAGGTTGCCGTTGATGACGAGGGTGACGACGACGCTGGGTGAGTGTGGTTCGGTCATTCCGTGCTGCTTGGGGCCGAGGACGAATAGGTAGTTCTCGGGGGTGCCGATGGGCAGCACCTTTGGGCTCATGTCGAGGACGACGAGAATTGAGAGGCGGGCGCCGTCGGCGGCGGCGTACTGGGTGGGCTGGCCGATGTATTTGGTGGCGGAGTCGGGGGTGACGGGCTGGTTGCGCGCGACCTTGAGTTCAGCGGTGATGCCGTCGTGTCGGGTGTCGAGGTACCCGTGTGCGAGGGCGGTACCGCGTTCGACCCTGCCTTCGAGGGTGGGGTCGGCGAGGAGGGCGGCGTGGAGATCGTTGTGGAACTGGCGTTCGCTCACATACTGGCCGCGGCGGTATTTCTTGTTCCAGGTCATGGCGAGCCCGGCGCGGGAGATGGCGTTGAGGAGTCGGGCGAATGGCTGGAGCTGATTGTGCGGATAGCCGGCGGTGGCAAGATTCTCGTAAATGCCGAGGAGGTGCTCGTCGAACACCTCGTACTGAGTGGTGGCGTCGCGGGCTGGGTCGTAGGGGCGGACACGGAACTCGCGGTGGCCGGCGACGTCGAGGGGTTGGCTCCTGGGGTTGCCGTCCTTATCGGTGCCGCGCCAGGTGAGGCGCACCAGGACCGGGGGTGCGTGCTGGGCGGTAGGGACGGCGTACCGCACGTGGAGACTGCCAGTCCCTTCGTAGGTGTCCGGGTCACCAGTGTGTTGGTGGCGCTGCCAGGTGAGCGCGGGCCGCTGGAGTTCGGTTTCGTTCAGGGTGCTGACCAGCTCGGCGTCCAGCCGTTCGACCCACGCCGGCCACGGGTCGGTCTGCACTTGCAGGGTCAGAGTGTGAGTGAGGGCTGGGTCGACGATGGCGGGACCGGTGAGGAGCTTGTCGTCGATCGACACCAGGGCAACCGCGACCGTCGGGCTGTCCGGCTCGGGTTCAGCGGGCGGCGTCCATGGCGTGAAGCCGTGTTGACGTTCGGGTGAGCGGATGAACAACAACGGCGCCGGGAGACCGACCGTAGCGGTGAGAACCGTGCCCGGGTCGATGGGCGCGGCCGGATCTGGATCTGCCACGAGGACGGCCCGGAGGGCTCGGGCGCGAGGGAGGAGCGGGTCGTCGTCCCGGTATGCGTTTAGGTCGATGGCGGCGGCGCGGCGTGCTGCCGCGGTCCGGTGGGCTCGGGCTTGAATGAGGTCGGCGTTCAGGTCGGCGCCCTCGGCGTCGAGCAGGTGTGCGACAGCGTCGAACAGCCGCCCGGTGATGACGACACCGTCGTGTGTCGCTGTCCCAGTGGATTTCCCGCCGTGCTGAAGGGCGGTTGCTAGGTCGCGCAGCCGCTGCGCGCGTGCTTTGAACTGCTCGGCCGGGTCGGTCGGCTCGACAGAGTCGGCCGCCGCCTGGTCGGCCCGAGTGTCCGCGAGCCCGGTGGTGACCTCCGCCGGGATCGGAACATCGAGCAATGTGCAGACGATCGCTGCCCGGACCGCGGCGGCCTTCGCGAACGGCCGCAGCCACCGAAGGTCGTCCTCGGAATGACCCAGGCAGATGCCGATCGCCGCCCCGACCTCGTCGACGGCCTCGCGCACGTTCGCGTTGTTTGGCGAGTCTGGCTCCAGGGTCACCTGCAGTCGCCCGACCGCGCCCGCGAGCGTAACCAGAGCGCGTTGTGAGCTGCGCGCCGGCTCGTTTGGGATCCGAGTCAGTGCGTTCTCAAGCAGCGCCAGAGCGTCGGTCCGGCGCTCTGCTCGGGCGAGGACCTCGGCGTACTCCATGGATCCGTAGTGTGACTCCGGAGAGTGCGCCGCGCCGACCTCAATGATGTCGGCCGCTTGGAGACCGAGGAGGCCAGCGCCGCAGTCGAGAAGCCCGTTCAACGCCTCCTCGGCCTCGTCGCCGTGACGGAGCCCGTAAGTCCTTCGAGGCGCCAGCGCCAACCACAACACCGCGAGCTCCGGTGCAACTCGTGCATCCGGCTGCCACGGCTGCTCGGTCACCTCGGTCGCCTGATACCACTCGAGTTCGGGAACCCGCGCCAAGGCCTTCTTCTCCAGCTCAGCGAGCGCAGCTGTGTCCGGCACGTGGCGCCGCAGCGCTGCGAGCGAGGTCAGGAACGTGTCCAGGTGCTTTGAGACGTTGATGCCCTCCATCACGTTCATAGCGTGAAGAGCCAGCCGAATCCTGGACTCCTGGTCCGGCCAAGGAAGCCTGCACGCGGCCTCGAGAACGGCATCGATCATCACGACGTATGTGTCCGAGACGAGTGCCGGGAGTAGGTCCGCGACCGTCGACGGGAGGGCGTGGGTTCCGCCGATGGCCGTCCAGGCCTCCAGCGCTGCGGCGCGTGGTCCGGGGTCGGCATCGACCAGGTAGGTGTGGAGGGTCGGCAGGATGGCCTGGAGCACTCCGGGCTGGTTCCCGTGGCGGCGGCCGACCTCGCCGAGGGTGGCCAAGAGCTGGTACACCACCTCGGAACCCAGGTCGCTGTCGCGTTCGCTCGTGATGAGCGCCGTGATGGTCTCGCACACCGCCAAGGGGTCAGTCGACGATGCGGACTCCACCGCCCTCAGCAGGCGTCGGGCGGACTGGTACAGGCTGTTCTTGCGCGACCCCGCCTCCATCCACGCGAGCGGGTCTGGCGCAGCGGTAGAGATGAGCACGCTCTTCTGCTCGGTGAGCCGGTGCCGGGTCAGCGTCACGAACGCACCGAGGGTCGCGTCCAGGCGTCCAGCGAGGGTGTCGCTGCGCCAATGGCCCATCCGCTCGATGGCTTCGGCCGCGGAGAACGTCACCCGGTGCCCCCACGACTCATCGGTGCGGGCGAGGAGGAACACGAACGCCGCATCGGTAACCGCCGCCGCCTCTTCAGGCGTTGTCACCGGGTCATGAGCGCGACGGTGGACGTACTCAGTGTCGATCATGTCCAGGGCGTGTCGGACCGAGCCGACGAGGCCGTCTCGAGTCTTTTCGGCCGCGTGCCGGCCCGCCTCCTCCAGCAGCCCGGCGATCCGGGCGGGCGCGGCGATGAACATCCGGGCGACTGCCCTCTCGGCGGTCCCGACCGTGCCCGGGTCGTAGCTGTCCTGCGGTGAAACGCACATGGAAACGGCCAAATTCGGCAACAGCTGGACAGTCAGCTCGAGATGGGTGCTCGTGAGATGCTCAACAGCGCCAGCGGCGGCCCGCCGGTCGAAATCGGATACCAGCTGCGGCAGGTGCGCTGGGTTCACGATGATGCCCGTCACCGCAGGCCGCGGCAGCATCCCACTCAGGCAGGCAACCAGCTTGTCCGGACACAGGTCTGCGATGACCCGCAACGGGCCCGGATCGTTCGCCTGCACCACCGGCGTCGGGCCGGAGAAATGATGGTCACCAGGTGTCTTCGACCCCGCCAACACCACGATCGCCCTGATGACCGCATCATCGACCGCCGCCGCGTCCACCAAGTCCGGATGGTCGGTCAGGCAGCGACCGGCCTCCAGCGTCGGGACCGTCCGCAACGCCGCCAACGCAGTCGCTACCAGGCGCTCCGCGAGTTCCGGTCGCCGCGACGACAGGTACCGCAACGGCTCCAGCAGCTCGGTAAGCCCGACGCTCTCCACCGCATCGAATAGCTCATCGATGATGCGTTCATCGAACCGGTCCGCCGCACGACCAGCAACCGTTGTCAACCGGCGCCGCGCCGCGGCCGTCGCGTCAGCGTCGACGTCAACCGCCGGGTCCGGATCGAGAACATCGAGGTCGTCCAGGATGCCAGCGGTCGCCGGGTCCGCGGACGCCCGCAGGCTCCGCCGTCGCTCCACCCGCCCAGCACGCGCAACAGCCCGGACCCGCAGTTTTTCAGCCCGCTCGGCTTCCTCGGCCTTGGCCTCCTGCTGACGGGTTAGAGCCTCGGTCTCCAGGTTTGGAAGTTGCCCTGTCGGGTTCCGCATGGCGCAGCCCACACAGTGCTCGGCGTAGAACCCGAACGCCACGTAGTCCAACCGCATCCCAGATGTATTCCCGATGGCGACTGGGCACTCCACCCGCCGTGAGTTCAACGGCAGCCCAGTCATTTCCTCTAGCATCCCGCGTCCGCCGAACTCCACGAACCGCATGTGCCGGCAGTGATTCGCGGCCAGCTCCATGATCCGAGCGTTCTCGTGACCCAGCTCGAAATACCTAGCGAACTCTGCCTCGTCCAACCGTCCACTCCCGTTCGTGGATCACCGCCGACACCACCAGTGTGACGGGCACCACCGACAGTGTGACGGGTGCCACCGACACGACGCCGACCGGCGAGGCCCCCCAGCCCGGCGATACCCTCGATGTTTCTTCGGGCCCGCTTGCGTGAGCCGGATGACGCGGCTGCTGCCTACCGCCCAACGGGATGAGCCGACGTTGACCGCTCGCTCTCGACCAGCCGCCTGGGAGCAGCACTGTGGGAGCAGATTGGGAGCCGCAGGATGTATCAAACTGCGTCCAACGGCTCCCAGTCACGGTCAACTGCACCCACAGAACCCGACAGAGGCATGTTTCCGCAGGTCAGAGTAGTTGTTGATCTACGTTGACACGGTAGGGGTCACTGGTTCAATCCCAGTATCGTCCACCATAGATAGATGCAGGTCAGAAGCCCGGTCCTCGATCTTGAGGCCGGGCTTCCTGCATGCTGGGCAAGATGATTGGCGACGGCACGCTCGGACGGTAGTGCTCGCAGGTCCGCGACCGTCGCCCTCAGGTGCGGGAACCATCCGATGATTGTGGCCACCTCGTCGTCCCGGAGCGCCAGCAGCGACCCGAGCCAGCGGGCTTCAAGGCCGTTGATCAGCTGAGCTTTCATGACGCTCGTCACATGGTCGTAAACCCGGGCGATGCCCTTCATCTTCTGCCCGAGCCTCGCCCGCCGTGCGACCTGCGGCACCTCGTCCTCGACCATCCACGTCGCATGGGTGTGCCGCCCCTCGTGGAAGGTGATCCACGGCAGGATCGCAGGAGTATGACCAGGGACACCCGGCTGGTCCGGCTTGCGCCCATCCCACGCCGGCCGCCAGAACCGCTGCCGGAAGTTGCTCCGACGCAGCAACGTGCCATCCGGCGAAGTGAAGACGAACGACCCGTAGCCGCTGTCGAGCAACGTCTCGTAGAACACGGCGATGCTCGGCGGCAAGACGATCGGCCGTGTACCCGCCGGCGTCTTCGTCCTCCCTCGCTTGCCCTTCGTACGGCGCGTCGTGTGCCCCACATCAGGCCTTGAGGTGGGGCGCTCGTGCGACACTTCTATGCCCGCCTTGAGCAACTTGCCGTTGATCTCCTTGAGCGGGTAGCGAACGGTGATCGCCCGCTCGGACTCGTCGTACTCGTGCCGCTCCTGCCCGACCAGCTCGCTCCAGCGACCTCCGGTGTAGAAGTCGAGCAGGCAGAGAGTGAACCCGGACAAACCCATCTCGGACTCGTACAACCTCATGGCCGCGCGCAGCACCTGCACAGGCGTGGCCAACAGCCGCTCGTTGTCGAACTCACCGCCGGTGACTCTCACGCCGTAACACGGGTTGACCGGGATGATCTTCGCCCGGACACCGGCGTTGAGAACCGTGGAGAACGTGGCGAAGATCGACTCGGCGTACTCCTCATCGTGCAACCCGACAGCCACCGCTCGATCTCGACGTAGCCATTGAAGATGCCGACCATCGGCCATGCCCGCCACCGCGGCAGCAGGTGGTTGTCCAAGTACGACCGGTACTTGACCCTGGTGTTGGGTTCCAGACGCGACGAGACCGCCTCGAACCACTCCTCGGCGAACTCGCCGAACGGCGTCTCTCCGTCCCTCGGGTCGAGCCACATGTTCCGACGGATCAGCGCCTCTTGCTCGGCGCCCCAGTTCTCAGCGGCAGTCTCCGAAGAGAACCCCGACCTACTTCCCCACGTGCCATCCGGCCGCTTGTACCGGGCTCGCCACCCGGCTCCCTCCGGTTGTGCGTATGCCACATGCATCCCTTCCTGCTCCGATTGAGGAAAGCGCCGTCGCCACCCATCAGGCGATGTCCAGGCGCCTGCGCTGCGGCTTCTCCGACTGCTGGGTAAGCCGCAGGATCGCGCTGATGTCGCTACGGGAGAACCGGTAGTGCTTGCCGAACCGGTGGTGCGGCAGCACCCCGGCCGCGGCCTGGTCCTTGAGCGTCCGGGGCGAGAGCTGGAGCAACTCCCCCAGCTGCTCGGCCGTCAGCAACGCATCGGGATCGGCGGGAACATGCTCGGTCCACGCTCGTGCGAGCATCGTGAGCGCGACGAGGCACTCGACGACCTCGTTCGGCAGCACGACACGCACGCGCTCACCGGAAACAGCGAACTCCATGCTTCACCCCCGAGCGATCAGCGCGACGCCCACGGCATGGCCGCGGGCCGCCGACGAGAAGTAGCGCCCTCTGCTCCGAACGGCCGATACCTCGATCGTGTCCGCCATCGCCCTCACGCGGCCTCGTCGATGTCGACCGACGCACCGGACCGGCAGGACCACGGCGAGCACCCGTCAGGGTCGGCCTCGTCCGACGGGTCGGCGGTGAACAGCGTGAGGTGTCGTTTGTGCTTGGCCGGAGCGTCGAGGTCGACCTGGTCCAGGGGAATGCAGGAGCGGTGGAGGAAGTACTGCCCGCGGAGGGACTGGCCTCGTGCTGTGGCGCGCGGGTGGCCGTGGCGGATGGCTTTGTCGAACTCGACTGCCTCGGTCCACCCGTCCGGGTCGTTGTCGCGGATCCATCGCCAACCCTGGTTGCCGTGGAACGGGCAGCCGACGCAGGCCGACTTCACCGTGTCGGCGAATCCGCGTTCGGCCAGGTAGTCGAGGCAAGCCGTTCGGTCGAGGCCTAATTCGATCAGGGGGAACGTGTTGCGCAGGAACCGCAGCCCGGAGTCCTTGGCGCGAGTGAACTCGTCGGTACTGATGCCGATCGCTTGCTCGGCGTACACGCCGAGCGGGACTCGCTTGGGGTGCGGGTATCCCAGGAGTTCACGGGCGGCCTTCTTCAGTGGCGCGATCTTGTACTCGTTTGTACATTGCCGTCGCGCCAGGCCACGTGATCCGTCCGGGTTGAGCGTGTGCAGCGGCATGGAGACGAATCGGTGTTCGGGTGAGGTTGTCCCCGAGGACCGGACACCGGATTTCATGCCACGAGGGCGAGACCTTGACGATAGCCGACACGGGTTTCGTGCGGGGTCCGGTGGTTGAGTGTCGAATGTAGACGGTCGTGGTTGTAGTAGCCGAGGTAGGCGAAGACGTCGCGTCGGGCGTCGTCGCGGGTGTCCCGGACGGTGGTGCCGATCTCGGTCTTGAGGGTGGCGAAGAACGACTCGGCGACGGCGTTGTCGAAGCAGGACCCGGTCCGCCCCACCGACGGCCGGATGCCGTGACCTGCGAGCGCGGAGCGGAACAGTCCGGAGGTGTATTGAGTCCCGCGGTCGGCGTGGAAGATCGCGTCGTCGCTGGTCAGGCTGCGTCGGACGGCGAGGTTGAGGGCGTCGCGGACGAGGTCGGCGCGCATGTGGTCGGCCATGGCATGTCCGATGACCTCCCGGTTGTGCAGGTCGACGACCGTGGCCAGGTAGAGCCGGCCCTCCCGGGTGGGCAGGTAGGTGATGTCGCCGACCAGCCGCCTTCCCGGTGCCGGGGCGGTGAAGTCGCGGCCGATCAGGTCCGGCACCGGTGCCGCTACGACATCGGGCCTGGTCAGGGATCTGTGTCGTCTGCAGGTGAGGCCGACGACCCCGCGCTCGCGCATGACCCGGCCGACCCGTTTGTGGTTCACACGGCGTCCGCGGCGGCGCAGCGTGGCGACGATCCGCGGACGCCCGTACGCGCCCCGGTGGCGGGCGTGGACCTCGGCGATCTCGGCGGCCAGGCGCTCGTCGTCCGCGGCCCGCTCCGCCCGGTTCGGGGTGGCGGCGAGCCATTCGTAGAAGCCGGGGCGCCGCACGCCCAGGACCCTGCACAGCCGGGTGACGCCGAAGACGGCGCGGTGTTCGGAGATGAACCGGTAGCTGCGGGTCAACGACCCATCTCCTCGGCAAAATACGCGGCGGCTTCGCGCAGGATGTCCTTCTCCAGTTCGAGCTCCGCCACGCGCTTGCGCAGCGCCCGCAACTCCTCCTGGTCCACCGCGGCCGCCGCGTCGACCGGTCCGGCCTGCGCCTGTTCGGCGGTGCGAACCCAGTTGCGCAGGGTCTCGTGGTTGACGCCCAGCTCGCGGGCGACCTGCCGCAACGGCCGGTCCGACGAGCGGGCCAACTCGACCGCGTCTTTGCGGAACTGCTCGGGATACTTCGACTTGCCTGACACAGGGAGCATCCTTCCCCCAGACCGCTGTCCGGGATCAGGGTGTCCGGTTCACGGGGACAACCTCACGGCGACGACCTGGTCGTGACGATCGAAGGGCTGAACAAGCTCTGGGCGCTCAAGAGCACCCTGACCATCCCCCTGGCCAACGTCCGGGGCGCCACCGCCGACCCCGGGATCGCCAAGGAACCCAAAGGCATCCGCGCCCCCGGCGCCCACGTGCCCGGTGTGATCACCGCGGGCACCTTCCACCTCGACGGCGACCGCGTGTTCTGGGACGTGCGCGACCCCACCAAAGCCGTCGTCATCGAGCTGGCCGACGAGCGCTACGCCCGCCTGGTGCTGCAGGTCGACGACCCCCGCACCACCGTCGAACTGGTCGAAGGCGTCGCCCGCCGCCCCTGACCACCGGTTCGGGGCGGCAGCAGCACGCACGACGACATCGTCAGGTCGTCGCCCGCCGCCCTTGGTCCACGGCGCCGGCCAGGACGTCCAGCAACCCGGCCGTCGTCGTCAGGTCCTGGCAGGCGTCGGTGATGCTCACGCCGTACGGCGCCGGGTGGTCGTGCCTGCCCTCGTGGATGAACGACTCCAGCATCACCCCCACGACGCCCGACGTGCCCGTCCGCACCTGGTCGGCCAGGTCGCGCACCACCACGGGCTGGCGGCGGTGGTCCTTGCCGCTGTTGCCGTGCGAGGCGTCCACGACCAGGCGAGCCGGCAGGCCGGCGGCGGACAGGCGGGCGAGGGCCGCGGCGACCGAGCGCCTGTCGTGGTTCGGACCCGACGCGCCCCCGCGCAGGACGAGGTGGGCGTGGGAGTTGCCCGCGCTGCGCCGCACGACGGGTCGCCCCGCCTCGTCCACGCCGGGGAACGCGTGCGGCGCGGTCGAGGCGCGGATGGCGTCGACGGCCACGCCCACGTCGCCGTCCACACCGTTCTTGCAGCCGACCGGCATCGGCAGCCACGACGCGAGGGTGCGGTGCGGTTGGCTCGCCACGGTCCGCGCGCCGATCGCGCCGTAGGACACCACGTCCGCCAGGTACGGCGCGATCAGCGGCTCCAGGAACTCGGTGGCCAGCGGCAGCCCGGTCTGAGCCGCGTCGAGCAGGAACCGGCGGCCCAGCACCAGGCCACGGGCCAGGTCCCCGGTGCCGTCCAGGTCCGGGTCGTGCACCAGGCCCTTCCACCCCAGCACCGAGCGGGGCTTCTCGAGGTAGGCGCGGAGCACCACCAGCAGTTCGCCGGCGTACGGCACGGCCGTCGCCGCCAGTTGTCGTGCGTAGTCCAAGCCCGCCGCGGGGTCGTGGACGGAGCACGGGCCGGCTATCACCAGCAGCCGGTCGTCCTGGCCGTCCAGGATGCGGCGCACGGCCGCCCGGTGTGCGTGGACCTCGGCCGTCAGCGCTGCCGTCAGCGGTGCGTCGGCCACCACCGCGCCCCACGTCGGCAGCGCCGAGGCGGTGGTGGCGGACGCCGGCGCGTTCACGACCGGCTCCTCGCGCGCCGCGGCGCCGACCGGGCCACCGCCACGCCCACCAGGCACAGCGCGCCCCCGAGCAGGGCCACCGGGCCGGGCACCTCGTCCAGCAGCACCCACGACAGCAGCACCACGATGGCCGGCACCACGTACGTGGTCGCGCCCAGGACGCCGGTGGTCGTCCGGGACAGCGCGTACGCCCAGGTGTAGAACGCCAGCGCGGTCGGGAACACCCCCAGGTAGACCACCGCGAGCGTGGCGGTGGGCGGCGCGGCGGCCACGTCGCGCACCAGCTGCCCGGCGAACGGCAGGCAGGCCACCGCACCGACCAGGCACCCGAACGTCGTGGCTTGGAGCGCGGAAGCGTGCTTCAGCGCGGGTTTCTGCGCCACCACGCCCACCGCGTAGCCCGCCGCGGCCAGCAGGCACAGCAGCACCCCACGCAGCGTGGACGAGCCGCCGCCATTGGCCAGGCCGACCGCCGCCGCACCGGCGAACGCGATCCCCATGCCCGCCAGCAGCCGCACCGGGAAGCCCTCGCGCAGCACGAACCCGGCCAGCACCGCCGCCAGGATCGGCCCCGTGCCCACCACCAGCGCGGCCGTGCCCGCGTCCGTGTGCCGTTCACCCCAGTTCAGCGCCACCATGTAGAGAGCGAACCAGAACACGCCCGACCCGGCGATCCCCGGCCACGCCGCCCGCGGCGGCAGGCCCTCGCCGCGGGCCACCAGGAGCGCGCCCAGTGCCAGCACGCCGACCAGGAGCCGACCCAGCGCCAGGGCCCCGGGCTCGAAGTCGGCACCCGCGTACCGGATGCCGACGAACGCCGACGCCCACAGCACCATCGTGACCGCGGCCGCCAGGAGCACCCGGCCCCTGACGCGCGAGTCGCCGTCGCCCTCGACCGCGAGCTTCCTCGGCGCGCTCACCGCGCCGCCATCGCGCGCAGTTCGCCTCGGCGCAACTTGCCCGTGGGGGTGCGCGGGAGTTCGGGCACGAACATCACGTCCTCCGGAACCTTGTACCAGGTGAGCGATCGCCTGGCCGTCTCCAACAACTGCGCGCGCACCTGGTCGGGTGACGCGCCTTCCCTCAGCGCCACGAACGCCCGCAGCGCGGTCACGCCCGTGCCGCGACGGGCCGAGCACACGCCGGCCTCCCGCACGTCGGGATGGCGCACCAGCAGGTTCTCGACTTCCGTCGGGTGCACGTTCTGCCCGCCGACGATCTCGATGTCGTCCAACCGGCCGTGCAGGCGCACGAACCCGTCCTCGTCCACGGTCGCCGCGTCACCGGTCGCGTACCAGGAGGTGACGCGGGCCGGCGCGTCCGCGCCGCTGCGCCCGCCGAGCACGATGGACGGCCCGGCGACCTCCAGCGCGCCTTCCTCGCCGGCGGGCACCTCCGCGCCGTCCCGGTCCACGACCCGCAGCCGGTACGGCGGCAGGACTCGACCGATGGTCGACGCGCGACTCGCGCCGGGAGTGTTCGCGATCAGCGCGTGCCCGGTCTCGGTGGTGCCGAAGATGTTCAGCAGCCGCTCGCCCAGGACGTCCCGCAGCCGCGCTTCGAGCGCCTCGGGCAGCACCTCGCCCGCCACCAGCGCCAGTCGCAGCCGCGAGAGCACGCCGTGGCGGGGGTGGCCGAGCAGCCGGGCGTAGAAGCTGGGCTGCCCGTAGAACACCGTGACGCCGTGCCGCTCGATCAGCCGCAGGGCGTCGTCCTCGGTCGCCCGCGTCCGCGACAGCACCGCGGTGCCGCCGCGGTGCAGCGGGAAGAACAGCGAGTTGCCCAAGCCGTAGACGAAGTACATGCGGGACACGGAGAACGTCACGTCCTCGGGCGTGACGCCCACGACGGAGGCGATGGCCTGCTCGAACACCGCGGGGTCGCCGTGGGAGTGCACGACCAGCTTCGGCGCGCCGGTCGTCCCGGAGGTGAACGCCCCGAAGGCCGGGGCATCGGCGTCGACGTCGGCGCAGGGCGGCGCGGGCGCGTCCGCTCCCAGCTCCTCCGGGGTGATCGTGGCGGGCAGCACCGAACCGGCCTCCGAGACCACCGCGTCGGGCTGCGCGATCCCGGCGGCCTGCCGCAGCTCGTCCGGGTGGAGCTCGACGTTCACCGACACGGCCACCGCGCCGATCCACAGCGCGCCGAGGAACGCCCGGACCAGTTCCACCCCGTCCGGCAGCGCCAGCAGGACCCGGCTGCCCGGACCGAGGCCGCGCGCGGCGAACGCGGCCGCGGCCCGCCCCGCGCCTCGGTAGACCTCGGCGTAGGTGTGCACCTCGTCGTCGACGAGGTACGCGGGTCGGTCGGACCAGTCGTGCACGGCCGCCAGGGCGGTCAACCGGGCCACCAGGTTGCCGTGCTCGACGTCGTGGTCCCGGGTCGGGACCAGCGGCGCGGTCGTCATGTCAGCCCTCCTTCCGGGGCGGGCAGATGCCCTCGATCTCCACCAGCAGGTCGGGACGGCACACGTCCACGTTGAGGTAGACCACCCGGGCGTCCGGGGACAGCGACCGGGCGCACCGCGCCCGCACGGCCGGCAGGTCCGCGGCGTCGCGCACGAAGACCTTCACCAGGTCGAGGTCGGTCAGCGAGTACCCGCCGCCGAGGCCGTGGCGGTGCAGGTTGGCCGCGCCGATCAAGTCGGCGATGTTGCCGAGCGTGACCTCCACCTGGCCGAGCACGTCGTCCCGGCGCACCGTCTCGTCGCCGACGATGCTGGCCGTCCCGGACACGAAGAGCGTGCCCGCGGAATCGGCCCCGGAGCCCAGCCAGGTGGCCCGCGCGAAAGTCGGCGACTTCCGCCCGTACTGTTCCGGGTACTCGTACGCCGGAGTCTGCCTAGGGTTTTCCAAGTGCACCGGATTAATGTCGCGCCCAGACATGAAGTACAGCGTCACGCCCCGGGAACGGGTGCCTATTCCGGTCGCCGCCGGAATGGATCCGACCCGGCCGGCCCACTCTTCGAACGCCTCGGCACGGCCCACGCAGAAGTCGCGGTAGATCTCCTCGCCCTCTTCGTTGGGGTCGATGATGCCGCCCACGAGGTTCCACATGCGGAACAGCCGCGGGTAGTTCAACCGGGTGATAAGGTCGAACGCCGCGCGGTACGCCTCGCGCACCGCGTCCCGGTACACGCCGCGCTCGTCCACGCGGACGGCGCAGAACAGGTGCTCGCCGTCCTCGGCGTAGACCAGGTCGCCCGCGCTCCCCGCGCGAACCGGCAGGTCCGTGCGCCACACCTCGTCGAAGGGCTCGTCGTCCGGGGCGGTCATGTGGACACCGACCCACGGGGCGCCACCGCGCAGCGCGGGCGGCGCGTCGTGCCGCTGGTAGGCCACCCGCGCCAGCACGTGCCCACCGCTGCCGTCGTCCTCTCCGGGACGTGTGAAGGCGCACCGCACGCCGCGCCAGGTCGTCGACGCCGTCCAACTGGTGGTGGTCACCGTCTCTCCGTCCCCATCCCGCGCCGGAGCCGCGCCCGACGGGAAATGGTGTGCAGGGTTAAATAGGCAGGGAGGCCGGGAAGAATTGTCGATCATTCCGCGACCGTGGTCTGCGCTCTGCTCCGACAACACTGCCGGTCCGGCTCGTGCGCCGCTCACCGCGGCGCGGCAATTCCATATTGAGGTCTACGGGGGTCACCGTGGGCTGTCAAGGGAGAAGACGCGAAGCGGTACCGGGTCGTCTCGACACTCGGATGTGATTGACAACCGGTCCGGCGCGCAGTATTCGCCGTGGCCACTCCACGGCCGAAAGGTGCCCGCGACCCCCGGGAAGTTGACGCTCCGTGACGAATTTCGGCCGCGATGACGGCGGGGTGGGCACCCCGTCCGTTCCAGGTGGGGTGGAGTGGGCGCTGCGGGAACCCGTAGCGGGCGGCCGATTCAGCCGGTGGTCACGAAGTTGGCCATCATCGCCATGTCCTCGTGTTCGAGGTTGTGGCAGTGGAAGACGTACTTCCCGGCGTAACCGTCGA
>JBFBCZ010000030.1:0-136153 GCA_040689555.1 Actinosynnema sp. NPDC051121 | reverse complement strand
CTCGACGCCGTGCTGCGCCGGGTCGGCCGTGTGGCCGTGCATGGCGCGCACCGCCGACCCGAGCCGGGCGAGCACGACCTCGGCCCGTCCCGGATCGCGTGCCGTCAACTCCTCCAGCGTGCCGCCACGCACGTCCTCGACCACCGCGACGTCACCCAACGCGCCGCCGGGCTCGCGCAGGAGTAACCGGGGAACCCGGACACCCACGGCCGTGAGCCGGTCGTGCGCGCGCTCGAACAGGCTCAGCCCGGTCCCGGTCTGCGCGTCGGGCCAGTAGTTCTCGTCGGGGTGCCACACGTAGACGACCGCACCGGTGCCGTCGGCCAAGCCCAACCGGTAGACGCCCTTGCTGGTCCCACCTCGCAGCCGCTCGACCGACACCAACTCCCGAGCCCCGAACACCTCGCGCGCCACACCGCGCAGGTCATCGACCTGGAGGTGTCCGCGCCTCACACCCTCGCCCGAAGCCATACCGCCGATGATCACGCACCGCGGCCGGGGTTGTCGTCCGATTTCGCCCTCGCCGGCGAGCCCGTCGGGGCATGATCCTGATCGGGGGTGGGTGCATGTCACGAGTGGTCGCCTGGTCGTTGTGCGGGGTGGTGGTCGCCCTGGCCGTGGTCTCGGGTGTGTCGGCGCTCCCGACAGAGGTGGTGGGGAAGGCCCGGCCGTGGTCCGGTGACGCGCTGACGGCCGACGTGGCTGCGGCTTTCGAGCGGTGCCTCGCGCACGTCGACGCCGAGGAGACGTTCACCCTGGGGCCCGCGTACCTGCGCGACGACGGCCGACTGGTGATCGGCGCGATCTCGGACGACACGCTCCTCGACTGCGGAGTGGGAGCGGGGTGGTTCAGCGTGGGCGCCGCGAAACCCAACGACCACTCGGGCCGCGAGGTGCCGTTCGGCATGCTCGCCATGAGCGGCTACGAGGGGCGACCCGGGATGACGGTGGTCGGGTACGCGGGCGTCGACGTGGCCGCGTTGGACTTCCGCACGCCGGATGGCCGGGTGATCCCCGCGCGGGTGAGCGAGGGGGTGTTCCTCGTGGAACTGCCCGGCACGCCGGAGTACGAGTACGGCGACCTCACCCACGAGGCGTTCGACGCGGCCGGAGCGGTGATCCCCGGTCGCTGAACCCCGTCACGGCAGGATCGAGTCGACGTAGCCGCCGTCCACCCGCACCGCCGCGCCGGTCGTCGCCGAGGCCTGCGGCGAGGACAGGTAGACGACCAGGTTGCCGATCTCCTCCGGTTCGATCAACCGGCCCAGCAGGGACTGCGGCCGGTGCACGCGCATGAACTCGCGCTGCGCCTCCTCCCACGGCAGCGAGCGGTCCACGAGCTGGTAGACGAAGTCCTCCACGCCGCCGGTGTGCGTCGGCCCCGCGATCACGCAGTTCACCGTCACCCCGCTGCCCGCGGCCTCCTTGGCGAACCCCCGCGAGACGCCCAGCAGCGCCGTCTTCGACACGCCGTAGTGGATCATCTCCGCCGGGATCACCACGGCCGAGTCGCTGGCGATGTACTGCACCCGACCCCACCCGCGCTCGACCATGCCGGGCAGGTAGGTGCGCGTGAGCCGGACGGCGGCCAGCACGTTGACCTCGAAGTAGCGCCGCCACTCGTCGTCGGTGATCTCCAACGCCGGCTGCGCGCCGAAGATGCCGACGTTGTTCACCAGCACGTCCACCCGCGGCAGGTCCGAGGCCAGCGCCGCCGCGCCCTCCGCCGTCGACACGTCCGCCGCCACGCCGACCACGTCCGCACCCGGCACGACGGCCCGCAGCCGCGCCACCGCCTCCTCGACCACGTCGGGCCTGCGCCCGTTCACCGCGGTCCGCGCCCCGGCCCGCGCCAGCGCCGCCGCGATCGCCTCGCCGATGCCCTGCGTGGAACCGGTGACCAGCGCCGTCCGGCCGCTCAGATCGAGGTGCATGTCGACCATGATCGCGCAACCGGCGCGGCGCCGCCCGTCACGAGTACAGCGCGCCCAGGAACTCCACCAGCAGCCGTTCCCGCAACGCCGGACTGGCCGCCGCGAGCAGCGTGTTCACCGTCGCCATCCGCTCGGGCAGCACGCCGTCGCCGCCGCCCATGCCCGCCGCCGCGAGCAAGCCCGCGAACTCCGCGGGCGTGAGCGAGTCGGGTTCCAGGCCGCCGATGAACGCCAGGACCTCCGGCGCGACCTCCACCGGTCCGGCCTCGATCGCGGCCTCCACCGACGCCCGCAGGTCGGCCAGCAACTCGGACTCGTGCCCCGCGTTGGCCGCCGTCACGGTGAGGTGCAGGTTCGCGGGGGAGGAGCGGTAGGCGAACTGCGGCTGCACGTACCAGTTCCGCGCCTTCATCTCGTCGGCCACGGTGAACACGTCGAAGTCGTCCCGCGAGGCCGTGACCGCCAGCAACGTCGCCGACGGCGTGCCCAGCACCCGCAACCCGTCGATCTTCCCGATGCCCTCGCGCAGCACCCGCGTGCTCTCCAGCGCCTGGAGGGCGAGCGAGCGGTAGCCGTCGTCGCCGATGTGCCGCAGCACCGCCCAGGCCGCCGCGAGAGGTCCACCTGATCGGGTGGACTGGGTGGTCGAGTTCAGCATCGTGTAGCCGGGCCACGCGGCCGAGGCGAAGTACTGCGCCCGGCGCAGGTCGGCCGACGCGTGCAGCAGCACGGACGTCCCCTTCGGGCAGTACGCGTACTTGTGCAGGTCGACCGAGATGCTGGTGACGCCGGGCACGGAGAAGTCGAACGGCGGCGCGTCCGGCGCGTGCGGCAGCACCCACCCGCCGATGCACGCGTCCACGTGGCAGCGCACCCCGCGTTCCAGCGCCGCCGCCGCGATCTCGGCGACCGGGTCGACCACCCCGTGCGCGTACGACGGCGCACTGGCCACCACCAGCACCGTGGACTCGTCGATCGCCGCCGCCATCGCCGCCGGGTCGGCCCGGAACGTCTCCGGGTCGACCGGCACCGCGATCACCCGCACGCCGAAGTAGTGCGCGGCCTTGTGGAACGCCGCGTGCGCCGTCTCCGGCAGCACCATCGAGGGCCGCGCCACGTCCGGCCGCGAGTCCCGGGCGGCGACCACGGCGAGCAGGCACGACTCGGTGCCGCCGGACGTCACCGCGCCGACCGTCGCGTCACCGCCGCCCAGCAGCCGGGCCGCCGTTCCCACCACGTCGTTCTCCAGCCGCAGCAGGCTCGGGAACGCGGTCGGGTCGAGCCCGTTCACCGACGACGCCAGCGCGTGCGCGGACGCGGCCAGCTCGTCCAGCCCGGGCAGCGCGCTGTCGTAGACGTAGGCCAACGTGCGCCCGCCGTGCGTGGGCAGGTCACCGGCCCTCAGCGCACGCAGCTCGGCCAACACGTCCTCGGTCACGCGGTCTCCTCACGCAGCAGGGGCAGGGCCGCCAACGCCAGCACGGCCGGGATGACGGTGAATCCGAGCAGCGCGGCCGTCACCGCGCCGGGGGACTGCACGGCCGAGCCGTCGGTGCTCGCGACGTAACCGCCGGCGGCCAGGACCAGCCCGTACACGCCGGGTCCCAGTGCCAGCCCCAACGTCTCACCGGCCGTCCACACGCCGGAGAACAGGCCCGCCCGGGTCGCGCCGGTCCGCCGTTCGTCCGCGGTGATCACGTCCGGCAGCATGGCCAGCGGGAACACCTGCATGCCCGCGTACCCGACGCCGACCACGGCCATCAGCACGAGCACCACCGGCACCGGCAGCACCCGTGCCGCGGTCAGCCCGGCCACCGCGACCGCGAACAGCACCGACGCCGCGACCAGCCCGGCCCGCTTGCCGTGCCGCCGCCCGACGCGCTGCCACAGGGGCATCACCAGCAGCGCGGGCCCGACGAACCCGGCGAACAACGCCGTCTGCGAGCCCGGCTCGCCCAGCACCAGCCGGGCGAAGTAGTCGACGCCCGCGAGCATCGTGCCCAGGCCCACGGCCTGCACCACGAACACGGCCAGCAACAGCCGGAACGGCCGCGACCCGCGCACCGCCGCCACCAACTCGCCCACCCCGGCCGCCGTCGACACCCGCCGCGACGCCGGCGCGCCGCGCGTCCCGGCGAACGTCGCCACCGCGCCGACCGCCATCAACGCCGCGACCGCGACACCCATCGCCGGGTAGCCGGCCGCGTCACGCACCGCCGGCGCACCCGCGCCGCTGACCAGGATCGCCAGCGCCAGGAACGCCATCCGCCACGCCATCAGCCGGGTGCGCTCGTCGTAGTCCTCGGTGATCTCGGCAGCCATTGCCACGTACGGCACCTGGAAGAACGCGTACGCCGTCGCACACGCCAGGAACACCGACGCCACGTACACCGCCGCGCCCGCACCGGTGAACGGTCCGGAGAACAGCAGCGCGAACAACACCGCGGCCACGATGCCACCGCGCAGCAGGAACGGCCGCCGCACCCCGGCCCGGTCGCTGATCCGGCCCGCCACGGGGTTGAACAGCACGTCCCACGCCTTCGGCACGAGCACCAGCAGGCCGGCGACGGCGGCGGGCACGGCCAGGCCGTCGGTCAGGTAGGGCAACAGCAGCAGGCCGGGCACGGTGCCGAACGCGCCGGTGACGAACGACCCGGTCGCGTACCCCACCCGGACCTCGCGAGTGATCTGCGGCATAGGCGGAAGAGTTTCGCATTCGACCCCCTACCTGCGCGAGGGCGAGTTCGGGAGCCCGGATGCCGGGACGGGAAGCGTTGCTTGAAAGCAACTATTGCTTCAGTGTTGACTAAATTAGGCCACCTTGCCCGCAACTCGCCGACACGACCGCCCGGACCGGATCCGATCGTCCGGGTCGTCGGCGGGCGGCGCGGAGGTCGCGTCGGTGGTGTCGCGGTCGCCGGGGGAGCACCACGGGGCGCGCCTACAGGTTGGGCACGGAGGCCGCCGCAGCCAGGGGAATCGTCGGCTTGCTCTCCGAGGTGACGGGGCGGGCGTGAGGCGCCCGGTGGTCACCACGACCGCGCGTCCTTCCCGCTGCGGTCGGCCGCCCGTGCTGCCAGGATGGGGCCGCCCGTACGACCTTCGAGGAGGACACGGTGACCTCTCGACTCAACCCGTACATCAGCTTCGCGGGCAACGCCCGGGAGGCGATGGAGTTCTACGAGTCCGTCTTCGGCGGCACCCTGCGCGTGAACACCTTCGGCGAGTACGGCCAGGCCGACGCGCCCGAGGCGGAGAAGATCATGCACGCCCAGTTGGAGACGGCGAGCGGCTACACCCTGATGGGCGCCGACACCCCGCCCGGCATGCCGCACAACCCCGGCGACAACATCACCGTCAGCCTCAGCGGTGACGACGCCGACGAGCTGCGCGGCTACTTCGAGAAGCTGTCCGAGGGCGGCAACGTCACCGTGCCGTTGGAGAAGCAGATGTGGGGTGACGAGTTCGGCGCCTGCCAGGACCGGTTCGGCATCTCCTGGATGGTCAACATCAGCGGCACCTGAGCCGGCCCGCCGCCGCGCCTCGTACCATCGGCACGTGGTGAACCGGCTGGGCGAGTTGGAACGGGCCGCGATGGACGTCCTGTGGGACCGGGACGAGCCGGTCGCGGTGCGGGACGTCGTGCGCGCGCTGGCCGATCGCGATCTCGCCTACACGACCGTGATGACCGTGTTGAACCGGTTGGCGAAGAAGGGTTTCGTGCGCCGCGAGGCGGGCGAGGGCCGGGCCTGGTACTACGCGCCGGTGGCCAGCCGCGAGCAGTACGTGGCCCGGCTGATGCTGGACGCGCTGTCGTTGACCGGCGACCGGGAGACCGCGCTGGCGCACTTCGCGCAGTCGATGACCGCGCCCGAGGCGGAGGCGTTGAGCCAGGCGTTGGACGAGCGGTGAACGCCGCGCTGCACCTGGCGGCGACGCTGGTGCTGTGCGTGGCGGTGGCGGGTCCGCTCGCCCGTGCCCGGTGGGTGTGGCGCGCCCCGCGCACGGGGATCGTGCTGTGGCAGCTGCTCGGTCTGTCCTGGGCGCTGTCCGCGGTGGGGCTGCTGCTCGCACTGGGCCTCGCGCCTTACGACGCACCGATCCCGGTGGCGTTGGCGCGGTGGGCCGACGACGCGGTGCGCGGCGACGTGACACCGCTGTCGGTGCTGGTCGTGCTCGGCCTGCTGTCGGCGCTGGACCTGGTGATCGGTCTGGTGTGGACGTGGTGCTCGGTGCTGCGGGTGCGGCGGCGGCACCGGGACGTGCTGGCGTTGGTGGCGCGCCGGGACGACGCGGCGCCCGGCGCGTTCGTGCTGGACCACCCGCACGTGGTCGCCTACTGCGTGCCCGGCGCGCGGTCGGCCGTCGTGCTCAGCACGGGAGCGCTGACCGCGTTGACCCGCGACGAGGTCGACGCGGTGCTGGGGCACGAGCACGCGCACGGGCGGGAGCGGCACGACCTGGTGCTGCTGCCGTTCAGCGCGTTGTGCGCGGTGCTGCCGAAGGTCCGCTTGGCGCGGTCGGTCGCGCGGGCGGTGGCGCTGCTGGTGGAGATGCGGGCCGACGAGAGCGCGAGCCTGCGGCACGGCGCCCAGCCGCTGGCCGCCGCGCTGCGCCGGTTCGGTTCGGCGCACGCCCCGGAAGGCACCCTGGGTGCGGGCGACGTCGCGGTCGCCGCCCGGTTGGACCGCTTGGCAGGTCTGCCGCCACTGCCCGCCGCACTGCGGTGGTCGGCGCTGGTCGCGGGCGTGGTGCTGGTCTCGACGCCGCTGAGCTTCCTGGTCTGGTGACCCTCTCCGAGGGCTACTACGACGTGTAGTGCTACGTTGCGTAGTAGTCATCTCGGAGGGGTTGTTCGATGATCCATGTCCTGGCGACCGCGTTGACGGTCGTCGCGTTGGCCGCCGCGGCCTGGGCGCTGGTGCTGGCCGTGCTCGACCACCCGATCACCCTGCGCACGAAGCCGACGCTCGGGCTGGCCGGCGTCGTCGTGCTGCTGGAGGCGGGTCTGCTGGTCCAGGCCGTGATCGGCGTGGTGGCGATGCTCGGCTCGGACCGCGGGCTGGACCGCGCCACGTTCGTCGGCTACCTGGCCGGCGTCGCGGTCGTGCTGCCGCTCGGCGCGGTGTGGTCGGTGGCCGAGCGGTCCCGGTGGGGCGCGGGCGTGCTCACGGTGACCTGCCTGAGCGTGCCCGTGATGATCCTGCGCCTGAACCAGCTGTGGGCCGGCCATGGGTGACCGCCTCGCCACGCCCGCGCTGCTCAGCGACTGGCTGTTCACCAGCGCGTTCGGCGTGTACATGCTCGCGGCCCTGCTGTGCTCGGCCGAGTACGCCCTGACCCGGCACGCCGCCGACCCGCGCCCGTTCGCGGCGCGGCTCGGGCGCTGCGGTGTCGCGACGACCGTGCTGGGTGTGCTGCTGCACCTCGGCTCGGTGGTGCTGCGCGGTGTCGCGACCGGCCGCGTGCCGTGGGGCAACATGTACGAGTACCTGTCCGCGGTCGGGCTCATCGCCGTGGTCGCGTGGCTGTACCTGGCGTCGCGGCACGACCTGCGCCGCCTGTCGGTCTTCGTGCTGCTGCCGATCGCGTCGCTGCTGTTCCTGGCGGGCAACCGGCTCTACGCCGAGGCCGCGCCGCTGGTCCCGTCGCTGCGCTCGTACTGGATCGTCGTCCACGTCGCCGCGGCGATCATGGCCAGCGGCGTGTTCCTGTTGTCCGGAGTGGTCAGTGCGCTGCACCTGGCCAGTTCGGGGGAGTTCACCCGCAAGGGCAAGCCGAGTCGTCGGCTGCCGCCCGCGGAGCACCTGGACAAGATCGCCTACCGCACCGGCACGGTCGGGTTCCTGACGCTGACGTTCGCCATCGTCACCGGCGCGGTGTGGGCCGAGCAGGCGTGGGGCCGGTTCTGGGGCTGGGACCCGAAGGAGACGGTCGCGTTCGTGTCCTGGGTCTGCTACGCCGCCTACCTGCACGCCCGTGCCACGGCCGGCTGGCGCGGACGGCGCTCGGCGTGGCTCAACGTCGTCGGCATGGTCGTGGTGCTGTTCAACCTGTTCTTCGTCAACCTGGTCGCGGTCGGCCTGCACTCCTACGCGGGAGTGGACTGAGCGCGGCCGCGGAACGCCGAGCGGTAGGCGTGGGGGCTGGTGCCGACCACCCGCTTGAACCGGTCGCGGAACGCGGTGGGCGAGCCGAAGCCGACCCGTGCCGCGATCCGGTCCACCGGGTGGTCGGTCGCCTCCAGCAGGTGCTGTGCCCGGCGGATCCGGGCCCGGTGCAGCCACTGCAACGGCGTGGTGCCCGCCTGCTCGCGGAACCGCCGGTTGAGGGTGCGGGTGCTCATCCCCGCGTGCGCGGCGATGTCCTCCAGGGCCAGGTCCCGCTCGCAGTTGTCCTCCATCCACCGCAGCACGGGTTCGAGGGCGGAGCCGCGCGGCGTCGGCGGCTGCTCGTGCACGATGAACTGCGCCTGCCCGCCCTCCCGCTCCAACGGCATCACCGCCAGGCGCGCGGCGTCGGCCGCCACCGCCGAGCCGTGGTCCTGGCGGATCAGGTGCAGGCACAGGTCCAGCCCGGCGGCGGCGCCCGCCGAGGTCAGCAACCGCCCGTTGTCGACGTAGAGGACGTCCGGGTCGACGTCGATCGCGGGGTGGCGGGCGGCCAGCGCGCCGGCGGCCGCCCAGTGGGTCGTCGCGCGGAGCCCGTCGAGCAGGCCGGTGGCCGCCAGGACGAACGCGCCCGAGCAGATCGACGCGAGCCGCGCGCCACGGGCCGCCGCCAGCCGGAGCGCGTCCAGCACCCCGTCCGGGACCGGCGCGGTGACGTCCGCGCAGCCGGGGAGGATCACGGTGTCCGCGTCGGCGAGCGCGTCCAGCCCGTGCGGCGGCTGGAAGGTGAACGCGCCCGCGTCCACCGTCGGCGTGGCGCCGCAGACCAGCACCCGGTACGCGGGCCGGCCGTCGGGCAGCCGGATGCGGGTGAACACCTCGATCGGCGTGGACAGGTCGAACGGGACGACCCGGTCGAGGGCGAGGACGGCCACCGTGCGCATGCCGGTCACGCTAGGCGTTCGCCCGTCGGAGCCGTTCGGCCGCCTGCGCCCGCAGGGCCTCGCCGACCAGCCGCGCGTCGCCGTCCAAGGCCTCCCAGCGGGCGTTGTGCGTCGCCGGCCACAGGCTCGCCGCCCACGCGACCTCCACCTCCTCGGTGGTGAACCGGCGTCCCCGCAGCTCCTGGTAGGCGTCCAGGAACGCCGCCGAACTCCGGATCGGGGCCAGGGTCGGCGGCGTGGCGCTGGAGAACGTCCCGCACGCCGCACCCACCAGGGGCGCCTCCGGTTGCCACGCCAGGCTGTCCCGGTCGTGCACGGCCCACACCTGCCCGTCACGCCGGCGCAGGTTCTGCGCCTCGAAGTCGGCGTGGCCCAGCACGCACGGCAGGTCCGCGGCCGGCAGCCGCTTGCGCGTCCGCTCGGCCGCCTCCACGACGTGCGCGGGCACGGCGGACTGGTCCCGGTCGTACAGCACGGAGATCGAGGGCCACAGCCCGGGGTTCGCGTGGTCCCACCGCGCCCAGCGCGGGTTGGGCAGCGGCGGCGCGACGGTCACGTCCGCCAGTTCGGCCATCAGCCGGGCGAACACCGCCGCGTAGCGCGCGGCGACCTCAGGCGAGTCGCCCCCGAGCAGTTCACCGCCGGGCCGGTGCTCCTCGGCGTGCACGGCCGGCGCGCCGACGGTGACGGCGGGCGTGAGCGGCTGGGCGCACGGGAACCCGCGCTCCGCCAACCGGGCCTGCGCGGCCACGCACGACGCGGCCCGGCCCTCGTCGTCACGCGCCTTCACCACCACGTCCCGCCCGTCGGCCGGCCGCAGCCCGAACACCGCCGACATCTGCCGCACCACGAACAGCACGCCGACCGGCTCGTCCCCCAATCGGTCCGCGCACCACCCCGGCACCCAGTCCGGTAACCCGTCCGACGTCACGGTGTCGTCCGCTGGCACGCCGACGACTGTGTCAGGTGAGGGCTTGCCCGCGTGGCCCGGATCACCTACCGTCCAGTAAAGGTGAAGACATTTCGCGTATGGCGAGCCGAATCGGGTCGGGGAGTGCGGATGCGGGTCTCACGACGGTCGTTGGCGGCGACGGCGCTGGTCGGCGCGCTGGTCGTGGTCGGGTTGCCGGTGGCGGACGCCGCGCCGGAGCCGTACCTGGTCGGGCGGGGCATCTCCGACGTCACCGGCCCCGCCGCCGAGAACGGGATGATGGGCTACTCGGCGTTCGACCAGAAGACCACCGGCATCCACCAGCGCCAGCGGTCCCGCGCCTACGTCGTGGTCGACCAGGCCACCGGCAAGCGCGTCGCGTACGTCAGCGCGGACCTGGCGATGGTGTTCCGGGCGGTGCAGGAAGGGGTGCTGGCCAAGCTCCAGGCCCGCTACGGCGCGCTCTACACCCGCGAGAACGTGCTGCTGTCCGCCACCCACACGCACGCCGGACCGGGCGGCTACTCGCACAACCTCGCCTACAACCTCTCCATCCTCGGCATGCAGCCCCAGACGCTGGCCGCGATCACCGACGGCATCACGGAGTCGATCGTGCGGGCGCACGAGGACCTCAAGCCCGGCGAGCTGTCCCTGGGCCGCGGCGAGCTCACCGACGCCAGCGTGAACCGCTCCCGCGTGGCGTTCGAGCGCAACCCCGACAAGGGCCACTTCCCCCAGGCCATCGACCCGGCCATGACGGTGCTGAAGTTCCGGCAGAACGGCGCGGACGTCGGCGCGATCAGCTGGTTCGCCACCCACAACACCTCGATGACCAACAAGAACACCCTGATCAGCCCCGACAACAAGGGTTACGCGTCCTACCAGTGGGAGCACGACGACCGGGGCGTGCGGTACCTGGAGGACCGGCCCGGGTTCGTCGCCGCGTTCCCCAACACCAACGCCGGCGACATGTCGCCCAACCTCAACCTGCGCCCCGGCTCCGGGCCGACCGAGGACGAGGTCGAGAACACCCGGATCATCGGCGAGCGGCAGAACCGCAAGGCGCAGCAGGTGTTCGCCGGCCCGCAGACACCCGTCACCGGTTCGGTGGACTACCGGATGAGGTTCGTGGACCTCGCCGCGGTCACCGTCGACGGCCGCTACACCACGGACGGACGGCCCGGCACCACCTGTCCCGGCGTGGTCGGCGCGTCCACCATGGCCGGCAGCGTCGAGGACGGCCCGGCGATCCCCGGCTTCAGCGAGGGCATGACCAGCCCGTGGAAGGCCCTGTTCGAGCCGCTGGACGTCGAGGTGCCGCAATGGCTGCGCGACTGCCAGTACCCGAAGGCGTCACTGGTGCCGACCGGGCTGGTGCAGGCCACCCCGAACGTGCTGCCGCTGCAGATCGTGAAGATCGGGCCGCTGCACCTGGTCGCCGTGCCCGGCGAGGTGACGATCGTGGCGGGCCTGCGGATCCGGCGCGCGGTGGCCGCCGAGGCGGGCGTGCCGCTGGAGAACGTCCTGGTTCAGGGCTACGCCAACGACTACAGCCAGTACATCACCACCCCGGAGGAGTACGACGTCCAGCAGTACGAGGGCGGCTCGACCCTGTTCGGCCGCAACACCCTGCCCGCCTACCAGCAGGAGTTCGCCAGGCTCGCCGCGTCCCTTCGCGCCGGCACGCCCGTCGCACCCGGCCCGACGCCCGGCACGCCGCCGTTCACCGGGATCAACCTCCAGACCGGCGTGGTGTTCGACGACAAGGCCCCGTGGCAGTCCTTCGGCCAGGTCCTCACCGAACCCGCCGCAGGCTACGCGCGCGGCCAGACCGCCACCGCCGTGTTCGTGACCGGCCACCCGAAGAACAACCTGCGCCGCAACGGCACGTTCCTCGAGGTCCAACGCCTGGTCGACGGCGCCTGGACCCGGCACGCCGACGACGGCGACTGGTCGACCCGCTACCGCTGGCAGCGCGACGGCGTGGCCGACTCCAGCGCCACGATCACCTGGACCATCCCGGCCGACACCCCGGCCGGCACGTACCGGATCGTCCACCACGGCGACTGGAAGAGCGGCTGGACCGGCGCGATCACCCCGTTCACCGGCGTGACCAGGGCGTTCACCGTCGGCTAACCCTCCCGGTCCAGGGGACCCCAGTTCGTGGCGGCGTGCTCGTCCACCAGGCGCTCGCACTCGGCGAGCACGTCGTCCTTGATCCACCCGATCGGGTGGCGGCACTTGACCAGGGGCTCGTTGTCCGGGCCCCGCCCGACCTCCTCGCCCTCCAGGATCCACGGCCGCGTGCCCGGCCCCCGTCGCTCTTTCAGGTGCCGGTAGTCGTGCAGGCGGCGGGCCACCCACAGCCGGAGCGGTCTGTCGCCCCACCAGGGCTCGACCGCCAGCGAGTTCGCCGACAGACCGGGTAGCCGCACGCCGCTCAACCCGTCCCGGCTGCGCCGGTCACTGTCCGCTTCCGGGCCCTGTGACCAGCGCACGTACAGCTCGCGCGCGGGCGCGCGCTGCTCGACCAACGTGACCAGGTCGGCTAGATCGGCGAAGGTGCGCATGCGGCGGGGTTACCGCGTGGGCGGAGGTTCGAACACTGAAACCAGGGGTATGAGCTAAAGCATGACGGAAGCGACCACGACCGCCCTGCACTCCCTGTGGGCGGACGCCATCCCGCACGGCCGGTTCCCGGCGCTCACCGGCGAGACGGCGGTGGACGTGGCGGTGGTCGGCGGCGGCATCACCGGCGTCACCACGGCGTTGCTGCTCAAGCGCGCGGGCCTGCGGGTCGCGCTGGTGGAGGCCGACCGGGTCGGCAGCGGGGTCAGCGGCAACAACACCGCCAAGGTCACCGCCCTGCAGTCCACTGTGTACTCGACCATCGAGCGCAAGCACGGCGCGGAGGCGGCGGCCGACTACGCGAACGGCAACATGGCCGCCGTCGAGCGGGTCGCGTCGCTGGCGTCCGAACTGGACCTCGACTGCGACCTGCGCCGCCTGCCCGCGTACACCTTCGCGTTCGACGGCGGGGAACTCGCCTCCGTCGAGCAGGAGGCCGAAGCCGCCGCCAAGGCGGGCCTGCCGGTGTCACGCGACCGCGGCGAGGGGATGGGCGTGCCGTTCCCGGTCGCGGGCGCGGTCCGGCTGGACGACCAACTGGCGATCCACCCCGTCAAGTACGTGCGCGGGCTCGCCGAGGCCGTGGACGGCGACGGGTCGCGCGTCTACGAGGCCGGCCGGGTGCTGGGCATCGACGACGGCAAGCCCAGCCGCGTCCACACCGACCGGGGCACGGTCGTCGCCGAACGCGTCGTCGTCGCCACGCACTACCCGATCCTCGACCGCGGCCTCTACTTCGCCCGCCTGGAACCCGTGCGGTCCTACTGCGTGGCCGTCCGGCTCGCGTCGGGCACGCCGCCGACCGGCATGGCGATCAGCGCCGGCAGCCCGACCTGGTCGCTGGCGAGCTCCGGCGACCTGCTCATCGTCGGCGGCCGGAGCCACGCCACCGGCTCCTCGCCCGGCGAGCCGTACGAGGAGCTGACCAAGTTCGCCGCCGAGCACTGGGACATCGCCGAGGTCACCCACCGCTGGTCCGCGCAGGACCCGACGTCCTACGACAACCTGCCCATGATCGGCCCCTACCTGCCCGGCTCGACCACGTTGTACGGCGCGACCGGCTTCATGAAGTGGGGCCTGAGCAACGGCACCCTCGCCGCCGAGCTGCTGACCGACCTCATCGTCGGCCGGGACAACCCGCTGGCGGCCCGGTTCAGCCCCCACCGGCTGACCCTCGGCGCCACGCCCAAGCTCGCGAAGCTGAACGCGAAGGTCGCCGTCGACCTGGTCGGCGACCGGCTCAAGTCGGCCGAGGTCGACACCGTCGCGGACGTTCCGGTCGGCGAGGCGCGCGTGGTCCGCGACGGCTCCGGCAAGGCGGGCGTGTACCGCGACGAGGCGGGCGGCGTCCACGGCGTGTCGTTGCGCTGCACGCACCTGGGCTGCCTGGTCCGGTTCAACCCCGCCGAGCGCAGCTGGGACTGCCCGTGCCACGGCTCGCGGTTCGACGTGGACGGCGCGGTGCTGGAAGGGCCGGCGACCAAGCCGCTGCCGCGGCGCGATCCCGCCTGATGACCGTGGGCGTGGAGGAGGAGTTCCTCCTCGTGGACCCGGAGACCCGCCGCCCGGTGGCCCGCGCCGCCGACGTGCTGGCGGGCGTGCGCGACCTGCCCCCGGGCGCGCACGCGCACCGCGAGCTCAGCGGCGTGCAGGTGGAGTTCGCCAGCGGTGTGTGCGCGACCCTGGACGAGCTGCGCGAGCAGTTGACGGCGGGCCGGCGCGCGTTGGCCGACGCCGCCCGCGCCGAGGGCCTGTGGCTGGTCGCGTCCGGCTCGCCGCCGCTGGCCGACCCGGAACCCCGGTTGAGCGCGGGGGAGCGGTTCGACCGGATCGAGGCCGCGTACCGCGGCCAGGTGCGCGGCTACCAGTGCTGCGGCTGTCACGTGCACGTCGGCGTGCCCGACCCCGAGACCGCCGTGCACGTGGTCAACCACCTGCGGCAGTGGCTACCGACCCTGCTGGCCCTGGGCGGCAACTCGCCGTTCGACCACGACCGCGACACCGGGTACGCGAGCTGGCGGATGATGGACCAGGCGCGGTTCCCCGGCTCGGGCGTGCCGCCGGTCAGCCACAGCGCCGCCGAGCACGCCGCCCGCGTCGCCCGGCTGGTGGAGTGCGGCGTGCTGGTCGACGGCGGCCAGACGTTCTGGCTGGCCAGGCCGTCGCCGCGGTACCCGACCGTCGAGGTCAGGGTCGCCGACACCGCGGCCACCGCGGACCACGCCCTGCTCCAGGCAGGACTGACGAGGGCACTCGTGGACACCGCGCGCGCCGCCGGACCCGCCCTCGAACCGGACGAGCAGGTGCTCGCCGCCGCGGTGTGGTCCGCGGCCCGCCACGGGCTGTCCGGGCCCGGCGTCGACCCGCTCAGCGCCCGCCAGGTCCCCGCGCTCGACCTGGTGGAGGCGTTGCTCGACCACGTGTCCGACGCGCTGGGCGACGACCGCGACGTGGTCCACGCCCTCGTGCGCGACGTCCTGGAGAACGGGACGGGCGCGCAACGGCAGCTGAGGGCAGGATCACCCGAGGCCGCCGTCGACCTGCTCGCGTGCACCCCCACCGGAACGGGTAGCCCACGTCCATGACCACCGTGGACCCTGCCGTCGACCGAGCAGTGCTGCCCGCGCCGCGAGGCCCCCTGTCCGCCGCCGTCCTGGACGCCCTGCGCGGCGACCCGCCCGCGGCCACCCTGCCCCCGCCCGCGTCGGCCGACCCGTACGGCGAAGACCTCCAGCTCGCCCTGCACGTGTGCTACGAGCTGCACTACCAGGGCTTCGCCGGCGTGTCCGACGACTGGGAGTGGGACCCGGGGCTGCTCGGGTTCCGCGCCGGGCTGGAGCGGGTGTTCCTCGACGCGCTGCGCGCCGACGTGCCCGGAGGCGCGGACATCGGCGGCGTGCTGGACGAACTGCTGGTCGAGCCCGTCGACGGCACGGGCGTCAGCCACTTCCTCAAGGACGAGGGCGAGTGGTGGCACATGCGCGAATACCTGGCGCTGCGCTCGATCTACCACCTCAAGGAAGCCGACCCGCACGCCTGGGTGATCCCCCGGCTGCGGGGTCGGGCGAAGGCCGCGCTGGTGGCCGTGGAGTTCGACGAGTTCGGCGGCGGGCGCGGCGACCGGATGCACTCGAAGCTGTTCGCCGACCTGCTCGCCGGCGCCGGGTTGGACAACGGCTACCTGCGGTACCTGGAGCACGCGCCCGCCGTGGTGCTCGCGACCGTGAACCTGATGTCGTTGTGCGGGCTGCACCGGTCGTTGCGCGGGTCGCTGGTCGGCCACTTCGCCGCCGCCGAGATCACCACCGCGCCCAGCGCCACCCGGATGGCCAAGGCGCTGCAACGCCTCGACGCCCACCCGGACTGCGTCGAGTTCTTCACCGAGCACATCGAGGCCGACGCGGTACACGAACAGGTGATGCGGCGGGACGTGATCGGCGACCTGCTGGCCCGTGAGCCCGAGCTGACCGAGTCCGTCGTGTTCGGCGTGCAGGCCACCGAACTGCTCGAACAACGCCTCGGCGACCACCTGCTCCACGCGTGGAAGGAGGGGCAGACGGCGTTGCGCCTGCCCCTCTAGAGGAACACTCCAGGAACCCTGATCAGCGTCGTTTGCGGTGGCTCGTGTCGCACAGCGGGTAACGCTTGCTGCGGCGGCACGCGCACACCGCGACGACGAACCGGTCCGAGCACACCACCGTCCCGTCGTCCGCCCGCAGCTCCACCGGCCCTTCCACCAGGACGGGCCCACCGGGCACGACGGTCACCACCCGGGCGTCACGCGGCGTCGGCACGGATCACCACCAGTTCCTCGTGCTCCTGGCCGTCGTCGATGAGCCCGCGCCGGGCCAACCAACCCGCCCGCTCCCGCATCACCGGCCCGAACCCGACCGTGCGGCGCGCCACCACCGACGCCTTCAACCCGCCACCGCGCAACTGCCGCAGGGTGACGTCCGGGTCGCACAGCTCCGAGTGCACCACCAGCCCCATGCCCTTGTCCGCCAACAGCAACGGCATCACCGCGCACAGCCGGTCGAGCACCGAGCGCCCGGTCAACCCCGCGTCCCACGCCCGCGCGGCACCTCGCCGAGGCACGCCGACACTCGGCACGTACGGCGGGTTGGCCGTCACGACGTCGAACTCGGCCCGCCCGACCAGGTCTCCGAAATCACCGCGCCGCAGCCGCACCGGCACACCGCGCAACCGGGCGTTGGCCCAGGTCGCGGCCAGCGCCCGTCTGCTCAGGTCCACCGCGGTGACCTCGCTCGCGCCCGCCAGTCCCGAGGCGACCGCCAGCGCTCCGGTGCCGGTGCACACGTCGAGCACCCGGCTGCCACGCGGCATCCCGGCCTCTTCCAGCGCGTCGGCCATCAACCACGTGTCCTCTTGGGGCCGGTACACGCCCGGCGGCCTCAACAACCACATAGGACTGTGGTTCCCGGCGCCCGAGCGGGCAAACGACAGGAATGGACCGCGCCGAACGGGGAATCCCTTGGTCCCGGAGCAGGGAGGTCGGATGGGCGTGGTCGAGGCGGCCCGCGCGGTGGCCCGCGAACAGGTGCTGGTGGCGATGGCCGGCAACATCCCGCGCCTGCTGGCCGACCCGGTCTGGCGCGCCACCGATCCGCAGGAGGGACGCGGGCTCGGTGTGCTGCTGGTGCCGGGTTTCGGCTTCGGCGACTGGAGCCTGCAACTGGCCAGGACCTGGCTGCGCAAACGCGGTTACGCGCCCATCAGGGCGCGGATCGGGATGAACGTCGGCTGCACGTCGGATCTGGTCGACCGCCTCGAACACCGGCTGGAGCAGCACGTCGAGGCCACAGGCGGCCGGGTCGTGCTGTTCGGGCAGAGCCGCGGCGGCGGCCTGGCCAGGCTGGTGGCCGTGCGCAGGCCCGAACTCGTGCGCGGCCTGGTCATGCTCGCCAGCCCCGTGCTCGACCAACTCGGCGCGCACCCCAGCGTCATGCGCGTGGCGCGCACGCTGGCCCGGCTCTCGCGCGCGGGCATCCCCGGACTGCTCAACGAGGACTGTTTCGCGGGCTCGTGCTACGACACCCACTCCACCGCCCTGACGCAGCCGTTGCAGGTGCCCGCCGTCGCGGTGTTCTCCCGCAACGACCTCATCGCGCCGTGGCACCTCTGCGCGGACCCGTGCGCGGACTGCGTCGAGGTGAACAGCACGCACACCGGCATGGGCCTGGACCCCGAGGTGTACCGACTCCTGGCCCCGCGGCTGGCGGCCTGGGCGCGCAGCCCGGAACCGGTGACCAGGCCGTCACCCTCGCCCTCGGTCACGGCGTCGGTGGGCTGACCTACCGCGGCACGTGCAGGCGCGACCCGGTGGCCTCCGTGCTCGGCCACCACGCCCCGTCCTCGGCGACGTAGAACATCCGCGGCCCGATCTCGCTGATCGTGCGGACCGCGTCCACCAGCCGGTCGACGTGGTCCACCCCGATGCCCAGGCCCAGGCTCGCGCGCACGGCCGTGCGCTCACCGGACAGGTGCCGCGCCAGCGGTCGCGCGCAGAAGTCGCCGTGCCGCACGCCGATGCCGTACTCCACCGACAGCGCCGTCGCCAGCAACGCCGAGTCCACGCCGTCCACGGTGAACGCCACCATCGCGACCCGCTCGCTGGTCGCGCCGAACAACGACACCTCGACGACCTCGGGGATCTCGGCCAACCCCGAGCGCAACCGGGTGAGCAGCACCGACTCGTACGGCATCACCGAGTTCCACGCCGTCTGCAACGTCTGGCACGCCGCCGCCAGCGCCACCGCGCCGACCACGTTCGCCCCGCCCGCCTCGTGCCGCGCCGCGCCCGACGCCCACTTCACCGCGCCGTCGCCGACGTCCACCGTGGCGCCGCACCCGGCCAGGTGCGGCCGGGCCGCCTCCAGCCAGTCCGGCCGCCCCGCCAGCACGCCGATCCCGAACGGCGCGTACATCTTGTGCCCGCTGAACGCCACGTAGTCCACGTCCAGCGCGGCGATGTCGATCGGCTGGTGCGCGGCCAGTTGCGCCGCGTCCACCGCGATCCGCGCCCCGTGCCGGCGGCACAACGCGACCACGTCCTCCAGCGGCATCAGCTCGCCGGTCACGTTCAGCACCGCGCTGACCGCCACCAGCACGTCACCGCCGAGCGTCCGCAGCGCCTCGTCCAACGACGCCAGCATCTCCTCGACCGACGCCGGGATCGGCAGCCGGTGCACGTCCTGCCACGGCAGCAGCAGCGCGTGGTGCTCGCTGGAGAACACGACCACCGTCGTCCCCTGCGGCACGGCCATCGCCAGCAGCTTCACCGCGTCGGTCGTGTTGCGCGTGAACACCAGGTAGTCGTCGTCCCGGCAGCCGACGAACGCGCGCACCACCCGCCGCGCCTCCTCGAACCGGGCCGTGGAGATCGCGGCCAACGTGCCCGAACCCTCGTGCGAGCTGGCGTACCAGGGCAGGAACGCCTGCGCCGCCTCCGCGACCGCCACCATGCACGGCGCGGTGGCGGCGTGGTCGAAGTTCGCGAAGGACGCCGTCGCACCCGACCCCAACGGCACCTGGAGATCCGCACCGAGCACCGCGGGCAGCACCGACCGCGCGCCCTCGGTCGGCCGGTGCTGCGCGAACGGCCGCACGGTCCGGTCGGGGTCGAGGAACAGGGTCACCGCGCGTCCCCGGCGAGCGAGCCCTCGGCGAACGCGACGTCCTCGTCCGGCAGCGCGTCCAGGTAGTCGTGCACGCCGTCGTAGGCGAACGTCAGCACCCGCGACCCGGCGGGCAGCGCCCGCGCCACCCGGCACGCCGCCACCAGGTTCGCCGCCGACGAGATGCCGACCGCCAGCCCCTCGGTCCGCATGACCCGCCGCATCATCTGCCGCGCGTCCTCGAACGACACCTGCTCCTCGTCCGACACCAGGCTCAGGTCGAGCACCGCGGGCACCAACCCGACCGCCAGGCCCTGGATCGAGTGCGTCACGAACCTGTTGTCCCGCAACGAACAGCCCTCCGGCTGCACGGCCACGATCCGCAGCGCCGGGTTGTGCTGCGACAGCACCCGGCCGACACCGGTGAGGTGCCCGCCCGTGCCGACGCCGGCGACGAGCGCGTCGGGCAACCGCGGGCCGAGCGCGTCCATGATCTCCACCGCCGTGGTCCGCTCGTGGATCGCCGGGTTCGCGGGGTTGGCCTGCTGGTTGAGCATCACCCAGTCCGGGTTGTCGAACAGCAGCCCCAGTGCCATCTCGGCGTGGGAGTTGTTGCCCAGGGTGTGGTCGGACAGCCGCACCTCGGCGCCGTAGCTGCGCAGCAGCCGCTGCTTGGCCGGGCTGTAGTTGTCCGGGATCACCAGCACCAGCCGGTAGCCCAGGATCGCCGCCGCCATGGCCAGCCCGATGCCCGTGTTGCCGCCGGTGGACTCGATGATCGTCTGCCCGCTGCCGCGGACCAGCTCACCGTCCTTCTCCGCCTCCAGGATCATGTTCAACGCGATGCGCACCTTGTGGCTGCCGCCCGGGTTGAGCAGCTCCAGCTTCACCAGCAGCTCGCGGTCGAGGTCCGGTTCCAGCCGGGACAGCCGCACGACCGGCGTGTCGCCGATCGCGTCCAGCACCGAGTCGGCGATGCCCTTGCCCATGCTCACTCCTGCGTCACGTGCGGGGGGACGGTTTTGTCGCGCGGCGCGCCGAAGGTCGCGATCGCGGTGTAGCGGCCGAGGCCGGCGTCGAAGTCGAACAGCCGCGAGCCGAGCACCTCGTCCCGCGAGGTGTCCACGACGAGGTGGCGCACCGGGTACACCGCGGCGCCCTCGTGGACGGCGAACCGGTGGTCCTCGTCGCTGAAGTACGCGCCCGCGTCGGGGTGCGAGTGGTAGATCACGCGGACCGGGTCGTCGCCGTCGAACGAGTCCTCCAGCTCGCGCAGGTCCGCCACGCCGAACGCGTACCCGGTCCGGCTCTCCCGGTCGTAGACCCCGGGCCGGTCCTCGATCACGTTGACGCAGTCCTTCACGCCGCTCGCCCGGACGAACCCGCACGCCTCGGCCGGGTAGCGCGCCAGCACGTGCCGGTACACCTCGGCGAGCGCCGCCTCGGTCGGCCGCCCGTCGTCGTCCACCGCCGCGGCCGGCGCGGGCGCGGCCGGCTGCACCTTGCGCTGGTTCCACTGCGTCACGCCGAACGCGCCGAGGATCACCAACGTCAGCACCAGGTCGACCCAGCCGAACGACGCGCCCTCGATCGCCACGGCGAGGAACTGGGCGATGATCGGGAACAGCACGAACGCGAACGACACGATCACCGTGTCCATCCGCTGGAGCAGCCAGAAGTACACCGCGAACCCGATGGCCGACGCCACCACGCCCAGGTAGATCGTCGCGCCGACGCTGCGGGCCGTGAACGCCTCCGCGCCGGGGCGCTCGACCAGCAGGCCCAGGCCCGTGAGCAGCACGCCGCCGACGGCCATCGGCATCGTGTTCAACGTCAGCGCCGGCATCCGGCCGCCGTGCCGCTTGATCATGATGTAGGCCAGCGCGTGGATCACCGCCGCCCCCAGCAGGGCCGCCACGCCGATCACGTTCTTCACCGCGACGCCCTGCGAGTGCACGATCAGCGTGCCCAGCGCGGCGAACGCGACCAGCACCGCCGCCGCCTGCGTCGTGGTGATGCGGGTGCGCAGGATCGGCACGCTGAACACGATCATCAGGATCGACACCGACGACACGCAGATCGACGCCAGGCCCGACGAGACGTACAGCTCGCCGAAGTTGAACAGGAAGAACGGCACGGTGAAGTAGCAGCCCACCATGAAGGCGAAGAACCAGCCCATGCCGCTCGGGTAGCGCAGCGGCTTGCGCAGCGCCAGGCACGCCGCGATGAACGCCGGCCCGGCGACCACGAAGCGCAGGCCGGACGCGGTGAGCGGCGGCATGTCGGCGACCGCGAGCTTGATCGCGATCCAGGTCGAGCCCCAGATCAGCACGACGGCGGTGAAGCTCACCGCGATCAGCGCCTTCTGCTGCCGGGGACGACCGGGCGTCGAGGCGGCGGCCGCGGACCGCGGCGCCTCGATCTCAGGAGCGGACATGGAGCGGGATCTCCAGACTGGGTTCAAGGGTGTGCTGGTCGAGCGGCGGCTCGGGGCGCGGGCGGTTCAGCCGGCCGCGGTGCGCGGCAGCGAGGCCACCCGCGACTTGCGGGCCAGCGGGATGCCGACGGTCACCTCGGACCCGCCGTGGCTGACCCGGATGTGCGCCACCGAGCGCAGCCCGCGCGCCCGCGGCGAGATCTGGAACGTGAGGCACTTGGCGTTGTTCTGCAGCACCGACCAGTCGCCCGCGGCCAGCGGCAACTGGGTCGGCCCGAGCAGCTGCACCTCCAGGCCGGGTCGGTCGAGGTCGTTGCCGTGCAGGCGGAAGCGGTACTCGCCGAGCCCTTCCACGCCGTAGACCGTGATCGGCCGAGGGCCGGCGACCATCTGGTACTGGTGCAGCACCGCCACCTGCGCGCCGGCCGGCACGTCCGCGCGCACCAGGGCGTGGCTGCCGATCATGACGTCGTCGCCGACCGTGATCGGTCCGAGCACCCGCGCGAAACCGCCCACCTGCACCCGGTCGCCCAACGTCGGGTGACGCCTGCCACCGGGGTTGTCGGCGATGCCCAGCGCGCCCAGCACCACGCCCTGCAGGATGTAGCAGTCCGCGCCGATGGTGGCGTCCTCGCCGATGACCGTGCCGATGCCGTGGTCGACGATGAACCGCGGGCCGATGGTCGCACCGGGGTGGATCTCCACGCCCGTGCGCACCTTGGCCTCCTCGGAGATCTTGCGCGCCAGCACGCGTTGCCGCCACGTGTCGCCGCACGGCGCGGTCAGCACCTCGTGCGCGACGCGGTAGGACAGCACCGCCCGGAAGCACGCGTACGCCTCCAGCACGTACTGCCACGAACCCAGGCTCGCCGGGTCGCGCCGCGCGAGCGCCATCAGGTCGCCCACCGCGAGGTCGGCGGCGCGGCGCACCACGCCCGCGGAATCGAGGCCGAGAGCGTCCGAATCGGACTCGTGCGGCGCGAGCGCATTCGCCACCGCACGCACAATTTCCGGGTAAGCGGCGTCCGGTTCCCGATCCACGGGACAGGCGGACTCCTCTCGAACGACAGACACCGGTTCCCCCTAGTCAACAGATGATGTCGCGGTCCGCGACATTACCTCGGTCTCCGCACTTCTGCGACCGTAGTTTTGCGGCCTGATCAGCCGATCGGACGGCTTGATGCGCCGATCGGTCGCACTTGGTTACGCCGTCATCGGGAACGTTCACTGTACTGGACCAGTGTCGAAGATCGGGATTAACGCGGATTAATAAACCCGAAACACATCGTAGTGCGATACTTCACCCGGATGTCCCAACGACCTCCATGTGCAGCCTATATGACGAGGTCAGCCCGCCCAGAGCGGGTGGAGGCCGCGCTTGCGCGATCCGCTAGCATCCCGTCGTCGCACCCTTGGCCGCCCGATCGACCGGCGGCCGTAATGGTCGTGCGGGTACTGGGGAGGCACGTTGTCCGGGGGTTTGTCGCAGGATGTCGGGGATTTCCACGCCTTCGAGTTGTCGCGCTGGCAGCGGGTGGTGGACAGATATCACCGATCCTGGGGCGAGTTGACCGGTTCGGCCGGCTCGGGACTGCTCGACGCGATCGGTGTCGAGCCCGGAACGCGGTTGCTCGACATCGCGACCGGGCCGGGATATGTCGCGGGTGCGGCTTCCCGTAGAGGCGCGCGGGCGGTCGGCCTCGACTTCTCCGGGCAGATGATCGTGAAAGCGCGGGCCCTGTTCCCCGACGTGGAGTTCCGGGAGGGCGACGCGCTCGACCTGCCGTTCCCCGACGGCGCGTTCGACCGGGTCGTGATGAACTTCGGGCTGCTGCACCTGAGCGACCCGGAGCGCGCGATCCGCGAGGCCTTCCGGGTCCTGGCGCCCGGTGGGGCGTTCGGCTTCACGGTGTGGGCGTCGCCCGAGGAGGCGGTGGGGTTCTCGCTGCTGTCGGACGCGATCATGGAGTTCGGCGAGCCGGTGGCGCTGCCCGAGGGACCCGACTTCTACCACTACAGCGAGCCGGACAACTGCCGCGCCGCGCTGGCCGACGCGGGGTTCGCCGACACCCGGGCCGAGGTGCTGCACATCGACTGGCACCTGGACAGCGTCGACGACCTGTTCCCGGCCTACCGGCAGGCGACCGTGCGCACCGGGGCCCTCCTCGACGGCCAGAGCGACGGCGACCGTGAGAAGATCGAACAGCGGGTGCGGGAGACGGCGGCGCGGTTCTCCGACGGGGACGGCGGGCTGGTGATCCCGATGCCCGCGATCGCGGTCTGGGGTCGGAGGTGAGCTCGTCATCGAACCGTCGCCGCGCCTGGTGGCGTTCGGCAACCAGCTCGTGCAGGCGCACGTCGCGCTGCGCGAGCGGCTGGAGGCGTTGAGGGACGGCCTGGTCGACGGGGTGCGGCTCGCCGACCTGCGGTCGCACTGCCTGTCGTTCTGCGCCGCGCTGGAGCGCCACCACACCGCCGAGGACGACGGCGTGTTCCCCGTGCTGGCCCGGGAGCACCCCGAGCTGCGTCCGGTGCTGGACGAGCTGGGCCGTGACCACCGGATCGTGTCCGAGGCGCTGACGGCGCTGGGGGAGTCGGTGGACGCCGACCCGGTGGCGCTGCGGCGCGAGATCGACAGCGTGGCCGCGCTGGTGGAAACGCACTTCACCTACGAGGAGCGCAAGATCGCGGACGTGCTGTCGGCGCTGACCGGGCGGCTCTCGGCGGCCGACACGGCGTCGATCACCCGCGCCACCACCGTGACCGACGGGTGAGCACCCCGGGTGTTAAGTGAAGAACTACGACGTGCGGTGACGAAAGTTCGGTGATCATTCACTCCGCAGTGTGATCTTTCGTGCGATCCTGCCTGCGTGCGGCCACCCTGCGCCGCCGCACCCGGGAGGAGACACCCCATCGTGCGACTACGTCCCCTGCTGAATCCCCTTGCCGTCGTCGTGTCCGTCGTCGCCGTCGCGGCAGCCCTGCTGATCCCCACCGCCGCGGCCGGCGGCGCGACACCGATCACCGTCGCCCAGGCCATCGGCCAGCAGAACGGCGCGTCCGCCACCGTGCGCGGCTACGTCGTCGGGCAGCCCACCGCCACCACCACCGTGGTGCGGTCCGGCTTCCCGTCCGACTACGCGCTGGCGCTGGCCGACTCGCCGAGCCAGACGAGCACGGGCCAGATGCTGTACGTGCAGATCACGTCCGCGTTCCGGGCCCAGTGGGGCCTGCGGACCAACCCCGGCCTGCTCGGCAGGCTGATCGACGTCACCGGTCCGCTGGGCGCGTACTTCGCCCACCCCGGCCTCACCTCGCCGACCGCGTTCGCCTTCGCCGGCACCTCGCCGACGACCACAACGACCGCGCTGACCACGACCACCACCACGACCACCACGTCGGCTCCCGGTGGCGGCTACGACGACACGTACTACCGCAACGCGCTCGGCAAGAGCGGCGCGTCGCTGAAGACCGCGTTGAACGGGATCATCCGCACCAACACCAAGCTGTCCTACGACCAGGTGTGGGAGGCGTTGAAGGTCACCGACCAGGACCCGAACAACAGCGCCAACGTGATCCTGCTCTACACCGGGCGTTCCCAGAGCAAGACCACGAACGGCAGCGGCCCGGACGACTGGAACCGCGAGCACGTCTGGGCCAAGTCGCACGGCGACTTCGGCACCGCGACCGGTCCGGGCACCGACATCCACCACCTGCGCCCCGCCGACGTGTCGGTCAACGCCGAGCGCGGCAACAAGGACTTCGACCTGGGCGGCTCGCCCGTCGGCGAGGCCCCGGGCAACTACACCGACGCCGACTCCTGGGAGCCGCGCAACGCGGTGAAGGGCGACGTCGCGCGGATGCTGTTCTACATGGCGGTGCGGTACGAGGGCGGCGACGGCTACCCCGACCTGGAGATGAACAACAACGTCAACAACGGCACCGCGCCGTACCACGGCAGGTTGTCGGTGCTGTTGCAGTGGAACGCCCAGGACCCGCCGGACGCGTTCGAGAAGCGCCGCAACCAGGTGATCTACGACAACTACCAGCACAACCGCAACCCGTTCATCGACCACCCCGAGTGGGCCACGTCGATCTGGGGCTGAGCCCGTGGACGCCCGGTCCCACCTCCTCATCGGAGGGGCGGGGCCGGGCGTTCGCGCGTCGCCGGGAAGTGGATCACCCGTTATGGTGTTGACCCCTCACGTCCCCTCTGTTCGAATGAACGCTCGACGTGTTCAAGGGGGAACCATGAGGGCCGGGATCACCATCCTGCCGGAGTACCGCTGGGCCGAGGCGAAGCCGCGGTGGCAGGCGGCGGAGGCGTACGGGTTCGCCCACGCGTGGACGTTCGACCACCTGGGCTGGGGTCCGCTGGTCGACCACCGGTGGTACGGCTCGGTGCCGACGTTGAGCGCGGCGGCGTCGGCGACGTCGCGGATCGAGCTGGGTTTCATGGTGGCCTCGCCGAACTTCCGCCACCCGCTGCCGTTCGCCCGGGACGTGCTGGCGTTGGACGACCTGTCGGACGGCCGCCTCACCGTCGGCATCGGAGCCGGCGGCGCGGGCGGGTACGACGTGGCGGTGTTCGGCGGCCCTGGCGCCGCCAGTCCGGCGCGCCGGTACCAGGAGTTCGTCGAGCTGCTCGACGGCCTGCTCACCAACGAGCGGTTCGACTACTCCGGCGAGTACTACACGGCCGTGAACGCCCGGAACGTGCCCGGCTGCGTGCAGCGCCCGCGCACGCCGTTCATCCTGGCCGCGAACGGGCCGCGCGCGCTGGCGCTGGCGGCGAGGCACGGTCAGGGCTGGGTGACCCTCGGCAGCGCGAGCGACTCGCTCGAGGCGTGGTGGACGTCGCTGGCCGAGCTGTCCGCCCGGTTCGACGAGGCACTGGCCGCCGAGTCCCGCGACCGCGGCGCGGTGCGCCGGTTCCTGCAAACCGACGCCGCGCCGGTGTTCTCGCTGTCGAGCGTCGAGTGCTACCGCGACTTCCTGGGCCGAGCGGACGAACTGGGCTTCACCGACGTGCTGGCGCCGTGGCCGAGGGCCGAGGGCCCGTTCGCCGGCGACGAGGCGATCCTCGACACCGTGGCCGCGGAGGTGCTGCCGACGTTGTCCTGACCTGGCGCGTGGCTACAAGTCCTGGCAGGCGTCGGCGATGGCGGCGTGGATGCGGAGCAGGTCGTCCGGTCCGGTGCGCCAGTTGCTGAAGGCCGCACGCAGGGCCGGCTGTCCGTTGTAGACGGTGGGGGTGACGAAGGTCTCGCCGCTCGCGGCGATGCGCCGGGCGGCTTCGGCGACGCGGTCGGTGGTGGGCGAGTCGGCCAGGGTGAAGCACACGACGTTGAGCCGGACCGGTGCGGCCAGGCGGACACCGGGTGTGCCGGCGAGCAGGTCGCCGAGGCGGCGGGCCAGGTCGACGGTGCGCTCCACGATCCGGCGGTGGCCGTCCCGGCCGTACGCGGTCAGGGCGAACCAGGTCGCCAGCGCGCGCAGGCGGCGTGAGTTCTCGGGGGTGAGGTGGACGAAGTCCGGGTTCGAGGTCGGCATGCCGAGGTACGCGGCGGAGTTGCGGAAGACCTGGACCTGGAGGTCGCGGCGGCGGGTGAACTGCACCGCCGCGTCGTAGGGCACGTTGAGCCACTTGTGCAGGTCGACGCAGACGGAGTCGGCCTCGGCGAGGCCGTCCACGAGGTGCGCGAAGTCGGGGGAGAGGGCGGCGAAACCGCCGAACGCCGCGTCGACGTGCAACCAGAACGGCGACCGCGCCCGCAGTTCGGCCAACGCGCGCAGGTCGTCGAAGTCGACGGTGTTCACCGTCCCGGCGTTCGCGACCACGATGGCGGGCGTCCCGTCGAGCTCAGCGGCCAGCCGGGCGACGTCGATCGCCTCACGCCCGGGCAGCGTGGGCACCAGCCGCAGGCAGTCGCGGCCCAACCCGAGCATCGACAACGCCTTGTAGGTGCTGGAGTGCGGCGCGCCCGAGTACACCCGCACCGGGCCCAGCGCCGCGACACCGGACTCGGACACCGACACCCCGGCCTGCTCGCCCAGCCACTCCCGGCCCAGGGCGAGCCCGACGAAGTTCGACATCGTCGCCCCGGTGACGAAAGCCCCCGAGTGCCCGTCGCCGAGCCCGAACACCGACGCCAACCACCGCACGGTCTCCCGCTCCAGGTCCGGCGCGGACGACCCGTCCGAAGCCGCCGGGTTCTGGTCGAACACGGCGGCCAGCCAGTCACCCGCGACCGCGGCCGGCGTCGCGCCGCCGGTGACGAACCCGAGGTACCGGGGGCCGGCCGACGCGGAGAACCCCGGTGCCCACCGCCGCGTGAACAGGTCCAACGTGCCCGCGAACCCGATCCCGTCCAGCGGCGGCGAATCCTCCGACGCCGTCGTGGCCCCATCGGGCACGACCGGGCGAGCGTCCAGCGAAGCCAGCACCGCCCCCGCGTAGCGCGCGGCCGACTCCAGCACACCGGCCGCCTCCGACGGGTCGGGCACGTCCTCCAGCACGAAACCTCCAGGGAAGAAGGGACGGACCCGACCCTAGGCACCGCGGCGAACCGACGTCCCAGTCCACTTCACCGAAACTGGCCACCCACCGGACCGGGCGTCGACCACGCTCCGTAAGTCCACTGTGGACAGGGTGAGCCGTGAACCTCACTGTCCGTGATCGTCTCCGGGGTCGACGTGGGACGGTGCGGCCGGAGCGCACGGGTGGACGCTCGTCCGTGCGGTTTCGTGCGCGGCGGTGACCCTCGCCTTGCGGGTTCGTCACGCCCCGCATCCGTTTTGTCCCTCAACCTGCCGGAAAGACCGGTGGTTGTCGCTCGAACTCGTGAACTCGGACCGTGTCCGGATCACCGACAACCACCCCCGCCACGCGTCTGGTGACCAACCGGATGAACTCCCGGCCGTCGGCGCAACCTGCCCGAGTGGTGTTCGGTTCATCGGCTGCTTCTTGCTCTCGGTGACTGTTAGTTTCCGGAAAGTGATGACACCTAGTGAGGAGGCGACGATGAAACGCGTGTTCGGCGTGGTGCTCAGCGCACTCGCCGCGACTGCCCTGCTGGTCCCCTTCACCCCGGCGGCGCACGCGGCCACCGGGCAGGTGGTCGTGTTCTCCGTCGAGGTCACCCCGCTCGAGACCTACGACAACCCCAAGGGCTGCAAGTCACTCCCGGCCGGCGCGCACGTGCTCGCCAACCTGACCGACCGCGACGTCACGATCTACGGCGACGCCGCCTGCTTCGCGCCCCTCGTCACCGTCGATCCCGGCTACGGCACGCACGTGCCCATGTACGGCGCGACCTTCAAAGCCTGACCGCCGTGACCGCCAACCCAAACCGATGTCGTGGAAAGGGCGCACGTGTCCGTCGATCTGGTCGTGGTCGGAGTCGGCTACGTAGGGCTGCCGCTGGCGGCGGCGGCGACCGCCGCGGGCATGGAGGTGGTCGGGTACGACACCGACCCGGACGTCGTGCGCACGCTCACCGAGGGCCGCTCGCACGTGCTGGACGTGTCGCACACCGAACTGCGGGCCATGCGCGCCAGGGGTTTCAGCGCCACGACCGACCCGGCGGCCATCGCCGGCGCGGACACCGTGGTGATCTGCGTGCCCACCGGCCTGGGGCCTGACGGCCGACCCGACCTGGGCGCGGTCCGCGCCGCCGCCCGGACCGTCTCCGACCACCTGCGCCCGGGCACCCTGGTCGTCCTGGAGTCCACCAGCTTCCCCGGCACCACCGACGAGGTGGTCCGGCCGATCCTGGAGCGGCACGGCCTCGTGGCCGGCGAGGACTTCCCGCTGGCCTACTCGCCCGAGCGCATCGACCCCGGCAACCGCCACTTCGGCATCCGCAACACCCCGAAGGTGGTCAGCGGGCACACCCCGTTGTGCGCCAAGCACTGCGCCACCTTCTACTGCCGGTTCGTCGACAACGTCGTGGTGGCACGCGGCACCCGCGAGGCCGAGATGGCCAAGCTGCTGGAGAACACCTACCGGTACGTCAACATCGCGCTCGTCAACGAGATCGCGGTGTTCTGCGACCAGCTCGGCATCGACGTGTGGGACGTGCTGCACTGCGCGGCCACCAAGCCGTTCGGCTTCCAGCCGTTCACCCCCGGACCGGGCGTCGGCGGGCACTGCATCCCCGTCGACCCCCGTTACCTGCTGGACAAGGCGCGCCGCGAGGGCACGCAGCTCGGCGTGGTGGAAGCCGCCCGGCGCGTCGACTCCGCGATGCCGTCCTACGTGGTCGAACGCGCGGTGCGGATGCTGACCCGTGACGGCGTGCCCGTCGACGGCGCGCGGATCCTGCTGCTGGGCGTGTCCTACAAGGCCGACGTGCCCGACACGAGGGAGTCCGCCACGTTCCGGATCGCCGACGAGCTCCGGGCGCTGGGCGCCGACGTGACCTACCACGACCCGGTGGCCGGTGAGGTGCCCGCGCTCGGGCCGCCCGTCACCGACCTCACGGCCGCGCTGCGCGCGAGCGACGCCACCGTGCTGCTCGTCGCGCACAGCGGTTACGACCTCGGCCACCTGGCCAGGAACGCTCGGCTGCTGCTCGACGTCACCGGCAGCGTGCCGGGAGGGGAGGTCATGCGCCTTTGAGATCCCCCTGAGCGGGGAGCCGGTCCGCGGACCGGATCAGCACGTCAGGTTTCGCCGAAACCACCTCATTACTTTTTAGGAGTGTCCCGAATGGTCATGTCCACGGCGGTCAAGAGCGATCGGCTCAAGAAGCGCTTCGAGAAGTGGGACGTCGACGGCAACGGCCGCATCGAGAAGTCCGACTACGAGGCCGAGGCGCACCGCATCATCGAGGCGTTCGGCGAGGACGTCACGTCGCCGCAGGCCCGAGCGCTGATCGACGCCTACATCTCCATGTTCGAGTTCCTGGCCACCAAGGCCGGTGTGGGCGCGGACGGCGCGATGACCGAGGACGAGTTCCTCAGCGTGGTCGAGGCGCAGGTGTTCGCCGAGGGCGACGCCGGGTTCAACCGCGTGGTGCGGCCGACCGTCTCGGCCATGGTGGGCCTGTGCGACACCGACGGCGACGGCGAGGTGAACCCGTCGGAGTTCCGCAAGTGGCTGGAAGCCATCGGCGTGGACGCCTCGTCCGCGGTCGAGTCCTTCCGGGCCATCGACACCAACGGCAACGGGACGCTGACCGTGGACGAGCTGGTGGCCGCGGTGCGCGCCTACCACTTCGGCACGCTGGACGTGCCGCTCCTCGGTCACTGACCTGACGACCGCGACGGCGCCCCGGGATTCGTCCCGGGGCGCCGTCGTCGTCCGGTCAGAGCGCGGGCACCGCGACGACCGCCGGGCAGAACACGACGTCCGCCTCAGGGCGCAGGCCGAGTTCGGGGCCCGTGCGCGGGGTCGGGGTGGTGATCAGGATGTTGTAGTGGTTCGGGTGGTGGCAGGCGTCGAACCCCAGCACGGTGCCGACCAGCTCGCCGTCGCACCACACCTCGTCGCCCCGGTCGATCACGCCGGCGTTGTCGATCTCCACGAACCCCAGGAACGCCACCCGGTCGATCCGCGCCCCGGCCGCCGCGTCGTCGTGGTCGGTGGTCACCAGCTCGTGCACCTCGCCGCGGCGCACGCACCGGCTCGCGAACGGCTCCAGGCTCATCCCGCGGTCGTCGCGACGGTGCACCAGCACCTTCACCACCCGGCTGGCCACCGCCCGCTTCTCGCCGTCCTCCAGCATCACGCACCTTCCCGTCGGTACACCTCGTCCACCAGGTCCAACGCGGCCAACCCGCCGTCACGCCACGCCGACCGCGCCGCCACCGCCCGCGCGAAGTCCCGCAGCACGCCCTCGTACTCGTGCCACAGCGAGCCCTTGAACTCCTCGTAGCCCTCCAGCACGTCGGCCCGCAGCACGGTGCCGTCGGCCAGCCGCGCGGTCACGTCCTTGGTCTCGCCGGGGTGCGACCAGTCCAGCTCCACCACCGCCGGCGCGGTGCCGCGCACGTGCAGCGACGCCTGCCGGTCGATCCCGTCCACGCGCGTGACCTGCGCCGACTCCAACGTCACCTCACCGAGGAACATCCGCGCCAGGTCCAGCGCGTTGGGACCGTTGTCGGCCACGCACCCGCCGCCGGACCGCGCCGGGTCGAGGTACCAGCGGTCAGCGCCGACGTGCTCCTCGATCCGCTCCAGGTAGCGCACGGTCAGCTCCGCGATCGGCGCCGCGCCGGTCACCTTGTCCAGCAACGCCAGGACGTTCGCGTTGTACCGGCGGTGGAACGCGGTGAACAACGCCACGTCCCGCGCCCGCGCCGCCTCGGCGACCGCCAACCCGTCACGCAACGTCGTGGCCAGCGGCTTCTCCACGCACACCGGCAGGCCGCGCTCGACGGCGTCCCTCGCGACCACCGCGTGCACGTCGTTGGGCGCGGTCACCACCACGGCGTCCAACCCGCCCGCGTCGAGCATCGCCCGGTGCGACCGGAAGGCGGGCACGCGCCGACCGGCCAACGCCCGCTCGTCCAGATCGCACACCGCGGCCAGCGCGAACCGGGGCGAGGACGCGATCGCGGCCAGGTAGAACCGCGAAATCACGCCCAACCCCACGACCCCGACCCGGATCACCGCCAGCGGATCCGCCCCCTGCCCGCCCGCCTTCGACCCGCTCGACCGCGGCGCGCCTGCCGATGACCGACTCGCCTGCGGCCCGTCTGCCGACGACCCGCTCGACCGCGGCGCGCCTGCCGACGACCCGCTCGCCTGAGGTCGGTCCGACTGCGGTCCGCTCGCCGACGGCCCGTCTGCCGACGACCCGGTCACCCGGCGGCTCGCAGGGTCGGGGCGATCGCGCGCAACTCCTCGTACAGGTCCTCCGCCACCGGCACGCCGTGCGCACGACGCCACCGCGCCCGCTCACCCTCGTGCCAGCCCGGGTAGGTCACCGGCCGGCGGGGGTCGACCGGTTCGGCGCTCGCGACCGCGCCGAACAGCGCCGCCGCGTCCTGCCCGAACCCCGACCTCAGCGTCGACGGCGCGAACACCAGCGCGGTCACGCCGATGTCGTCATCACGCGACACCGACGACAGCGGCCCCGTCGCCGCACCCGGCACCAGCGCCGCCAGCACCTCCACCAGCAGTCCCAGGCCGAAACCCTTGTACGCGCCCGTCTCCGGCGCGCCACCCAGCCACAGCAACCGCCCGTCACCCCGGTCGAACGCCGCCGGGTCCGTCACCGGCGTCCCGTCCTCGGCCTCCAGCCACCCCGGCGGGATCGGCTCACCCGCCCGCGCCGCCGCCCGCACCCGACCCGTCGGCACCACCGTCGTGCTCATGTCCAGCACGAACGGCGGGCGGTCGCCGGCCGGGCAGGCCAGCGCCAGCGGGTTCGTGCCCAGCAACGGCTCCCGGCCGCCCGGCGCGGGCGCGATGCGCTGGCCACCGCAGTTCGACGCGATCAGCCCCACCATCCCGTGCGCCGCCGCACGGGCCGCGTGGTACCCGGCGCAGCCGATGTGCGTCGCACCGCGCAGCGTCACCATCCCGATCCCGTACCGCGCCGCCCGCGCCGAGGCCAGCTCCACCGCCTGCGACGCCGACCACAGCCCGAGCGCCCGCCGCGCGTCGGCCAGCACCGACGCCCCGCGGTCGGCGAGCACCACCATGTCCGCCGCCGGCTCCGTCCGCCCCGAGTCGAACAGCGGCAGGTACAGCCGGGTCAGGTTCACCAGTCCGTGCGTGCTCATCCCGGTCAGGTCGCCGTGGCACAACGCCTCCGCCGCGACCGCCGCCCGGTCCGGCGGCACGCCCCGTTGCCGGAACACACCGGTGACGGTGTCCAGCAGGGTCGGGTAGGGCACCAGGACGGTCATGCTCCTCCGTTCCGCGCGAACCGCACGACGATGTCCCGCACCACGTCGGCGAACCGGTCGAGGTCGGCGACGTCGGCGTGCTCGCCGCGCGCGTGGGCGTTGTTGGCCTCCAGCGATCCGGGGCCGAGGACTGCGGTGTGCGCGCCCGGCACGTCGGCCAGCCAGATCGCGTCACAGGTGAACGCCGGCTCGTGCGCGGGCCAGCGCGGGGCCACGCCGTCGAGCAGCGGCACGTCCTGCGGAGGCAGCGCGGGCAGTCCGCGCTTGCGCCACGCCAGCCGGGTGATCGCGGCGGCGTCGACGGCGGTGCGGTGGAACGGCGGCACGCCGCGGAAGCGGGCGGTGAACTCGGCCAGCCCGTCGCGCAGCGCCGCGTCCAGCGCCACGGCCAGCACGCGCGCGGACGCCGTGCTGCCGTAGGAGAGGTTCAGCAGCAGGTCGCCGCTGCCGTACACGCGGTTGTGCATCCGGCCCGTGTGCAGCCCGGCGACGCACACCTGGCCGTCCGCGACCCGTCCGGCCAACGCGCCCGCCAGGTGCTGGGCGAGGAACCCGAGCAGCACCGACGCGTTGTGCCCGGCCTGCGGCTGGTCGTCGATCGCGTCCTCGCCGCGCACCTGCACGCACGCCGTCATCGCGGCGGTCGACCGGGGCAGGTAGCGCAGGCCGGTCGGCTCGCAGAACACGTTGAGGCTGCCGTGGTACCCGGCCTCGACCAGCGGGCGGGTGCCGAACACGCCCATCGCGCCGCCCTCCTCGCCGGACACCGCCTGGATCAGCACGCTCACGTCCCGCCCCACCGCCGGGTCGGTCATCGCGGTACGCACCCCGGCCAGGAGCGCCACCGCCGGGCCCTTGGCGTCGATCGCGCCGCGGCCGTGGAACCGGACGCCGTCGAACCCGGCCGGCTCGAACGGCGCGACCGTGTCCAGGTGCACGTTGAACATCACCACCGGCTCGGCGTGGCCCACCCGCAGCACCAGGTTCGGCTGCCGTTGCAGGAAGTCCGGGTCCTCGGCGATCGCCTCCCGCACGACGGCGGGCACGTCGTGCCGCAGCACGTCGGCCTCCCGCGCCGGTCCCAGGTGAACCGTCCGCATCCCGAAACCCTCGGCCGCCTCCGAGTACGCGTGCACCGCGTCCCACAGGCGCACCTCGTCGGTCGTCTCCAACGGGCCGGCGGTCGGCAGGGCGAGCAGCCGCAGCAGCAGGTCGCGGTCCTCGCCGATCACCGCGCGGCTCCCGTCGCCGCAGGGGGTCCGGTCACCGCACCAGCCCGGCCATCGCCCGACCGGCCGCGACGAACGCGGACGCCGCGTCCGGGGCGAGCGCGCCCGGCTCGTGCGGTCGCAGCGACACGTGCGGCTCCAGCGACCACGCACCCCGGTAGCCGTTGGCGCGCAACAGCTCCACGCAGTCGGCGACCCGCGCGTCACCCGATCCGGGCGGCACGAACCGGTCACCGGTGGCGTCCTTGACGTGCACGTGCTCGACGTGCGCGACGACCTCCCGCAGCAACGCGTACCCGTCGTAGCCGTGCGCGACGCCGTTGCCGGTGTCGAACAGCAGCTTCAACGCCGGGTTGTCCACCGCGTCGAGCAGTTCCAGCGCCCGCTCGGCGCTCGTGCCCGCCCAGCCGGAGCAGTTCTCGTGCAGCAGCACGACCCCGGCCGCGTCGGCCAGCTCCGCCAGCATCGACACCCGCGTCACCACCCGGTCGCGCCACCGCCGCTCGGACAGGCCCGCGTTCGGGTACGACATGATCCGCACGAACCGGGTGCCCAGCGCGGCGCACCGGCGCAGCAGCACGTCCAGCTCGGCCAGGTCGTCCTCGAACGGCGTGCTGATCGGCCGCGCCCAGCCGCCGATCCGCGAGGCCAGGCAGACCACCCGCACGTCCCGCGCGCCCAGGTCCTTCGCCACCACCGCGAACTCGCCGTCGTCCAGGTCGCCGACCGCCCGCCCGTCCACGGTGCGCAGCTCGACGTGCGACCAGCCGAGCTCGGCGAGCACCGCCAACTGGCCGGGCAGGTCCGGCGCCGCCTCGTCGGTGATGCCCGCCAGCACCGGCTCGCGTCTACCGGACATGCGCGGCCACCGGGCCGGGCGACGCCTCGCCGCGCGCGGCCGGTATCACCGGCTCGGCGCAGATGTTCTTGGCCACCGACAGCAGCTGCACCACGTCCGTGGCGAACGCGAACCCCCGCGCGTGCTGGTCGCCGGCGGCGTGGAACAGGCGGTAGGCCCGCAGCAGCCACTCGGTGAGCGAGTCGTCGCGCAGCACCTCGTGCTCGCGCCGCCCGTTCACCGTGACGGTGAGCTGCGAGTGGTCGTCGTCGTCGCTCACCGCGTAGTGGCCGACCGCGCTGCCCTTCTCGAACTCCACCGTGATCCGGCGCTCGCGCACCGGCGAGGTGAGGTCCGAGCTGATCTCCGTGCGCACCCCGCTGTTGTGCCGCAGCCCTATCCGCGCGCCGCCCATCCGCGGCACGACCACGTCGCCCACGGCCAGGTCGTACCCGGCCGCGTGGGTGACCCGCGCGCTGCCCGCGAGCCGCAGCGCCAGGGCCACGCCGTGCGGCAGCTCCACGTCGAACGCGGTCTGGTGGCTCGGCCTGGTCAGCGACCGGCGGAAGCGCGGCTTGTTCTGCACGATCGAGATCGCCTTCGGCTCGCCCAGCGTGCCGCCGCGCACCAGCTCCATCAGCCGCACGGTGAGCGAGCTGGTCAGCCACGGCTCCACCACGGCGATCCGCAGGCCGTGCTTGCGGCGCAGCCGGATCACCCGGGCCAGGTCGTCGGTGTCGGCGGCGAGCGGCTTCTCCGCGATCACGTTGCGGAACCCGCGCTCGGCCAGCTCGGCCATGACCTCGGCGCGCACGGACGGCGGTGTGCACACGTGCGCGACCGTGTCGGCCGGGTCGAGCAGGGTGGCGGCCTCGGCGAGGCTGCCCACCATCGTCAGGCCCGGTCGTTCCGGGGGCAGCCGCCTCGGGTCGCACGCCACGATCGGCCGGTCGTCGAACAGCTGTCGGACCGAGGTCCGCGCCCTGGCCAGTACCGGCAGGTGCAGGTCCGCACCGGCTCGGCCCAGTCCCACGACGAGTGTGCGCACTAGTGAGCCCCGTCTTGTCTCGTCCGGTCTCGAAGGCATCGGGAATGAGCGATGTCAGCTCTCAATTGATGGCCCCGACGTTGTCCCAATCGCGAAGGTCTGTCAACCGCGCGCGGGCGAGTTGACCAGGAAGAGTGAACTGACCGGTGGTCGGCCGCCGGCCCCGTGACCTGCCATACGCTCACCTCCGCAAGCGGTGACCGCGGAGGTGAGTGCGCTGACCGTGCCATTCTTCACGCAATCGGCGACCTTTTCCGGATTGTGGCCGATAACGCGACGGCACATTGTGGAAGTGATCCAGAACGGCAAGTACTCGCACGGGCGGAAAGTCCTCGAATTGGAGGGCGCGCTGGCCGCGTACACCGGGGCCGCGCACGTGATCGGGGTGAACAGCGGCACCGACGCGCTCGTGCTGCTGCTGCGGGCGTGCGGCCTGCGGCCCGGTGACGAAGTGGTCGTGCCCGCGTTCTCGTTCATCGCGTCGGCGTCCTCGGTGGTGCTCGCGGGCGGCCGGCCGGTGTTCGCCGACATCGAGCCGGACGGTTACGGCCTCGACCCGGCGTCGGTCGCCGCCGTCGCCGGTCCGCGCGCCCGGTTCGTGATGCCGGTGCACCTGTTCCACCACCTCGCCGACCTGACCGGCCTGGGCGAGGTGGCCCGCCGGCTTGGCCTGACCGTGGTCGAGGACAGCGCGGAGGCGATCGGGATGCGCTACGACGGCGTGCACGCCGGTTTGCTCGGCGCCGGGGGAGTGCTGTCGTTCTTCCCCACCAAGACCCTCGGTGCCATCGGCGACGCGGGCGCGGTGATCACCGACGACCCGGAGGTCGCCGAGGCGGTGGGCGCGCTGCGCCACCACGGGCGGTTCGGCCGCACGATCGACAACTTCCCCGGCATCGCCACCAGGACCGGCGTGGTCGGGGTGAACAGCAAGATGGACGACGTCCAGGCCGCCGTGCTGCTGGCCAAGCTGGACCGGCTCGACGCCGACATCCGCCGCCGCGAGGTGCTGGCCCGCCGGTACGCCGAAGGCCTGGCCGGGGTGCCGGGCGTGCGGAAGCTGCCGTCCGTGCTGCCGCGGCGGGGGAGCGTGCGCGGTGTCTTCTACGTGTACGTGATCGAGGTCGACCGGCGGGACGACCTGGCCGCGCACCTGGCCGAGCGCGGCATCGGCACCGAGACCTACTACCCGTCGCCGCTGCACCTGCAACCGTGCTTCGCCGACCTCGGCCACCGGCCGGGCGACTTCCCGAACGCGGAGGCGGCCTGCCGGCGCACCCTCGCGCTGCCGCTGTACCCGGACCTGCCGCCCGGCGACGTCGACCGGGTGTGCGCCGCGATCCGCTCCTTCTACCTCGGAGAGCGCGCGTGACGATCCCGTTCTTCCCGCCCGACCTGTTCGACGGCGACCTGCTGCTGGAGGTGGTGGAGGAGGTCGGCCTGGCGCCGGACCAGCGGTTCATCCTCGGCGCGCGCACCGCGGCGTTCGAAGCGCTGCTGCGCGACTCGCTCGGCGTCGCGGACGCGGTGGCGTGCGGCAGCGGCACGTCGGCGCTGACGCTGGTGCTGCGGGCGATGGGCGTGGGCCCGGGCGACGAGGTGATCGTGCCCGCGTACGGGTGCGCGCCGCTGGCGTCCGCGCCGTCGGTCCTGGGTGCGACGCCGGTGTTCGCCGACGTGGACCCGTGGACGATGGTCGTCGACCCCGCCGAGGTGGACAAGCTCGTCACCGAGCGCACCAAGGTGATCATGCCGGCCCACGTGTTCTCCGTGATGGCGGACATGCCCGCGCTGCGGCGGATCGCCACCGGCGCGGGGGTGCGGCTGCTGGAGGACTCCGCGGTCGGCCAGGGCGGCGTGCTCGCCGGTCGGGCCGCCGGGACCTGGGGCGACGCGGGCGTGTTCTCGTTCGTGCAGGTCAAGACGTTCGGGATGCCCGGCGAGGGTGGGGTGGTCGTCACCGGCGACCCGGCCCTGGCCCGCGAGGTGCGGATGCTGCGCAACCACGGCCAGGACGGCGTGCACCGGTTCGTGCACCACCGGATCGGCTTCAACAGCCGGTTCGACGAGGTGATGGCCGCTTTCCAGCTGCGCCGGTTCGCCACGCTCCCGCAGCGGCTGGAGCGGCGGGCGCGCATCGGCGAGTACTACACCTCGCGGTTCGCCGACCTGGCCGGCCGGGGCGTGCTCGCGCCGCCGCCGGGCCGGGACGGGCGCTGCTTCTACGTCTACTCGCTGCTGGCCGACCGGCGGGACGCGCTGCGCGACCACCTGGAGGCGCACGGCATCGGCTCGCACGTCTACTACCAGGCGCCGCTGCCGCGTCAGCCCGCGTTCGCCGGGCACGCCCAGCCGGGTCGCGACTGGCCCGCCGCGGCCGCCGCGGCACGTCGCCAACTGGCCATCCCCATCCACCCCCACCTGACCGACGCGCAGGTGGAACGCATCGCCGACGAGGTGTGCCGGTTCGCGGCCACGTCCGGCGCACACGGCTGAGGAGACCCCGATGACCACCGCCATCGCGCCCGGATCCACCGGCGCGTACGTGAAGCTGGCCAAGCTCGACATCGTCGACTACTACCTCGGCGTCCTGGTGGTGTGGGCGCTGCTGGCGCCCGCGCTGCGGCTGGACGTCGGCGTGCTGACCACCACGGGCGTGTTCCTGCTCGGCGAGGTGTTCGTGATCGTCGCGATGGTCGCGCTGGACGACCTCACCGGCTTCCGCGACGGCAGCGACGTCGCCAACTACGCCCCGGACGCGCCCGCCCGCAAGCTCGCCCGCAAGCCGCTGGTCGCGGGCACGCTCACCGAACCTCAGGTGCTGCGGTTCGCGCTGGTCACCGCCGCGGTGGGCGCGGCGGTGTGGCTCGGCGCGCTGGCCGTGGCACCGCACCGTCCGGTGTGGACGGTCGCGCTGGTGGCGGTCACCTACTTCTTCGCCCTGCAGTACTCGTGGGGCGTGAAGCTGAGCTACCACGGCTTCCAGGAGTTCTTCCTGGCCGCGCTGGGCTGGGCGCTCGTGCTCGCGCCGTACGGCCTGGCCACCGGTCGGGTCGACGGCGTGGTGGTCGTGCAGGCGTTGATCTTCGGCCTCGGTCCGCTGCTGTTCGGCGTCTACTCCAACACCAACGACGTCCACGGCGACCGGCGGGTCGGCCGGCCGACGGTGGCGGCGCTGACCACCCCGCGCGGCAACAGGCTGTTCGTCCGCGCGGTGTCGGCGTGCGAGTTCCTGCTGATCCTGGCCCTGCCGGTGGTCGGCGGCCCGTGGTGGTTCCCGCTCGCGCTGCTGCCCACGATCCTGTTGCGGCTCAAGCAGTTGCGCGTCGGCTTCGGCGAGGGCGACGTCCTGCGGGCCCGGCGGATCGGCATCCACGTCCACCGGGTGACCGTGGTGACGCTCGTCGTGGTGAACCTGGTGGTGCGGTGATGGACCTCGACGTGGCCGTGATCGGCGCGGGGATCGCCGGGTTGGCCGCCGCCCACGAGCTGGCGCGTGAGGGGCGCGAGGTGCGGGTGTTCGAGGCGGCCGACCACGTCGGCGGCCGGATGGCCACCCGCCACGTGTCCGGGTTCGTCGTCGACACGGGCGCCGAGCAGATCTCCACCCGCGGCTACCCGCACACGTGGGAGCTGTTGCGGCGGCTGGGGCTCGACGCCGTGCCGAAGATCGGGCGGCGGCTCGGCGTGTGGCGGGGCGGACGGGTGCGACCGGGGTTGGCGCACCCGTTGGGCCTGATCACCGGGGCCGGGCTGTCCGTGCGGGCCCGGCTGGACTTCGCCCGTGCGGCGCGCGGGCGGTTCGACACCGCCCGGCCCGAGCTGTCCCGCACGGGCCGGGCGACGGTCGCGGAGTTCTGCGCGCCCTACCACCGCGACGTGCTGGAGTACCTGTGCCAGCCGGTGGTGTCGGGGTTCTTCGGGTGGCAGCCGGAACGCTCCGCCGCCGCGCCGTTCCTGGCGCTGCTCGGCGCGATCGGCCCGTCCACCGCGTGGCGCGCCTACGACCGCGGCATGGACGTGGCGGCACGGGCGCTGGCCGCGCGGCTCGACGTCACCACGTCGTTCCCGGTGCGGGAGGTGCTGGCCGGACCGGGGTACGCCCGGATCACCGGTGGCGGCGGGGAGTTCCGGGCCCGTTCCGTGGTGCTGGCCGTGCCCGCGCCCGTCGCGCGGCAGGTGTACGTCAACCCGCCCGAGCACGAGCGGCCGTTCCTGGAAGCCTGCACGTTCACGCCGATGGTGAAGGCGCACCTGATGCTGGACCACCGGCCCGAGTCGGACGTGTACCTGCTGGCCGTGCCGAGGTCGGAGAGCACTTCGGTGTCGGTGGTGCTGTTCGACCACCTCAAGCACCCCGACCGCGCGCCCGCCGGCCGCGGCCTGGTCACCGTCATCGCGAGCCCGGCCGTCGCGCCGGCGCTGCTGGACGCGCCGGACGACGAGGTGGTGACCGCGCTCGCCGCCGAGGCCGAGCGCTTCGTGCCCGGTCTGCGCGCCGCCGTGACGGGCTCGGTGGTCCACCGGTTCCGCCACGGCCTGCCCGAGGCCACCCCACGCGCCCTCGCGCTGCGCCGGGAGTTCGCGTCCCGGCTCGGCGGGGTCGTGGACTACGCGGGCGACTGGGTGACCTTGAGCCCGTACAGCGAGGCCGCGGTGCGCTCCGGCGGCCGCGCCGCCGCGCGCGTCCACGCCGTGTCCCCGAACACCGCGACGAGGAGCCGAACCGCATGAGGCCGAACGACATGGGCACGCTGTTCGACGAGGTCGCGGCCCGCGGCACGCACACCACCGTGCACCTGGACCGGCCGTTCGACATCCTGCCGACCGGGTACGGGCCGGGCGTCGACTACACCGTGCCGCAGCTGGCCGGCCTGGTCCGCGAGGCCGCCGGCTGGCTGTACGAGGCGGGCGCGCGGCGCGGCGACCGGGTGGCGGTGGTCAAGCGCAACCACTACGACTACGACCTGCTCGCGTGCGCGGCGGTGCGGATCGGCGCGGTGCCCGCGCTGCTGTCCGGGCACCTACCCGACGACGTGCTGGAGATCCTGCTCAAGCGGCTCGACCCGGCGGTGCTGGTCACCGACCGCGTGCCGCCCTCCGGGTCGGCGCGCCGGGTGCTGTCGCTCGGCCCGCCGATGCCGGGCGCGCTGACGTTGGACGACGTGCGCGGCGCGCGGGTCCCGGCACCCCGGCGCAGGCACGACGACGAGCCGCTGGTGATCAACCACACCTCCGGCACGACCGGGGTGCCCAAGCTGGTCGTGCACACCACCCGCACGATCGTGCACCGGCTGGCCCGGTTCGAGGCGGTGCGCTGGCCGGTGATCGGCGTGCGGCGTGACGACGTGGTGGCCAACGCGAGCTCCTACGCGCACGGCCGCACGTTCTGCTGGACCGCCGGCGTGTTCTGCCTCGCGCCGCGCAAGATCGTGCTGCTCAGCGACCCGGAGTCGGCCGACGCCGTGCTGGCCAGGCACCGACCGACGACGGTGGAGGCGCTGCCGTCGGCCTACGTGCGGTGGCAGCCGCTGGCGGCGCGGCCGGACAACCCGTTCCGCGACGTGCGGCTGTTCGTCAGCACCTACGACGCCATGCACCCGCCCGCCATGCGGGCGATGCTGCACGCGTCACGGCGCAGGCGACCGCTGTGGATGCAGGGCTGGGGCCAGACCGAGACGGGCCCGCTCACCTTCCGGTTCCTCACCCGGCGCGCGCTCGACCGCTCGACCGACGCCCGTGACCTGGGACGCCCGGTGCCGGGCCGGACCAGGCTGCGGGTGGTGGACCCGGTGACGCTCACGCCCGTGCCCCGCGGTCGCAGCGGGCTGGTGCTGGCCCGCACGGCGGCCCGCTGCACCGGGTACGTCGGCGAGCAGGACCGGTGGCACGCCAAGAGCGCCGGGCCGTGGTGGAACACCGGCGACCTCGGCGTGCTCACCCGCGGCGGCGCGGTGCGGCTGCTGGACCGCGAGGTGGACGCCGTGCCGGGGCTGAGCTGCCTGCAGCTGGAGGACCTGGTCGAGGACCGGCTGCCCGAGGTGGTGGAGTGCGTGGTGCTCGGCACGCCGGGCCGGCCGCCGATCCCGGTGCTGGTGACGTCCGGTCCGCTGGACCCGCGGGCGTGGCTGCGCGCGGTGGCCGACCTGCCGACGATGGCCGACCCGCGGGTGCTGGCCTGGGACGAGGTACCGCGCACCGCCACCGGCAAGGTGCGCCGGCTCGACCTGCTCACCCGGCTGGTCGGCACCGCCGAGACCTGGGGCAGCGGGAGGTGGACGTGACCACCTACGTGTTCGACCGCGCGCACGTCGCCGAGCAGCACCGCTGCCTGGCCGCCGCCTACGACCCGATCACCTTCGCCCGGCTGGCGCAGGCCGGGGTGCGGGAGGGCTGGCGGTGCCTGGACGTCGGCGCGGGCGGCGGCAGCGTGGCGCACTGGCTGGCCGGGCGCGGCGCGACGGTGCTGGCGACCGACGTGCAGCCCGACCACGTGCCGCCCGCGCCCCGGCTCACCGTGCTGCGGCACGACGTGGTGTGCGACCCGCTGCCCGACGCCGCGTTCGACCTGGTCCACGTGCGGCTCGTGCTGCGGCACCTGCCGGAGCGCGACGCCGTGCTGCGCAAGCTGGTCGCGGCCGTGAAGCCGGGCGGGTGGTTGCAGGTGGACGAGTTCGACAACTCCTACAGCCCGGTGCTGCTCGCGCCGGACCGCGCCGCGGCGGAGCTGTACGAGACGTTCCTGGCGGTCAAGGAGAGCGTGTTCGACGCGTACGGCGTGGACGGCGCGTGGGGACGCAAGGCGGCCGGCGCGATGGCCGGCGCCGGGCTGGTCGACGTGGACCCCCGGGTGGTCGTGCACCCGTGGCGGGCCGGGTCGCCGGGCGTGCGGCTGCTCGCGCACACCACGCACATGTTGCGGGACAAGCTGGTGGAGGCCGGGATGAGCGACGACCAACTGGTGGCCGTGCGCGAGCTGCTGGCCGACGAGCGGTTCCTGGCGACGTCGCCGGTCGTCTACTCGGTGCACGGGCGGCGGCCGGCATGACCTCGACGTTGACGGCGGTGCCGTGGTCGGGGCCGGTGGACCTGCCGCTGGCCGGCGAGCTGGACGTGCAGGCGGCGTGCGGGCTCATGCACGTGCACGGTCGGCGGTTCGGGCGGCCGACGGCGCTCGGGCTGGACTACGCGTCGATCCTGGCCGCCGAGCTGGACGCCGTCGGCGCGTCGGCGCTGGACGTGGCGCGGTTGCGCGGTGTCGGGCTGCGGGCGGTGTCCACGTCGGTGGCGCAGGCGGCCTTGCTGGCGGTGTCGCAGTACCTCGCCGCGGCCACCGCGGGCGAGCCCGACCCGGTGCCGACGGGCGTGGGCGGGCCGCCGTTCCTGTCCGCCGACGGGGTGGCGTTCGAGGTCGAGGCGCTGGACGCGGAGGTGTGGCGCCGGTTCTGGGCCGCGTTGGACGCCGATCCGGCCGCGGTGGCGTCGGGGTGGCGGCCGTTCCAGCACCGGTTCGCCACGGCGACGTGCCCGTTGCCGCCCGAGCTGACCGGGCTGACCGCGCGGCTGCCGATCGTGCGGCTGGAACGGGTGGCGGCGTCGACCGGGATGACGTTGGTGCGGGTGGCGCACCGGGCCGTGGACGACGTGCCGCCGTACGTGGTGCGGCCGTTGGGCCCCGGTGCGGAGCCGGTGCGCGCCGGGGGCGTGCTGCCGTTGTCGGGGCTCGTGGTGGTGGAGTCGTGCCGTCGGGTGCAGGGTCCGCTGGCCGGGCACCTGCTGTGGCAGCTCGGCGCGACCGTGGTGCGGGTCGAGCCGCCCGGAGGCGACCCGCTGCGGGGCGTGCCGCCGATGTCGGGCGAGGTGTCCGCGCGGTTCCACGCGCTGAACCGGGGCAAGCGGGCGGTGACCGTCGACCTCGGCACCGTGGCGGGCCGGCGGGAGCTGCTGGAGCTGGCGTCGGGCGCGGACGTCTTCCTGCACAACTGGGGGCCGGGCAAGGCCGCCGCGTGGTCGTTGCGGGCTCGGGACGTCGTCCGGGTGCGGCCCGGGATCGTGTACGCGCACGCGTCCGGGTGGGGTGAGGCCCTGGGTCCCCGGCCGCCGCTCGGCACCGACTTCGTCGTGCAGGCGCACGCCGGGGTGCCGCCCTCGTTGATGACGATCGTGGACGTGTTCGGCGGCGTGGTGTGCGCTCGCGGCGTCGTGGACGCCCTCGGGGCGCGGATCCGGACCGGGACGGGGCAGTCGGTGGCGTCGTCGTTGCTGTCGGCGGCCTCGCGGCTGAACGCGCGGGCGACCCGGCGGTGCACGGCACCGCTGACCGTGCCGGTGTGCACGGACCTGGCGGCGTTGGCGCGGGACCGGCGGTTCGCGCGGGCGCTGGTGTCGGACGGGTGCGTGGTGCCGGGGTCGGCTTGGGAGTTCGCATGACGTGGACGTCGTCGACCGGGGTGGTGTTGCGCGACCTGGTGCCCGCGGCGTTGCGCCGGTCGTGGGTCTCGGCGGGGCACTGCCCGGATCGCGACCTGTACTCGTTGTTCCGGGACAGGGTGGCCGCGCACCCCGGGCGGACGGCCGTGATCGACTCGTCCGGGTCGCTGGACTACGCGTCGCTGGACCGGGCGGTGAGGTGGCAGGCGCGGTCGCTGCGCGGTCACGGCACCTCCGACATCATCGGCATCGCCGTGCCGAACGGCCGGGAAGCGGTGGTGGCGGAACTGGCGGTGGCGGCGGTCGGCGGGGTCTCGGTGCACCTGCCCGACGGTGGCTCGCCGCTGGTGAGCATGGTGATCACGGACGTGTCGGACGCGCTGGCGGCGGCTTGCGACCCCACGCGCGAGCCGCCGTGGACGCCCGTCGCGGTCGACCCGGAGGCGCCGGCGCGGATCCTGGTGTCGTCGGGCTCGGAGGCCGCGCCGAAGCTGGTCGCCTACTCGCACAACGCGTTCGCCGGCGGGCGGGGCAACTACGTGCGGGCCGTGCACGGCGGCACGGCGGTGCCGCGCGACCTCGTGCTGGTGCCGTTGGCGTCGGCGTTCGGGTCGTTCGGCGCGGCGATCACGCTGTGCCGGTGGGGCGGCACGGTGGTGCTGGTGCGGCGGTTCGACGCGGTGGCGGCGTTGCGGGCGGTGGCGGAGCACCGGCCGACGCACGTGTTCGGTGTGCCCACGATGTTGCGCCGGATGGCGGCCCTGGCGTCCACTGTGGACACATCGTCGGTTCGGGCGGTGGTGTCGAGCGGTGACGTGCTGACGTCGGAGGCACTGGCGGCGGTGAGGTCGGCGTTCGGCTGCCCGGTGATCAACGTCTACGGCTCGTCGGACGGCGTGAACTGCCACACGGCGACGCCGGAGCACGGGGTGGGCCGGCCGGACCCGGCGGTCACCGACATCCGGGTGGTGGACGGGGAGATCTGCGCGCGCGGCCCGATGACGCCGCTGTGCTACGTGGACGCGCCCGAGCTGGACCGGCGGCACCGGCTGCCGGGCGGCTGGGTGCGGACCGGCGACGAGGGCTTCTTCGACGCCGACGGCACCCTGCACGTGGTGCGCCGGCTCAAGCGCGTGGTGATCCGCGGTGGCTACACCATCAGCCCGGCCGAGGTGGAACGGGCGCTGGACGCCCACCCGGTGGTGGCGGAGGTGGCGTGCGTGCCCGTGCCGGACCCCGACCTGGGGGAGCGGCTGTGCGCGTGCGTCGCGGTGCGCCCCGGCCACCGGCCGCCGTCGCTGGACCAGTTGACCGCGTTCCTCCAGGGCCGCGGCCTCAGCCGCCGCAAGCTGCCCGAACGCCTGGTGGTGCTGCCGGAACTGCCCTTGGGTCGCACGGGCAAGGTCTGCCTGCCGACCGTGATCCGACTCGCGGCCGAACGACACGGAGGTGGTGGTGGTGAAGCTTGATCCGTTCGCCGGTCCGGGGTTCGCGGCGCTGGAGGCGTTGGCCAAGGCCGTGGACGACGTGGACCTGCCGGCCGGGTTGGTCGAGCTGGTGCGGTTGCGGTGCTCGCAGCTCAACGGGTGCGGCTACTGCACCCGGCTGCACGGTGACGCGGCCGTGGCGGCGGGCGAGTCGCGTGACGTGTCCACCTGGCGGACCGACCCGGCGTTCACCGCGTCCGAACGGACCGTGCTGGCGTTGGCCGAGGCGGTCACGCTGGTGCACGACGGGCACGTGCCGGACGCGGTCCTCGACGCGGCGATCGGCGCGGTGGGGGAGGTGCGGGCGCAGCAGGTCGTGTGGGTGGCGACGGTGATCAACGCCTACAACCGGCTGGCGGTCAGCGCGCGGCTCGGCTGAGCGGTGGTCAGCCGGTGAGGCCGACCACCGGGGCCGGCGTGCCGCCGAACGCCACCCGGGTGAGCACGATCGCGCCGGGCGCCGCGACGAGGCGGACGTCCGAGCGGGCGCGCGTGCCCGAGCCGTCCAGGCGGACCGGGGTGGACTCCGGCGGCGAGCCGTCCAACGGCTGCGTCACCACGGTCAGCTCACGGCCGGTGTCGCCGCACGCGCGCACGTAGGTCGTGCGGGTCGTGAGGTCGGCCGTGCGCTGAGGGCAGGCGTCGAGCGAGAGCCGCGTGGTCGCACCGGTGGCCGGGTCGAGGGCCAGGACACCGACGAGCCGGCCACCGTCGTCCTCCTCCACCAACGGCGTGGCGCCGACGTCGGTGCGCACGGTCCACGGACGTTCCGGCCGGGCCAGCACCCGGCCCGTCTCGGCGTCCAGCAGGCCGTCCGGGTCGGTCCGCGCGCCGAACGCCTGGAAGCGCACGGCCGTCCCGTCCGGCGTGCCGTCCAGGCGGACCTCCTGCCGGTCCGCTGCCGGGTCGCGCGGGACCTCGTGCCGCCACCGCTCTCGACCGGTCGCCTCGTCCAGGGCCGTGACGCCCAGCGCGTCCGGGCACTCGACGGGCAGGAGCGCCGCCGTGCGGCCCCACGCCACCTGCCCGTACCACGACGTGCAGCCGGCCGGCGTCGACCACTGCCACCGCGACTCGCCGGTGTCGATGTCGTAGCCGGTGAGGACCTCCCCGTCGCGCACCATCAGCGTGCGCGCACCGGGCATGAGCTGACCGGTCTCCACCAGGGCGGACCTGACCACCAGGTCGAACCGGGGTGCGCCGGTGTCCGCGTCCAGCACCACCACCGACTGCGCCCTCGTGTCGCGCGCCGAGCGGAAGGTGACCACCACGGTCCGCCGGTCCGTCGACGCCACCAGCGTCCCCGGCCACGCGCCGGGCCGCGCGTACCGCCACTCGACGTGCCCGCCGACCCCGTTCAACGCGACCACGGCGCCGTCCCGGGTGGCCACCGCGACCCCGTGCCGGACCGGCGCGACCTCCACCACGTCGGCCGGCGGCTGCCAGGCCCACTGGCGTCCACCCGGCCGCTCCGGCACGGGCTCCGGCTCGTAGTCCCGCGCATCCCGGACCTCGGACCGGACGATCACCGCCTCCGCGCCGATCGGCGCGAGAGCCGCCGCGACCGCCACCACGACGACCACCAGGACCCCGCCGGACCACGCCCGCCACCGGTCCGACCGGGGCCGCGGCGCGCCGTCGAGCGGTTCCGGCTGCTCTCGCGCGTCCGGCGAGCGGCGTACCGCCGACACGATCGCGCCCACCGCCACCGCGAGCGACCCCACCGCCAGCACCGGCAGGTCGGCACCCGTCAGGCCGGTCAGCAGGTCCGACACCAGCAGCCACCACACGGCCACGGCCGATGCCGAGGCCGCCACCGCCGCGAACACCCGGACGGCGCGCCCACCGGTCACCGCCAGCGCCGCCGCGAGCACGACACCCACCGCCAGCGCGATCACGGTGGCGTCCGCCTCCGGCCTGGGCACCCCGCCCGACCGGAACGGCGCCCACGCCGCGCACAGCGCACCCACCACCGCCATGTACCGCAGCATCCCGGCACCTCCCCGCCGTGGGACGGGAAGCACGGGCGATCCGTTCCCCCGGTATCCGGGCAGGTCGCGGCCGGCGATGGGGCAGAATCGCGCCGGTGAGCACCAACTGGGCAGGCAACTTCACCTTCTCCGCCGCGCGCACCGCGCACCCGACGTCCCTTGAGGAACTCCAGGAGGTCGTCCGCGCCGCCGACTCGGCCCGCGTGGTCGGCGCGGGGCACTCGTTCAGCACCATCGCCGACACCGGCGGCACGCTGATCAGCCTCGACCGGATGCCCGAGGTGTTCGAGGTGGGCGACGGCGCGGTGCGGGTGGGCGCCGGGACGCGGCTGGCCCGGCTCGCCGAGCGGTTGCACGCCGCCGGCCTCGCGTTGCCCGCCATGCCGTCGCTGCCGCACATCACGATCATCGGCGCGTGCGCCACCGCCACCCACGGCTCGGGCAACGACATCCCGTCGCTCGCGAGCCTGGTCCGCTCCCTCGACCTCGTCGCGGCCGACGGGACCATCCGCACGCTGAGCAGGGGAGACACCGGGTTCGACGGGGCGGTGGTGGCGTTCGGGTCGCTCGGCGTCGTGGTGACCGTGGAACTGGACGTCGTGCCGACCTTCGAGGTCGAGCAGCGGGTCTACCAGGACATGCCGTTCGACGCCCTGGTCGAGCACGTGGACGCGGTGTTCGCGAGCGCCTACAGCGTCAGCGCGTTCACCACCTGGCAGGGCGTGGCCCACGTGTTCGCCAAGCACCGCACCACCGACACCCGGCACGACCTGGCCTGGACGGGCGCGACGCCCGCCACCGAGCCGGTACACCCGGTGCCCGGCCAGCCCGCCCTGCACTGCACGGCCCAGCTCGGCGTGCCCGGCCCGTGGCACGAGCGGCTGCCGCACTTCCGCGCCGACTTCACCCCGAGCGTCGGCCGTGAGCTGCAGTCGGAGTACTTCGTGGCCCGCGAGCACGCGGCCGACGCGCTACGGGCGCTCAACGACCTCGCCGCCGAGCTCACGCCCGTGCTGCTGACCTCCGAGGTGCGCACGATCGCCGCCGACGCGCAGTGGCTCAGCCCGGTGCACGACCGGTCGAGCGTGGCGTTCCACTTCACCTGGCAGCCGGACGACGCGGCCGTGCGCGCGGTGCTGCGCAAGGTCGAGGCGGCGCTGAGCCCGTGGCGCCCGCGTGCGCACTGGGGCAAGGTGTTCGAGCTCGCCGATCCCGGTGAGCGGTACCCGCACTGGGCGCGGTTCGCCGAGCTGCGCGACGAACTCGATCCCGACCGCACTTTCCGCAACCCGCTGGTCGACGGCTGGTTCACCGCATAAGAACCATCACATCCGGGCGAATCGCCGCAGCCCTTCCAAATCGGGCACGACCACGTCGCGCCGCAGGTGGCTGACCACCACACCGGCCTTGCGCAGGTCGGCGAACGCCTTCTCGGCGGTGCGCGGCTTCATCCCGGCGATCGAGGCCAGCTCGACCTTGGTCAGCGGGATGCCGAGCACCCACCCGCCGACCTCCTGCCTGCCGTGCGCGCCGACCAGCTCGGCCAGCACCCGCGCGACCCGCTCGGCGGCGGTGTGGGACAGGAAGTCGCGCCGCCGCCGGTTGGCCCACCGCAACTGGTCGTCGATGACGCCGATCAGCTCGACGAACCCGTCGTTGCGGCGGTGCAGGAACCCGTGCAGCTCGGCGCTCGTGATCAGCTTCGCCGACACGTCACCGCACGTCACGACGGTCGCCGACCGCGGCTTGTGGTCGAGCGCGGCCAGCTCGCCGACCAGGTCGCCCGCGACCCGCACGGTGAGCACGGCGGTGTCCCCGCTCGCGTCGTTGACCAGCACCTTCACCACGCCTTCGAGCAGCAGGAAGACGTGCGTGTCGGTGGCGTCCTGGACGATGATCTCGCGGTCGGCGGCGTAGCGGACCGCGGTGCCCAGCGACATCAGCTCGTGCCGGCTGCTCTCCCGCAGCCGCGCCAGCAACGTGCCCGGTGGCCACTCCGGGGTCGGCACGCTCTGCCGCACCGCGGGCGCGCCCGGCTTCGCGGTGGCGAGCGACCGGCCCGCGTCGGCGAACGACGCGTAGCCCCGCTCGAACGACGGGTCCGGCCCCACGCCGGCCAGCAAGGCCTCGCACGCCCGCCGCTGCTCGTCCAACGCCTGCACCGCCGGGTGGTCCGCACCCAGCGCCGACACCGCCCGCATCGACGCGTCGCGCACCACGTCCAGCAGCCGCTGCGCCTGGGACCGGGTGCCGTCGAGGTGGGCCAGCTCCAGCTCGGCCGAGGCGAGGTTCGCCGTCGCGATCACGGCGTGCGGGTGATCCGCGCCCAACCGGGTGGCGGTGCGGTCGGCGGCCGAGCGCAGGCTCGGCAGCGTGAGCCGGGCCCGTTCGGCGGACCGGCGCACCCTGGCCAGCTCGAACTCCGCCGACGCCAGGTTCGCCTGGGCCACCAGCGCCCGCGGGTGGTGCGCGCCCAGCGCGTTCAGCGCGCGGTCGGTCGCGTCGCGCAGGTCGGTCAACGACTCGGCGACCTCCTCGGCGTCACCGTGGTCGCGGGCGATCCGGAACCGCGCGCACATCAGGTTCAGCCGCAGCACGCACGTCTGCGGGTGGTTGGACCCGAGCACCGCCGCGTTGCGCTGTAACGCCAGTTCCAGCGCGCCCGTCTCGCTCGGTTTCGCGTGCTCCACGGCCATGGCCACGGAGCCGACGGAGACCGGGTCGGGCACCGCCACGGGGTCGAGGAAGTCGCCGACGACCTGCCGCAAGGGCGTGCCGCGGCCGAACGCCGTGCTCGGGGGCCTGCGCCGGACCTGGCGGGGCGCGACCGCACCCGGCTCGCGCCGACCGCGGGCCACCGACGCCAGTGCCTGCTGGTCGCGCACCCGTGACGCCTCCGGGCCGGTCGGGTCCACCAGTGCCAGCATGGCGATCAGCAGCGCGTCCGCGGCGTCGGGGGAGCCGATCCGGGTGAGCCCGGCGGCGCAGCGCAGCAGGCGGTCCACGTCGCGGCGCGCGCTGAGCGCGTCCAACGACCGCGCCAGGTCCACCGCGAGGCGGCGGGCGGCCTGCCGGTCCGGCGCGGACCGGGACAGGACGGCTTCGAGTTCGACCATTCGGCTGTTCATCCGGCACCCCAGGTGGTTGCTCGGTCTGCGACGGCGCGGCTCCTGCGTTCGGACGCCGTGTTCCGGCGTTCGGGCGCGCGGACTCGTGCCGCCGGAGTGGAATCCTCGTCCATAGCGGCGATATCGGTTGCTCCGGTCATTCGTTAGCGCATCCCTGACATTGTTACGGTACGAATGGTCGGATGTCCGGTTGTTATCCGCATTATTGCGGGAGACCTTGCGAGTTTTTTGTCGTAGTGAACAACGTGGACCGGGTGCTTGGCGAGATCGGAGTCGGACACCGGAGGATCGCTCGGATTCCCGGTCCGGCCCTCCGCCCGGATGTGGCCGGTGGCCTGCGCCGGCGCTCCCGACCGGCCGTGGCACAGTGATCGCATGCGGGTGGGGGTGTTGGGGCCGCTGGAGGTCGCGGCGGGCGGCACGGCGGTCGAGGTCGCCGGCGCGAGGGTGCGCGCGTTGCTGGTCCGGTTGGCGGTGGCCGCGGGCCGGGTCGTCACGACCGAGGAGCTGGCCGACGCGCTGTGGCCCGAGGACCGGCCGGCGGACGAGGTGGCCGCGGTGCGGTCGCTGGTGTCCCGGCTGCGCCGCGCCCTGCCCGCCGACGTGCTGCGGTCCGCGCACGGCGGCTACCGGCTCGACCTGCCCACCGACGCCGTCGACGCGCTCCGGTTCGACCGGCTGGCCCGCGAGGTGAGGTCCGCGCTGACCTCGGGCGACCCGGCCGGTGCGCGCCGGTTGGCGACGGAGGCGCTGGCGCTGTGGCGTGGCCCCGCGCTGACCGACGCGGCGGGCGCGCCGTTCGCGGTCGGCTACGTCGCCGGCCTGGACGAGACCAGGCTGGCCGTGGTGGAGGACGGCGCCGCCGCCGACCTGGCGTGCGGACGGGCCGAGCACCTCGTCGCCGAGCTCACCGACCTCGCCGCGCGCCACCCGTTGCGGGAACGGCTGCAAGCCCTGCTGCTGCGCGCCCTCGTCGCGACCGGCCGCACGGCCGAGGCCTTGGCCGCCTACGAGGAGATCCGCCGCCGCTTCGCCGACGAACTGGGCGCCGACCCCGGCCCCGAACTGCGCGAGACGCACCAGGAGATCCTGCGCGCCGAACCCGCCGACCAGCCGCGCGCCGGCAACCTGCGGATGCCGTTGACCAGCCTGATCGGCCGTTCCGCCGACGTCGAGCGGATCGCCGGGCAGCTCGCGGACCACCGGCTGGTCACCCTGGTCGGGCCGGGTGGCGCGGGCAAGACCCGGCTGGCCACCACGGTCGCGGCCCGGCTGCCCGGCGGCGCGTGGCTGGTGGAGCTGGCCTCGGTGACCGACCCGGACGACATCGCGCCCGCCGTGCTCGGCGTGCTCGGCCTGCGCGACCAGCGGCCGGTCGACCGACCCGTGGCCGTCGTGGACCCGCTGACCCGGCTGGTGGACGTGCTGTCGCGCACCGAGGCCGTGATCGTGCTGGACAACTGCGAGCACCTGGTCGACGCCGCCGCCCGGTTCACCGACGAGCTGCTGGGCCGGTGCCCCCGGTTGCGCGTGCTGGCCACCAGCCGCGAACCCCTCGGCCTGTACGGGGAGGTGGTCAGCCCGGTGCCGCCGCTGGACGGTGACGCGGCCGTGCGGCTGCTCGCCGAACGCGCGGCGGCCGTGCGGCCGGGGTTCGCCGTGACGCCGGACAACGCCGACGCCGTCGCCGAGGTGTGCCGCAGGCTGGACGGCCTGCCGCTGGCGATCGAGCTGGCCGCGGCCCGGCTGCGGTCGCTGTCGGTCCAGCAGCTCGCCGCCCGCCTGGACGACCGGTTCCGGCTGCTCACCGGCGGCAGCCGCACCGCCCTGCCGCGGCACCAGACGCTGCGCGCGGTGGTCGCGTGGAGCTGGGACCTGCTGTCGCCCTCCGAACGGGACTTCGCCGAGCGGCTGGCCGTCTTCCCGGCGGGCTTCGACCTGGAGGCCGCCGAACGGCTCGCCGGCGACGCCGCGTTCGACCTGCTCGCCGCCCTGGTCGACAAGTCGCTGGCGCAGGTCGTGGACGGCGGCCGCTACCGGATGCTGGAGACGATCCGCGAGTACTGCCTGGAACGGCTGGCCGAGGGAGGCCGGGTCGCCGCGGCCAGGGCCGAGCACGCCGAGTACTTCCGCGACCTGGCCGAGGCCGCGGAGCCGCACCTGCGCGGCAAGGAGCAGCTGACCTGGATCGCCCGGCTGGAGGCCGAGCGCGACAACCTGATCGCGGCGCTGCACTTCGCCGCCGACAGCGGTGACGCGGACACGGCCGTGCGGCTGGCCGCGGCGATGGCCATGTTCTGGACCATCCGGGGCAACCGGGCCGAGTCGGTGCCGTGGCTGCGCCTCGCGGCGGCCGTGCCGGGGGACGCGCCCACCACCGCCAGGCAGATCGTGTCGGCGTTCCTGCTGGTCAACAACGCGGTCGCGGGCGGTTTCCGAGACCTGGACAGCCACATCGCCCAGCTCGCCGAGCTGGCCGCCGCGTCCACCGGCGAGCACCCGGTCCTGGTGCTGCTGGAGCCGCTGCTGGGTGTGTTCCTCGACGACGCGGAGCGGGCGCTGGCGGCGGTGGACGAGCGGCTCGGCGTGCCGGACCCGTGGACGCGGTCCGTGCTGTGGATGATGCGCGGCGCCGTGCGGGAGAACGAGGGCGACCTGCGCGGCGCGCGGGAGGACGTCACCACCGCGATCACCGGGCTGCGCGAGGTGGGCGACCGGTTCGCGCTGGGGCAGGCGCTGACCGGCGTGGCCGAGGCGCACCTGGCGTTCGGCGAGCCGGAACAGGCGATGGCGGCGCTGGAGGAGTCGATCAGGCTGCTCGCCGAACTCGACCCCGACGACCCCGCCGCGCAGGAACGGATCCTGCTCGCCACCGCGCGGGTGCAACTGGGCGACGTGGAGCGTGCCCGAACGGAGTGCCTGGCGCTGGTCAAGCCGACGTCGCGGCCGGGGGCGGGGCGCGGTGTCGCGTTCGCCCGGCTGGTGCTGGGCGACCTGTCCCGGTACGAGGGCGAGCACGCGGAGGCGGAACGGCAGTACGAGGCCGCCCGGGCGGCGCTCGCGCACGAGCCGTTGGTGGTGCCGCAGTTCCACGCCCGGATCATCACGTCGCAGGCGCACCTGGCGGTGGAGCGCGGTGATCGCGAGGCGGCCGTGCGGGCGGTCGACACCGCGTTCGAGCACGCGATGTCGGGCAAGGACATGCCGGTGCTGGCCAGGGTCGCGGTCGCGGAGGCCGCCGTGTGCGCCTACTTCGGCAACCCGACCGACGCGGCGAAAGCGCTGGGCGCGGCCGAGCAGCTGCGCGGCGCGCCCGATTCCCGCAACCCCGAGGTGAGCCGCCTCGCCGAGCGCCTGCGCGCGGACGTGGGCGACGCCGCCTACGACCTCGCGTACGCCTCCGGCGTGGCCCTCGACCGCGCCGACGCCATCGCGCTGATCCGCGCCGTCTAGCCCGCCGGACACCCTCTCGGACCGGGTCGCCCACCCGGGGTCGCCTGTTGTCGCCGCACCACCGTGCCCTACCCGTTCGCGGGCGCTTGACGCAACTCATCGGTTGCCATAATGTAGCAACTGAACGGTTGCTACTTGGAGGTCGGCATGGGTTTTCCGGATCGGATCGAGCGCGTCGTGGAGATCGCCCGGCCGCCAGAGGCGGTGTGGGCGGCGATCACCACCGCCGAGGGCCTGGGCGCGTGGTTCGGCGACGAGGCGACGATCGACCTGCGCCCCGGCGGCGCGGTGCGGATGAGCTGGAACGACGGGCCGACAGTCGAGATGCGGGTGGAACGGGTGGAGGAGCCGACGGTGTTCGGCTTCACCTGGCCGGTGTTCGGCCTGCCCGAGGACGACCCGCGCCGCACGTACGTCGAGTTCCGGCTGGAACCGGTCGGCACGGGCACCCGGCTGACCGTGGAGGAGACCGGGTTCGCCCAGCTGCCCGAGGACGCCTACGGCAAGGCCTACGACGCCCACCGCGAGGGCTGGGGGAGCGAGCTGGGTGAGCTGGTCGACCACGTCCATGGCACCTGACGCCGAGGCCGTCGCCGAGCAGGTCTTCACCGCCCTGTCCGACCCGACCCGGCGCGCCATCCTGGCCGCGCTGGCGTCCGGCGGACCGGCCACGGCCACCGACCTGGCCGACCGCCTGCCCATCACCCGGCAGGCGATCGCCAAGCACCTCGGCCTGCTGGCCGACGTGGGCCTGGTGACGGCGGAACCGGGGGAGCGGCGCCGGGTGCGGTTCCGGCTGCGCTCGGCCCCGATGCAGGTCGCCCAGCAGTTCCTGGCTGCGCTCGCCCGTGACTGGGACGGGCCGCTGAGCGCGCTCAAAGACCACCTGGACCGCGGCACCGCGGACCGACCACAGTGAGGACGTCATGGCAGATCAGGGGTACAGCGCGGGATTCACCACCACGTTCACCGTGGACAAGTCGGCGGCGGAGGTCTTCGACGCCGTCAACGACGTCCGCGGCTGGTGGTCGGAGGAGGTCGAAGGGCCGACCGACCGGCCCGGCGCCGAGTTCGACTACCACTTCCGCGACGTGCACCGCTGCCGGATCCGGGTGACCGAGGCCGTGCCCGGTCGGAAGGTGTCCTGGCTGGTGCTGGAGAACCACTTCGACTTCATCTCCGACCAGGCCGAGTGGGTCGGCACCACGGTCACGTTCGACATCGCCGAGCGCGACGGCCGGACCGAGGTCCGCTTCACCCACCACGGCCTGGTGCCCGACTACGAGTGCTTCGACGTCTGCGTCAACGCCTGGAGCTTCTACGTCAACACCAGCCTGCCGAGCCTGATCACCACCGGCGCGGGCCTGCCGAACAGCGACGGCCAGGCCCGCGTCCCGGAGGAGTCGGCCCGATAGGACACGCGCGTGTCCTACGTCCGGAACGCGCGTGTCCTACGTTCGGAACACCCGGGTCGAGCACTCAGGCGCGGCGGCGGTAGGCCTGCACGGCCAGCGGCGCGAACACGCACACGAACAGCGCCGACCAGGCGAGCGTCCACGCCACCGGACCGGCGACCGGGCCGCCCACCATCAGGCCGCGCGACGCGTTCATCACGTGCGTCACCGGGTTGATCTCCACCCACGCCCGCAGCCACCCCGGCAACGTCTCCGCCGGCGCGATCATGCTCGTGCCGAACGTCAGCGGGAACATCACCACGAACCCGATGCCCTGCACCGAACCCGAGGTCCGCACCAGCATCCCCACCAGCACGAACGCCCAGCTCACCGAGAACGCGAACAGGATCGCCAGCAGGCACGCCGCCAGCGCGGGCAGCACGCCGGTCTCCACCCGGAACCCCATGAGCGCGCCGAACACCAGCAGCGACACGACCGCCACCACGTACCGGATGAGGTCGCCGAGCACCGATCCGATCAACGGCGCGGACCGGCCGATCGGCAGGCTCCGGAACCGGTCGAACACGCCCTTGCCGATGTCGGTGTTCAGGTTCACCCCGGTCGCCATCCCGCCGAACATGGTCGTCTGCACCATGATCGCGGGCAGCAGCAGCTGCAGGTACTCGTGCGTCGACCCGGACACCGCGCCACCCAGGAGGTACACGAAGAGCACCACGAAGATCACCGGTTGCAGCGTCACGTCCAGCAGCTGCTCGGGCGACCGCATCGTCTTGATCAGGCTGCGCCTGGCCAGCGCCAGGCTGTGCCGCGCCAGGGCGAACGGCCGCTGCGCCGTCTCCCCGGTCACCGCGGGGGGTGCCGCCAACGTCGTCATGCCACTGCCTCCGTGTGCTTTCCGGTCAACGTGAAGAACACCTCGTCCAGGCTCGGCAGCCGCAGCGACAGCTCCGTCACCCGGATCTGCCGCTGGTCCAGCCGCCGCACCACCTCGGTGAACGCCGCGTCACCGTCCACCGGCACGGTCACCACGCCACGCGCGGTCGACTCGGGTTGGTGCCCGGACACCTCGGCCAGCACGGCGGCGGCGTCGGCGAGCCGGGCCGGGTCCGCGGGCCGCACCAGCACGGTCTGCCCGCCGACGACCCGCTTGAGCTCCGCCGGCGTGCCGTGCGCGATGACCCGGCCGTGGTCGATGACCGAGATGTCGTCGGCCAGCGCGTCGGCCTCCTCCAGGTACTGCGTGGTCAGCAGCACGGTCGCGCCGTCGGCCACGAGCGTGCGCACCACCTGCCAGATGTCGTCGCGCTTGGCCGGGTCCAGCCCGGTGGTCGGCTCGTCCAGGTAGATCACGTCCGGCCGGCCGACCAGGCTCGCGGCCAGGTCCAGCCGACGGCGCATGCCGCCCGAGTAGGTCTTGACCGGCCGGCCACCGGCCTCGGTGAGCTCGAAGTCGCGCAGCAGCTCGGCGGCCCGGGCCTTGGCCTGCGAGGTGCGCAGGTTCAACAACTGCCCGATGAGCACGAGGTTCTGCACGCCGGTCAGGTCCTCGTCCACCGAGGCGTACTGCCCGGTCAGCCCGATCAGCCGCCGCACGCGTGCCGCGTCGGACACCACGTCGAGCCCGCCGACCGCGGCACGTCCCGCGTCCGGCCGCAGCAGCGTGGCCAGGATCCGCACCGCGGTCGTCTTGCCCGCGCCGTTCGGCCCGAGCACCCCCAGCACCGTGCCCGGCCGCGCGGCGAGGTCGACACCGGCCAGCGCGGTCGTCTTGCCGTACCGCTTGACCAGGCCCTCCGCCTCGAAGGCGTACTCCATGTCCTTTCCCCTTCCCCTGCTGTACGGGGCGACAGTCCCGGGTGGACATGTCATCGGGCGTGCAGACGCATGTCAGGGATCGTGTCAAGGCCCGCGCGGCTGACATGCCGCGGCGTTCACAGACGTTCCGGCCCGTTCCGGGTCCGTCCACATGCACTCGCCGGACCGTTCAGCGTTCCGCTTCCCGAAGCGGAACGCGCTCGTTCGGTTCTACGCACGGCCCCGCTGAGTCATCCTGACCCCTCGGTAACCCCCGGTCAGCGGTGCCCCGTTCCGGGGACGGATCTTGTCCGACGCGTCCGCGCGCTGTTGACCTGGCGGAGTTCGACCTTCACCGCAGGAGGAATTCTCGATGACCGTTGCCCACGACGATCCCCACGTCGCGCGGCTCTTCGACCAGATGGCACGGCTCGTCTGCGACGGCGTCGGCGACCCGCTCGACGTCCACGAGCAGCTGATCGAGCTGGCCACGGCGAACTCCCCGGACATCGCCCGCTACTGGAAGCAGGTCGGGGGTCGGCGTCGGCGTCCCGGACACCGCCTACAAAGACGGGGGTCCGCACCTGTTCCCGGACGCGCCGCCGGTCCGCGTGTTCCGCACCAGCGGAACGACCGGCAGCGTCCGCGGGTCCGTCCGCTACTCCAGGCTCGGGCTCGAGCTGAAGGGGCTCGCCGTCGAGGCCAACGCCAAGCGCCACCTGCGCCCGGACGACGGCGTGCGGCCCGTGGTCCTGCCGTTCGCGCCGTCGGAGGAGGCCGCGCCGGAGATGGCGATCGCGTTCGACATGGCGCGCATCGCCGAGTCGTGCGGCGACCCGGAGCTCAGCACGGCCGTCGTCGGCGCGGACGGGGTGGACTTCGACCTGCTGGCCCGACGCCTGGACGCCGCGGTGGCCGAAGGGCTGCCGGTGGTGCTCGTCGGCGCGACTTTCGCGTTCGTCAACATCTGCGACGCATTGGAGGCGCAGGGCAAGAGCTGGGAACTGCCACCCGGCTCGCGGATGTACGACGGCGGCGGGTTCAAGGGCCGCTCGCGGATCATGCGCGTGGACGACCTGCGCGCCGCCGTGCGCCGGGTCTTCGGCATCGAGCACCACGGCAACATCTTCGGCATGACCGAGCTGGCCAACATGCTCTACGACGCCTCGGACACCCCGGTCGGTCCGCTCGGGGAACGTCCCAAGGGCAGCCACCCGGCGGGCGGGCCCAAGGTCCGCGACCCGCGCACGCGTGAGCACCTGGCGGAGGGCCACGGCCTGCTGGAGGTCACCGACCTGTCCGTGCTGGACCGGCCGCACGTGCTGCTCACCGGCGACCTCGGCATCGCCGTCCCGGACGGCGTGGCGATCGCGGGCCGGATCGCGGGCAGCGCCAGCCGCGGCTGCTCGCTGACCCTGGACGAGATGACGGGAGGTGCGGCATGACGGTCTCGTGGCTGCCCGGTCGGCTGACGGCCGACGTGGTGCCGTTCACCCTCAAGTCCGGCCCGCACGAGTGGCGTGGCGCGCGGCCCGCCGACTGGACCGCGGTCGGCGACGGCCTGCGGACCGCGCACGAGGCCCTGCGGCGGCTGCCCGTGCGGCGGATCGTGGAGGCGATCGACGCGACCGTCGACCTGTGGGCCAAGCGCGACTTCACCGCCCGTCGCGCCGCCGTGCGCAACGCGGCCCTGGTCACCGGCATGTCCGAGGAGACGATCGACCGCGCGCTGGACGCCGAGCTGGGCAACCTGCGCGCCGAGTCGCTGCTGGCCGCGCTGACCCGTGAGCTGGGCGACCCCGAGGTGCTGGACGGGTTCCGCGACGGCACCACGGCGGTCGGGCCGCGGACGGTGCTGGCGGTGTTCTCCGGCAACGTGCCCGGCCTGCCCGCGCGGTCGCTGGTGCGGGCGCTGCTGGTGAAGGCCGCCGTGATCGCCAAGATCCCGGCCAAGGAGCCGCACTTCACCGCCGCCTTCCTGCGCACCCTGCACGACGTGGAGCCGGTGCTGGCCGACGCCGTCGTGGCCACCTACTGGGACCGTGACGACGAGGAAGTGCTGGAGGCCGCGCTGGGCCAGGCCGACGCCGTGATCGCCTACGGCGGCGACCAGGCGTGCGCGGCGATCCGCGCCAAGGTCGGGCCCCACCAGCTGTACGAGGAGCACGGCCACAAGCTGTCGTTCGGCATCGTCAGCGCCGAGTACGCGGCCCAGCACGGCCCGGCCGAGGTGGCCCGCCGGATCGCCGCCGACTGCAGCGAGTTCGACCAGCACGCGTGCCTTTCGCCGCAGGTGTACCTGGTGCAGCGGGAGCACGCGCGCGCGATCGCCGAGCACCTGGCCGCGGCGATGCGGCGCGAGGCGCAGGACACCCCGCCCGGGGCGATCGACGCGCAGGACGCCACCGTGCTGCAACACCGCCGGCTCGTCGCGGAGTGGCGCGCGGCCACGTCGGACGACAGCGAGGTCTGGGCGCCCGACGGTCTGGAGTGGACGGTCGTGCTGGACGACGCGCTGATGCCGCTCAGCGGCGCGGGCAACCGGGTCGCCCGGATCGTGTCCGTGCCGGACGTGGCCGCGGCGGTCGAGCTGATGCGGCCCTACGCCGAGTACCTGCAGAACGTCGGCCTCGGCGCGGTCGGTGAGGAGTTCCGGCGCACCGCGCGGGAACTGGCCGTGCTCGGCGCGAGCCGGGTGTGCGCGCCCGGCGCGATGACCAAGGCGTCGATGGTGTGGCGGCACGACGGGCAGCCGCGCATCGCCGGCCTCGTGCGCTGGTGCGACGTCGAGCTCCACCCGGAGCTCGGCAGACCTTAGCCCCGCCCGGGGTGACGAGACCGCCGTGCCCCGCCCGCGGGTGGGGCACGGCCATCCTCTGGGGAGGATCAGCAATGTCGGTGACGGTGAGCGGCGCGCCCGGCGCGCTGGGGGAGAGGGACCTCCGCCGGTTGGCGGAAACCGCAGCCTTCGTGCGCGACCGGGGCACCGGGGACGCGCTGGCCGCCGTGCTGGGCGGTGACCCACCCGCGTCCGTGCTGCGCCACCTGGAGTTCGCGCACGCCGCGGTGCTCGTCGCCGCGCAACGGCCGTCGGACGTGACCGGGGTGCTCGCCGACCTCGGCGTGGAGGTGAGGGAGCTCTGCCCGAGCGCGGTCGTGCGCGGTCGGGCGGGACAGGAGTTCGACGTGCAGGTCCTGCACTGCGCCGTCGGCCCGCGTGAGCTGCGGCTGTTCCTCCTGGGCAGCGGGCCCGACGCCGAGCGGGAGGCCGGGTCGCACCTGGCGTTCGACGTCACCGGTGGCGACGACGTGCTGCTGCGCGGGGTGTGCGCGACGTTGCAGGACGCGGGCCTCGCGGCCGACGGCGGCGACTACGACGGGCAGGCGACCACGTTCTACTTCCGCGGCGCGAGCCGGCTGGCGGTGCGGGCAACCGGTCACCGCGCCGACCTGCTGGCGCGCCACGTCGGGCGGCCCGACCAGCCGCGGCGCTCGATGCTCGACCTGATGACCGGCGCGTGGCGCACCCGGGCCGTGGCGGCGGTCGCCGAACTGGGCATCGCCGACCTGCTCGCCGACGGTCCGCTCGACACCGCCGACCTGGCCGCGCGCACCGCGTCGCGCCCGGACAAGCTGCGCCGCGTGCTGGCCTACCTCGCCGCGCTGGGCGTGTTCCGGCGCGACGGCGAGCAGTGGTCGTTGACCGAGGTCGGCACGCTGCTGCGCCGTGACGTGGCGGGGTCGCAACGGGACCTGGCGCGCATCTACGGCGGCCTGTTCTACCGGTCGTTCAGCGGGCTGGAGCACGCCGTGCGCACCGGCGAGAGCGGGTTCGGCCACGTCTACGGCGCGCAGCCGTTCGAGCACTTCGCCGCGAACCCGGCCGACGCGCGGCTGTTCGAGGGCGCGATGGCGGCCGGCACGACGTTCCTCGAACTGGTGCCCGGCGTGCTGGACCTGCCCGCCTCCGGCACGGTGATCGACGTGGGCGGCGGCGACGGACGGCTGCTCGACCTGGTGCTGGCCGCCGGGCCCGGTCTGCGCGGCGTGCTGTTCGACCGGCCGCACGTCGTCGGCGCGGCGGTCGACGTGCTCGCGGCCCACGGCGCGCGGGTGTCGGTGGTCGCGGGCGACTTCTTCCACGACCCGGTGCCCGCGGGCGGCGACCTGTACCTGCTGTCGCGGATCATGCACGACTGGGACGACGAGCGGTGCTCCACGATCCTGCGCAACGTGCGCGCGGCGATGGCGGAGGGCGCGACGCTGGCCGTGGTCGAGCGCCCGATCCAGGACGACCCGCGCACCCTGCTGCCGCTGGCGTTCAACGTGCACATGATGGTCAACACCGTGCAGGGCGGCGAGCGGACCACCGAGGAGCACCGGCGGCTGCTGGCGGCCAACGGCTTCGCCCTGGAAGGCCTCCGCGAGCTGCCGCTGGACATGGCGGTGCTGGTGGCCCGCGCCGTCGTGTGAGCGCTCTCACCGGTCCGCATGCTGGAAATCGGCTTCCTCGTCGCCCACCCGGGCGGCGAGGATCGCCGGTGTGCCCGCCCTGAGCGAAACCCCTGCCCCACCCCGGTCCCACTCCTTCGTGCCGCTGGTCTCGATGAGCCTGCTGACCGGTGTCGGGTACGCGTTGGCGGCCCCGTTCCTGTCGCTGTTCCTGATCAAGGAGGTCCAGGCCGGACCGGTCGCGGTCGGCGCGTTCCTCCTGATCAGCGCCCTGGCGTCGATGCTGGTGAGCACGCTGGTCGGGCGGTTGTCCGACGCCAGGGCGATCCGCCGCGCGCTGCTCTTGGCGGCCGGTGTGTCGGGCGCGATCGGGTGGGTGCTGTTCTCCGCGCTGCGGAACTACTGGCTGCTGCTGGCGGTCGCGGTCACGTTCTGGGCGGTCTCGTCCTCGCAGATCCCGCAGATGTACGCCTACGCCCGGCAGCTGCTGGAACGCAGCGGTTCGGCGAAGGCGCCGCTGGCCATGAGCGGCCTGCGGATGACGATGTCGATCGCCTGGGTCGGCGGTCCGCCGCTGGGCGCGCTGCTGCTCGGGGGCGGCGGGTTCACCTGGCTGCTCGGCGTGAGCGCGGCCATCTACGTGCTGGCCGTGCTGGTGACGTTGACGTGGCTGCCCGAGCTGGGGCCGGCCGCGAAGCCCGCGCACGAGGTGGCGCGGCAGTCCGGCCTGCGTCGCGAGGTCGTGCTGGCGGCGGCGGCGTTCGTGCTGCTGCAAGGCGCGACGACGGTCGGCGTGACCGCGATGCCGCTGTTCGTGACCGAGGACCTGGGCGGCACGACCCGTGACGCGGGCCTGGTGCTGGGGCTGTGCGCGGCCCTGGAGATCCCGCTGATGCTCGGCTTCGGCGCGCTGGCGCTCCGGTTCAACCACCGCGTGCTCGTGCTGTCGGGCGGCGTGGTCGCGCTGGCCTACTACTCGATCATGCTGATGACCCAGGCGACCTGGCAGGTGATGGCCGCGCAGGTGCTGCACGCCGTGGTGATCTCGGCGGTGATGGGCGTGGGCATCTCCTACTTCCAGGACCTCGCGCCCGACCGGCCGGGGTACGCCAGCACGCTGTTCACCAACACGTACAAGACCAGCGCGATGCTCACGGGGCCGTTGGTGGGCCTCGCGCAGCACTTCGGCTACCGCACCGCGTACGGCATGGGCCTGGCGATGTCGGTGGTGGGGGTTGCGCTGCTGCTGGCGGCCAGGCGGAGGAGTGCCGCGTGATCGAGGAGTTGCTGAGGCGGCAGGACGAGCTGCAGGCCGCGGCGGACGCCGTGGTGGCCGATCTCAGGCTGCCCGGGCTGCTGTCGGCGCTCGGCGAGCCCGTGCGGACGGGCAGTTCGGCGTTGGGGCTGATGGTGGTGCCGGACATCGACATCACGGTGGTGTGCCCGTCGCTGGACGCGGACGCGGTGGCCGGGCTGGCCGCTCGGCTCGCGCGGCACGAGCGGGTGCGCGTGGTGCAGTTCCGCAAGGACGACGGCCGGTGGAACGCCGAGCCGGACGCGTACCCGGACGGGCTGTACCTGGGCCTGAAGTACCGGGACGACGGGCCCGAGTGGAACGCGGACATCTGGTTCGTGGACGAGCCGGACCGCCAGCCCGACCTCGGGCACGTGCGCACGCTGCCCGGCCGGATCACGCCGGCCGCACGCGCGGCCATCCTGGTGATCAAGCACTCGCGGCCGGGTTACCGCAGCTTCGACGTCTACCGGTCGGTGCTGGACGACGGCGTTCGGACACCCGAGGACTACGACAGGTGGCGGGCTACGCACGGTCAGTGAACCGACCGTCTGGTTTGCGATCTTCGGGCGGTTCTCCGCGAATTTCGGGTCTCGGGGCCCGTGACGTTGCTACACCTTCCCCAGGGGGAGGAGGTCACGGTGCCACGAGGTTTCTACACCGACGACCGGGGCCGGGTGCGGCCGGTCGCCGGCGGGGGCGGGCGGAGCAGGTCGGCGCTGCTGGCCGGGCTGATCGCCCTCAGCGCGGTCGGGTACGGGGGAGCGGTCGGCCTGAGCGCGGGCGCCTCCGGGGGCGGCGGAGGTCCGGGGCTGGGCGTCCAGGCGCGCAAGGACCAGGGCGGCGAGCTCGCCCGGCGTGGTGACGCCGACGGCGCGTGGGAGCGGATGGGGCTGCGCGGGCTCAAGCGGACCGAGAGACAGCAGGCCGCGTGCGTGGACGCGTCGTTCGGCGGGGTGCGGGAGTTCCTGCGGGAGCACGCGTGCACGTCGATGGACCGGGCGCTGTTCACGGTCGGCGACGACGCGGGCAACACGGCCGTGATCGCGGTGGCCTGGGTGGAGTTCGGGTCGCGCGGCGACGCGCGGGAGTTCCAGGACCTCGTCGACGCGCCCGGAACCGGTGACGTCAAGGCGCTGGGCACGGCCCAGGTCGGCCTCCCGGACGTCGCGTTCACCGGCGCCAACTACGGCTCGGGCCGGGACCGGGCCACGGTCGCCATCGCCGAGGCCGAGGTCGCGACCAGGTACGTCACCCCGGAGGTGCTGGACGCGCTGGCGGAGGTGGCGGCGCAGCTGCCCCGGTGAAGACCGGGTCGCCGAACGACGCCCTGCGGGCCGCCCGGCGCAGCGTGCGCAGCAGCACCGGGCCGGTCACGAGCACCAGGATCGTGGTGGTGACGGCCCGGCCGACGTCCCAGCCGAGGGAGGTGGCCAGGCTGAACGCCACCACGCGCACCAGGTTGTCCACGACCGGCGCGCCCGGCTGGAAGGACAGCGAGGTGCTGCCCGCGCCCAACGCGAACGGCCAGAACGACAGGTTCAGCAGCAGCCCGTAGACCAGGGACGCGGCGGCGCTGTACGCGGCGAGCACGGCGAGCTCCGCCTTGCCCCGCAAGGGCGGCAGCAGGCCCGCGCCCAGCGCCACCCAGGCCGCGCCCAGCATCTGGTACGGCAGCCACGGCCCGACACCACCCGTGAGCAGGGCGGATGCGAACAGCGTGGTGTTGCCGAGCACGAACCCGAACCCGGGCCCGAACACCCGGCCGCCGAGGACGAGCAGGAAGAACACCGTCTCGATGCCGGCCGTACCCGCGCCGAGCGGCCGGATCGCCGCGCCCAGCGCGGACAGCACGCCCAGCATCGCCACGGCCTTCGCGTCCAGCCCACCCTCGCTGATCTCGGCCAGCACCACGGCCAGCACGAGCGGCAGGAGCAGGGCGAAGGTCCACGGCGCGGTGGCGCCCCGCGCGATGACGGCGTCGGCGGAGACCAGCAGCGGCCAGCCGAACGCGACGACGCTGATCGCCGCCGCCACGGCCAGGGCCAGGGTGGCGCGGGGTCGGATGCGGATCGACCGGGTCACGTCGCCGCCAGCGCCGCGCGCACGTCCGCCACCGTCAGCCACGGCTGCGGTGCGAGCACCTTCGCCACCTGCGGCGAGAAGACCGGCGACGCCGTGACGACCTCGGCGGTCGGGCCGTCGGCCACCACCTCGCCGTCCGCCAGCACGACCACGCGGCCGGCGTACTCGGCGACGAACTCGACGTCGTGCGTCGCCAGCACGATCGCGTGCCCGCGGTCGGCGAGCTCGCGCAGCGCCTCGGCCAGCCGGGTCTTGGCCGGGTAGTCCAGGCCCCGCGTCGGTTCGTCCAGCAGCACCGCCCGCGGGGACGGGGTCAGCGCCACGGCCAGCACGAGCGCGAGCCGCTGCCCCTCCGACAGGTCACGGGGATGCCGTCCGTCCGGGATGCCGGGCGCGAGCCGGTCCAGCAACCCGCGGCACGTGCCCTCGGGCCGGCCCGACTCGCGGTCCGCCTGCGCGCACTCGCCCCCGACCGCGTGCAGGTACAGCAGGTCGCCGGGTTGCTGCGGGACCAGGCCGACGACCTCGCGCCGTGGGCCGGGTTTCACCGTCGCCGGGTCCACGCCGTTCACCGCGACCTCACCGCCGGACCGCTTCCCGGTGCCCTGCACCGCCCACAGCAGGCTCGACTTGCCCGACCCGTTGCGCCCCATCAAGGCCACCCGCTCGCCGGCGCCGACGCTCAACGACACACCGCGCACGGCGTCCACGGTGGAGTAGCGCACCCGCAGGTCGCGCACCCGCACCAGCTCCGCCGACCCCGCCGACACCACGTCGGGCGGGGACGGGAGGCGGTCGCGCAACGGACCGGCCAGCCGCCGCGCGTCCCGGATGGACACCGGCACCGGTTCCCATCCCGCCAACTGGCCCAGCCGCACCACGGGTGGCGCGACGGGCGCGTCCGCCAGCACCGGGCCGGGCGCGCCGGTGACCGGGGGCAGCCCACCGCCGGGCAGCCACACCACGCGGTCCGCGTACTGCGCGACCCGTTCCAGCCGGTGCTCGGCGATCACCACCGTCATGCCCAGGTCGTGCACCAGCCGGTGCAACGCCGCCAGCACGTCCTCCGCCGCGCCCGGGTCCAGCGCCGACGTCGGCTCGTCCAGCACGAGCACCCGCGGGTGGGCGGTCAGGGCCGCGCCGACGGCCACGCGCTGCTGCTGGCCACCCGACAACGTGGCCAGCGGCCGGTGCCGCAGCTCCGCCAGGCCCAGCAGGTCCAGCGTCTCCTCGACCCGCTTGCGCATCACCGGGTTGGGCAGCGCCAGCGACTCCATCGAGTACGCCAGCTCCTCCTCGACCGAATCGGTGACGAACCCGGCCTGCGGGTCCTGCCCCACCACGCCCACCACGTCGGCCAGCTCGCGCGGCGGGTGCGTGCGGGTGTCCCGGCCGTCCACCAGCACGCGGCCGGTGAGCGTGCCGCCGGTGAAGTGCGGCACCAGGCCGTTGACCGCGCGCAGCAGCGTCGACTTGCCCGACCCGGTCTGCCCGACCACCAGGCACAGCTCGCCCTCGGGCACGTGCAGGTCCACGTCGGCCAACGCGGGCGCGTCGGCGTCGCGGTAGGTGACGGAGACGTTCTCGAACCGGATCACGTGTTCACCCTGTTCCTGGCGATGACGACGGGTGCGAGCGCGCACAGCAGGCCCACGGCGGGCAGCAACGGCAGTTCCGGCGCGGTCAGCGGCACGGTGCCCGGCGTCAGCGCCGACCCGCCCAGGCCGGCCGGCGCGAGGAACGTCGCCAGCGCCGCGACCAGCCCGGACCCGACGATCGCCAGCTCGCGCGGACCCCACCGGTCCGGCCGGTACCGGCTGCGCCGCACCCGCCGCGACCCGGTCCACAGGCCCGCGACCGCCGCCACCGAGCCCACCGCCAGCATCGGCGTGCCGACCACGCCCGGCGTGACGCCGCCGAGCAGCCCGTACGCGCCGACGCACAGACCGATCAACCCGCCCAGCACCAGCGCGCCGGTCACCACCCTGGCCCGCTTCGGCAGGCCCGCCGTCCGGCCGTAGCCGCGCGAGTCCATCGCCGCGGCCAGCACCAGCGACCGCTCGAACGCGTCCTCCAGCACCGGCACCATCAGCACCCGCATCGCCTTCACGCCCCGCACCACGTCACCGCGCAACGCCCGGGCCCGCCGCACCGACCGCGCGCTGGCCACCAGTTGCGGCGCGACCGTCAGCGCCACCACCACTGCCACGCTCACCTCGTACAACGCGGCCGGCAACGACCGCAGCAGCCGCTTGGCGTTGGCCAGCGCGTTCGCCGCGCCCACGCAGCACAGCAGGGTCGCCAGCTGAAGCCCTTGGTACAACGCGAAAGCGAGCCCTTCGGCGCTCACCGGGCCACCGAGCCGGATGCCCTTCGTCCACTCCGGCAACGGGATCTCGGGCAACGTCACCAGCACGGTCGGCCCGCTCACGCCGCCGAGCAGCACGTGCAACACCACCCGGATGGCCAGCACCACCAACGCGAACTTGAGGAACACCCCGTACGCACCGGCCCACGGCGCGTCCTCGCGGCACGACACGGCAACGTAGCCGGCCACCGCGATCACCAGCGCCAACAGCACCGGGTTGGTGGTGCGACCGGCGATGGCGGCCAGGCACAACGCCCAGAGCCACCACGCGCCGGGGTGCAGCCTCACCCCGCCGCCTTGGCGCGCCGCCGCGCGGTCCACACTCCCAGGCCCGCCAACGCGGCGATCACCGCGATGCCGACGACCAGGCCGACCGTGCCGCCGGAGGACGTGCCCGCCGTGGGCTCCACGGCGACCGAGGTCGTCGAACCCGCCGCGCTCGTCGGTGTGGCGGAACCCGAGGCCGTGCTGCCGGTCGTGGGCGCCTCGGAGGACGTCGTCGTCCCGGTCGTGGTCGACGGGGGCGCCTCGGACGGCTGGGTGGTCGGCTGCGCCGGTTCACCAGGTGGTGCGGTCGGCGCCGGTTGGCCCGGTGGCACGGGTTGGCCTGGTTGCGCCGGTTGCGCGGGCGCGGGTGGTTGCGGCGCGGGCTGGACGGGTTGTGGTGCCGGTGCCGGTGGCGCGATGCCCGGCTGCCCACCCGCCCCGAACGACCAGCCCTCGACGCTGCCGGGCGCGGGGTCGTACGCACCGGCGCTGGTGCTGCTGTAGACCCACGACCCGCCCGGCCGACCGTGCCAGTAACCCCAGTAGGCCGTGGTGGGGGAGGTCGTGACGCACGGGTCGCTGCTCGGTTGGCCGTTGATCCGGCACACGAAGCCGGGCTGGCGGGACGCGAACGTGTAGCCGAACCCGGCGGCGGTCAGCGCGGCCGTCCCGGTCGCCGGGTCACCCGGAGCGCAGCCCGTCCGCACGCCGCCGCCCAGCGAGCCGAAGTCCACGACCACCGTGACGCCCGCGCAGTCCGCCGCCCGCGCGGTCAGGGGAGCGTGCGCCATCGCGAGCCCGACGACGGCCGAGGCCGCCGCCACCCGCCACCACCCGGTCACTTCCGGGTACCCGCGTACCGCTTGCGCGACAACACCACCGCGAGCACGCCGCTCACCAGCAGGAGCGCGCCGGTCCACAGCGTCGGACCGACCGGCGCGCCCGTGCGGGCGAGGGTGCTGCGGTTGGCCGCCACGGCGACCACCGCGGTCGTCGTCGTGCTCGTGGCGGTGGTGTCGGACGTGGCCGTCGGGTCGGTGGTGGTCGTGGTCGTCGTGGTGGTGGCCGAGGTCGGAGACGTGGTGGTGACCGGGCAGTCGAGCACCGGCGCGCCCGACTGGCCACCCTCGGCCTTCAGGTCCGCGAAGCCGACCCCGACCAGGCCGAGCACGCCCTGAGCGCTCGCGCGCAGCGACGAGGCCTGCGTGAAACCGGTCCGGTCGAACGCGATCGCGCCCCGGTCCGCCTCGGCGGCCGTGCAGCCGACCTGCAACGACCTCAGGAACGCGCCGGCCTTGTCCGCGGCGGCCGTCCGACCGCCCGCGCGCAGCGCCTGCGCCGCGAGACCGGTGCTGTTGGCGTTGCCCTCGCCGGTCGCGTTCTCGTCGAGGAACCCACCGCCGGGCCGCTGCACGCCGGTCAGCCACTTGAGCGCCTCGCCCGCCGGGGCGGTCCGGTCGACCGCCAGCAACGCCTGCACGGCCATCGCGGTGGCGTCCACGTGCGACACGCAGGTCGCGGCCTCCAGGACGAGCGGGAAGCCGCCGTCGGGGCACTGCGTGCCGACGAGGTAGTCGACGGCGGCCTTGGGTGCGCCCCGCCACCGGTCCAGCGCGAGCACCGCGAACGCCTGGCTGAAGCCGTTGGAGTAGTCGCCGTACCGCGACTTGTTCGTGAACCGGCCGGACGGAGCCTGCAACGCGGTGAGGCCCGCGATCAGGTCGACGCCGCCGAAGGCCGTCGGGTCCAGCCCGCGCGCCTGGACGGCCAGCGCGAGCTTGGCGTGCGCGCCCGCGAACGACTCGGCCGGGTCGCCGAAGTGCAGGTAGTTGTCGATGATCGCGGGCTCGGCGAGCCATGCGGCGGCCCGGTCCGCGCTGTCGGACGCCACCCCTGCCGCCGTGAACGCGAACAGCGCGTCGAGCGTGAGCCCCTGGTCGGGGTAGGCGACGCCGCTGTCGACCAATTCGAAGTGGTCGCCGTCGACGAGCTGCCGGGCGAGCCAGCCCGCGGCCGCGTCGCTCACGTCGGTCGTCGGCACCGCCTGGGCCCGGGCGGTGGGTGCCAACGCGAGCGCCGTCACAGCGGCGGCGGCGATGACGGCGGCGGTCCGTCTCAACGACATGTTCGGCCTTTCCGGGGCGCGAGGCGTGAGCGGACCCCGGACAGCCGTGCGCGACTTCCCCCCGGGCTCCGACCCGTTGACCTCGACGGTGTCGGGAGCGTGGCACGCGCGACGGGCGTTCGGGCTCGTCCCGGATGGGACCTACCGTTGCGGGTCAGCGCCGGATTTCGACCGGCTTCCCCCGTTTCGCGCGCGATTGCCGATCGTCTGTCACGGGCACTGGCGTGTCAATCCGCCTCTAGCGCGATGCTGCTCACCCCTACGTACGGTTACCGTCGGGCGATTGGATCTGGGGAAGAGGGGTGTTCGATGACGACTCTGGCGTCCGTGCGCGACGGCTTGGTGGCGTGGGTCGCACGGCGTTCGGCGACGCGGTGGGTGTTGGGCAAGATCGGTTCGCGGGCGTTCACGCTGCTCCCGGACCGTGCGCTGGTCCCGCTGAAGCGGGACGGGGTGGTGCCGGTCGCCGAGCTGGAGCGGATGAGGGAGGCCGGCGCGGTGCACCGGATCCCGGTGCCGTTCGGCTTGCGCGTGTGGCTGGTCACGGGCCAGGACGAGGCCAAGAAGGTGCTTTCCGACACAGGTGCGTTCAGCAACGACTACGCGCGGCTCGGCGCGGCGGTCGGTCGGCTGGAGCAGTCGCCCGGAGGCCTGGGCTTCGCCGACCCGCCCGACCACACCCGGCTGCGCAAGCTGCTCACGCCGGAGTTCACCATGCGGCGGCTGTCGCGCCTGGTGCCGCGCATCGACGCGATCGTGACCGAGCGGCTGGACGCCATGGAGGCCGTCGACGGGCCGGTGGACCTGGTGAAGGAGTTCGCCCTGCCGATCCCGTCGCTCACGATCTGCGAGCTGCTGGGCGTGCCCTACGAGGACCGCGACCGGTTCCAGGAGCTGGCGGCGGCGCGGTTCGACCTGTTCGGCGGCGCGGGGCAGGCGTTGGGCGCGATCTCGGAGTCCCTGTCGTACATGGAGGAGATCGTGCGCCGCGAGCGCCGGTCGCCCGGTGACGGCCTGATCGGCTCGATCATCCGCCAGCACGGTGACGACGTGAGCGACGTGGAGCTGGCGGGCCTCGCCGACGGGGTGCTGACCGGCGGGTTCGACACGACGGCGTCGATGCTGGCGCTGGGTGCGATCGTGCTGCTCAAGGACGACGCCGCCCGTGCGGCGATGCGTGACGACGACGCGGCCGCCGCGCCGTTGGTGGAGGAGCTGCTGCGGCACCTGAGCGTGGTGCAGGTGGCTTTCCCGCGGTTCGCCCGGCACGCGTTGCGGGTCGGCGAGCAGCAGATCGAGGAAGGCGACGTGGTCGTGGTGTCGTTGTCGGCGGCCAACCGCGAGGAAGCGTCCGAATTCGACGCGGGCCGCACGTCGTCGTCGCACCTGGCGTTCGGCTTCGGCGCGCACCGGTGCGTGGGCGCGGAGCTGGCGCGGATGGAGCTGCGCGCCGCCTACCCGGCGTTGCTGCGCCGCTTCCCGAACCTCCGGTTGGCCGCCGAACGGCCCGCGTTCCGGACCGCCTCGATCGTCCACGGCGTCGACTCGCTCTACGTGCACACCCGCTGAGCGTCGAACTCGGGTGTGCCGGAGGTAGGACTCCCGGGTGCCGGGTGCGGGACTCTCGCGGGGGTCCTGCACCCGGCAACGGCGAGGTTGTAGTTCTGCTTAACGTCCTGTCATGAGGTTTCACTTTTCTTTAAGTGGAGTCTGGGGGACCGTTGGCCCATGACCGGACTTGGTGTGCTGCGGATGGGAGCGCTGGCCCTGCTGTGGGGCTCGGTGTTCCTGTGGATCGAACTGGCCCTGACCGGACTGTCGCCGATCCAGATCACGGTGATCCGCTGCGCGCTGGGTGCCGTCACGCTCCTCGTGCTGGCCCGGGTGAACCGCCAGAAGCTGCCCCGCCGGCTGTGGGGCCACCTCGCGGTCGCCGCGTTCTTCTGCAACGCCCTGCCGTTCCTGCTGTTCGCGGTCGGCCAGCAGACCGTCGACTCCGGCGTGGCGGGCGTCCTCAACGCGACCACACCGCTGTTCTCGCTCCTCATCGGCTTCGCCCTGGGCACGGACGGCCCCGTCACGCCGGCGCGCGTGCTCGGCCTGGTCGTCGGCTTCGCGGGCGTCACGCTGATCTTCGCCCCGTGGCAGCAGGAAGGCCTGCTCAGCCTGGGCGCCTTCGCCCTGCTCGGCGCGGCGGCGAGCTACGCGGTCGCGTTCGCCTACATGGGACGCAAGCTGGTCGGCAAGGGCGGTCCGGTAGTGGTGTCCGCGGCCCAGCTCACCGCGGCCACCGGGCTGAGCGCCGTCATGCTCCCGTTCGACCACACCCCGGCGGCGCTCAACGTCACGGCGGTCGTCGCGGTGGTGGTGCTCGGCGTCTTCGGCACCGGCTTCACGTTCTTCCTCAACTACCGGATCATCGAGGACGAGGGCCCGACCAGCGCCGCCACGGTCGGCTACCTGCTGCCGGTCGTCTCCGTCGCGCTGGGCGCGCTGGTGCTGGACGAGCCGCTGACGCCGCGGATCGTGGTGGGCATGGCGGTGGTCCTGGGCGGGGTCGCGCTGACCCGGCTGGCACTGGCCCGGTCGGCGGCGGGCAAGCACCCGGCCGAGCGACCGGAGCGTTACCAGTTGTCCGTTATGTCCACCGAGCGTGACGGCGCGGGCGGCCGTTCGGCCGACCACCGTTGACCATGACATAAGTGCTGGTCAGGCTGCTGGTCTGAACCTCGGACGAGTGACCGTTCGCCCCGTCAACCCTGCGTCGGGGCGCGCTCGCCCGGGTTCACCCGAAGGAGCCAACCCGTGCGTCCTTTCCCCCGAACGCTCACCGTCCTGGCCGTCGCGACCACCGCCGTCGGCCTCACGACCACCGCCGCCGAGGCCGAACCCCTGCACCAGGCCGACATCATCACCGCGACGGCGTCCGCGACCGTCCACCCGATCAAGGACTCCTACATCGTCGCGCTCGACGCCACCGCCCGCAGCGGCGCGAGCGTGGCCGCCACGGCCGGCGTCACGCCGACCCACGTCTGGGACGCGGCGTTCCACGGCTTCGCCGCCAAGCTCACCCCGGCGCAGCTGCGCAAGCTCAGCCGCGACCCGGCGGTGGCCACGATCGAGCAGGACGTGCTGGTCACCGACGCGCTCGACGCCACCCAGGCCAACCCGCCGTCGTGGGGCATCGACCGGGTCGACCAGCGCGCCCTGCCGCTGTCGGCGAGCTTCACCTACAACGCCACCGGCGCGGGCGTGCACGCCTACATCATCGACACCGGCATCACGCCCGGCCACGCGGACTACGGCGGCCGGGCCACGTTCGACTACAACGCCTACGACACCAACAACACCGACTGCCACGGCCACGGCACGCACGTCGCCGGCACGATCGGCTCCGCCACCTACGGCATCGCCAAGGGCGTCCGGCTGCACGGCGTGAAGATGATGAACTGCTCCGGCAGCGCCACCACCACCTCGGCGCTCAACGCGATCAACTGGGTCACCGCCAACCACACCAAGCCGGCCGTCGCCAACACCTCGTGGAACTTCACCGCGTCGGCCAGCCTGGAGACCGCGATCCGCAACATGATCGCCGCGGGTGTCTTCCTGGCCACGTCGGCGGGGAACACGGGCGGCGACTCGTGCGACCGACTGCCGCGCAAGGTGGAGACGGCCAGCGTGGTGGCGTCCTCCACGGACACCGACGCCCGGTCGTCGTTCTCCAGCACGGGCGCGTGCGTCGACATCTACGCGCCCGGCAGCTCGATCGTCTCGACCGTCCGCACCGGCGGCTCGGGCACGATGAGCGGCACCTCGATGGCGACGCCGCACGTGACCGGCGTGGCCGCGCTCTACAAGCAGCGGTTCGGCGACCAGCCGTCGGCCGTCGTGCACGACTGGCTGAACTCCGGCGCCACGGCGAACGTCGTCAGCGGCGGCGGCACCGGCGGCACGGTCAACCGCCTGCTGTTCACCAACGGCCTGTGAACCTCCCCGGCGCGCGGGGTTCGCGCCCTCGCCCCGCGCGCCGGGGACCCTGAGCACCCGGTCCACCGCGATGCCGTTCGCCGCCGGTGAACCGGGGCGTGCCGGACGACGCGGTCCGCCCCGGTTCACCGGTTCGCACCGCGTGCGGCGGCGGCCGGTGCGAAGATCGGCCCATGGGGACGACCGCGCTGGTGCTGCCGCTCGCCGATCCCGCCGCCGACCTGGAGACGGTCGGCGGGAAGGGCGCCTCGCTGGCCCGGCTCGCTGCCGCGGGACTGCCCGTGCCGGACGGCTTCCACCTGACCACGCACGCCTACCGCCGGTTCACCGCGGGGCTCGACGCGGAGATCCGGGACGGGCTGGGTGGCGAGGAGGCGATCGTCGCGGCGTTCGAGCGCCGGGACATGCCCCGGGACATCGCCGACGCCATCCGCGCGGCCCTGCCCGCCGGTCCGGTGGCGGTGCGGTCGTCGGCGACGGCGGAGGACCTGCCGACCCTGTCGTTCGCGGGCCAGCACGACACGTTCCTGGACGTCTCCGGAGACGCCGTGCTGAGCGCGGTCAAGCGCTGCTGGGCCTCGCTCTGGACGGCGCGCGCCATCGCCTACCGCGCCCGGCACGGCATCACGGACGTCGCGCTCGCTGTGGTGGTGCAGGAGATGGTGCCCGCCGACGCGGCCGGGGTGCTGTTCACCGCGAACCCCGTGACCGGCGTGCGGACGGAGACCGTGGTCAATGCCGCCCCCGGTCTCGGCGAGGCCCTGGTCGGCGGCGCGGTCACGCCCGACGAGTACGTGGTGACCGGCGACGGCGAGGTGCGCCGGTCCGGTGGCACGCTGCTGTCCGACGCGCGGATCAGGGAACTGGCCGCGTTGGGCGCGCGGATCCAGGAGCTGCACGGCGTGCCGGTGGACGTCGAGTGGGCCGTGGCGGGCGGCCGGATCGCGGTGTTGCAGGCGCGGCCGATCACCGCGCTGGCCGAGGTCTGGAACGACACCCTGCGCGGCGACTACCTGTGGACGTGCGCGAACCTGCGCGAGGCCGTGCCGAGCGTGATGACGCCCGCGACCTGGTCGTTCGTGAAGTCCCTCGCCCAGCCGCCGATCGCCGGGCACCCGACGTCGGGCAACATCGGCGGCCGGTTCTACCTCAACCTCTCCACCGCGCTGGCGGTCGGCCGGGCGCTCGGCCTGGGCGGTCTGCTGCGCCGGACGGCGGGGCAGTACTTCGGCCGCATCCCGGAGGGTGCGGAGGTGCCGCCGCTGCCGTTGTCACGCCTGGCCGTGCTGCGTGCGGCGGTCGGCGCCGTCGGGCCGTTCCTGCGGCAGAACCGCGAGTTCCGGGCGAGGATCGACGGTCTGGTGGCGTCCGGGCCGGACCGGGCCGAACGGCTGTGCGCCGCGTTCCGGGCCGTCTCGACGCCCGCCGACCTGCTCGCGCTGTGGAAGTCCGACGTGGACGACCTGCTGCACGTGGACGCCAAGGTGCTCGACGCGGGCGGACGCACCGGCTCGATGTCGTCGGCGAAGCTGCGGCGGAGGCTGGCGAAGCTCGTGGGGGAGGACGACACCACCGCGTTGCTGACCGGCGCGCACGGCGCGGCGGGGGAGTTGGAGAGCCTCGGCCCCGTGCTCGGCCTGGCCCGGCTCAGGCGCGGCGAGATCACCCGTGAGGAGTACGCGCGGCACTACGGGCACCGGTTCGCCGACGAGTTCGAGGTGTCCGCGCCCCGCCCGGCGGAGGACCCGGAGTGGCCCCGCCCGGACGACGTCGGCGTCGATCCCGAAGAGCTGCTCGCCCGGCAGGCGGCCGTGCGTGACGCGGCGTGGGAACGGCTCCGCGCCGCCCATCCCGGCAGGGCCGAGCGCCTGCGCCGCCAGGTGGACGACTTCGCCGCGTCGGCCCGCCTGCGGGAACGGGCGCGGTCGGAGTTCGCCCGCACGTTCGCCGTGCTGCGGGCGTTCCTGGTGCGGGCGGGCGAGGTCACCGGGCACGGTGACGCGCTGTTCTTCCTCCCGATCGAGGAGACCTTGCGCGTCCTGGGCGGCGACAGGGCCCCGTTGGCCGCCGTGCCGGCGCGGCGTGCCGCCTACGACCGCTACCGCGCCCTGCCCCCTTACCCGACCGTGATCCGCGGCCGGTTCGACCCCGAGGCGTGGGCGGCCGACCCGAACCGCAGGCTGGACGTGCACGACGCCTCCGCCGCGCCGCTCGGCGACGACGTGTCCGGTTTCCCCGGCGCGGCGGGCGTGGTGGAGGGCGTGGCGCGGGTGATCCACGACGTCGCCGACGGCGCGGCCCTCCGACCGGGCGAGATCCTGGTGACCACGGTGACGAACATCGGCTGGACCCCGCTGTTCCCGCGCGCCGCCGCCGTGGTCACCGACGTGGGCGCGCCGCTGTCGCACGCCGCCATCGTCGCCCGCGAGCTGGGCATCCCCGCCGTGGTCGGCTGCGGCAACGCCACCACCCGCATCCGCACCGGCGACCGCGTCCGGGTGGACGGCGGTCGCGGCGCGGTGACGGTGCTCAGTGCCAGTTCTGCTCGCAGTGGATGATCGACCCGGCGGAATCGGCGTGGCAGGCGCGCGCCCCCAGGCCACGGGTGGGGTAGCGGGCCGACCACCAGTAGCTGTAGCTGGGCACGCTGTCGGTGGTGCAGTCGACCGCGGGGGAGAGCTGGCGGTAGTGCCAGTGACCGGACCAGTTCCCGGCGGAGTCGGCGATCTCGTAGCGGATCTGGATCGCTCCGCAGTACCCGTCGGTCTTCTCGTCCCACACCGTGCCGATCACGACCACGCGGTAGCCGTTCCAGTTGATGCTGGTGGCTTGCGTCACGCCGCCGGCGGTGCTCGCCGCGCTGCGGTAGTTCCACCCTCCGACATCGGGGTCGGTCACCCTCACCCAGTCGTCGGTCGAGTGGGCGAAGGCGGGTGAGGGTGCGATCAGCACCGCGGCGAAGGTGGCCGCGAGCACTGCCAGGACCTTGAGTCTCATCGGTCTCCCAAAGCTCGGGTGAAGGGGACGGGGGCAATGGTGGTCGGCCGTCCGGGTACGAACCTTGCCGAGAACCTGAAACCGGCAGGTGGCCCTGCTATCGGTGGAGCGGGAGGGGTTCGCCGCCGATGAGGGGGGAAGCGGCCGTGGGGGAGTTGTGGGTGCTGGGCACGGTCCAGGCACGGGCAGGTGGGCGGCGGGTCGAGGTGGGGCACGCTCGGCAGCAGTGCGTCCTGGTGGCGCTGGCGGTGGACGCGAACCAGGTGGTCGACGCGGACCGACTGCTGGACCGGGCCTGGGGCGAGCGCGTCCCGTCGAGGGGCCGCGAGGCCCTGTACGCCTACCTGTCCCGCCTGCGCAGGGCGTTGGCGGAGGTGGGGGACCTGGCCATCGTGCGCCGCCCGGGCGGCTGGGAGCTCCAGGTCGACCCGGACGGGGTGGACCTGCACCGGTTCCACCGCCTGCTCGCCGACGCCCGGAGCGCGCCGGACCCGGTGGCGGGGTTGGCGGCGGCGGAGCAGGCGTTGGCGTTGTGGCGGGGCGAGCCGTTCACCGGGCTGGACACACCCTGGATCAACTCCGTCCGGGCGTCGCTCGAGCACCGACGCCGGGCCGCCGAGCTGGACCACGCCGACCTGGCGCTGCGGGCCGGCAGGCACGCCGACGTGCTGCCCGCGCTCGAGAGCCGCGCCCGGGAACACCTCCTCGACGAACGGGTCGCCGCGCAGTACCTCCTGGCGCTGTACCGGTGCGGCCGCCAGGCCGACGCTCTCGCCCACTACCACTCGGTGCGGACACGGCTGGCCGACGAGCTGGGGGCCGATCCCGGTCCGGAGCTGCGTGCGCTGCACGAGGGCATCCTCACCGCCGACACCACCCTCACCCCGACCGGACCGGCGGCCCAGCGCCCCGTCCCCCGGCAACTGCCGTCGCCGCCGCCGCACTTCACCGGCCGCGCCGCCGAACTCGCCGCGCTGACCACCGCCGGTGACGCCACGACCGCGGTCCGGGTCATCGCGGGTCCGGGTGGCATCGGCAAGACCTGGCTGGCGCTGCACTGGGCGCACCGCAACGCCCACCGCTTCCCGGACGGGCAGTTGTTCGTCGACCTGCGCGGGTTCGGCCCGGACGAGCCGCCCATGGACCCGGCGGTGGCGGTGCGCGGGTTCCTCGACGCCCTCGGCGTCGAGCCCGGTCGCGTCCCGGCAGACCCGCACGCCCAAGCCGCCCTGTTCCGCAGCCTGGTCGCGGACAAGCGGCTGCTGGTGGTGCTGGACAACGCCGCCGACACAGCCCAGGTCGCCCCGGTGCTGCCCGGCACGGCCTCGTGCACCGTGCTGGTCACCAGCCGCCACCGCCTGCCCGGCCTGGTCACCGGCCACGGTGCCCGTCTGCTGGACCTGCCCGTCCTCGACCACGCCGAGGCCCACCGCCTGCTCACCACCCGGCTCGGCGGCAGCAGGGTCGAGGCGGAACCCGACGCGGTCGCCGACCTGGTGCGCTCGTGCGGTGGGTTCCCGCTGGCGCTGGGCATCGTCGCGGGCCGCGCCCACGCCCACCCGCGCCTGTCCCTCGCCGCCATCGCGGCCGAGCTGCGCGACACCGGGCTCGACGCGCTCGACGACGGCGACCCGGCCGCGAGCCTGCCCGCCGTGCTCTCCTGGTCGCACCGCGCCCTGACCGCCGACCAGGTCACCGCGTTCGCGCTGCTGAGCACCGCCCCCGGGCCCGACATCGGCCTCCCGGCCGCCGCCTGCCTCACCGGACTGCCCCCGAACGACACCAAGGCCGTGCTGCGAGGGCTCGAGCACGCGTCGCTGGTCGTCCAGGAAGCCCCGGGCCGCTACCGGATGCACGACCTGGTCCGCGCCCACGCCACCACCCTCGCCGACGACCTCCCGGGAGGAGCGCGGCGGGCGGCACTGGAGCGGGTGCTCGACTTCTACACCCACACCGCCCACGCCGCCGACCGCCTGCTGTACCCCCACCGCCTGCCCATCCCACTCGACCCGCCCGGCCCCGGTACCCGGCCCCACCCCCTGCCGGACGCGCCGGCGGCGTTGGCGTGGTTCGACGCCGAACACGCCAACCTGCTCGCCGCCCGGAACACTGCCGCCGCCGTAGGGCGGCACCACGTGGTGTGGCAGATCGCCTGGGCGTCGAGCACCTACCACAGCAGGCGCGGGTTCCTCCGCGACGAACTCGCCGGGTGGCAGGGGGCGCTGGACGCCGCCGCTCACCTGACCGATCCCGCGGTCCACGCCGTCATCCACCGACACCTCGGTGTCGCGTGCGCCGACCTGGAACGCCACGAGGAAGCCGCCGAGCACCTGCGCCGAGCCCTTGCCCTGGCCGAACGCCACCGGGACGTCGTCCACCAGGGCCACATCCGCTTCCACCTGGCGTGGGCGTCGGAGCGGCGCGGCGACTACCGGCGAGCCCTGGAGCACTCCCGACGGGTCCTGGACCTCGCCGCCGCGCACGACCACCCCGTGTGGCAGGCGGACGCGCTCAACCAGGTGGGCTGGCACGCCGCCCGCCTCGGCGACCACGACACCGCCCGCACCTACTGCCGCGCCGCCCTCGCCCTGCACCGACGTCACGGCAACCCCAGCGGAGAGGCCCACGCGCTGGGCAACCTCGGCTACGTCGACCACCTCACCGGCAGGCACGACCTGGCCCTCGACCGCTACCGCCAAGCCCTCACCCTCCTCGGCGACGACGGCGACGCCTACCACGAAGCCGTGGTCCGGGACCTGATGGGCCAGGCGCACGCGGCTCTCGGCCGCCACGACGAGGCGCGGACGGCGTGGCGCGCGGCGCGGGAGCTCTACCGGGAACAAGGACGCCACCACGACGCCGAAGGGGTCCGACAGCGGCTGGACGAGCTGGGCAGGCGCACGGTCGGCTGACCGCCGGCGGGTTCGTCCGAGTGACCGTTGCGGCAGCCGGGGTATTCCATCGAGGTGACGGAATCGTTACAGTCTGTTTCTGGGAACGCTCCCAGATACGACAACGAAGGGGTTGTTGTGCGAAATCTGCTGGCGGCGGTGGCCGCTGTGGTGTCGATAGCCGGGTTGGTGGTGATCGGCGGGACCAGCACGGCGGGTGCTGCTCCCGTCTGCGCCGTGGACTACAAGCTCAACCAGTGGGCCAACGGGTTCACCGCCAACGTGACCGTGACCAACCAGTCCGCTCCGGTCACCTCGTGGAAGCTCACCTGGACGTTCGCCGGTAACCAGTCGGTCACCTCCGGCTGGAGCGCCGACGTGAAGCAGTCCGGCGCCGTCGTGACGGCGTCCAACATGCCGTGGAACGGGTCGCTGGGCACGGGCGCGAGCGCCCAGTTCGGCTTCCAGGCCACCTACAGCGGCACGAACGCGGTGCCGACCGACTTTTCGTTCAACGGCGTCTCGTGCAGTGGCGACGGTCCGACCACGACCACCACCACCTCGACGACGAGCACGTCGACAAGCACGTCGACAAGCACGTCGACGACCACGTCGACCACGACCTCCACCACCACGACGACCACGACGACCGGCAACCCGGGCGACTGCGGCTCGGCGACGGTGTGCGACGGCTTCGAGCAGCAGACCGGCTCGACGCCGAGCGGCAAGTGGACCGTCGGCGCGGCCAACTGCACCGGCCAGGGCTCGGTCAGCATCGACACGTCGGTCGCGCACAGCGGCTCGAAGTCGGTGCGCGTCAACGGCGCGGCGGGCTACTGCAACCACATCTTCTTCGGCACCCCGCTCTCCGGCTCGGGCGTCGTGCACGGCCGGTACTACGTCCGGCACACCACGTCCCTGCCGATGTCGCACGTGACCTTCATGGCCATGAAGGACTCCGCCGACGGCGGCAAGGACCTGCGGATGGGCGGCCAGAACTCGGCGCTGCAGTGGAACCGCGAGTCCGACGACGCCACGCTGCCCGAGCAGAGCCCGACGGGCGTGTCGAAGAGCAAGCCGCTGCCCACCGGCCAGTGGAACTGCGTGCAGTTCACCGTGGACCCGGCGGGCAAGCTGTCCACCTCGCTGAACGGTTCGGTGGTCGAGGGCCTGGTGGCCGACGGCGTGTCGACCCCCGACGTCGACAGCCAGTGGCTGCGCCGGACCGGCTGGCGGCCCACCGTCACCGACCTGCGGTTGGGCTGGGAGAGCTACGGCGAAGGCTCGAACACGCTGTGGTACGACGATGTCGCGATCGGGTCCTCGCCGATCGCCTGCTGAGTGAGGACGTGGGGAGGGCCGGGCGTCCGGCCCTCCCCACGCTCGGCTCAGGCCGCGTTCACCGAGACGTCGTCCAGCACGAACGAGGTCTCGTAGGACCAGTCCTCCGTGCCGGTGAAGCTCAGCGTGACGCTCTGGCCCGCGTACGCGCCCAGGTTGAAGGTGCGCACCGCGTAGCCGGACGGGTTGAGGTTGGTGTAGGTGGCCAGGGTGGTGCCGGCCGCCGAGACGGTGAAGGTGTCGAACACCTCGGGCTCGTACTCCTCGGTGCTGATCTTCAGCCACAGCGACAGCGTGGTGTTGGCGCAGCCCGCCGGGATGGTGACCGTCTGGGTCAGCGTCTCGGTGTTGCTGTAGCCGTAGCCGCTGATCCACGACGAGCGCGTGCCCGTGCGCGGCGCGCCCTCACCGGTCCACGCCGAGATGGTGCCGGTGGCGCCCGACCAGCCGGTGGTGCCGCTCTCGAAGCCGCCGTTGACGATCTTCTCACCCGGTGCGGCGCAGGAGCCGCCGGGCGGGTTGACGGTCCAGGTGAACGCGGTGCCCGCGGACTTGCCCGCGCTGTCGGTCACCGTGGCGGTCACGCTGTACGTGCCCGCGGTGGTGGGGGTGCCGGAGATCAGGCCCGTGGACGCGGCGATCGCCAGGCCGGGCGGCAGGCCGGTGGCCGACCACGTGTACGGCGGCGTGCCGCCGGAGGCCTTGAGCTGCAGGCTGGTCGCGGTGCCGACGCTGCCCGTCTGGTTGCCCGGCGGGGAGATCGCCGGCGCGCCCGGACCGGGGTCGGTGCCGGTGTTGACGAACAGCAGCCGGTTCGGCGAGCCGGTGCCCGGGCCGGTGATCTTGTTCGCGGTGGAGTTGGTGACCATCGCGGCGGCGACCTGGGCGGGCGTCAACGACGGCGTGGCGCCGAGCAGGACCGCCGCGCCGCCGGCCACGTGCGGCGACGCCATGGACGTGCCGCTGATGGTGTTGGTGGCGGTGTCGTTGGTGTTCCACGCCGAGGTGATGTTCTGGCCCGGCGCGAAGATGTCGGTGCACGTGCCGAAGTTGGAGAACGAGGCCCGTGCGTCGGTGTTGGTCGAGGCGTTCACCGTGATCGCCTCGGCGACGCGCGCCGGGGTGAAGTTGCACGCGTCGGCGTTGGAGTTGCCCGACGCGATCGCGAAGGTGACGCCGTCGGCGATCGCGTTGCGGACCGCGGTCTCGCCGGTCGGGTCGCTGCCCTGGCCCCCGAGGCTCATGTTCGCCACGGCCGGGCCGGAGGTGTGGTGGCCGGTGACCCAGTCGATGCCCGCCGCGACACCGGCGAACGAGCCGGAGCCCGAGCAGTTGAGCACCTTGACGGCGATCAGCCGGACGCCCTTGGCGACGCCGTGCGCGGTGCCGCCGACCGTGCCGGACACGTGGGTGCCGTGGCCGTTGCAGTCGGTGTTGTTGGTGTCGACGGTGTTGGTGCCCCAGGTGGCGCGTCCGCCGAAGTCGGAGTGCGTGGTCCGGATGCCGGTGTCGATGATGTAGGCGGTGACGCCGGTCCCGTCGCTGGGATAGGTGTAGGACGAGTCGAGCGGCAGGTCGCGCTGGTCGATCCGGTCCAGGCCCCACGACGGCGGGCTCGGCTGGGTCCCGAGGGCCTTGACCTCGCCGTTCTGCTGGACGTAGGCCACGCCGGGCTCGGCGGCGAGGCGGCGCGCGTCGCGTTCGGACAGCGTGCCCGCGAAGCCCTTGAGCGCGTGGTGGTAGGTGAAGTCGACCTTGGCGTGGTACTTGGCGCTGAGGTCGCTGGTGAGCGCGTCGACGCTCTGGGTGGACAGCCCGTTGTAGACGACGATGTAGCTGTCCTTGATGGCGGTCGGGTTGGTCGAGCCGAGGATGTCGCCTTCGGCCGCGGCGGGTGTGGCGCCGGTGGCCAGCGCCGCGGCGGTCACCGCGGCCGCGGCTAACGCGATCAGGGCTCGTCTGGATCCGCGAACGTCTCCCATTGCAGGGTTCTCCCTCGTGCAGGGGTTCCGGCAGACCCTGTTCGGCACGGGTCGGCCGGGGAGCGGAGGTTCTGCGATCACGTTCGCGCGGACGTGATCGGCAACGTTAGAGGACCGCTCGAAACCGGACAATCGGCCGCCAGTGGGAACGACCTGCGGTATCCCGAACGGTGGACCGACCACCGATCAGGTGACGCACGCCCCACTGGCCAATAATCTTAATAACTTCAGTGTTGACTAAATTCAACCACCAACCGGTGCCGGTCGACAGCCAACCGCACGACACAAGACGCCAAGGACGACAGATCCGAAACGCCATCCTCGACGCGGTGCACGCGTCGGGGTTCTTCGCCCCTCGACCCACCGCTGCCGGTGAGCCGGCAGCGGTGGGTTCGCGTTCGGCCCGCTGGGTGTCGAGCCGGGGGCGACGTCTACTCCTGCGGAGGGGTGGTCGGGCGGCCGACGTAGGCGCGCAGGTGGTGCGCGGTCAGGGTGTCGCCGTGGTCGACCAGCTCGGCGGGCGTGCCGGTGAAGACGATCCGGCCGCCGTCGTGCCCGGCGCCGGGGCCGAGGTCGATGATCCAGTCGGCGTGCGCCATGACGGCCTGGTGGTGCTCGATCACGATGACGGTGTTGCCGTCGTCCACGAGGCGGTCGAGCAGGGCGAGCAACTGGTCGACGTCGGCGAGGTGCAGGCCGGTGGTGGGCTCGTCGAGGATGTAGGTGGACGCCTTCTCGGCCATGTGGATGGCGAGCTTGAGCCGTTGCCGCTCGCCGCCGGAGAGGGTGGTGAGGGGTTGGCCGAGGGAGAGGTAGCCGAGGCCGACGTCGACCAGGCGGTCGAGGACGGCCTTGGCCTGCTTCTCTGTGAGGAAGTCGCGGGCCTCGGTGACGGACATGCCGAGGACTTCGCTGATGTTGCGGCCGCGCAGGGTGTGGGTGAGGACTTCGGGGGTGAACCGCCTGCCCTCGCACTCCTCGCAGACGGAGGCGACGCCGGCCATCATCGCGAGGTCGGTGTAGACGAGGCCGATGCCCTTGCACTTGGGGCAGGCGCCTTCGGAGTTGGCGCTGAAGAGGGCGGCTTTGACGCCGTTGGCCTTGGCGAAGGCGGTGCGGATGGGGTCGAGCAGGCCGGTGTAGGTGGCGGGGTTGGAGCGCCGTGAGCCTCGGATGGGCGACTGGTCGACGGTGACGACGTCGTCGCGGCGGGCGAGGGAGCCGTGGATGAGGGAGCTCTTGCCGGACCCCGCGACGCCGGTGACGACGGTGAGGACGCCGAGGGGGATGTCGACGTCGACGTCCTTGAGGTTGTGGAGGGTGGCGCCGGTGATGGGCACCTGTCCGGTGGGCGTGCGCACCTGGTCGCGGAGTCGGGCGCGGTGGTCGAGGTGGCGTCCCGTGAGGGTGTCGGAGGCGCGGAGTTCCTCGACGGTGCCGGTGAAGGTGATGTGGCCGCCGCCCGCGCCCGCGCCGGGGCCGAGGTCGATGACGTGGTCGGCGATGGCGATGGTCTCGGGCTTGTGCTCGACCACGAGGACGGTGTTGCCCTTGTCGCGCAGGCGGAGGAGCAGGTCGTTCATGCGTTGGATGTCGTGGGGGTGCAGGCCGACGGTGGGTTCGTCGAAGACGTAGGTGACGTCGGTGAGGGCGCTGCCGACGTGGCGGACCATCTTGACGCGTTGGGCCTCGCCGCCGGAGAGGGTGGCGGCGGGTCGGTCGAGGCTGAGGTAGCCGAGGCCGATCTCGACGAGGTTGTCGAGGAGTTCCTTGAGGGTGGTGAGCATGGGGCCGACGGAGGGGTCGGTGATCTTGGCGACCCAGTCGGCGAGGTCGCTGATCTGCATGGTGGAGCAGTCGGCGATGGTGAGGCCGTCGATCTTGGCGGAGAGGGCGGCGGGGTTGAGGCGGGCGCCGTGGCAGGCGGCGCATTCGGTGAAGGTGACGGCGCGGTCCATGAAGGCGCGGACGCGGGGTTGTTTGGACTCGCGGCCGTTGTCGAGGTAGAGGCGTCGGAATTTGACCAGGAGGCCTTCGTAGGTGACGTTGGTCTTGCCGATCTTGACCTTGGCGGTGTCCCGGTTGAGGAAGGCGTCCCATTCTTCGTCGGTGAAGTCCTGGAGCTTCTTGTCGGGGTCGTAGAAGCCGGAGTGGATGTAGGGCTGGACGTACCAGTTGTCGACGGTGAAGCCGGGGATGGTGATGGCGCCTTCGTTGAGGGATTTGGTGCGGTCGACGAGTTGGTCGACGTCGATGGTGGAGACGCGGCCGAGTCCTTCGCAGGCGGGGCACATGCCTTCGGGGAGGTTGAAGCTGAAGGCGCCGGAGGTGCCGACGTGGGGTCGGCCGAGGCGGCTGAAGAGGATGCGGAGCATGGTGTGGGCGTCGGTGGAGGTGCCGACGGTGGAGCGGGAGTTGGCGCCCATTCGTTCCTGGTCGACGATGATGGCGGCGCTGAGGTTGCGCAGGGCGTCGACGTCGGGTCGGCCGAGGTTGGGCATGAAGGACTGGACGAACGCGGTGTAGGTCTCGTTGATGAGTCGTTGGGACTCGGCGGCGATGGTGCCGAAGACGAGGGATGATTTGCCGGAGCCGGAGACGCCGGTGAAGACGGTGAGTCGTCGTTTGGGGATGTCGACGGAGACATCGGCGAGGTTGTTCTCCCTGGCGCCGCGTACTTGGATGACGTCGTGGCTGTCTGCTGGTGCGGCCATCGCCGGCTTTCCCCCTGGTTTGTTTATGGCGTAAGGTGCTCGCGGCACCGTACTTTACGCTGTAAGGGGTGGGCAAGTGGCCGTCTTCGCCGGGCAGGGTGACGCGGGTCGGTCGATGCGGCTGTTGTGGCGTGCGCCGGGTGGTGGCGCGGGGCCGGGTCTGTCGGTGGACGTGATCGTGGACGCGGCGATCGAGGTGGCGGACCGGGATGGCATGGCGGCGTTGTCGATGCGCGCGGTGGGTGAGCGGTTGGGGCGTTCGGCGATGGCGTTGTACACGCACGTGCCGAGCAAGGCGGAGTTGTTGGACCTGATGTACGACCGGGTGTTGGGGGAGTTGCGGTCGGAGTACGCGCTGGACGACGGCTGGCGGGCGGCGTTGCGGGCGTGGGCGGTGGACGCGCGGGAGTTCTTCCTGGCGCACCCGTGGGTGTTGCAGGTGTCGCAGGCGCGGCCGGTGTTGGGGCCGAACGAGTTCGCGATGCTGGAGGCGTTGGTGGCGATCCTGCGGCCGACGGGGTTGGGGCGGTCGGTGTTGCGGGGGGTGGTGGGTGCGGTGGTGCAGTTCGTGCGTGGTGCGGCGGGGGTGATCGCGGAGGCGCGGCGGGCGGCGGGGGAGACGGGGATGACGGACGAGGAGTGGTGGTTCTCGCGGGCCGGGTTGTTCGAGGAGGTGGCGCCGGATTTCGCGGCGCGGTTCCCGTTGTCGGCGTGGCTGGGTGAGGAGGAGCCGCCGGTGGTGGAGGGGGAGGAGGACGTGCCGTACCTGGAGCGTGACGCGGTGGGGAACTTCGTGACGGGGTTGGAGGTGTTGTTGGACGGTGTGGAGGCGGCGGTGGCGCGTGCGCGGGCCGGTGGGGGCTGAGGTCGGGTCGGCGGTGGGATACGGTGTGGCGGTTGGCGCGGACGAGGGAGGTGGGACCCATTTCTGCTGGTGTGCATCGGGTCGCTCCCGGCCGTGTCGTGGCGGTGTGAGGGGCGCCCGCGGTTTTCTCGCGAGAGGCGTTCGTTCCCATGGATGTTGATGTCGTCGCGCGGTTGCGCGCGGCCGGTTGTGTGTTCGCCGAGGACGAGGCGCGGTTGTTGGTGGCCGCTGCGCGTGGTCCGGAGGAGTTGGAGTTGTTGACGGCGCGGCGGGTGGCCGGGTTGCCGTTGGAGCACGTGGTGGGGTGGGCGGAGTTCTGCGGGTTGCGGGTGGTGGTGGATCCGGGTGTGTTCGTGCCGCGTCGGCGCACCGAGTTCCTGGTGCGCGTGGCGGTGGGCGTGGCGCGGCCGGGTGCGGTGGTGGTGGACCTGTGTTGCGGGTCGGGTGCGGTGGGTGCCGCGGTCGTCGACCGGGTGGCGGGGGTGGAGTTGCACGCCGTGGACGTCGATCCGGCGGCGGTGGCGTGCGCTCGGCGGAACGTGGGCGCGGGCCGGGTGTACGCGGGTGATCTGTACGAGCCGTTGCCGGTGTCGTTGGCGGGTCGGGTGGACGTGTTGGTGGCGAACGCGCCGTACGTGCCGACCGGGGCGATCGGGATGATGCCGCCGGAGGCGCGTGACCACGAGCCGCTGGTGGCGTTGGACGGTGGTGCGGACGGTCTGGACGTGCAGCGGCGGGTGATCGCGGGTGCGGCGCGGTGGTTGGCGCCGGGTGGGCGGTTGTTGGTGGAGACGGGTGCCCGGCAGGCGGCGGGGACGGTGGAGGCGTTCGCGCGGGGTGGGTTGCGCGCGGAGGTGGTGTCGGACGAGGACCTGTCGGCGACCGTGGTGGTCGGTTCGGTCGGGTTGTAGCCGGTGTGTTGAGCGATTGCTCAACAGTGGCTACCCTTCGATTTGAGCGACTGCTCAAATCGGGGGGTGGCCGGTGGTCGAGCGGACCGTGGTCGTGGTGGGTGGCGGCATCGGCGGCCTGGCGGCGGCGGTCGCGCTGCGCCGGGTCGGGTGGCGGGTGTCGGTGCTGGAACGCGCGGCCGGATTCGGCGAGGTCGGCGCGGGGTTGTCGCTGTGGCCGAACGCGTTGCGCGCGTTGGGGGCGCTCGGGTTGGCGGATCGGGTGCTGGCGGTCGGCGCGGTGGAGGCGTCGGGCGGTGTGCGTGGCCGGTCCGGTCGGTGGCTGTCGCGGACGGACAACGCCGAGATCGCGCGGCGGCACGGCCTGCCGCTGGTGGTGGTGCGCCGGGCGGACCTGATCCGGGTGCTGGTGGAGGCGTTGCCGCCGGGGTGCCTGCGGTCGGGGGTCGAGGTGGACGGGGTGTGGTCGGACGGCGACGCGGTGGTGGTGGGGCACCGGGGCGGGGAGGTGCGAGCGGAGCTGGTGGTCGGCGCGGACGGTGTGCACAGCGCCGTGCGGCGGCGGTGGTGGCCGGAGGCTCCGGCAGCCCGTTACGCGGGGTACACGGCGTGGCGCATGATCACGGGGTACACGGCGTGGCGCATGATCACGGAGCCGGTGGCCGGGCCGCCGGTGGAGGGCGCGGTGATCTGGGGTCGCGGTGAGCGGTTCGGGTTCACCGCCCTGCCGGGTGGGCGGCTGTACTGCTTCGGGACCGCGACCGTGCCCGCCGGTGGCGCGGGTGGGTCCGGTGGTGAGCTGGCCGCGGTGCGCCGTCGGTTCGGCGGCTGGCCGGATCCGGTGCCCGCGCTCCTGGCCGCGGTGCCGGAGGGCGGCGTGGTCCGTCACGACGTGCACGTGCTGCCGCCGTTGGGGACGTACGTGCGCGGCAGGGTGGTGCTGGTGGGTGACGCGGCGCATGCGATGGACCCGGCGCTGGGGCAGGGCGCCGGGCAGTCGTTGGAGGACGCCGTGGTCCTCGCCGCGTGCCTGGGTTCGGCGGGAGGGACGGGTGCGGCGCTGGCCCGCTACGACCGGCTGCGCGTGCCGCGGGCCGGGGCGGTGGTGCGCCGTTCGGAGCGGCTGGGTCGGGTGGCCGGCTGGTCGTGGCCGCCGGCGGTGGCGCTGCGGGACCTGGCGGCCAGGCTGACCCCGGCCGCCGTGACGCTGCGGGCCATGGGACCGGTCCTCGGCTGGACGCCGCCGGAACTGGCGGGAAGCTCGCCGGAGAGGACGGGTACCAGTGGCTGAGCCGACCGGATGCCTCCGAGGTGACCGGTCGCGGGCCGGGAGGTGCCCGGTCGTGGCGGCCTGCCGGCCGGGATCGCCGAGCCGCGGGGTGGAAGCGGCGGGGTTCCCCACGGCCGACCGGTTGCCGGGGTCGCCGGCCCGTCAGGCTGGAGCGGCGGAATTCCCACCGGGTCCGCCGGGTCGTGGGCCGGACGCGGCGGTGGCTCGGCGGCCGACCGGATGCCGCCTCACCTCGAACCGGGAAGGGCGGGGTCCTGGTGCCTGACTGGACCTATCACCCGTTGCGCGGGATCGCCGCCGCGTTGCTGGGCACGAGTCGGTCGCGGCGGGTGGCGTTGCGCGTGGTCGCGGTGGTCGGGTCGTGGCCCGGTGGCGGTTGGCTGGTGTCGCGGGGGTTCGGGCACCGGCACCCGCCGGCGGGGTTGGCCGGTTCGGTGGCCGGTGCCGCCGTGCGCAGTCGGCTCGGGGCGGTGGTGCCGCCCGCGGTGGCGGGGGACGCGGTGCGGGCGTTGCCGTTGCTGGGTGCGGGGGTGGTCGAGGTGGGGCCGGTCGGTCTCGCGGAGGTCGGCGTGGTGCGCGAGGCGGCGGCCGGTCGCCGGGTTCCGGTGGTGGTGCGTGCGACCGGCCCGGAGGTGGTGGCCGCGCTCGCGCCGCACGTCGACGCGGTGCGTGTCGGGGCCGATCCCGACGTGGTCTACCTGGAGTCCTCCGCGACGGCTCGGGCCGTCGACGTCCTCGCCGACCCGGCCAAGGCGGTGCTGGTGACGCCGGAGGTGCTGGTGCGGGCCGGACCGGGGTGGTTCGCGCGGGTGGTCGAGGCGGCGACCCCGACCGGTCCGGCTCCCTCGCTGCGCGACGTGGGTCGTGACCCGCGACGGTGGCCGGCGTGGTGGTGGGGTGTGCTGGTCGGCCTGGGCATGATCGGCGCGGGGCTGGGCGCGGCCGTGATCGCGCTCGGTCCGGTGCTGCTGTGGTACGACCGGGGGTTCCTGGGCGCGGACGTGGACCGGCTGCACGGGATCAACCACCACCTGGTGCACTTCCTGCGGCACGACCGCATAACCCTGGCGGGCACCATGGTGGCGATCGGCGTGCTCTACGTCGGGTTGGCGGCGGGCGGTGTCCGGACGGGACGGCCGTGGGCGCGCGAGGCGTACCTGGCGTCGGGCTGGATCGGGTTCCCGACGGTGCTGTACTTCCTCGGGTTCGGGTTCGTGGAACCGCTGCACACCGCGGTCGCCGTGGTGTTGTTCCCGATGTTTTTGGCCGCGACCCGCCGCGGCCCGGCCGACCCGCGCTGGACCGCACGTCCGGACGGGCCCGAGCGGGAACGGCGGCGGGCGCTGGTGGGGCAGTTGCTGCTGGTGTGCACGGGGCTCGGCCTGTTCGTCGGCGGCGTGGTGGTGTCGGTGGTCGGGTTGTCCGGGGTGTTCGTGCCGAGCGACCTGGAGTTCCTGGGGACCGTGCCGGAGGCGTTGCGGGCGGCCAACCCCCGGCTGACGGGGTTCGTCGCGCACGACCGGGCGGGTTTCGGTGGCGCGCTGATGTCGGCGGCCACGGCCATCACGCTGCTCGGCGCGTGGGGCTGGCGTCGCGGGGAGTCCTGGGTGTGGTGGTCGCTCGCGCTCGCCGCGACCGCCGGGTTCCTGCCCGCGGTCGTGGTGCACGGTGCCATCGGCTACACCGACGTGGTGCACCTGGCGCCGGTGTTCGTCGGGATCTGCCTCACCGCGACCGCCCTGGTCCTGGCCCGTCCCTACCTGTGCGCACGCCCGGAACGGGTCCGCGCGGAGCCCGCCCCTACCGTGGTCGCATGGCCGACACCCGACAGCGACTGATCGACGGCGCGATCGAGACGATCCGGCGGCACGGCATCACCGGGACGTCCGCGCGCACGATCGCCGCCACCGCGGGCGTCAACCAGGCCCTGGTGTTCTACCACTTCGGCAGCGTGCACGAGCTGCTGGAAGCGGCGTGCCTGGCCGCCACCGAGGCCAGGGTGGCGCCGTTCACCGAGGAGCTGAACGAGGTCGCCGACCTGCGGGGGCTGCTGGACCTGGGCCGGCGGCTGCACGCGGAGGAGCGCTCGCGGGGCAACGTCATGGTGCTGGCCCAGCTGCTGGCCGGCGCGCAGTCGGACCCGGAGCTGGCCAAGGCGACGTCGGCGGCGCTGGAGCTGTGGATCCGCCCGGTCGAGCGGGTGCTGGACCGGCTGCTGGCGGACTCGCCCCTGGGCGAACTGGTGGACACCGCCGGCCTGGCCCGCGCGGTGTGCGCGGGGTTCATCGGCCTGGAGCTGTTCGAGGGCGTCGACCCCGCCGGCGCGCACGCCGCGCTGGACGCCCTGGAGCGCCTGGCGGTGCTCGTGGACGTGGTGGACGACCTCGGTCCGGTCGCCCGTCGCGCGCTGCGGGCCAGGCTCCGCAGGTCGTGAACCGCGTCAGGTGCCCGTCACGCCGTCGCCGAGCTCGCGGAGGACGTCGAGCTGCCCGACGTGGCGGGCGTACTCCTGCAGCAGGTGGAACAGGATCCAGCCGAGCGTGGCGCGCGGCACGTCGGGCTGGTCCCAGCGGGCCGCGCGGTCGGTGAGGGCGGACTCGGCGGCGATCTCGCGCGACCGGGCGCACTGCTCCAGGTAGAACGCGCGGACGCGCTCGACGGTGTCGCCGTCGTCGAGGACGCGGTCGGGGCCGGTGTCGGGAAGGTCGACGTCCTCGCCGCGGAAGCACCACCGCAGCCAGCGCAGCTCCAGGTGGGCGAGGTGCTCGACCACGGCCAGCGGTGTGCGGCCGGAGGGCAGCGGGCCGGTGCGCAGGTCGTCCTCCGCCAGGCCGTCGATCCGGCGGAGCACGGCGTCGCGGTGGAAGTCGAGGTAGGCGGTCAGCAGGTCGCGGGGGTCGGCGAGGTCGGGTGACGGTTCGGCGGGCACGGCGATGCGGGCGTAGACGCGGGTGCCGTCGATCTCCAGGGTGGCGCCCGCCTTGCGCAGGACCGTGAGGGCGGCGGCGTTGCCGGTGGTGGTGTCGGCGACGATCTCGGTGATGCCGCGCCGCGGTGCTTCCTCGAGGACGCGGCGCAGCGCGGCCAACCCGATGCCGCGGCCGCGGGCGCAGCGGGCGATCCACATGCCGGTCTCGCCCTTGGCGGTGAGCCGCACCATGCCGACGGTGCGGTCGTCCCGCACGATCTCGTAGGCGTCGTCGGCGAAGCCGCGGTAGAACTCGCGGAACTCGTCGGGCCGGTCCAGGGCCCAGCCCGGCGGCATCACGTCGGCGGGGTCGGCGTCGGCCACCGCGAGGCCGAGCAGGCGTTCCACCGCTCCGTCGTCGACCCTCCGCAACTCGATCATCGCGCCAGCTCCTTCTCCAACGGGGTCCGGAAGCGGGGGATCACGCGCACCCCGCCGATCCAGGACGCCAACCGGTCCGCCTCCCGGGCGATCGCCGCTCCCGCGTCCGCGCCGACGTCGTCGAGGAGTTCCCAGACGACTTCGCCGTCGGCGCGCTGGGCCCACCCGCCGACGACCGCGCCGTTCCACCAGACGGTCGGTCCGACGTTTCCCGCCGTGTCGAACAGGCGCGGCCGGTGCCGGGCGGGCAGGTACCAGTCGCGAGCCTGCCATCCCATCGGCGTCGGATCCAGTGCCGGCAGCAGCGCGGCCCACGGCTCGGGGTCCGGCACCGCGTCGAGGTCGTCGGGCAGGGCGTAACCGGTGCCGTCGGACAACTCCACCGGCACGGCGCCGGCGGCGGCGAGGGCCTTGCGGGTGTGGCCGAGGTTCCAGCCGGTCCACCACTTCAGGTCCGCCTCGGTGCCGGGGCCGTAGGAGGCGAGCCAGCGGCGGGCGAGTTCGGCGCGGGCGTGCGCGGGGTCGACCTCGGGCCACGGCGTGGCGGGCGTCCACCGGAACTGGGTGCCCAGCCACGTGCCGAGGGGACGGCCGCGGCGCATCCACCCGTCGGCGGCCAGCACGCGGATGATGCGGCTCGACACGTTCTGACGGGCCTCGTAGGGCTTGCCCGCCGCGACGACGACCTGCTCGAGCAGCGCGGGCACGTCACGGGTGAGCTCGACGGTCGTGGCCTCGCCCCGCGCCCGCAGCGCGTCCAGCGTGGCCTTCTCCACCTCGGCGAGCCGGTCGGCGTCCCAGCCCGCACCCTCGGCGAGGAAGGTCAGCAGCTTCCGACGTTCCTTCTCGGCGATGGCCGCGCCGGCGGCGGCCTGCACGACGGGCGCGGTCGCGGCGGTGACGGCGAACATCGTGCGGCGCATGCACAGCAGCCGCTCCACCGTGCGCCGGTCGTAGAGCGCGGCCTCCACCTCGGCCACCGAGGGCCGCTCCAGGCGGGCGCACGCGGACAGGAACACCGTGGCCGGGTCGGTGGCGTGCAGGCCCACGACGGCCTCGACCACGTCCTCGACCTCGGTGGCACGGGCGGACAGCAGGTGACGGACGCCCAGGCGGGCACGGCGTCCGGCGTCGTCGATCTCGGCGAGCGTCACCGGCACATCCTCGGCGATCTACCCTGACCACGAAACCGGGGGTCGCGGAACCCGGACGCCGCTGGACGAGGACGCGATGTCGGCAACACGGCTGCTGGTGCTCGGGGTGGTGCGCGGCTACGGGCGCGCCCACGGCTACCTGATCGGCAACGACCTGATGTCGTGGGGCGCGGGGGAGTGGGCCAACGTCAAGTGGGGCTCGATCTACCACGCGCTCAAGCAGCTCACCAAGGACGGCTGCCTGGTCGACCACGACGTGCCGCCGGGCCGCACGGACTACGAGATCACCGCGCAAGGCGAGGCCGAGTACCGCAAGCTGCTCCGGGACGCGCTGCGGCGGCCGGAGACGCGGCCCGACCTGCTCGCCGCCGGGATCGCGCTGCTGCCGTCGCTGACCCGCGAGGAGGCCGTGGACCTGCTCACCGAACGGCTCGCGGCGCTGGAGGCGCGGCGTGACGCGGCCCGCAAGCAGGCCGGGGAGTGGCGCGAGCCCGCGCACGTCACAGAGCTGTACGGGCTGTGGGAGCACACCGCGGCCTCCGGTGCCGACTGGACCCGGGGCCTGGTCGGACGCCTGCGGGCGGGCGCGTACCCGATGGCCGGCGAGCCGGGATCGCCCGGAGCACCCGGGAGCTGGGCTATACTCAAACTTGAGTAGCGAGGGGGAGCGCTGAACACTGGGTTGGAGCGGTACGCGGCCGTCTTCGAGGCCGCCGACCCGCCACGCACGTCCACCGTCGCCTTCTACCCCGCGCAGGACCCGCCGCCCGCCGACGGAGCAGCCGGCGCCCCGGGTCCCGACCGGCTCACCGTCGCCACGCCCGCCGGCACCCGGGAGACCGTGCCGGCGCTGCGCCTGCCGGTGTCCGAGGCGATCCCGCTGCTGAGCCGGGCCCGGCGCACCGGCGACGCCCACCCCGCCACCGCGTTCTGGGGCGCGGCCGTGGTCGTGGCGCTGCACCTCGTGGCCCGCGGCCGGGTGCGGCCCGCGGTCACCGACGGCGACTTCGACGCCTGGCTGCTCGGCCCGCTCGACGCCGCCGACCACGCCAGGGTGCGCGAGCTGGCCGACGCCATGCCCGCGCACGCCCGCGCCGTGCCGCTGCCCGGCCGCGACCCGCTCGAACTGCCCGACGCCGAACCGCTGCTGCGCGCGTTCCTCGACGCCGTCGCCGACACCATGCCGCGGGGCGCGGCGGCCGTCCACGCCGCCGGCGCGCCCGCGTTCGCCTCGATGGAACCCCAACGGGTGCCGCACCTGCGCGACTGGGCCGACCAGGGCGTGCGGATCTCGCTTCGGATCGAGGGCTTCGGCCCGTTCCGCGCCGTCGTGCAGGTCCACAGCCTCGCCGACCCGGCCCGCGTGGTCGACGCCGCCGAGCTGTGGGCGTCGGCCAACCAGCGGTCCCGGGCCGACGCCACGGTCGCGCTGCGCCGCGCCGCCCGCGCCTGGCCACCGCTGGAACGGCTGCTCGACCAGGCCGTGCCCGACGAGGTCGCCCTGCTCGACTCCGACATCGAGGACCTGCTCGTCACCGGCGCGGTCCGGCTGGCGGGCGCCGGCGTGGACGTGCACTGGCCCAAGGACCTCGTGCGCGACCTGTCGGCCAAGGTCCTCATCGGCGAACGCCCCGCCGACCGGCCGGCGTTCTTCGGACCCGACCAGCTCACCTCCGTCGACTGGCAGCTCGCCCTGGGCGACGACCCGCTGACCCCCGACGAGCTGGACCGGCTCGCCGAGGCCACCCGGCCCGTGGTGCGGCTGCGCGACCGCTGGACCCTGGTCGACCCCGAACTCGCCCGCCGCGCCCGCGAACGCACCCTCAAGCCCGTCACCGCGATCGACGCGCTCGGTGCGGCGCTGACCGGCACCACCCGCGTCGACGGCGTCGAGGTCGAGGTCGCCGCCACCGGCTGGCTGGACGAGCTGCGGTCCCGCCTGGCCGACCTCGACCGCGAGCCGATCGCCCCGCCGCCCGGGCTGCGCGCCACCCTGCGCGACTACCAGCTGCACGGCCTGCGCTGGCTGGACCGCATGACCTCCCTCGGCCTGGGCGCGTGCCTGGCCGACGACATGGGCCTGGGCAAGACCGTCACCCTCATCGCGCTGCACCTGCACCGCGCCGACCGCGACCCCGGTCCCACCCTCGTGGTCTGCCCCGCGTCGCTGATGGGCAACTGGCAGCGCGAGATCGAGCGCTTCGCGCCCGGCGTGCCCGTCCGCCGCTTCCACGGACCCCGCCGCGACGTCGCGCACGAGGGCTTCGTGCTCACCACCTACGGCACCATGCGCTTGGACGCCGACCGGCTCGCCGACGTCGGCTGGGGCCTGGTCGTCGCCGACGAGGCCCAGCACGTGAAGAACCCCGCCTCCGACACCGCCAAGGCCCTGCGCCGCATCCCCGCCCGCGCCCGCGTCGCCCTCACCGGCACCCCGGTGGAGAACACCCTGTCCGAGCTGTGGGCGATCCTCGACTGGGCCACCCCCGGCCTGCTCGGCACCATCGCCGAGTTCAAGGCACGCTGGGCCGGCCCGATCGAGGCCGACCACGACCGCGAGGCCGCCGAGCGGTTCGCCCGGCTCGTCCGGCCGTTCCTGCTGCGCCGCCGCAAGACCGACCCCGGCATCGCGCCCGAGCTGCCGCCCAAGACCGAGACCGACCAGCCCGTCGCCCTCACCCGCGAACAGGCCGCGCTCTACGAGGCCGTCGTGCGCGAACTCATGGCCGAGGTCCGCGAAGCCGACGGCATCGCCCGCCGCGGCCGGATCGTCAAGCTCCTCACCGGCCTCAAGCAGGTCTGCAACCACCCCGCCCAGTACCTCAAGGAGACCTCGCCCAGGCTCGCCGGCCGCTCCGGCAAGCTCGAACTGCTCGACGAACTGCTCGACACCATCCTCGCCGAAGGCGGCGCGGTGCTCGTGTTCACCCAGTACGTCGCCATGGCCCGCCTCATCGAACGCCACCTCGCCGGCCGCGGCGTCCCCACCCAGCTCCTGCACGGCGGCACCCCCGTGCCCGCCCGCGACGACATGGTCCGCCGCTTCCAGGACGGCGAGTGCCCGGTGTTCCTGCTCTCCCTCAAAGCCGCGGGCACCGGCCTCAACCTCACCCGCGCCGACCACGTCGTGCACTACGACCGGTGGTGGAACCCCGCCGTCGAGGACCAGGCCACCGACCGCGCCCACCGCATCGGCCAAACCCGGCCCGTGCAGGTGCACCGGCTCATCGCCGAAGGCACCATCGAGGACCGCATCGCCGCGATGCTGCGCGCCAAGCGCGACCTCGCCGACGCCGTCCTGTCCCGCGGCGACGCCGCGTTCACCGAACTGTCCGACGACGAACTGGGCAACCTGGTCGAACTCCGGAGCGGCACATGAGCGACCGCGTGAAGGGCTTCCCCGCGTTCGGCAAGGGCGTCCGCCACGCCCGCTCGTGGTGGGGCAAGGCCTGGCTGCAGGCCCTGGAGGACACCTCCCTGGACCAGGCGCCGCTGCGGCAGGGCCGCAAGTACGCCCACGCCGGGCTCGTCGGCACCATCACCGTCAGCCCCGGCCGCATCGCCGCCACCGTCTACGACACCGAGGACACCTACCACACGGCCGTCCACGTCACCCCGCTCACCGACGCCGAGTGGAACCGGTTCCTCGGCCAGATCGCCGCCAAGGCGGGCCACCTCGCCGCGCTGCTCGACCGCGAGATGCCCCGCGAACTCGCCGACGCCGCCGCCGACGCGGGCGTGCCCCTGCTGCCCGGCATCGGCGACCTCGACCCCGAGTGCACCTGCCCCGGCTGGGAACTGCCCTGCCGCCACGCCGCCGCCCTGTGCCACCAGGCGTCCTGGCTGCTCGACGCCGACCCGTGGGTGCTGCTGCTCCTGCGCGGCCGCGACCAGGACGAAGTCGTCGCCGGCGCCCGACCCGCCACCGGCACCCCCGCCACCGCCGCCTACACCCGACCGGTCCCCGACCTGCCCGACGACCCGCCGCCCGCCGACCTCGGCCCCCTGCCCGAGTTCGAACCCGCGCCCGGCCTCGACGTCGACGTGCTCCGGCTGCTCGTCGCCGACGCCGCCGCCAAGGCCCGTGACGTCCTCGCCACCGGCCGGTGGCCCGCACCCGACGACCGCCGCGACCACATCCGGATGGCCGCCACCCACCCCGCCCTGCGCGACCGCCTCGACGCCGACCCCCGCGCCGTGCGCGCCTGGCGACAAGGCGGCGCGGGCGCCCTCGACGTCCTCGAACACCCCTGGACACCCGGCAAGGCCGACACCGCCCGCGCCCACGCCGCCTGGGACCGCGGCGAACTGCCCGCACCGACCGTGTGGCGCAACCGCTGGACCGTCCACGACCGACAACTCCGCTACGGCCGCGACGGCCGCTGGTACCCCTACCGCTCCGTCGACGGCGACTGGTGGCCCACCGGCACCCCGCACCGCGACCCGACTGCGGCCCTCACCGACGCCGACCAGGCTCAACACCAGTGACACCCCGGATACGACCGAGCGCTTCGGAGTCGCCGCCCGGGGACGCGCCCGGCGGCCGGGTTCGAACGGGTTCGGCACGCCTGCTCGGTGACACGGGCCCGCGGCGGGGTGCCGATCACCCAGCCTGAATGCGGACCAGCCCCAGGGACGCACCGTGACCACCACGCCCCGAACGGGTAGCACCGAGTCCTCGGATCGGCGACTGCCGGGCGGTCCGCTCGAGAAAGGCGGCTCAGCCTGCGTTGCTGGTGTGATGCGGAGAACACTCGCGTCGACCCTCGCCACGGTGCTGGTGCTCGCCCTGGCGGGCACCAGCACCGCCGCCACCGTCCCGACCCGCCCCGAGCCCGTCCACAGCACCGCCGGCGTGACGGGCACTCAGGCCCGCACCGTCGGACTCGCCGCCATCGCGACTTCGGGAACCCATCCGCCCTACACGCCACTCAACCCGAGTTACACCGTCACCGAGGCCGGTGGCACCACCACCGGCCAGGTCAACTTCCTGTCCACGCCCTGGTACTACCAGTGGTCGATGACGATCAGCCCGGAGATCCGAGCGGGCATCATCGGCCTGGTCACCGAGAACACCCGGCTCACCTGCGACGGACGTGAGATCGCCTCCAGCCACCACGTCCAGGTGTCGGACTACCTCTTCCACGGGCGGGCGGCCGTGGACAGCCAATGCCCGCAGTACCGGCTCGACGGGCGCTTGGAGTTCGACTACCGGGGTGCCGTCGGCATCATCGACTTCTGGGACCACTTCACGGTCAGCCTCATCTGACCTCCGTGGGCGATCGACGGGTACGGAGCTAACCTGTGCCGATGACCGACCGGCCACCGCCGGCCCGACCCGCCGTCACCGTCACCGCGACCCGCGAACACGACCTCGCCGACGACGTCGCGAGTGTCACCGAACTCGTCCTGCGCGACCTGCACGCGAACGCCGCCCCGCCGGTTCACGAGCCCGGCACCGTCGAGATCGCCGACGGCTCCCCGCCGGGGTCGCTCACCGTGACGCTGCGGGGCTCGAACGGCCTGCTCGGTGGGTTCGGCGTGTACGCGACCTCCGGGAAGCGGGCCGTTGCGCACCTCCAAGTCGCAGACGGCCTCGCGCAGGAGTTCGTGCTTCTCCACCAGACGACTGCCCCCGTCTGCCCCGACCACCGGCATCCCGCCCAGGCTGCGGTGCGGGACGACCGCGTCGTATGGCGGTGTCCGACGTCCGAGACCGCCTTCTGGCCGCTGGGCACGCTGCCGGCCGCCACGGTGTGAGCGGGTGCCCGGCACCACCAACACGGCGTCGAACCCAGGGGAGTGTCGCCTACGCTCGCCAGGTGGCCGGCCGACCACCGAACACCTCCCGGGTGCGGCTGATCAACCCGCGCTGCGCCCGCGCGCAGAAGCGTCTCGTGGCCGTCGGCGGCACCGTCGCGGTGGATCCACTGACGCGGAACAGGTCATCCACAGTGGACACATCGGAGCCGGAGCCGCAGGTGAAGCCCGCTCCACCACAGCTGTGGTACCACACCTGTGGTGGTCGGCCGCGCCGGACGGCTCCGGGACCGCGCCGGACCCGTCCTAGGTGATCACGCCCGGCATCACGGCGGCCGTCCGCTTGCGGCGCAGCCACACCTTGCGCGAACCGTCGCCGAACAGCAGCGTCCGCGACAGCTCCCAGCCCGCGAACTCCGCGTGGATCGCCAGCTGCGTCGTCGCCGTGCGACGGGAGACACCGGCAGGCAGCCGCAGCGGCCGGTACTCCCAGTCCCCGTCGACCACCCCATCGCCCATCATCCGATCACCTGCATCCCTGCGCCGTCCCCGGACGCGACGAACACGCGCCCGCTGCCTGGGTCAACCGCCACCGAGTCCGGCTGGCGGACCGTGGCGAACCGGTGCCGCTCCACCGGCTCACCGCCGGCGACGTCGAACGCCACCACCTCGTTGCGCTCGGTGAGCGTGATCCACACCAGGTCGCGCGCCTCGTCGTAGGCCATCCCGTACGGCGCGCCCGGCACCGGGAAGCGCAACCGCATGATCAACGGGCCGGTCGAGAACGCCATCAGCTCGCCGCCGCGCGTGTCCACCACCAGCACCCGGCCGAACCGGTCGGCCACCGCGTTCGTCGCGCCCTCGCCCGCCCTCAGCCCGGCCCCGGGGCCGTCCGCCGACGGGTCCAGGTCGAACACCGCGCTGCGCGGCTGGTCCAGCACCACCGCCGCGCCACCCACCGCGACCAGCCGGTCCGGGCTGGAGATGCCGCGCACCACGTGCCCGTCCACCGACACCTGCCGCAGGTCGCGCTGCGCCACCAACGTCCGGTCGCCCACCCGCGTGACGTCCACCGGCGCGCCGTCCACCGCGCGCTGCGACGTCGTGCCGTCCGGCCGGACCGTCACCACGACACCGGCGGGCACCACCGCCTCCACCGCGTCACCGACGGTCACCAGGCGTTCCGCCGGACCGGGCAACGGCACCACGAGCGGGTCACCGAGCGTGTCCAGGGGGTAGAGGGCCACCGACGGTGGATCGGCCAGCGCCACCGCCACCCGGCCACCCGCGACCGCCACCGACGTCGCCCGCCCCAGCGGCACCACCCGGCCCTGCGGGACCGCGGCCTGCTCCGGCGACGCGGCGGGCCGCGCGGGCTCCAACGTCGCCGCGAGCTGCAGCGGATCGGCCGGGTTCTCCTCGGTCGCGCAACCCGAGACCAGTGCGACCCCGGTGAGCACTACCGCCGCCAGTCGGCGCAACGTCGGACCTCCCAGTCGACCCCGTTCAGCCCTCCCAGCATCCATCACCGGAGCACCATCGTCACGCAGGGGGCGGGTGTTGTCGTTGGTCTGGGAAGGTGATAGTCGGCCGCCACCGGTACTCCTCGGCCTTCCCCGGCGACTATCCCAGGTGAAGGGGAGGGCGTCGACATGACGGTCGAGGAGCTGCGGGAACGGCACGTGCGACTGCTGCGGGACCGGCGGGTGGTCGACACCCTCGACCTGCCGGCGCGCCACGCCGACACCGCCGAGCGCTATCACACGTGGACCCAGGTGGCCGCCGAGCCGCTGCCGGACCTGCTCACGCGGCTGGTCGACGTGCGGGTGCGGCCCGCCGCCTACCGGCCCGCGCACCTGCGGGAGCTGCAACGCACCCTCGACGCCCTGCAACCCGAGGTGCCGCACCTGGCCCGGGCCGCGGGCTGGGACACCCCGACCCCCGTGCTGGCCGGCGTGTTCCCCACCGGCACCCTCGACGCGCTCAGCGTCCCCGTGCCCGGACGCGGCGTGCTCGTGCTGGTCAACACCTCGCTGCTGGACCTGCTCGGCGCGGTGCTCAAGACCATGACCGGGGCGCTGCCCCACTACGGCACCCCGCCCCTGCTGACCTCCGAGCAGGCGTCCTACGCGCTGGCCGAGGCCGTCAACGCCCACCTGTACGGCAACGGTGCGGTGCAGGCGCGGCGGCTGCCGGAGCTGTCCGGGCAGCGCGCCGCGCTGGTCTCGCTGATGGCCCGGCGCGCGACCCAGTTCGTGCTGGCCCACGAGACGGGGCACGTGCTGGCCGGTCACCTGCCGCACTCCCGCCGCCGCACCGACCCCGGCACCCCGGTCGGCGCGCTGGACGCCCGGTCCGTCGGCTGGCCGCGCGAGCACGAGGCCGACCGGATCGCCGCCGTGATGATGCTGCGCACCCTGGACGGCCTCGGGCACCGCGAGCTGGAGGCGTACGAGCCGTGCCTGGTCGCCGCGGTGCTGCTGGTGCTGTTCCTGCACGAGGTCACCGACCGGCTCGCCGACGAGCTCGGCCTCACCGTGCCGTTCGCGGGCAACCACCCGCCGCCCGTGCGGCGCATCCAGACCCTGGTCGAGCACCTCGCCGGGCACGTCCGCACGCCCCGCGCGCTCGACCTCGCCGGCGACGTCGCCACCTGGCTGGAAAGCAGGCTCGCGGACGTGCGGGAGTGGTTCCGGCTCGTCGACGACACCCTGATCTGAGGGCCCGCCGGTCACCCGTCAGGGGTTGCGGGACGACGGACGGCGACGACGCCCGCGCACGGTCGGGTGGCGGTGTTCACCCGGGCGTCTGATCGGTGGTCACCGGCCGCCCCGCCGCGCCGCCGGGCTGGTGCGATCCGGAGTGCGGGCACCGAACCCGCGCCTCACCGGAGGAGGATGTGTGGCCACGTACAAGACCGAGATCGGCGTCGGCGGCAACTGGCAGCCCGACGCGGACCTGACCGTGCACATCAGCAACCGCAAGGACGTCGTGCCCGACGGCGGGCCGCCCAGCACCGGCACCACCGTCACCTGGAGCGGCGACCAGGGCAACGGCACCGTGACGTTCTTCGACAACGGGTCGAACTTCAGCGGCACCGCGCAGTTCCCCGGCGAGGGTCCGGTCGGCTACCGCGGCACGTTCTCCCGCTGACCGCCGACCGGCGCCCCGGAGGCGGCCGGCCGGTCCTCGTCGCACCCCGATGCGGCGAGGACCGGCCGCCTGCCGTCCCTCGCGCGGTCCGGTCAGCCCAGCGGCCGCTCGGGATAGCCGAACTCCACCGCGCTCACGTCGTCCAGCGCCGCCCGGATCGCCGGGGGCAGGGTCAGCTCCTCGGCCGCCAGCGACCCCAGCAGCTGGGCCGTGTCCCGCGCGCCCACCACCGGCGCCACGACCCCCGGCCGGTCCCGCACCCACGCCAGCGCCACGCACAGCGCGTTCGTGCCCAACCCGTCCGCCGCCGTCGCCACCGCCTGCACGATCCGCGCCGCCCGCTCCGTGCGGTGCTGCTCCACGTACCCGGCGAAGTGCGCCGACGCGCCCCGCGAGTCCGACGGCGTGCCGTTGCGGTACTTCCCGGTCAGCACGCCCCGGCCCAGCGGTGCCCAGGGCAGCAGCCCGATCCCGTGGTGCTGCGCCGCCGGCACCACCTCCCGCTCCACGCCCCGCTCCAGCAGCGAGTACTCCACCTGCGTGGAGATCAGCGGGGCGTGCCCCGGCAGCGCCGCCGCCGTGCCCAGCTGCCAGCCCGAGTAGTTCGACACGCCGACGTAGCGGACCCGGCCCGACGCCACCGCCGCGTCCAGCGCCGACAGCGTCTCCTCCAGCGGCACGTTCGCGTCCCAGGCGTGCAGCTGCCACAGGTCGACGTGCTCGACGCCCAGCCGGCGCAGCGACCCGTCCAGCGCGTGCAGCAGCGCACCCCGTGACGCGCCGCCGCCGAACGGCCCGTCGTTGCGCCGCGCCACCGCCTTCGTGGCGATCACCAGCTCGTCGCGGGGCACGACCTCGCCCAGCAGGCCGCCCAGGATCCGCTCGCTCTCGCCCTCCACGTACACGTCGGCGGTGTCCACCAGCGTGCCGCCGGCCTCGGCGAAGGCCAGCAGTTGGGTGGCCGCCTCGTCCGCGTCGGTGTCCCGTCCCCAGGTCATCGTGCCCAGGGCCATCCGGGAGACCCGCAGTCCGCTGCGCCCGAGGTATCGCTGTTCCACGCGGGGGAGCCTAAAGGGTGATCGACTTTCCGGCGGGTCGTAACGCGCGTTCGGTCGACGGCCGATCCGGCCACGATCGGGGTACACCCGCCCTGGCGCACCAGGTTACCGACCGGTAGGGTCGGCGTTCGTGCGACTGGGACTGAACCTCGGGTACTGGGGCGCGGGCAACGACGCCGCGAACCTCGAACTGGCCAAGGAAGCCGACCGACTGGGCTACTCGGTGGTGTGGGCCGCCGAGGCCTACGGCTCCGACGCGCCCACGGTGCTGGCCTGGGTGGCCGCGCAGACCGAACGCGTCGACGTCGGCAGCGCGATCCTGCAGATCCCGGCGCGGACACCGGCGGCGACCGCGATGACCGCCGCCACCCTCGACTCGCTGTCGGGCGGCCGGTTCCGGCTCGGCCTGGGCGTGTCCGGCCCGCAGGTGTCGGAGGGCTGGCACGGCGTGCGGTTCGACAAGCCGCTGGGCCGCACCCGCGAGTACGTCGACATCGTCCGCGCCGCCCTGCGCCGCGACCGGCTGCGCTACGAGGGCGAGCACTACACGCTGCCGCTGCCCGACGGCCCCGGCAAGGCCCTCACCCTCACCGTGCACCCGGTGCGCGAGCACATCCCCGTCTACCTGGCCGCCATCGGCCCCCGCAACGTCGAGCTGGCCGGCGAGATCGCCGACGGCTGGCTGGCGCTGTTCCTGTCGCCCGAGCACTCCGGCGACGCCCTGGCCTCGCTCAAGGCGGGCCGCGAGAAGGCGGGCAAGACCCTCGACGGGTTCGACATCGCCGCCACCGTGCCCCTGTCCGTCGGTGACGACTGGCGCGCGTGCGCCGACCGCATCCGCCCCTACGCCGCGCTCTACGTCGGCGGCATGGGCAGCAGGCAGAAGAACTTCTACAACGCCAACGCCGCCCGCATGGGCTTCGCCGCCGAGGCCGCCGAGGTCCAGGACCGCTACCTCGCCAAGGACTACGAGGGCGCGATGGCCGCCCTGCCCGTCGACTTCCTCGACGGCACCTCCCTGCTCGGGCCCAAGGAGCGCATCGCCGAGAAGATGCGCGCCTACGCCGAAGCGGGGGTCACCACACTCACGCTCTCGCCCATGCTGCAAGATCTCGAGCAGGGGATCGCCGCGCTCCGCACGGCGACCGAAGCTCTGGATCTGGCAGGAGTGGGTAGTTGAGCTGGTTGCAGGCCATTGTCCTCGGACTCGTCCAAGGACTCACGGAATTCCTGCCCATTTCCTCGTCGGGTCACATCAGGATCGTCTCCACACTGTTCTTCGGCAACGACGCAGGCGCGTCGTTCACCGCGGTCATCCAGCTCGGCACCGAGCTGGCCGTCCTGATCTACTTCGCCAAGGACATCGGCAACTTCATCGCCGCCTGGTTCAAGGGGTTGTTCAGCAAGGCCGCCCGGGCGAGCGAGGACTACCGGATGGCCTGGTACGTGATCATCGGGTCCATCCCGATCAGCGTGCTGGGCTACCTGTTCAAGGACGAGATCCGGTCCTCGCTGCGCAACCTGTGGATCACCGCGACGATGCTGATCGTGTTCGGCCTGCTGCTCGGCCTGGCCGACCAGTTCGCCTCGCACCTGCGCAACCGGCTCCAGCTCAAGGACGCGGTCGGCATGGGCCTGGCGCAGGCCATGGCGCTGATCCCCGGCGTGTCCCGCTCCGGTGGCACGCTCACCGCGGGCCTGTTCCTGGGCCTGGACCGCGCCGCGGCGGCCCGCTACTCGTTCCTGCTGGCCCTGCCCGCGGTGTTCGGCGCGGGCATCTTCAGCATCCCGGACGTGCTCGACCGCGCCGAGCCCAACGCCGCCTCGGTGCCGCAGATGGTCGTCGCCACGGTCATCTCGTTCGCCGTCGGCTACGCCACGATCGCGTGGTTGCTGCGCTACGTCTCCAAGCACAGCTACTCGGTGTTCGTGTGGTACCGGCTGCTGCTCGGCATCGTCCTGATGGGGCTGCTGTCGATGGGCCTGCTCAACGCGACATAGGGTTGGCGGCGTGGCTACCGTGATCTTGCTGCGACACGCCCGCTCCACGGCCAACGGAGCGGGCGTGCTCGCGGGCCGCCAACCCGGCGTGACGCTGTCCGAGCGGGGCGAGGAGCAGGCCGCGGCACTGGTCGACCGGCTCGCCGGGGTGCCGGTCGCCGCCGTCGTCACCTCGCCGCTGGAACGCTGCCGGCAGACCCTCGCGCCCCTGCTCGACCGGCTCGGCCTGGACCCGACCGTGGAGCCCGACCTGGCCGAGGTCGACTACGGCCAGTGGACCGGGCGCGAGATCAAGGACCTGCTCACCGAGCCCCTGTGGTCGGTCGTGCAGCAGCACCCGTCCGCCGCGGTGTTCCCCGAGGGCGAGGGCCTCGCCGCCGTGCAGTCCCGCGCGGTGGCCGCCATCCGGGCCCACGACGCCCGCGTCACCGCCGAGCACGGGCCCCGCGCCGTGTGGCTCGCGTGCAGCCACGGTGACGTCATCAAGGCCGTCCTGGCCGACGCGCTCGGCGTGCACCTCGACGGCTTCCAGCGGATCGTGGTCGACCCCGCGTCGGTGTCGGTCGTCCAGTACACCGAGACCCGGCCGTTCGTGCTGCGCGTCAACGACAACGGCGGCGACCTGTCCGCCCTCGTGCCGCCGCCGGCGAAGACCGAGGAGCCGCCGTCCTCCGACGCGGTCGTGGGCGGCACCACCGGCGCCTGAGGGGTCGTGAGCAGCGCGTGGCCCCCGGACAGTGCAGGGTAGTCCGGGGGCCACGGTGCGCTTGGCCGGGGCGGGCGGCCTCGTGCAGACGATCGTATTGGCGTTAACTCGCGGGTAAACGCCGTCCTGCGGGCCGGGATCCCGGTGGCGTCACGCGACCCACGCAGGTCAGGCCGCGCGACCCCTCGCAGCGCGGCGACAAAACCCCAGCTCAACGAGGGTGGAAACACCACCGAAACAACCCCGCGAGCGGCCGGTCGTGCCAACCGGCTGGGCCGTTCGGCTCCGCCCGGAAGGACCGGGCGTGTTAGAAGTTAACAACCCACCGTGCGCCCTTGATCACAGCCCGAGGCGGGTGACGGCGTTGTCCTCCAACGGGTTCGCGGTCCGGATGTAGCGGTGCACCGTGCGCGGGTTCGTCCAGCGGCCCTGCCGCATGATCTCCCGGTCGCTCGCGCCGCCCAGCGCCGCCTGGGTGGCGAACCCCGCGCGCAAGGAGTGCCCGCCGAACAGCGCCGGGTCCAGCCCGGCCCGCGCCGCGTACCGCTTCACCACGTCCGACACCGCCCGGTCCGACATCGACCGGCCGCCCAGCCGCCCGTGCCTGCTCACCGACGGGAACAGCGGGCCGCGCAACGGCCCCGGCCGGTAGGAGTGGCAGCGGTGCGCCGCCGGCCGCTCGCCCTCGTCCTCCAGCAACGCCCGCGCGTCCGCCGCGGTCAGCACGTCCGCCCAGTCCGCGAACGCGCACACCGGGCACGTCGGCCGCCGCGCGCCGCGGGGGAGCACCACGCGCTGCCGGTGCGCGCCGGTCTGGTCGGTCTTCGTCACGCCCAGCTCGACCAGCAGCAACGGCTCGTGCGTGCGCGGGTCCACGTCCACGGTGACGTCCTCCAGCGCCACCGCCGCCAGCTCGCTGCGCCGCAACGCGCCCGCGAACCCCACCAGCAGCAGCAACGCGTCACGGCGACGTGCCAGGCCGGTCGGCCAGCCCGGCGGCGGCAGCTCGGCCAGCAACGCCTCCAGCGTGCCCAGCAGCACCGGCCGCTTGCGCCGCGGCTGCGCCTGCCGGGTGCGGCGGACACCGCGCAACGTCAACCGGACGACGTCCGAGCGGGTGGGGGAGGGCAGACCGCCCGCCGCGTGCACCGCCGCGATCGCCGCCGCCTTGCGCTCCAACGTGGACGGGCCGAACGCGGGGGAGCCGTCCGGTTTCGCGGTGTCCGCCGCGACCGCCAGGTACACCGCGACGTCCACCGGGTCCGCGGGCAGCGCCACCCGGCCCTCGGCCTCGCACCACGCCGCCCACCCCACCCAGTCCGAGCGGTAGGCGCGCAGCGTGTTCGCCGACTGGGCGGCCCGCAGGTAGCCCGCCAGCGCGTCGGCCTGCTCCGCGTCGAACCGGCGCCGCACCTGCTCCAGGGCGGCGAAGTCCACCAGCGGCGCGTGGCGCACACGGTCGAGTTCGGCGCGCACCGGCTCCGGCAAGGTCACCGCGTCACCCTAACATCTCACCCAGTTAAATGACTTCAGTGTGGATTAATAGACCCCTTGTCCTGGGCCGCTACTATGCGGAACCGTGCGAGCTCTACAACACCCGGACGTGGAGGACATGAAGCTCGCGACCGTGCTCAGCGCGCTCGCGGACCCGGTCCGACTGCGGATCGTGGCCGAGCTCGCGCGATCGGGTGGGATCGTGTGCGGTCAGTTCGACGTGCCGGTCAGCATGTCGACGTTGTCGCACCACCTGAAGGTGCTCCGCGAGGCCGGGATCCTGCGCGTGACGCCCCAGGGCAGCTACCGCACCCACGAACTGCGGCGCGAGGAGATGGAGCTCCGGTTCCCCGGCGTGCTGGACTCCATCACCAGGGCGATCGGGCCGCCCTGACCCGGATGGGTCACCAGCCTTCGAGGAACAGGCAGAACGGGTGGCCCGCCGGGTCGAGGTAGACGCGCACGCCCTCCTGCGGCTGGAAGTCCGCGAGCGTGGCACCCAGGGCGACCGCGTGCGCCCCGGTGGTCTCCAGGTCGTCCACCTTGATGTCCAGGTGCGCCATCATCCGCTGGTCGCCGTCGGAGGCGGGCCAGGTGGGCCGACGGTAGTCCGGTTCGGTCTGGAACGACAGCCCGGCGCCACCGCCGGGCGGGCGCAGCGTGGCCCAGCCGGGTTCGTCGTCGCGGAGGGGCCAGCCGAGCAGGTCTCGGTAGAAGCGGGCGAGGGCTTGGGCGTCGGGCGCGTCGAGCACGGTCGCGGTCAGCTCCATCATGATCCGATTCTCACCCGGTCGGATGAGATCCGCCGCTCGGCAAGGTCTGCTCATCGGTGGCCTGATGCCGGCGGCCGCCTGCTTGTGCCGGCCTCCCTGGTGCAGGCGGCCCGCCGGGCCTGAGCCGTGTGCCTGTGCCCCCGGGCCGAAACGATCATGGCGCTCGGCCGTCTGCGGTAGCGTCGCGGGCATGCGACGGCGCCGGGGGCGGATCAGCTTCGGCGACGCCTACATGATGTTCCTCATCGCCCTGATGATCATCGGTGGCTCGGCGGTGCTGTCGCTGGGGTTCCCGAAGACCGGCTTCGACGGTCCGGTCATCTGCGACGGTCAGGAGATGGGCCCGGGCGACCAGTGTCGCGTCGCGAGCAACGGCAGTGTCGACATCACCGGTTACGAGGATCTGCGGGCGCAACAGCTCGCCGGCCACGGCTGGGAGTTGCAGGGGCTGGTCATCGGTGGCGTGATGCTGCTGATGGGCTTGTTCTTCCTGGGTCTCATGGTGCGGCAGTACCGCCGCCGCTAGGCCCGGCGCCGACGACCGTGACGGCATTGCGGCCGCGGGCCGCCCGGATCCTTCCCAACGAGTGAGCCCCGCCTACCGCACGCCGGAGCAGCTCGAACGCTGGCACAAGCGGACCTGCGCCCGCTGCGACCGGTTCGGCTACTTCGCCGCCGTCTGGCCGGACAGACCGGTCGGCCGGACGTGTGAGTGCCGTGCTCTGCGAATCCGGGGCCGATGCCGTGGCTGCGGCGAACAGCGGATCCTCCCTGGCCTCCGGCCCGCGGACGCCGCCACGATCTGCACGCGCTGCGCGGACTTCCGCCCGTCCTACGCCTGTTCCCGCTGCAGTCAAGGAGATCAGCTGCACGCCCGCCGGCTCTGCACCCGCTGCACCCTGTCCGGCCGACTCACCGCCCTGCTTGACGACAGAACCGGCCGCATCCGGCCCGAGCTGCTTCCGCGGACGGTCCACGAACCCCGCAGCGGCGGCAAAACTCGGGAAACGGCGACATTGAACTCACCCACGACGCGTTCCACAAGCTCCAACCATGGCGGGCCGCCGCCGCCCATCTGCGGGAACTGCTCATGTCCTGCGGTCTGCTCCCGCTGATGGACAAGCAACTCTGCCTTTTCGAGCGGTGGCTCGGCGAACACCTCGCGGGCATCACCGATCCCGAGCACGAGCAGGTCGTCCGGCGGTTCGCCACCTGGCACGTCCTGCCCAAGCTCCGCTCCAACGCGGAGCGCAAGCCCATCACCCCGGCCGGGCGCAGGTTCGCCGGAGACCGGGTCCGCCACGCCACGGCGTTCCTTGGTTGGCCCGGTGAACGCGAGCTGGTCCTGGCGGACTGCCGACAGGCTGAGATCGATGCCTGGCACGTCGAGCACGAGCAGCATCAACGCGTCGCCGCTCGCGCTTTCTTGTTGTGGTGCGCGGACGTGAAGCTCACCCGCCGGTTCGCACTGCCTGCGGCGCAGATCAGCCAGGCCGCGGCCATCACTCGCGCTCGCCGCGTCGAGCTGCTCGGGCAGATCCTCACCGACACGGACGCTCCATTGCGCAGTCGGATCGCCGCCGGGCTGTTGCTGCTCTACGCACAGCCGGTCAGCCGCATCGTCCGCCTCACCCTCGACGACATCGTCCGGGACGACGACCAGGTCCACATCCGCCTCGGAACCCCGTTCCACAGCCCTTCGCGGCGCTGCTGCTGGACTACGCGGCTGCTCGCTCGAACATGCGCACCGCGACCAGCCCCGGCTCGACCTGGCTGTTCCCAGGTCGCCGCGCCAACCAGCCACCACACCCCGAACACCTCGCCGCCCTCGTCCACCAGCGTCGAACGCTACAACCGCACCCTGCTCGACGAATGGGCCTACGCCCAGCCCTACGCCTCCGAGACCGAACGACGAGCGGCGCTGCCGCGATGGCTGCACACCTGCAATCACCACCCCGGCCACACCGCACTGGGCGGCCAACCACCCGCCAGCCGCGTCCCCACCTCACGGAGCAGTACAGCTAATCGGCCGGCGGCTCGGGCACCCAGTTCGGCAGCGGGCCCACCTCGAACGGCCGGCGCACGGTCCGCCGGGCGATCCGCCACCGGCCGTCGTGCCGGCGGTACTGGTCGAGGTACGTTCCGCCGCCGGTCACCCACGTGCCGTCGGCCAGTCGGACGTGCAGGATCACGTCGCTGCGGCCGGTCGCGGTGCCCTCCGCCGCGCCGTCGAGGTCGACCACGTGGTTGACCGTGCCGTGCTGCATGACCGGGTATGCCCGCCACTGCCGCTGGACCGCCGCGCAGATGGCGTCCGTGCCGCTGAAGATGCGCTCTGGTCCGGAGCCGGTCGCCCACACCGCGTCCGGCGTCCACACCGCGCGCCACAGCTCCAAGTCGCGGTGGTCAGCGGCCACGCAGTACTCGGACACCAGCCTGCGCAGCGCCAACTCGGCCTCGACCCGTTCCAGCCGGGCGATGATGTCGTGATCGTCGCTCATGCCGACCACTCTGCCCGGTCCAGCCGTGCCGGATCGCGCAATACCGGATCGCGGTCAGGCGACCCCGGCCGGCGGCACCCGCACCGCCACGAACTCCGACCGGCGGCGCAGCCGGAAGCCGACCGGACCCACCGGCCTCTGCCCCTGGCGCCTGCGCCGGTGATGCGGTGGACGATGGCGGACAGGCCCTGACCTGTGGCGTCCGGGCGGGCCAGCCGGTGATGACGTGCACGGCGGCGTAGCCCTCGTCGAGAAGGGAGGCGAGCAGGTCGGCGTGCTGGGCGCGCACGACGTTACCGGGAACCTGCAGGTTGTCGGGCCTGGTGGTCTGGCTGGCCAGGCAGACCACCAGCGAGGTGTCGAGCGCGACCGCGACCACGGGCATGGTGTGGCCAGCGGCCAGGCCACCGACTACGGATCGTGAACTTCCTGGAGAACTCGCGACAGTCGAACACGCGACCTCACCAGTCGGCGGCCCGGGCCGAGAGGGCGCGCCGGTGCGTGAGGTCGGCGGCCGTCCGCACGGCGTGCGGGGTCATCGGATGGCGAAGGTGTCGCCGGTGCGGGCGACGGGGGCGTGGGCGCGTTCGGCGGCTTCGGTGGTGGTGAGGGTGTGGCCGACGTGGGTGAGCAGGAGGCGTCGGGCGCCGCGGGCGGCTGCGGCGGCGTCTTCGGGTGAGCAGTGGTGTGGTCCGGCGCCGTCGGCTTCGCAGAGGAATAGGCCGGCGCCGTCGGCGAGGTCGTCGAGGGCCGGGCAGGGTGCGGTGTCGCCGGAGTAGGCGAAGACGGCGTCGCCGTGGGTGGCGCGCAGGCCGAACGCGGGCAGGCCGTGGTGGACGGCGCGGCTGGTGAGGGTGAGGTCGCCGATCTCGGTGTGGTGGCCGTCGTGCAGTTCGTGCACGTCGAAGGCGGCGGAGGCGGGGTTGGGGGCGCCGCCTTCGAGGAAGGTCTCGAGCCGGTCGGCGAGTCCGGGTGGGCCGTAGAGGGGGATGGGGGCGTGTGGTTGTTGGTCGGCGAACAGCAGTGCGTAGTAGTAGGGCAGCAGGTCGGCGGCGTGGTCGGCGTGGGTGTGGGAGATCCAGACCGCGTCGAGGAGGTCGGGGCGGTGGTGGCGTTGCAGTTCGGCGAGCGTGCCGGGGCCGGCGTCGACCCACACGGCGGTGTGCTCGGTGCGCAGGAGGTAGCCGGAGCAGGGGTTGCCGGGGCGCGGGTAGGGCGTGGCGGTGCCCAGGACGGTGAGGCGGAAGGTCACGCGACAGTGTGACGCAGCGAGGGCGTGCGGGTCACGGGGTGGTGTGGCGGAGCACGTGGACGCCCGCCGCTGTTTTCAGGTAGGCCCAGGTGGTGGTGCCGGTGGTGGCGAGGCCGACGTGGGAGGCGGAGGTGCGGGCCAGCTCGTCGGGCAGGGCGACGGTGGTCCAGCCGTCGTCGGTCCAGCGGTGGAAGGCGGGTCTGGTCTCGAAGGAGCGGCGGGTGGCGCGCACGCCCCAGGTCCAGCCGGCGGCGACGCCGTGGACGCTGAGCCGGCCGGTGTCCTCGGGTGCGGGGACGGCGTTCCACTGCTCGCCGTCCCACCGGTGCACGCGCAGTCCTTCGGTGTCGCGGACGTGGCCGAGCCAGACGTCGTCGGGTGCGGTGGCGGCGAGGCGGGCGACGTGGCCGCGTTCGGTGCGGGGTCCGGGTACTTCGGTCCAGGTGTCGCCGTCCCAGTGGACGAGGACGGGGTATTCGTAGGTGGCGGGTCCGGCGCCGGCGAGGCCTCCGCCGCCGGCCCAGAGGTCGTGTGGTCCGGCGGCGGTGATGGTGTGGAGGCTTTCGCGGGGTGAGGACAGGGCGGTGCGCAGTCGCCAGGTGGTGCCGTCGTAGTGCAGGGCGTCGCGGCCGGTGCCGACGACGTGCACGTCGTGGCCGTCGACGGCGGTGACGGCTTTGGCCCAGGTGATGCCGGGTGTGGGGACGACGTGCCAGCGGGTGCCGTCGTAGTGGAGGACGAGGGGGTGGCCGGCGCTGTTGCCGACGGCCCAGACGTCGTCGGGTGCGGTGGCGGAAACCCCGGACAGGCTGGCCGCGGCGGGTAGGTCGGGCAGTGGTTCGACCTGCCAGGTGTCGCCGGTCCAGCTGAGCACGAGTGGCGCGGACGGGCGGCTGGTGAACACGCCGGTGGTGCCCGCGAGCCAGGCGTGGTGCTCGCCGGCGGTCGCCAGGTCGGCCAGTGCGGTGCTGGGCGGCAGCACGGGCACCGGCACGGGTCGGAACAAGCCAGCTCCCCCTCGATGGGCCGTCCCCCGACTCATCGTGTGGTCCAGCTCATCGGCCGGTGCGCCGGTGCGCCAGCCGCCGTTCGGCGGTTTGTGGTTGGCGCGACCGCAGGCCCGCTAGTGCTGTCGGGCGCGTTGTTCGAGGTAGCGGCGTTCGGGGAGGCTCAGGGTGGTGCGGGCGGCGCGGGCGTAGTGCTCGCGGGCGGTGTCGGGGTCGCCGGCCAGTTCGAGCAGGTGTGCGCGCACGGCGTCGACGCGGTGGTGTCCGGCGAGGGCGGGGTGGGTGGCTGCTTCGTCGAGGCGGGCGAGGCCGGTGGCGGGGCCGTGGACCATGGCGGTGGCGACGATGCGGTTGAGCGTGACCATCGGGCCCGGGGTGAGGGTGTGGAGGAGGTCGTACAGGGCGAGGATCTGCTTCCAGTCGGTGTCGGCGGGGTGGCGGGCTTCGGCGTGGACGGCGGCGATCGCGGCTTGGAGCTGGTAGGGGCCGATGGCGGTGGTGGTGAGGGCGTCGTGGACCAGTCGGGTGCCTTCGGTGATCTGGTCGGTGTTCCAGAGGGTGCGGTCCTGGTCGGCGAGTGGCACGAGTGAGCCGTCGGGGTGGGTGCGGGCGGGGCGGCGGGCGTCGGTGAGCAGCATGAGTGCGAGCAGGCCGGTGGTTTCGCCGTCGTCGGGTGTGCGGGCGCGCAGTGCGCGGGTGAGGCGGACGGCTTCGGCGGAGAGGTCGACGCGGTGCAGGTCGGTGCCGGAGCTGGCGGTGTGGCCTTCGGTGAAGACGAGGTAGAGCACGTGGCGGACGGCGTCGAGCCGGTCGTCGCGTTCGGTGTCGGGTGGTAGGTCGAAGCGGGCGCCGGCGGCTTTGACGCGGTGTTTGGCGCGGCTGATGCGTTGGGCGACGGTGGCTTCGGGGACGAGGAACGCGCGGGCGATCTCGGCGGTGGTGAGTCCGCCGACGGCGCGCAGTGTGAGGGCGACCTGTGATGGTGGGGTCAGGGCGGGGTGGCAGCACAGGATCAGCAGCGTGAGGGTGTCGTCGACGTCCGGTGGGGGTTCGGGGTCGGGGGGTGTGAGGGCGAACGCGGTCTCTTCGCGGCGGCGGCGTGCGGTGTCGGCGCGCCAGGTTTCGATGCGTCGTCGTGAGGCGACGGTGATGAGCCACCCGGCCGGGTTGTCGGGCACGCCGTCGGTGGGCCATCGGGTGGCGGCGGCGAGCAGTGCCTCCTGGACGGCGTCTTCGCAGGCGTCGAACCCGCCGTGGTGGCGCAGCAGGGCGGCGAGGACGCGGGGGGCGAGTTCGCGCAGGAGGGGGCCGATCGCGGTCACAGCAGGAAGTCGTCCAGCGAGGACAGCACGGGTCGGACCTCGACCAGGCCGAGTCGTGCTTCGGGGATGCGGGCGGCGATCTCGACGGCGCGTTGGTGGGTGTCGACTTCGACGAGGTAGAACCCGGCCAGCAGTTCCTTGGCTTCGGCGAACGGGCCGTCGGTGGTGAGGGCCTGGCCTTCGCGGACGGTGACGCGGGTGGTGCGGGCGGGGTCGGCGAGCGCCTCGGACACGACGAGTTCGCCGGAGGCGGCGAGTTCCTCGTCCAGTGCGGCGTAGGCGTCGAGGCCGGTCGTCCGGTCCTGTTCGGCCATCCGGTCCCAGATCGCGCGGGACTCGGGGTTGCTGTAGATGAGGACGAGGTACTTCACCGGGACCTCCGAAGATTTCCGGCTGGGGATGTCGAGAACGGGTGTCCAGCTTCTACGTCCCGGGTGACGGGTGCCCGACGGGGGTGCCCGAGCGGAGAGGAGCACCACCATGAGCGAGCACGACGACATCCGGGAACTGTTCGAGCGGCGGGCGGTCGCGATGCGTGCGGGTGACGCGGATCGTCTGGTCGCCGATTACCTGCCCGATGCGGTCACGTTCACCTTGGCGCCGCCGTTGCGGCACACCGCGCCGGAGGTGGTGGACCCGGAGGCGTTGCGGGGGTGGTTCGCGTCGTTCGACTCGGCGGTGGACTACGAGATCCGGGACTTGGAGGTGTCCGCGGACGGTGATCTGGCGTTCTGCTTCAGCCTCAACCGGATGTCGGCGGTGCCGCGGGGGCGTGGGGAGGCGTTCGACCTGTGGTTCCGCTCCACGGTGTGCCTGCGGCGGGTGGAGGGGGTGTGGCGGATCGCGCACGAGCACACGTCGACGCCGTTCTACATGGACGGCAGCATGAGCGCGGCGTTGGACCTCACGCCGTAAGGGCTCGGGTCAGCGCGTCCAGCGCGGCGCGGTAGGCGTGTTCGGCGGGGGTGGCGTACCCGACGACCACGCCCTGCCGCGTCGCGTGGCGCGGGTCGTGCCAGTGCTCGCGCAGTCCCGACAGCGCGAGGCCGTGGGCGGCGGCCCTGGTCACGACGGCCGTTTCGTCGGGGTGTTCCACCAGCGCGTGCAGTCCTGCCGACACGCCGTGCGCCGGGACGCCCAGGTCGTCGAGGCGTCGCACGAGCAGGTCGCGTCGTCGTCGGTAGCGCCGGCGGCAGGCGCGGATGTGGCGGTCGTAGGCGTGCGTGGTGATCAGGTCGGCCAGTGCCAGCTGTCCCACGACCTCGGTGTGGTGGTCGGCGTGCAGTTTCGCGTCCACGACGGGGTCGACCCAGCGTGGTGGCAGCACCAGCCAGCCGAGTCGCACGCCCGGTGCGAGGGTTTTCGAGGCGCTGCCCGCGTACGCCACGTGGTCGGGGGCGGTGCCCTGCACCGCGCCCAGCGGTTGCCGGTCGTAGCGGAACTCGCCGTCGTAGTCGTCCTCGACCAGCAGGGCGCCGGTCTCCCGGGCCCAGGTGGTCAGCGCGTGTCGCCGGGTGGGGTGGAGCGGGACGCCGGTCGGGTACTGGTGGGCGGGGGTGACGACCGCCGCCGCGACGTCGGTCGGTGTGCGCGCGCCGTGGTCGTCGACGGGCAGGGGCACGACGTGGCGTCCGGCGCGGGCGACGACGTCGCGGTGGAACGGCAGGCCGGGGTCCTCCATCGCCACGGGGCCGTCCACGACGGATGCCAGCAGTGCGAGCGCCTGGACGTAGCCGGAGGTCACCACGATCCGGTCGGGTGGGGCGTGCACGCCGCGGGTGCGTCCGAGGTGGTCGGCCAGTGCGGTGCGCAGTGCGGCCAGGCCGCGTGGGTCGCCGTACCCGTGCACGCCGGCGGGTGCCGCGGTCAACGCGCGTCGCGTCGCCCTGAGCCAGGCGGTGGTGGGGAAGGTCGACACGTCGGGGCTGCCCGGTGTGAGGTCGTGGCGTGGTCGGGGTGGGCCGGGGTCGGCGGGTGCGGCGGGTGTGTCGGTGCGGGGGAGCGGCGCGACTCGGGTGCCGGCGCCGCGGCGTGCTGTCAGGTAGCCCTCGGCGACCAGTTGGTCGTAGGCGGCGGCCACGGTGTTGCGGGCGAGTCCGAGTTCGGCGGCGAGTGTGCGGGTCGCGGGCAGTCGCGCGCCGGGTGTGAGGCGTCCGGCGCGGATGGCGTCGCGCAGGGCGCGTTCCACCCCGGCCCGCCGCGTCAGCGCGGGATCGAGGTCCAGGTGCAGGTCGACGCCCGCGGCGGCCCGGTGGTCCGACACGGGACCGGACCCTAACCACCGGCCGGTCGCTCCGCCGCATTCCGTGTCCCGAATCCCGTCCGGCGGGGCGGAATACGCGCGGGCCGGGGAATGCGAATTGCGGACACGGACCAATCAGGCGGGACGGACAAATCTCCCGGCGCGGGGTGTCGTAACCGTTCCTCCGGGCCCCTGACCAGGCACGCCGTGTCCCGGTCCCCGAGCCGGGATACAGGGCAACGGCGCGCGGTGTTCGGGGAGAGGGGAACTGGCAGTATTGGCGCCAGTGATCACCGTGATCGAAACGTGGGAACGGGAGTCGATGTGACCAAGACCGATGTGACCGAGGCGGCCAAGGCGTTGCGGGCGCTGCACGTGCCGGGCAGCCCGCTGGTGGTGCCCAACGCGTGGGACGTCTCGTCCGCGCGGGTCTTCGCCGAGGCCGGCCACCCGGTGGTGGCGACCACCAGTGTCGCCGTTGCCGCCGCCTTAGGCTTCAACGACGGGCACGACATGCCCGCCGACGTGGCGTTCGACGCGGTGCGCCGGATCGCCGCCGCGGTCGAGGTGCCGGTGACCACCGACATCGAGCGCGGCTACGACCTGCCGCCCGCGCGGGTCGGCGAGCGGCTGGCGGAGGTGGGCGCGGCGGGCTGCAACCTGGAGGACTCCGACCCCGCAGGCAAGGCGATGATCGACATCGACGAGCAGGCCGAGTACCTGGCGGCCGTCCGCGCCGCCAACCCGGACCTGGTGATCAACGCCCGGATCGACGAGTTCCTCAACGGGGGCAAGTCGTTCGACGACGCGGTGCGGCGCGCGCAGGCCTACTTCGAGGCCGGCGCGGACTGCGTGTACCCGATGCGGCTGCCCGGTGACAAGGTCGGCGAGTTCGTGGAGGCGGTCGGGCGGCGGCCGGTGAACATCGCGCACGGCCCGGGTTCGCCGACCCCGAACGACCTGGCGAAGCTCGGCGTGGCGCGGGTCAGCTTCGGGCCGGGCCTGCACAACGTGCTGATGATGAAGCAGCTCAAGAAGATGGCCACCGACATGCTCGACGGCGGCAGCCCGTACCGCGGCTGAACTACCCACCGGTAACACCCATTAGGGTGAGTCCCATGCACGAGTGGGACGCCGACACGCGGGTGGACGCGACGGGGAACGGGCGGTTCGCCGCGCAGCTCACCGACCGGTGGGCCAGTGCCGGCGGACGGCCCAACGGCGGCTACCTCGTCGCGTTCTGCCTGCGGGCGCTCGGCGAGGTGCTGCCGCACCCCGATCCGCTCGTCGTCGGCGCCCACTACCTGCGCCCGGGCGTCGTCGGGCCGGCCCGCGTGGACACCGAGGTCGTGCGCGCCGGACGGCGGCTGTCCACCGGCGAGGCCCGACTGGTGTGCGGCGACCGCGAGGTGCTGCGCGTGGTCGCCTCCTACGCCGACCTGGGCGTCGACGGCGGCCGGGCCCTCGTGCTCGGCGAGGCGCCCGACCTGCCGCCGCCCGACGAGTGCGTCGACGTCTACGGCAGCGCGCGCCTGCCCGGCGTCACCGTCGCCGACCGCGTCGAGCTGCGCGCGCCCGAGCCGTTCGGCTGGGCGCAGGGCCGTCCCACCGGCGTGCCGACCGCCGAGTTCTGGATCCGCTTCGCCGACGGCCGCCCCGCCGACACCGCGAGCCTGGCCACCCTGGTCGACACCGCCGCGCCCGCCGTCCTGGAGGTCGGCGTCGCCGACTCCGCCACCGTGGAGCTCACCGTGCACGTCCGCGCCCGGCCCGCGCCGGGCTGGCTCGCCGCCCGCGTCGCCACCCGCCACCTCGCGGGCGGCTACTACGAGGAAGACCTCGAACTGTGGGACGCGACCGGTCGGCTGGTGGCCCAGTCACGCCAACTCGCCGTGTCGGCCGGCCGATAATCGGCGGCCCCACCGGCCCACGCTCGATATCCTTGACCCAAATGAACCAGATGTCGCACGCTGACCTGCGCAAACGCCTGTCCGAACTGATGTCGCGGGACCAGCGCCGGCTGGCACGCAGGCTCGAGGGCGCGCGCAAGGTCCGCGACGACGCCGCCCGCGCCGCCGTCCTGGCCGAGATCGAGGCCGACGTCGAGGCCGCCGAGCTGCGCGTGGCCCTGCGCCGCGACGCCGTGCCGAAGATCACCTACCCGCCCGAGCTGCCCGTCAGCGCCCGCAAGGACGACATCGCCGCGCTCATCCGCGACCACCAGGTCGTGATCGTCGCCGGCGAGACCGGCTCGGGCAAGACCACCCAGCTGCCCAAGATCTGCCTCGAACTCGGCCGCGGCGTGCTCGGCCAGATCGGGCACACCCAGCCCCGCCGCCTCGCCGCGCGCACCGTCGCCGAGCGCGTCGCGCAGGAGCTGGACACCCCGCTGGGCAGCGCCGTGGGCTACAAGGTCCGGTTCACCGACCAGTCCGGCGACGACACGCTGGTCAAGCTCATGACCGACGGCATCCTGCTGGCCGAGATCCAGACCGACCGGATGCTGTCGCGCTACGACACGATCATCATCGACGAGGCGCACGAGCGCAGCCTCAACGTGGACTTCCTGCTCGGCTACCTCAAGCAGCTGCTGCCCCGCCGCCCCGACCTCAAGGTCGTCATCACCTCCGCGACCATCGACCCCCAGCGGTTCTCCCGGCACTTCGGCGACGCCCCCGTCATCGAGGTCTCCGGCCGCACCTACCCCGTCGAGGTCCGCTACCGCCCGATCGTGGACCCCGACGACCCCGACGCCGACCCGGACCGCGACCAGACGCAGGCCATCTGCGACGCCGTGCGCGAGCTGCAGGCCGAGGGGCCCGGCGACGTGCTGGTGTTCCTGTCCGGCGAACGCGAGATCCGCGACACCGCCGACGCCCTGGCCGCCCTGGAGCTGCGCGACACCGAGATCCTGCCGCTGTACGCGCGGCTGTCGTTCGGCGAGCAGCACCGCGTGTTCCAGCCCCACCGGGGCCGCCGCGTCGTGCTGGCCACCAACGTCGCCGAGACGTCGCTGACCGTGCCGGGCATCAAGTACGTCGTGGACCCCGGCACCGCCCGCGTCTCCCGCTACAGCCACCGGCTCAAGGTGCAGCGGCTGCCCATCGAACCGGTGTCGCAGGCGTCGGCCAACCAGCGCAAGGGCCGCTGCGGGCGCGTGTCGGAGGGCATCTGCGTCCGCCTGTACAGCGAGGACGACTTCGACGCCCGCCCGGAGTTCACCGACCCGGAGATCCTGCGCACCAACCTCGCCTCGGTGATCCTGCAGATGACGTCCATCGGCCTGGGCGACATCGCCGCGTTCCCGTTCATCGACCCGCCCGAGGCCCGCAACATCACCGACGGCGTGCAGCTGCTGCAGGAGCTCGGCGCGATCCTGCCCGCCGAGCAGAAGCTCACCCCGCTGGGTCGCAAGCTCGCCCAGCTGCCCGTCGACCCCCGGCTGGCCCGCATGGTCGTCGAGGCCGACCGCAACGGCTGCGTCCGCGAGGTCATGGTCATCGCCTCCGCGCTGTCCATCCAGGACCCGCGCGAACGCCCGTCGGACAAGCAGCAGGCCGCCGACGAGTTCCACGCCCGGTTCTCCGACCCCGACTCCGACTTCACCGCGTTCCTCAACCTGTGGCAGTACCTGCGCGACAAGCAGAAGGAGCTGTCGAGCAACCAGTTCCGCCGGCTGTGCCGCAACGAGTTCCTCAACTACCTGCGCGTGCGCGAGTGGCAGGACATCTACCAGCAGCTGCGGCAGGTCGCGAAGACCCTCGGCGTGCACGTCAACGACCAGCCCGCCGAGCCCCGCAACATCCACGTGTCGCTGCTGTCGGGCCTGCTGTCCCACATCGGCGTCAAGGACGTCCCCAAGCGTGACGCGGGCAAGCGCGCCGCCACCGAGTACCTGGGCGCGCGCAACGCGAAGTTCGCGATCTTCCCCGGCTCCAGCCTGTTCCGCAAGCCACCCCAGTGGGTGATGGCCGCCGAACTGGTCGAGACGTCGCGGCTGTGGGGCCGCACGGTGGCGAAGATCGAACCCGAGTGGGCCGAGAAACTCGCCGCGCACCTGGTCAAGCGCACCTACAGCGAACCGCACTGGGAAGCCAAGCGCGGCTCCGTCGTCGCGCTGGAGAAGGTCACCCTCTACGGCGTGCCGATCGTGGCGTCCCGCAAGGTCGACTACGGGCGCATCGACCCCGAGCTGTCCCGCGAGCTGTTCATCCGGCACGCGCTCGTGCAGGGGGAGTGGACCACCCACCACAAGTTCTTCCACCACAACCGCGACCTGCTCGCCGAGGTCGAGGAGCTGGAGAACCGGGCCCGCCGCCGCGACATCGTCGTGGACGACGACACCCTCTACGACTTCTACGACCAGCGCGTGCCCGCCGACGTCGTCTCCGCCCGGCACTTCGACACCTGGTGGAAGAAGACCCGCCACACCCGGCCCGACCTGCTCACCTTCGACAAGGCGATGCTGGTCAACGACCGCGCCGCGGTCACCCCCGACGCCTACCCCGACGAACTGCGCCGCGGCGGCCTCACCCTGCCGCTGACCTACCGGTTCGAACCCGGCACGGCCGTCGACGGCGTCACCGTCAAGCTGCCCCTGCCCGCGCTGACCACCCTGCCCGACGACTCGCTGTCCTGGCAGGTCCCCGGCCAGCGCACCGAACTGGTCGTCGCGCTCATCCGGTCGCTGCCCAAGCCGGTGCGCCGCAACTTCGTGCCCGTCCCCGACGTGGCCGCCGCCGCGCTGGCCGGCATCGACCCCGACGAACCCCTGCTGCCCGCCCTGGAACGCCAACTGCGCACCCTGACCGGCGTGGTCGTGTCCCGCGAGCAGTGGCAGCTCGACCAGGTGCCCGAGCACCTCAAGCTCACCTTCGAGATCGTCGACGAGAACGACCGCGAGCTGGCCCGCGGCAAGGACCTCGCCGCCCTCAAGGCCGAGCTGCGCGGCCAGCTGCGCGAGACCCTGGCCGCCGCCGCGAGCAACCTCGCCCGCACCGGCCTGACCACGTGGGACGTCGGCGACCTGCCGCGCACCGTGCAGCGGCAGCGGTCCGGCATCGTCGTCACCGCCTACCCCGCCCTGGTCGACAAGGGCGACACCGTCGCGGTGGAGATCCTCGACACCCCCGGACGGCAGCGGCAGGCCATGTGGCGCGGCACCCGCCGGCTGCTCCTGCTCAACACCCCGTCCCCGGTCAAGACCCTGCAACGCGGCCTGAACAACGCCGAGAAGCTCGCCCTGACCCGCAACCCCCACGGCGGCGTCGCGCCGCTGCTGGCCGACTGCATCGCCGCCGCCGTCGACAAGCTCCTGCGCGACGCCGGCGGCCCGGTGTGGACCGAGGCCGCCTTCGCGAAGCTCCTCGACCGCGTCCGCCGCGGCCTCGGCGAGACCACGTTCGACGTGGTGCACCAGGTCCGCCGCGTGCTGGAAACCGCCCAGGACGTCGAACTGCGCCTCAACGGCGTGCGCGGCGCGGTGTTCGAGGAGTCCCTGGCCGACGTCCGCGCCCAGCTCGCCGGCCTGGTCCACGCCGGGTTCGTCACCGAGGCGGGCGCCGACCGGCTCGCCGACGTCCACCGCTACCTGCAGGGCATCGCCCGCCGGCTGGAGAAGCTGACCGAGAACGTCCGCCGCGACCAGGAGTGGATGGACCGCGTCCACGCCGTGCACGCCGAGTACCGCGCACTGCGCGCCGCGCTGCCCGCCGACGAACCGCACGAGGAGCTGGACGAGGTGCGCTGGATGATCGAGGAACTGCGGCTGAGCTACTTCGCCCAGACCATCGGCACCCGCTACACCGTCTCCGACAAGCGGATCTTCAAAGCCCTCGACGCCGTGCCCCGCTAGCCGGCGGGAGCCGACCCTCCGCCAGGAGGCCTCTAGGGGATCCGCCTCCGACGCCGGGGGACGGTCTCAGCCGTAGCGCTCGACGAGTGCGTTGCCGATCGAGGCCAGGTGGTCCCGCACACCCGCAGGGCCGGTCACTTCGAGCCATTCGACCAGTCCGGCGAGTTCGCCGGCGAGCGTGTACTCGTCGTAACCGCGGATCAGGACCTCGATGCGGCCGTCGGTCGTGGAGCCTCCCACCTGGAGCCGATCGCCGAGCCCCATCCGGAGCAGGCCGATCCCGCGGGGCGCGCACACCGCCTGGATCTCGAGGGGCATCCGCTTGCGGTCGATCTCGTCGGCGATCTCGTGCCAGCTCCCGGCGAGGTCGAAGTCCTCGGGCCGGTGCACGGGATCGCCGGTCGGGTCGGCCGACGACACGCGGTCGATCCGGAAGGTCCGCCGGCCCGCCTCGGTGTCGGCCACGAGGTACCACGACGGACCTTTGGCGACGACGCCCAGCGGGTGGACGGTCCTCTCGGTTCCGGCGCCCGTGCCGTCGACGTAGCCGAGCCGCACCTGGACGCCGCGGATCACCGCGTCCTGGAGTGCGTCGAGGAAGGGAGGCGGTCGGTGCTCGACCCGACTCGCACCCCATCCTCGCGGGTCCGTCACCAACGACGACGCCGCCGCCTCGGCCTGCACCCGGAAGGGCTCCGGCAGGGCGTGGACGAGCTTGCGCAGGGCTGCCTTCACGGCCGGCGTCGCAGCCGAGGCCGGGCCGGCGACCAGGAACAGGGCGCGGGCCTCACCCGCGGTCAACCCGGACAGGTCGGTGCGGGCACCGCCCACCAGCCGCCAGCCACCGCCTCGACCCTGCATCGGGTACACGGGCACCCCGGCCATCGCCAGCGCGTCGAGATCCCGGCGGGCGGTGCGCTCGGAGACCTCCAACTCCCGGGCGACCTCCGCCGCTGTCACCCGCTCACGCCGTTGCAGCAGGAGGAGGACTGCCACCAGCCGATCGGTTCGCACGCCGGCAACACTTCCACATCAAACCGGTCATGGGGTGACCGGTTTCGGTCGGCAAGATGGCGTCATCACACACCGACCGTCGCCTGACCACCCCGAAGATTGTGAGCGAATCCGATGTTCGACCCATCCGACTTTCCCCAGCCCACCCTCATTCCCGTCAACGGCGTGGAACTCGAGGTCTTCGAAGCGGGCCGGCGGGATTCGGGAAAGCCCATCGTGCTCTGCCACGGCTGGCCGGAGCACGCCTTCTCGTGGCGTTATCAGGTGCCCGCCCTCGCCGCGGCGGGCTACCACGTCATCGTCCCGAACCAGCGGGGCTACGGCAACTCGTCCCGCCCGACCGAAGTGACGGACTACGACATCGAACACCTGTCGGGTGACCTCGTCGGACTCCTCGATCACTACGGGTACGAGGACGCCACCTTCGTCGGTCACGACTGGGGCGCGATGGTCGTCTGGGGACTGACCCTGCTGCACCCGGAACGCGTGAACAAAGTGATCAACCTGAGCCTGCCCTACCAGGAACGCGGGGAAAAGCCCTGGATCGAGTCCATGGAAGAGGTGCTCGGCGGCGACTTCTACTTCGTCCACTTCACTCGGCGGCCAGGCGTCGCGGACGCCGTGTTCGACGCGAACACCTCCCGGTTCCTCCGCAACCTGTACCGGAAGAACGAGCCGCCCGGCGAACCTCGGCCGGGTATGGCGTTGATCGATCTCGCCAGAGCGGAGACGCCGCTCGGCGAGCCCCTGATGAGCGACGGCGAACTGGCCGTTTTCGTCTCCGCCTTCGAATCGACGGGGTTCACGGGCAGTGTGAACTGGTACCGGAACCTCGACCGCAACTGGCGCCTGCTGGCGGACGCGGACCCGATCATCCGGCAGCCCACGCTCATGATCCACGGCGACCGGGACGTGATCCAGAGGTCCGAGAGGCTGGCGGAGTTCGTGCCCGACGTGGAAGTGGTCACCCTGGACTGCGGTCACTGGATCCAGCAGGAGAAGCCGGACGAAACGAACCGGGCGATCACGAAGTGGCTGGCACGACAGGATGCCGTCTAGCGGCCCGTGATCCGGTCGGTGTCCGCGTTGCGGGCGCTACTCGCACTGCTCCAGCAGCGTCCGCAACGCGTCGGCGACCACCGCTCTCGTGTCGCCGTCCAACGGCTCCAGCAGCCGCGCGTACTGCCGCATGTGCTCGGCCAGCATCCCGTCCACCAGCCGCGCACCCCGGTCGGTCAGCTTGATCCGCACCACCCGCCGGTCCGCCGCGTCGGGCGCCCGTTGCACCAGGCCCTTGGCCGCCATCCGGTCGATCCGGTTGGTGATCGCGCCCGCCGTGACCAGCGACGCGGACAGGAACGCGCCCGCCGTCATGCCGTGCGCCGACCCCTCCCGCCGCAACGTGGCCAGCACGTCGAACTCGCCCGGCTCCAGGTCGAACCGCCCCACGAACTCCCGCAGCTCCCGTTCCAGCAGCCGCGCCAGCCGCGTCACCCGCGCCAGCACCGCCATCGGCGAGGTGTCGACGTCCGGGCGCTGCACCGACCACTGCGCCATCACCAGGTCCACCGCGTCCGCCATCACCCCTCCCGACGTCCCGGCGCGGCACCACCGCGACGCGCGCCGACAGCGCCGGCGCGGTGGCCTGACAGACGTGCACCCGAGATCGCGGGCCCCCCTTTGATCCGCACGACCCCAACCGTATTCGTGATCGACAACGCGCGCGGGCGTCCGGGCGAAAACCGGCGCGACGGACCACCCGCGGCCCCGCACCCGGACCAGCCGCGGCCTCCGGTCGCCGGGCCTACTCCTGGGCCAACTCGTCGGTCGCGGTGCGCCCCAACGCCGTAGTGCGCCGCAGGAAGTCGGCCAGCAACGCCAGCTCGGCGTCGTCGTAACCGTCGAACAAGCCGTCCAGTGAGGAGTTCATCCCCGCGTACAACGTGAACAGCTCCCCGGTGCGGTCCTTGAGCGCCCGCACCGTCACCGCCCGCCGGTCCGCCGCGTCCGGGTCGCGTTCCCGGGCGATCCACCCCGCCCGCTGCAACCGGTCGAGGATCCCGGTCAACGTCGCCGGGTGCACCCCGGCCAGCCGCGCCAGCTCACCCGGCGTCATCGGCCCGTGCCGCTGCACCAGTTCCAGGCAGTCCAGGTCGACGTCCTTGAGTTCCAACCGCCGCGAGACCTGGTGGTTGAGCAGCGACAACTGGTTGCGCAGCTCCCGCAGCGCGTCCTTGATCGCGGTGACGGACCGCCGCCGGTCCCGCCCATCCCCAGAACTTTTGAAACTCATATGATATGGTCTCCGTATCGTATCCGATCCGTGCGAAGTCTAACCGGGGGAACCACTCATGACCGTCCTCGTGACAGGGGCGACCGGCCTCGTCGGCTGCCACCTCGTCCGCCTGCTGACCGGGCCCGTGCTCGCCGTCAGCCGCGACCCGCGGGCCCACCCGCCCGCCGACCGCGTGTCCTACGTGGACGACGACCCGGCCCACCTGGCCGGCGTCACCGCGCTGTTCGTCCACCCGCGCGCCGTGGCCGACCCGTTCGCGCTCGTCGCCCGCGCCCGTGCCGCCGGCGTCGCCAAGGTCGTCGCGCTGTCCGCCCTCAACGTCGACGACGACCCGGCCGACCAGCCCTCCCGCCACCGCGGCGACCGCAACAAGGAAGCCGAGGACGCCGTCGTCGGCAGCGGCCTGCCGTGGGTGAGCGTGCGCGCCGGGTCGTTCGCCTCCAACACCGCCACCGCCTGGGCGCCGCAGATCCGCGCCGGCGACGTCGTGCGCGGCCCGTACGCCGACTTCGCCGAGGCGCCGCTGGACGAACGCGACCTCGCCGAGGTCATCGCCCACGCCCTGACCACCGACACCCTCGACGGCCGCCGCGTCCAGGTCACCGGGCCCGCCTCCCACACCCACGCGGAACTGGTCGCGATCCTCGGCGACGCGCTCGGCCGCCCACTGCGCCACCAGGAGGTCCCACCCGACCAGGCCGTCGACGGCATGGTCCGGGCCGGGCTGCCGGCCGCGTTCGTCCACGCCCTGATGGACCGCTACGCCAGGGGAACGGGCCTGCCCGCCACCGTCACCGGCGAAGTCGACGAGGTCCTGCGACGCCCCGCCCGCACCTTCGCCGAGTGGGCCGCCGACCACACCCACCTCTTCACCGGAGCACGCGCATGACCATCCTCGTCACCGGCGCGACCGGCACCGTCGGCCGCCACCTCGTCCACCACCTGCTCGCCGCAGGCCACCCGGTCCGCGCGCTCAGCCGCCGGCCCGGCGACGCCGCCCTGCCCGACGACGTCGAGGTCGTGCGCGGCGACACCACCGACGTCGACAGCCTCGCCGCCGCGTTCACCGGCGTCACCGCCGCCCACCTGATCAACTTCGGCCACGGCTACCGGCCGCTGGACAACGGCGCGCGGATCGCCGACGCCGCCCGCCGCGCCGGCGTCCGCCGCGTCACGCTCCTGGGCGGCTGGGCCGAGGGCACCCTCGAACCCGCCGTCCGGGCGAGCGGCCTGGAGTGGACGCAGCTCAGGCCGCTGGAGTTCATGGCCAACACCCTGGCCGACTGGGGACCGCCCCTGCGCGCCGACGGCGTGATCCGCGAACCCCACGGCGACCGGCGCAGCGCCCTCGTCCACGAAGCCGACATCGCCGCCGTCGCCGCCACCGCGCTGACCACCGACGGCCACGCCGGGCAGACCTACACCCTCACCGGCCCCGAAGCGCTCAGCCCGCGCGACAAGGTCCGCCACCTCGCCGACGCCACCGGCCGCGACCTGCGGTTCGAGGAACTCACCCCACACCAGGCCCGCGAACTGTGGACCGCGCACCCGCCGTCGCTCCAGCTCTACCGCGTCGCACCCGGCGGCCCCGAGGAGAAGGCTGACTTCGTCCTCACGCTCTACGGCAACGTCCCCGAATCCGGCTCCACCGTGAGCGACACCGTCGAACGCGTCACCGGCCGACCCGCCCGCACCTTCGCCGAGTGGGCCGCCGAGCACGCCGACGCGTTCCGGGCCTGAGCCGATGGCCTACACCGTCGTCAGCGCCCTGTTGGCGATCGCGCTGACCTACTCCGCCGTGCTCGACTTCCGCCGCGACGACCGCATCCTCACCGCCATGGCCGCCGCCCGCGTCCCCGCCGCGCTGCTGCCCCTGCTCGGCGCGGTCAAGGCACTGGCCGTGGCCGGGATCCTCGCCGGCTACGCCGCCCGACCGCTCGGCGTGGCCGCCGCGACCGGGGTGGTGCTGTTCTTCACCGCCGCCATCGCCGCCCACCTGCGGGTCGGCGACCACCGCGTCGGCCTGCCGTCCGCGTTCGGGCTGCTCGCCGCCGCCACGCTCGCGCTAGGCGTCCTCACCGGCTGAGCGGTGCAGGGTGATCGTGGTCCACGCACCCACGTGGACCCGGTCACCCGGCTCCAGCGGGTGCGGCCGGTGGGGCGGCAACGGGGTGTCGCCCTCGTTCACCGTCGTCCCGTTCGTCGAGCCCAGGTCCACCACCGCCCACCCGTCACCCGACGCCACCAGCACCGCGTGGTGGTGCGAGACACCCGGGTCCTCCGGCGGGCCCACCAGGTCGATCCCCGGGAAGATGCCCCGCGACCGGCTCCGCCGCCCGACCGACACCTCCCGACCCGCCAGCTCGAACCGGCGCGGCGGGCAGAACGGCGGGAACGCCACCGCGCCCGCGTCCGGCCCGCCCACCGCCACCACCCGGTCGAAGTACGCCCGGTCCGCCTCCACCGTCACGTGCCACGACACCCGCGGCACCACCGCCGGACGCGCCGGCGTCACCACCGGGCTCAACGAGTCCTGCCCGCACTCCTCGCAGAACCGGCCCACCCGCACCGCCCCGCACGCCGCGCACGTCCCCTCGACCTGCGGGGCGGCACCGGCCCGCACCGGCGCCCCGCACACGTCGCAGTAGTCGTCGGCCGCCGAGTCGTGCCCCGCCGGGCAGGTCGCCATCGCCCTAGCCCTTCCCGACCCGCTTGGTCACCGTCGACCGGGTGTCCAGCGTCATCTCGTCCGCGTCGGCCACCCGCGCCCGCAGCCTCACCGTCCCCGTGCCCGCGTCCTCCACGTCCACCACCCTGGCCAGCAGCTTCGCCGTGTCGGTGTTGCCCGACTCGTGCGCCAGCCGCACCGCCCGGCCCAGCTTCGCCGTCGCCCGGCCCACGTCACCGGCCTTGCGCGCCTCCAGGCCCTCCTGGATCGCCTCCGCCAGCTCCGCCTGCCCCGTGTAGTGGGCGACCTCCGTGCTGATCCGCGTCGACAACGCCGAGTCGTCCGTCCACTCCGCCAACACCCGGCCCTGCCCCAGCACCTCACCCGACGGCCCCACCAGGCTCACCCGCGACGCCAGCATCCGGTCGCCCACGGCCGCCGGCCGCACCCGCACGCCCACGTGGTAGTCACGGCTCTCCCCGCCACCCCACGCACCGGTCGGGTAGTCGCCCGTGCGCGGCCCCGACTCCACCCGCCGCCCCGTCAGGTCCCGCAACCCCGGCGACACCTGCTTCACGAACCGCACCTGCGCGCCCTGCGGCGTCCACAGCCGCAGCGACACGTCCGCCACCGCCTTGCCCATCGCCGCCGCCGCCATCGACCGGAAGTCCTCCACCAGCCCGTCCGGGTCGGCCACGATGTCCACCGTCCCCAGCAACGCCTCGGCGATCCGGCGCAGCTCCGCCACCTGCCAGTCCGTGCCCACACCCCGGCAGTCGCACGTGAAGCGGCCCGCCACCCGCTCCAGCACCTCGGTCAACCGGCGCGGCGACTCGTGCTGGTTCACCCCGTCGGTCAGCAGGATCGCGTGCCTCGGCCCGTCACCGAACCCGGCGAACAGCTCGTCGGCCAGCGTCAGCCACCGGCCCATCGCGGTGCCGCCGTCGGCCTGCAACACCCCCACCGCGCGCTTCGCCTCGGCCCGCGTCCGCGCGTCCGCCACCACCAGCCCCCGCGTCCGCGGGTAGACCACGCGCGCCGTGTCCGTGCCCGCCACCACCGCGAACGACACCCCGTCGCGCAGCGCGTCGACCGCCGCCGCCGTCGCCGTCCTGGCCGCGGCCAGCTTCGTCGGCGGGTAGCGCATCGAGCCCGACGTGTCCACGATGACCACCTCGGCCGCACCCGCGCCCACCGCCTCCGCGGCCGTCCCCGTCGTGGTCACCGTGACGATCGCGTCGACGTCCGCGGCGCCCTCGGGCAGGTACTCGTTCTGGAACACCTCGACCGCGACATCAAGCGCCATGCCCACCCCGCAGCTGCACGACGACCACCGTGATGTTGTCGTGCCCGCCCGCCTTCAACGCCACGTCCACCAGCTCCCGCGCCACCTCGACCGGCGGCACGCCCCGCGGCAGCACCTCCAGCAGGTCCTCCGGCTCCGGCACGTAGTTCCACAACCCGTCGCTGCACAGCACCAGCAGCCCCGGCGTCTCCACCTTGAACGTCACCGTCTGCGGCGCGTCCACCCCGGAGTCCGCGCCCAGCCACCGCGACAGTACGTGCGCCCGCCGGTCGGTCAGCGCCTCCTCCTCGGTCAGCACCCCCTCCGCGACCAGCTGCGCCGCCCACGTGTCGTCCGTGGTCAACCGCGCCGCGCCCGCCTCCGCCACCAGGTAGGCCCGGCTGTCGCCCACCCACCCCACGGTCGCCGACCCGTCGGTCACCACCGCCGACACGAACGTGCACGACGGCGCCACCTCGGCCGCCTCCGGCCGCGCCAACCGGCCCACCGCCTCGTTCGCCGCCACCACCGCGTCCGTCGTCAACGCCTCGGCGTCCATCCCGGACTGCAACCCCGTCAGCAGCACGTCCGCCGCCGTGTCCACCGCCTGCTGCGACGCCTGCTCGGCCCGCTCCGACGACGCCACCCCGTCGCACACCACCGCCGCGACACCGCGCCCGCGCACCCGGCCGAACGCCATCGAGTCCTCGTTGCGCTGCCGCCGCCTGCCCCGGTCGCTCACCCCCGCCACCCCCGGCAGCACGAACTCCACCCGGTCCCGCGCCGACGGCCGCGCCCGACCGCACTGCTCGCAGAACCCGTCCGCGTCGAACTCCTCCCCACCGCACGCGCACATCGGCGGCCACTGCGCGCCCGGACCACCCACCGGTGTCCGCTGCACCCGCAGGTTGCGCCCGCACGCCTCGCAGAAGCGGTCCTGCGACGCCACCGGCGACGCGCACTCCGGACAAGATTCCATCGTCACACCAACGTCCTGGGTCGGACCGCGTTCGCGCGGTCGACGAGAGCGATGCGTTCCTCCGGGGTGTCGGCCAGCCGCGCCAACTGCCGGTAGCAGCGCTCCAGACCCGACCTCAGCCCCGACTCGCTGAGCTCGCAGCCCAACAACGTCCCCGCCGACGCCGCGCCGCCACCCGGCAACGACTCCAACGCCACACCCAACAACTCCACGGTCAACCCGGCCCGCCTCGCCACGTCCAACTCCAACCCCGACAGCCTCGCACCGGCCGCCACGACTTCCGCCAACGCCTCCGCACCGCCCCGGTCGCGCGCCGCGTCGAGGTGCGCCCGCACCGCCGCCACCTGCGCCGCCACGTGGTGGATCGACGTGTCCGGCACCGAGTGCAGCACACCCACCGCCGCCTCCCGGTCGCCACCCGCCACCAGCACCCGGGCCAGCCCGAACGCCGCCGACCCGTACGCGTGGTCGGTCCGCCACACCACCCCGTACCCGGCCGCCGCCGCGTCCCGGTCGCCCAACGACTCCGCGCACACCGCCACCGCCAGCTTCGGCGCGGCCTCACCCGGCAACGCGTCGCGCACCTGCTCGAACGCCACCCGCGCCCGATCGGCGTCACCGCCCACCAGCGCCGCCACACCCCGGTACCAGCCGGGCCGCCAGTCGTCCGGCGCGGGCGTGCGCGGGTCGTCCGGGTCGAACGGCGACGCCAACGCGTCCAACTCGCCCACCGCCTCCTCCACCCGGCCCGCCTCGATCAACGCCCGCACCACCTGCAACCGCACCTCGACCGTCTGCACCGGCGCCGACCGCAACGCCGCCACCACCTGATCCGGGTCACCCGTCGTCGCCGCCGTCGCCAGGAACCCCGCCGCCGCGTCCGAGGTGTCCACCTGCGGCACCGGCAGCCCCGTCGCCGCCGCCCGCGCCTCCAACGCGCCCTCCGTGCCGAACGCCCGCCGCTCCGGCGTGAACTGCCGCGACACACCCGGCCTCGGCAGGCCGTCCTGCTGCGCCAACACCTCCCGCAGCACACCGGTCAACTGCTCGGCCATCTCCTCCGCCGACGCGAACCGCAGCTCCGGATCCCGGTGCGTGGCCCGCAGCAGGAACCGGTGGAACGACTCGTGCCGGCGCAGCAGCGGCTGCTCCTCCGGACCCGGCAGCGACTCCTTGTGCCGGCCGCGGAAGTCGAACGGGAAGCTCATCACCGCCAGCGCCCGGCCCACCGTGTACAGGTCGGAGGCCACCGACGGGCCGTCCGTGCCGATCTCCGGCGCCTGGTAGCCGATCGTGCCGTAGATGGGGGAGTGCCGGTCGTCGACGCGCCGCACCGCGCCCAGGTCGATCAGCTTCAACTGCTCCTCGGTCTGGATCACGTTGTCCGGCTTGAAATCGCAGTACAGCAGGCCCACCCCGTGCAGGTAGCCCAACGCGGGCAGCACCTCCAGCGCGTAGGCGATCGCCTGCGCCAGTGGCAGCGACTCCGCGCCCGTGCCCTCCGCCCGCAACTGCTTGATCATGTCCTTGACCGACGTGCCGCCCACGTACTCCATCACGATGTAGTCCACGAGTTCGCCGCTGACCCGGTCGGCGTGCCGCACGAAGTTGTGGATCTTGACGATAGTAGGGTGCTCCACCTCGGCCAGGAACCGGCGCTCCGCCATCGCCGCCGCCATCGCGTCCGCGTCACCGGAGTCCAGCAGGCCCTTCAGCACCACCCAGCGGTCGCTCACCGCGTGGTCGGCCGCCAGGTAGATCCAGCCCAGCCCGCCGTGCGCCAGGCAGCCCAGCACCTCGTACTGGCCGTGCAGCACCTCGCCGGGTGCCAGCTTCGGCGTGAACGAGTAGTGGTGCCCGCAGTGCGCGCAGAACCCCTCCACCCGCCCCGGCCCGCCGTCCCGCCCGCGCCCGACCTCCTTGCCGCAACTGGAGCAGAACCGCTTCGCCTCCGGCACCTCCGGGTTCGCCAGGACGGCCGCCTTCGGATCCCGGTAGGGCACCCGGGGCACCTCCACCAACCCGGCGCCCAACCCACCGCGCCCGGACGGCCGACTGGACGCCGAGGCCCGCCGCGACCTCGCCGCCGACACCGCCGACCACGCCGCCGTGCCGGGCCCGCTGTCGGCACCGGTCACCGGCCCGCTGAACGTTCCGGTGGCAGCCCCGGTGGCGGCACTGTCCGCGCCGGGACCCGCGTACGCGCCGGTGGCCGGCCCGCTGTCCAGCCCGTCCGCCGGGACCGAGCCCCCACCTCGTCCACCTCCAGCGGTGCCGCCCGCACCGGCCGATCGTCGGCCGAGTCCACCCGCACCCCTCGCTCCAGCGACACCACGAGCCCCGCCACCCGCACCGCCGGCATCACCCACGACCGCCGGACCGCCCTCGACGGAAGCGGGCGCGGTGGTCGCCAGGACCGGGGCCTCCAGGCCGCACACGTCGCAGAAGCCGTCGTCGTCGATCGCGCCGCCGCAGCCGGCTCGTGGACACGTCCTCATCGGCCCTCCGTCCTCGCCAGCACCGCCCGCTGGTACCGCAGCACCGCCACCGTGCCCGCGTTCAGGTCGCACGGCGCGCTGAACAGCACGTCACGGGCCCGCCGGTGCAGCGCCGACAACCCGGCGTCCTCGGCGAACCCGCGCCCGGCGGCCTTCGCCCGGTAGGCGTCGAGCCGGCCGCGCAGTTCCGCACGCCGGTCCAGCGACCCGGTCAGGTGCGCCGACACCTCCCGCGCCCGCGTCAACGCCGCGCCCACCGCCGCCTCCGCGGCCGCCACGTCCGATTCCGCCACATCCGGAAAACGTCGCCGCAGCCGCTCGAGTGCCCCGACCACGTCCTCGCGCGGCACCGCCGGGTGGTCGCCGGCGATCTTCGCCACGACCAGCGCCCGCACCTCCGCCGCCTGCGCCCGCACCGCCTCGACTTCGGCGACCAGCCGCTCCAGGGCCGCCACGCGTGAGGGGAACGTCCGGTGCAGCGCGCTCACCGACGCCACCCGTGCGGCGAGGTCCGCCACGGCCGGATCGGGCGTCAACGGGTCGGCCACCGCACGGGCCCGCGCGCCGGCCACCTCCGCCCGCAGCCGTCGCGCGGCCGGCGAGTCGAGCCCCGCCAACTGCCCGGCCAACGGGTCCAGCACGTCCAGCCGCCGCGACCACGCCTCGTGCGCCTCCGCCAACACCTCCGTGACCTGCGCGTACTCCGCCTTCATCCGCGCCACCAGCACCCGCAGCGTGACCCGCTCCTCCACCGGGCCGGTCAACGTCCGCGCCGACGCCCCCGGCAACGTGATCGCGGGCCCGCGCAGCAACCTCGCCAGCTCCGCCGGGTCGCGGGTGTCCGACGCCTGCCGCAGCAACGCCCGGTACGCGTCGAACCACTCCCACAGCCGCACCATCCCGGCGTTCGCCGCCTCCCACCGCCGCGCCGACCCGCCCGTCAGCACGGCGCCGCGCAGCAGCCGGTGCCCGGGGTGGTCCTCCATCGCCAGCAGCGACTCGGCCACCCGGTCGCTCTCCCGCAGCAAGCCCGCCAGCTCCTCGTCCAGGGTCTGCATGTCAGTCCCGGTACACGGCGGCGGGCGGAGCCGGGGGATCGCCGAGCCACCGCTGGTGGATCCGCGCCCACGTGCCGTCCGCCCGCAGCCGCTCCAGCAGCGCGTTGACGAACCGCACGAAGTCCTCGTCCGCCTTCGGGAACGCCATCCCGTACGGCTCGGCGGTGAACTGCGGCCCCACGACCTTCGTGTAGGGGTCCTGCGCGGCGAACCCGGCCAGGATCGTGTCGTCGGTCGAGATCGCGTCCACCTGGCCCTGTTGCAGCATGACCAGGCAGTCCGTCCAGTTCGGCACCGACACCGGCACCGGCCGGGACGCCGCGGTGGCCACGTTGGCCAGCGAGCTGGACCCCTTCGTCGCGCACACCCGCTTGCCGCCCAGCGACTCGATGCCCGTGACGTCGGAGCTCGACGGCACCAGAACCCGCTGCCCCGCCTGGAGGTACACCGTGGAGAAGTTCACCTTCTGCCAGCGCTCGCAGGTCGCCGTCATGGTCCGCACCACGATGTCGACCTCGCCCTTCTCCAACGTCGGGATCCGCTGCTCCGAGGTCAGCACGGTGAACTGGATCGCGCCCGGGTCGCCGAAGATCGCCCGCGCGACCTCCCTGGCCAGGTCGACGTCGAAACCCTCCAGCTCGCCCGAGAACGGGTTGCGGAACCCCATCAGGTAGGTGTTCTGGTCCACGCCCGCCATCAGCCGGCCCTTCGCCTGGATCCGGGCCATGGTCGACCCGGCCGGCATCTGCCCCGGCGGCGGCAGCGGCCCGGTCGGGCGCAGGCTCGCGGTCGGGTCGCACGACGCCGGCGGCACGTCCGCCGTGCTGGGCGGCTCGGTCAGCTCCACCGCGTCGGCCGGGCGCGG
>JBFBCZ010000029.1:0-136281 GCA_040689555.1 Actinosynnema sp. NPDC051121 | reverse complement strand
TACAACACCCACCGAGCACACAGCGCCCTCGGCGGCCAGCCACCCATCACCCGACTGACCGCCTAGACGTCAACAACGTCACGAATCAGTACACCTAGAACAGGCCGAAGACCTGGCCGAGGACGCCCAGGCACTATTCGCCATCGCCCTGGAAGGCGATACGACCGGCGACAAGGACGCCATCCTGGGCCGCTTCGCCGAGGCGATCACGGGCATCAAGGAACTCTGGAAGACCCTGGTCGACGGCATCACCCGCGCCGAGGCCGTGCTGAGCGCGGTTCACGGCACCGCCACCCCGCCAGCGGCCTCGCCCAACTCGCCACCCGCCACGCAGCCGGCACCGACCACCCCAGCCGGATCACCGCAGACCACCGCCGTGCCATCGGTGGCCGAGCCGCCACCGCTCCCCCCGGACCAAGTCGAGGCGCTACGTCGCGACCTTCCGCCCACCGTAATCGGCGGCACCGGGCAGAAGACCCACGGCCGATGGGTCGCCCCCGACGGGTCGACACAGCGCGAGGTCAGCGGGCGCGACGAGTGGACGCCGAAGGTCAACGCCGCACTGGCGGCCGAGGGATGTCCCCGATTGCCCGTGATCACCGAGGCGGACGTCGAGCTGAAGCTGGCCGCGCGGATGCGGGAGCAAGGTGCCGCCGATCCCGCGATGCGTCACCTGACGCTGGCGCTGAATTACGCGCCGTGCGAAGGCCCGTTCGGCTGTGACAGTCTGTTGCCCGCAGTGCTGCCCGAGGGCTACACGCTCGCCGTGCACGGCCCGGACGGCTACTACAAGAAGTTCACCGGAGGAAAACCGCCGTGGCGTCGTTGATGGCCTGGTACAAGAGGGGCGAGGAGCCGACCCCGATCACGAGCGCGGCCGATCTCGACGCGCTGCTGCAACGCATGGCCGCCGACTTCGCCGCCCAGGACGGCCCGGTCCCGCCGATGGTCGAACTGGCCCGACCCGACCCATGGGCCGAGGGCTGGGTGGCCATCCGGCTGGGCATCGCCCTCGACCGCGGCTTCATCGCCCACGCCGACGCCACCGGCTCCTACATCACCACCAACGGCGGCGACCCCGACGGCGAACCGGTCCTCTACGACCACCAAGCCCACACCCGGGAATGGCCCTCCGACGCCGAACTGCCGCTGGCTGACGTGATCAAGGCCGCCCACGACCTCGTCGCCACCGATGGTGAGCGGTCCACGATGGTCAACTGGCGGACATGGGGCCTGTAGGCGTCATGTCCGATCACGGCTGAATCCACCCCGGCAGCGTGCGACCCGGGCTGGCCGGACGCGCGCGACGAAGCCCTCGGGGCCGAAGCCCGACAGGGGAGGGCTGGTCCTGCTCCCGCGTTTACAAGTCGGCGCCGTCCGGCGGCCTTCGTCGACGTACTGCGCTGGATTAATTAGTTTGATATTTTCAGTGAAGCCTGAGAATCAACCACCTTGGTCATCGACACGCTGCCCGCCAAGACCGCCACTTCCCGCCTGGTCGGCGAAGATCGACAGCGCCGTCCTGGTAACCATCGGCCGGCCCTGACCGCGGCGTCAACCGTCTGGGCTTTGTGCGACTCGATTCGGCGGCACTCTCCGATCGGGGTGCCGGTCGGACGCCGACAGCGACGTAGTCCATCGTGGTCGGCCGATTCGGTTGCTGTGCAGGACCCATGACACGGCGTGCTGGGCGGTCCGGAAGTGCTGACCACCGTGCTCGCCGAGCGGTCCGTCACAGTCGACCGCATCGGTCGCGGTGCAGGTTTGCGGGTTCTGATCGGGCTGTCTGGTTCGCGTCGTGACGGTGAAGAGCCGTCGGCGGCTCTGCTCGGGCCGCCGACGGCTGGTCAAAATCAGGTCGGCAAGAGTGGATCCCGGTATCCGGGTGCTGTGGTCACAGCTCTGCGATCAGCTTCTGGCTCTGCCGTGCCAGCTCGGACAGGGCTTGCGGGTCGATCCCGTTGCGCAGTGCGGTGCCGAGCAGTTCGCTGAGGCGGTGCCCGGGGCGGCTCCTCTCGGCGTGTCCGACTGCGGCGGCGGCGAGGTCGAGGTCGCCTCGTAGGCAGGCGTAGGCGGCCAGGAGCGCGGCCGGTTCGGCTCGTTCGGGCACGGGGCTGGTCCTGACCAGTTCGGTCCACAGGGCCTCGGCGCGGTCGGCGTGCTCGCTGATGGCGAAGGACAGGCAGGCGTCGCGGACCAGCGGGTTGGTCAGCGCGAATGCAAGGTCGGCGATCTCGCGATCGGTCAACGGCTGCGTGCGGTCGCCGGCGCGGAGTACGTGTTCGTGCAGCAGGTCGAAACGGCTCCGGCGAGGGCTGGGTTGTCCCGGAGCGGCGGGGTGGTCCTCGGCGGTGGGATCGGTCCGACGGTGCAGTTCGTCGAGCAGTTCGACCCGTCGCGCGAGAACGTCCTCCGGGTCGGGAATCAGGGCTGTCGGGGTGATCGTGCCGACCGTGGCGCGGTCGGTGACGACCCAGACCCGGTGTCCGTCGAAGGTGTAGACCCAGTCGGCGTGGCGGAGGTCCTGCCACGGCCACGGCCACCCGTCCGACGGCGGATAGCGCAGGCCGTCGTCCTGGTCTGTCCACACGTCAACCAGGTCGGCCACAGCGGCGGCGAAGGTATCCGGATCGGTCGCCTCCAACAGCTTTCGCCCGATGTCGATCGTGCGCAGTGATCCCGGATCGGCGTGGCCTTGGACGGCTCCGAGCCATCGGGGTTCGGTGCTGTGCTCGTCGTAGAAGTCGGCGATGGCAGGGCAAGGCGGTGTAGGTGTGATGGTGTCGTGGTCGGCGGTCGTGGCGTCGGCCGGGCGGGTCGTGCGCATGGTCGTGCTCCCGTATGTCGTCGGGTGTGGGTGTCCGGAGCGGGCTGTGATGCTCGCCCCGGCCCTTCAGCTGTTCGCGGTGGAGTCGTCGGAGGCCGGGGCGAGCGCGTACCTCTTGGGCTTGTCGCTGGTGCGCACGGCGTAGCCGCCGGCGACCAGCTTCTCCAGCGCGTTGTGCACCGCACCGGCGGACCGGGTCAGTGCCTTGCCGATCACGTTCGGAGTGAAGTCCTGTCCGGAGTGCTCCCGCAGGTAGTCCTCGACCATCCCGCGCAACGCCCCCGGTGCCAGTCGCTCGCTCTTCGACCGCGTATCCGCCTGCGTGCCACCCGCCGCAGCGGGCTGGTCGTCGGCGGGCACGTCGCTTTCCCGAGGGGATTGATCAGCGGCGGCTTGGTCACCGGCCGGTCCGTCGTCCACGGATTGTTCTTCATCCGCGTGTCGGTCATCGGCCGTGATCGACCAGCGGTCGGCGGGACGCGATCCACCGTCGGCGATCCCGGCGGTGCGAGTGACCAGGCCTTCGTTTTCCCAGCGGGTGAGGATCTTCGGCGCGGTGGACTTGCCGATCCCGGCAGCGGTCGACAGCGCGACAGCGGTGCTATCGGGGTTGTCGAGTAGTGCCTGCCACAGCTTTTCCTCGGCTTCGGTGCGTGGCTTGCCAGAATTGGGGACAGCGTGCAGCGGCGGGTTGGCGTTGGTGGACATGACTGCCTCGCAGAACGTGGTGTGGTGTGAGTGGTCATGCCCCGGCCGGAGCGGTGCGGCCCCGCGGTGCGCATCCGGTGGTATCGGGCCGCACGTCTATGGACGCTTCCTTGCCCCTGTGAAGTCAAGCGGAATGGCCAAACCGACCATCTGTCTCTTGTAGACGACATCGTGAACCGTTTCTTGGCAAGGTTCCGGCACCATTGCGGATACAGCCCACTGTGGACCCAGTGGGCTTCCCGGCCTGAGGGTGTGCGGCGAACGCCTCGTGCGGCACGGCCGGATAAGCACGGCGCGTCTTTTCGTCGAGCGCCGTATTGTCCTGGTCCAGGACCGGTCGCGACTCATGAGCAGATCAAGGAGGCGACGAAATGAGCTACACCGCGCCGCGGGCAGCGGACGACGTGGGCGAGGCCGACCCGTGCTGAGGAAGGTCGCGGAAGGTGTGCTGGTCCACACGAGCGAGTTCGTGCAGAGCAACGCCGTCGTGGTACAGGGCCGCGCCGGCGTGCTGCTCATCGATCCCGGGGTGCAGGACCACGAGATGGTCTGCCTCGCGAACGACCTGTCCGATGCGGGACAGACCGTCGTGGCGGGCTTCTCCACGCATCCGGACTGGGACCACCTGCTCTGGCACACCCGGCTCGGCGCGGCCCCTCGTTACGGCACGGCCCGCTGCGCGGCCACCGTCCGCGACCAACTGTCCGACCCGGAGGCCAAGGCCGCGATAGCCGCCCACCTGAAACCGACGGGCATCGCCGAACGAGTCCCGCTGGACCTGTACGGCCTCATCACCGCCCTGCCCGCCGGAACGGCGCGGATCCCATGGGACGGCCCTGAAGTCCGGATCATCGAGCACCAGGCGCACGCACCGGGCCATGCGGCGCTGTTCATCGAAGAACACGGGGTGCTCGTCGCCGGCGACATGCTCTCCGACGTCCTGATCCCCATGCTCGACTGGAACGACACCGCCGACCCGATCGAGGACTACCTCGCAGCGCTGCGGCTGTTCGACGACGTAGCGGGCAACGTCGACGTCCTCGTCCCCGGCCACGGATCAGTCGGCGCAGCCGATCAGCTACACGTCCGGATCGGCCAGGATCGGACATACGTGCTCGCCTTGCTCGAAGGCCGCGATCCCAGCGACCCGCGGGTCGGCCCATCGGCCAAGCCCGGCTGGGAGTGGGTGAGCGATGTGCACAACGGGCAAGCCCAGCGGCTCGCCGAAAGAATCGAACGGGGTGGCACTCGTAGCTGACGACCCGATCTTCTGCAGCGCCTGAGCAGATGCTCACGACACGCTCAAGTACAGCCGGAGGTATTCAAGTCCGAGTGGAAGCCACAACAGCGATCGGAGCCGCCGGGCGGGTCGCTCCGGCGTAGTCGTCGCCGTTGTACCGGTAGTTGTCGATCTGGACCGGTTGGCCGAAGGTCGGGGCGTTGATCATGAGTCCGGCGCCGATGTAGAGGCCGACGTGGTGGATGTTGCCGGGTGTGCCGTAGAAGACGAGGTCGCCCGGCAGCAGCGGCTGCCCGGTCGGGACGCGCGGGCCTGCGTCGAACTGGGTCTGGGCGGTGCGGGGGAGGGTGACTCCGGCGGCGGCGTAGGCCGCTTTGGTCAGGCCGGAGCAGTCGAAGCCTTCGTGTCCGCCGTCGGGTCCATTGCCGCCCCACACGTAGGGCAGGCCGCGCATTCCGCAGGCGTAGTTGATCGCGGTCAGGGTGGCAGTGTTGAGGGCTTGGATGGCGTTGCAGTCGCCGTTGCCGACGCTGGTCGCAGTGGCTTGGGCGTACTTGGCGGCTTGGTCGAGGACCTTGTCGACGTACCAGTCGGCGTGGTTGTAGGCGAAGATCGCTGCGCGCAGGTCGCCTCGCCAGACGCCTTCGTCGCAGAGCAGGAAGGCTGCAGCGTGGATGGCGTCGTGCGGGTTGTACCGCGAGGGTGGGTTGGCGCCGCCGGGCGGGATCTGGTGTTTGGTGATGACGTCGTTGAAGGTCGGGGCGAGAAATTGCATCGGCCCGCCGGCCCCGGCGAAGTTCTCGCCCTCGGTCACGCCGGGTGCTTTCAGGCGGCCGTGGTCGGTTTCGACCTTGCCGATGGCGGCGAGCACGGTCCAGTCCAGGCCGGGGCAGTCCGGTGCCGCGGTGACGTAGAGCAGGCAGTAGTCGGGCGGGATGTCGGCGATGGGCTTGGTGCAGTCCACCGAGGTGCTGGACGAGCTGCTGAACAGCGCGTCCACCACGGCACTGACGCTCTGGCCGATCAGGACGGGGATGAGCAGCAGGATGGCTGCGGCCCCGATAGCGAGCTTGGCGAGCACGGCGTTCACCACCTCCCCGGCCGGCTCGCCCCGCGCGGCGCCCGCGCGCTGTGCGCGGTGGGCGGCATCGGCGAGGGCGGCGGCGACAAGAGCTGTGGTGAGTCCGGCCCCGTCGGGGTCTCCTCGTTGGGCGTGATCGGCGGCGCCACGTGTGGCCAGGTCTCGGGCAGCCCCGACAGCGGTCGCCGGGGCGCTCCGGCGGGCGCGTTGAGCGGCAGCCAGACTTCGTCGGCCGGACTCGGGTGGCTGGCTTTGGGGTTGAGCAGCTCTGCTGCCGCGGTGGCGATCGGTACCGAGCGTCGGTCGTCGAGCTCACGCCACGCCTTCGCGAGCAGCTGGCGGGCGGCGGCCTCGCGCCGCGAGGTCGGCAGCCACACCAGCAGCGGCGTGGTGATACCGGTGGCTTGCGCGAGTGCGGCGTAGCCGGCCAGTTTCCCGGCGAGCTTGCTCAGCGGCTCGGTCCCGAAGTCGTACTCGAGGAACCACTCGACCTGCCGGTCACCGTGCCGGTCGTGGTAGCGCCAGCGGCCGTAGCCGTCGGGTTTGATCAGGTCGCCGAAGTGTCGGGCGCAGCGGGTCTCCGACCACCACGCCGCCAGCTCGGCCTGTTCGCCGGGGTGGGAGTGGCGGGCGCGGTCGACCAGGGCGGTGAACCACTCGTTGACGCCGACGGTGTGGGCCAGGCGCAGGCTGTGGGCGACGCCGAAGACCCGGTCGTGCCGGTAGCCGAGTTCCTTGAGGTCCAGGCCGTCCTCGGCTGCGAGCACGGCCGCGCCGGCGGGCGCCAGGACGTAGTGCATGGGCGCGGTGCCGAGGGTGACGAAGGGCTGGAACCGGTCGACGACGCCCCACAGGTAGAGCTCGCGCAGCCGCATCCGCCCGGAGCGGAAGCTGGGGAAGGCGAGCGCGGTGAGTTGGTGGGCGGTGAGGACCTTGTGTTCCCAGAGCATCCGGGCGATCCACTTGTCGCGCGGGGTCAGCCGCCACGCCAGCACGGCCTGGTGCTCGGAGGTGTTCGCGACACGCGGGGTGGTCCGGGTCGGCTTGTGGCCGCGCAGAGCGCGCTGGCGGGTCGGATTGGTGATCACGTTGGGCACCTCCGGGTGAGCAGGGCGACACCGCCCCGGCGCGAAGCGCGCCGGGGCGTGATGGCGGATGAAGAGCGGGACGGTGAGGTCAGCCGTTGCGGCGGGGATCGGCGCTACGCGGGCGCGCGACGGGCTCGTTCCGGTTCGCGGGCCGGGAACTGCCCGACGAGCCGCGAGGCGTCCGGGTGCCGGCGGTTGCGGGCCCGCCGGTGGCGGCCTCGGTCGCGCGAGTCCGCGCCGCGCGGCGGGCAACGCTCCGGATCTCCCGTGCTCTGCCGGGGGCGGCGGGCGGGAGGGGTTGGGTGAGCATGGTGAACGGCTGCACTTCCTCGCCGTTGAGCACTAGGCGCACAGCAGCGTGATAGACGCCAAGATGGGCGAGGTCGTGGTCGGACAACCGCGGGGCGGTGTGGCGGGACAGCTCGCGCGAGTCCTCGGGGCTGGCGTTGAAGAAGATCTTCGAGCGGGCGTTGGTGGACATGCCCTCCCGCAGTTCGCGGGGGAGCTGGCCAAGGTGCTGGTGGGCCAGCGTCATGCTGACGCGGAAGCCGCGGGCCTCGGCGAGCATGTCCTCGATCGGGTAGGGCAGGTTGAGGAAGTTGTGGCACTCGTCGATCACCAGGCTCGCGTCCCGGCGTTGCCGTTGCGGTGTGCGGGCCCGTCCTGTGGTGGCCTGCCAGGTGCGGGCGACCACCAGCGACCCGACCAGCCGCGTGGTTTCCTCGCCCAAGGAGCCCTTCGGGATGCGCACCAGGCAGATTCCGCCGTCGAGCACCTGGCTCATGTCGACGGTGGAGTGACCGCCTGCGATCGCGTCGCGGACGAACGGCCGCAACAGGAACGCACGCAGCTTGTTCATCAGCGGGCTGATGACCTGGGAGCGGGACGAGTCGGTGAGTTCCTCGTACCAGGACCAGAACCCGCGCAGCACAGGGTCGGTGATCCCGGCTGTAACCCGGCTGCGGAACGCCTCGTCGGCCAGCAGCTTGGGCAGGTCCGCCAAGGTTGCGACGCCTTCCTGGGCGCGCAGGGTGAGGCAGGCTGCGCGCATGACGTCGTCGGTGCGCGGGCCCCAGAACGCCGAGTAGACCCGCCGGAAGACGCTGACGAGGTTGTCTACGGTCAGGTCGGTCTCTCCACCGTCGAGGGGGTTGAGGCACGGCGGCCGGGACTTGCTGTCGGCGTCGAAGATCACGACTCGATCGGCAGCCGAGCGCGGAAGGCGGGACAGGACGTCGGTGACGAGGTCGCCCTTGGGGTCGATCAGCACGATCCCTCGGCCGGCTTCGGCGTCGGCGAGGATCATGTTGCCGAGCAGGGTCGACTTGCCCGAGCCGGTCGCGCCGATGACGTGCAAGTGGTGGCGGGCGTCCGGGACACGCAGGGCGACGGGGCGCTGGTGACCGGTGTCGGTTACCCCGATCGGCTTGGCCTCCGGCCCCGGTGTGGCGATGCCCGGCGGGGGTGCGATGGCACGGGCACCGGCGCGTTGGATACCAGGAATGGCTTCATCGGTCGGCAGGTGCGCGATCGCAGCCAATTCGGGCACCGACAGCAGGTCACCCCGGCCCAGACGACGGGAGTCGATGACGCGGCCGGGATGGCGGACGCGGTGACGGGTGTAGTGGTTGTGCTCGGTGTAGGACGCGAACGAGGCCGCCAAGGCGTGCGCACGGCCGCGGGCGACCTCCTGCGCCCGGCGGACCTCGTCGGCGTCAACGTCGGCCGGCAGCAGGGTCGCCACGGCGTAGCGGATGACCGTCTCGAACTGGCTACCACGCTGCTTGCCGACGATCGCGCGGTTCTGCGCCGCGTATTCCAGCGAGGTCTGCGGATCGCTGTGCAAGGCCCCGGTCTTCGTCCTCGCCGCAGCAGAGCGTCGCGAACGGCTGCCCGTGCCCGGAGTGATCGCGTCGAGCAGGCGGCCGACCAGCCGGGTCGAACCGCCGGTGTGGACTCGTCGGGCGGCGCGGCGGGCTTGCTGGACGCGGCGGCCGGTGACCGGGCGGGCCAGCACCTGCACGCACGCGTACTCGGTACGTCCGAGCCCGACCGGCGCGCCGATCAACGCGCGGATCGGGTCGGCGTCGAAGTCGCTGCGGATCGGCAACGCCTCCGGGCGGGCCAGCCGCAACTCTCCGCCGACCACCAACCGCCGCTGCTCCTCGCCCGGTGTCGGCAGCGGTGGCTCGGCCGGGCCGACGCGGGTGTGCGCGCCGGGCCAAGCCGCCTCCACGGCGCGTTCGACCAAGCCGGGCGGGATGACACCGGGCACCCACAGCCGGATCGCGACCCCGGCCTCGGAGAACACGTACTCGCACGCCACGTGCGGCTGGCCGGTGAACGCCCGCCGCCAGCCCGGCCGGAGCAGGCCGACGAGGTTGGACCACAACGCCGCCCCACCCGCGGGATCCACGGTTGGCGGGGCGAGCACGGTGACCTGGCGGGCGTCGGCCAGCAGCAGCTGGTGGCAGTGTCGGGCCCACCACCGTCGGCCGAGCACGATCCCGGTGATAAGGACCGCGAGGACGGGGGCCGCGATCGGACCCCAACCCAGGGCGAGGTCCCGCAGCCGGGCCAGCAGCGCGAGTAGTGCACCGCCCGGGTCGCGTAGGTAGTCCTCTATCCACTCGGCGGCGGCATGGGCCGTCGAGTGCGTGGGCGCGCCGGTGCGGAGCGGCGTTTCCGGTGGCTGGTCGAGGGCAGGCGGTACCCACGTCAGTGTTCGGGGCAGCATGAACGAGTCCCTTCACGGGAGATGTGCGTACGAGGTGGTGGTGCGCGCGGGTCAGGCGGCGTCGAGGTGGACCTGGTCGTCGCCGGAGTCGGAGTCGAACTCGTCTCCGTCGAAGCCCAGGTCGACGAACGCGGCCTCGGCCTCGTCGACCGGTTCGGCGGTGTCGGCGTAGGCGGCGAGTTCGGCCGGGTTGCTGGTGACCAGGTAGTGCTCGGTGGGCGAGGCGATGCTCTGAAACGCCACCCGCTGCGTTCCGGCCGACAGCAGGCCCTGGCCACGGTCGGCCGAGAGCAGGAACGCACGCTCCCCGGCAGAGAGGTCGAAGGTCTGGGTGATCTCGTCGATGGCCTGCGACGCCTGCCGCAGCAGGATCTGGGTCGCCGCGTTCGCCACGACAGCCTTGCCCAAATCGCTGCCGAGCACGTCGGCGGTGTCCTGGGTCGCCACCGTCAACCCCGCCCAGTGCTTGCGGGACGCCTTGGCCATGCGGAACAGGAACTCGGCGCCGGACTTCTCCTTCATCAGCAGCCACGCCTCGTCCACCACGACCAAGCGCGGGCGGCGGATGGCAGGGTTGGACACCCGCCGCCACACCGCGTCCAGGGTCAGCAGGGTGCCGATGCCCTTCAGCTCGTCGGGCAGATCGCGCAGGCTGAACACCACCAGGTGCCCTTCGGGGTTGACGCTGCTGGGTCCGTCGAAGAGTTGCTTGAACGCGCCCTCGACGAACGGGTGCAACCGAGCGGCGAGCTCGCCTGCGGCCCCGTCGCCGGCCTGCCCGGCGCCCGCGAGCTGGTCCCGCAGGACCCGCAGCGTCGGGGACGGCCGGGCCCAGGTCCGGGCCGGCGGTGATCCCCGCGCTCTGGTACATCGCGGCGATCGCCCGGTCCAGCGCCGCCCGTTCGGCCGCCGTCGGCTCGCCGCCGATGAGCACGGCGATGACGGTGTGCAGGAACAGCGACCGGCGTACGAGCGCGTCTTTCGGGGCGGTGCGGCGGCCGTCGGCGCGGGTGTGGATCGGCAGGTCGAAGGGGTTGAGGCGGACGCCTCGCGCGCCGAGGTGGACGTAGGTGCCGCCGACCGCGGCGGCCAGCCGGGCGTACTCGTCCTCGGGGTCGACGACGGCGATCTCGATGCCCCGGTACAGGCTGCGAAGCAGCTCCAACTTCACCAGGTAGGACTTGCCCGCGCCGGAGCGGCCGAGGATGACGGAGTTGTGGTTGTGCATCCCGTCGCCGAACCGATCCCAGTGCACCAAGCCTTGGGAGCCGACGTTGTAGCCGTAGAGCACCCCGGACGGTGCCGCGACCGAGGTGGGGTCGGGGGCGGGTAGGTCGGGGCTGGTGAACGGGAACGCCGCCGCCAGCGCCGAGGTGTCGAACGTGCGGCGCATCCCGATGAGGTCCAGGCCCATCGGCAGCGTCGACACCCAGCCCTGCAGGGACCGGTAGGTGGTGTGCTTGGCATCGAGCAGCAGGCTCGCGCACAGCGACCGCAGCGCGGCCACCTCGTCCGTGAGCGCCTTCTCGGAGGCGGCGTGGATGGTCAGGTACAGCCCGACCCGGAACAGCTTGCCCTCGCCACGGGCCACTCTGGAACTGAGGTCGTAGGCGTCTTCGGTGGCGGCCTCGACCTGCGGGTCGAACAGGCGGCCGTGCTCGGCGGTGTGACGCCGCTCGGCCTCCAACTTCGCGAGCTGCTTCTTCAACCGTGACGCGGCGGTGGCGGGGTCGATCGGTTCGATGTGCACCGAGACGTCCAGGCGGCCGGGGTAGGTCAGCAGCGGCGCGAGCCAGCCGGGGTGCACTTCCCGAGGGAAGCCGACCACGGCGAAGCTGGAGACCCACTCGCCGCCGACCTCCAGGTGCCGCGCGGCCACCGACAGGGCGTCGGGGGTGAACGCGGCGGCTGCCGACGAGGCTGTCTCCTGGGCGGCCGGGCTGTGGTTGCCACGGTTCTTGCGTGTGCGGGCGCCCATCAGGACCGCCCCCTCTCATCCTCGTACTCGTCCGGGTAGTCGTCCTCGTAGTCCCAGTCGTCTCCGTACTCGTCGCTGTCCTCCGACCGGCTGGGTGCCGTGGCGGTGTGCGCAAAGAAGCGGCCGTCGTCGGGGTCGTCCTCTGTGAGGTTCGCGCCGGAGGTGGTGATGACCTCGTCCGCGCCGGCCAGCCCTGCGGACGGGGGCAGCAGGCTGTCGGGGTTGCACGCCGCGGCCAGCACCGCCGTCGCCTGTCCGGCATCCAGTGGTGTGACCACGATCCCGGCAGGCGACAGCAGTTCGATCGCCTCGCCGAGACGGCGCACCAGCCGCGACTCCGCCGCCCGGCGGGTTCCGGCGTCGAGCTGTCCGTCCGCCTGCTTGCGGCGTTTGCCCGCCATCGACCGGAGCACCGCCAGCGGGCCGGGGCCGCCCAAGCCGTCGGTCGGGGCGGCGACGCCGAGCGGCTCGCGCAGCACGAGCAGCACCTGGCGGCGCAGCAGGTCGGACTGCTGCCCGAGCTGGACCAGGTAGTCGGCGTGCTCGACCGCCGCGGCCTCCAGCTCGGGGTGCGGCAGCCCGCCCGCACGCTCGCGCAGCTCGGCGATCTGGGCGGACAGGTCGAGGCGTTCGGTGCGCACGAGCACCTGCACCGGAGCGGTCAGCGAGTGCAGGTAGCGGCCGAACGAGGCGACCAGTGCTTCCTGCTCGTTCGGGGTCCGCAGCGCGAAGTTGACCGTGCTGGCGACCGCGACCACCGCCAGGCCGTCGCTGCCGAGGTCGACCACCCCGGTCTCGGTCACCGCCTCGGCTGGCAGCCGCAACGCCGAGGGCGACACCTGTTCGGGCTGCCCGGTCCGGCCCTTGCCGCCCTTGCGGCGACCCGCAGTCTGGCTCGTGGTCCGGTCGGTGTCCGGGGTGAGCCAGGCAGGTGCCGGGCGCACGCCCTCTGGGGCGGCGACCCGGTGTCGGGGTGCGACCCGTTGCCGGATCGCGGCGACGAGCAGCTTGTCCAGCGGCACCCCGTCGCGCTTGCCCAGTGCGAGCATCGCCGAGGCCGCGCCGACCGGGACGGCGAACGCCGCGAACACCGGGATCGGGACGACGGCGCGGGTGGCCGCCCAGATCAGGTAGAGCACCGCCCCGGCGGTGGCGAGGATGGCCAGTTGACGTGCGGTCAGCGGCCCGAGAACGCGGTCGTGCATGTCGACATCGGCCGGGATGCGAACGGGAGCGGTCATGAGGTTTTACCTCCTGGTTTGGGACTCGGCCGCGCCGGTGGCGGCGGTGGTGGCGGTGGTGAGCTGAAGACCGGCGTCGTCGAGGGCTTGGCGGGTTTGGGCAGGTCCAGCGGCAACCGCAACTGCTGTCCCGCGCGCGGCGCGGATCGAGGCGGTGCCACTGGTGCCGCAGGTGGCGGAGCGGCTGCGGGCTTGGGGACGGGAGCCCGGCGCACGCCGTCCAGCGGCAGCGGATACTGGCCGCCGCGGGTCGCCCGGTTGCCCTTGTACGGATCGAAGGGCAGCTCCGGCTGAACCACCCGACGCCCGCTCGGTCGTGGGCTCGGTGGAGGCGGCGGACTCGCCGGGCGCGGCACTCGACGCACCCCGTCCAGGGGCAGCCGGTACTGCCCGGACCGGTTCGGGCGATTGCCCCGGTAGGGGTCCAACGGCAACTCGAGCTGCTTGCCCCCAGCCGCGCGGGTGCGACGACCGCCGGTGTCCGTCCCCGTGGGCGAGGCCGGTGCTGGCGTCGTGCGCTGGACGTCCAGGGGCAGCCGGTACTGACCGTCACGGCCGAGCACCGGCTTGTTCTCCGGCCAGTCATCACCCAACGGCAGCACCAGCTGGCGGCCCTGCGGACCGGAGGACTTCGGTGCCGGACCGGACGTCGGCTTCGGCGCGGGCTTGCCCGTCGGGCGGGTCCGGCGCACACCGGGCAGCGGCAGGACGTACTGCCCGCCTCCGGTCGTGCGTGCATTGGCGTATGGGTTCGACGAACCGCCGCCGCCGCTGGACCCTCCGCCGCCGTTGCCGCCACGGCCGCCGCCCGACGGGCGGGGCTTCGGGCTCTTGCCGCCACCTCCACCTCCACCGCCGAGCAGACCGAAAGTCTTGTAGGCGAGGAAGCCCTTGACCAGCGACCCGATCAGGCTCCGGCCGCCGCCTCCGCCGCGCACCGAGGACAGCACCCAGAACGGGATCTTGAACAGGATGTACATCAGCGCGAGCGCGACCAGCAGGTTGATCAGACCGGAGGTGGTGGGGCCGAAGAGGGTGAACCCGCCGGGGGCGAGGAACACCTTCATAGCGGTGATCAGCGTTAGGCTCTGGCCGAGCTGGATGGCGAGGCAGCCGCCGTAGGCTTTCCACCACCAGTAGGCGATGCCCTCGGTCTGCGGCAGGGCGTGGAACATCAACGCCAGCGGCGCCCCCGCGATGAGGATGATGGTCAGCGCGACCCGCACCACGTAGGTGATGAGCAGCGCGACGAGCATCCCGGCGACGAAGATGCCGATGAAGATGATCCAGATGCCGCCGTTGAGGCTGCCGAGCACGAGGTTGCGCAGCGTCTCGCCCGCGGAGTTCGCGTCGACCCCGCCGCCCATGATCGCCGCGACGAGCGCGTTGGCGATCTGGATGCCCTTGGTCGCCACCCACAGCGACAGGGCGCCGGCCAGGAATCCGACCACCAGGCGCGGCGCGAGTTCCTTGATGGAGTGTCTGGTCTGGACGGTCTGGTAGCCCATCGCGATGACTCCGGCGATGAGCACGAGCAGCCCGTAGGAGATGAGCAGGATCTGCCAGGAGTTGTCCCACAGCTCGCCCACCCGCGGCAGCGAGTCCGGCATCGGCGTGGTCAGCAGCGTCTTGGACAGCAGGTCCAGCAGCGGGTTGAGCGCCTCGGTGACGATGCCCCGGAAGAAGGAGTTGATGGCCTCGGTGATGCAGGCACCGATGTCGGTGATACCGCAGTCGTCTTCGGTCTCCTCCCCCTGACCGGGCTGCCCGGTGCCGGGGTTGGTCGGTGGCGCGGTGGTGGTGCCGGGCTGGGGGATGCAGCCCTCACCGAAGCACGATGTCGGTGGGGTCGTGGTGCCGGTGGGCGCACACTGCTGCAGCGGAATAGCGGGGTCGCACGGCGGCAGTGTCGGGACCTCGGTCGGCAGCGGCAGCCCTGTCATCGGAGGCGTCGTGGTCGGCGTCGGCAGGGTGCAGATCGGCAGCGGCGGCGAGCCCGGACCGCAGGGGTCCGGGTCGACCGTCGGGATCGGGATCGGCGGCTGGTTGGTCGGCGGCGCGGGCTGGGCCCCGGCAGCCGGGTCCACCTGTGTACCCGAGTCCGGAGCGAACGCCGCCGAGGCGAGGGTGCCGCCCAACAGGACGACCAGGCTCACCGCCAACGCCACCAGCGCCCGGCTCCGCGTGAACCGGAGGAATCGCCCGATCCGGCGGGTCCGCCGGGAGCTCGCGGCCGGAGGCGCGAGCATCTCCCGGCGGTCCGCCGACACCGATCCGCTTCGCGCGGTGGGCGTCGTGTCGTGCGGTGAGCCGACGATGGGGCCGACCGGTGTGCGGCGTGGGGCAGACCTGACCGGCCTGTTCGGCGGGCGCATCGCCTCAGGCCCCCACGATGCCCTTGAGCACGGTGACGACCAGTGGGGCGAGTGCGGCCAGGGCGTAGCCGATCCCGGCCGCCTTGAAGCACTCCTTGGCCTTCTCCTGCTCGCCGGGGTCACCGCCGCCGAACACGCGGCGGACGCCCCCGATGGTGAGGAACACTGTCGCCAACCCGGCGAGGATGCCCATCAGCCAGTTGCGGATGTTGGTCAGGACCTCGTCGACGCTGCCCGCGATCGCGAGGACCACCGTGTCGGCGTGCGCCGTCGCGCCGGAGGCCAGCAGCGCCACCACGACCAGTTCGGTGACCAGCAACACACGACGGCGGATGCTGCGGCGACGGTCGCTACGCCCACCAGAGGTCGGAGATGTATCGCCGTCGTGGGCCGACCGCTGCGAGCCCGCGCACGTCGGTGTATGGGCCCGCGAGGTCGCCTCGCGACGACCGACAACAGGTCCGCGGTAAGGCCGGTGGTCACCGGGCCGGCGGGGGTTGTGAGGATGAACAGGGATACGAGTCAGGCGCATCGCGACACTCCCGAAGTGGTGCCCGACGGCCGTTGTGCCGAGTGCTGTGTGGACTCGCGCGGCGGCGTGGGCGAAGAGGTGGTGTGCGCGGGGGTGGCTGGTTTCCTCCCGCACCCCTGAACTCCGGAAAATCGGCCCTGCGGGGACATGCGGTCGCCGACTTTCTTCGCCGTGCGCGTCGCCAGATCAGTGACATTGCGTGACGGCGAGGCGGCGTCGGTCGAGTGCTGGGCGGCGGCGGTGATGGTCACCGCGTCGGCCACCTGGGTCGCCACGTCGCCCTCGCGCGGACCGGAGTGCGGGGTGTCGGTGGTGTCGTCGAGCAGGTAGGCGACCAGGCGGTGCTCGGCGCGTTGGCGCGCCTTCTTCGCCGCTTGGTAGGAGAGGTTGCGTTCGGCCGCGGCGTCGGCCAGCGGCACACCTTCCAGCCGGGTGGAGCCGATGAGTTCGGCCTCGGTGGAGGTGATTGCGTGCTCGGCCACGGCGCGGGCGAGGACGAAGTCGGGATGGCCCCACGGGCGCGGCGGCATCGTCGAGCGGAACCCGTGTCCCGAGGGCACCGGCGCGTCCAGCGCCTCGCGCACGGCGGTATGGCCGGCGCGGTAGGCGGCCCACCGCAGCCGCAACATGACGCGCGGACGGCGCAGGTCGATCTCGCCGAGCTCGGCGACGAAACCGGCGAGCACCGCGGCGTGGATGTCGCTCGGGTCACCGGCGAACTTCGCCGACAAGGTGGCGGCGATGGAGGTCAGCGCGGGCAGCGCGACACCGACCGCGCCGACGGTCCAGGCGCCGCCTTCGGTGCGGGCGAGCAGGACCAGGTGTGCCCACGCCGCGTCCCGCAGCGTCTGCGGACAGCGACGGCGCAGCAGCCGGTCGCGTAGCTCGTTCAGCGGCACCCGGCGCGCCGGAAGACCGGGGAACAACCGGCCGTCCACCGACACCGGATTCGGCCCGGCGACCAGCCACTCGAACGCCGACCGCGCCGCGTCCAGCGGCATGGAGTCGCGCTCGAAACCGGAGCGCGGAATAGCCTCACGTGAACTCATGGAATGGCTCCCGAAAGCAAGTCGGAATCAACGACTTGCCCAGGACGCCACGGCGGGTAGTACCAACCGATAACCAAACTGGTACCGAACTAGTACCGCAGAGGTACCGGCGATCATCGCGCCCGCGACACAGGTGTCACAAGATCCACTGCGACCGTCTTTGTGGATCACCGAGCACGTGAAATCAAGATCAAAGCAACTTGCCCGGTAGTACCCATCTAGCTGGCAAAACCAGTTCTCGGTACTAGTTCGGTACCAGTTCGGTCATAGCCGTGAGCGCGCCGTCACGCGCTGCGACCGGCCGGAGTGCCCGCGATCTCCGCCGGGATCGGAAGAAGCGCTCGGCCGCTTCTTCTGGACTCGCCGCCTCCCTCTGCGCGGACACGCGCGCGCGAACCTTTCCCAGCTATTCGCGGCCATGAAGTCGGTTGAGAAAAGTGACGGAGGCGTGTCCCCAAAGGGGCTGTATTTCGGAGTTCAGGGGTGTCATCAGCGCCTCACACCGACAGGCGCACCCAGCCTGGCGAAGGGACACCCGTGACCCAGTCCGACAGCTCCGCCCGCCGCTCGCCCCGACGGCGCGCCGACTCCACCCACCCGGCTCCGGCCCGCCCCGGCGGGCACCGGGGCGGCGACCGCCGACCCTGGCCGACCGCTCCGACCACCACCCGCGTCAGCCCCGGCAAGCCCGCGAAGTCCACGGCGGGCACCGGCCGCTCGCGCTCGCGCGGGTCGGCCTCGACCCCGACCCCGGCGACCGTCTGGACTGCCGGCTCAGCACCGATCGACCTCGACGCCACGTGGCCCGCGGCCCTCGTCGAGCGGATCGTCACCTCGTTCAGCAAGCCCGCCGAACGAGTCGTGCTGCTGGACTGGCCCACCCCCGACCACGGCCGCCCGACGCTCGGCGCGTTCGGTGCCGACGGCGTCATCGACCACGTCCCCGGCACCGCGCCGGACCCCGAACTGGCCGACACCATCGCCGCCGTCGAACGCCTCGACCGCGCCGCGCGCGTCGAGCGCGTCCCGGTCGACCCGACGTCGACCGCCCCGGCCTCCCGCCCGTTCTGGGCCGACCTCGTCGGCGGGGTGGGCCCGGCACCCGCGACCATCCCCACGGCACCGGCAATCACCGTCGAGGTGCCCTCCCTGGACGCCTTGACCGAACCCGTGGACAGCGCTGACCTGATCGTCACCAGCCTGCCGCCGCACCGCTCCGGCGACCACGGACACGGCAACACCGCCGACCTCATCGCGCTCTACGCGGCACGGCGACTGCGGGTCGGCGGCATCCTCGTCGCGCTCACGCACTGTGACTGGACGTCGGGCGAACTGAGCGACCCGACGGGCGCGGTGGTGACCGCAGCGCAGAACGCCGACCTGCTCTACCTGCAGCACATCGTCGCCCTGCACACGCCCGTCCGCGACGGCCATTTCCACCTCGCCGACACCCACCCCGACGCGCACTCCGACGGTGTCCACGGCGACCGCGACACCGACGACGGTGACGCGCGTGCGCGTCACCGCGCCCTGGTGCGCGGGCTGCCCGCGCCGCATCGGCGCATCCACTCCGACGTCCTCGTCTTCGCCCAGCCGCACGACCACCAGCCGACGCCCGCAGCGCCGTCGAGTGCGCCCACGGACGCGGTCCCGCAGCCCGAAGACATCCGATGAACACCGCGCCGAACGGCGACCTCGCCCACCCCGGACCGCACCGCCAGGAAGGCACGCCCGTGACGCACGACGCCACCCACCAGCCCGCCGCCGAGTCCTCCGCGACCACCGCCGCAGCGGTCGGCGACGAGCCGACCAAGCGCATCCCGCGCGTGCTCATCACCGCACTCGACACCCCGCTCGCTGCTGTGGACAACTCTATGGACAGCGGTGAGCAGACGGGTGGCGCGGAGCCGCCCGCGGTGTCGGTGTGGACGACCGCGCAAACCTCGCCGGCCGCCCAGCGCAAGAACAAGTACACCCCTGAGTCGACCGCGCACCCGGCCAAGATGCTGCCCGAGGTCGTCCGCCACGCCGTCGCTCACTACACCCGGCCAGGCGAGCTGGTGCTCGACCCGATGTGCGGCATCGGCACCACCCTCGTCGAAGCCGTCCGCCTCGGCCGCCGCGCCGTCGGCGTGGAGTACGAACCCCACTGGGTCGAGGTCGCGAACGCGAATCTCGGCCTCGCGCGAGAGCAGGGCGTCGGCGGTGACGACGGGATCGACGCACGGGTGTTCCACGGTGACGCCCGCCAGCTCCTGACGCTGCTCCCACTCGAGTACGTCGGCCAGGCGGCACTCGTGGTGACCTCCCCGCCCTACGGCCCGTCCACCCACGGGCAGGTGTCGGTCGCGCCCGGCGCAGGGGTGCAGAAGTACCACCACCTCTACGGCAACACCCTCGACCGCGGCAACCTCGCCAACATCGGCCACCACCGACTGCTGGCCGGATTCACCCGCATCCTCGCCGCGCTGCGAACCTTCCTCAAGCCCGGCGGGCACATCGCCATCACCATCCGCCCCTGGCGCGAACACGCCGAACTGATCGACCTGCCCTCCCAGATCCTCGCCTGCGGACGCGCAGCCGGCCTGATCCCGGTCGAGCGCAACGTCGCACTGCTCGCCCGCGCCGCCGACACCGACCTGGTGGCGCGCGGCAGCTTCTTCCAGCGCGACTTCATCCGCAAGCAGCGCGAGCAGGGGCTGCCGCTGCACCTGATCGCGCACGAGGACGTCCTCGTGTTCCGCACCGCCCTGCACAAGTCCGCCAGCAGCACCGCGGCCGGCACGTTGTCGGGGGACGTGGTGGACCTCGGGCAGTACCGCTCGGCGCGATCCGCGGGCGCCGCGCGTGACGGTGCGGGTGAGCGAAGCCAAGCGGCATGACACGCCGTTCGCCGCGCTCGCGCCGTGACCGGGCGGCACGTCCGCTCACGCTCGTCCCGACCCCGGCGGTGACGCCGGGGCCGGGACGGCGGACCCGCCCTGTCACCGAGTCCGGCCCGGTCGTGGGCTCGTTGTGCACCGGCTACGGCGGCCTGGACCTCGGCGTGCTGGCCGCCCTGGGCGGCGGCCGGATCGCCTGGGTCGCCGACCCCGACCCGCACATCGCCCAGATCCTCGACGCCCGGACACCGGGCATCCCGAACCTCGGCGACCTGCGGCACATCGACTGGGCCGCCGTAGAACCGATCGACGTGCTCGTCGCGGGGTTCCCCTGCCAGGACATCTCCGCCGCCGGGAAGCGCGCGGGCATCGAGAAGGGAGTCCGCAGTGGGCTGTGGGCCGACATCGTGGCAGGCATTCGCCTACTACGACCCGCGCTCGTCGTGGTGGAGAACGTCGCCGCGCTTCGCTGGCGCAACGGAGGACTCCACCGTGTACTCGGCGACCTGGCCGAAGCGGGGTATGACGCGCTCTGGCATAGCATCCGCGCCGCCGACGTCGGAGCCGCCCACCGCCGCGAACGAGTGTTCCTGCTCGCCTGGCTGCGCGAGCCCTGCACCGATCGACGGGGCGAAGATGCTGCCGACTCCGACCGCACACGGCGGCTCCTCCAATGGCATCAGCGCCACCAGCAGACAGGGCGACCCGTCACTGCCGGACCGCCCTCGATTGTTGCCGACCCCGACAGCCTCGGACGCGAAGAACTGCACGCACCGCACGCAAACCGGTGGCCTGTCGCTGCCGGATGCGGCCCGGTTGTTGCCGACTCCGCGAGCTTCGGACACCGGCACGGCGGGCCGCAGGGCCGGAGCGGGGTTCCGGCCGCCCCTGTCACAGCAGGTGCTCCCGCTGGTGGACCCCGAGGCGTTCCTGCCGACGCCACGAGCGACGGACGGAACGAAGGGCTGCCCGGCGCAGCGGGGCTCCAAGGGCGACCTGATGCTGCCCTCGGCGGTCATCCGCCTGCTCGTCCCGCCGGCGCACCACCGGGCCGAGGACAGCGGGACCGACGACATCTGGTAGCGGTTCCCGACCCCGACAGCGCGACGAGTCGCGCATCCGGCGTCGAGTCGGCACCGGTGAACTGGGGTGTCTACGAGGCGGCGATCCGCCGCTGGGAAGCGGTGCTGGGCCGCCCGACACCGCACCCGACACAGCCCGGCAACCACGGCCGACCGGTCCTCGCGCCCGCCTTCGTCGAGCACCTCATGGGGCTGCCCGAGGGCTGGGTCACCGACCTCTCCCTGCCCCGCACCGCGCAACTCCGCGCGCTGGGCAACGGCGTGGTTCCCCAGCAAGCCGCCTACGCGGTGGCCCTGCTGCTCGACGACCTCGCCGAACTTCTCGACACCAACACCAACACCGACGACCGGTCGCAAACCGGGCAGGAGGTGACCGCAGCATGACTACGACAAGCCTGAAGGCGACCGACCCCGAACCAGCCTTGCGACTGCCGTCCCTGGGCGCCGGAGTGCAAAGCACGACCGTGCTGTTGCTGGCTTGCGAGGGCGAGATACCGCGCTTCGACGTCGCCCTTTTCGCCGACACTGGCTGGGAGCCGCGCGCCGTCTACGCGAACCTCGACCGCCTGGCTGCGCACGCCGAGCGCAAGGGAATCCCGGTGCGTCGGGTTTCGGCCGGGAACATCCGTGCCGACGCCCTCGACCCGAAGCACCGCTTCGTCTCGATGCCGCTGCACACCCTCAACCCAGACGGGTCCCGAGGGCTCGCCCGGCGGCAGTGCACTTCGGAGTACAAGATCATCCCGCTGAAGAGGGCGGCCCGCGAACTGCTGGGCTATCCGCATCCCCGTCGGGTGCCGCGCGGGGTGTATGCCGAGCAGGCCATCGGGATCAGCACCGATGAGTTCACGCGCGCCAAGGACTCCGGGCTGCGGTTCCTGCGCAACGGCTTCCCGCTGATCGATCTCGGCTTCGACCGGGCACGGTGCATGGAGTTCCTCGCCGAACGAGGCTTCGGGGAGACCGTGAAGTCAGCCTGTGTCGGGTGCCCGTTCCACGGCAACGCGGGCTGGCGCTGGGTGCGCGACAACGACCCGGACGGCTGGGCCGAGGCAGTTGAGTTCGACCGCGCCATCCGCCACGGCTACCCGCACGCCACCACGCAAGGGCAGGAGTTGCGCGGCCAGTACTTCCTGCACCGCTCCTGCCTCCCGCTGGACCAGGTCGACCTCGACGCGCCCACCAAGTCCAGGAGCAAGAAGCACCTGCGGCTGATCACCTCCGACTCGGCAGACGTGGCAGCGGACAGCGTGGAGGAGGACGGCGATCCGGATGGGTGCTCGCCCTGGTCATGTCGCTCTGGCACCCCGACCACCTCGGAGCGTGCAGCATGACGACGAACCACCCGGCGTCCCACTCCCCGAAGCGACACACGACAACGTCGGATCTGGACCGCCTGCTTACTGACCTGCCCAAGTTGTGGTCGAGCTTCCTGCGCGACTGGGACCGCACCCTTCGATCGCGCAACCACCCGATGACGACCCGGTACAACTACGTGCTCGCCGTATCCCAGTTGGCTCGCTACCTGGCGGCAGGTCCTATGGACGGCGATACCCAGGCTGCGGCACAAGACCCCACCGCAGTGGAGAAGCAGCACATCGAGCTGTTCCAAGCCTGGATGATCGACAGCCGATCAGCCGCCACAGCGTTGAACAAGCACAAGGCCCTGCAGCAGTTCTTCAAGTGGCTCCAACTCGACGAGGAGGAGATCAAGCGCTCACCGATGGAGCGGGTAAAGCAGCCCCGGACGGAGAAGAAGCTCATCCCTGTCATCCGCGATGACGAGACCGGCCGTCTGCTCGCCACGTGCAAGGGCAAAGACTTCATCCACCTACGTGATGAGGCGATCATCCGTCTCTACTACAACACCGGTGCCCGGTTGTCCGAGGTCGGCAACCTCCAGGTGACCGACCTCGACCTCAATCTGGACTCGGTGCACTACCTCGGCAAAGGCAGTAAGGCGCGCAGGGTTCGGTTCGGTCCGAAGACGGCACGAGCGATCAGCCGGTACCTGAGGGCGCGGGAGAAGCACCCTGCCGCCGACCTTCCGGGTCTCTGGTTGGCCGAGCGAGGCAGGCGTCGACTCGCGTCCAACGGCATCAAGCTCATGCTCAAACGACGGGGCCGCGCCGCCGGTCTGACCGGCATCCACGCCCACCGATGGCGGCACAACTTCGCACACGAGTGGAAGCGCGCCGGGGGAGACAGCGGCGATCTGATGCTCCTGCTCGGCTGGACCTCCGAGGACATGCCGCGGCACTACGGCGCCAGCGCAGCGGCGGAACGAGCTCAAGAAACACAACTGCGACTGGGGATCGGTGAAAATGTCTGAGGCCGAATCCGGACGACCGAGGTCGACCGGCATGACCCCTGAGCAACGCAGGCTCCGTGCGCGGCTCGCTGCCCACGCATCGTGGGCCAACACGGCGGACCGCAAGGCTCGAACGTCGAACGCGACCCGTGCCTTCCTTGAACGGTTCGAACGCGAGGTCGACCCGCTCGGGGAGCTGCCACCGGATCGTCGCCGCGAGATGGCGGTCCACGCTAGGACGTCGTACATGCTGAAGTTGGCCAGCCGCTCGGCAAGCACCCGCCGCCGTACTCCACGTCGGTACGACAGTCAGGACTCGTAGAGGCCTGCCACCAGTTGCGACGAAGGTGTGGACACTGGCTGCTACTCGGCGTCACGCTGCAGGTTCACCGCCTCTTGGTAACCATCTGCGGCGAGTACGTCAACAAGTTCGTTGTAGATCAACTGAGTGGTGTCGTCCAGGACCTGACCGTCACGCAGCGACTTAAGCCAGTCGATCGTGTACCACGTGCGCCGGTGGTCCCACTGGCGGCCTCCGGTCACGATCTTCTGTACCCAGGGAAGCCCAAGGCTCGCCTGCGTGGTCAGTGGTGCCACCTTCAAGAGGCCGATGAGGTCGTCAGCGGCATGTCGTTGTCCCGCCGCGTGCGGCAGCCATCGTTCGATGCGGCTGAGCAGTTCTTCCGGTGTGGGCCAGCCAGCGTGAGCAGCTGACGTGGTACCGCCTGGGTTCGAGTCGGAGACCGAGTGCTGAGGACTCGGGATGACAGCGGCGAGCGCGTAATCACCCCATGATCCATCGTCAAAGGTTGACGAGCCCGCCTCGACAGCATCGAGGACGGTATCCATTACTCCTGGCCAGATCTCACGGAAGCTGGTTCTAGCGACCACGTCATAGGTTGCAACCGTTTCCAAGGCATGGAGGAACTCGAACAACGCACTGGCTTGGCTGCTGAGGCCGGCAACGACAGCGAGCAGAGGTGCCGCGTCGTTCGATGCGGTCGCCAGGAGCGCGGTGGCGACCGCGCAGTGGTCTTCTGGTTGACACTGGTAACCCTCGGTACCCCAGTGCATCGCTGTGCGAGCGTAGGCATCGAGCAGTGCGTCGCGCACCAGCCCTGCGTCGGCTGCCACGCAGCACCCGGATCGGACCGCATCGCAACTGGCGATGACGGCGGGCCCCAAGTAGTTCAGCAACAGGTCGCGAGGGGACGCGGCTCGCAATGCCGGGGCGATCAGCCCGTCGAGGTTCCGGGGGCTCCTCGTTCCGGATTCGGACCACGGGCCCATTGCGACGTGACGCATCCCGTCTTCAGCCGCTTCCCAAGCAACCACATGTCGACAGGTGGCGTCGCGATAGCCTCCCGGACCGCACGGTGCGGTCCAGACGACGTTCAGGGTTCGAGCAGTGATCCGACGAACTTCCGTGTAGAGGCTTGTCGTCAATGCCTTGAGCGCCTCGGCGGTAACCGCGAGATCGTCGCCCTCGTGCAGTGGCCGTCCCTCCGGCCCGGATGGCGCTTCGGTGAACGCAGCTGTGAGGAGGAAGGGTACGGCACTGGCGGCCACACGATCCGACCCCTGGGTGAACCGGGAGCCCTCGTAAGAGTGCGCGTTGATGAGCGGGTGCAACGCTGCATCGACCACCGCCGTCATCGCCCACTTCAGCTCTTCTTCGCCGAGGCCGTGCCCGCCTTCGTATGCCGCCCTGATAGCTGCCGCGGCGACTGCGGTGGGCACCTGAGTCTTGTCGGACAGTCCACCTTGGGGAGGATCCTCGGCGAGACTGCGGGCAAGGGTCACATCGGCGAGGAGCTGCGCCTCGGGGGGTGTCGCCACCGGTAGGTCATGAGTCGGAGGATCGGGCCGCAGGCTGTACCTGTTGAGCAGGCCGTACGCCTCGTTGGTGCGGTCGAGGTCGCGTTGGGTGTCCTCCATGGCGTTGAAGATGTCCTCCGGTGCCTGCCATTCCCACATCGCGCCTCCTGGCACCGCGACAAGGCGATACTGGGCGGCGTCGAGCATGCTCGCCCATCGCCGCACCGTGAGCAGCGCCTCCTCGACAGCCGGCTCGACTTCGTGGGGAAGGACATGGGAGGCGTCTCCATCCGATGTCCCGGTCTCGCTTGCCGAGATGATCGAGTGGGCTGTGAGGAGTAGCTTCTCGCCGATGGTGCGCAGTTGCTCCAGCCGCGTCTGGTCGCCATTTGTCTGCGCGGTGAGGGTCAGAGTTGCAGCGAGGTCGAGTACTGTCCAAGCCCGGCGTTCTCGCCCCACGGTGTCCTCAGGATCGCGGCCTTGAGCGTGGATACCGATTTCGTGTCCTCGGCGGAAGAACTCAAGCTCCCACACGTCGGGTGTGGTGAGCCATTCGTCCAGTTCGACCGTGACCTTGTCGAGGTGACGGACCAACAAGCCGACGACCAGCCCAGGCATGGCGAGGTTGTGCGCATCGGTCAGCAAGAGCTCGACCATACGGGCGATCGGCACGTCTCGTGACAGTGCTTCGTCCGCGATGCGTTCGACGGCCAACAGCGCGCTGATGCAGGGGCGCTCTCCAACCGTCGTCCCGCGGTACCAAGCCCACACGTGCTCGTCACCGATGTAGTAGCGCTCTCCGACCGTCGAGACATCGAGCTTCAAGCCGGGAGCGTTGTCGGGCGAGAGGGGTTGCGAGGTGGCGAGTCCCATCAGCCTCCGGACCCTCGTCGCCGCACCGTGATCGAGTATCCGGTTGATGAGGGCGAGCGCCCGGGCCGGGGCTCTGCGCAGCAGTTCGTAGAACGGGCCGTAGTACCAGGCTGCCTGCGGCACACCGATTCCAACACCCATCCGGTGTCCCCGGATACCGCTCTCGCGAGACCAGGAACTCCAGTGACCACTTTTCGGCTGTTCGATGTAGTAGGCCTCGGTCAGCTCGAACAGGAGGTCGAGCTCCGCATGGCCGAGGCCCAGCACCGCGTCGATGTGTTCGACACAAGGGTAGAGCAGGGAAGGCTTGCTGTCGGCCAGCGCCCGCAGCGAGGCGCGAACCCGCTCGTCGGAGTCGCTGCCGAGCAGGGCAAGGCATTCTGTGTGCGTCGCTTTGTGGTTGTCGAGGAGGTCGATCACGTAGTCACGGACACGCTGTCTAAGAGGACGGTGGATGTCGGTTTGGTGTGCTTGCCCTTCCCTCTCCAGGCGGTTGACACCGCGTAGCCACGATGTGATCACCTTCATCGTCCGCTCGGTCACATCACGGTCGACGTCGTCGAACTGGTCCATGTGGTCAAGTGCGAAGGCAACGAGTGAGGAACCGACAACAGGATCGACCGCGTCAAGCCTGCTGTACCGCTGAGTCACCAGTCGCAGAGCCCGGTCGAGCAAGCTGCCGCTACTCGCGAGCAGGTCCGTCCCGCAAGCAGCGAAGACAAAAGCGGCCTGTCCCATCGTCAGAGCTGCCTCCAACGGCACGTCAGCCCAACGATCGCCGTGCCGGGCCGAAACCTCGTCGAACGTCACCTGCAACCGGCGGAAGGTCTGCTCGACCACAGACGTGGCATCCGGTCGGCGCTGGCCGCTGATCAACATCACCTGGCTGGCGATCCGCGCGGCTCGCAGCGTCCACCGCGGCGCACCCGCCCGGTTGAGCAGCGCGAGGCCATCTCTGCCGAACAGGCGACTGGTCGACAGATCCCGTACGACATCGCTGGCGAACTCATCGCCGACGGACCAGGCGAAGTGGTCGTCTGCGGACAGCAGCAGGCCGTCCGACCGCAACGAATGAAGCGCATACGGCTCGATGGGACGCGAGGGCTCGTCCGGAAGCAGACGGCGTCGGGCAAGCTCCATGAGCGCCTCATCGCGTCCGTCAGGAGTTGCCCCGCCACGGTCAACGCGTTCGCCGCGCCGAACCCAACGCGACCACACCGCGGCGAACACATCGGCTTCAGACAGCGCTCCGTCCGGAAGCGCACCGATCGCGCCGGCACGCAACAGGAGATCCACCAGGCCGACCCGCCCGAGCAACCACCCGGCCCGCGGATCCTCGCCGACCCTCTCCAATTCCGGGAACGCCGCGCGGACACGCGACACCTCCTCCGAACTCAGGGCCGGAACCTCGATCAGAACCGGCTGAGCAGAGTCGGCACCAGCATGGTGCGCCTGCACGGCCCCCAGCGCCTCGACCACGGCTTGCCGGGCGTCGTCCCGCACCACAGCTACGACTCCGACGCCCGCGGCCCGCGCAGCGCGTGACAAGTCGGTGAACAGGTCAGCACCGCCTTCAAGCACGACCTCGGCGCCGTCGAGGGCGATCACTCGAACCTGCTCCGCCTCCAGATACTCGAAGACACGGGCGATGGGCGCTCCGAGCAGCTGCTCCAGCGAACTCAGCGGCCCCGGTGACACATCCCGCAAGCTGAGAGCGACGACGCCCATGCCCCCAAGGCGGAGCGTCGCCGTCGCGCCGAGCATGAGCACCGACTTACCCACGTCTGGCTCGCCATGGACCACAACAGCGCCGACGGACTCGCCTGCACTTCGCATCGCGTCAGTTACACGCTCGCGCACTTCCGAGCGGTCCAACACCAGATCATCGGCAGGTTCAACACGTTCCTCACCCACCGCAGAAGCGGTCAACGAAGAAGGGGTTCTCTCCCGAAGGCGCGTCTCCAATCCTTCGAGCATGACCAAAGCATGAGTTCGCCCGGCCAGACGCTCAGCGGCCTCGTGTCCGCAGAACGCCCGTACAGCCTCCCTTCCGAAGAACCTGTCGACCAGGTCCGGCAGTCCGGTGAGCTTGTGCGACAGGAACTCCCCATCCCACACCTCGAAGGCTATACCGATCTCGTTCAGCTGGGCGGCGGCAACCTCGATGGCCTCGGCCCTGTCCGAACGCACCGTTGCAACTCGGGTAGCGAAGACAAATGTGTCAGTACGCCGCGCCCATGCACCTCCGAGGAAATCCTCGACTGCCGCAGCGAGGTCGGTGGCCGTCACCTCGGCAACGTTCCGGCACTGCACAGTGCGATACCACCGCCCGCTGGCTCCGGGAGACCTCATCCGCCAGTACAGGTCGATGCCGTGCTGGTCCTGTCCCCGCGTGCCGTACAGCTGCGCGTGGACGACTTCGCCCTCCCGACGGGCGAGGCCGAGTACAAGCCGCTCGAAGTTCTCCGGAGTTACCTCCTGGAACGGCAGGACCTGAGGCTGTGTGACGGCGAGGACGGGCATGGCGTCAGGAGCCTCCTCCAGCCACGCTGGAACGGGCTCGAGCAACTCATCGTCGATGACGCCTTCCCCCTCGGGCTCCTCGTTCACCATCACGTCGCAGTTTCTCCTGGCTCATCATCGGCTCGGTACGGTTTGCGTGCATCGCAGAGAATAGCCTCACGGATATACTACCGTGCGGTATCTTCGTACGGGACGCCGTGTCGATCAACGAGACGCGAAACGCGGATTCACTGGCCTTCGCTGCATGACTAATCAATCCTCATCGGGCCGGTTCGCCATATCGCACGTGGGGCTAGCGTCGTATCAGTCGAGAATCAACCTCATGGTAGCCGCCATGGGTGGCCTACAGTAGGACCTCCGACTGAATGCGCTGTGTGCTGGTCATCTGCATGGTAGATCGGCTTCCTACTGGGTGGAGTTAGAGGAGGGGTTCTCGGGCTCTACTAGAAGATCGGCGGACGATACCTCACGGTTGTGCTCAGTAGCGTTCTGTACGTAGACGGTGAGGTTGTCTGACATCTGAATTCCATGGAGGGCCCGGCGGACTCGCTTCCTCGCGCGTCGGGATGGGCGCTGACTGTTGCTGTTCGAGAGAGCGCGCTGCACTGTCGCCCAGCGTGCGGGTGGAAGAGCAGCTGCTGCGGTCGCCAGCCCATGCCAGTGTTCCGGTCGGTTGTCGAGGACCTTGCCGAGTGCGTTCAGGACCTCCGCCGGGATGCCGCTAGACGGACGCGGTGGCTGTTCCGAGTGATCTTCGGAGGAGACGAACGTGTAGTAGTCGTTCATCGAATCAGAGGTGGTGCTGATCATGGCGAGCTCACCCGGGCTGGGGGTCACCGGCTCGATGCGGTGCTCGCACCAGGTGCCCAGCGCATCGGCTTCGACGAAGATGCGGGGACCGCCGATCTTATTGATCCGAGCGCGTAGTTCGGCGTAAGGGTAGAACTCGGCGGGGTCGCCGAGCACGTCGGCGGTCATGATCAGGTCTGCTAGGTTGACCAGCCAGGTTCCGGTCTCAGGCACACCGCCCCGCTTGCCGCCGTCGGGCAGGTAGGTGGCGAACGGATCGACGCGGTCCAGGGTGACGATCACGGACACGATGTGCGGCGAGTTCGGGATCGACAGACGTCGTCCATTCCTGTCAAGCAGGTTTGTAGCTCCGCTGTGCAGGTGCGTGATGGTACGGGTGTTCTGGTCGAGTGCCTTGTCGATGAACTCCCGACTCTTCCTCCTGACCCGATCGGGCGCTGCTCGTCGTGCTGCATCGGTGAAGCGTCCGGCCTTGACCTCCACCACGACCGTCGCTCCCGGCGTCGCGACCAGAACGTCGATGTCCGGCCGCTGTCCTTCTGCGGGATAGGTGGGGGACAGGTGGACGTACTGGTCGCTGAACACGCTGGCCAAGGTTTGGTGGGCGAGCTGCTCACACACCGTCTGTCTGCTGCGGTCGAACACTTTGAGCAGCGCGTCGTCCTGGGCGCAGGTGTCGGCGGCCCAGTCCAGGGCGATGTGGATGAAGTCGTCCGGCACGGCCCAGAGACCCCGTCCGTCGGGAAGACCGACGACCGGGCGTCGCCGGAGTGAGTTGGTGTCGGTCATGGAGCGCAGTTCGGTCTGGCTCCCCAACGAGGTCGTGAGGGTCTTCAGGATCAAGGCCACTCCGTCCCGCGGCACAACGGTCTTCTCCGCAAGGACATCGGCGAGGTCTTCGACCGGGGCAGCGCCGAACGTGGCAAGGCCCGCCATGTGAGTCGCGAGGTAGTGCGTCACCGTGTCTTGGTCGGCATCGGCGGGGATCCGATCGAGGACGACTTGGAATTCCTCCACCACCGCGCTGCGGCGCTCATGCAACACGGCGCTGTAGGCGTCAGCGATCAACAGTGCGTCGCCAAGGGCGAAGCCCAGATCCCTGCGCGACCGATCCGCAAGCGGCTCGACGATCGCTTTGAAGATCGGTCGGATCTGTGCTGGGTAGCCGAGCATGCGGTCGAACTGGTTCTCGAACTCCAACTGATGCCTTGTGCTGGTCTGCGAGTCCCGGGATCCCTCCCGCATGACCCGACCCATCTGCACCTGATTTTCTGCTACCGCGTAGTTGCGGAGGAGGGAGTCCATCTCATACAGCACGTGGGGTGAGGCGTCGGTCCCGATCCGGGAAATGACCTCGTCTGCAGGCAGGGAGGTCACGAGCCCACCGTAGAACTCGAGTGTCGCGTCCGCACCGAAACCGACTGGGCCTGGCATTGACCTGCGCATACTTGCAAGCATCGTCAAGCGACTGAACAGCAACAACGGATCCGAAGTCAGCGCACGGGTACGGATCTGCTCAAGCAGGCGAGGGGCTTGTTGCTCAGCGTTCGCCAGGCTGCGCATGGCTTCCTGCCGGAGTGCGAAGAGTTCCGCGCCATGTGGACGCCGGAACTGCCGGACCGGAGCGCCTGGTCGCAGCGGGTCTATGCCCACTGGCCCTGCTCCCAGGTACGGGATGGGTTCAAGATCCGGACTGGCCGCTCCGTGGGTCCGCTTCACCGGTTGCCGTTCTCGTCCCACTCGCGCTCCCATGTCGATTCGACGCCGAGTGCAGCGACTCTACGTTCCAAATGGCTCAATGCATAGATGGGACATGGCGCGACGAGGAGCGCCGACCAGTCCCCCCAGGGTTGGTCGATTCAGACACTTTCTGTCATCGGTCGCATCCATGCTGCAATTGAGCCACGTTCTCGTCTTCCCCGGCGCCGACTGCTGTGGTGATGGGCTCTAGGAATACGTGGGTGTGGACGCGGCATCGTCGAAGGTGAGTGGTGCAGTGGGTAGTAGCATGCTCGGATTCTCTAGGTCAACGAGGTAAATCGGCATTGCCGCGATTACCCATGATCGGCTTGGTCGACTATGGGAACATGGGACCTGCTGATGACCGCGTCGGTGACGCTCCGGCATCAGAGGATACCTAGTATGTAAACCGCCACCATCGTGATGGTCGCCGCGAGGAATGAGGTGGTCACAGTGGCGAGCAGGATCAGCCTGAGCTGCGTCGACCCTGAACACGTCATGTTGTGGACTGTGCCAATTTGAACTACTTGCCGCGCATCTCCACTGAATGAGTTCGACACGGATAGAGAACTGCAAGCCCGCTGTTCACCCCTGTGGTCGCACGTCCACCTGTGCATCCCTTCACTCGGCACCACGGGTCCAACGTTGAGGTGGAGCATCATCCGAGTTCTTGGCGATCTCCTTAAGTTCGTTCATGACTTTGTCGAGGCGATCTTTGCCGGTTTCGCCTTCGGCGGTGTTGCGAAGCTGGTTGGCAACCCAAAGGTGTGCGCGGGCCAGCAACCGAGTCCGCTGACCCGTGCGTTGATCAGCCGAAGAACGCAACGCCCTGGCTGCTGTCTCGACCTCATGAATGTTGGGCAACTCGGCTGGATTGCGGCGTGACGGTGGAGCCGACTTGTCGCTCGGTCCGCTGGTCGCCTGCAATCCGGCTTCGATAGCGGCGGCGTGCGCCAGGAACCTCCGGCGCGCGATGGCGTCCTCATCGGTCCATGCCTGCTCAGCCGCGAGTACTGCGTTTGTCTCGTCGTAGGCGAGGCCCATGTACCCCCTTGGGACACCCAAGCCCGCGGCGATCCGCGCGAGGACGTCGTAGGCCATGACCTGACGTCCCTTGAGGATCTCCGAGACTTCGGACTGCGACTGGCCCGTCAACGCCGCGATCTGGCGCTGCGACACGCCGTGCCGTCGGAGCAGCCGGTAGACCGCGCTGATCTCTCGTCGGGCAAGTGCGTCCCGCATCTCCTGCTGGTCCCACACCTCAGGCACGATGGGAGACCGAGGGCGGTGCACCGGTTCGCTGGGTTGGGACGGCTGCTCGAAGGGCTCCGGCAAGTCGATTCCCGCCGCCCGGAACTCTGCCCAGGCCCGGCCAGGATCGGACGCGACGTTCGCCGTCACCTGCGTATAGGACAAGATGATGCTCTGCATCGCCTCGGTCAAAGGTTCCCTGGCGACCGTGACACCCGGAATACGGCAAGCGGAGTCGGCCAGAATCGCGGCGACCACGGCATCGCGGGGACCGCTCTGCCAGCGGACCCGAAGAGATTCACCTTCAACCATGCTGTCGACCCATGCTGCTCTGCGCCACAAGGGATACCGACGGATCACCGCGCTCATCAGGTCGGTAGGCATCACGCCCGCGCTCTCGAGTGCAGCCATCTCCGCCTCGTGCAGCGCGTCCCGGTGATCGAGCCACACTGGCTCGCCTGTCTCCTGGTCTCCGTCTATGTGTCGAATAGCATCACGCCAGCGGTTCCGGGTGACTCCTAGGAGCCGGACGATGCCGCGCGCGGAGCCATCTACACCCATGAGGCGAAGGTCGAGATGATCCCTTCCGGGATCAGGTCGCAATCCGGCGATCCCTTCGAATCCTTCCGCGCCGATTGACGGCAGGGACGCCGCGAGAAGCCTCCCGACCGTATCTTCGGCGACCTCCAGCCACAGCGCCCGTGTCAGCAACCGGACCCGTCGCACCATCGGGCCGGTAGGGGCCGTACCGCGGTGGGCGGCTCGAGCCCGCCTCGCCGCCCTGTTCAACGACAGAAGCAGTTCGGCCTCGAGATCCGGTTGTCCGCCCACCGCGACGGGCATGAGCGGCCCACCGTCGGCGCCGAGCTGTTTCGTGGCCTGATTGACAGTCTCGCCTGTACACAGCGCGCGCTCGCCCAGGCGAACCGCTTGAGTACTGGACTTGTTGGCTCGCACGACAAAGACCCTCCGCAGACGCCGCCCGGCCAGCGCTGCTGAGATCGCTGGGTCGCCCCAATCAGCGCGCGAGTTGACGGCGGAACGCACCCCGAGGCGCGCTTGGAAGGCACCCACTCCAGCCGGGTCGCGGAGGAGCCTAGTGGCAGCCGCTACTGCCAACGAGACCGTATAACACCAAGGGAACCTGGCCTTACATCGTGACCAGTCGTGTCACCCGATCGTGTGATCACGGCTCGCGGGTCGCAACGGTTCAGCACTCGGTCTGATCGACCCGACCACAGTTGACGCAACTGCGGCGGGGTGCGACTACGGCGACGCTGAAGCGCACATGACGATGGTGACCGGACAAGACACTGCCAGACCGGTCTGGGTGCGAGCTTGACTCGGCCGGGGTCTGGTCGACTGGCCCCTTGCCGCCCGCCTACCGTCTCCCGGCTTGGGAATCGTGAGCGCGCTGCGCCTGCCGCACCGACTGAACGTGACGAATGCGACTCGGTCGGCGAACGGGCCGGATCTTGAGGATCTCTTGGTTTGGCGGCATCCCGACGGCCGCTGACTGGTCTTGTGGACTTCGACCTCGGAAGGCTGCATGATCCGTCATGCAGTGCCGCGGTCCTGTTGGTGGTGTACAGATAGCCGCAGAGACCTCGGGCCAGGCTGGAAGGAGCGCCGACTGAGATGGCCAAGCGACCATGGCGGGTTCTACACAAAGACGGGTCGTCTGCCGGGAAGTACCGGTCGAAGTCTTTTAGCACCACGGAGGAGGCACTGCTGTGGAGTAAGGACTTCGTGCGCAAAAGTGGCCCGGGAGCTGACGCCCATTTGTATGACAAGGTCATGGACGAGGACCGGACGGTTGACCCCGTTCCGCCGCAGTACAGGGTGGCCTGGATCGGTGGTGCCGTCTGTACGATGACCTGGCCCGCCATGTCGAGGGCGCAGTACGAGGAGTGGAACCGTCAGATGGTTTCCAATGTCCTCGGCAGTGGTGACTATGTCGGGCCCAAGTGGGTGCCCGAGCACTTGGAGAAAATTCGCGGACCGCTGCCTGGGCCTAGATCGTTGAGCGGAGGCACGAAACCGTCTGATCAATCAGATGCTGAACGGTCCGCACGCCGCCATGAGCAGGAGGAAGATACGTCGAAGATCGACATCGGCGCCGTGTTGGAAACCCTGCGACGCGATGGTGTCGTGGAAGCCCTCGTAGGCGACGCGAACGATACGGAAGCTTGGCGACGCCGAGTGCGCAAAGCCTGTCGCTCCGCTGGACTCCATGTTCGTACCGGTCTTCGGTCCGATAGAAGGACCGCATTCGCGCAACTGTCCAACCGCATGACACCTGGAGGTCGAACTCCCGATGACCTCCCATGTGAAATCGACTCAATTATCATCGAATACGGTAGTCGTCAGTACAGTTTCCGGACGGATGACGGGCGTCACATGCATCAGTGGAGCGCCAGTGTCCATCTTATTGATGATGGTGGCGAGCCGATCGAGAGTATGGGTCACATCCTAGCTCATGCCGTCGAATATGAGCAGATGTCTGACCCGTTCTCCGTTCTGGATGAAGAGACAGCGGATCTGGGTCATATAGCCGGAGTTTTCTTCGACATACACACTGGTGAGTTGGTCGACGAACTCGACGACAAGTTGGAGCCACTCGGAAGCGGAATGCTGGTCATCGATTCAGTTCATCTCGATTCGAAATGGCGTGGCTATGGGTTCGGGCCACTTTTTGTCGGCATGGTGATCGAAAGCCTCGGTGCCGGGCGTCGATTTGCCGCGCTTCAGCCCGCACCAATAGGGCGGCAGGACGCGGAATTCGAAACATCGAGTCAGTCGGATCCTGAAGCGAGTGACCTGACCGCCAGGGCGAAGCTGGGAGTATTGTGGTCGCAGCTAGGGTTTGAGCACTTCAAGGATGATGTATGGGTGCTCGATCTTTCTTTGCCGACCTTCCCCAAGGCGATGGCATCGATCCGGTCGCGGGTCGGGCTGATCTAGTCGATGAACCGCATGCAGGCTGCGCGGCAGCGGAACGGCTGGAGTTCTGCCGGGCTCGACTGAACTACAGGAGGCAGCCAGGACGTCGCCACTGAGCGAGCGCACGAATGGCACTGTGCGGTTCTGCTGACAATGCCACCGTCAACGGCCGTCAACGCCACGTCCACTTCCACCGCATCGACCCCCGCACTCGCTGGCCCGTATCCCGCTAGGCGCACCTCACGTCGACATTCGCCGGAGGTCTTCCCGTTGGCCGGCAACCCCCAGGGGAGAGACGCTAGGCCTACCAATCGGCACGAGCTGGAGGTCGACATGACGAGAACACCCACCGAGCAGATCATCAAAGGCCTCACCCTTCGACAGGCCAACGGCAAGTCGTGCGTGTGCTGTGGCAAGGACTACCTGCCGCCCGCGCGCTCAGACCGGGTGCAAGTAGGCATGTCGGAGTCGGGCCAGAAGGTCTACGCGTGCCGCACCTGCCCCGGCGCCGACCGCCCGAGCACGCTCCGCCAGCCGTGGTGTCGAGCGGATCAGCGTCCGTCGATCGCTGTCATGCGGCATGACAACGGTACGCAGATCGCGTATGCGAAGATCGTCCGAGACGAGTACGGGCCGCCTGCGACCTCGCTCGCCCGAGCGTTGATCTACTTCAACCCCAACAGCACAAAAGCATGGGATGTGACCGCGGCTCAAATCCGACAGCTGGGCGATTGGCTCCTGAGCCTTGCCGGCAAGGTCGCCCACATCAACCGCGACATAGCCCCGCAAGAGGCAGCAGGGGACCACACCTCACGTACGGTCCGCTCGGGCAACGTCCGGTCACTGGAGGAAGCGCGAGTAAAGGACCACGGGCGGTTCTCAGCGTGCGTTGTCGAGCCGCAACCGGTCGATGACGCCGAAGCGGCTTTGGTCGAGCAAGTGGCAGCAGCTTTCCTGGATCTCGAGAAGCGGTTCGGCACGAGGGCTTTCCACATCGCAGATCACCTGCGGAGCAAGCACGGCACCGCGTACGCGGCCCGGGTCAACGCAGCAGCACCGGAAGTGGTCGAGAGCATGATGGAGATGCTGAAGGAGATCGGCATGGCTCCGGTCCGACCGCCAACCGCCGAGCCGTTTCCCGCCCCGCGCTGCTGACCGGCAGCCTTGGGCCAAGTGGCACCGGTGGCGCTCAGCTCTTCTGGTAACCAGCATAATCGCTAGGTGAGCCAAGATCCCCTCTCTGGGGGACACGGGTTGCTTCATGGTCCCGGTCGGCTGTAGTCTCTTGTCGCCTCACGGACAGGCTCTGGTGACTGGTGCGCCCGGACGCGATCCAGCTCTCCCAAGGGTGCGATGCTCAGTCCGTGTGTGTACCTCTTTGATGGTCGTAGTGGCAGTTGGGCCTTAGCTGGCCACAGTCCGGGATGTGTGCCAACGGATGAGGACGATATGCCGCACACAAACGACAAGGCTCTTTACCGGGAGTGCGTGAATCTACTCGGAGGGCCGCCTCGCCTACACGCAGCTTGGCGAGTCAACGGGCGCCGCGTGTTGGACACGGCTGTGCGAGGCCAGCAGGTTTTTCAGGCCGTACTGTTCGCTTGCCTCAACAGTCTCGATCGCGATCATCCTTGGGACAGTATGGGCGGTCGTAGCTTCGCCGATCTGCGCCACTACATCGACTGGGTCTCCCCTCAGCCTGACCGGCTTGTGATCGAATGCGCGGTCTCCGGCAGGGTGGCGTCTTACCTCTTGCCACATCCCCAGATCTTCAGCGACGGGTCCTTCATCCACGCTGGGATTCCCGGGCTCCGCGTCGCCGGTTACGCCCCGCGGACCATCAAGCTCGTGCACCTGCCCACCGGGGGACGTCTTGACATCATCGACGGTGTGGGGCGGACCGAGGCCCAGGTCAGGAGGCACCTCGCCACGGAGGCCAGGAGGCAGGACCGGCCCAATGGCGGTGTGGGACAGGCGATTCCGTTCTGGCACCGGGACGACCTCCACCCGATCGAGGACAGTGTCAATGAACACTGGGCCTATACACCGGCGACGCGCTTGTTGAGCGGGCTAATGGCGCGTTGCGGACTCCTGTGGAACATGTCCGACAAGGTCACCCTGAGCAGGTCCCGTCGCAGCACCTGCGCGGCGAAGCTCACGTGGGATGACGGTTACGAGGTCGACGAGCTGGCGGACCTCCTTACCGGACCGGCGGTCGGTATCCCGCGTGCGGAGGCGCGTGCGGCTGAGTCGTGGGTAAGCCACGTCCTGCTCCGGCTCGACGATGGGCAGATCGAGCTGGATAGCCGTTCGCTGGGGATGCGCCGCCGACGGGCCCGCGCACTGCTCGCGCACGGGGTACGTACGTCGTAGTCCGGAGGGCTATATACCGGGACAACCGACTCGATCGAGTTCAACGGATCCCATGATCAGAATTGCGGCTTGATAGACCCCTTTACTCGGCCAGTTACACTAGGGGGCAACCTGGAAGAACAGGGCCAAGCACGCCGCTCAGTCGTTCTGCGACTGGGGGTCAAGGGGTCGCAGGTTCAAATCCTGTCGTCCCGACGGCTAAGAGGGTCTTCGCAGGTCAGATACTGCGAGGGCCCTCTTTTGTGATCTTGGTTCGTTCTTCGAGGTCGAGCACGCCGCTCAGCGACACCTTGACTCTTGGTTTCGGACCATCTCGATGCATTATTCGGTCGGCTGACCTGGCGGAACACGGCGTCGTTCAGCGCGAGGGACGGCGTATCGATCCCTTGACTGGTCGCTGACCGGAGTAAAGCGGTCGGTCAGCTGAGTCGGGCCGCGGTCAAGCCGGGATCGACCAGTGCCTGGCGCTCGGGAGGCTTTGACGTCGCGCTTGAGGCCGGCGTCGGCAGCTCGTAAGGTTGATCTCAGGGCTGTAGCCAGGCGTCAGGTGCAGCTCGCCCCGGTCTGCGTTGGTCTCGAGCCAGCCCGAACCGCCCAGCTTCGGTGGACCGGGTGTGCCGGTCGGCCTACGAAGTGGACCTTCCGCCCGGCTTGGCGGGCGATCGAGGTCAGGACTCCGGCGAGAGGGTGCGCATCGAGTATCCCCCGACCTCGGCGGCGACCTGTTTGCGTTGCAGCAGAACGGTTCTCAGGCTGTCGGCCAGCCGGGGCAGCACCGAGTCGGCGGCGGCGGTACCGGGGACGACGACGGTGTGCTCGTCCAGCGCGGCCGGGATCGCGGCGACGAGTTCGTCGTCCAGGCGGGGGCCTGGACGGTGGCGATCGCGGTGAGCTTGCGTCGGCCGGCCTTGGCGATGCCGGTCGGGCCGCCGCATCGGGACAGGATCTCCAGCACCGCCGGGTGGGCGATCCTGGACCCGATGGCGCGTTCGAGGATGGGATGGACGCCGGTGAGCAGGCCGCGGATGCGGTTGGTGATCCGGGTGGCCTCCCCGGCCAGGTCGTCGTCGAAGTCGACCAGCACGTCCAACTCCGCCGAGGTCTCGTCGCCGATGTCGACCGGCCGCAGCGTGTGCGGCAGCGAGCGGGCCGCGTCGGCGATGACGAACGCGTCGCGGGCATCGGTATTCGCCCGGCCTGGGTAAAGGTCGGCGATGCGGCGCATGGCCGGACCGGGCAGGTAGGCCACCGTGTGGCTGGCCGCGCGGGCCACCGCGACCGGCAGTGTGCCGATCGTCGCCAGCTGGTCGACCACCACCAACAGCGGACCGTGCGCGGCGAGCTTGTCGAACAACGCCCGCAGCCTCGGTTCGCTGTTGGGCAGGGCTGCGTCGTGCAGCCGTTTCCCGGCGGGGGCCAGGCCCACGGCGTGGTGCTCGCCCTCGCTTACGTCCAAGCCGAGGAACACCCCGAAAGTACTGGTCATCGGTCGTACCGTTTGTCCGTTGCGGGTGGTCGCGGAGCGGGCATCGCAGGCCGGCACCCACGTTACGACGAGACCTGCCCGGCGGGCGGCCGTGTCCCTATCAGCGGTCCGGCGATGCCACCGGGTCCGGTGACACCACCCCCCGGATCATGCCTTTCGACTGGAGGCGTCAGTCATGCCGGACCCGGCGACCACGACTCCTTGATCAGGAGCTACGAAAAGGTAACGGGGCAAGCGCTTCCGCGTTCAGTCTTTGCACTTCTGTGACCAGCGCGGATGAGAGGGTCGGTAGACACAGGTCCCCGCTGCGATGCGGTGGCAGCGGCACCCGCCCACGATGTCCGGCCTCAGGGCTGGGACGTCGGTCGAGTCCACGATCTCCAGATCCTGGCGATCGGCGCGACGATGATCGGTAATGTCTCGGACCTCGCGCGCGATGTGCAGGCGCGAGGGGAGGGGCGCGGTGAAAGACGTTTTGGGGGATCACCCGAGGAACAACAGGGCTGACTACCGGTTGGCGACCCGACCGCTGGGAGAGGGCGGCCAAGCGCGGGTGTACCACGCCACGCACAAGGCGACCGGTGTCCAGGTGGCGATGAAACGCCTGACCTCGTGGCGCGTCGAGGCAGTGGCCAGGATGAACAGGGAAATCGACTTCGGGTTGAGGTTCTCCGACCACGACCACATCGTGCCGGTGCTCGACTACGGCCGGACGCAAGACTGGTTCGTCATGCCCCTGGCCCAGGGCAACGCCGAGGACTCCAGGTCCACGTTCGTGACCGACGAAGGGCTTCGCGCGATGGTCCTGGCTGTATGCGCGGCGTTGGAAGCCGCGCACGAGGTGGGCTGGCTGCATCGCGATCTAAAACCGGCCAACTTGTTGCTGGTCGACGGGCGCTGGAAGGTCGCCGACTGGGGTCTGGGTAGACGCCCACGAGGTGAGACCACGTTCACCGGTCGGACCATGACGAATGAACCGTTCGGTACCGTCGGGTTCGCGGCGCCGGAGCAGGCGATCGACGCTCATGAGGTCGCCGCCAGCGCCGACCTCTACAGCCTTGGCCAGATAATTGGCTGGGCGCGGACCGGCAGGGAGCCGCGGAACGGTGCTCCTCTCGTGCCGGAGGATGAGCCGTGGCGGTCGATCGTAGTTGCCGCGACGCAGAGAGACCCCGCCGCGCGGCCGCAGAACGTGCGCGAGGTCCGCGAGCTCGTCATCGCTGGAGGCAACTAATGGACTCGGTGGGAGGGCGTTACGTCCTCGTGCAACAACCGCCTCGTCATGGAGGGTTCGCCGCCGTCTACAAGGCGTTCGACCCCCACGACGCTAAGATGGTCGCGGTCAAGCTGGTGGAACGGACCGATAACGAGAAGCGCGAGCTGGCCATCACCAGGGAACTGGAAAGCCTGCGCAAGCTCAGCCATCCCAACATCGTTCGGCTGAAGGACGCCGGCATCGACGAGGAACGGAACTCGCACTTCCTGATCCTCGACTGGGTCGAGGACTCGCTTGACAGCATCCTGGCGGCCAAGGGGCCCTACGAATGGGACGAGCTCGCGAACCTGATCGCCGTGCCGCTGGCGCAGGCGTTGTGTCACGCCCACCTCAAAGGAGTCGAGCACCGCGACATCAAGCCGAGCAACGTCCTCGTCACGGAGGCCGGGGCGCCCTTGCTGGCCGATTTCGGCATCGCGAAGGTCGCGCAGGGGACGCCCAGCGACCACACGCTCATCGCTTCACATTCCGGGCCATATACGCCACCTGAGCGAGACGGCGCCGTCAAGTACGTGCGCGACGTGTACTCGATGGGCGTCTTGCTGATCCGGTCGCTGCACCAGGAGCCCTTGCGCGGCTTCGCGGACATTGCTCCGGCGCTGCAAGCGATCAACGTGCCGCCAGACGTCCGTAAGTTCCTCGCCCGGTGCGTCGATCCTGACAGCACCCAGCGTCCTGCCAACGGCGCGGTCTTCGCGGACGAGCTGACCAACGTTCTGCGAGGGCGGGCTGTCCTTCCCGTCGCGAATAGAAGCACCTTGTGGCTCGCGCTCACCAACGCCGCGAGACAGCACCTCCTGGAGCACCCGCACGAGCCGGATGCCAGCGCGGAAGCCGTCATCCAGCACGACCTCAGCGACGACGTCCACGCGGAGTACAGGTACGACGCGGCCAAGCGAGGCGCTGATCGCTCCACCGTTTCCATCGCAGGCAAACAGTGGAAGTTCACGGTGAAACTGGACCGGCTGCCCACCTTGGTGGTCACCGGTGCCCGGCTGCTCGAGTACGAGCAGCTTGAACGTTTCCGCAAGCACGCCCTAAACATCTCAGGGTTCGTCTCGTTCACTTATACGGAGCCGCGTAACCGCCAAAAGGCCGCGGACGGGAGCGACGAGCTGCTGCGTGCGCTTGACGACTACGACGAGCAGAAGGAACTCAAGCGGCACGGCGACCTCGCGGCTGGCTACGACGGTTTCGACATCCTCGGTGAGTGGAACAAGGTCCTCCAAGCCCGTGAAGACCTCGCGCGCGGATCGCAAATGACAATCAACTACACCGATCGCGTCATGCGCGGCCGCGAGGTCGACCTCACCCTGCGCGAACCGGTCGAGGAAGATCTCATCGGCACAGACTGGGAGATCGTCAACGAGTCACGGCGAACGCTCGTGTACGGCCAGGTCATCAGTCAGGACGATGGCAGCCTCACGTTGCGCGGCAGGAGGTCCATTATCGGGCTTCCTCGCACGGGCATGGCCCGGCCTTACCTGGGACCGTCGACGAAGGCCCTGCAACGCCAGCGCGACGCGGTCTCTGCTTTCCGGGACGGTACCGCAGCGCGGCCGGACCTGCGGGACAAGATCCAGAACCCGGCCTTGGTCGATCCTCCCGCCCCACGCGAGGTCAAGGAGTGGAGCAAGGACCTCGACGAGAGCAAGCGAGTGGCCGTCGAGTCGGCGCTCGGACTCTCCGACGTGCTCCTGGTGGAAGGCCCTCCCGGCACCGGCAAGACCGACCTCATCGCGGAGATTGTGCTGCAAGCGTTGAAGGACCGGCCGAGCGCGCGCATCCTCATCGTCAGTCAGACTCACGTTGCTGTGGACAACGCACTGGCGCGGCTGGAGCAGGCCGGCGTTTCCGGCATCGTCCGGCTCGGCCACCCGGACGACCCGAGAGTGGACCCGTCGGTCCGACACCTTCTGCTCGACCAGCGAATGGCGAAGTGGTCGGAGGGAATCCGGCGCAGTGCCCAGCGACACCTGGAGAAGCTAGCCGATCGGCAGGGCCTGGATGTGCGGCACCTGCGGGCTGCGTTGGCACTACGACAGCTGTCGGAGGTCGTCAGGGACCGTGCGAAGGTCGAGGGTGAGATCGACCGCCGTGCTCGGGGCAAGGGTGTCACCACCGAGCTGGCGACTACGTTGGAGATCGTCGAAGATGACAGCCACTTGCAGGAGCGCATGGACGACCTCGCGATGAGGTATGAGCAGCTGTATAGCGAGGCCGTTGAGCACATCGCAGGGGACCTGACACTGCCTCCGGACTTCTCCGCGGAAGAGGCTCTTGAGGCGGCGGACGCGGTGCTCGGCGCGTCGGCTTCCGCTCAACGACTCCTCCGGCTCGTCGAGCTGCAGGCCGAGTGGTTGCAGCGAACGAAGTCCGATCACCGTCTCGCCGAAGCGTTTTTGGGCACAGCCAAGGTTGTCGCTGGCACCTGTGTCGGGTTCGTCGGGCAGAGCGCCGCCCGTGACCTGGAGATCGACCTCTGCATTCTGGACGAGGCGTCGAAGGCCACCGCGACGGAGGCCCTGGTGCCGCTGTCGCGGTCGCGGCGGGCCATCTTGGTCGGGGACATCAACCAGCTCCCTCCGCAGGAAGAGGAACTCCTGCGGTCAAAGGAGATCATGGAAGAGCACGACATCGACCGCGAGCTGGTCCAGGAGACGTTGTTCAAGTGGTTCTCCGACCGGTTGCCGGAACACTCGAAGTTCCAGCTGCGTGACCAATACCGCATGATCGCTCCGATCGGGAACCTGGTGTCCACCTGTTTCTACGAGGGAAAGCTCAACTCCCCGCGCAGCGATGGACTGCCAGGCTATGACGTCCTCGGCAAGCCGGTCCGCTGGTTGGATACCTCCCGGCTCGGTGAAGCGCGGCGGGAGACACCTGGGCCCGGCGGGATCAGCTATGCCAACCGGACTGAGGTGAAAATCGTCTTCGACCGGCTCACTACCTTGGAAAGGGCCATCGCCAGGGGCGTCGTCCGCACTCCCGAGCCTGATGGCAAGCTCGAAGTGCTGCTCATCGCTCCGTACCGGCGGCAGATGGCGGAGATGAAGCGACGGCTCAGCTCTGCGGCGTTCAAGCGATTGCAGGTCGACGTCCTGTCCGTGGACGCCGTGCAGGGCAGGCAGTGCGATGTCGCGATTTTTTCCGTGACCCGCAGCAATCCCAAGCTCAAACTAGGTTTCCTCGGAACCGAGCATTGGCGGCGCATCAATGTTGCTGTGTCCCGCGCGCGGTTCGGGTTGACCATCGTCGGCGACGCCGAGTTCTGCCGCTCCGCAGACGGTGCGTTGCGAGAAGTGCTGCGCTACATCGAGAAGCATGCGGAAGACTGCGAGGTGGTGGATGCCTAGCCCGGAGGAGTTGCTGACGAAACGGTTCAGCGGTGACCGCCCAGGGCTCGCTCTGCTTGGCATCGAGAAAGCTGCCGTACCGGTCACGATCATCTCGACGGACGTGCTGGCGCAGGAGGTCAAGCAACTTCCACTCCTCGACGAGTTCGTCCTGCGGCTGCTCAACGCCGGCGTCATGGACTCGGCAGCCATGGCTGCCTTCCTCGGTCTTGACCGGGAACTTGTCGACGCGGCGGTCGCCGATCAGTATCGGGAAGGGGCGGTGGCCTTTGGTCAGGGCCCTGGCGAGCTGACGCTGACTGCTCGGGGTCTGCAGTTGGCTGTGGAGCACGAGTCGGTACGGCCGATCCAGAAAACCTTCAAGGTCGTCTTCGACCGGCTCACCTGGTCCGTCGCAGCCTACGAGAGCAGGGAACTGATCAACAAAGCGGCCGCTGTCGCAGAAGGCCGTCTCTTGTTGCCCGGTCAACGGACGACGCGCATCAAGCGGGAGGATGTCAGCCCGGCTGCGGTGAACGCGATCCTGCGCTCACCCGGCCGCGGCGCGTCGATCGACGTGCTGGACGTCATCGATGTCACTCCGTCGACCTACAAGTACATGCCGGTCGATGTCCTGGTCTACGGCGATCAGGAGAGCGGAGACGTGGAGACTGCGGTCGTCGTTGACGGCGACCAGAGTGAAAAGCACGACTCTGCGTTGAGCAAGCTCGGTGGGACCGAGAAGCTCGGCTTCCGTGTCGAGCACGCAGGCCCCCGACCTGTGCTGCCTCCACATCTCGAAGCGGAACGTGTGTACCCGGCACAGGGCGGCCTACTGGAGGAAAACTCGCCGCGCGTGTCCGGAATCGGTCTCCTTGACCATCCACTTGTGCTGGCGACAGCGCTGCAGAAAGCTGTTACCCGCCTCCTGATCGCGACCGATCGCGCTGTCTGTTCAGTGGTGGACGCGAGTTTTCTCAGCAGGCTGGAACAACGGTTGCGATCGCATGTCCAAGTCACGTTGGTCGTGCCCGAGTGTGACAAGCTGACCGAGGAGGCGCTCAACCGCCTGGCTCAGCGTGGCCGGAACAGGCTGACGTTGCACCGGCCGGAAGGGACGCTGAAGAACATGTTGATATACGACGGCTACTGGATTGTGTCGGACTTCCCCTGGCTTTCCTACCGAGGCGCTGGCCGGCCGTTCCGCGACTACGAGGGTACCGTGGTAGCTGTGACTGACGATGTAGATTATGCCTACGAGACCGCCCTGTCAGAGTTCGGGAGCAATGTCTCCCCGCGACGCCGCTGATTCTGCTGTGAACACTCCCGTGAGGAGTCGGCGATTCTGTTGGAAGAGGTCGAACGAGCTTTGACAGCTCGCTCGACTCCGAGGAACTCCGAGCCGAAGTCTGCACCGGCTGCTCGGCCGGGCCGACCTGGCGAGACCGCTGATCGAACGCTCCCTCGATATCGCCCGGGACCACGACAACCGGGTGTTGGAAGCCTATTGGCTGGTCGGCGACGGCCGGGTGCTGGCCGACCTTGGTGCCTTGCCCGAGACGCTGGAGTCGTACCAGCGCGCCGCCGCGCTGCAACGCCGCATCGGTGACCGCGTGCGGGAAGCCGAGGCGCTGGACGGCGCCGATGAGTTGTACCGCGGCTTAGGTCGGCCCGGGGATGCTGCCAACTTCCACCGCATGGCCGTGTCGGTCCTCCAGGCACTCAACGAACCGTGGCTGCTCGCCGTCGCACCGGACAACCTCGCGTTGGCATTGGCCGACATTGGTGCACGCGAAGAAACCGAGCGACAGTGGTCACGGGCGCTCGAACTCCTGGCCGCGTTCCCGGATCCGCGTTCGATTCGGCTGAGATCTAGCATCGGCGCCCGGCTGGGAAGCTAGCACCGCACCCGTCGCGTGGGGCAACCGACTCGGTCAGGCTCGACAGGTTCCATGATCAGAATTGTGTTTGGATAGACCCCTTTACTCGGCCAGGTACACTAGGTCATGACCTGGAAGAACAGGACCGAGCACGCCGCTCAGTCGTTCTGCGACTGGGGGTCAAGGGGTCGCAGGTTCAAATCCTGTCGTCCCGACGGCCGAAAGAGCCCGCTGATTCAGGTAAAACACCTGGTCAGCGGGCTCTTTTGCTTCTGGCTGTGGATCTTATATTTGATCTTGGTGTCGTCTCGCACGTCGGTGAGTGACTAACTGAGTGACTACGGCTTCGCTGCTGGGCTGGTTGTGCTTGCACCACCACGGGGCGCGATGTTCCCGCGGCTTCCGTAGCGGGTCGAAGTCGGGACCATCCCGGCTGATCTCCGTAGGCTCACCACCTCCGTCAAGGGGCAAGGACCGGTATCAGGTCTAGGGTCGATCGCAGGCCCCTACTTGACCACGCGATAGAGGTGCGCGAGGTCATAGGACGGAGTCGACCGCTCTGATGTACGTCCATCTATCCGCCCACCCGACGGCTCTGCTCAACAGGGCGGTCGGGTGGCGCATCGTGTGGCACCTCCATCAAGCGCTAACTCTTGACCACATGGATTACCGTGTGACGTAAATCATCAAGCGATGACTCCCTCATGGTCGTCCTCTACACGCAATATGCGGATCGGTCAATATTGGTGATCGATTCACCAGTGAACCGCATAGGTGATTACATACTGTGAGATTCGGTGGGCTGGCGCCTGCGCCGCAACCTCGGCCGCAAGCAGCTCGCCGACATGATCGGTCGCTCGACGTCGTGGCTGGACAAGGTCGAGTCGGGTGAGCGCAACGTCGCACGCATCCCGGTCATCGAACTGGTCGCCGACGCCCTCGCCATCGATCCCAGCGTCCTCACCGACGCACCTGCCGCAGCCCGGGCCGCCGACCGCGTGGACGCCGCCGAGGTCAGCGCCATCCGCGCGGCACTCGGCCGCTACCCCGGCCTGGCGGCCGCAGACACCAAGCCCGTCGGCGTCGCCTGCCTCGCCCGCCAGGCCGACTACATCGAGCACGCCTGGACGTCGACCCACTTCACCACCGTCGCGCAACACCTGCCGAAGCTGCTGGAAGCAGCGCAGCGCGTAGCCCTCGCCGCACCGCCGGCTGAGCAGGTCGATGCCTACCGCGTGCTCATCGCGGCCTATCGCCTGGCCTCTCGATGCTGCTCAAGTTCGAGAGCCACGACGTCGCCTGGCTGGCAGCTGACCGCGCCATGCACACCGCCCTGGCGGTCGACGACACCTGGTCGCAGGCGCGGGCCACCCGCAGCGTCGCCCGCGCCATGAGCGCGGCCAGGCAGCGCACCCAGGCTGTCGAGATCCTGCTGAGCATGTCCGACCGCATGCGTCCCGCAGTACCCAAGCAACCGACGAGCCTGCTCTCCCTCCACGGCATGCTCCGCCTCGCCGCCGCGATCACTGCGGCCGAGCAAGAAGACGCCTCCCTGGCCCTGTCCATGCACCAGGAAGCCACTCAGGCCGCTGAACGCATCGAGCGCCACTACGACACCCACCACACCCACTTCGGCCGGGCCAACGTCGCCATCCACCGCGTCGCCGCGCTCGTCCGCCTCTACGAGGCCGGAGCAGCTCTCAACTTCGCCGCGACGATCCCCCACAGCGCCCTCAACGAGCTGCCGCCAGAACGCCGGGCCAACCACCTGCTCGACCTGACCGAGGCCAACGCCCGCTGCGGCAACTTCGCCGAGGCCACCCGCGCCCTCGCCCAAGCCGAGCGAACCGCACCCCAAGAAGTCCGCAGCCGCCCCTTGGCCCACGGCCTGCTGAGGATGTTCCTGTCCAACACCACCGGCAAACCCGCCCGCACGGTGAAGCAAATGGCGGAGCGAGCCGGAGTGCCGGCGTGACCGAGCGAGTCCTCTACCTGATGATCTGCGGTGCCGGACCCGCCAGCCGCGTCGACGTCGGCATCAAGCTCGCCCAGGACGCGGGCTGGTCGGTTCACTGCATCGCCACACCAGCCGCCGTCGAGCACTTCCTCGACCTCGACGAACTGCACCAGCTCACCGGCCACGCTGTGCGAACCGGCTACCAAGGTCAAGGCCAGCGGCCGCTTCCCTCTGCCGACGCGGTGATCGTCGCACCGGCCACCTACAACACGATCAACAAGTGGGCGGCGGGCATCGCCGACACCTAACGTCCTGACACAGCTCGCAGAACTCACCGGCCTGGGCGTGCCGATCGCCGTCCTGCCCTTTGTGAACACGGCTCTCGCGAACAACGCCGTGCTGCACCGAAGCTTCGATGTCCTGCGCGGTTCTGGCGTAAGGGTGTTGTTCGGCTCGAGCAACTTCGAGCCGCACCCGCCCCGGCAAGGAGGGCGTGCGCTGATGAATTATCCCTGGAAGAAGGCGGTCGAAGCTGTTGGGCGGCAGTTCTGGTAGTCGAACCACCCTGATCGGTGAAGTCGACTTTTGTGCGAGCGGCCCGGCCAAGATTGTGAGATCGGCCGGGCCGCAAGCTGGCGCGTGCAGGTACTGACTCAAAAAAGCCTGTCTGTGTTCTTATTTTCGCGTGCGGTAACGCATTCGCGCGCCAATGGGCACCCCGTGCACAACGGTGCTTGCTTGTAGCAGTGGAGTTGGCTGACCAGGCGCAGTGCGGCCATGCGCAACGGTGCTTTGCTGTCGCCACCCACGAGACGTGAGAGGTCGACCCTGCCATCCGTGAGGCTGTTCGCCCGTTCCGAGGCTGTGCCGAGCACCCGCGAAGACACGCGAATGACCGGCTGGCTGGTCAACAGCACGTCATCGCCCGCCAAGAGCTTCAGGAGCGCGGTCTTGCCGGGAGGGAGGTTCAACTCCTCCGGCATGTCCTGTGGGTGCAGCCACAGCTTCCGGTCGTCCTGCAGCTCCCGCAGGCGTGCGACCGCCGCAGTAGCCGCTCGCGTGCCAGCCGCCTGCTGGATGAGATCCACTGCTCGCTTGGTGACCCGCCCCTTGGCGGCCACTTCACGGATACCGGCGTTGTACGCGAGCAGCTCGACGGGGGCGGGGTCCAGCATGGCCACGACCGCGGCGACTGGTGGAGTCAGGTGTTCTCCGGGTAGCACGCACCAATAACCGTTGTCGCGACGCCTCTCCGCCCAAGCCGCCAAGCGCTTGGCCAGGTCGCGCCACCGGTTCTGCGGGTGCTCGGCAGTGGCCGGTAGTGGGCGCAGCGCGGTGGCAGCCGCCTTGCCGAGCATCGGCGGCACGGCGTTGCCGATCTGCTGGAACGCATGGCTGCGCCCGCCGGCGAAGCGGAAGTCGTCCGGGAACGTCTGGATGCGGGCGGCCTCGCGAACGGTGAGGGTGCGGTTCTCCGAGGGGTGGATGTACCAGTAACCGTCCTTCGCGATGTGCGCGGTGATGGAACGGCTCAGCTCGTTCCAGTCCAAGCGCTTGTACTTGTCGTCGAAGGTGTCCGCCTTGTACCTGCGCAACTTGGGGTCGATGTGCGCGTAGAGCGTCTTGGAGGTCATCAAGCCGAAGATCTCGCGGTCGTCATCGCGGACCGGCCGGGTCATGTGGTCCCACACCCTGCTCTCGTCGGTGTCCCGCCTCATCACCTTGGCGAACTCCGACAGCTCTTCGGTGGGCGCGTACGGCAGGTCGCGACCACCGGTGGTGAGGCCGAGCTCGGGCAAGTCCGCGATCGCCTCCCGCACGCTCACCGGTTCTCCGGGCTCGGGCCAGGTGAACGCGTCCCCGTCCAGGCGTGCCAGCAAGATCAGGCGCTTGCGGTGCTGGGGGACGCCGTACCGCCAAGCGTCGACCAAGCGGAGGTTGGTGCTGTAGCCCACGCGCTCCAGCATGTCCACGATCCGCCGAACGACGTGGAAGTCGTCGCCCAAGGCCATGTCGGGGACGTTCTCCATGAGGACCGCGCGCGGCTTGACCTTAAGCACCACGTCGACGTACGCCTGCCACAGCTCTTTGCGCTCGTCGAACTCGTCCCGCAGTCCGGCGTCCACCAGGCTGCGGATCTTGCTGCGCCCTGCCCGGCTGAAGGGCTGGCACGGCGGTCCGCCGGCGATGAGGTCGATGTCGGCCCGCTTGAGCATCTTGATCAGCGTCGCGCGCTTCTTCAGGTCCCCCAAGTCCACGTCGAGGGCAAGGCCGGGGAAATTCGCGCGGTGGGTCTGCAACGCGAACTTGTTGTGGTCGACCGACGCGGCCACGGTCCACCCGGCGTTGGTCAACCCCAGGCTCAACCCACCGCCGCCGGAGAACAGGTCGACCGCGAGCCGGGCGCCGTTCGCCACCTGCTGTGCGCACCACTGCTCGAACGTGTCCTCGGTGCACGCGTCCGGGTGCACGGGCAACTGGAGGAGGTCGCTCCGCTCGAGTTTCACCGCGTAGACCGACATGTCGTCTCCTGCCCTCCGAACAGGGACCCACATGGGACCTCCATCACCGACGCCTTGGTTCTGCTCAACTTCTTCCATGCCACTTCCCGGGACCGGTCCGCTCGGCCGCCCCGACGTGCGGATGATGAAAACGGGAGACGAGGTCGCCTAACCGGCGAGAACATCGGAGGGAGGAGCCCAGCCCACTGCGCGGACGCTGTGCCAGCAGGCCGTTTTTTTCGCCCATTCGGTAACATTTCCCCCGCTAGGGGGCGAAATGAGCACTCCTCTTACCGCTCCTGCCACGTCGGGAACCGCCGCGGCGATCGCCTCGGGCAGCGCCTGCTCACGCCAGAGTTGGTCGAGGTCGAGTCCGCCGAGGGTGTCCACGATCAGCGACACGGTGTGCGCTGCGGTCTGCCCGAGGTAGCCGCCGAAGTCCTGCTTCTGGATGATCGACCGCACCTGGCGGAACAGGATTCCCTTGGCGACCAAGTGGCGGAAGTAGACGTCATCAGGGGCTTCGCGCTCGGCCAGACCTTCATCCGACGTCCACGTTCTGAAGCATTTCTCGGCGCCTTGGCACACGACCTCCGGCCGAAGCGAGTAGGCGTACTCGTACTTGGCGGCGTCGGTCTTGCCGAAGCGCTGTCGCACGGGGTTCTCGCGGTCGAACTTGCGCCGCGCCGCGGCGGTCGCGAACTTGTTCTTCTCGACGTCGTACTGCCCGCGCACGCGCTCGTAGTACCAACGGGTCTGCTCGACGTCGACACCCAGAGGGGTCACCCAGGTGTTGCGGGACCACCGCTCCAACCCCACGTGGAAGCGGCTGTTGCCCTCGAAGTCGGCCGGGGTGACGGCGTTCTGCGAGTTCGCGAAGCGTGAGATCTCCGGGACCATGACGTCAAGCCGGTCGTCGGGGATCAGGGTGATCTTCGCGGGCACCGTGACCTGGGACAGGTCGACCCCCTTGCGGGCCGCGTGGTGCAGCGACGCCGTGGTCTGCCCGCCGTTGACGATCTGCAGCTCGGTCAGTCCGCGCAGCAGCAACCCGTTTGGCGTCCGCTCGAGGTCGGCCGCGCGGGCCGTGGCGGAGACACCGTTGTTGTAGGCCAAGAACCTGCCGGGCTGTTCCGCGATCGTCTTCGCGATCCCCTTGTTGACCTTGCCCCGAGCCTGGAGGTAGGCGCGCACGTTCCGCTGGAGCAGCCGGCTGTGGTGCTCCTCGTACAGGTCGGCGAGCAGTTTTCCGGGCAGCATCGCCATCAGGCAGCGGTACTCGTCGGCCTGCTCCGGCGACTCCAGGCACTGCACTTCGTAACCCATCTTCACGACGTCGATGAGGATGTCCTCCTGCTGCGCGCCGGAGCTGATCAGCTTCTGAAGGCGGTTGACGTCCCACACGTTCACCAGGGTGGGGAGCCCTGCGACGGTGGCCTCCTCCGCGCGGCGCAACCCCGTCTTCCCGTCGGTGAAGACGAAGATTTTGATCATCTGCAACTGGGACCAAGCACCGTGGATGCGCTCGACCATGTCGTAGGCCGGATTCGACCGCTCGAGCTGCTCGTGCAGGCCGTTGCGGCAGAACTCCGCGAACGCGCCCACCCTCCGGACCAGTTGGGTGAGCCGCTCGCGCTTCAACGGCTCGGCGTCCAAGCCGTAGTCGGCCGTGACGAGGTGAAGGATCGTGCCGTCACCGGTGATGTCGTACCCGGCGACCTCGACCCGGCGGTTTTGCCACGGCACGAACAGGTAGCAGGTGTCGAGGTCGTCCAGCGCTCCGTCGTCGATCAGGTGCTCGCCGACCACGGTCACGAACGCATCCCGCACCATCAGCTCCGGCTCGGCCTGGACCCTGTCCTCGACCCTGCGTCGCAGCTCGGCCGCGAAGGCGGCGAGTTCGCCGTCCGTCACGTCGTCCCCCCAGTTCGGTGTCGTTCGATTACCAGTTCTGATTTGCCCCGCGCTATGCGCGCGAGAGCCGCGAGCCTCGGCCGCAGCGGCTCTGGTGGCGCCACCGAGGCGCCTGGGTGGTCCTCGCCCCAGGTTGCGCGCTGCTCGAGCGGCACTTCGACGAGCACCCTGGCGAGCGCGGTGTCCTCGGCCATGTCGAGGCCGTCGAGCCCGAGCCACCCGCCGCGCGAGAGGTACCGACCGTCGCACCGCACGTAGAAGCCCTGGCTCGCTCGCCAGTCGGAGGGGTTACCGGCCGATGCCATGTCTCCCGCGCGCAGTGCATCCGGATGTGGGAGTACGCGAGGGCTCGCGAGCACCGAGAACCCCTCGGCGGCGACACGCTCCTCACCAAGGTGCTGCCCGGCCGGGTTGCTCCACAAGAACGGGTCCTGCGCCGTGACCGCCTGTCCGTCGACGTCGATGCCGACGGAGCGCTCGACCAGCTCGCCGAACACCACACCGAGATCGTGAACGCAGCGGTCGAGGATGGTCCCGATGCGCGCGCCGGCCACTTGGGGGCGCGGTGCGCGGAAGAGCACGACCGACCACCGGTCCGCCTTCACCTCGGGCACCAGGCCGGTGGGGAGCCTCCTCGAGGCGCGGTTCAACCACCACGTGCCGGTGTCCGCCGCCGAGGTGAGCACGAGGCAGGCTGAGGACGTGTGGGCGTCCCAGGTGGTGATCTCGTCGTACAGGGAAGCAGCCACGCCGAGCGCAGCCGATTCGCGCGTCGGTTCCCCACTCCCGCAGAGGACCGCGCGCAGAGCTGAACCGGCGAACGAGCCCCCGTCGTGGACGACCGCGAGCCTGGCGCTCGTGCCGCTGCCCGCGGTCCTGATCCGGACGTGGCGTGCGCCGCACCGGAGCGCGCGGTCGACCAAGGCGATCAGCAGGTGCCCGACGGCGCTGTCCTGACCGGGGGCGCCGAGCGCGTCAGCGAGCCCTGAGCCTGTGGCGATCTCCGTTCCCAGCGACAGCCTCTCCTGGGCGGTCTTGCGCACGACGTGCACCTCACGGGGCGTGCGCGTCGTCGCGGGTCGAGGACCCGGTGCCACGCCACCAGCGACGAGCCCGATGTCCGCCAGCTTCCGGATGAGGTTGCTCTTCGCCTTCGACTCGATCTGCCGCGCCCGTTCCCGGGTGAACGAGAAGTGCTCGCCGATCTTGTCCAGGGTTCGGTCGTCACCCCCGTCGAAGCCGAACCGCAGGCGCAGCACCTCGGCTTCCCGCTCCTTGAGCATCGAGACCGCCGTCCGCACGAGTTCGGCCCCGAGCTTGCGGTCCACCAGGTGGTCGGGATTGGAGTCGTGGTCGAACAGAACAGGGACCAGCTCGGCGAACGTGATCTCGCCGTCCGCGCCCAAGGGCGCGTCCAAGCTGATCGTGCCCCTGGCCAGGCGCAGGCACTCCACCACCTTCTCCACGGAGAAGCCGGTGCGCTCGGTGACGTCCGCGATCGAGACCTCGTCCCGCTCGGCGCGCAACCTGTTCCAGATGGCGCGCACCTTGCGGACTTCTTCGTGCTTGTGCACCGGCAACCGGATGGCCGTGCCCTCATCGGGAACCGCACGCCCCATGTGGTGGTGGATCCAGTTGACGGCGTAGGTGGAGAACTTCAGCCCGCGTGAGCCGTCCCACTTCTCGATCGCCCTCATCAGGCCCAGCACACCGTGCTGGTACAAGTCCTCGTACTCAAGACCGCCGCCGAGGTGCTTCCCGATGCAGGAACCCACGAGACCGGTGTTGTGCAGCACCATGGCGTCGAACGCCTTCGCCCGCTCATCGTCGTCGCGCAGGGTCGAGCGGAAGCCCTTCGGCAGTTCCTCCGACAAGTCCTCACCGGTGGACCGCATCAACGTCGCCAACCCGACCTCCTGGTCGGAGGTGAGCAGGTGCTTGCTGCGAGCGCTGCTCCGCAGCGGGGTGGCGAGCAGGGTGCGAGCGCTGTCAACGACCGACCTGCCGGATGCGACCGGTCGTTCCGGGCTGGGCGGTGGTGTTGAGGACGGCGGGGTGGGAGGGACGACCTCCACCCACTCGTCATTCGACACGTCACGTGTGCGGTCGTCCAGCAGAGCGGGCGGCAAGCCCTCCAACGCCGTTGGTCGGCCCGCTCCGGAGTAGGAGAGGAGCAACCCGGAACGAGCCGTCGGGCCGAGCACGCGCAGCGCGTTCTCGAAGCGGAACCGGTTCTCCACCTGGTCGAGTCCCGCCAGCACGACGTGGTCGAACCGCATGCCGATGGCGCTCGCCCAGGTCAGCACTTTGACGCCGGGATCGGACACGGACACCGCAGCGTGCTTGGGAACGCTGACGCCGGACAGGTGCCACTGCGTCCTGCCGTCGAACAGGTCGCCGATCCCGTTCTTGAAGACCTGAGCCAGACCCCACGTCGGGAGGAGGACACCGATCTGCTCGTCGCGGTGCGCTGCCGCCAGTTCCGCGACGAACCTGACCTCCTCGTCGACGTCCTCGTGGTTCACCAACGCCGGGCGCCGGGCGTCGCCACCGGTCTGCTCGGCGAGGGATGAGCCATCGGCGAAGTACCTGAGCAGGGCACGGGCCTGCGGACTGCCGCTGCCCGCGTCGTGCAAGGTGGTCGGCTTGCCGGCGCCCAGCAGCGTCGTGAAGTCTTCGAGCGCTGTCCCGGAGTCGTCGACCGTCTGCACGGGGTCCACGAACACGGTCGCCTCGACGCTGAGCAGTCTCAGCACCGTGTAGAAGTCGGGCGGTAGCTGCTGACCTTGCACCACGATGACGTGTCGCCGGTCCAGCGGGCGGACGTAACGGTCCCGGAGGCGCCGCTTGAACTCCCAGAAATCGATGTCGTAGTCGCCGGACTCCGGCGGCTTGGTCCGCAGCGCTGCGTTCCACGTGTCGGAGAAGTAGCGGTGGTAGGTCATCGCCGCGTCGCCGCGGCTCTCGAATGGCAGAAGCGTGCGGATGCGGTTCTTCAGCACGCTGTACCTGGTGATGACGTGGAGTTCTTTACCGCGTCCGCGCAGGTGCTTGTAAGCCGCGACCGCCTTTACGGCTTGGTCGACCTCAGGTCCGGCGACCACGACCTCGTAGTGAGGTGGTTCGTGCGCCGGTGTGCGTAACGCGGCGCTCACAGGGCGCTCCCCGGCACTCCTTCGACGGTGGCGGCCAAGTCCTTGAAGAAGCCGAACGCCGGGTCGACCAGCAGCCGTCGGTCCAGGAGCCGGTTCGTCGCTTCACAGCTCGTCTCCGGTGCCAGCGAGCACGCGTGGCACGCGGCCAGCGACAACCCGTCCGGCCCTTGGCCGGGGTGATCCGCGCACACCGGGTCGAACGAGCACCAGCGGGAAGCGGTGATCGACATGTCGAGGAGCCTCTCCAGGCGCGGGAACTCGCCCATCCGCACCAGACCGCCCAACGTGCCCTCGGAGTCACCGGCAGCGGTGTAGATCAGCACTCCGGCCATGGCGGGTCCCGCGCCGTGCTTCGTCACGTACAGGCGCTCACGCAATGAGGACGTCGAATAACCGGCTTCGAAGGCGGTGTTCCGCAGGAGGAGGTGCGCGAAGGTGTGCAGCAGCACGTAGCGGGGAGTCGGCTCGGGGAGCCACTTCGCGCCTTTCTGCTCGTGCCGCTCCACCAGCTTCCGGCACCGGTCCACCACAGCGGCGGATCGTTCCCAGTCGAGCAGTGCTTCCTCGTCGAACTTCAAGAAGAAACCCTCGCCGAACACTTCGACGGCGGGTAGGAAGTCACCGTCATCGCTCAGGTTCGACGGCACCTTCTCCTTCATCGTGTGGCGCTCGAAGTGCGTCAGCACCCGGACCTCGCGCAGGCGGTCGACGAGCACGACATCCGAGATGAACCGGTTCCAGCCGTTCACCGCGCCTCGCGCGCCGCGCAGCGGTCGGTCGGCTCGGCGCGAGATGAACCGGTCCCGGTGGTCGTGCTCGCCCTGAGGGTTGATCAGGGCACCCCACTCGTCGGGGCGGATGTTCTCCGGACCGCCTTCGACGGGCAACCGGGGGTCGTCCACCTCGCGCGCCAGCGCCGCTTCCACCTCGGATACCGGGACGCCGTACTCGTCGGCCGCCACCTCGATCATCCGCTTGGCCAGCTTGTACCCCGGGTTGCCGACGAGGAACTTGAACTCGCCGCTCCTCATCAGCGCCGTCAGCGGATCGCTGATCGTGCTCCACGCCGACTCGGGCGGGATGTCAATCGCGCTCTCCACGTTCGGGAAGTACACGCTCGACGCGCCGCGCTGCATCGCGAGCACAGGCTCGGCGCAGTGCTCGGCGTCCGTCGAGTCCTGCCACGGCTGCCTGCCCGAGCACTTGAGGCCGATCTGGCTCAGACCGATCCTCGTGGTGAGGCCGTCGAGGGACCGCTCGCCCTTGCACGAGGTGCAGCGCACGACGAGCGAGTTGAGCCCACCGCCGACGTTGGCCTTGTTCAGGAACTCCAGGTCCGACCGCTGGCACTGGTTCTGGTTCCGGTCGCGGCGGACCGCGGTGTGCGCCCACCGCACCCAGTCCACGTCCGAGAGGTGACCGTTGGCGCACACCGCCACGAACCTCATCGGGATGAGCTGCTTGCCCTCGGGGCAGCCGCAGGTGGGGGCGGTGTTCGTCACCTCCTTGGCGTAGGACCACCGGCTCATGCGCCGGCACGACGGGCAGAACAGCCACTGGGGGAACCGGTAGTAGGGGATGGGCCGGCGGGGCGAAGGCGACGCCAGCGAATCCACCCTCAGGTAAGCCGCGAGGCGGGGGAAGTCGATGGACACGTGCGGACCCCGCCACCTGCCGGCGTCCTCCACCACGAACGACTCGCCGACGAGGTCGATGATCGCCCCGGGACCGAACGGGCTGATGATCTGCGAGCGCCGAACCTTGCGCACGGTCACTTCCGCGCCCCCCTCACCTGGACTTGGACCTCCACGTCGACGCTGCGCATCGAGTCGAGCGTCGCCCAGCCGTCACCGCGCTCGGTGAACCGCTTGAGCAACTTGGGCCGCTCGCGGCCTCCCTGGCTGTAGCGCAGACCGCCGAAGGGCACCGCGTCCACGGCTCGCTTGGCCCACGTCTCGATGAGGTCGTCCAAGTGGGCCTCGACCCGTTCGAGCTCGGTGGCATCGGCACGCCCCACGCGGTCCAAGAACGCCCTGAGGAGCGTCCGGAACCGCTCGTCGGAGGGGTCGAACGACGCGGCCTCCTGGTCGCCGGACAATCCCAGCGCGTGCCGCACCAGCACGACGAGATCCGCGTGGAGCGCGCGCAACCTGGCCGGCACGGAGAACGGGGTGACCGAACTCGGCTCCACAGAGCGGTAGAGGGTCGCGTGGTAGGGGGCGAACGACTCGTAGTGCGACCGGTCGCGCGGTTTGGACGGCGAGTAGACGGTCACCACGAGACCGGGGCGGTCGGCACTTCGCCCGACGCGGCTGGTGGCCTGGATGTACTCGGCGGTCGTCTTGGGTTGGCCGACCACGGTCATGGTGCCGAGCCGGCCGACGTCGACACCGACCGAGAGCATGTTGGTACTAGCCAGGAACGCCACACCACCCGGCGCGTCGTGCGGCTTCTTGAGCCGGTCCAAGCGCTGCGGGATCTGCGCGGACGCCACGTTGCTGGTCAGTTCGACCACGTTGTCGTCGTCGAGGTGCCGCACGTCGTCCTCGGCTCGTGCGATCACCTTCAAGCGCGAAGGGATGTCGTCCGAGGCCAGGTTGATCGTCTTGCCCAGCTCCCGGAGGCTGTTGTGGTAGACGACCAGTGTCGAGTAGGCGTCCTTCGCCGCGGGTTCCAGGTCCACCTCGAGCGGCGCCTGCAACTGCGCCGCGGCGACGTGGATGAGTGCGGTGAGCGGTGTATGCCCCTGCGGCATGACTCCCGCGTAGGCGCGGCCGGGACGTTCGCTGTCGGTGCGCACGAAGTACGAGTCGGCCGCGTCGACGCCGGCGGGCGGGAACAGCGCGACGGGCCGCCCGAAGACGCCCCTCGTCTGCTCGTCGGCGCGGCGGATCGTGGCCGTGGCCGCGACGATCTTCGGCTTGTGCCCCAGGTGCTCCAGCAGCACGTCGAAAGCCGCTTCGTAGAGGCCGACGATCGTTCCGAGCGGGCCGGAGATCAGGTGGAACTCGTCCTGGATGATCAACGACGGTCCTGGGTCGTCCCCCGTGCCGAAGAACGCGCCGGTGTCCTCCTTCCAGACCGTGCGGGCGAACTTGTCGACGGTGCCGACCAGCATGGTGGGCGGGTTGAGGTAGAGGTCCTCGTCCACGGACGACATCGGCAGTTCGGTGCGGAACGGGCACTTGTCGTTCACGCAGCGCACCCGGAAGGAGTTGTTGGTCGCCGAAATTCCCCAGCGCTGCTCGTCCTCCGGCCTGCCGGGGACGATGCGCGTGCCGCACCACGGGCACGACTCGATCTGGAAACCCTGATCGCCCGCGGCGCCGTCGCGCGCCCGTGCGAGCAACCGGCGGGCCTCGGTGAAGGTGTTCGGGCTGTTGTCACCTCCGACCCACAACCCGATCGACACCGGGCGGCTGCCGAGCCTCCCGTTGGCTCCGCGGCGCAACAGTTCGCAGGCGGCGATCATGGTGGCGGCGCGTTGGAACTGCTGGCTGGTGAGCAGGCGCAAGGTGTACCTGGTGATGACCGTCGTGCCCGCTCCGGTATCACCCCTGGTCAAGCGCCGGTGGAGGATGGTGAACGCGGCGAGCCCCAGGTAGGCCTCCGTCTTCCCTCCGCCGGTGGGGAACCAGATCAGGTCGACCAAATCGCGCTCCTCGCCCTCGCGGACCACCCCCTCCACCGTCATCAGCAGGAAACCGAGCTGGAACGGGCGCCACGCGCGGTCGAGCGAGTCGTAGTCGACTTTCGCGTCCGGTGCCGCCGACGGAGCGTGCGGCGAGCCGCCAAGGCTCTCGTGGCTGTGCGCCATCTGCATGAGCATCACCCGGTTGGCCAGGGCGAACGCCTCGAGTGCGTCTCTGTCCTCGCCCAGGAACCGGATACCGGCGAGCATGCGGTCCCGTGCTCGTTCCGCGCGGGACCGCAACCGCCCAGCGGCGGGGTGCAGCCGCGGGTCGAGGGTCTCCGCTGCAGAGTCCCAGGTCTTCTTGATCCAGCCCGAGTACCGGTCGACGAAACGGGCCAAGGCGTCGAACACGGGTTCGGGATCTGCGTGGATCCCGGACAAGAAGTTGAGACGAAGCACGTCCGCGACGTCCGGCAGATCCGCGACGTCGGGCAGGTCGAAGGCGACGTCGGGCACGACGTGAACCGGGAGGAAGGACGTGCCGACCCAATCGGGCCGGCCACCTGCGGTGTCCCAGCGGGCCGCCGTTCCGTGGCCGACGGCGTACACCGGCACCTCGCGGTACTGGAGTTCGAGCTCCTCGGCTTCCTCGTCGCTGTGAGCTCTGGCCTGGGTCGGATACGGGGTGATGGCGCCCTCGGCGACCGAGCAGCGCAACGCGACCTGGAACAGGCAGTCCTCGGAATTCACCGCTTGGCGCTCCTCCTGCACCTTGCGGTTGACGAGGACGACGGTGACTATCACGCCACCGGAGTGCGGACGCCACGTGACCTCGACGCTGGCCGCTCCGTCCCAAAGGGGTTTTCCCCGCGTGATCCCGGTGAGCGGGGGGTCGATCAGAACGGCTTCATCCCCGACGAGGTCGAGCGGTTCGCGTCGCCATTCGTCGTCCGCGACGCTCTGGTACCGCGCGGCCTGCACCTCGACGTGGATCGCAGAGCGGTCCGTGGCCATGAAGCTGATGCCGGCGGAACTCGGCCGGCTCTGCCCCGCCAGGGTTATGGGATCCTCGTCGTCGTCCTCGGGCAGCGCACCGGCCTGCTCGTCGACTTCCTCAGCGTCGTCCACCGGGCCGCTCGCGTCGGCGGTGGGCGTGGTGAGCGACATCGGGAAGAGCACAGCGGTCAGGTACCGGTGCTGCGGCACCTTCTCGTACAGGACCTCGTCCTCGCCCTCAGCCGGGCCGACCAACTGGTCGTGAAGGTATCCGAGCACCCGGTCCCGATCCGGGAAGCCCGTGGTGTGCACCTCCGTCACGCCTCCACCCCCGTTCCACCGGGCTTGACGACCCACAGGGCGGCCTTCGCCCGGGTCATCCCCACGTACAACTGAGCGCGGGCCGCCTGCTCGTCCGCCGCCTCGTCCACCTCCAGGACGACGTACCGGCTTTCCAGCCCCTTGAACTCGGCGACCCTCGCGAACCCGACGCGTCCCCGACCCGGCCTGCGCATGTGCATCAGGTCCAGCACGTCGATCCGATCGCTCCACTCGGCCGGCAACTCGGCGAAGATCGACGAGAGCAGGTCGTGCGGCGACAGCAGCACGACCTGCTCGAGCGGCACACCGTGCTCCTCGAGCTCGACCAAGGCCGTCGACATCGCGGCGACCGCCTTCTCGCGGTCCACCTCGACCACCACGACCTCGCGGCCGTGGCCGGCCGTGGTCACTCCCAGATCGGCTCCCGTCCGCTCCTGGGTGGCGCGGACGATCTCGATCGTGTTCCGGCAGTTGTCCATCAGGTCGACGAAGGTGGGGCGGTGGGAGTCCAGCCTGGTCTTGGCGTCGTCCTCGTAACGGCCGACCAGTCCTCGCTGGTTGTTCGAGTCGAGGAAGAACGCCCAGCGGCCGTCAGCCAACCCGCCTGCCAGCACGTTGTCCAACGCGTCGAGGTCGTGCTGGTTGATGACGTCCTGCGCCTCGTCCACGACGACCACGTCGAAGGAGTCCGCGTCAAAAGTAGGCACCCGGTCGAACGGAACCGCGGTGATGCCGTCCAGCTCCTGCTGTGAGCTGATGAAGGCGGCTAGGACGTGGCTGCGGCAGGTGAGCAGGATGCGCTTCCCCGAGCCCCGGACACGCCGGCACATCTCGACCGCCAACATGGTCTTGCCCGTTCCCGCGCCGCCCTCGAACACGAGCCTCGGGTTACGGTGGTGCTGGTCGAGCGCCTTGTACTGGCTCTTCGTCAGGGCGACGAGTTCCTTCTCGACCAGGTCGTCGAGACGGCGGAGCGACAGCACTCGGTCGAAGTCTGGGCGGAGGACGTTCAGGTAGCGCTCGACGTCTTCAGCCGTCAGGGGTCCGCGAGCTTCGGGCTTGTCCTCCCAGAACGCCCCCAACCGGTCCAGGCACTCGACCCACCCCTCGGATTCCAGGCGGATCGAGTTGATCACCATCTCCGGCGTCCACTGCGCGCTGACCGGGTCGAACCCGCTGTCCGGGAAGACGACGCCGTACCCGAACACCGTGCGCTCGACCAGCTCGGGATCCGTGGTGCGGCGGAGGACCTTCTCCAAGGCGAACATGCTCGTCCTCGCCTGGTTGAGCGGACTCTCCTTGAGCCGGTGCCGCTTGCCCTTGAGGTCGCGCGTGTGCCAGACGTCCTTCTTCAGGAGGATCTCGCCGCCCTTGACCTCGAGCACGAGCAGGCCACGTTCACCCAGCAGGAGGAAGTCGATCTCGCACACCCGCTTGCGGTCGTGCTCGGGCAGGTTGGTGCTGTGCATCGCGTACTCCCACCCGGGCACTTCGAGTGCTTCCAGTTGGGAGAAGATCTCCTGCTCGGCAGTGCTGGAACCGGGACTCACCGAGTCCGGGATCATGCGCATGGTGGTCAGCCTGCTTTGCTGCGAGCGGGGGATGCGGTCGAAAGTGTGTTCGAGAAGCTCAGCGGAGTTCTCCCTCTTGGATAGCCTGGTGAACGCGCGAACGGTCCATCGCTCGTTCGAGTGACATGGTTACACGAGAAAAATATGAGCTTCGATCACGTGCACCTGGCGGTGCTTGAGCTGATCAGAGCACGTTCACGGTGCTTTTGGACCCAATTTTTGCGGTCTGTCCGTTGCCTTGCTGCATTCATCGGCGAACTATGGATCGGAGTGACCGTGGATGAGCCGGACCACCGTAAGTGGATGGCTACTCGGATGCCCCCGGACCTTGGTCGTCGGGTGTCAGGCGTCGGTTAGCTCTTGCTTGCTGCACGCGAACCGGGTGGCGTTGGAGGGCGTGAGCAGCTTTAGGGCGTGTACAAGCACTTGGGCCCAGACCTCCGTCCTGGCCACTCACGCCGCTGCAGCAGGGTTGCGCGGCGGATCAAGGGCTCGGTTGTGAAGCCGGAGTTGGCGTTGCTCAGCGCGCTCCATCGCAATGGCTTGCGCTTTGTCGTGAACCGCATGCCGCCCGACATGAACCGAGGCAGGTGTATCGACATCTTGTTGTTCACGACTGCCGGCCAGTGCACCGGTTTCCGTAGCACGGCGCTGACCGGAGACCTTGGTGACTGCTGGATCGCCTTCCGGAAGCTCATCAGGATTGCGGAAGAACCGGCTGTGACGATCAAGGTGTTTGCGGCGATGTAGAGCTGTCGCGGTGGGTGCTCCTGCTGCGAGTAGAGCGCGTGGTTGCAGAGGAGAGATATGCACAGGTTTCGGCTCGCGTGGGTTGCCGTTGGCGCAGTCTTGTTCGCGCTCACCGCTGCAGGGTGCGGCTCCTCGTCAGGCACCGCAGCACTTGCGACTTCGGGGGTGGGAGAGTTGAGCAGCGCGGTGTCGACGGCCAGTTCGACGCCGGCTAAGACCTCCACGACTTCCCCCGTTCCCACTACCTCCGTTGAAGAGGCTGCGGTACCCGGCGACAAGCGTGCCGAGTACCTTGCTGCACTCGCGGCGGCTGGGGTACCGGTGAGCGTCAGCGGTGACTCCGAGGTGTTGATTGCGCAGGGAGTGTGTAACGAGCTCGCCGGCGGTACCGTCCGCGCGAAGCTGGTCGACGACCTCGCCAGGATGGGTGGTGTGATGACGCCGGACCGGGCCGAGGCCATGGTGGCCGTTGCTGAGCAGATTTACTGCTGACTACGTCCAGGATGCGGCGTAGTCAGCAGTGCGGGAACGGCGGTTGATCTTCAGTGGCGTCGTGCCGTGCGGGGGCTCCGCTCAGGGCGTCGTGGACGTCGGTGGTGGACTGCCAAGCGCGCTGAGGTCGTGCTCCGGAACGGGAGACGCCTGCCCCACCACGGCGCCAAGGCCGTCAGGTAGTCGCGCACAGCGTCGAGGTAAGCGGTCTCGTGCTCGCCCAGCGCGCTGAGGTTGATCACGTTGAGAGGAATGTTCATGCCCTCATCAGAGTCGTTGAGCTGCGCCTTCCACGCCTCGTGCATCGCCGTCCCCACGACCCGCCGCATCTCGCGCACGAGCTTCGCGTACACCGCTCCGACCGCCTCTGACTCGACGCTGGTCCAGGCGAGGTAGTAGGAGGTTCGCCTGGACCTCCCTCAGCTCCTCGGACAGCCTGACCCGATCCTCACCCGGCGCGTCGGCTCGTCGCCGTCGAATCGCGTAGGGGAACTCCTTGTACGAGCTGTAAGCCGCGAAGGCTTCGGCGAACGTGGTGCGGACCCTGTTCCGCTCCTCCTCGCGCCCCTTGCGGCGGGCGCTCCACATGGTGATCACCGCAGTGGTCACGGCGGCGAGGAAGGCACCCAACAGCACGGTCGTGAGGACGACGCTTCCGCCGGTCGACGCAGCTTGCAAGGTCTTGTGCCGCTCGAGAAGTCATCGCTGCTGGTCAAGCGGCATGTCTGTACTCGTTGATGAGGCCGCCGAGGATGCGGGTGCGGTGCAGCCTGCGGACGTTGAGGTCGTGGACTACGGGAGGTTGATGTTGAGCCTCGGGTGGTAGTTGGTCGCGGGCTTGGTGGGGTCGGTGTCGGTTGTAGTGGTCTTCGTAGGTCTTGAGGATTTGGTGTGCGTGGCTCTGGCCGGTGATCAGGATGTGGTCGAGGAGTTCGCGTCTGAGGGTGCCGATGACCCGTTCGCAGTGGGCGTTCATCCGCGGTGCCTGTGGTGCGCTCTTGATGACGCGGAGGTCGTCGGCGTGGAGGACGGCGTCGAAGGCCTGGCTGTACTTGCCGTCGCGGTCGCGGAGCGGGAAGCGCAGGGATTCCATGCGCGTTCCGAGGTCGGCGGTGAGGTTCCTGGCTTGCTGCGTCGTCCAGGCCTGGGTCGGGTGGGCTGTGACTGCGGTGATGTGCAGGCGCCTGGTGCCGTGCTCGAGGAACGCCAGCGCGTAGAGGCGTTTGCCGTGCACAGGGTCGAGGTGGAGGAAGTCGGCCGCGATGATGCCCTGGGCCTGGGCGGTGAGGAATTCTCGCCAGGTCGGGGCGGTGCGGCGTGGTGCCGGGTCGATGCCGGCGTCGTGCAGGATCTGCCAGGCCGTCGAGTGGGCGATCCCGTGGCCGAGTCGAGCCAGTTCGCCCTGGATTCGGCGGTGGCCCCATCGCGGGTTCTCCCTGGCGAGCCGCAGCACGGGCGACTTGATCGCCGCTCGTGTCGGTGGGCGTCCGATGCGTCGATGTGCAGCAGACCCATCCCACTTGCGGGCCACGAGTCTGTGGTGCCAGGCGAGCAGAGTGGCGGGCGTGGCTGGGAAGACCTCTCCCCGACGTCGACGATCCACCAGCCCGGACAGGGTGGCGAACCAGAACCGATCGGCGGGCTCGTAACGGACCGGACCCACGAGTTGTCGGCGCAGGACCGCGTTCTCGTGCCGCAAGACGAGCAGTTCGGCTTCCTTTACCGTCTCGCTGCGGAGAAGCACCGCCGGGACGGACAGCAGCTTCCGGGTCACCTTGTACAGCAGGGATACGATCACCCGGCCATGCTTCCGAAGACGACGGCGCTCTCGCTTCACCAGCGGCGATGACTTTCCGAGCGGCACAGGTTCGGCGGTGGCCCTGATCTTCGTGTGGAGGGTCCGCTACTTCGCCGTCTCGAACTTGAACGCCGACAGCACGGCCGAAGGCGGTGTCGTGTTCGCGGTGTGCACGCTGAGAGTTATCGCCTCGCCGGCCGGGTAGGCGTCGTCGATGGCGGTCAGCTCGATCGTCTTCGGGTTCGACGTGCTGAACGCCGTCAGGGCCAGGCGGGACCCGTCGACCCGCACGGTCAGTTGGAGGTAGGTGCTCGGGCGGTCGAACGCGTCGGCGGCGAGGATCACCGACGTCTGCTCGAAGCGCGTGATGTAGACGTCGCCGTGGGCGCAGGCGCCGAGGCCGTAGTGCTGCCGGACGCGGATCGACACGCACGTGGTGGGGTTCAGTTCGTCGGCGACGACATCGATTTTGTAGGCGTCGGGGAAGTGGTAGCCGGGCCAGCTCAGGGACACGGTCGTGTCGCCCTCCTCGGCCGCGAAGACAGACCCGTTCATCGCGCACCTGACCGTTCCACGGAGAACCTCCCAGCGAGCGGACCCCTTGTCGCAGTCCGGTCCGGGGGAGTGGGCGAGGTACGAGTACGGCTGCTCGTGGCGCGTCGTGGTGGTCGAGGTCAGCTCTGGCTGGGGTGAGGGTGTCGTCGTCCGGCCTTGAACGGCCTGGTCACCCTGAACGGCGACCACGACGACGGTCAGAGCAAGCACGGCGGACACCACCCCTGCCAACCAACCAACCCGCTCCACCCAGGTCCAGAACCTGTCCGGACCGTGACGCCTGGCGCGCAGCCTCAGGGCGCCGATGATGAGGGTGACGGCGAGGATCGTCGTCAGGATCACCGGTAAGGCACCACCTTGCATGGGGCATGCTAACAACGGGAGAGTGCCCTCCGCCGCCGTCTCAGGTCCGGACGTGGCGCGCAGGTCCTGCACGGCTGGAACGTCATTCGGTTCAGGCTGAACCGTGGCGCCGCGCCTTGACCGGTGGGCCGGGTGGTCGACGCTGTGCTTGCCGAAAATGTCGTCCGTGCAGGTCAAGCGGCGTGGTAGTACTCGTTGAGGATGCCGCCCACTCGTTGCCGTCGGCGAATATCGAGTTGGGTGGCGGCTGCTTGGTCGGTGGTTGGCAGTGGCAGCGGTTGTAGTGGTCTGGCGTTGGCTATGCCTTGATGCGGTCTGTGGGTGGTGTAGAAGTGCTCACCGCAGTTCAGCGCCTCAGTGCAGAGTTCTGGCACCCTACAGGCGAAGGGCCGCGTTCTCGTGGCGCAGCACGAGCAGTTCGACGTCCTTGGCCTCGCTGCGCAGTACCGTCGACGGCACGGACAGCAGTTGACGGGTCACCTTGTACAGCGGGGACACGATCACCCGGACATGCTTTCAAGACGGTGGAGCCCTCGCTCTACCAGCGGCGATGACTTTTCGAGCGGCACAGATGGTCGCCGGGTTCACCGCCGGTGCGCCGACGAAGGAGACGAGCACCTCGGTCACGTGCACCTGTTGACCCTCGTTGTTCTTGATGACCAGTCTCAGCGACAACTGCCCCTTGGCCGGACTGCCGGCGGACGGCGGCGCGAGCCGCCCGTACACCACCGCCCCGGCTTCCACCGGCTCGACGGACATCACGACATGGGCGATCCCATGGCGTTCTCCTTACTCCCCACAGCGAATCGTTGCGGGACAACCATGTTCGTCCGGCCGGCCCCGGGTCGTTGACCGCGAGGGCACAGCCATTGACGATCTGCGCACTGATGACGTGATCCGCGCGGAGCGTGGGCGATCACGGGACGGGCCCGGCACCGGTCCGCGGCCCGGCGAGAACCACGGATTTCGACGCGGCGGGCCGAGGTTGACCGCGGCGCTGCGGCGCGCGGGTCCGCTCAAGGCAGCCGACGACCTCGACGCCGTCCTCGGCTTCAAGGAGTCCGAGGTCGCTGTGCGGCGGGTCATCTCTCTGTTCATGTTCGGCGGCTACGACTGAATCCGCCCGGTGGCGATGTACTCTTGCCGCCGCCGTCCGCGTCTGGTGAGACCCGGTACGTCGAACGGCACGACCAGCTTCGCGCGCACCACGGGGTGAACCATGGAGTTCGACCGCAACGCCGTCTTCCCTTCGCCGCAGGAGTCGGGCGCGCAGGGATCCCGCCCGGACTCCGCCGGCGGGCAGGCACCGGGTGCGGTGCACGGGCCGCACACCGGGCCGCAAGGGGCTTCCGGCTACCCTGCCGCACAGGTGCCTGAATACCCGGTCGGACAGGCGGCGCCCGGTTACCCCACGGGACAGGTGCCGGGTTACCCGGCCGGTGGGATGGCGGGTTACCCGGCTGCGTACCCGGTAGACGGGCCCCCTCAGGGCCACCCGGCAGCCGTCCCGGTCGGGCAGGTGCCCGGCTCCGGTTACCCCGCGGCCCATCCCGCAGGGCAGGCAGCGGTCGCGGGCTATCCGGCGGGCTACCCGGCTCCGCCCGCGCCGGAGGGCACGTCGGTCCTCCGCGCCCTGCAGGCGTCGCTGGTGTGGGCCGGCGTGGTCCTGGTCGTGGTCTTCAGCCTGGACAACGTGTCGCTGTCCGGGTACAGCCTGGGTGCCATCGTGGGCCGGCTGCTACCCATCTCTCTGGTCTCGGGCCTGCTGATCCGGCTCTTCGTCAAGCGCAAGCGGATCGCTTTCGGCTGGTTGGTACTCGCGTCGCTGCCCACGTTCATCGTCAGCTTCGTCGTCATCGGCGCGATCCTGCTGGCGGGACAACAGGTGAACCGCTGAACGTCGCGTGCCACTCGATCACGGACTGCCGCCGATTGGACCACGCATGCCGGGAGCGGTCGCGGTCTCAGTGATTTCTGAGATCCGGTCGCTAGCGTCGGGCTGAAGCGTTTTCAACGCCAGTTCGGGAGGGATTCGGTGACAGTGATGTTTCGAATCGCCAGATCGGCGCTCACCCTGGTCTCGGTGCTCCTGCTGCCCCTGGTCGGCTCATCGGTCGTCGCGTCGGCGCAGGCGGCTTCGCGGACCCACACGTGGCACCTGGAGGACTTCGGCGCCCCACAGCGGATGTGCGTCCAATACGGCCCCGAGGGAAGGACCCACCAGTCCTACTTCATTTTCGCGGTGACCGGGAATTGGTCCCGCCACCTCGACTTCGGGATGCGCGACCTGCCTCCCGGCTGGACCGCCACGGAGAGCCACATCCCGCCGGGCTCCAACTACCCCGATCCCGACGACGGCTCGGTCACGATCAACGGGTTCATCCTCGTGCAGGGGTCGGCCACGGTGTCGCTGGCGACGTACCGCGCACAGATATGGGTGTCGGACGGGACGGTGACCGAGACGCAGCCGGCCGACATCGTCGTCACGACCGCCTCCTGGGTTGACTGCATGCAAGCACGGTGAGCGCGGTCGTCCCCGCTGCCGTGCGGTTCGGAGTGCGGCCGGTTGGCGGCGTCGTGCGGAGCGTGACCAGTGCGATGGTGGTCCAGCGGGACTCTCGACTCCGCGGCACGGGCACTCGTGCCGGCACTGGAGCGCATGCGCATGCGCAGTGCCGGCCCGCCACCGTGTGTGGCGGCCCCGTGGCTCGTCCGGGCTGTTGGACGAGCTGTCGGGACGACGCGTCAGCGGTGCGGCGTCGTTCGTCGGTACGCGTCCGCTCGATCAGGGCGCGAGAGGAGTGGTCATGGAAGAGAAGACGGCTTTATCGAGGCGCACGTTCCTCGGGATGAGTGCGCTGGGCGCGCTCAGCCTCGCCGGGTGCGGGGGTAGCCCCGCCGCGCCGCAGGTCGACGTCCAGGTGCCCCAGGCGCTGCTCGACCAGGCGGCCTCGCTCCGCGGCGGGTCGGTGGGGATGCTCTCGCAGAAGCTCTACTCGGAGGCCGCCAACCAGGCGCTGGACAAATCGCTGCAGGTGTTCGCGCAGGCCACCGGCACCACGGTCGGCAACGACCTGGTCTCCGGCGACGCCGGGGACATGGTCGCGAAGATGGACGCCGAGGTGAAGGCCGGCACCAACCGCGACCTGGCCTTCCTGAGCGACCGGCGGTTCGTCGGCCAGCTCCACAACCTCGGCGCCCTCACCGACGTCACCGACGTGGTCGAGGAGATGCGCGCGCTCTACGGGGAGCCCGCGACGGAGGCGACCAACTACTGCGTGTTCGACGGGCGCTGGTACGCGATCCCCTACCACTTCATCGCGACCGCGATGTACCTGCGCAAGGACTGGTACGAGGAGAAAGGGCTCCCGCTCAAGCCCCACTACACGTGGGAGGAGCTGCGCGACAACGCGTTGGAGGTCTCCGACCCGGCGAAGCGGCGCTTCGGCTGGGGGCTCACGGTGAACCGCTCCGGCGACGCCAACGGCTTCATCTCGAACGTCATCAACTGCTACGGCGGGGCGATCGCGGACAACACCGGCACGAAGGTGGTGTTCAACTCGCCGGAGACCGTCGCCGCCGTCACGTTCATCGGCGACATCTACACGAACCCGAAGTACGCGCCGATGCTGCCACCCGGGGTGGGGAGCTGGACCGACTCGAGCAACAACGAGAACTGGCTGGCCCAGATCCTGGGTCTCACGCTCAACCAGTTCAGCGTCTACGCCGACTCGAAGACCAAGAACAACCCGGTCTACGCCAACACGCACCCGTTCAACGGCGCCACCGGACCCGCGATCGACCGGCCACTCGCGTACGGCGAGTCCAACTCGTTCGTCGTGTTCAAGGGGGTGAAGAACCCCGACCTCGCCAAGCTGGTGGCGAAGTTCATGGTCAGCGGCAGCGCGCTGCTCGGTGTCGCGAAGGGAGCACCCTGCCTGGTCAACCCCGCCTGGGACAAGGTGTGGGACTCCGACCCGTACTACACCAGCGGTGACCCGGCCTTCCCCGCGCTGCGGGAGCAGACCCGCACGCCGCTCCCGATGACCACCACGACCGGCTTCTCGTTCCCGCAGGCCCCGAGCCCCGGCGAGCAGGCCGCCACCGCCGCCTACCTGCTGACCGACATGATGCAGGCGGTCATCCAGGGCACCCGCCCGGCCGACGCCGTCGCCTCGACCCACGCCCGGATCGTCCAGGTCTTCGAGCAGCAGGGCTACAAGCAGTGACCGTCCTGCGTCCGCGGCCGGCGCCGGCCCGCCCGGCGCCGAGCGGGTCGTCCTCGCTCACCACGTCGCAGCGGTTGCTCGGACGCGACTGGCGCCTCGCCGCGGTGTTCATCGGGCCGACGTTGTTGCTGGTCGCGGGCCTGATCCTGGTTCCGATCGTCAGTTCGGTCTTCACCAGCGCCACCGAGCGCCACGGCGCGGAGACGGTCTTCGTCGGGCTGGACAACTACACCGCGCTCATCGACGACGCCGTGTTCCACAAGGGCGTGCTCAACTCGTTCGTCTTCACCGCGTACGCCGAGATCTTCAAAGTGATCCTCGGTCTCATCGCGGCCTTGATGCTGCACCACATGCGCCGCGGCCGGGCGATCATCGCCGGGGTGATCCTGCTGCCGTGGGTGGTGCCGACGGTCGTCACGGCCTTCACCTGGCGGTCCTTGTTCGACCCGATCTTCGGCAGCGTCAACGTCCTGCTCACCGACTCCGGGATCGGGCCCGCACTGGCCGCGATCGGGCTCGTCGACAAGTGGCCCGCGGAGTGGCTGTCCGATCCCGCGCTCGCGATGCCCGCGGTCATCCTGGTCAACGTCTGGAAGGGCATCCCGTTCTTCACGGTGACGTTCCTCGCCGGGCTCAAGGCCATCGACGGCGGTCTCTACGAGGCGGCGATCGTGGACGGCGCCTCGCTGTGGCAGCGCTTCGTGCACATCACGCTGCCGGGGCTGCGCAACATCATGATCGTGACCGTGTTGCTGTCGTCGATCTGGACGTTCAACAACTTCGACCTGATCTGGCTGATGACCCAGGGCGGACCCGGGGACGCCACCGCCCCGTACGTGATGGTGGCCTACTCGAAGGCCATCCAGCAGCTGCAACTGGGCGCGGGCGCCGCGGTCACGCTGGTGATGCTGCCGGTCATCGCCGTCCTCGTGGTGATCCTCGTGCGGATGATGCGACGCGGCGACCTGCCCGGCGCGGGCGACATGGGGCGCAGGCGGCTGACCCCCGCCCAGCGCCGGGCGCTGCCGTGGGTGGTGGTCGTGGTCTCGGTGCTCGTGCTGGTCTGGGCGTCGCCGCAGATCGTGTGGAAGGCCGCGCTGGTGCTGGGCGTGTTCGTGCTGCTCGCGGCCGCCGTCGGACGGGTCGTCTCCGCGCTCGCCTCCCGGGGCAACCGGCCGGCCGCGCGCCTGGTCGGCGGCACCGGCACGGGGATCGCGCTCGTGGGCCTGCTGGGCTTCGTACTCGCCCCGCTCTATTGGATGACGGTCACGGCCTTCAAGTCCGACAACCAGATCGTCGCGCGCTCTGACGACCTCTGGCCGACCCCGTGGAGCACCGAGCAGTTCACCAACCTGTTCACGGGCAGGGCGTTCGGCACCTGGTACGTCAACACGATCCTGGTGTCGGTGGCGTCCACGGTGATCGCCCTGGTCTGCGCGGCGCTGGCGGGCTACGCGCTGGCGCGGCTGAAGTTCCGGGGTTCGGAGAGCTTCACGGTCACGATCCTGCTCACCTACGTGATGCCGGGTGCGCTGCTGTTCATCCCGCTGTACCAGATGATGAGCGGGATCGGGCTCAACGACTCGTTGTGGTCGCTCGTGCTCGCCTACCCCACGTTCACCCTGCCGTTCGCGACGTGGCTGCTCGTCGGCTACTTCAAGTCGATCCCGGCCGACCTCGAGGAGGCCGCGCTGGTCGACGGCTGCACGCGGTTCGGGGCGTTCATCCGGATCGTGCTGCCGCTGGCCAAACCGGGTCTGCTCGCGGTCGCGCTGTTCACGCTCACCAACGCGTGGAACGAGTTCCTGTTCGCGTTCGTGTTCATCACCAAGGACGATGACAAGACGCTGCCCGTCGGCATGCAGTCGATGATCTTCGGTGACGTCGTGCCGCAGGGGCAACTGGCCGCGGCGTCGCTGCTGATCAGCATCCCGGTCGCGGTCATGTACGGCTTCGGACAGCGGTTCCTGACCGAGGGCCTCACCGCGGGGGCGGTGAAGGGATGAGCTTGCGCAGCGAGGCACGACGGTCACGGAGGAGCTCAACGAGTACCACCACGCCGCCTGACCGTACGGACGACATTCTCGGCAAGCACAGTGATGTGGCTCTGCGGCACCGTCTTCGTCTGGCTGCCGTGCGAAGCTGAGGATGGTTCAGTGGTGGCTATTGTGGGCTGATGCGTGAAACGCCCGAAGAACTCGAGTGAGCTCCAGGCCCTGCTCGACGCCTCCCTGTCCCGCTCCACCGATCACCTCCGTTCGATCGTCGCCGAGCACACTTCGACCGCCGAGCAGCTCACCCGGATCCTGGTCGGCATGTGCACCCTCGCCCTGTCCACCGTGACGGCGAAGGGCGAGCCGCGGATCAGTGGCGTGGACGGGCACCCGTCCGGACCGCCGGGTTGCGTCGTCCGCCGGAGGGTCAGTGGTTCACGAACGCAGGGTCCGGTCCCAGTCGCGCAGGTAGCCGGCCCAGGTCTTCGGATCCCGATCACCGGCCTGCTGATCCTCCGGGAGACCAGTAAGGCTCACAAGGCTGCACGCCCCGAGGGGCGTCCGGGCCACCCCTTGTCCGTCGGCGACCGTCGAGAAGGGTCCGGCATCGCTGGTCGGGCGTCCCGACGAGGGTGGCCGGTTCGCGCAGCCGGAGGAACAGCAGCCAGCTCAGCACCGGCATCAGGGCCAGTGGTACCAGGGCCACCCGCAGGGAGGTGGCGTCGGCGAGGCCGCCGATGAGTGGGCCGGCCAGGCCGCCGACGCTGACGGTGAGCCCGAGGGTGACGCCACTGGCGGTGCCCGCCCTGGTCGGCAGGTAGTCCTGGCCGAGGGTGACCTGCAGTGAGAACGGCACGTACAGGCCGGTGGACGCCAGCGCCACGAACGGGAGGAGCAGCGGTCCGGGGACGGTGACGATCCCTGCCACCGCGACGGTCGTGGCCAGGTACGACCAGCGGGAGACGGTCACCCGGCCCCAGCGCTGCGCCAGGGTGCCGCCCAGCACGGTGCCCACCGCGCCGCCGAGGTAGAGCACGAACCGCGCCGTGGTGCCTGCCGTCGTGCTGCCGCCAAGGCGTTGGGTGGCGTAGAGCGATCGGTCAGGACCCCGAACACCGGTTAGGCCACCGAGGACAGCACGGTCGCGGCGAGGACGATGCCGGACACCTCGGCGTAGCCGTAACCCCGCTCGAGGACGAGGAACGGCACGAGCGCCGCGATCGCCCCCTGGTAGACGTCCACACAGGCGTGCCCGAGCGCCGGCTTGATGATCGGCTTGTTCACGCCGTCCATGGTCAACGACCCACCGTTGTCGCGCTTTCGACAACCTGCCATCCAATGAAGAAAATCCGACAGGCGCCGACGCGGGTCCAGAGGCCGGCGACCGGAGCGCGGATCGACACCCACCACCACGACGACCACCAGATCGTCTACGCGGGCCGGGGCGTGCTGAGCGTGACGACCAGCGCGGGCACCCGGGTGGCGCCGGCGACGCGGGCCGTCTGGGTACCGGCCGGCACGGTCCACGCGCACCAGGCCCACGGCGAGCTGGAGCTGCACCTGGTGGGCCTTCCCGCGACCGAGAACCCGCTGTCGCTGACCGAGCCGACCGTGCTGGTGGTGGGCCCGCTGCTGCGTGAGCTGATCGTCGCCCACACCCGCCCGCCACTCGACGACAGCCCGGAACGGGAGCGGCTGCGTGCCGTGCTGCTGGACCAGCTGCGGGCCTAACCCCAACAGCCACTGCACCTGCCCATGCCGACGTCGCCACTGCTGCGGGACGTGTGCGACCTGCTGCGAGCCGACCCGGCCGACAACCGCACTGCGCCTGCACCACGCGCTGGTGCTGCTGGCCGAGCACACTCCGGTTACCACCGTGGCGCACCTGTGCGGCTGATCGTCCGCGAGCGCCTTCATAGACGTCTTCCGCCGCGCCTTCGGCCACACCCCGCGCTCACCGCGGCATGAGCGCATGTTCGCTGACTCCCGAATCACTTCATCAGGCAACCCCTGCATGTGAGCGTGGCCCGGCGCTCAATCGGTACCGGGACAGAGCAGGCTCTATCCGGGGGCTTCAGCCGAATCTCGTGGTCCTCAGGACGGGCGCTGTCGCCAGCGTCTCGGCGAGAACCGTCGCGAAATCGGCGGGCACCTCGGTGCCCTCCGGCGGTAGTGGCTCCCCGCGCACAGCCTGGCAGAGCGAATACTGTGCATGAGCCACGTAAGCGTCGGGTTCCCCGATCGAGGTCGAGGCCAGCGCGGCTCGATACCGGCGAGCGAGCTCGGCATCCGGCATCACCTCGCCGAGCACCTCGGACGACTCGTCCTCCGCGGCGTTCGTCGCCACGCCGGTCAGCCGCTGGAGCATCAACGCGGCGACCTTGCGTTCCGCCGACGGTTCCGCGAGCTGATCGGTGATCTCCTGGACGTCATCCGGGTCGTACAGATTCACGCCCTGGTTGTTCCCGTGCACGGCCCCGACACGGGGTGTGAAGAAGTGACTGCGGACGCCGAGATGGTCGACGAGCGCGCCCACGGCCTCGACCGGCACACCCCACTCGGCGGCGACCCTGGCGTACGGCCACCATTGGTCACTCGTCAGGTTGAGCCGGTCGACGATCCGCGTGCGTTCGACGTCGATGCCCACGAGCACGTCCCGAAGCCACTCTGCGAGGTCCGACGTGTCGCCCACCCTCGGGCAGCTGATTTCCCCGGTCGCGGTGTGGAAGACGACATCGACCCCGGTCGGCTTTCCCATCTTCACCCGGTGGAGCACGGTGACCCGTCGCACTTCCCTCATCGGCACCCGAGTTTCCCCGAAGATCCGCTTGACCAGAAGGAACTCCGGAGTCTCCAGTGGACAGAGTGCGACCCAGCGGACCGCGGCGAACTCGTCGACGACCACGAACACCGACAGCGCCAGCCCGAGCAAGGCCGGCACGCCAACCAGCACAAGCGCCGTGTACCAGGCGGCCGCAGCCCCGAAGAACCCCCACGCGGCAGGCACCAGCACGATCGTGAACGGAACCGCTATCGCCGCCGGCGTGACGAGCCCGACCGCCGCGTTGCCGCCCAGGTGACGGGCCACACTCGGCAGGAACACCAGCCGCCACCCGTCAGGCTTCGCCGACACGATCCCGGGAATCGCCGGTGGAACGTCCATCGGTACAGCCTGCCCCGTTCGCCACACCGAAGCGACAGCCGGCCGGACCAACCCACCCCACCGTCAAGATCCCCCTGACCACCCCACAACGCTCGCCCCTTGGCGAGGCACGACATGTGAATGGTGGCGACGAACACCGGTAGTTCCGTGTCGAGGAGGGCGATGAACTCGCAGTCGTGCGGGGTTTGAGCAGATCGGCGGTGAACCGCGGTGACGCTCCTGGCGGTCACCTGGTGGCGTCCGGTCAGTTCTCGAAGATCGCGCGGGCGCAACGGTGGCACCGCGCCGCACACGCGGAAGAAGCTTCGGGCGGTCGCGCGGACGGTCCGGCTGGGAAGGATGGCCGGTTCGGTGTAGAGCTGGGCTTCTCGTGACGCGGCGAAACCCTGGTCGATCACCTCGGCCTCGTAGGCGTGCAACGCCGGCAGCAGGGCCGACTCGCCGCGGTGCACCGCGCGGTCACCGAAGGCCGCATTGCCGGAACCGCCGAGGCCTTCCCCCTTCACGCTGACGAACTGACGCAGACGGTGCGGCTTCAACCGCGACGACGTCGAGCGGTCGCTCGGACCTTTCGTGCTCACCCGGCACGCACCGTGGCGGCACGTTAAGGTCACGCCATGTCAGGGCTCTCTTGTCGTCTCCGCGCGCTGGAACGCGACGACCTGCCTTTCGTGCACCAGCTCTTCAACGACGACCAGATCATGTCGTACTGGTTCGACGAGCCGTTCGAGGCGCTGGTGGAATTGCGCGACATCTACGACCGCCACATCCACGACGAGCGCGAACGCCGCTTCGTCGTCGACGTCGACGGCGAGCCGGCCGGGTTGGTCGAGCTGGTGGGCATCGTCGACGTCCACCGCACGGCCGAGTTCCAGATCATCATCGCGCCGAGGCACCAGGGGCGCGGCCTGGCCGCCACCGCCACGAAGAAGGCGCTGGACTACGCGTTCGCGGTGCTGAACCTGCACAAGATCTACCTCATCGTGGACGTGGCGAATGAAAAAGCGATCCACGTGTACCGGAAGGTCGGTTTCCAGGACGAGGGAATCCTGCGTGAGGAGTTCTTCGCCGCGGGACGTTATCGCAACGCCTTGCGCATGGGAGTCCTGCAGCAAGAGCACCTGGAGAGGATGGAACGGGACAACGCGGTGTGAGCCGCGTCCCGGGACGGGCCTCGCGGTGACAGGTGGCAGGTCAACACCGGCCTGGGGGTTCTCGCCCGATCCCGACAACGCGGTCGTGGGTGGCGCCGTGGCGACGGGAGCGGCGCGGACCTCAGCCTTCTCCGGTGATCACGCGGGACATGTAGATGGCGTCCGGGCCGTACGTCCTCGACAGGGAGACCTCGGGATGGGCGCGGTACCCGTGGGCGGACCAGAAACCGGTGGTCCCGCCGACGGCGACCAGGGAGATCTGCTCGTACCCGGTGGACCGGGCGGTGTCGGTCAGGTGCCGCAGCAGTCGTTTCGCCCAGCCGCGGCCGCGGATCTCCTTCGCGATGGAGATGTCGTGCAGGTGCAGGTTGGACGAGCGGAAGACGGTCTCCTCGACGCGGTCCAGCTCGGGGAACCGGAACCGCGGGTAGGGCAGGGCGATCAGGTACCCGCGAACGCTTTCGCCGACGTCCAGCACGAAGGACGTCGCCGGCGAGCTGCGCGCGCGGGACTCCAGTGCGGTGCGCGTCTCGGAGTGGCCGGTCCCGCTGTAGGCGTCCGCCTCCAGGTCCACGATGGCGCACCAGTCGTCGGCATCGATCGGCCGGATCCGCTCCGCCCGGACGGTCGTGCGAGGCAGCGGGCCGTAGCCGTTGAAGCCCACGGTGGTGGAGCTGAGGGCGTAAGCACCCGCAGAGGGGCTCCACACCGGATCCCCCGAGGCGAGGTCGACCGGCACGGGCACCGGCACGCCGCCGAGCGTGTCGTCGCTGTCGCAGGTCGGACGGGCGACGGCCGGAACGCTCCGGCTGCCGGCGCGGGTGGGGAACTCCAGGCGGCAGTTGCGCTCGGTCAGCCGGATGACGTGAGGCCCAACCGTGCCTTGGTCGGCGACGAGGTGCCGCCCCAGTTCGACGATGAAGCCGAGGTGGCTGCGCGGCACGTCCCCCAGCCGGGACACGCCGGCCCGGATGGCGGCGAAGATCTCCCCGGTCGGCGGGCTCAGCGGGTCGCCGTCGAGGTTGACGTGGTCGAGGCGGGTGCCCTCCGGCAGGAGGGCGGCGACATCGTCGAGGGCCTGCCGGATCTCGCCGGGGCCGGTCCCGTCGAAGCCGGCGCCCCGGTCGGCCAGGCAGGTGAGCACCTCGTCCGACGGGCACGCCTTCATCGCGAATCGCACCGCGACGCCCGGCAGTTCGCCGAGCAGGACGTCGTACTGCTCCTCGATGCCGGTCAGGTCGTAGATGATCCGGTCCTCGTCCGGTCGAGCGAGGGCGGACCGCGTGTGCGCCGCCTCACGCATGGCGGACGCTCGTGACACGTGCGGCCTCGACCAACGGCGCCCACACGTCGATGAGCAGCGCGTAGTCGTCGATGTCCTGGCGGCTCTCGACGAGCAGGCGCTCCCGGTGGTCCCGGACCTGATCGGCGACGACCGCGAACCGGCCGCCGAGCCTGCGGTAGGCGCGCTCCAGGCTCTCGATCTTGGCCTCGTTGGGTTCCTCTGGCTGCCGGGTGCTCTCCCGGACGATCGCCGCGATCGTGGCCGGGTTGTCGTCGGTGAGCCGCTCGTAGATGAAGTGGAGGTAGTGCATGGACAGGATGAACTTCACGAACCGCATCTGGTAGGCCGCGAAACCGGCGTCGGTCTTGCGCTCGGGGGTGTGGAAGTTGACGATGTGGCGGTTGTGCAGGACTCCTGGCAGCCGGGCCCGGTGCGCGACGTGGATGAGGAAGTAGTCGCTGCCGATGGTGTCCGTGGCCGGCAGCAGCGGGATCCTCTCGTGGAGCCCGTGGAAGCTGATGTTGTGCATGTCCACCCGCATCGGATCCACCACGGTGAGCACGGACCAGTCACCGGTGAACGGCTCCGAGCCGGTGAACGACTCCTCGACCAGGGCGCGCTTCTCCTCTTCCGGGGTGCCGTCGGCGGCCCAGAGGCTGACCAGGTCGTAGTACGCCTCGTGCTCACTGATCTCGCCCAGGTCCACGGACATCTCGCCGACGAACGACGCGCCGACCATGGCCACCGCGGTGTCCCGCAACGACGGGTCCAGCCGATCCTCGACGGTCACGGCCTGGTGCGCGGGTTTGCCGAGCGATAACAGCTCCGCGTGGATCGGGAAGATCTTCTGCCCTTCGTGGGTCTGGAAGAAGCTGTCCGAGTCGCGGCGGTGCACCGATTCACAGCCCAGCGCGGTCGCGATCAGGAAGGCGCGGTTGGTGCAGGCGCCGTACGAGACGCCTTCCGGGAGCATCAGCTCGGCCACGAGGTCGGGCTTGGCGACACCGGAGCGTTGGACCACCCGCTGCAGGAAGTCCCGCTGGGCCGCCTCGTCCAGGTGCCAGACGTTCTCCGCACCGCTCAGGACGCGGGCGTGCGCCGCGAAATCAGCCGACGAATCCAGGACGAGCAGGTACACCTCGACGTCGAAGTGCGCCGCGGCGTAATCGGCCTCCGCGACGACTTCCGCCAGCGTCGCGGCGCATTCCCGGTTCGTCGGCACGGTCAGACAGACACGACGCACACCCACACCTCCTGCTTTTCATGACCGGACTGAATTCACGGCACAGCACAAAATTGATGTCGACGGCTCGGCACAGCCGGCACCGATCCACCTCGCTCCGACGTTGTCCTCGTTCACGCCTGGCAGGCGCCATCGCTAGTGTTCACGTTGAGCCCCCATGGCATCGCAAACCGGCACGCCACCGTACCTGGTCGACCACAGTCGCCGTCAACGGGAAAGCCGCACTTCCTTTACGGCACTCCATTCAACGGCACGACCGTCCGCTTAGGCGGTGTTGCGATATATGCGCAGTTCGGGCGGGCCGGCGCGTGGATTGCGACATCTCACCATTGACTCTTTCCCCTGAACGCGCCGGAGGGGGACACCGGTCCGGCCAACCGGTTGGGCCGAACGGTCCCCTCGGGAACCGAATCGACTCAGTGGTGCTCCACCCGGTGGTTGATGCCACCGAGCAGTGCGTCGACCCACCGGCCACCCGTGACGTTGCGCGAGGTGGCGTTGCGCCAGCGGAGGTGTCGTTGCAGCTCACTGGCCAACACGGTGTGGTTGGGATGAACGGAGTTGGCGATGACGAAGGTGCGTAGCGGTCCGAACTGCGGCTCGATGGGGTTGGCCCAGGAGGCGTGGGTCGGGGTCAGGCAGATCTCGACGTTGTTGTCGGCCGCCCAGCCGAGGATTCTCGGGGTCTTGTTGGCCGACAGGTTGCCCATGATCACGTAGATCGGTGCGCCGTCCGGTCTGGTCGCCCTGATCGATTTCAGGGCGGCCAGGCTGTGATCGCCGCCCTTGCGGCGGCGGGTGACGCCCCAGAGCTTGTCGTCGCCGATGGAGTAGCAGCCGTGGAAGTAGCGGATGCCGTGGGTGCGCCGGTAGGTCGCCGGCAGCCGGTCGGGGTGCTTGCGTGGTGCCCAGCCCGAGCCGTGGTGCGGACGGATCGAGAGTCATCGGCGGCCAACGACGTGGAGCTGCTGGTGCTGCGGCACGAAGTCGCCGTACTACGCCGCACCAACCCCCGCCCACCGCTGGAGTGGGCCGATCGCGCCGTACTCGCCGCGCTGGTGCGCCGACTACCCCAGATGCTGCGCGAGCACCGAGTGGTGACACCGACACCTCGTGGCGACGATTCCTGCGCGCTCAGGCCGCGAGCCTGTTGGCCTGCGACTTCTTCCACGTCGACTGCGCGGTCACACTCAAGCGGGTCTACGTGTTCTTCGTGATGGAGGTCGCCATCCGCTACGTCCACATCCTCGGCTGATGGACCTGGGCGACCGGACAGACGACTTCCGGTTCCTCATCCGCGACCGGGCCGGCCAGTTCACCACCTCGTTCGACGCGGCCCTCTCCGACGCAGGCGTCCACGCCGTGAAGATCCCGCCACGGTGCCCACGAGCCAACGCCGCTACACGGCCCACTACAACCACCGCCGACCACACCAAGCCCTACAACTCACACCACCACGACCGGACCACCCGACCGCAGAACCGGGCTGCACCTCGATACGCCGCCGACCAGTCCTCGGCGGCACAAGCGCGAGCGGTCGAGGTTCGCTCATGCCGAGATGAGTGCGTCTTGAAAGATGACGGCCTGGACGCGAAGGCCTCCGTCGAGGCCGACGTCGTCATCCGTCCCCTCCGGGTTCCCGGGGTAGTCGGGCCGGGTCGGCTGCGGTCACGGCCGTCTTTGCGTCGAGCTCCCAGCCTTTCGCGTACGCTGCGGCGAACTCTTCTCCACCCAGCGTGGCCTGACCTCGGCGGGTGAGTTCGCGGATCTGCGGATCGGTCTGGTCGTGCGTGCCCCGTAGCCGGGCGGCAGTCCCGAGCAGCATGGCCGACTCGTGGGGCCGCCCGCGCGTTTCGGCGAGTGCGGCCGTGGTCACCGTCACCAGCGCCAGGGCCGGCAGTTCCCGGGTTGCCAGTGCGGCCGCGTACGCCTCCCGCAGTGCCTTGTCCGCGCTGGGCAGGTCGCCCAGCGCCAGGCGGAGCGCGGCCCGTGCGTTGCCGACCAACGTCCGGACGTGGCCCGCGGGGAACGCGGTGTCGTCGAGCAGTCCCCGTTCGGCGTCGTCGAGCAGGTCGGCCGCCCTGTCCAGGTCGCCGAGCCGCACCCGGAGGTCGGCTTCCTGCGCGTCGATGAGGACCAGCATTTCCGCCGAGGACGCGTGCAGCGCGCGCTCCCGGGCGGAGTCGATCATCGTGATCGCCTGGTCTGTGTCGCCGCGCCGGATGTGTACGTCGATCCAGCGCAGGTCGCTGTAGAGCCGGTCGCCGAGGCTGAGCGAGCCGAACTCGCCCGCCAACGTCCCGGCCTCGCGCAGGTCGGCCAGCGCGCCGTCGGGGTCGTCGTATCGCCGCAGCTGGGCGCGCATCGGTAGCGTGCCGGCCTGGCCCCAACGGTCACCGACCTGCCGGAAGCGGGTCAGGGCCGCCGTCACGTGGACCCGCATCCGGTCGAGCGCACCCGCGTTCTCGGCGATCTGGGCCTGGAAGTAGTGGGCCAGGCCGGCCAACCACACGTCGTCGCCGTCGGCCAGGCGTTGGAAGATCGTGAGCGCGTCCTGCTCCTCCCGCAGGAAGAGCAGGATCGGGCCGAACACGCGGTAGTGGCTCGGCAGCCGCGGATGCGCGAGCAGCCGGTCGGCCAGCTCGCGCATCTCCGCCCGGTCGTCCGCGGCTTCCTCGGCGGTGATCCCCGACAGGATGTCCGCCCGGTTGAGCAGGTGGACGGCTCGGGCGCAGTCGCGTTCGGGCGTCGGCTCGCCGCCGGGTACCGCAAGCGCCTCGCCCAGCCAGTAGGCGCCATCGGGCTGGCGGCCGGACATCTGCCAATACCAGGTCAGGGCCAGGGCAAGGGTGATCGCGCCGGCGGAGTCGTGGGTGGCACACAGGTGGCGCAGGGCAGCGAGCGCGTTGTCGTACTCGGCGCTGAGGACCTTCATGGCCGTCAGCTGGCCGGGCCCGCGCAGTTGCGGGTCGTGGCGGGCCATCAGCTCGGTGACGTGGGCGGCGGCCAGGTCGCGGGCCGTGCCGAGGTCGCCGGTGTCGGCCAGGCGGTCGGCGCCGTACTCGCGGATGGTTTCGAGCATGCGGTAGCGGCCGGTGCCGGGCGCGAGCTGCAGCAGTGACCGGTCGACGAGCGTGGCGAGCAGTTCGGGGATGTCGGCGGTGGGCACGGTGGTGCCGGCGCAGACGGCGGTGGCCGAGGCGGGAGTGACGCCGCCGGGCAGGACGGAGATCCGTTCCGCGACGGTGCGTTCATGCTCGCCCAGTAGCTCCCAGCTCCAGGCGATGACTGCGCGCAGGGTGCGGTGCCGGGGTGGTGCGGTGCGGTTGCCGGTGCTGAGTAGCCGGAACCGGTCGGAGAGCCCGTCGGCCAGGCCGGGCAGTGCCAGCGTCCGCAACCGGGCGGCGGCCAGTTCGAGGGCCAGCGGCATGCCGTCCAGGCCGTGCACCACGCGCACGATGTCGGGCAGCGTGCTCTCCTCGACGCGGAAACCGGGTCGCACGGCGGCGGCCCGCTCGGTGAACAGGCGCACCGAGGCCGCCCTTCGGGCCTGTTCGACGCTGCCGTCCGGGTCGGGCAGCGCGAGCGGGGCCAGCGGCACGAGCGCCTCGCCGTCGACCGCAAGGGGGCCGCGGCTGGTGGCCAGCACGCGCAGCCCGGGGCAGCGGGGCAGCAGTGCGGCGATCAGGTGGGCCACGGCGTCGATCAAGTGCTCGCAGTTGTCGACCAGCAGCAGGGTCTCCCGGCCGCCGAGCTCGCCGACCAGGACGTCCATCTCGTCACCCTCGACTCGCCTGCGGGCGTCGAGCATCGCGCCGCCCCGCAGGCCGATCGCGGCGAGCACGGCCGTGGCGATCTTCGCTGCTGCGGTGACGGATGCGAGGTCGATGAGCCAGACGCCGTCGCGGTATTCGTGGCGGTGGCGGCGGGCGGCCTCCAGCGCGAGCCGGGTCTTCCCGGCGCCGCCGGGGCCGAGGACGGTGACCAGGCGTCCGGTGGTGAGCAGGGTGCCGATGCGAGCGAGGTCGTCGTCGCGGCCGATGAAGCTGGTCAGCGGCGCGGGCAGGTTGGTCGGCCGGGTCCGGTCGGGGTCACCTGCCACCTGCCGCCCGGCATCCCACCCGGTTGCAGCCGCAACGCTCCCAGCCGTGGCACGTGAAGCCGCCTGGCTCCTGGTTGGAGCGTCTCCAGCCGAGGCGTCCGGTGCCAGGACGGGCTGGTCGGGGCGCAGCAGGCGCAGATGACGTTCCCGCAGGGCGGTGCCCGGGTCGGCGCCGAGGACGTCGGCCAGGGTCTGGCGGACCCGCTCGTAGACGGCCAGCGCCTCGGCCTGACGCCCCTGAGTGGCGAGCGCGTCCATCAGCAGCGCGGCCGCCCGCTCGTGGACCGTCTGCTCGGTCAGCAACCCGGCCAGCCGGGCAGCGGCCACCTCGGCCCGTCCCAGCGACAACTCGGCCTCGGCGAGGTCGGTGACCGCCTCGATCGACACCCGTGCCAACCGTGTCGCGACCCTGGGCGCGACCGCGGCGACGACGGCGGGTTCGACGCCAGGATGGTCGCCCCACAACGCCACGGCCTCGTCGAGCGCCGTGGCCGCCGCCTCCGGATCACCTGCCCGCAGCCTCTCCCGACCGGTAGCGGTGAGCTGCTCGAAGCGCAGCGCGTCCACGTCGGCCGCGTCCACCAGCCTGTAGCCGCCCGCGACCTGCACGACCACGCCACGGCCCGCGTCGGTCGAGGTGAGGGCCCGGCGCAGCCGGGAGACGAGAGTCTGCAGGGCGGAGGCGGGGCTGGACGGCGGCTCCTCGGCCCAGATCGCGTCGACCAGCACGCCCTGCTCGACCGCGCGGCCACCGGCGAGCGCCAGCCGGACGAGCAGGCCCTGCAACCGCGCGCCCGCAACGGGCAGGACGGCGTCACCGCGAGACACCTGAAACCCGCCGAGCAGCGTGACACGAAGCCGTACACCCCCGTCCATCCCCCGATCTTCGCGCGCTCACCCGCACGAGCCAAAACCAGGGCAGCCGTGTCAGCGCCGTGCTTGCCCCGTGTTCGCGCCATGCCGGCGACCGGCCTCAGTCTTCGCATCACCACCATCACGAACAACGGAGGCAACGGATGACCGAGACGAACGACGCCGGCAGCTGGGGCGCCTCGCCCCAGGCGGCCCACGACGGGCTCGGCTCGCTCCCTGCGCGTCGGTGACGGCGGACGACGTCATCGCCGGCTGATCGCCCGGGCGCACGAACGCCGAGGCAGCCTCGAAACCATTCGAACCACAGGAGAGAACCTTGACCGACATCAACCCCGAAACGCCCGTCCACGAGTCATTTCCACCACCCTCGGTCCCGCAGCTCCGCAGCGCGGGGGCGGCGCTCATAGCCAGCGGGGGCATCTTCTTCGCCGCCGAGTTCATCGCCGCGGCAGCGTGGACGGATCCGCCCTACAGCTACACGCACCACTTCATCAGCAACCTCGGGGTTCACGGCCCCGTGACCGCGTTCGGGCAGTCCATATACTCGCCGCTCTCGTGGGTGATGAACACCGGCTTCTTCCTGTTCGGGCTCGCCGCACTGGCCGGCGTCGTCATGCTGAGGGGACTGCCCGGCAGACGTCGCTGGGCGGCGGTCGCGACGGCGGTGCTGCTGGCGGCCGGCGGCGTCGTGGTGGCGGTGTTCCCAGGATCCGACGACAACGGCACGACCGACTACCACGGGCTGGGCGCTCTCGCGGCGTTCATCTCCGGTAACGTTCTCGCAATCCTTATCGGCAGGGCGCATCACTTTCTCGGCGTCTCCCGCAGACTGGGCAGGGCCCTGGTGGTGCTCGGGATACTCGGCTTGGCCTCGCTAGCGGTCTTCGGGACCGTTCTCGCATCGGGAGCCGGCGTCCTCATCGGCTTCTTCGAACGCGGTATCGTATATACATTCCTGATCGGCTTCATCGTTGTGGGAGCAGCACTACGAAAGCGTCAGGATTCAACACGATAGACGTGGTGCACCACTAGGACGTGCGCGCTCGAATCAATGACTGCACGGCCTTGGGACAAGCCCACTGGGTGTCGGATTGAGGACCTGCGGGGCGGCTCAGTCGGTGAAGACGGGGACGATGCTGTAGCTGCTGTGGTGCCACGACTCGGTCGGGAAGCCGCCGTCGTAGCTGTAGACACCTGCCGAGACTGGGAGCCGGAACGGGTCGGACACGACTTCGCCGCTGAACTGCCACTCGGTCGACTGGTAGGGCAGGCCCTCGGTCGAATACGACACGACGTAGCGTTCACCGGGGACGACTTGCGTGTTCGGCGGCATCGGCAGCGAAGTCCGAAAGTTGTACGTCGGGACGTCGGTCACGTCGGCGAGCACGTCACCCGTCGAGTTCCACAGCCGCACGCGGACCGGCGTCGGAGGATTGCCGGGCCGAGTGAGTTCCACGTCGGTGATCACTCCGGGTCGGTTCACCTGGAAGACCAGGCCCAGTTCGACCGGTGAAGGGTCGGCGTCCACGGTGAGGTACACGTCGGCGACGAAAGGTCGGCACCCGGTCCCGCACCAGGCGGGGCTCGCGGTCGGCGGTCCGCCGACGTGCACGACGCGTGTCCGCGGATCCCCGGTGTTCCCGTCATCGTGTCCACGCGTAGTGATCCCGAGATCGCCTTCGACGGTGGGCGTGTAGAAGTACTGCCAGTTGGATGCAGGGCCCGGCTTGTCCACGTAGTCCCAGGTCTCGCCACCGTCGAACGAGATCTCCGCCCAATCCCAGTGGCTACCCTCGCTGTACGCCGACGTGCCGCTGATCTGCAGGGGAACACCCACCTCCACGTGCGAACCCGGGGTGGGCGTGAAGAGGCTGACGCTGGGGCCGTAGAGCGGCTCGGCCGCGGCGGTGCCCGACGGGCCGGCCGCCCCTCCCACGACGATCAACGCCGCCACCAGAACACGTGCGGACAGCAACATCTGGATCCCCTCGCCGGTAGAAGCGAACACTTATGTGATCGCCTGCCGCCGCTCCCCGCTACACCACTGTCGCGAATTGCTGCACCCGCCCGCGGCACGTCCGCCAACAGCCCACCGCCCCTGCGCCACTCGGCCGGCGAACGGTCGACCAACCCCGCACTTCGGCGGAATGCGGGAACCGGCGCTGATGATCACTGTCGATCATCGCAGCGCGACGTGGCCAACGCGGCGAGTTCCCAGGCCCTGGCGAACAGCCGGCGCGTCGCTCCACGTCGCTCAAAGCTCAGGTTGTATCGCTGGAAAAGCCATGGTTGTTCTGATGTTAGTTGGACGCTCATCACTTGATTCGCGCACGAGCGGCACAGGCTTGTCGTCTGTTCAGCTGGTTTCCCAGCAGTCCATGATCTCTTCCGGTCCCCATGCGAGGTCGACGTCGTGGGTGTCGATGTCGGTGCCTGACAGGGATACGACGGCGAGTCCGGAGCGGGCTGGGTCGTAGCCGGGGATGTGGTTGGCGGAGTGGCGGAGTGTTGCGAGGTCGTGGCGGTCGAAGGTGCTGCCGATCCATTTGATCGAGCCGGCGAAGTCGATGCGGTCGGCGACGGGGGAGCGGTCGGCTCCGACGAGGTCGACCTCGGGGTTGTGCCGGCGGTTCCACCAGCCGCCCACCGCGGCGGTGTCGGGCCAGGGCAGTTCGCCGGCCTGTCCGGCGAGTTCGAGTGCTTCGCGGATGAGTGGTTCGACGGCGCGTCCGCGCCAGAGTCCATTGGCGTTGCAGGACGCGTGCGCCGATGTGGGGGCGTCCGCGGCGTGCCTGTTCCTGGATGGCGCGTCCGATGGGCAGGTAGAAGCGCAGGTTGCTGTCGGAGATCCGGTAGAGGGCCGGTTTGCCGGGCTTGGTGGAGAGCGGGTGGTCCACCGCCAGGACCCGCTTCTCCTCGGTCAGCCGTCGCAGCAGCGGTGACAGTGTCCCGGAGGGGATCTGTCCCTGGTTGCTCCCGGCGATGGTGGCGTGGGTGCGGTTGTCGCCGCCGATCGATTCCACGACGCGGTGGGCCTGGTCGGGTGAGGGGAACTCGGCTAGCAGGGAGGACTCCGGCACGCCGAACAGCGGCGCGGCGGGGTCGTCGCATTCCCTGCGCAGGAAGTCGGCGGCCAGGTGCGGATGATGCCGGGCAGTCCGCCGGTGACGAGGTGGGCGTCGATGGCGTCCGCCGCCGCCAGGCCGATCGCGTGGCCGGTCTCGGCGGGGTTGAGCGGTCCGAGCACGAGGTTGTCCGCGCGTCCGTAGAAGGGGCGGTCGTAGGCGGTGAGGCGCTCCATCATGTGCAGGTCGCTGCTCAGCAGCACCAGCAACATCGGGCGTCGTGACCACAAGCGGTCCCATGCGGTCTGCAGCGCGCCGTCGAAGCATGGACGCGCGGTCGTGGTGGCACGTCTGTTCACGAGTTCCCGACGCGAGAGTCGAAAGGGTGCTGCGAACCGCTGTCGGCGATGGCGGTTCGCACGCTTCGCTCGCCCTCCGTGCGCTGTCCGCGTACCGGCCTGCGGTGGCCGCTGCGTTGCTCAAAGACCGCGTGGAGAGCCGCTTCTCGACGCAGTGGGAGCGTGTGGACTCGCTCGCAACCATGACGGGGTTGGGAGAGGAGTTCGGGGGGCAGGTGATCGCGCTGCTGCGCAGGTTCGTCCTGGAAGCCGGCGACACCGAGGAGATTCCCTCGATCTTCGCACTCGGGCTGGTGAAGCTGGCCGCCCCAAGGTTCCCCGAACACCATCACGACATCGTCGCGCTCCTGCGCGAGCTCCTGGGAACTCGTTACCTACCCGCGCGGGAGTGCATCGCAGGCGCGGTGATGTTGGCCAAGATCGGTGGTGTCGACGGTGCGCGGACATCTTCGGACAAGCTGGAGAAGATAGCCCGGGACCGCACCGAAGACGTCGAAACGAGGTTGATCGCCGCAGGGCACTTGGTCGACCTGGACCCGTCCCGCCGGAGCACGGCGGAAGAGGTCTATGAGGAGGTGGCGGACGACCCGCGGACCCGCCCGTCCACCCGGGCGGAAGCGCTGCGGAGGCGACGCGAGACCAGGCAAGCGCCGCACCCGAGCTTGCGCCGATCACTGCTCAAGGCGTTGCAGGACGAGGACTTCACGGTCGAACAGAAGCTCCTGGTGCTGACCGAGCCGGCCAAGGTGGCCGACCAGCCCGAGGACCTGCGGACGCTCGCCCACACGGTGACCGAGCTGGAGGGCGACCCTCTCGTCACCGACGGCCAGCGGAAGCTGCTGGGGGAACTCCGGCGGGACGTTCGGCGGAAGGTCGACCGGCAGAACGCGTGGCCGGACACGCCAAGTGTGATCGCCCAAGACGTTGAAACCGAGGTTGCGCAGGGGTGGTGAAGACCTGCCCAACCCAGTCATTTCTGGAGAACGGCCTGGATTTCGAGGCTGATCGACACCTTGTCGCCGACCGCAACGCGACCGGCGTCCAGCGGGGTGCTGATGTCGATGCCGAAGTCGCGCCGGTTGATCTCCGCGGTCGCGGAGAAGCCGGCCCGCTGCACACCCCACTGGTCCGAGCCGAACCCGTTCACCTCGACGGCCAGCGGTACCTGCCGGGTGAGGCCGTGCAACGTCAGCTCACCGTCGATGACCCAACCGTCGCCGGTCCGGCGGATGCCGGTCGAGCGGTAGCTCATCGTCGGGTACTCCTCGACCTCGAGGTAGTCGGCGGTGCGAAGGTGGTTGTCACGCATGTCGTTGCCGGTGTCGATGGACGCGAGGTCGATCGACGCGGCGACTGACGAGCCCACCACGTCCTCGCTGGTGATGATCGTGACGTCGTAGGTGGTGAACCGGCCGCGCATCTTGTTGATCATGAGGTGGCGGACGGAGAAGGCGATCTCGGAGTGCGCCGGGTCGGCCTTCCAGGTGCCGGCCAGGTAGCCCGGGAGCTCGATGATCGCGGGGACGGGGTTCATGGTTCCTCCATGACTGCGGTGCCGCGGCGAGGCGACGGGGGTGGGTGGTGGGGTCAGGGCTCGAGGTCGACTGCTGCGGTGCCGGTCGGGATGTCGAGCGGCACCGAGACCTGGTCGTGCACGATCAACCACCTGCCGTCGATCTTCCGGAGGCAGTGCGTGACCCTGACCCACATGCCGCTCGTCGCCGTGCCGTCCTTGAACGTGCCGCCGAGACGGGCGAAGGCGTGCCCGAACGCCACATCGGTGCCCACGGTGAGCGACAGGTCTCGGACCTCATAGGTGACCGTCTCGAAGGACGTGAACACGGGCGCCCAGTTCTTGAGCTTGGCGTCGATCCCCACATGCTGAAGCGGCGACTGGACGTCGAAGGACACGATGTCCGTTGCGTAGAGCCGACTCAGGCCGTCGAGGTCCTTGCCCTGGATTCCTTCGACGAGCTGGTCGATGTGCCGGCGGATCGTGGCTTCGTCTTGGCTTCTCATGAACTCGACACTATGACTTCGATGTTATCTTGTCTAAGATCGAGATTGCTATGACGTTATGCCTCGGGAGGCATGGTGGAGCTGAACTCGCTCAGGCAGTTCCTGGTGGTGGCGCGGCTGGAGCACCTCAGCCGGGCCGCCGACGAACTGCACATCGCCCAGCCGTCGCTGAGCCGGACCATCGCCCGACTGGAAAGCGAGCTGGGCGTACCGCTGTTCGATCGGGGCGGCCGGCTCCGGCTGAACGACAGCGGCAAACTCTTCCGCGATCACGTCGAACGTGCCCTGGGCGAGCTCGACGCGGGACGACGCGCTGTCACCGAGGCCACCAGCGAGGGCCTGGGCACCGTGAGACTGGCGTCGGAAACCTTCCTGACCCTCACCGGACCGCTGGCGGCGCACAAGCGCGCGCATCCCGCCGTCGAGATCGAGCTCCAGTGGTCGCCGCCCGAGGACATGGGCCGCCGCCTGCGCGCCCAAGAGGTCGATCTTTGTGTTGCCTCGCAGCCGATCCACGCCGAGGGGCTGGAGTCCGTGCGGCTGTTCGACGAGGCGGTGGGGGTGGGCACCCCACTCGATCATCCGCTGGCGGGCCGCACGTCGGTGACCATCGACGAACTCGCCGACCAGCCCCTCGTCACCGCCCGCGAGGGACACTGGCTGCGCCGGCTGCTCGACCGACTCTTCGCCGCCCGAGGCCTCACCCCCAAGATCGTCTGCGAAAGCGACGAACACAGCGCCATCGCCGACCTGATCAGCGCGGGACTGGGCATCGGTCTCGCCCCCGCCTTCGCCCGCCGCAGCTTCACGCAGGCCCCTGTCGCCTGGATCCCCGTCGACAGCCCGGACTGCCGCCGCACAGTCACCCTCTACTGGGGCACCGACAACCACCTGTCAGCCGCCGCCCGGCTGATGCGCACCACGATCACCGACTGGGACTGGACCACAGGAGAGTCCCAGGCCAAGCGCTGACGATCAGCTCGCCCGGTGGACGGGACACCGGCCGAGCCCCGTGGCGCCAAGATCCGAAAGACCCACTCTCACCGGAACTCACCACCACCTGGACAACGGAACTCAGCCAATCGACCAGCCTTGAAGTGACCGGCGCACCGCGCCGGTCACTCGATGAAGCGCAGCACCGCCATGGCGACCAACTCGTAGTCCGGTCCCGCAAGGACACGTACCGACCCATCGGTTGACGGGCAAGCACGTACAACGTCCTGTGCGGGCATCGGTCGTCTGCGGTCGTTCACGCGCAGTCGAGCGCACGTGCGACGTACAGGCCACCGTTGAGGTAGGCCAGGAAGGCGTCGATGGTTCCGTTGTCGAGTACCTTTTGTGCGGCTGCGCGGACGTTGGGACCGGCACCGGTCACTGTCCAGTTGACCGCGAGTCGCAGATCTGTCGACCAGCCGGGTTGCAGGCCCGTCTTGAGGAACGCCCGGAGGTCTTCGGGGGTGCCGTCGAGTCGTGTTTGCAGCCTGTCCGACAGAATGGTCAAGGAGTCGACCTTCGCTGCCGACAGGATTTGGTTGGCCAGCACCCGGATCTCGATGTCGGAGGCGGTGTCCAGGTTGATGGTGACAAGCTCACGAATATTCCTGTACAGATGCACCGCAGACCCGGAGTCGAGCGCACGTGCGACGTACAGGCCGCCGTTGAGGTAGGCCAGGAAGGCGTCGATGGTTCCGTTGTCGAGCACTTTTTGTGCGGCTGCGCGGACGTTGGGGCCGGCGCCGGTCACCGTCCAGTTGACCGCGAGCCGTAGATCCGTCGACCAGCCGGGTTGCAGGCCCGTCTTGAGGAACGCGCGGAGGTCTTCGGGGGTGCCGTCGAGTCGTGTCTGCAGCCTGTCCGACAGAATGGTCAAGGAGTCGACCCTCGCTGCCGACAGGATTTGGTTGGCCAGCACCCGGATCTCGATGTCGGAGGCGGTGTCCAGGTCAATGGTGACAAGCTCACGAATATTCGCGTACAGATGCACCGTTTGGCAGGTTGTCGCATTCAACCCGGGTGATCCGGTTTGAGCCACTGCCGACGGTGCCGGAATAAATAATGCCAGTGCCAGTAAGATGCCGGCCGGAATCTTCCACCCCATGCGACTTCCCCCACTTCAGTCGGTATGCACGGAGTTTATCGCCGGCGGTTCGGGGAGACAAGCCACCTGATGGCCGCCGGCACGGGCGCTGGTTGCCGGTGACTCGCCACCGAGTGCCGTGAAGGGCCTGGTGGTGCCGCCCTCCGTGGCTGGTGAGTCGCTGACCTGACGGAGGGGTTGAATGCCCACTCCGTGACAGGATCCAGGATCGTAAAGGGCTTTCAGGATCGGGTTCTTTTATGGTGAGCAGACGAAGAAGATGCGGATCGTGACCAGGAAGGTCGAGGCTATATGGAGCTGGACCGGCACGGCGCCGAGCTGCTGTTCCAGGTCCTCACCGAGCGCGAGGAGAAGACTCGGTCGCGATAGCGTCGAACGGCTATGGTCGCAGCATGCGGCAGGACTGGTACTGCGACGAAGTCATTCCGGGCGTGGCGAAGGTGGAGGTGCTCGTCCGGACCGAGAACACCGTCGCGTTCCGGCCACCCCTGCCCGGCTTCGGAACCGATCACATCATCGTGATCCCCGCGCGACACGTCTCGTCGTTGCCTGACTCACCACGCTGACCGATCCCGAAGGGGACGAACCTGCGGATCACAGGGCACCGCCCGACCGGTGCGGTCGTGGTATCGCTGCGTCCGTCGTCCTGTACGCGCCCGGTCGGGTCGCCGGATCTGCGGCGGCCCGACCGGGGGTGTCGGCGTCTCGTCGGACTAGCAGGACTTCAGCGAGCTGACCTTGTCGTTGAACTCGTAGCGGGGGCCGATCGCTCCCGGCCCCCAGTTGGCCGCGATTCGCAGGACAGATCCTCCGTAGTTGGTGTTCTCGTAGAGGCACCAGATCCGGCTGGTCCGGTTCCACACGGACGAGATCTCGTCGTTGAAGACGAACCCGCCGATCGGCACGGTCAGGTCGGGCGATCCCGTCTGGAACCTGGCCCAGTGGCCGGTCCCGTCCGCGTGTTCCCAGACGCAGAAGTAGCCGGCCGGGCAGTCGGCGAAGGCCATCGTCCCCACGTCACCGGGCTGTCGGGCTTGCGCGACGGCCGGCGTGGTCAGCGCGATGACCGCCAGACCCAGGGCTGCCAGCACGGTTCGAATCCGATTCAAGTCCCCTCCTCGGAGTTCGGTGATGTGGTGGCCACCGGCCCGGGGGTTCCGCCCCCGCCGGCCGCGACAGCGCGGGTCGACCACCACCGGCTCAGCGTCGCGGGCCGATCGTGTGAACCGCTGGCAAGGTTCTGCACAGCGCCGCGTGAGCTGCTATGGCTGGTGACCGGGGAGGTGTGCAGGGCGGAGGGGGCCGGTATGGCGGTGCTGGTGCGCCTGTTGGGGGAAGTAGGTGCGGAGGTCACGCCATCGGCCTCGCCGAAGAGCACGACGACACCTACCAGCAGGCCCACGCCCACCAGGCGCTCGCCAGGGTCCGGGGTGGGCACGACGACCGCGAGGCCCTGCATCACGCCACCCGCGCACTGCGCCTGCTCCTCGGCCTCGACGTGCCGCTGTGCCAGGCCCACGCGCACAACGCTGTGGGCTGGTACAGCGCCCGAACGGGCGACTACGACACCGCCCGCAGCCACTTCCACACCGCCCTGGCCCTGCACCGACAACACCGCAACCGCACCGGCGAGGCGAACACCCTCGACAGCCTCGGCTACATCGAGCACAACACCGGCAACCACCACCTGGCCATCCGCCACTACCGGCAGGCCCTCACCCTGCGCCGCGGCCTCGGCAACATCTACGACGCCGCCAGCACCCTCGAACACCTCGGCCGGCCCCACGCCGCCCTCGGCCACCACGAGCAGGCCCGCACCGCATGGCAGGAAGCACTGCAGCTGTACCGGCACCAGGGACGCAACGACGACGCCGAACGCCTGCAACGGCACCTGGACCCGCTACTCCGCCCCGGCGACGACCGACCCGCCGAAGCCGCAACGTAGGTCCGGACAACCAACCCCGGGATCCATCCCGGTGACGCCGCAGACCGGCGGCAGATGTCGACCTGCGGTCGACGGCTTTCCGCTTGAGGACCACGAACAACCGAGCTCGCCGGCGACCTCGGTCGAGAGGCGCCGGCGAGGCCTAGAACCGGGCAGCGTCGTGGGAGGTGCCCTGCACGAGATCGTCGGCGGCTGCTGCATCACCCTGACCGACTCGCAAGGCGAAGCGGTGCAGGTCCGCGGCCACGATCGTGAACAAGTCCGCCACGTCCTTCGCCGTTTCCTCAAAAATCCGTTGGCTCACGGGAGACCTCCGACCACGCCGGGTCGATCGACCCGACCGGAACCCACATTGCCGGCAGCTCGGCGGTACCTGCCATCATCACGCTCGTCCCGCCGGGGGCGTGTTGGACCAGCGCTGACAGCGTCCGGCGTCTGGCGGACTCAACGAGCAGACGGAACAGGACAACCAGTACGCACGACGCGGGATCGTGATCACGGTGAGGAGATCTCCGCATTTCTGCGGATTTTCGTCGTGTCGTCGTATTTTGGAAAGCTCCCACTGTCATCAACGGTAGTTCTTGAGGCATTATCCTGTGGTGCGACGTCGTTCTAAGCAGAATGACCCTGAGTCGGCGACTGGCGCGGTCGACGCCGGCACAGTCAACAGCGTCGACGGTTCGGTGCAGGGCGTGGTACTGCAGGCTGGTGCGATCTACGGAGACGTGCATCTGGCATCGAGCAGGGCCGCGCTGCCGCGCCGCCTCGGCGCTGTACCCCGACGGGTGGAAGGCTTCCAGCACCGTCATGTGGGCGTGGAACTGGCGGAGGTGCTGAACCGGTCTGCGGTGATCGACGCCGCCTCGGGGCAGCCGCCGCGCCGCGCGCACGCTGGTGTGCTCGTGGGTCTGGGTGGTGTCGGCAAGACCCAGCTCGCGGCGGTCTACGCCGAGCACACGTGGGAAGCGGGGGACCTGGACCTGCTGCTGTGGGTGAACGCGGCATCGCGTGACGCCGTGCTGGCCGACTACGGGCAGGCTGCCGCAGAGTTGTTCGACGCCGACGACTCGGACCCCGGGGCGGCGGCTGCCCAACTGATGGCGTGGCTCGCCGAGACCCGTGCACGATGGCTGATCGTGCTCGACGATGTGAACCTCCCGAAGGACCTGAACGGTCTGTGGCCTCCGCACGCGGACAGAGGACGTGTGTTGGTGACGACGCGGCGGCGTGACGCGGCCCTGCGGGGGATTGATCGGCATTTCATCGAGGTGGGGCTGTTCACGCCGGAGGAATCCGCCGCCTACATCTCCGCGAAGTTGTCCGGGCACGAGGCGCTTGCGGCAGGAGGCGCCGAGTTGGCGGCGCGGTTGGGTCACCTGCCCTTGGCCCTGTCGCAAGCTGTCGCCTACGTCATCGACCGACAGTTGAGCTGCGCGCAGTACGTGGAGCGCTTCGCCGATACTCGGCGCGCCCTGACAACGCTGTTGCCCGATGCGGAGGCACTGCCGGACGAACACCGCCACACGGTCGCCGCGACGTGGGCGTTGTCGGTTGGGCACGCCGACCGGTTGGAACCCGTCGGACTCGCAGGGCCCGTACTGCGGTTGATCTCGCTGTTGGATCCCGGCGGGGTTCCGTCGGAGCTGTTCACCACCCGCACGGTCCTGGACTACCTCGCGGGTGTAGTCAGGCGCAACGTCTGGGCGGAGCAGGCACGGGACGCCATGACCTGCCTCGCACGGCTCAGCCTGGTCGACTACGACCCGGAATCCCGCCACACCGAACTGCGCACGCACGAACTCGTCCAGCGGGCAACACGCGACCTTCTCGCCGAGGACCTCGTGGAGTCGTTGCCCCGGCTCGTGGCCGCCGCGCTGTTGGAGGCATGGCCGACGATCGAGTCGGACACGACGCTGGTCCAAGCGTTGCGCGCGAACGCCATCGCCTTGGAAGCCGCCGCGGAGGAAGGGCTTTGGGAACCGACGCTCCACCCACTGCTCCTGCGTGTGGGTCAGAGTCTCGGCGACACCGGTCAATTCGCAGGCGCCCGTGACCACTTCGAACGACTGCGCCACCGCGCCGAACAGCGCCTGGGCCCCGACCACCCCGACACGTTGGCCGTCCGCAGCCTTCACGCTTTCTGGACCGGTCACGCCGGTGACCACGCCGGCGCCGTGGCCGCTCTGGAACGACTCCTCGCCGATCGCAGCCGGATCCTCGGCCCGGAGCACCGTCTGACTCTCGCGACTCGGGGAGAGTTGGCATCCTGGGTGGCCGAGGGAGGTATGTGGGAAGGCCTCGAGGTGCTGCTGGCCGACCTGCCGAGGGTGGGAGGCGTCGTCGAAACCGGTGACCGCCAACTCGCCGGTGCCGTCACGGTTCTCCGCAGGGTGCTCGACGACCAGCTACGACTGCTCGGACCCGACCATCCGGACACCTTGATCACCAGAGGGCGCCTGGCGCGGCGCCAAGGTGAGGCAGGCGACCACGAACAGGCCGTGAAGGCGTTCGAGGAGCTGCTGACCGACCACATCCGAGTGCACGGGGTGGACCACGTCGATACCTTGTCGATCCGCAACAACCTCGCCATGGCACACGGTGAACATCACCAGCCGGAATTGGCGGTTGAGGAGTTGCGCGGACTGGTCGACGACTACGTGCGCCTCAGGGGAGACGGACACCCGGAAACGTGGATCGTGCGCAACAACCTGGCTTACTGGCAGGCGCAATGCGGTGGACTCGACCGAGCCGTCGTGATGCTGGGGCAGGTTGTGACGGCCCAGCGCGACCTGCTGGGTACCGACAACCGTGTCGCGCTTGCCATCAGAGGGCACTACGGCCGCAGACTGGGCGAGGCAGGACACGAAGAGACCGCCGTCCGGACCTTCGAAGAGCTACTCGATGACCGCCTGCGCATGGCCGAGCCGCACGAGGCCGACGCCCGGATGAGTCGAAGCAACCTCGTCTACTGGAGGTACATCGCCGACCAGGCGCAGCAGCGCAAGTGACGGGGTCCTTCGATGACAACTTTGGGGAAAATCAGACCCGGGGAGGGAAATGAAACCTCGATGGCGACGATTTGTTCAGTTTCCGATCATCATGTTGGTGACGGTGTTGGCGATTGTCATGGCGCCGAGTCCGGCGCGACTGGTACAACGGTCAGGTCTATGCGCTCCACAACGGCGACAGCATCGCGCTCCAGTACTGGCATCTTGATACGTCCGGGCTGTGCGGCGTCGGCGGAAATCCGTACGTCTGGGTCGTTGCGTGGCAAAACTCCAGATACCACTATGCCTACATCGGCGACTACCGCGACGCCGACCATTACGCCGGTCCTGGATCAGGCACCTGCGACAACTTTCCATAGGGGCGTTATTCGGAAGGTTGACCTTGGGGTGACAGTGCAACAGTCCCGTCTGGTTAGGGTGGTTTCCTCTCCAGCGATCACATCCAGGAACTGGTGGGCCGGATCCACCGGTGAAGTTCCAGTCCGGGCGGGGTGCGCATTCCGGCTCGCTGCGATTCGAGAGCACCGACCGCGGTGCGCGGCGGCTCAGGCGTGGCTGGTGGGCAGGCCGCCGTGGTAGGCGATCATCTCCTGGAACGCGCCGAGGACGTCGAGCGGTTCGCCCAGGCGGTGGCCCGGTTCGGTTTCCGCGTAGGCGCGTATCAGGTTGCCCACCAGGCGCTCGCTGTCCAGCAGGTCCGCGAAGGCGCCCAGGTCCGCCTCCTGCGCCACTTCACGGGGACCCAGCCCGGCCGCGCGACCGGCGCCGGCCAGGTCCTCCAGCCACGTCAGGTAGTCCGCGGTCCGGTCGAGCAGGGTGGCGCCACCGGTGTCGCCGTGACCGGGGACGATCGTCTCGGGGCGCAGTGCCCGCAGGCGTTCCACCGCGGCGATGCTGCCCCGGACCGACCCCATGAGGACGAACGGCGTGACGCCGTTGAACACCACGTCGCCGGCGAACAGCACCCGCTGCTCCGGCAGCCACGCCACGACGTCGTTGGTCGTGTGCGCGGGACCGACGTGGAGCAGTTCCACCTCCACGTTCCCAGGGTACAACGACATGCTTTCCGTGAAGGTCACGTCCGGTAGGCGGAGCTTTATTTCACCCCATTCCACATCGGGCCACAGGTGGGTGAGCGCCAAACCGCCCTCGCGCATTTCCCGACGTGCCAGGTGATGGCCGACGACGGGCACCCCCGCAGGGAAGACGCAGTTCCCGAAGCAGTGGTCACCGTGGTGGTGGGTGTTCACCAACGTGATTTCCCGGCCTGCCGACAGCGAATCCACCGATTCCTTCAGCAAGGTCGCCCGACGCACCGTCGCGGCGGTGTCGACGACCACGGTCCGTTCGGTGCCGACGATTATCCCGGCATTGTTCACGCACCAGCCGCCGTCGGGTTGGACGTAGGCGAACACCCCGTCCGCGACCTCCACGACCTTGCGCTCGACGTCGCGCGCCACATCGCCTCCTCCCGGCCTCGGACCCACCCCACCACTGGTCGGTGGAGGTCCGCTGGAGCCCTCGTCCAGTCGACGGGGGTCGCCGAATCGGGTGTCGTCTCGGTGTGTCAACATGCGCACCACCACAACATGTAGTAGCTACTTGCGGGTGGCTACCCGACAGGTTGGGTAGCTGACCTGCGGCAAGCGAAACCGAAGGGGAGCGATGACGGAGATCGTGGGGGCGTCCGCGTCGGGGAGGTCGTCCGGCCGACGTGCCGGTCGCGGGCTGAGGGTGGAGCGCGTGTACACCACGCCGGGGGTCCACCCGTACGACGAGGTGACCTGGGAGCGTCGTGACGTCGTGATGACGAACTGGCGCGACGGCTCGGTGAACTTCGAGCAGCGGGGTGTCGAGTTCCCCGACTTCTGGTCGGTGAATGCGACGAACATCGTGACCAGCAAGTACTTCCGCGGCGCAGTGGGGACGCCGCAGCGGGAGCACAGCCTGCGCGGGCTCATCGACCGGGTCGTCAACCGTTATGCCGCGGCCGGTGCGGAACACGGGTATTTCGCGACCGACGACGACGTCGAGGTTTTCCGGTGCGAATTGACCTGGATGCTGTTGCACCAGGTGTTCAGCTTCAACTCGCCGGTGTGGTTCAACGTCGGTACGAGCTCTCCGCAGCAGGTCAGTGCGTGTTTCATCCTGTCGGTGGACGACACGATGGAGTCGATCCTGAACTGGTACCGCGAGGAGGGCCTGATCTTCAAGGGCGGCTCCGGCGCGGGTCTGAACCTCTCGCGGATCCGTTCGTCCAAGGAGTTGTTGTCCTCGGGTGGTACGGCGTCGGGTCCGGTGTCGTTCATGCGTGGTGCGGACGCGTCGGCGGGCACCATCAAGTCGGGTGGTGCGACCCGGCGTGCGGCGAAGATGGTGGTGCTGGACGTGGACCACCCGGATGTCGAGGAGTTCATCCAGACCAAGGCGCGTGAGGAGGACAAGGTCCGCGCGTTGCGCGATGCCGGGTTCGACATGGATCTGGGCGGTAGGGACATCGTGTCCGTGCAGTACCAGAACGCGAACAACTCGATCCGGGTGTCGGACGAGTTCATGCACGCCTACGAGAACGGGGGCCGGTTCGGCCTGCGTGCCCGCCAGACCGGCGAGGTCATCGAGCACGTCGATGCCAGGGACCTGTTCCGGAAGTTGGCGCAGGCGGCGTGGGAGTGCGCGGATCCGGGCATCCAGTACGACGGCACGATCAACGACTGGCACACCACGCCGGAGTCGGGTCGTATCACGGCGTCGAACCCGTGTTCGGAGTACATGCACCTGGACAACTCCAGTTGCAACCTGGCGTCGTTGAACCTGATGAAGTTCCTGTCCGAGGACGGCACGTTCAACGCGGAGCTGTTCGCGAAGTCGGTCGAGCTGATCATCACGGCGATGGACATCTCGATCTGCTTCGCGGATTTCCCGACCCCGGCGATCGGCGAGACGACCCGCGCGTTCCGCCAGTTGGGCATCGGTTACGCGAACCTGGGTGCGTTGCTGATGGCGACCGGCCACGCGTACGACTCCGAGGGTGGCCGCGCGCTGGCGGCGTCGGTCACGTCGCTGATGCAGGCCGTGGTCTACCGGCGGTCGGCGGAGCTGGCCGGGCTGGTCGGCCCGTACGAGGGGTACGCCCGCAACGCCGAGGCGCACCAGCGGGTCATCCGCAAGCACTCGGCCGCCAACGACATGCTGCGCACCTACCACGCGAACGACGCGGCGGTCCGCACGGTCGCCACGAAGGAGTGGCAGCGCTGCATCGAGATCGGCGCCCGCAACGGCTGGCGCAACGCGCAGGCCAGCGTTCTCCCGCCGACGGGCACGATCGGTCTGATGATGGACTGCGACACCACCGGTATCGAGCCGGATCTGGCGCTGGTGAAGTTCAAGAAGCTGGTCGGTGGCGGTTCGATGCAGATCGTCAACCAGACGGTGCCGCGCGCGTTGGAGGTGCTGGGCTACCAGCAGGAGCAGATCGAGGCGATCGTCGAGTTCATCGGCGAGCACGGCCACGTGGTCGACGCCCCGGGTCTCAGGCCGGAGCACTACGAGGTCTTCGACTGCGCGATGGGCGACCGTTCGATCGCGCCGATGGGCCACGTGCGGATGATGGCCGCGGTGCAGCCGTTCATCTCCGGCGCGATCTCCAAGACGGTGAACATGCCGGAGACGGCGACCGTCGAGGAGGTCGAGGAGATCTACTACCAGGGCTGGAAGCTGGGCCTGAAGGCGCTGGCGATCTACCGCGACAACTGCAAGGTCGGCCAGCCGCTGTCCGCGGGCAAGGGCGCGAACAAGGACGCAGAGACCAAGTCGGAGACCGTGGTGGAGTACCGGCCGGTGCGCAAGCGCCTGCCGAAGAAGCGCCCGTCGCAGACGGTGTCGTTCACGGTCGGCGGCGCGGAGGGCTACCTGCACGCCGGGTCGTACCCCGACGACGGCCTGGGCGAGATCTTCGTCAAGCTGGGCAAGCAGGGCTCGACGCTGGCCGGCGTGATGGACGCCTTCTCCATGTCCATCTCGGTGGGCCTGCAGTACGGCATCCCGCTGGAGTTCTACGTCTCGAAGTTCCAGAATCTGCGCTTCGAGCCGGCGGGCATGACCGACGACCCGGACGTCCGCATCGCGACCAGCGTCCTGGACTACCTGTTCCGCCGCCTGGCACTGGACTACCTGCCGTTCGAGAAGCGCGCCCAGCTGGGCATCTTCACCGCCGACGAGCGCACCGCGCAGGTCGCGGAGGGCTATGGCGGCGGTGGGTCCGATGCCGACCTCGAAGGCCTGCGCACCTCCGTGGACGCCACCGCCTCCGCCGCGGTCGAGGACAAGCCGAGCACCGAGGTGAAGGTCGGCAGTTCCGTCGAACTGCTCGAACGGCACCTGGGCAAGGCCGCCGACGCGCCGCTGTGCATGACCTGCGGCACGAAGATGCGCCCGGCCGGCTCGTGCTACCTGTGCGAGGGCTGCGGCTCCACCTCGGGCTGCAGCTGACCCGATGTCGGGGACGGGAGCCGGTGGTCGCCGGCTCCCGTCCCGCTACAGGTAGTCGTAGTTGATCGTCCGCTCGGCCACGAGCAGGGTGCTGCCGTCGAGCACGACGGTGTCCCGCACGACGCAACTGGGCCAGATGTCGGGGTGCTTCTCCCCAGGCCGGGACCGCACGACCACCGCGTAGCAGGCGGTGCGGATCGTGCCGTCCGACTCGAGGTCGGCCACGACCTGGGTGAAGTGGTGGCGCCGCTGCACCGGGTCGGCTTGATTCGCTTCGCGCTGCGCGGTCGCCGCGGCCAGGATGCCCGCGCGCGTCCGGGCAGGCTCCGCGTCCGGCGTGTGGTGGAAGACGACGTCCTCGGTGAACGTCCGCGCGTACTCCTGGAGTCGCCCGTTGTCGAGCGCGTGCGTCTGGCGTGCGTAGAAGTGCAGCACTTCGGCGTAGAGGTCGGCGGGCACAGGCGTCATCGGTGCGTCCTCCGGTTCAGTAGTTGCCGAGGCCGCCGCAGACGTTCAACGCCTGCGCCGTCACGGACGCCGCGTCGTCGGAGACGAGGTACTCCACCATCGCGGCGACTTCACGCGGGACCACGTAACGCCCGATCGGGACGCGTCCGGTGATCCGGTCGAACGCCTCGTCCACCGACACGCCCCACACGGCCGCGTACCGGCTGCGGATCTCGGCCGCCATCGGCGTCTCCACGAACCCGGGGCACACCGCGTTGACGGTGATGCCGGTCTTCGCCAGTTCCAGGCCGAGGGCCTTGGTGAACCCGACGACGCCGTGCTTGGACGCCGAGTACGGCGCGCCGTGCACGACGCCCTGCTTGCCGCCGGTGGAGGCGATGTTGACCACCCGGCCGCGACTGCGGTCGAGCATCCGTCCGGCCGTGAGCACTTCGCGGGTGACCAGGAAGACGCTGTTGAGGTTGGTGTTGATGACGTCGAACCACAGTTCGTCGTCGATCTGCGCGGTGATCCCGCCACCAGGCCGGCCCGCGTTGTTGACCAGGACGTCGACGTGACCCCAGCGGTCCACGACGGTCGAGACGAGCTCCTTGATCGCGGCGGGATCCCGGACGTCGCACACCGAGCCGTCGACGTCGTCGTGGCCCTGCTCGCGCAACGCCTCCACCGTCCGCGCGAGGCGATCGGGGTTCCGCGCGCACAGGTGCACCGCGGTTCCCCCTTCCGCGAGTCGTCCGGCGATGGCCAGTCCGATTCCGCTGGTCGCCCCGGTCACGAGGGCGACGGGCCGCGTGGCTGCGGTGTTGCGGGTCATGGCAGTCCTTTCCGCGAGGAGGGTTGTCACGCGGCGCTCGACAGGTCCAGCGCCTCCGCCGCCTTGCGCAGCAGCCGCAGTCTTCCTTCGTGGTCGGTGCGCGCGGGCGACAGCATGATCGTCAACGTCGTCGCACCGCTTTCGCGGTAGGCGCGGATGCGGTCGGCCACGCGTGCCACGGGGCCGACGAGCGCGGTGCGGTCAATCAGTTCCGCCGGGATCGCCGCCGCGGCCTTGGCGCGCTCGTCGGCGGCGATGAGGTCGTGCACCACGGCGAGTTCGTGCTCGAACCCCATCCGCCGTGCCGCGCCGGCGTAGACGTTGTGCAGGGGGTCGCCCATGCCCAGGAAGTGGACGTAGTGGCCGCGCAGGCGGTCGATGGCGGTGTCGGTGTCGTCGGCGAACATCGTCGGCAGGCTCGGCATCACCTCGAACCCGGTGAGGTCGCGGCCGGCGGCGGCTCGTCCGGCGCGGAGTTCGGCCACGGCGCCCGCCAGCGACTCGGGGGAGACGAACGCGCCGATCCAGCCGTCCGCGATCTCACCCGTGAGGCGCAGGTTCGCCGCGCTGACGGCCGCTATGTAGAGGGGGATGTCCGTGCCCTCGGGCACGTCCAGTTGCAGCGGGGCGCGGTCACGACCACCGGCGGGCAACCGGTGGAAGTCACCCTGGTAGCGGACGGGGGCCCCGCTCAGCGCCCGGCGAACGATGTCGACGTACTCGCGGGTGCGTGCCAGGGGGCGGTCGAACCGCACCCCGTACCAGCCGTCGGAGACGTCCGGGTTCGACACGCCCAGGCCGAGTCGGAACCGCCCCCCGCTGAGGGCGTCCAACGTCACCGCGGTGAGCGCGGCGAGGCCGGGTGGGCGCGCCGGGATCTGCATGACGCCGGACGTGAGGCTGATGCGCCGGGTGCTCGCCGCCACGTGGCCGAGGACGCTCGGCGCGTCGCTGCGGTACCCCTCGCCCACCACCACGGCGCTGTAGCCGAGGTCTTCGGCGAACCGCGCGAGCCGACCCGGTTCGTCGTTGACGAGGTGCGCTGCGAGTCGCATTGTCGATGCCTCCGCTGGATTTTCCCGAGCCGTCCACCGGAGTGTGCGCGAGCCCGCCGAAATCCCGGTGGAACGCGTCTGGAGCGCCGGAGTGCGCGCCGCTGAATCGAGGGCCGCGCTTTCACCGGCTACCGGCGGCAGTCACCCAGGATGTTCCTCGACAGGTCAGGGCTCTCCGGCGCGCGCGGCGCGGGCGGCACGTACGAGGCCGTCGTCGGCAGCTCGGTGCGGCGATGGGAATACCGGCTCCAGGCGTTCTGCGCCCGCAACGCTTCCTCGTACGAAATGTTGCGCTCCAGTGCCGCGTCGTCGATGAGGATGGCTTGCCGCAACGCCGACATGGACGGCGAGAGGTCGAGCCCGAATTCGTCGCCCAGGCGTCTGCGCAGCTGGTCGCACTCGGACAACGCGCGGATGCGGTAGCCGCACCGGTACAACGCGATCACGTAGTGCCGGCGCAGCTTCTCGTTGGCAGGCTGGTCGGCGGTCAGGCCCGCCAGTTCGCCGAGCACCTCGTGGTGCCTGCCCAACTGGAGGTCGGCCTCGATGCGGCGCTCCCGCACCAGCCGACGGGACTCCTGCAGGCGGGTGGACTCGGCGGACAGCCGGGGGCCGGTCCGCACGTCGGCGAACGCCTCGCCCCGCCACAGCCCCTCGGCCTCGACGAACCTGGCCCGCGCGGTGGCGAAGTCGCCCTCGGTGAGCGCCGCGAAGCCGTCGGCGGCGAGTCGGTCGTAATCCTCGACGTCCAGCGAGCCACCGTCGCGGTCGAGCAGGTAGCCGGTCTGCTCCAGGCGGAGGACCTGCTTGGAGTCGTCGGGGCCGGTCGACCCGCAGGCGTCGGCGGAGGCCCGGGCGATGAGCCTGCGCAACTGCATGACGTAGGTGTGCAGGGTGGTGGTGGCGGTGCGCGGCGGGTCGTTCTCCCACAGTTCCGAGACGATCACCTCGATCGGTACGATATGTCCGGAGTACGCTCCCAGCAGGGCGAGCAGCGTTCGTGGCTTGGCGGCTCTCGGCACCACGTTTACCCCGCTCCGCACGGCACGCAGGGGGCCCAGCGCGAGGAAGTCCATGGTTCTCCAGCGGATCGGGCGACGTCGTGCGCTTTGGCATCCGGGCGGAGCACTATGCGCATTCTGTGACATCGCGTAGGACGACTGAAAGTGTCGCAAGATTTTACTCGTACTCACTCGGGCGACATCGTGCAAGTTATTTGTGAGACTCGCTGCTTGCGGTGGAACTCCGGGCTGGGGCTGTGTACTCTGTTCCAAACGGATCCGTATTCCCTTTCCCTGGGAGTCGGCCCGCTGAATTCCAACCGACGGGGCCGGAACTACGGTCGGGTGAATTCGGCGACGTGCTGTGCTGCCCATTCGGCGAAGGTGTGCCCCGATCGTCCGGTCAGCTCCGCTACGCAGGGTGACACGACCATCGGCACGCGCACCGCGCGCTCGTGCATGGTCAACAGCGCTTCGACGACAGCGGGCGCGATGCCCATCGCCGTGATCCGTCGGGCGGCTTCCCGGCGGTTCAGCTCCTCGAACCGCAGCGGCCTGCCGATCGCCTCACCGATGAGTTCGACCATCCGGCGGTGGGTGAGCGCCTCGGGTCCGGTCAGGACGTACTTCCGGCCCTCGTGACCGGGAGACGTCAGGACCGCCGTCGCGGCGGCGGCGACGTCCCGCTCGTCGATGGGGGCCAGGACCGCGTCGCCGTACGCCGCTCGCACCACCCCGTGCTCGCGGACGTCCTCACCCCAGAACTTCAGCGTGTTCAAGGCGAACATGTCCGGCCGCAGGAACGTCCAGGGCAGCCCGGACGCCACCACCGCGTCCTCGATCACCTGGTGGAAAGCGGCGATGGGGTCGGCGGCGTCGGTGCGGTCGTCCTCGACCGCCGCCGAGGACAGCAGCACCACGTGCCCGACACCCGCTTCGCGGGCGAGCGCGAGCAGGTCGGCGGCGGCGTCACGGACGGCCGGCGGGCTCAGGAACAACGCGGTCGCCCCGCGCAGCGCGGCGCCCACCGTCCGCGGCGTGGTCGGGTCGGCCTCGACCACGTCGACGCCCTCCGGCAGCACGGCTGTGGCGGCATTCCTCGTCACGGCGCGGACGGGCGCACCGTGCGCGACGAGCCCGCCGACGACGTGCCTGCCCACGTTCCCGGTCGCACCGATCACGACGATCATCTGATTCTTCTCCTGGTGGCTCACGCGGTCTCGGAACTCTGGGCACCCGCGGGGCCGGTCTGCGCTTCCCCCCGGTGACGGGCCGGTGTCCGGCCGCCGCAGGCGCATACAACCGATCCTGGGAGGTTCGCTGGAGCCGGGCTCGATCCCCGGTGGAGTCCTCCGTCCACTCGGAGGTGGTGATCGGCCCACGCCGGGTGCTGGAGGCGCGCTCCAGCGCCGGTCGAGTCGCCCGCGTCACGATCGGCCCGACCGCAGACGGAGAGGAACAGCGATGTCCGGTGACGAACTGGCGGCCGTGCGGGAGGTCGGCGCACTGGCCGCGGCGCACGCGGCCAAGTCCGAGGCCGCGCGCCGACTGCCCGACGAGGTGGTCGCGGCGATCGTGGCCGCGGGGTTCCCGAGGCACTTCGTCGCCCGGCGCTGGGGCGGGACCGAGGGCGGCTTCGGCGACTACCTCGCGGCGTCGGCCGCGCTCGCCGAGCACGACCCGTCCGCCGCGTGGGTGGCGTCGATCGTCGCCTCGCTCGGGCGGATGGCCGCCTACCTGCCGGAACCGGCGCAGCACGCGTTGTGGGCGGAGGGACCGGATGCGTTCCTGGCCTGCGCGCTGGTGGCCGGTGGCACCGCTCGGGCCGTGTCCGGTGGCTGGCGCGTCAGCGGCGGGTGGCGCTACCTCAGCGGTGTCCACTTCGCCGCGTGGGCGCTGGTCGCCTGCCCGGTGCCGCTGCCCGACGGGACCGAGCAGGTGCGGTTCCTGCTGGTGCCCCGGTCCGCCTACACCGTCGAGGACACGTGGTTCGCGGTCGGGATGCGGGCCACCGGCAGCGACGGCATCCGCCTGGAGGAGGTGTTCGTGCCGGAGGAGTTCTCCTTCGCCCGCGCCGACCTGATCGACGGGCGGGCTCCCGAGTCCGCGCCCGCGTCGTCGGCCGTGCCGCTCAAGGCGGTGAGCGGGCTGTCGTTCGCCGGGCCGGTGCTGGGTGCGGCGAAGGGGGCGTTGCGTGAGTTCGTGCGGCTGGTGGCGGCCGGCCGGGCGGGCGGTGGACCGGCGCACCGGGTGCAGGGTGGCAACGACGTGTCGGCGGAGCTGGCGATCGCCCGGGCCGCCGGCGAGGTGGACGCCGCACGGCTGCTGCTCGACCGCGCCGCGGCGGACGCGGACCGCGGCGTCTGCGGCGAGCACGACGTGGCCCGCCTGGCCCGCGACCACGCGCTGGCCGCCGACCTGCTCGCCTCGACCGTCGCCGGGCTGTTCCGGCTCACGGGCACCTCCGCGCATGACCGTGAAGCGCCGTTGCAGCGCTTCTGGCGGGACGTGACGACCGCCGCGGGACATGCCGTCCTGCGGTTCGAACCCGCCGCGCGGGCGTACGCGCGGCTCGTGGTGGAGGGGTGCCGATGACCGTGGCGGCAGGCCGGATCGTGGTGCGGGATCAGGTCGAACCGGTGCGCTGGGCCGTGGAGGAGGGCCGGTTCCTGCTCCGCGCCCCGGACACGGGTGGCCGGTTCACGCTGGTGGAGTTCACCACCCCGCCGGGCGGCGGCCCGCCCGCGCACCTGCACCGGGAGCAGGACGAGACGTTCATCGTCACCAGCGGGCACTACGAGTTCTGGCTGGGCGGTGAGCGGCACGAGGGTGGCGTCGGCACGGTGGTCCACGGGCCCCGCGGCCTCACCCACGCGTTCCGGAACCTGTCCGACGCGCCCGCCACCATGCTCTGCGTCATCACGCCGGGCGGAGCGGAGACGATGTTCGAGCAGTTGGCCGCACTCCAGGGCCGCGACACGCCGCCCGCCTGGGAGGAGGTGCTGGCGTTGGCCGCGAGCCACGGCGTCAGCTACCCGGCGGACCACCCGGCCTCCCGCGGTAGGCGGCGGTAGCGAAGGCACGACGGGAACGGAGGGGGTCGCAACCCGCCGGGCAACGCGCCGGACCACCAGGGCGTGGCCCGGCGCCGGTACACCGGTGGAGCCCCGCACGAGGGCCGTCGACGTCAGTGGTCGCGGACCCGTCAACGCCACGGGTCCGCGGCCGTCCACGATCCGGCGGACTCGTACCCCGCCGGCGCACCCACCCAGGACGCGGGCGGTGCCGGCTCGTCAGGCTCGGTCGCCCGCTTCAACGCCACCAGGGCGCACACCAGGGCGGCGATCTCCGCGTCGTCGGGGTTGCCCCTCAGCACCTGGATGTCGATGCTCACTGCGGTGGGTTCCCGTGCTTGCGCGAGGGCAGCGGGACGTGCTTGCGGCGCAACGCGGTCAGCCCCGCGATCAGCTTCGACCGGGTCTCGGCCGGGTCGATCACGTCGTCCACCAGCCCGCGTTCCGCCGCGTGGTACGGGTGCATCAACTCCGCCCGGTACTCCGCGACGCGCATCTCCCGGGCCATCGCGGGGTCCTCGGCCGCCGCGATCTCCCGGCGGAACACCACGCCGGCCGCGCTCTCCGCGTCCATCACCGCGATCTCGTTCGTCGGCCACGCCAGCGACAGGTCCGCGCCGACCGACCGGGAATCCATCACGATGTACGCGCCGCCGTACGCCTTGCGCAGGATGAGCTGCACGCGCGGGACGGTGGCGTTGCAGTAGGCGTACAGCAGCTTCGCACCACGTCGGATGATGCCGTTGTGCTCCTGTGCCACACCGGGGAGGAAGCCTGGAACATCCACAATGGACACCAGTGGGATGTTGAACGAGTCGCAGAACTGGACGAAGCGCGCCGCCTTCTCCGAGGCGTCGATGTCGAGGGCGCCCGCCAGGTGCGCGGGCTGGTTGGCGACCAGGCCCACGACGTGGCCCGCCAACCTCGCCAACGCGCACACCACGTTGCGCGCCCACGCCTCGTGCACCTCGAAGTACACGCCGCCGTCCACGACCTCCTCGATGACGACCCGCACGTCGTAGGTGCTGGACCGGTCGACCGGCACCAGCTCGCGCAGCCGCTCGGTCCGCCGGTCCGGTGGGTCGTCCGGATCGTGCTCGACCGGCGGCAGCTCTCGGTTGTTCTGCGGCAGCAACGACAGCAGGAACCGGACATCGGCCAGGCAAGCGTGCTCGTCGTCGTAGGTGAAGGCGGTGACACCGGACTCGACCGCGTGCACGTCCGCGCCGCCCAGCGCCTCATGGCCGACCACCTCGCCGGTGACCGCCCTGACCACGTCCGGGCCGGTGATGAACATCTGCGCGATGCCGCGCACCATGAAGACGAAGTCGGTCAACGCGGGGGAGTAGGCGGCGCCGCCGGCGCAGGGGCCGACCACCACGCTGATCTGGGGCACCACCCCCGACGCGCGGACGTTGCGCTGGAAGATCCCGCCGTAGCCCGCCAACGCGGTCACGCCCTCCTGGATGCGCGCGCCGGCGCCGTCGCACACCGCGACGATCGGCGCGCCCGCCGCCAGCGCCAGGTCCATCACCTTGTGGATCTTCTGCGCGTGCGCCTCGCCCAGCGAACCGCCGAAGACGCGGAAGTCGTGCGCGTAGGCGAACACCGTCCGGCCGTGCACCGAACCCCACCCGGTCACCACGCCGTCGGTGTAGGGCCTGCGACCCTCCAGCCCGAACCCCGTGGCGCGGTGCCGCCGCAACGCCTCCACCTCGTGGAAGGTGCCCGGGTCGAACAGCAGCTCCAACCGCTCCCGCGCGGTGAGCTTGCCCTTCTCCCGCTGCGCCCGGGTCGCGGCCTCGTCCGGGCCGGCCGCGACGCGCTCACGCAGCACGGCCAGCTGGGCGACCCGCTCGTCCATCCCCCGGAGCGCCCTGTCGTCGTCGATCGTCGTCATGCGTCCCCTCCACGCGGTTGACCACCCACGAGGGTCTCCGCGCCGGTCGAGCGGCGCTGGTGCCCGGCCGGACCCGAAGCGGTCCAGTGCGGCCGAATCCGCCTTCCAGCGGCGTTCCAGCCGCGGCCCCGAGACTCGGCGCCGGATGAGAGGAGTGCATCGGGATGACCCGACGTGCCGTAATCACCGGACTGGGCGTCCGCGTGCCGGGTGGCTCCGGGGTCAAGGAGTTCTGGGACCTGCTGAGCAGCGGGCGCACCGCGACGCGCCGGATCACGGTGTTCGATCCCTCGCCCTACCGATCGCAGGTGGTCGGCGAGTGCGACTTCGACCCCGCCGCCGAGGGGTTCACGCCGCGCGAGATCCGCCGGATGGACCGCACCGCCCAACTCGCGGTCGCCTCGGCCCGGGAAGCGCTGGACGACAGCGGCCTGGCGCCGGGTGGCCTCGACCCCGCCCGGGTCGGCGTGACGCTCGGCAGCGCGATCGGCTCCCCGACCAGCCTGGAGCGGGAGTACCTCGTGCTCTCCGACAGCGGTCGGGAGTGGAAGGTGGACGAGGCACACCTTTCACCGCACATGTTCGACTACATGGTGCCGAGCGCGATCGTCAAGGAGGTCGCGTGGGCCGTCGGCGCCGAAGGGCCGGCGATGCTGGTGTCCGACGGCTGCACGTCGGGGATGGACGCGGTCGGCCACGCCCGCGACCTGATCCTGGAGGGCACCGCCGACGTCGTCGTCACGGGCGGATCGGACGCCTCGATCTCGCCGATGGTCGTGGCGTGCTTCGACGCCATCCGCGCCACGACACCCCGCAACGACGACCCGGGCACCGCCTGCCGGCCGTTCGACCGCACCCGCAACGGTTTCGTGCTCGCCGAGGGAGCGGCCGTGCTCGTGCTGGAGGAGTACGAGCACGCACGCCGGCGCGGCGCGGACATCTACGCCGAGGTGACCGGTTACGCGACCCGGTGCAACGCCTACCACATGACGGGCCTGCAGGTGCACGGGCGGGAGATGGCGGAGGCGATCGGGGCCGCCCTGGCCGAGGGCCGGACCGATCCGTCCGAAGTGGACTACATCAACGCGCACGGTTCCGGCACCAAGCAGAACGACGTGCACGAGACCTCGGCGTTCAAGCGGGCCCTCGGCGAACACGCGCGCCGCACGCCGATCAGCGGCATCAAGTCGATGATCGGCCACTCGCTGGGTGCGATCGGCGCGGTGGAGATCGCCGCGTGCGCGTTGGCCCTGCGGCACCAGGTCGTGCCGCCGACGGCCAACCTGCGCGAGCCGGACCCGGACTGCGACCTGGACTACGTGCCGCTGACCGCGCGCGACGCCCGCCTGGACACGGCGTTGACCGTCGGCAGCGGGTTCGGCGGGTTCCAGAGCGCGCTGGTCCTGCGCCGCGGGGCGGTGGCCGCGTGAGCCGCGCCGTGGTCACCGGGATCGGGGTGATCGCGCCCAACGGCGTCGGTGTCGAGGACCACTGGGCGGCGACCTTGTCCGGCGAGACGGGCATCCGCACGTTGACCGGCTTCGACGTCGACCGGTACAGCGCGCGGCTCGCCGGCCAGGTGGTGGACTTCGTCGCCGAGGAGCGCGTCCCGCGCAGGCTGTTGCCGCAGACCGACCGGATGACGAGGTTCGCGCTGCACGCGATGCTGTCGGCCTTCGAGGACGCGCGGGTCGATCCCGCCGACGTCGACGAGTACGAGGGCGGCGTGACGCTGTCGAACTCGTGCGGCGGCTTCGAGTTCAGCCACCGCGAGCTGAACAAGCTGTGGGGGCAGGGGCCGGAGTTCGTCAGCGCCTACCTGTCCTTCGCCTGGTTCTACGCGTGCAACACCGGCCAGGTGTCGATCATGCAGGGGCTGCGCGGCCCCAGCGCGGCCCTGGTCGCCGAGCAGGCGGGCGGCCTCGACGCCATCGGCTACGCCCGACGCACCCTGCGGCGCGGGGCGAAGCTGGTCGTCACGGGCGGTGTGGAGTCCGCGTTCGACCCGTGGGGCTGGACCGCGCACCTGTCCACTGGCCGGGTCAGCCGCGCCGCCGACCCCGCGCGGGCGTACCTGCCCTTCGACGCCGAAGCGGGCGGTTACGTGCCCGGCGAGGGTGGCGCGATCCTCATCGTGGAACGGCCGGAGCAGGCCCGGGAACGCGGCGCGCCGCGCCGTTATGGCGAGATCGCCGGCTACGCGGCCACGTTCGACCCGCGTCCCGGTTCGGGTCGGCCGCCGGCGCTGCGCCGGGCCGCCGAGCTGGCGCTGGCCGACGCCGGGCTCGCCGCGGCCGACGTCGACGCGGTGTTCGCCGACGCGGCGGCCAGCCCCGACCTCGACCGGGCCGAGGTGGAGGCGATCACCGGGTTGTTCGGCCCGTTCGCCGTGCCGGTGAGCGCGCCGAAGTCCCTCGTCGGACGCCTGTACGCGGGCGGCGCCCCGCTCGACGTCGTCGCCGCCCTGCTGGCCATCCGGGACGGCGTCCTCCCCGCCGTGCCCGGCGGCACGCGCGTGCCCCGGGAGTACGGGATCGACCTCGTGGTCGGCGAACCACGGCACGTGCCGGTGCGCCGGGCCTTGGTGCTGGCCAGGGGACGCGGCGGGTTCAACTCCGCGATGGTCGTGACCGCGGTGGACCACTGACGAAAGGGGATCTCATCATGGCGCAACTCACCACCCAGGCCCTGCGGGCGTTGTTGATCGAGGTGGCGGGCGAGGACGACGGGCTCGACCCCTCGGCCGACATCACCGACCTGACCTTCGAGGAGCTGGGCTACGACTCGCTGGCGCTGATGGAGCTGTCCGCGCGGATCGGGCGCGAGTACGGCGTGGAGATCGACGACGACCGGTTGGCCGACCTCACCACACCCCGGTCCCTGCTCGACCTGGTCAACGGTTCGCCCGCGGAGGCACCGTGACCGCCCGGGAGCGAGCGCGATGAGGCCGGCGAGCCCACTGGGGCTGGACGCCCACGTCTGGTACCCGCCGGAGCGCGACAGCGCGGACCGGGCGGTCGCGGAGGGCCGGGTCGGCGCGAGGACCGCGGCGGACCTGGGCTACCGGGAACTGCCGGTCTCGAACGACCTCGCACCGCCGGACATGGCGGTGCGGGCCGCCCGGGAGCTGCTCGACCGGGTCGGCCGGGCACCGGACACGGTGGCTTCGCTGTTCCACGCCAGCGTGCACCACCAGGGCCACGACGCCTGGTCGGCGCCGCACTACATCGCGCACCGACTCGGTGTGCCCGCCGTGCCGATCGGGCTGCTCCAGCAGTGCAACGGCGGAGCCGCCGGTGTCGAGCTGGCGGCGGCGGGCCTGGCGGCCGACCCGGAGGCGGGCGCGAACCTGGTCACGACCGCGGACCGGTTCCTGCCGCCGAGCTGGGACCGGTGGCGCGGCGACTACGGGATGGCGGCGGGCGACGCGGCCACGGCGGTGCTCGTGCACCGGGACACCACCCGCGCCGACCTGCTGCTGCACGGCACCGGCACGGCGGTCGCGGCCGAGCTGGAGGTGATGCACCGGGGGCGTGACGGGTTCGACGCGACCCCGCTGGGGCACGGTCCGACGATCGACGTCCGACGCCCGAAGCGCGCGTTCGTCCGGATGTTCGGCGTCGAGCACTTCGTCTCCGTCGCGCACCAGTCCATCGCGAAAGCGGTCGCCGACTGCCTGGCCTGCTGCGCCCTGGAGCCCGACGACCCGCGGCTGCGCTGGGCCGTGCTGCCCAGGCTCGGCACCCGCGCCATGGCGGAGGCCTACGTGCCGCCGCTGACCCGGGGCGTGTCCGCGCCGCTGCTGGACCTCGGCCGCTCGACCGGCCACCTCGGTGCGGGCGACCTGGTGGCCTCGCTCGCCGAGCTGGTGTCGGGCGACCTGCTCGCACCGGGCGAGCACGCGCTGGTCCTCAACGGCGGCGGCGGATTCACGTTCACCGCCGCGATCGTGAGCAGACCCGCCCGGTGAGCCGGCTCGCCCAGTCCACATCAGACGGGTCCCCGCGGGACCTCACACAGGAACGGACTGAACAGTGCCCACAGCAATACTGTCCATCGGAAGCCACGTGCCCGACCGGGTGATCGGGAACGGGCCCGTCGCCCGGTGGGCCGGCGTCACCGAGACCTGGATCGCCGAGCGTACCGGCATCCTCGAACGCCGGTACGCCGCCGACGACGTCACCACCTCGGACCTCGCCCGGCACGCCGCCGAACAGGTCTTCGCGCAGCACCCCGCCGCCCGCGAGCGCGTCGGCGCGATCATCGTGGCCACCTGCACGCCGGACGTCCCGCAGCCGGCGACGGCCGCCATCCTCCAGGGCAAGCTGGGCCTCCGGTCGGTGCCCGCGTTCGACGTCAACGCCGTGTGCAGCGGCTTCCTCTACAGCCTCGCCATCGCCGACGGCCTGCTGTCCCGGGCACGTGAGGACGAACAGGTCCTCGTCGTGGGCGCGGACAAGTTCTCGTCGATCATGAACCGCGCCGATCGGCGCACGGTCAGCCTGTTCGGCGACGGCGCGGGCGCCGTGCTGCTCGGCCGGGTGCCGGAGGGCTACGGACTGCTGGGCCTGCGCATGGTGAGTGACGGCGAGCTGAACCACTACGTCGGCGTGGAGGCCGGCGGCACCCGCACGCCACTGGACCAGCGGGCGCGCGACGCGGGGGAGCACCTGCTGCGCATGGACGGCCGTCCCATCCGCGGGTATGCCGCCTCGACCCTGCGCAAGCTCGTCGAACAGGTGTTGGACGACACCGGCACCGGACTGGAGGAGGTCGACCGGTTCGTCTTCCACCAGGCCAACGTCCGGCTGCTGGAGGACTTCGCCGACTCGCTGGGCGTCGACCGGGCCAGGTTCGCCTTCACCGCACCGCGTTACGGCAACACGGCGGGAGCGTCCATCCCCATCACGCTGCGCGCCAGTGCGGACGAACGCCCGATCACGCGCGGCGAGCGGGTCCTGATGGCCTCCGTCGGCGGCGGCATGAACGCGGCGGCGGCCTTGTTCCGCTGGTACTGATCGAGGAGGAGCAGTGCGGCTGTCCGGTCAGGTCGCGGTCATCACGGGCGGCACGCGGGGGCTGGGCCGGGTCATGGCGGAGGGCTTCCTCGCCGAGGGCGCGTCCGTCGTCTGCGCCTCCCGCAACCCGCACGACATCGAGGAGCTGGTGGCGCGTTCGGCGGGCCGCGCCGCCTACCACCGCGCCGACGTCACCGACGAGGCGTCCGTGGAGGCGCTGATGGACCGCGCGGTGCGCGAGTTCGGCGGGCTGGACGTGCTGGTGTGCAACGCCGGGACGAGCGCCGACGGCAAGATAGCCCGGTTGGGCCTGGACGGGTGGGAGTCGACGCTCGCGACGAACCTCACCGGCACGTTCCTGTGCACGCGGGCGGCCGTCGCGCCCATGGAAGCCCGCGGTGGCGGGCGGATCATCACGGTGTCGTCGAGCCTGTCGAGCAGGCCCGCCATCGGCGCCGCCGCCTACAGCAGCAGCAAGGCCGCAGTCGAGATGTTCACCCGCACCGCGGCGGCGGAGCTGGCGCCGAAGAACATCCGGGTCAACTGCCTGTCCCCGGGCTACTTCGACGAGGGCATGGGCAAGCGGTTCGCCGACACCCCGAGCATCTGGGAGACCCACCGGCTGTGGCTCTCGCTCGGCAGGCTCGGGCGCGGCCCGGAACTGGTCGCCGCCGCGGTGTTCCTCGCCGGACCCGACAGCTCCTACGTCAACGGCCACGTGCTGGAAGTCAACGGCGGCCTGCAGTAGCCGCCGGGGGAGGATCGAGATGGGCGAGACGAGGTCGGTCACGCACAGCGTGACCACCACAGCCGCCGCGGCGGACGTATACGGGTTGGTCGCGGACGTCACCAGGTGGTCGGTGCTGTTCGGCCCCACCATCCACGTCGACGTGCTGGAGCGCGACGGGAGCGGCGAGCGGTTCAGGATCTGGGCGACGGCGGCCGGTGCGGTGGCGAACTGGACCTCGCGCCGCACCTTCCACCCGGCGCGGCGGCGGATCGGGTTCCAGCAGGAGCGCAGCGCGCCGCCGATCGCCCGGATGTCCGGTGAGTGGGAGTTCCGCGACCGGCTCGGCGGTGGCGCGGAAGTGCTGCTGCACCACGAGTTCACCACCGAGGACGGGTCCGCGGACTCGGTCGACCACGTGCTGCGGGTCCTCGACACCAACAGCACCGCCGAGCTGGACGGGTTGCGGCGCGTCGCCGAGCTGGGGCAGCCGGTCGACGAACTGGTTTTCTCGTTCGAGGAGACGGTGCGGGCCGACGACCCGCGGGCGGTGTACGACTTCATCGAACGGGCGGACGAGTGGCCCCGCAGGCTCGACCACGTCCGAGCCGTGGAGTTGCGCGAGGAGCCCTCCGGCGTCCAGTGGATGACGATGGACACGCTGGCGCCAGACGGTTCGGCGCACACGACCGAGTCCGTGCGGGTGTGCGACCCGGGCAGGCGCGTGCTGTACAAGCAGACCCGCCCACCCGCCGCCCTGCTGGGCCACAGCGGGGCCTGGACGTTCGACGGGGACCGCGTCACGTCCCGCCACACGGTGCTGCTCGATCCCGGCGCGGTGGCGGACGGGGACCTCCGGTCGGCGCGCGAGCGCGTCACCGCGGCACTGCGCGCCAACAGCGCGAAGACCCTGGAGGCGGCACTGCGGTCCCGCGCGTCATGACCGTCCGAGGGGTGCCGTCGACCCGCGTCGACCAGTTCAAGGAAGCGCTGAGCCGGTGGGCCAGTGGCGTCACCGTGGTCACCACGGCGGACGGCGGGCGCGACCCGCACGGCTTCACCGCCACGTCGTTCACCGCCGCTTCGCTCGCTCCGCCCATGGTCCTGGTCTGCCTGGACCGCTCGGCCGCCTGCCTGCCCGCGTTCCTGCGCTCGGACTGGCTCGCGGTGCACCTGCTGCGCCGCGCGCAACAGCCGCTCGCGGAGCGGTTCGCGCGCAAGGGCACCGACAAGTTCGCCGGGCTGCGCACCCGCTCGGGCCTCGGCGGCGTGCCCCTGCTGGACGGCGCGCTCGCCGTCCTGGAGTGCGGGGTGGCGGGCCGGTTCGACGCGGGCGACCACGTCGTCCTGCTCGCCGAGGTGCGGCGCAGCGCTACCGACGACGGCGAACCCCTGCTCCACCACCGCCGCGGCTTCCGCGGCCTGGACTGACCGGGAGGACGACGAATGCGATCGGTTGCCCTGCTGCTGCCCGGCCAGGGTGCGCAGCGCGCGGGCATGGCGGCTGCCCTCTACGGCCGCGACGAGGTGTTCACCGCGTCCGTGGACGAGGTGTTCGACGCGCTCGGCCGCGACGGTGACGACCTGCGCGCCGACTGGCTCTCCGACACGCCGCGGCTGCCCGTCGACCACGTGCTGCGGTCGCAGCCCCTGCTGTTCGCGGTGAACCTCGGGTACGCCCGGGTCGCGCTGAGCTGGGGGCTGCGACCGTCGGCCCTGCTCGGCCACAGCGCGGGCGAGGTGGTGGCCGCCGTGCTCGCCGGGGTGTTCCCGCTGCGCGAAGCGGCCGCCCTGATGTGGCGGCGGATGACCCGGCTGGCCGGCGCACCGGCCGGCGGCATGCTCGCGGTGTCCGCGTCACCAGACGCGCTGGCGCCCTTCCTGAGGGCGGACGTCGTCGTGGGTGCGCTGAACGCGCCGCGCCAGACGGTCCTGGCCGGCTCCGCGGGACCGTTGCGCGAGGTCGCCGCCGCGCTCGCCGCCCGGGACTTCACCTGCAACCCCGTCGCCTCGCTGACCCCGTTCCACAGCCCGGCCCTCGCCGGGTTCGTCGACGAGGACCACGCGGAGTTCCGCGACCTGGCGCCCCGCCCGCCCGAGGTGACGATCCACTCCTGCTACACCGGCCGCGTGCTCGGCCGCGAGCAGGCGACCGACCCGGCGTACTGGGCGTCGCACCCGGTGGCGCCGGTGCTGTTCTGGCCCGCCCTGGCGGACCTGCTCGCGACGGGCGACCACCTCCTGCTGGAGGCCGGTCCCGGCCAGGGGTTGACGAGGCTCGCCCGCAGGCACCCGGCGGTCCGCGCGGGCCGGTCCCGCGTCGTGCCGCTGTCACCCGCCGAACCCGGCGACGAGGTCGCGGCGTTGGCCCGTGCCCGCGCGGTGGTCGAGGCGGCGCTGTCCGGAGGAACAGAGGAGGAACCGTGAACGCGAAGTGGAAGTCCGGTGCGCTTGCCGCCGCGGCGGTGCTGGCGGTGTCCGCCGTCGGCGTCGCGTCGGCGGAGCGGGACGCGACCGGCCCGACCGCGGCGGCAAGCGCACCACCGGAGATGAGGCAACTCGACTTCCTGCTCGGGTCGTGGCGGTGCACGTTCAGCGTGCCGGTGCCCGGCGGCGGTCCGAGCACCACCGGCGAGGTGGTGAGCACCGTCAAGCCGGTGCTGGGCGGCCAGTGGTACGAGTGGAACGCGCTGACCGTGCCGACGGAGACCTCACCGGAGCCCAAGGCGTCCCGCTGGCTGTTCGGCGGCTGGAACGCCACCGAGGGGACGTTCACGGCGTTCTACCTCGACGACCGCGGCCACCGCGGGGTGAGCACCTCCCCGGGCGCGCGGGACGGGCACGTCGTGTTCAGCGGCCCGTTCACCACGCCGCGCGGACCCGCGACCTACGTGGACGACTTCCAGCCGCAGGGCCGCAACCGCTTCACCGACACCATCTCCGTCAAGACCGGCGACCAGGTCACGCCCGGCGGCTCGGTGGACTGCCGCCGCACGTGACGCCGCGGGGGTCCCGACCGCCGCCGGGACCCCGCGGGCGTCACGCGTCGTCCGACACCGTCGCCGGGACGCGGGCGGCCTCCGCCTTCGCCCGGGCGGCGGCCCGGGTCACCAGGTGCACCATGATCGTCATCACCACGACGATGCCCACCGTCACCCAGGACGAGACCTCCGCGGCGCGGGCGTACGCCGCCGCGCCCGTCCCGCCGTCGAGCTGGGCGAGGAACAGCGTCCCGATGACCGCGATGCCCGTCACGCTGGCGAACTGCTGGAACGTCGACAGCATCCCGGAGGCCGCACCCGCCTGGGCCGGTTCGATCGCCGAGAGCGGGACTCCCACCAGCGACGGCAGGATCAGCCCGTTGCCCAGCCCCATCAGGCTCGTGGCGAGGGCGAGCGACCAGATCGGCACCCCACCGCCGCCGAGGTCCAGGGCGAGTGCGATCACCAGCACGCTCGACGAGGTGATCGCCGCGCCGACGGTCATCACCCGCAGCCCGAACTTCGCGATCAGGCCACGCCCGACCAACGAGGTGATCGTCGCGAACACGGCCAGCGGCACGAAGCACAGCCCCGCCTGCAGCGGTGACAGGCCCAGGCCGCTCTGCAGGAACAGGGCGAGCACGAAGCTCGTGCTCATGAAGAACAACATGAACGCCGCGTTCATCCCCATGCCGAGGTTGAACACCCGGCTGCGGAACAGCGTGAGGTCCAGCAGTGGTTGACCGCCGGAGGCGGCGAGCCCGCGTTCCCACCGCAGGGTCAGCCACAGCACCGGCGCGGCGACGACGAGGAACAGCCAGATCCACAGCGGCCACCCCAGACCGCGACCGAACACCAGCGGCACCAGGGCCAGCCCCAGGGCGGCGGACACGCCGAGCACGCCCACCAGGTCCAGTCGCGCCTTGCGGGCGGGCGCGGTGCGGGGCAACAACTTCAACGCGAACGCGAGCACGACCACGCCGACCGGGATGTTGAGCAGGAAGATCGTGCGCCAACCGAGGCCGAGCACGTCGACGACCAGCAGCAGGCCGCCGAGGATTTGCCCGAACACGCCGGCGAGACCGGCCGTCACCCCGTACCAGGCGAGCGCGCGCGGCCGTTCCGGGGCGGGGAAGATCACCGTGACGAGCGCCAGCATCTGCGGCACCATCGCCGCCGCCGTGAGGCCCTGGAGCAGTCGGCTGCCGACGAGTTGGCCCGCCGTCTGCGCCAGACCGCACAGGGCGGAGGCCACCGTGAACCCGGCCATGCCGAGCAGGAACATCCGCCGGTGGCCGACCATGTCGCCGAGCCGACCGCCGGTGACGAGTGCGGCGGCGTACACGAACACGTATCCGCCGACCACGAGTTCCAACTCGGCGTGGCCGGCGTGCAGGTTTCGTTCCAGGGACGGGAGCGCGACGTTGACGACTTGCGCGTCGAACGCGTACATGAAGAAAGCGGACATGATCACGGGCAGCGCGAACCACCGCTTTGCGTAGCCGGCCTCCACCGAACCTCCCCATTCGCCTGCTACTCCGGTACGGGCGAGCGTACCGGAGCGGCATTGCCTGCGCTTAACGCCGGCGTCGGTGCACGAAGTGCCGTTACCGCTGGTCGCAGGGCGTGGAAACCGAGCCGCTGGATTCACCCGAACGGGAGGGAGATCATCGCCACATTGCCGTTGACTGCGACAGGCGAGCATTCCTCATGACGCCCGAAGGGGAATAACGAATGTTCGGACAAAAGCTCGGACAGCGTGTTCTCTGTGTGGTCGGCGGTGGTCGCAGTGGGTCGCGTACCGGTCGAGCACTGATCCCAGGTGGTGTTCGTTGAGGATGAGCGGTCGGTCGGTGGCTTCGCGTATGACGGTTCTGACGAACCGCTCCGCGCAGCAGTCTCCGCAGTTCGAGGACGATATCGACAAGGGCAAAACCAAGGCGGAGACCACAGGGGATGCCTTGGCCGCGATCGCCATCGCCATCGCCATCGTCGGGTTCCGGCCGGTGACGATGCTGGTGGTCGAGTGGGAGTGGGATGAAGCGGTGCGGCGGCTCGACTCGCGGGTCGGAATGCGGACGCGTTTGGGCGACTCCCGGAGCGGGCCCGAGCCCGCTCCGCGACCGCGGACCGGAGGTTCAGCGAGGGCCGTCGGGGAGTCGGGTGCGTTCGGCGCGGCTGGCGGCGATGCGCTTCGCGGCGAGTTCGGCCGCCAGGTCGGCGTCGCCGCCGGTCAGTCGGCCGAGGATGCGCTCCAGCGGCGTGATCTCGCCGCGCCCGCCCCAGTGACCTTCGGGGACCTCGGTGGGGAACACCCAGATCCGGCCGGGGTCGCGCGGCCACGCGCCGTCCTCGGCGTCGAGGATCGCCTCGGTGACCTCGCGGACGACACCGGCACGCGCGGCGGCGTCCAGTTGTCCCTCCGGGACGGAGGGGACCACCTTGTAGCGGGGCGCGTCCGCGGGTGCGCCGCCGACGTAGACGGCGGCCGGGCGGTGCAGGAAGACCCAGGAGACCGATCGCGTGGTCGGATCGGCCGGGTCGAACCCCTCGTGGCGGATGAGGATCTCGGTGATCCGGTTCATCAGCGCCGTTTCGCGGTCGGCCGGGAAAGTGCCTTCCGGGATGTGGACGTCCAGCATCGGCACGGGCCGCCTCCTAGGTTTACTTTTTCAACTCAGGCGCGGCACGCTACGACCGCTGAGTGCAGGTTGTCAACCCAGGGTCGGTAGGGTGAGCCCATGGGTGGAACACGGCGCATCGACCCGGCCAACTGCTCGGTGGCACGCGCGCTGTCGGTGGTCGGCGAACGGTGGTCGCTGCTGATCGTGCGGGAGGCCATCGACGGCGTGACCCGGTTCAACGACTTCCGCGACCGCTTGGGCATCGCCGGCAACCTGCTCGCCGCCCGCCTCGACAGCCTGGTCGCGGCCGGCGTGCTGCTGCGCGTGCCGTACCGGGAGCCGGGAACCCGGCAGCGCTACGAGTACCGCCTCACCGGGCGCGGTCTCGACCTGCGGCCGACGCTGCTGGCTCTGCTGGAATGGGGTGACCGGTACCTGGCCGACCCGGAGGGGCCGTCGGTCGTGGTCCGCCACCACTCCGCCGACGACGAGCACGCCTGCGAGGAGCCGGTGCGGATCTCGCTGGAGTGCGCGGCCGGGCACAGGGACCTGCCGCCGTCCGCGATCCACCGCACGCCCGGCCCCGGCGCCCGCTTCGTGGACTCGACGTGACGGCGTGTCGTCTCGGGTAATGGAATTTCCGCGCATTTCGCGCGTTTCCAGCCCGAATTCGAGCTGCTCACCCAGCCTGGCGCCGACGATCCGGACGTAGACCGGGTACGGCAGTCGTAGCGCGCGTCGCGATGGCTGCACCCTGTGCGGGGCTCCGACGTCCGATCTCGCGGAGTGTCAGTTGACGCTGAGGGCGTCACCTTCAGCGAGCCGCCGCGATCGTCATCGTGGTGCTGGTACAGGATCACGGTGTGCGTAGCAGTTCGCCAGTGGGTGGCGGTCGGGAGTCGAAGCGCGATGGCGCGGTGGTCGAGCAGCACGCCTTCGCTTCGGCCGGCGGTGTGGTCCTGCAAGTGAGCGGGGACGTCTCCGGCGGGGGCGTCGCCTCGATGTCGATCGGCGGCGATGCGACCACCGGTGTGCACATCGGTGATGTAAACCTGCGAACGGGCGCGCGGGCCCGGACTCGCTACCGGTTCCAGGTGGAGCGGATCGCGCCGGAGGTGCTGGAGGACCGCGAGGCGGAACTGGCCGAACTCGCGGGGTTCTGCCTCGATCCGGGCACGTCGGGGCAGTACCGGTGGTGGAGGGCCGGACCCTGGGCGGGCAAGTCGGCCGTGATGTCGTGGTTCGTGCTGCACCCACCACCTGGTGTGCGTGTGGTGTCCTTCTTCGTGACAGCCAGGTTGGCGGGCCAGTCCGATCGGACGGCGTTCGTGGACAACGTGCTGGAGCAGTTGTTGACGATCCTCGGTGACGCCCTGCCACCGTTCCTGACACCGGCTACGCGGGAGCCGCATCTGTTGGGCTTGCTCGACGAAGCCGCTCGGGTCTGCCATGGGCGCGGCGAGAACCTCGTGCTGTTGGTGGACGGGTTGGACGAGGACCGCGGGGTCACCGTGGGCGCGGATGCGCACAGCATCGCCGGGTTACTACCCCTGAAGCTTCCGGCAGGCATGCGCGTGGTGGTGGCCGGGCGGCCGAACCCTCCGATTCCCTTGGACGTCCACCGCGACCACCCACTGCGGCGACCGGATGTCGTGCGCGCGTTGGAACCCTCGCCGCGTGCCCGAGTATTGCGGGAGGAGATGGAGAACGAACTTCTGCGGCTGTTGGACGGCAACGCGGCCGAACTGGACCTGCTGGGTCTGCTGACGGCCGCGGGCGGTGGGCTCACCGCGGCGGACCTGGCCGGGTTGACCGGTCGGGAACCGTGGTGGGTGCAGCGACACCTGCGGACGGTGGCAGGGCGCAGCTTCACCAGCCGGGACAGCCCGTTCGCACCCGGCATCGGCCGCGAGGTCTACCTGCTCGGCCACGAACAACTCCAGACCACCGCCGTAGACATGCTGGGATCCGAGCGCCTGAAAGGCTATCGGGACCGCATACACGCCTGGGCCGCAGAGTACCGAGAGCAGCGGTGGCCGGTCGGGACACCGCACTACCTCCTGCAGGGCTACCACACCATGCTGATGGCCATCGGTGACCTGGACCGCGCCACGCACTTGTGCACCGACTCCGCTCGCCATGACCGGCTTCTGACCGTCTCCGGTGGCGACAACGTCGAGTCGGCTCAGATCGCTCTCACCTTGGACGCCCGCCTCTCCCAGGACCCGGTCGACCTTTCCGCGGTTGCCCGACTGGCTGTGCACCGCGACCACCTCGCCGACCGCAACAGCCACATTCCGCTCACCGCCCCCGCGCTCTGGGCACGACTGGGACGCGATCACCATGCCATCGCACTCAGCCAGTCCATCAGGGATCCTGACCGCAAGGATGCGGCGCTGGCGTTGTTGGCCGCGGCGATAGCCGAGACCGCCGGTGAGGAAGACGCGGTCGAGGCTTTCGGAGTAGCGGTCAGGACCGCACGATCGATCACGGCCCGCCGACCACAGGGGTGGGCGCTGATGTCGGTGGCGGAAGCCATGGCCGTTGCCGGTCACCGCGGCTTGGCCGAGGACGTGGCCGATTCGATCAGCGGCCCCTACTGGCGGGGCTCGGCGTTCGCAGCGATCGCGGAGGCGTTGGCGAGGGCTGGTCGCGGCGCGGAGTCGGTCGCGGCGTTCGGGAGAGCCGTCGACGCGGCAGGCTCGATCACGGGCCCCTACCGGCGAAGCCGACTGCTCGTGGCGGTCGCGGAGGCGATGACCCGAACCGGTCGCGGTGTCGAGGCGACCGGGGTGTTCGAAAGAGGCGTCGAAGCGATTGGATCGATCACGAATCCTTACTCGCAGAGCCTGTCGCTCGTGGAGGCCGCTGAGGCGTTGGTCAAGGCCGGTCGCAGCGAACAGGCGACCGAGATGTTCGCGAGAGCCGTCAAGGCCACCTCCTCGGTCACGGACGGCGACCGGAGGGATTGGGCGGTAGTCAACACGGTGGCAGGTCTGACCGTTGCAGGTTTGCACGAGTGGTCGGCGGACTTGGCGCGCTCGATCACCGAGCCATACCCGCGAGGCTGGGCGTTGTTGTGGGCGGCGGAAGGACTGAGCGGCGCCGCGCGTGACGCGGAGGCTGTCGAGGCGTTGGAACTGGTTGACGAGACCGCCCACTCCATCACCGATCCCGACCAGCGGAGTCTGCTGTTCGCCTCGGTGGCGAAAGCGCTGGCCGACATCGGTCGTGGCGAACGGGCAGCCGAGGCCTCCGCCAGAGCCGTCGAGGCCGCTCGCTGCATCACCGACTTCAACATGCAGGGCTGGGCGCTCGGATGGGTGGCTGAAACGCTCATCCACGCGGGTGATCAACACCGTGCGATGACAGTGGTCGCTTCGATCACCGTCTCCGAGCGCCGGACATGGCCTGGACATCGCTGGCGGAGGCGTTGACCTCACAGGGGCGCCAAAGCGAAGCCGTCGACATTGCCGGCTCGCTGATCACCGACCTTCGCGCGCGTTGCTCGGTGCTTGCCGGCGTGGCGGAGAGCCTGCTCCGGGCGGGACGTCATGAGGAAGCCGTCCGGGTGCTGGAGCGAGCTACCGAAGTCGCGCGCTTCGACCTCGTCGAGTGGCGCATCGGTGCGTGGGCGTCCGTGGCAGAGGCTTCGGCTGTCGAAGCTCACGAAGCTCACGAAGAGCTGTCGATGAGGCTGTTCGAACAGGCGGCTCGCAGCGCCCGATCCATCGTTGCCCCGGATCGGAGGAACTCGGCGCTGATGACCGTGGCGAAAGCGCTCGCCGGTGCGGGTCACCACGATCAGGCCACCGCGGTGACCGAGTTGATCACGGATCCCTACGTCAGATGCCTGGTTCTGGCAACCGCGGCGGGAACGCCGGCCCGGACGAATCAGCCTGACCGCGCCATCGAAGTGGTCGTCCGCATGTTTGGTGCCATTCGTGACATCAGTGCCCCCGAACGCATGGGCTGGGTACTGGCGCACCTGGCCAAGGCTCTGATGAGCACAGGGCGCGTTCCACAGGCGTCGCGGGTGTTCGAGTTGGCGCTCGAGGCCGCCAACAGGGTCACCGGCCTTTCCCGGAAGAGTTGGGTACTCGCTTCGGTGGCGGAAGCGCTGGCCGACTCCGGCCACCACGACCAGGCATTCGAAGTCGCCAACTCGGCCTGGGATCCCTACTGGCGTGATCACGCACTGGGCTCGGTCGTGCGGGCGATGGCCCGCGCAGGCCATCACGACCAGGCGGTCATCGTCGCCGACTTGATCGCGAACCCCGGTGAGCGCCTCCATGTCCTGGTGTCGGTAGCGGAAGCGTTGACCGGCAGCGGTTACCGGGACCGAGCGGTCCAAGTCTTCGAATGGGCCACAGAGTTGGCCCGTTCCGACGCCGAGCTCGGAGAGGCGAACGAGGCGTCGGTGACGGCGCTGGCCGGCGCCGGCCACCACGACCAGGCGGTCGAGGCGGCGCAGTCGATCTCCGACCCAGGGGACAAGGCGAGGGCGCTTCTGGCAGTGGCCAAGATGTCGACCGGAGCAGGGACGAAGATCGTGCTGCCCGCCGATTGACGGCTCAGGCTCTCCGAGCGAGCCACTGGAACACCTCACTGGAGACCATCTGCCTGATATCGATGCACACGGCTGCCACCTTGATCAACGAATCGATGGCACTCCTGTGCGATCCGGGTGTGGAAGCCTCGGTGCTGCGCCAGCCACCAGCACGGGCAGGGTGACCAGCAGTCGACGTGGAAGAAGTCGCAGGCCGCAATGAGCTGGTGCGCCAGGTGGTCGTTTCGCCTGCGGGAACTGCGGGCCGGAGACTGGTCCGTTCGTGGGATCTTGCCCCGAACGCCTTGGGGAGCTGACAAACCTGACGAAGATGGGTTGGGCACGGGGGAGGTGCGCGGTGGTCGGTGGCGGAAGTCCGGATCAGGTCGAGCGCCAACTGGAGGAGTGGGCGCAGCAGGCCGAGCAGAAAGCCGAGCGCTACCAGCAGATGAGCGCCGCGGTGGCCGCGGTCAGCGCGTCCGATTCCACGCCGGACGGCATGATCCGGGTGACGGTGAACAGCTCGGGCGCGATCTCCAGCCTCGAGCTCAGCGACCAGATCCGCACCCACAGCGGTGCCGATGTCGCAGGCCGGATCATGGCGTGCGTGCAGCGGGCGCAGAGCAAGCTCGCGGCCTTGGTCGCGCAGGCGATGCAGACGACCATCGGTGACGAGCAATCCACGATCGACACCGTGGTGGGCGGGTACGAGCAGCGCTTCCCCGAACCCGTTGAGCAGCAGCGGACTGCGCCCGGGCAGCCGTACAAGCGCATCGGTGAGATCGAGGACGACGACTGGGACGGCGGCGGTTCGGTACTGCGCTAGGAGTCGCGATGACGGGCTTTGAGTTACTTCCGGAAGAGTTGCGAGCACACGCGTCACGACTGGACGGGATCAGAGACCGGTTGTCCACCGCTCTGGACGCGGCCCGCACGGTGAGCCTGCCGACCGGGGCGTACGGGGTGATCTGCCAGTTCTTCCCGCCGATGGTCGACCCCGTCGAGCGGATGGGCATGGACGCCATCAGTGAGGCGGCCACGGCCGTGGAGGCCACCGCGAACGATGTCCGCGAGACCGCCAAGACCTACGACGCCGTCGACGACGGGAACCGGCAGGCGTTCCGGTCATGAACAATCCTCTGGTGGCGCAACGCCAGGACTCGACGAACGCGGTCAGCGGCATCGGCATCCTCGAGTCGGTCAACGACGTCAAGTCCGGCATCGAGGGCGGCTCGTGGCTGGAAGCGGGCCTGGGTGTGGCCGGTGCCGGGCTGGAGATGCTCGGCCTGATCACCGACCCGGTCGGCACGTTGCTGTCGTATGCCGTGTCGTGGTTGATGGAGCACGTCAAACCGTTGTCGGACGCGCTGGACTGGCTGGCGGGCGACCCGGACACGATCGCCTCCTACTCGGCGACGTGGAAGAACGTCTCGGCCGCGATCAACACCGCGACGCAGGACTTCGGCAACGAGGTCGCGGCGGGCACCGCGGGCTGGACCGGTGCCTCCGCCGACGCCTACCGCGCGAACGCCAAGGCGGAGGCCGAACACCTCGCGAGCGCGGCCGGCGCGGCCGACACCATCGGCACCGTCGTGTCGGTGGTCGGCATGCTGGTCGGCGCGGTCCGCGAGATCGTGCGCGACCTGATCGCCGAGTGCGTCGCGAGCCTGATCACCCGCATCCCTCGCTGGATCGCCGAGATCGCGGGCACGCTCGGCGTCGGCACCGCCGCGGTGATCCCCGAGGCGGTCGCGCTGATCGCCAAGTGGGTGCGGCGCATCAGCGACTTCATCAAGAAGCTCGTCCGCTCGATCGGGAAGCTCCAGCCACTGCTCAAGAAGCTCGACGAGATCTGGGCGGCGATCAAGAAAGGCATCGGCGCACTGCGCAAGGGCGGTCCCGGTGGGTCCGGCAGCCCGAACGCGCCCGACGGCGTGCGCCCGTCCAGTGCCGACGTGACCAGCCCGTCCGGGGCCACGTCGCCGTCCAGCACCACAAGCCCGTCGAGTGCACCGGACACGACGTCGCCGTCCAGCACCACGTCGCCGTCGAGCACCACAACGCCGTCGAGCACCACAACGCCGTCCAGCCCGTCGTCACCGTCGAGTCCGTCGAGTCCGTCGAGCCCGGACGCGACCGCTCCCGGCAGCACCACGTCGCCGTCCGGTGCGAGCCCGCCGAAGCAACCCACTCCCACGCGCCCCGACAACGGCGTGAAGGACAGTGTCGACTCCCCCAAGACCGACGCCCGCGAGCCGGGTTGCCCGCCGGGTTCCGGCGAACCGGTCGACCTCGCCACCGGCCAGATGTTCATGACGCAGTTCGACCTGGAACTGCCCGGCATGTTGCCGCTGATCCTCAAACGCACCCACTTCTCCCACTACCGCGCGGGCAGGGCCTTCGGCCGGTCCTGGGCGTCGAGCCTGGACCAGCGGCTGGACGTCGAAGCCGACGGCGCCTACTTCGTGGACGACGCGGCGACCCGGCTGATCTTCCCGTTGCCCGCGGCCGGTGGCCCCGCCGTGCTGCCGGTGGAAGGTCCGCGTTGGCAGCTGTCCCTGAGCGCCGACGGCACGTACTCCCTGCACAAACCGGAAAGCGGCTGGACGCTCGCGTTCCAGCGACGCGGGTTTCGCACCCACGCGCTCGCCACGATCACCAACCGCTGCGGTCACTTCATCGAGTTCCGGTACGAGGACGACGGGATTCCGGCCGAAGTGATCCACTCCGGAGGCTACCGCGTCGAGGTCGAGAGCGAGTACGGCCAGGTCACAAGGTTGCGGCTGGCCGACGGGCACGGTGGCGGGATCACCGTCATGCAGTACCGCTACGACGAGCGCGGTGACCTGGTCGAGATCGTGAACTCGTCCGGCCTGCCGTTCCGGCTGGAATACGACGACGCCGGCCGCATCACGAAGTGGGTCGACCGCAACGACGAGTGGTACCAGTACTTCTACGACCCTCGCGGACGCGTGGTCCGCACGGACGGCTCCGGCGGCGCCGTCACCGGCGTGTGGAACTACGACTCGGCTTTGCTGACCACGTTGTACACCAACGCTCTGGGCGACACGACGACCTATCACCTCAACGCGCGCTACCAGGTGATCGAGCAGATCGACCCGCTGGGCAACAGCACGCGCCAGGAGTGGGACCGCTTCGACCGGTTGTTGTCGCGCACGGATCCGCTGGGCCGCACCACGAGCATCGCCTACGACGACAGCGGCAACCCGATCGCGGTGACCAGGCCGGACGGCAGCCGCACCACGGCCGAGTACAACGAGTTCAACCTGCCCGTGCTCGTCGTGGAGCCCGACGGCGCGACCTGGCGCTACAGCTACGACTCCACCGGGAACGTCACGACCTCCACCGACCCGGCGGGTTCGCGGACCACGTACACCTACGACGAACTCGGCGGTCTCGCCTCGGTCACCGACCCCACCGGCGTGACGCGCCGGGTCGAGGCCGATCGCGCCGGCCTGCCCGTGGCGCTGACCAACTCGCTCGGCGAGACCACGCAATACGTGCGCGACGCGTTCGGTCGGATCAGCGCGGTGGTCGACGCCGCGGGCAACACGGTGCGGCAGAGCTGGACGATCGAGGGCGGCCTGCGCAGCCGCACGTTGCCCGACGGCACCTCGGCGACGTGGCGGCAGGACCCCGAGGGCAACCAGATCGAGTACGTCGACCCGCTGGGCGCGGTCACCCGGCTCGAACGCACCCACTTCGGCCTGCCGGCGGCGGAGATCGGCCCGGACGGGTCGCGGCTCACCTACCGCTACGACCGGGAACTCCGGCTGATCGGGGTCGTCAACGAGCGGGGCGCCGAGTGGCGCTACGAGTACGACGCCGCGGGCAACCGGCTCCGCGAGATCGACTTCGACGGACGGTTGCTCGACCACGACTACGACGCGGCCGGTCAGGTCGTGCGTCGCACCAATGCGGCGGGCGAGACGGTGGAGTACGCATACGACCTGCTGGGCAAGCTGGTCGAACGGCGGTCGGACGGCAACACGGCCACCTACCGGTACGACCCGGTCGGGCGGCTGCTCGAAACCGAGAACGCCGACGTACGGGTCGAGTTCGAGCGCGACCGGCTCGGCCGGGTCGTCCGTGAGACCGTCAACGGCGCGAGTGTGTTCTCCACCTACGACGTCCTCGGGCGCCGGACCACGCGAACCACGCCGAGCGCGGCGCAGAGCCGGTGGTCCTACGACTCCGAGGGACGGCCGGTCGCGCTGGCCGCGGGCGGGCACTCGATCACGTTCCGGCATGACGCGCTGGGCCGGGAAACCCTGCGGTTGCTGGACAACACCACGGCGATCACCCAAGGGTGGGACGTGAACAGCCGGCTGGCCCACCAGGCCGTCGCCGTCAACACGCGGCAGCTCCAGCAGCGCTCCTACCAGTACCGGGCCGACGGGTTGATCGAGGAGGTCGCCGACCGGCTGCGCGGCAGGCAGCGCTACGAGTTCGACGCGAAGGGCCGCATCACCTCCGCCGACGGACCGGGGCGGCAGCAGCGGTTCGGCTACGACGAGGCCGGCAACATCCGGCACAGCGACGGGTTCGGCGACCAGCTGGACCGGCCCTGGAACTACGTCGGCACGATGCTGGTCGAGACCGGCAACGTTCGCTACCGGTACGACGCCGAGGGCCGGGTCGTGATGCGCCAGCGCAAGCGCTTGTCCACCAAGCCGGACAGCTGGCGGTTCCAGTGGAACTCGGAGAACCGACTGGTCGGCGTCACGACGCCGGACGGGACGCGCTGGCGTTATGTGTACGACCCGCTCGGCCGCCGCGTGGCCAAGCAGCGGCTCACCGCGGACGGCGCCGGTGTGGCGGAGCAGGTGACGTTCCACTGGGACGGCACGGTGCTCGCGGAGCAGGAGACCGCCGGCGCCGCGACCACGTGGGACTGGGAACCCGGCGGCTACCGGCCGATCACCCAGGTGGAGCGGGCCCGAACCGCGCCGCAGGAGTGGGTGGACCGCCGGTTCTACTCGATCGTGACCGACGTGATCGGCACGGCCTCCGAACTGGTCGACTCGTCGGGCGCGCTGGCGTGGCGAGCGGACAGCACGTTGTGGGGCGAGGCGTTGAGCCGGCTGGCGTCGGCCGCGTCCACCCCGTGGCGGTTCCAGGGCCAGTACTTCGACCAGGAAACGGGACTGCACTACAACTACGCGCGGTACTACGACCCGTCGACCGGGCGGTACTGCAGCGTGGACCCGTTGGGGCTGGGCGGTGGCGTCAACACCCGTGCTTACGCGCAGAACCCCGTCAACTGGTGCGACCCGCTCGGCCTCGCGGTGATCTGGGGCCGCAAGAAGTGCCTTGCCAACACCGATAACGTGCAGACGATGAGCGGGTGGAGCGACCGGCCGCCGCCACCACCCGGCACCACGCGGGTGCCGCCGTCGGAGGTCATGGACCTGATGGACGAGGTCGGCCACCCGATCAGGCCGAACGCGTTCCTCGACAACGGTGTGCCAGGGCAACACTACGCTTCGCACGCGGAACGGCAGGCCGCGGTGCTCGACCCGAATGCGCCGGTGCGGGTCGACATACCACAATGTGCGGACTGCCAGGAGTTCTTCCGGCGGCTGGCCGTGCACCGGGGACAGACCCAGGTCGTGACCGGCCCGGACGGAACACGGACCTACCTGCCCGACGGGAGTGTCAACTTTGACCCTGCATGACGACGAACTGCGTCAGCTCGCCGATGCGTTGCCGGAACACGGCGATCTGCCGTACCACTCCCGCCGGGAGATCCGGTTGGCGTTGGCGGAGTCGGGACACGGTCACCTCGTGCGGCTGGGCGAACTGTGCGCGCGACGCGTTGTTCCGATGTGGAGGGAGGCGTTCCCGGACGACGCCCAGCCCGTCGAGGTGATGGACGACGCGCTGGCGGGCCGGCACGAGGGGATCGAGGAACGGCTGGGGGCGCTGCGGACCCGTCTGGACGACGTTTACGCTCCCGAGCCGCCGTTCGGCGCGGCGTTCGCGGCCGGGATGGCGTGCTGGGCCGTGGCCAATGAGGCCGCGGCGGGGGAGGGCGAGGTGTTCGAGGTCGAGGCGGAGGACGAGCGCGAGTTCGACCCGGACTACTGGCCGCCGTGTTTCTTCGCGTCGGTGGCTGAGGCCGGTGGTGCGACGTGGGAGGAGAACTCCGACGACGCGCGCCGGCTGGGTTTCTGGCGGTGGTACCTGCTGGAGGCCGTGCCGGCTGCCCGCGACCTCGCGATCTAGATGAGCAGGTCCAAGGGGTAGACGTCTGTGGACGCGAAGCGGGGGTGCCGAGGTACGGGTTGTGACGACCGACGTTGACACCCTCGCGACCGCACTCTGCGTCAGAGCCGACGACCTGCTGAAGGACGCGCCGCACCTGGCTCTTGGCGGCCCGGGGCCTGGCCGCCATGCATCCGGGCAGGCCGTCGAGGTGACCGAGGGTGATCAACGCGCCTGCCGGTGCGCCCGGTGCTGCTCATCGACGACGGCGGGCCTCTGTTGTCGACGGTTCACTGTGGGCGAAGGGATCACGCGTCCGCGCAGGTGGGTGGCACACTTCCGGGCATGTCCACACGCAGGGCCAGGGTGGTCCACGAGGGTGCCCGGGTAACGCCGCTCGAACTGTTCTTCGACCTGGTCTTCGTCTACGCGATCACCCAGGTCACGCACCTCATGGCCGCCGACCCCACGGTCCGCGGCGTGGTCCGCGGGATGCTGGTGCTCGGCATCCTGTGGTGGTGCTGGTGCTGCTACTCGTGGCTCGGCAACCGCGTGCACGCCGACGACGACGGAGCCCGGATCGTCCTGTTCGCCGCGATGGCGGTCATGCTGGTGGCGTCGGTGACCATCCCCGAGGCGTTCGTCGACCTGCCGGGCGGCCTGCCGGGTCCGCTCGTGTTCGCCGCCTGCTACCTGGTGGTGCGAGTGCTGCACCTGGTGTCGTACTGGCGCTTCGCCGCCGGTGACGCGAGCCTGCGACACCAGTTGGCCATCACGATGGCCCCGATGCTCACCGGCACGGTCGTCCTGGCAGGCGCGTCCTTCGCGTCGGGGCTGACGCAGACCCTGCTGTGGGCCTTGGCGCTGACCATCGACTACGTCGGTGTGCTGCTGACCGGTGTGTCGGGCTGGCGCGTGCACTCGGCTGTGCACTTCGCCGAGCGCTACGGCCTGATCCTCATCATCGCGCTGGGCGAGTCGATCGTGTCCGTCGGCGTCGGTGTGGCTGACCTACCGGTGTCATGGCCGATCGTCTACGGCATCGTCTGCGGCCTGGTCATCGCCGCAGCCCTCTGGTGGGCGTACTTCGACGTGGTCGCCCCCACGGCGGAGAAGGTCCTGCACAACGCCTCGGGTGCGCGCCGCGCCGCCCTCGCCCGAGACTCGTACACCTACCTCCACCTGCCGATGATCGCCGGCGTCGTCCTGCTGGCCCTGGGTCTGAAGAAGACGATGAACTACCTGGGCGGCGCCGAGGGCCACACCCCGGACGAGCACCTGCACGGTGTGGGCCCGTACGCCCTGTTCGGCGGCGTGCTCCTCTACGTCCTGGGCCACCTGGGCTTCCGCCTGCGCAACATGGGCTCCGTCAACAAGGTCCGCGTGGTGCTGGCCGTCGTCCTGGTGGCCCTCACCCCGGTGGCCCTCCTGGTCCCGGCCTGGGCCGCGCTGGGCATCCTCACCTTGACCTGCGTCGTCTGGATCGCTGCGGAAGTCCGCCTCTACGGCCCGGCCCGCCGGGAGATCAGGGACAGCATCCACGCCGACTCGGCCCTCACCCCCTGACCCCACTGCCCGTTCATGCTGTCGTGTCGTCACCGATGAGTGGACCAGCCTCCAGTCCGGCGCGCGGGTTCTCCGGGTCGCCGTGGCGATCGTTGACGTCTCGAGTATCGGTGGGCTCCGGTCGACTGTCGAGATCACCCTGGCCGACTTCGACCACTGTGAGGAGGTTCTTGAATCCCATCGGGACGAGTGCCGCCAGCGCGCCGGCGATGGACGTCGGGCCTGGTTGGAGGTCACCGGCGATCACGCGTGCGGCGGTGGAGCGGTTGATCTGCTTCTTCTTGGCCAGGGACGTAGTCGGACGTGAACCCGGCTAGCGCGTGTTTCAAAGATGAGGTGAGTGGCGGCGTGTCGGTGGCCGGAACGTGGCGAGGTCTCCGGTAGACGGGTTGGCGACCAAGCAAACCTGCAGTACCGGAGACCTCGTGGCCAGCGTAGCGGCAGCGGGACGGTTCGATCTGACCGACGCGGTGCTCGATGGTCGACAGACGGTGATACGAACCATTCTCAAGCCCGAGGTGTACCAAGTCCGGTGAACGTCTCCGGACTCTCCGATGACGCCGTCACGACAGCTTTCGAGCCGGACGGTGTCGTCGAGGTCATGCCGGCACCTTGACGACGAGCGCTCCGGGGTCCACCTCGACCTTCAGCGACCTGGTCGTCCCGCAGACTTCTCCGTCGACCTCGAACGGTTTGGTGCGACTGCTGCGCAACTCCAGGCGTCGGAACCGGAACCGCTCCACCGCCGGCCCGTCCACCCGGCGGGAACCGATCAGGCGCCCCGCCGTGACAAGCCAATCCCTGGGGTGCACGTCACGCAGCAGCGCCAGGTCCAGGAGCCCGTCGGCGGGATCCGCCTCCGGCAGGAGGGTGACCCCGCCCTGCAAGGCGCCTATGTTGCCGACGACCGCCCCCATGACGCGGCGGGTCAGCCAGCGGCCGTCGTCCAACCGGACAGCCAACCGGCCGGCACCCGATCTCAGGCCCTTGAGGACCGCTGGTACGTATGCGGGCCACCCCAGGAGGCGTTTCATCCTGGGTGAGGTGTCGCGGACCATCTCCGCGTCCAGACCGATCCCGCCCATGCCGACGAAGGGGCGTTCGTCCAGCAGGCCCATGTCGATGCGGCGGTCCGCCCCGTCGAACGCGGACGCGACGGCGTCCTGCACCGCACTGCCGATCCCCAGGTTCCGGGCCACGAGGTTGCCCGTGCCGATCGGCACGATTCCCATCGCCACCCCGGTGTGCGCCAACCCGGCGGCCACCGCGTTCACCGTGCCGTCCCCACCACACGCCAGGACCAGCCGTGGGTGGTTGCGCAGGGCGAGTGCCGTCACCCCCGTCCCGGCATCGTCACGGGTGGTCTCGAACCACTGCGGCTCGCACCAACCCCGGTCCCGGGCGCCACGCGACACCAGATCCCGAAATCCGGAGTGATCCACCACGGCACCCGGATGAACGACCACCGCCACACCAAGCCTGTCACGCCACGGATCCACCCGAACCACCTTCACGAGGTCGACACCGGACCGGATGCCCCTCGGCGGGCGAACGTACACGTGGGCGTGACACGCGAAGCGCGGCGAACCCGGCCGGGTCGATCGGGCACCACGAGCCGGCTCGTGTAACCGGCCGGTTCAACCCCCGGGCTGCTCGGGGTTGACGAAACGGGTCAGCAGGGCCACCAGCGTGTCGAGTTCGGCCTCGGTGAACGCTCCGAACAGGTCCTGCGCGGCCCGGCCGGCCAGCTCTTTCGCGGTGTCGAACGCCGCCTGCCCGCGATCGGTCAGCGTGATGTCGGAGACCCGCTTGTCCTTGCTGGAACGGGTCCGACGCAGGTAGCCCAACGTCTCCAGGTCCTCGACCGTTCGAACCATGCCCGCCTTGTCGCTCCCCGTCTCGCGGATCAGGTCGCGCTGGGTCGTGCTGCCGTCCCGGTCGATGAGCAGCAGCACCCCGAAGTGCCGACCGGTCAGGTCGAGCGGAGCCAGGACGTCGTTGAGCGCAGCGGCGGCACGCCGGTGCGACTGGCGCAACAGCAAGCCGAGCTGGAGGCTCGCGCAGTGTGGCTGGGTCATCGGCTCACATCCTATGATAGATTCGAATGAATCCGATTCATTTGAATCTAACTCTGGGGACTCCGCCATGACCACGTCCACGACCCCGCTTCCCGCCACCGCCCCTGCCGGCGCGCCGCCCCGGTGGCCGCGCTGGGTTTTCCGCGTCACCAGTGCGGTGGCCGCGGTGATGTTGTTCGATCAAGCCGTTTTCGCAGGTCAGTTCCTCGGTGGCATATACGACTCCCTGCACGCGCACCGCGAGAACGCGACGTTCGCCGGTATCGCGGTGGTGGTCTCGTTCCTCGCCGCGGTGCTGCTGAGGGTGCGGGGTCGCGGTCCCGGGTGGCCGGTGGTCGCGTGCGCCGGGATCTTCGGCCTGGTCGCGCTCCAGATCGCCCTCGGTTTCGCCAGGGTGCTCGTGGTGCACGTGCCGCTGGGGGTTCTGACGATCCTGCTCGCCGGCTTGCTCGCGGTGTGGGCGTGGGTGCGCGGATGAGCGGCCTCAGTCGCCGGGCCTTCCTCGGCGCCGGACTCGTGACGGGCATCGGCCTGGGCGTCGGAATCCCGTTCGTCCTCGGCGCCGGTGGCTCCACCTCGACCGGCAACCTCCTGCGTGGGCGGCTGCGGCTGCCACCCGCCTTCACCCGTCCCCTCCCGATCCCCCCGGTGCTGTCGCCGGTGCGCAGCGACGCCGACGCCGACTACTACGAGATCACCCAGGCCCCGGCCGTGATGTCCCTGGCGCCGGGAACGCGGACCGGGATCTGGGCCTACAACGGGACGTTCCCCGGCCCGACCCTCGTCAGCCGCCGTGGCAGGCCCGCCGTGGTCACGCACACCAACCGCCTGCCCGTGCCCACGGTCGTGCACCTGCACGGTGGCCGCACGCCACCCGACAGCGACGGCTACCCCCTCGACCTCCTGCACCCGGAGGGCTCGGGCCCCTCTCAACCCCACGTCGGCCATTCGACGGGCATGACGGGTGACGTCCGCGTGGGCAGCCGCACCTACACCTACCCGCTCGACCAACGCGCCGCCACGCTCTGGTACCACGACCACCGCATGGATTTCACCGGGCCGAGCGTGTGGCGCGGCCTGGCGGGGTTCCACCTCGTCCGGGACGACGAGGAGGACGCCCTCGGGCTGCCCGCCGGTCCACGCGAACTACCGCTCATGATCACCGACCGCAGCTTCGACGCCGACGGCTCGCTGCTCTACCCCAGCCTCGACCCGACCCTCCAGGGCACTCCGGGCGTCACCGACCCCTACGTCGCGGGAGTGCTCGGGGACGTCATGCTCGTCAACGGCGTCCCCTGGCCGGTCGCGGACGTGGCCGGCGCGAAATACCGGCTCCGCGTCCTCAACGCCTGCAACGCCCGCCGCCTGGACCTCCGCCTCGACCCCCCACCCCGCGACGGCCTGGTCCAGATCGGCACCGACGGCGGTCTGCTCGCAGCACCACTGCGCCACGAGCACTTCGAACTCGCGCCCGCGCAACGCCTCGACGTGGTGGTGGACTTCTCCGGCTACCCGCCCGGCACCGAAGTCACCCTCTACAACGACTTCGACGACGGCGACGTGCACCGGGTCATGCGGTTGCGGGTGGGCGACCGCGTCGACGACCCGTCCACCGTGCCCGATCAGCTCTCCGGCGCCGACGCCCCGGTCGAATCCGACGCCGTGGCCACCCGCACGGTGCACTTCGCCTCCGGCGGTGTCGGCGACCGGATGGGCTGGCTCGTCAA
>JBFBCZ010000028.1:0-139463 GCA_040689555.1 Actinosynnema sp. NPDC051121 | reverse complement strand
AGTTGGTCGCACTTCTCATCCTGCCGTCGGAAGACCCGTCCGCCCGTTCAGGGCCGCCCCACCGTCACCAACGTCATGACCCGCAACAGCTAGCGGGGCGACGGAACGGCCAGGTGGACGTCGGGCGAGTCCCGGGTGTCCAGTTCGGGCAGCGCGAGCAGGATCGGCAGGTCCAACGCGCACGCCGACCTGGTCTCGATGTCCGCCTCCGCGGTCCAGCCCGGCCGCACGGAGGCCGTCTCGGCGGCGCCGACGAACAGCGGTCGCCGCTTCGACGGGTTGGGGTCGAGGTCGTCGACCGCGACCACGGCGGCGCGGAGGTAGAACTGCCCCTCCGGCATCGCCTCCAGCCGGTAGGGCCCCGCGCCGTCGCGGATGTCGCACGCCACCGGGACGCCCTGCGCGATCGGGTCCCGGAACGCGCCCACGTACACCCGCACGGGCGTCCCGACCTCCGGCACGCCGACCCACCCGGCCACCGAACCGGCCTGGTTGCCGCGCGCGGGCCCGGAGAACGACGACGGCGACAGGATGCCGCCGTAGGACAGCGCGCGGTACCGGGCGGGCGGCACGCCGACGCTGCGGGTGAAGCGGCTGGTGAACGTCCCCAGGCTGTTGTAGCCCACCATGTACGAGATCTCGGTGACGCTCAACGACGTCTCCAGCAGCAGCTGCTTGGCCTTGGTCAGCCGGATCGCGGTGAGGAACCGGCCGGGCGAGGTGCCGGTCAGCGTCCGGAAGACCCGGGAGAAGTAGAACTTGCTCAATATCGCGGTGTCCGCCATGTCGGCCAGTGAAAGCGGCTCGTGGTAGCGGTTCCACATCGTGTCGATCGCGCGCTCTACCGCAGTCTGCACAACAGTCCCTCCAGTCCACTCGCTCCAAGCGGTCGCGGCGAGCGCCCCCATGCCCTCGCGCGCCGACGGGCCGTCAGACCCGCCCCGGCGCGCGGAACTCGTCCGCGATCCGCTGACGCCACACCTCGTACGCGGGGACGTCGCCGTCGACCGGCCCGCTCGGCCGGTGGCGGACGCTGACCTCCGAGGCCTCCGCCACCGACATGCCGCAGAACACCCGGGTCGCCAGCTCGTTGTGCGGCACGGCGAGACCGGCCTGAACACGTGCGGTGGCCGCGAACGCGGCCGCCTGGGCGACGAGCGGGCGGTGTTCCCCCGCGCGGTCCCGGAACAGCTCCAGCTCGTGCCGCTCGACGCCGCCGGCGTAGGTCGCGGCCAGGCCCGCACCGCTGTAGAGGTCGGGGTGCCGCTCCCGCGGGAACCGGTCGATCAGGTCGGCCGCCACCTCCGGGTCCGTGCCGGCGACGAACCACACCGCGCGGCCGATCCCCTGGTCGATCGCCCGGTCGGCGTAAGCCTCCGGACCACTCTCGGGCCACGGGAAGCGGGGCTCCCGGTAGTGCCCGTACACGTACAGGTCCGGGTGGAAGTACGCCTGGTGGAAGCCGTAGCCGTCGAGCACGAGCCACTGGATCAGCTCGTCGGTCACGTTCGCGGTCACCGCGGGCCAGCGGAACCTCGGCACGCGGGCCAGTGCCCAGCCGATGCCCACGTAGACCATGTAGTCGTGCGCACGGGCCCGCCCGGTGAGGAACTCGGCCACGCTGCGGCGGCGGCCGAACGGCAGCCCGTCCCGGACCGCGAAGCCCATCGCCGCGCCCTCGTAGGCGAAGCCGCGGAACCGGACCGGCAGCTCCTCCAGCAACGGCTCGACGTCGAGCGGGCGACGCGATTCGGCCGCGTACCCGTACCCGGTGAGGAACATCCGGCCGACGGTCTCCAGCAGTTCGGTGGCCTCCGGGGTCTTCTCGTGGAAGCCGCGGACCGAGGGTTTGGTTTCCGACATCGCCGGCGTCAGGACGCGGCGCCGCAGCGACCGGTACGTGTTGGCCAACGTGCTCCCCCTCGGCTGTCCGGCCACCGCGGCCGGAGGTTCGTTCGAGAATGCTCCGCCGGTGCTGCGCGGTCTACTCCGCCCTTGCGGAGCGGCAACCGCCGAACCGCGCTCACCGCTCGGATGCCGCCGCTCGCGGTCCGGCCCGTCGCCGATTGCCGCCGGTCCTCGCTCTGCCACCGGCCCAGGGCCAACCACGACCTCGCCGGCCACCGGTGCCACCCGCCCCCCGTGCCGTCCTGTCCTATCGCCGACCCGTGCCGACCGCGACCGGTGTCTGCGCCCGCTCGCGCATCCGGACCCCGATCCGCAGGTGCTCCCCCGCGCCGACCGCGATCGCGTGGCTCAGCCCACCCGCGAACTTCATGCCCGCCGGCGGGTTCGGGCACCGCAGTGCGACCGCGACGCAGCGGGTCGCCGCCGCGCCGACCACGAGCTCGTGGTCGAGCGGCCCTTCGACGAGCGTGCTCGCCACCGCCGCGCTGCGCGGGATCAGATCGTCGATCAGGCCGACGGCGACCTCCGACGCGTCGGCGCGCGCGGGGATCTCCAGCGTTCCGACCACCGAGCCGCTGCCGCCGAACCGGGGCATCGGCATGGCGTCGAACACCGGCGAGCCGGTCTCCAGCGGGTTGTCGAAATCCGGCAGCGCGACGGCCGCGAGCAGGCCGCTGAGCTCGGGGTTGCGGTACTGCGTCGGCGAGAGGCCGACCGCACGGGTGAACCTGGTGGTGAACGTCCCTACGCTGCTGTACCCGATCGTGGCGACGATGTCGGCGACATTCATCCACGTGGTCAGCAGCAAGCGTTTGGCCTCGAATAATCGGACGGCCGTCAGGTACCGGCCCGGCGGCACGCCCACGGCCGCGTGGAACAGCCGGGAGAAGTGGAAGGGACTGACCAGTGCGGCGCCCGCGACATCGCGCAACGTCAGGGGCTCGTAGTAGCTCGTGCGCATCATCGTGATGGCACGCTGAACGGCATCATGCACGGTCGTAACCTTTCGGCCTGAATTGCGTGCGGATGGTTTGCGGCACGGCTCCGCCACAGCCGGACAACAGGCGAACCGGCTGTTCGCAGTCCGAGAGAAAGCCGCGACGGTGCGGCGCGAACCTATCCACTCGCTATTTCGTGAATACGGCGATAACTGCTCGTTGTGCCGATCTCCACCACCCCAGATGGCCTTTGTGCGAAGCCCCCAATAACTTCGCAGCGAGAAGGACGTTAGCAGGGCGTGGTGCCGCTGGTAATTACCCGGGAACCAGTACCGCAATATGTGAGACGGCTATCAGCCGTTGCGGGTAACCGATGCGACCGCACAGGTGAACCCGACGGCACCCGACCGCCGAGGTGACCCAATCCTGATCACTGAGGGTGATCAGGTCGAGCCGGCCGCCCAACGGTCCGATCCCGACCGGGCGCGGCCGACCGGTTCGCCGCGCGACCTCCCACAACCGGGGTCGGGCGAACCGTGCACGCAGGTCGGGAGCAGTGGTGCCGCCGATCCCCCACTCGGTACCCACTGACGAACGCCCTCACACCTCTGCCGCCGCGGCGACCCGCCCGTCGATCCGGACATCGCGGCCATCGCCACGCGTAACGGTGTCACAGCACCGCCCGCCGCGGGCGGCGGCAGCGTCCGCCGAGGACCGCCCGTTCACCCGTAATGGGGATTGCCCGATCGACTCCCACAACCCGCCGTACCCGGTCCGGCACAATTCCACCCGGACCACTCCAGCCATTACCCGACCGGCCGCACCGGCGTCGGCGAGAATACCCGGGCCGAAAACCGACCCAGCCGCATCGGGATCCCGCAGGGGTGCCGGGACGGTCACGGCGGACGACACCGGACCGGACGACCTGGGCCGGTGAGCCCACCACCCGGCACGATGGGCGACAACCACCCGGCCAATTCGGCCATTCGCCGCAAGGGCACCCGGAACACGCCCCTTGCTTGACCGATCCACCTCCATTACTGTGGCCGACAAGGGCGCTAGGGATGGTTCCCTTACATCGCTCACGCCGTCGGCCGGACCCGCGGGCCGCACGTCCGGACCACCGGACGTGCCGAAGCCGGAAGTCGGGCTCGAGGCCGAAACCCGGGGAAGGTCGGACATGAGTGCAGACGCGCGCACCGGCGCCGACCCCGTGCCCCCGTCGTCGTTCGCGCGCGACCAGCTCGTTCAAGCCCACCGCGGAGCCGGCACCCCAGGCCTGCTCCGCGGTGGCGCCCGCGGTGGTGGAGGAGAAGCCGGCGAACCGAGTCGTCTGCTCCACCACGGGCGAGGCAGCGGCAATCCCCCGACCGCTGCCTCGCCCCACAGCTCCCCGTGGCGCCGGAGCACGGCCCGCGCACGCTCTGATGTGGACGGTATTCCGGAGCGCTTCCCCGTGCCCGCCATGGTTTCCGGCCGAGCTGTTCGCCCGAGCCGCAAGAGCTGACCGCCCACCGGTTCGGCAAGCCGAACGGTCCGGTCGACCACCGCGCGCCACCACCGCGCCGCGTCACCGTCGACGGGCTCCGCCGTGCCGACCAGCCGTTCCGGACCGATCCGAGGACGGGCGCGCACGCGACAACCAGCCCGTCCGGCAGGGGGCAACCCCTGATCGTGCCGGGCACATCACACGATTGGCGCACGTTGGCATAACAGTGTTACACAAAGAATAACGGCGTTGTGCAACACTGTCAAGGTGAGTCCACGCAAGCTGGATCCCGAAACCCGTGCCGCGCTGGTCGACATCGCGGCGAGGCTCCTGGCCGAGCACGGCGCCGAGGCGCTGTCGACCCGGAAGATCGCCGCCGAGGCAGGCACGTCGACGATGGCCGTCTACACGCACTTCGGCAGCATGAGCGGCCTGGTGCGGGAGATGGTGCACGAGGGCTTCGCCAGGCTGGAGCGCCAGTTCGCCAAGGTGCGCCGGACCGACGACCCGGTGGCGGACATGGCCGTGCTCGGCTACGCCTACCGGCAGAACGCCAAGGCGAACTCGCACCTGTACGCGGTGATGTTCGGCGGGCAGTCGCTGGCCGGGTTCTCGCTCACCGAGGAGGACCGCCAGTACGGCCGGTACACGCTCCTCACCGTCGTGGACTGCGCCACCCGCTGCATCGAGGCCGGCCGGTTCCGCCAGGACGACCCGCTGCTGATCGCCCACGAGATGTGGATCGCCACGCACGGCCTGGTCAACCTGGAGCTCGGCGGCTACCTGATCGACCCGGTCGACGCCGACCGCTGCTACGACACGATCCTCAACAGCCTGCTGGTGGGCGTCGGCGACGACCAGCGCTCGGTGTCGGCCTCGATGGCGGCGTCGAAGAAGCGCAGGCGACGCGAGGTCGAGGCCGACCCGGAACCGGCGGAAGCGGTCGCTAGCCGGCGCTGAGCACGTCACCCGGCGCGGCCGGCGGGGTGAACGGGCCCCAGGTGAACGCGGGCAGCCACCGCGTCGGGTCGTCGCTCCAGCCCATCGCGGCGATCTGCGCGTGGCTGCGGCGCCCGGCGAGCGCGCGGTGCACGTCGTGCCGCGACCCGACGAGCGTCACCGCGGGCGCGCCCGGACCGCACACCCACTCCGCGCCGTCGCACACCACGCGGACCGACGGCAGGTCGTGCCCGCGCACCGACTCGCCGAACCCGGCGGTCAACAGCCCCAGCGCGCGCCGGTAGGCCACGTGCTCGGCGGGCACGGGCGCGCCGATCGCGTAGCGCAGGTCGATCTCGTGCGTGAACGCGTCCATCACCAGCAGCGCGGGACCGCGCTCGCCGTCGTTGGCGTGCAGGTGGACGTCCAGTCCCCGCCCCAGGCGCAGCCAGGTGCCGAGCAGCTGCGCGGGTGACGCGTCGGCGGCCGGGACCTCCGGCGGCGCCACGGACGCCTGGCTCAGCGCCGTCAGGACGTTGTCCACCATGTGCGCCACGACGTCGCGCACCGTCCACCCCGGACACGCCGGGACGCGGACGTCGGCGCGCGCCCCCGGCTCGGCCAGCAGCGCCGCGAAGTTCTCCCGGACGGTGCGGTACGCGATGTCGTCTGTCACCCGCACCCAGCTCGTTCCCAGCATCGGCCGTGCTCCTCGTCGTCGTCGGAGTGCGGCGGGTCGAGCGGCGCACCCCGTGTTGCCGCGTCACACAGGGACGTCGAGGCACAGCGGTGGAGCTCCGGCGGGCGCCGGGCACGACGCGAGCGCGGGCGCGGGGCCGTGTCCCGGCCCTGCACCCGCGCTCGCGAGACGTCGCCCTGCTCCGGGCCTCCTGCCGCCCGTGACGCCGGCGGCAGGACCCGGACCGCACTACGCCTGCTGGTACCTGGTGCCGTTCCACCAGTTGTCGCCGGGCCCGTGCGACTCCTCGGAGTCGTAGGTGTCCTTGAAGCGCCACCAGTCCCACGGGTGGTCCAGCTGGTCCTCCTGGCGGCCCAGGTGGGTGATGTCCAGGTAGTTGTAGAAGCTCTTGAAGATGTCGCCGCCGCGGTCGAAGATCGAGTAGGTGAAGAAGACGTCGTCGCCCTCGCGGTAGAACGCGCTGACCCCGGGCGACTCCCCCATCTCGGTGGAGACCTCGTAGTCGTAGTTGAAGTCGCTGCCGAACGACGAGTACCACGGGATGTTCCAGCCCATGCGCTCCTTGAACGGCGTGAAGTCCGCCACCGGCGCGCGGGAGATCATCACGAACGTGGTGTCGCGGGCCCACATGTGCGAGAGCTCGCCGACGCTGTCGGCCTGCATGGAGCAGCCGATGCAGCCCTCCTTGGCGCCCGGGCTGAACATGTAGTGCCGGACGATGAGCTGGCGGCGGCCCTCGAACAGGTCGAGCAGGGTGAGCCTGCTGCCGTTCGGCCCTTCGAAGGTGTAGTCCTTCTCCACCTTCACCATCGGCAGCTTGCGGCGCTCCTCCGCGATCATGTCGCGGGCCCGCGTGACTTCCTTCTCCTTGTCCAGGAGCGCTTTGCGGGCCTCCAACCACTCTTCTCGGGAGACAACTTTCGGCTGGGTCATCAGATCTCCTTGAGGACTGTCGGGGAACGACTCCACCGAGACCCGACACGACGGATGACGAGGGGTGCCACCCGGTTCCGGCCGGGAACTATCCCTCGTCAGGCTATGGGGATTCCGGGTGACAGGACTTCTTCGAGATTGACGTCTTGACACCGCCCCGTGGCGACACGGCCACTGAGCGTGACCTCCCGTCGGCACGCGCCGGGCGGGCGGACCGTCCAGCATGGGGGCCGCCCGGGCCTCGCGCATCCGGATTCTTGCTCTCCTGCGGCAATCCGGGAGAATCCACCCGACGAGGGCTTCGCGGACAATGCCGTGACCCCGGCCGCGCCCGTCATTCGATCGTCCAAAAGCGACCGGGTACGCGGACCCGGCCTGCGGGTAAATAACCGGTAAGCGACTGGGCATCCCCGGACAGCACGTGGAGCAAGTCGCCGGTAAGTGGGTAGCGAAATACAACCTCCAGGGTGCGCGAAGTCGCCCCGCGTCATCGGCAAAACACCTGTGCACCGCCGCTGACCTGGGAAGACAGCCCGACCAGTGCGGCTTCGACAGACATCGACATCCGCTGCCGACGGCATCGGCAAATGCCCGTGCACGGACGCCGTCCGGTGAGCAAGCCTGAAGTAGCAGCGCTCGCGAACCCTCTGCAACGCTTTTCCTCGTTCGCTTGTCCGGTGACGGGTCACCCGAGCTGGGGGGACGAGGTTGAGGGCAGTGCGCGCCTCGCGGCGCAATTCACCTGAGATCGTGGGACGGAAGTTCCACACCGACCGCGCCTTTGCGGTCTCGAGCGAACCCGCCGGAATGCGATTCGTCACCGGTGGCGGCGGGCGTGCGTTCCGGTTCGCGAAGCAGAACCGGGACCACCAGGACATCGGTCGTGCCACGTGGTTCGTCGGCGGATCCGACGACCAACGCGTCGCCGACATGATCGACGAGTTCCCGCCCCTGTTCCAGACGTGGCGGCGACGCATCGCCGAGCAATTCGTCCACCAGGAAGGAGTCAGCTTGTGACCTCCACAGCCAGTTGGCTGCGCAGGCAACTACCCGGCGTCATGGCACTCGTGCTCGTCGCGGCCACGTTCTTGGTGGCCCGGCTGCCGGAGGTGTCCGCCGAGCAGAAGCAGGAAGTCGCGGCCCAGTTCGGTTTCCAGCCGGAGTCGATCGCCCTGCCCGGCGGCTACACCCACCAGTCCATCCGCCAGGTGAACCAGCGCTACCAGCACATCAACGCCTGGATCTCCTCGGTCGGCTCGGCGATCGCGTTGAACGACCTCGACGGCGACGGTCTCGCCAACGACCTCTGCTACGTCGACGTGCGCATCGACCAGGTGATCGTCACGCCGGCGCCGGAGCCGGGCAAGGCGCAGCGCTACCAGCCGTTCGCCCTGTCCTCCGGCTCGCTGCCGGTCAACGAGGTCATGGCGCCGATGGGCTGCGTGCCGGGCGACTTCAACGAGGACGGCCGGGTCGACCTGCTCGTCTACCTCTGGGGCCGCACGCCGATCCTGCACCTGGCCAAGGCCGACGCGAAGGGCTTGAGCGACAAGGCCTACGAGCCGACCGAGCTGGTGCCGGGCAAGTCGTCGGGCACCTACGACGGTCCTCAGTGGAACTCCAACTCCGCGACCGTGGCCGACTTCGACGGTGACGGCCACGAGGACATCTTCATCGGGAACTACTTCCCCGAAGGCCCGGTGCTGGACCCGTCCAAGGACTCCGGCGTGCAGATGAACCACTCGATGTCCGCGGGCTTCAACGGCGGCGAGGACTACATCTTCCTCTGGCAGGGCGGCACGTCCGGCGCGAAGCCCACCACCGAGTGGAAGAAGTTCGACCCGTTCCCCAAGGACGTCTCCAAGGGCTGGGCGCTGGCGTCGAGCTCGAACGACGTCAACGGCGACCTGCTGCCGGAGCTGTACGTCGGCAACGACTTCGGCCCGGACCGCCTGATGTACAACGAGTCCACGCCGGGCAACCTCAAGTTCCGGCTCGTGGAGGGCTCGAAGGGCCCGATGGAGCCGAAGTCCAAGAACGTCGGCATCGACTCGTTCAAGGGCATGGGCGTCGACTTCGGCGACCTGAACGGCGACCAGGTGTACGACATGTACGTCAGCAACATCACGACGTCGTTCGGCATCGAGGAGTCGCACTTCGCCTTCATGAGCAACGAGACCAACATGAGCCGCGTCACCTCCAGCCTGGAGGCCGGTGACGCGATCTGGGAGGACGAGAGCGCACCGCTGCAACTGGCGTGGTCCGGCTGGGGCTGGGACGTGAAGATCGCCGACCTCGACAACAACAGCGAGCCGGAGGTGCTGCAGGCGACCGGCTTCGTCAAGGGCGACGTCAACCGCTGGCCCCAGCTCCAGGAGCTGGCCACGTCGAACGACGCGCTGCTGGACAACCCCATGTGGTGGCCGATCGTGGGCCCCGGCGACGACGTCGGCGGCAACCAGCACTTCCACTTCTTCGCCAAGAACCAGCGGGAGTTCTACTCCGACCTGTCGCCCGAGCTCGGCATGGCCGCGCAGATCCCGACCCGCGGCATCGCCACCGGTGACATCGACGGTGACGGCAAGCTCGACATGGCGATCTCCCGGCAGTGGTCGGACCCGATCTTCTACCACAACACCGGCGGCACCGGGAACAACTTCGTCGGCCTGCGCCTGACCCGCGACGCGGGCGTCACCGAGGGCTCGTTCCCCGGCGCCGGCTCGGCCGTCGTCGGCGCCCAGGTCACGATCACCACGGCGTCCGGCAAGAAGATGATCAACCGGGTCGACGGCGGCAGCGGCCACTCCGGCAAGCGCAGCCACGAGGTCCACTTCGGTCTCGGTTCCGAGGACCAGGCGGTCGAGGCGCACATCTCGTGGCGCGACCGCAACGGCGAGACCCACGAGCAGGACATGACACTGACCCCGGGTTGGCACGACGTCCAGCTCGGCGACCAGGCCAAGGAGAAGTGACGAACATGGCCGAGACCACGACGGCGCCCAGCCCGCCGCGGCACGACGTTAAGGTCATCACCGCGCTCCGGCGCTTCGCGATGTCCATCAGCATCTTCAACATCCTGGGTTACACGGTCCTCGGGTTCGAGCAGGCGTGGCTGTGGCCGTTCATCGCCCTGGCCACCGCCTACACCCTGGAGATCGGGCTCGAGTGGATCGGCGCGCGGCAGGAGGGGCGTGCGCCCCGCTACGCCGGTGGCGGTCCGAAGGGCTTGATGGAGTTCCTGTACCCCGCGCACATCACCGCGCTCGCCGTGAACATGCTGACCTACGTCAACGACCAGGTCTGGGTGATGATCTTCGGTGTGGTCGTGGCGGTCGGCGCGAAGTGGGTCCTGCGGGCTCCGGTGAAGGGCCGGCTGCGGCACTACATGAACCCGTCGAACTTCGGCATCGCGGTCGTGCTGCTGGTGTTCCCCTGGGCTTCGGTCGCGCCGCCGTACCACTTCAGCGAGCACGTGGGCACGTTCTGGGACCTGCTGATCCCGGTCATCATCCTCACCGCGGGCACCATGCTCAACGGCATGCTGACCGGCCGGCTGTGGCTGATCATGGCCTGGCTCATCGGGTTCGCGCTCCAGGCGATCATCCGCGGCATGATCCTGGACACGTCGATCGCCGGCGGTCTGGGCATGATGACCGGCATCGCGTTCGTGCTCTACACCAACTACATGGTGACGGACCCGGGCACCTCGCCGTCCAAGCCGGCCGCCCAGGTCGCGTTCGGCGGCGGCGTCGCGGCGGTCTACGGGATCCTGATGGGCATGAGCATCCCCTACGGCCTCTTCTTCGCCACCGCGATCGTGTGCCTGATCCGCGGCGGCTTCCACTGGACGGTGCACTTCATCGAGAAGAACCGCCTCGAGGTGGAGCGGCAGAAGAAGTCGGCCGCGGCGGTCATCACGGTCGAGCCGCCCGCCGCGGACCCGGCGCTGAACGGCGCGCCGAAGCAGGGCGCGGTCGTCGCGACCTGACCGGGGTCGTGACGCGGTAACGCGGAGAGGACCGGCCGGCAGCCCGTCACCCCGGTGGTGGCGGGCTGCCGGCCTGTTCGGGTGGGTTCGGTGGTGCGCAACGGCTTGGCGGCGGAGCGGGGACCACGGGCACGTCCACGTGACGGCTGCCGGGACCGCAGGGGGATGGGGGAAGGCTCCGGGTGACCCCGGGACCGCGGGTGGAGCAGGATCACGGCGCGGCAGGACCCAGGTGGAGCCGCAGAATCGCGGTCCGCCGGGGTGCGGGCCACAGGTGCCGCGGCGGGCTCCGCGACGGCAAGGCCCCTCTCGTGACTGCGGGACCGGCGGTCAGGCGCTGCGGGATCGGGTGCCGGACCGGGGCGGTGCGGGTGGTCGCGGGGGGTCGTAGCCGCCGCGCGGCCGTTCCGCCGGTGTGATCAGGGCCGCCCGCGCGCTCTCCGTCCCACCCGGAACTGCGGTGGTTGCGGGCAGACGGCTACGGCGTACCGAAGAAGTGCCGGGCCGCTCGCCAGACCCCTCGTCGGCGGGTGCGGTGCCCGGGTCGCCGGACCCTGGGCCGCACGCACGCGAGGAGGACCCGCCGTCCGGCCCAGACGACGGGTCCTCCTCGGTCGGCGGTCAGCTCGCCGCGCCGGCGTCCAGCGCGACGGTGCGGATGTACGGCAGTGCGAGCAGGACCGGCGGGTCCAGCGTGCCGATCGGGCGCAGGCTCAGGTCGATGTCCTTGACCTGGGCCCCCGCCCGCACCGACACCGGGCCGACCGACGCCACGTTGAGCGCCTGGTCCTGCGCGAACGGCCCCTCGCCGAGCATCGACTCCCGCCCCAGCGCCACGGAGTGGGCCAGCAGGTGCCAGGTGCCGGCCGGCACGTTGGTGAGGACGTACGGACCCGGCCGGTGGAGCATGGAGCAGCGGACCGGCTTCCCCTGCGGGATCCGGTCCGGGAAAAGGCCCAGGAAGATGATTCCCGGCGCACCCCCCAGAGGTGCGTAGATCTCTCCCTGCACAGTGGACGTGCGCGTGTCGAAATTACGCCTCGCCATCGGGATCGGAGGGGTCAGTCCTCCCAGTTGGCGGTACGTCGTCGGCGACACGCCGACGCTGCTGCGGAACCTCGAGCTGAACGTGCCCACGCTCGTGTAACCCACCCGATGGCTGATGTCGGTGACGGCCAAGGTGGTGCACACGAGCAGCCGTTTGGCCTCTTGCAGCCGGATCGCGGCGAGAAATCGGCCGGGTGATACACCGGTAACCCGTTGGAAGGCCCGGGAGAAGTGGAACTTGCTGTACATGGCGGTGCGGGCCATGTCATCTATCGTGAAGTGTTCACCGAGATTCTGGTGCATGAAGTCGATGACACGGCCCACTGCCCGTTCTATGACGTCCTCCACTACGACCCCCATTCGCAGATGTAATGAAAGCTGAATAACGCCGCCTCGGCATGCCGGACGACCCATGGCGCGGTGATGAACCGGCGCGGCATCGCGCCGTGACCCCCAGTGAAACCCCCTGGTACCCCCAGTACCCCCGATTTTTGCAAGCTACCAGGGGCGCAACAGCCTGCGCAAGGAGCGCAGACGTCGTTAACAAGCCCCTACCGCGATCGTGACCCACCCCGTTCCGGTGATCTTGTGAACGCTGCCCGACGCTATTTCCGGCGACCATGGAACAGATATTCGACCACGCGCCGAGGTTATTGATGCGCCTTTCGGGTGACGCTCGCGCCGGGGTCCGCGCCCAGGTCAGGACCCGCGCCGGTGCGCGGCCGGCGGGAGCGGCGACCGGGTCGGCCATATCGGAGCTCGCCGCGAGTCCGTTTTAAGCCGGTTTACGGCAATCACGAAGAGGCGCCGCCAACCGCTGGCGGGGGACACTGGATCGGCCCGAGGCAGTACCCGCGACGGCTATTCCCCGACCCCGCCGACGCCTACCCCCGAGGGCCGCGTCCGCTCATTTGTGCGAACAATGGGCGGCACGGCCGAGCACGCGATCCGGGCCCCCGCGCGCCACCCGGCGTCCGCCCACTCCGGACGCGAACTCCACCGGCACACGCCCACGACGCACTTCCACCGACACGCATCCGGCGCGGACGGCGACACGTGATCCCCTGGCGCGACAAGGCACATGGGGCTCGCACAGCCGCCACACAGGACACGAAGACTCCCGGGCACACCGAGGACGGCCGCGTCGCCGAGGGCGCGCGAGCGGGCACCGGACGCACCGTCCGGTGTGGACCCGGGCCGCACGAGGCGCCCGGCGGGACGGAGCCCGTCAGGCGGCATCAAGCCGCTCGGATGGGCCGGTACCAGCCCATCCGAGCGGGAGGCGGTCGCTCAGTCCGTGGAGGACGCGCGGGCCGCCGGCGCGTTCCGCTCGGGCGGGCTGGGGGTCCCACCGCGGAGTCGGAGCGCGGCATCGGCACGGAGCACGGCCCCCGCGGGAGCGCGCGGCGGCGCGGCCTGACAGGTCGCGGTCACCGGCACCCCCCGGATCTCGGTCCGCGTTCGACGTCGTGACCCCACAAGCTACCGGACGTTGGTCCTAATAAGCAACCAACCAGTGTGAGATCCGTATCAAGTTTGCGTAGACTGGACACTCGTGACGACCAGGCGGAAGTACGACGACGGGTGCGCCACGGCATACGCGCTCGACCTCGTCGGCGAGCGGTGGGCGCTGCTGGTCGTCCGCGAGCTGCTGTTCGACCCGAAGCGGTTCACCGACCTGCGCAACGGGCTCCCGGGTGCGAGCCCCAACGTGCTGTCGCAGCGCCTGCGCGAGCTGGACCAGGCGGGCATCCTGCGCCGCCGGAGGCTCCCGCCGCCCGCCGCCGCGTGGGTGTACGAGCTGACGCCGTGGGGCCGGGAGCTCGAACCGGTCGTCGCCGCGCTGGGCAGGTGGGGCGCGCAGGCGCCGGGCACGCGTGGCGGGGGCCCGATCAGCGTCGACTCGATGATGCTGGCGCTGCGGTCGCTGTACGACCCGGAGAGGGCCGCCGGGTGGGTGGTCGACGTCGTGGTGAGCCTGGGCGAGGACGGGTTCCGCGCCACCGTCACGCCGGAGGGCCTGCGGGTGGCCCGGGAGCAGGTCGACCGGCCGGACGTCGTGATCCACACCGACACGGTGACGCTCAACAGCGTCATCTGCGGCCGGCGCGCGCTGGAGGAGGTCCTCGCCGCCGAGGACCTGGTCGTGGACGGCGACGACGCCGTGGCGATGCGCTTCTTGACGTTGTTCCCCTTCCCCCAGCCGGTCGCGCAGGGGTAACCGCGCCGGCCGCGCGCCAATCGCGATCATTCCCGACCGCTACGGGAAGCCGCTCCGATCGCAATCGTTATCATTCCACGCGGCGACGGCACGCGCACGCTCGGTGAATGAATATTCCAGCGGCCATAGCACACCGGGCCCGTTCGGCACTTCTTCCGGATTGCTCTCTTCCGGCTCGTCCCCAGGCCGTCGAAACGGCGTTCACACGACCGCAAGCCGGAAGAGGAAAAGATCATAGGAACGCCATACGGTCGACGTGCGGGTTCGCGCGCGGCCATCGGGGGCGACCACCGTACCGACGCGTGGACCACTGGACTTCTCCATGATTGCGTTCTCCGCACGGAGGCGTTCTTGGCGCGTCCGAAACCCGATAATGTCGCTGGTCACGGGAATTCGACCCGTCGAGCCGGCGCAGCAGGAGGAACCATGGTCGACACTCATGCCCATACCCACTCGGTAGGGGGTCCGCTCAACACGGTCCGGCACAAGCCGGCGCTCTTGGTGTTCACGGTGATCGTGCTCGGGCACTGGGCCGAGCACATCGCCCAGGCCGTGCAGATCTACGGCTTGGGCTGGCCGGTGCCGAAGGCCAAGGGCGTGTTAGGCCTGTGGTTCCCGTGGCTGGTCACGTCCGAGGTCATGCACTACGGCTACGCGCTGATCATGCTCGTGTTCCTCTTCGCGCTGCGCAAGGGGTTCGTCGGCCGGTCGAAGACGTGGTGGACGGTCGCGCTCGGCTTGCAGTTCTGGCACCACATCGAGCACCTGCTGCTGATCATCCAGGCGTCCACCAAGACGAACCTGCTCGGCAAGCCGGTGCCGACGAGCATCATCCAGCTGCTCATCCCGCGGGTGGAGCTGCACCTGTTCTACAACTCCGTGGTGTTCATCCCGATGGTGGTCGCGATGGTGCTGCACATGCGGCCGACGCCGGAGGAGCGCTCGGAGATGCAGTGCTCGTGCGCGGTCGGCGCCACGGCCTGATCCCGTGCACAACCACGGCGCCGTCGGCCTGCCGCTCGGCTTCACCCTCCTCCGGCTGATCCTGCTCGGCGCGGTGACCGTGGTCGCGGGCTGGGCCCTGGCCCGGCCGTTCGTGCCCGCCACGTCGGGGTTGCCGACCCGACGGGTGGTCACCGGGTCCGCCGGCGCCGGCGGTGTCGTGGTGCTGCTCATCGCGGAGGCGACGTGGATGCCGTCGGTCGCCGCGGTGGCGTTGATCGGCCTGCTCGCCGTGCCTCCCGCGCTGCGCGGTGCGCGGCCGGTGCTCGGCCGGCTCGTGGCGGTGGCCGCCGTCCTGGTGACGGTGGCCGCCGGCGCGTGGTTCTCCGGACCCCCGTCGTCGTTCGCCTACATCACGATGATGGCGGCGTTCGTCGGCGTGTCCTGGCTCGCCCTGTGCCCGCCGACCGCGCCGGTGCGCGTGCTCGGCGCGGCGCTGGGCGTGACGCTGCTGGCGGGCCTGGGCCAGGTCACGATCGCCGGGCAGCTCGGCACCCCGGCCGCGGGCGACCCGCTGCTGACCCGCGTGGCGCTGGGCGGCAGCCCGGTGGACGTGCTCGTCGTGCCGCACATGCCGGGCTGGAACATCGTGCACACCACCGACACCCCTGTCTCGGTGGGCAATGCGGCGAACGCCCTCGTGCCCGCGCTGCCGCGCGACGGCGTGACGGGCCGGTGGGCGTTGGTGTGGCTGCCCGACGGCCGCAGCGACCTGTGGCTGGACCGCGACGGCGCGCGGACCACCGTGCCGGTCGACACCGGCGGCGTGGCGTGGACGGGCCCGGACGTGCGCGGGCCGGAAGGTCCGGACTACGCGTCGGCGGTGCTGGCGGCGAAGCTGGCGGGCAAGCGCGGCGACCTGCCGTGGCCCGCCGTGACCGAGGCCGACGCGGCGGCGTTGCGCGCGGAGGTCGCGTCGATCGGCGGGCCGTTCGCCGTCACGACCGACGACTCGCAGCGCGCTGCCGAGGCAGCGAAGGTCGTGCGCGAAGAGGCCGCACGGCTCGGTCACGCCATCACGCCCGAGGCCCCGGAAGTACTGGTACTAGGCGGAACCCCGCCGGAGGGCGCGCGGAACCACCCGGCGCCGTGGCTCGTTCCGCCGGACCTGACGACGCCGGAAGCGCGCCGGTACGCGGAAACGCTGGCGGCTGCCTTCCCCGGCGAGCCGCCGTCCCGCTCCGGCCTCGCAGCCTGGTCCGGTTGACGCCTACCTCGTCGGCACCCGCACGACCACCAAGCCGTCCAGCAGCCAGGCGTCGATCCGCTCCACGTCCACCGCGGCGGGCACGGTCGCGCAGTAGTAGTAGGCGCACGGCGAATCGGCCGGCCGCACGGTGATGCCCACCCGGTCACGGCTGATCTGCGTGCCGTCGGGCCGCAGGTCCCGGTCCCGGACATCCACCCGCACGTCGCGCGGGCGCACGTCCTCGATCATCGTGGCGAAGAAGTAGGCCTGCTCGGTCACCGCGACGTCGACCAGCACGGGCCGCTCGTCGGCCGTCGCCAGGTCCCAGTCCCGACCCAGGCTGCGGCCGATCCGGTCCCACCACACGTCCATCTCCGCCACCGGGTCAGGCCCGGGGTCCGCGCCGGGGTCCCGACGTCGGACCGTCACCCGCTCGACCACGACGCCACCTTTCCGTTTGCCCGACCGTCTCAGTGGGAAATACCCGCATCAGGGGACGTCCAAGCTCGGTCGAACGGGTGAACCCGTGCCCCTGGGTGACGTCGTGCTGGCTGGGCGTGATTCGGCCGAACGCCCACGGGTACTCCAACCGTGTCCCAGCCACGAGGAGCATGGAGGAGGACGTGCCCATGCACCGCGAGAGCAGCAAGCACGGCCCGATCAAGGACGACGAGCTGAAGCACGAGCTGGAAGGCACCTTGCGCGGCAACCGCCCGAGCCGGTCCGAGGAGTGGCGCGATCCCGAGCCGCCCGCCGACGACGACGTGACCGTGCCCGGCATCGACGAACCCCGCTGACCCGCGGCGGGCGGCCACCCGGGTGGCCGCCCGCCTGTCGGTCCTATGGGGACGGTCGGTGACCTTGTTCAGGGTTGCTGAACCGCCGCAGGATCGTTGACCGCCCGGTCGGGCGTCGTTAGCGTCGATCGCGTGACTGCTGAACGCATCGCCCCCGTTGTCCCGACAGACGACCTCACCGGCGCGGTCGAGCGGTGGTCGGCGTTGCTCGGCGTGGCGCCGACCTTCGTCGACGGCGACCGCTGGGCTCAGTTCGACGTGGCGGGAGGGCGGTTGGCCCTGTCCGGCGCGGACCGCGTGCACGACGGCCCGGCGGTGCTGGTGAAGGTGACCGACCTGGACGAGGCCAGGTCGCGGGCCGAGGCGCTGGGGTTCGAGGTCGGCGACATCACCACGGGCCCGCACGAGCGGCGTTGCGTCGCCGTCGGCCCGGACGGCTTCGCGGCGATCCTGCACAGCCCGCTCGGCTGAACCCCTCCGCGAACCCGGCCCGCGGTCGGGCGGAGACCGTCCACATCGGACTTGCCCCGTAGAGGTCCGGGCCCCGACCCGCGCACACGCCGGCGCGCGCGGGTCGGGGCCCGGGGTTCGGGAGCGGGAACCGCTCAGGAGATGGCACCCACCGTCAGCAGCAGGTTCGCGTAGTGCCGCCCGTCGCCGGTGGCCACGCAGACCGCCAGTTCCGGCGCACGGCACGCCGCGTAGAAGTCCTGCCGCGCCAACGCCTGCAGCGGCAGGTCGGGGCCGAGGAGGCGTTCGTAGTCCGCCCACATCGCCGGGGTGCTCCCGTCGTCCGGCCGCATGGTGTGCACGGCCTCCACCGGGGTCGCCGACAGCACCGGCTCCAGCACCTCGTCGACCGTGACGAGGCCGGGGCGCAGGTTGAGGTGGATCACCTCGGCCCGGTGGTGGACGTTGGTCCGGTGCGCGTAGTTCGAGTCCGCGATCAGGACCTTCGACCCGTGGCCCGCCGCGGCCAGGGCGTGCAGCAGGGGCGGGTGGATCAGGGGGTAGCGCAACACTTGGTCACTCCAGGATGAACGTGGCGTCGGCGCGTGCGACGGAATCGGGGACGGTGGTCAGGTTGACGGTCGTGCCGTTGTGGCGGATGTACTGGCCGGGGAAGTTGGTCGCCTCGAACGACACGGCGGAGCTCGACGCCAGGCCCGCGCGGCGGAAGAACGACGCGTCGGCGCGGAAGCCGGCGCTGCCGTCGTTGCGCTCAACCCACAGCTCGTAGTTGCGGTGCCGCAGGTAGTAGCCGGGGAAGTTGGTCGACTCCAGCGACACCGTGCCCGAGCCGTTCAGGCCCGCGACGACCCGGAACTGCGAGTCGGCGAGCGGGTTGACGTTCGCCTCGACGCGGGCCCGGTACTCCCAGTGCCGGACGAAGCGGTCCGGGTAGTTGTACGACTTGAGCCGCACGGGCGTGACGCCGTCGGCCACCGGGGTGCCGAGGTTCGGCGTGCCGTCGGCGTTCCAGTAGACCTTCTGCACGCGGGTGCGCCGGTTCGGGTCGCGCAGCGGGTCGCCGGAGATGTCGCGGTAGTTGCGGTCGTGGTAGACGAGGATGTCGCTCTGGCCGTCCTCGGAGACGGTGAACGAGTTGTGGCCCGGGCCGTACTGGCCGGTGGCGGCGTTGGTCTCGAACACCGGGTTGGGGCTCTTCGCCCACGAGGACGGGTTGAGCAGGTCCGCCGACGCCGACGCGGTCAGCATGCCGAGGCAGTAGTTCGCGTCCGTGGCGCTGGCCGAGTAGGTCAGGAACACCCGGCCGTTGCGCTGGATCACCGTCGGCCCCTCGGCGACCTTCACCCCGCCCCGCGTCTCCCACGCCAGCGTCGGCACGGTCAGCCTCGCCACCGAGCCCGTGATGCTCCACGGGGTGGAACCCATGCGGGCGAGGTAGAGGTTGGAGTTCGTGGCGATGCCGGGCTCGGCCTGCGCCCACGTCAGGTACCGCACGCCGTTGACCACGAAGGTCGACATGTCCAGGGAGAAGGTGTCCCACGGGACGTTGACCTTGCCGCGCTCGGTCCACGTGCCGTCCAGCGGGTTGGCGCTGCCGTTCTCCAGCACGTACGGGCGGATCCGCCAGATGTCGTCGGTCCGGCCGGCGGCGAAGTAGACGTACCACTTGCCGTTGATGAAGTGGATCTCCGGCGCCCAGATGTGCGCGCCCATCTCCCCCGACGAGTGCTTGCGCCAGATCACCGACTCCGGGGCCGTGGCCAGGCCCTGGATCGTGGTGGCGCGGCGCAGGACGATCCGGTCGTACTCCGGCGCGGTCGCGGTGAAGTAGTAGTAGCCGTCGGTGTGCTTGAAGATGTGCGGGTCCGCCCGCTGGTTGGCCAACGGGTTCGTGTACTGCACCGAGGGTGAGGCCTGCGCGGCGGGAGTCACCACCAGGCCCGCGAGGGCGGTCAGGGCCACCACCGCGGCCACCGCCAACCTGCGGGCTGTCCACCGGGGAACGGCACTGTTCATCGGTCCACTCCATCGTGGCGTCGGGGGATGCGGCGCTGTTAACGCTAACAGCGCAGGTCGGCGCGCCTCAATACCCAGTTACGAGACGATTGGAGTCCGATTTCCGTCGACCCGTTGCCGCTTCACTTGCCGCAGCGGAAACGGCTGGTGAGCGGCGCACTTGTCCGCCAAGGCTGGTGTTAGCGATAACATTGCGCTACCTTTCCGGGAACGCGCCACCACGAACTTGCCGGGTGGGCGGACGCGAAGCTCTCCCCCGTTCGCCCACTCGGCGTCCACTTCGGCGCGGCCGGTCAGCGCTTCAGCTCGCCGACGATCCGCTCCAGCTGCCGGGCCCGGCCCGCCGGCGTCCTGGCCTTCATCAGCCGCAGGAGCACCGCGTACCGCCGCGTCCGGTCGAGCAGGTCGAACCGCTCCCGCGCGCGGTCGTCGGCCGCCAGCGCCCCGGCCAGGTCGGGCGGCACGGTGGCGTCGCGCTGACGCTCGTAGGCCGCGTCCCACCGGCCGTCGGCCTTGGCGGCGTCGATCGCGGCGAGACCGGGGGCCCGCACCCGGCCGGCGGCGACGAGCGCCTCGACCTTCTCCACGTTGACCCGCGACCACGAGCCGCCCGGCCGGCGCGGCGAGTACCGCTGCGCGTAGTGGTCGGCGTCGAAGCCCTTGCGCCGGCTGTCGATCCAGCCGTGGCACAGGGCGACGTCGAGGGCCTCCGCGATGGTGACCGAGGTCCGCCCCGACCCCTTCTTGGCGATCTTGAGCCAGACCCCGGCGCTGTCGCCGTAGTGCTCCGCCAGCCACGCCTCCCACTCGGCGGCGTCGGCGAAGTGGAGGGGCCGGGTCTCGGTGACGGTGTCCATGTCGCCATCATGCGGGGACAAAGTGCTCACCGTGTGAGCACTTTGCGCGCCCTACTCGTCGGACTGGCGCCGTTCCACCATCGTGTCGGGCGCGGACTCGGGGACCTCGGTCCGCACGTCGGAGTCGCGCAGCACCTCGCGCGCCTGCGCCTCGGGGTCGGCACTGCCCGCCTCCAGTTCCTCCGGCAGCAGGTTGGCCCTGGTCCTGGCCCGGCGGTCGACGCCGTTGCGGCGGTCGAACACCTCGGGGCGGTCCAGGTCGTGCTCGCGCCTGATGCGCTCCTCCTCGGCTGCCGACAGCTCGGTCGCGCCGAGGTCGAGCGGTTCCTGGTGCGTCATGGTCCTGCCATACCCCGTTGGCCGCCGTTTGACGCGTGCGGTCACGGGGTGGAGCGGACCCGGCTGTGGTGTCGGCGGGCCTTCAGCCGGTTGCCGCAGGCGGTCATCGAGCACCACAGCCGCCTGCCGGTGCGCGAGACGTCCTGGAAGTGCAGGACGCACTCCGGGTTCGCGCACTTGCGGAGGCGGTCCGGGGTCGCCTCGCGCAGGGCCACCAGGTCCCGCAGGCAGGCCCAGGCCGCGCGCCACCGCGGGTCGGCGACGTCGTCGCGCTCGACCCGGCCGCGCTCGTCGACCGCCAACCGCACCCGGCCGTGGTCCAGCAGGGCGTTGAGGGCGGCGTGGTCGGCCGGGTCCGCGATCACGGCGGCCACCGCGGCACGGGCCTCGCGCAGCGGCTGCCGCGGCACCGGCCGGGTCCGGTCGAGCTCCCGGTCGGTGAGCCACGCCTCGGTCAGGTCGTCGTGGTCGAGCAGGTCGTAGGCGACGCCCGCAGTGATCCACCGCGTGTTCAGCAGGTCGATGCCCAGGGGCTGGTCGACCAGCGGGCGCTCGGGCCAGCCCCGGGCCAACAACGCGCCGGTCACGGCGTCATCGGCACCGAGCACCGCCCACCTCCGCGTCTAACCGTTGAGAGTTCCTTGACAGGTTAACACGCGGCCTGCTTACCTGTGCTCGCCATCTAACCTTTAAAACCGTTCTAAACGGTTAGACGATCCAGTCAGGAGCAGTCCGATGACCTCGTACCGGTACGCCGACATCCACGGGCAGCGCGTGTTCTACCGGGAGGCGGGCCACGCCGACGCCCCCGTCGTGGTGCTGCTGCACGGTTTCCCCACCAGCTCGCACATGTTCCGCGAGCTGATCCCCCGACTCGCCGACCGCTACCGCGTGATCGCGCCGGACCACGTCGGCTTCGGGCACAGCGCCGCGCCGTCGGTGGACGAGTTCGACTACACGTTCGACGCGCTCACCGACATCACGCTCGGGCTGCTGGACCACCTCGGCGTGCGGCGGCACGCGCTGTACATCCAGGACTACGGCGCACCCATCGGCCTCAAGATCGCCTCACGCCACCCCGAACGCGTCACGGCGATCATCACGCAGTCCGGCAACGCCTACACCGAGGGCTTCACGCCGTTCTGGGAGCCGCTGTTCGCCTACGCCACGAACCCCGGCCCGGACACCGAACCGGCCGTGCGCGCCCTGCTCACCGCCGACGCCACCCGCCGGCAGTACACCCACGGCGTCAAGGACCCGAGCCGGATCAGCCCGGACACGTGGGCGCACGACCAGGCCCTGCTCGACCGGCCCGGCAACGCCGAGGTGCAACTGGCCCTGTTCCGCGACTACCGCACCAACCTCGACGCGTACCCCGTGTTCCAGCGGTACTTCCGCGAGACCCGCGTGCCGCTGCTGGCGGTGTGGGGTCGGCACGACGAGATCTTCGGCCCGGACGGCGCGCTGGCCTACCGGCGCGACCTGCCCGACGCGGAGATCCACCTGCTCGACGCCGGTCACTTCGCGCTGGAGGACAGCCTCGACACCGTCACCGGCTACATCCGCGGCTTCCTCGGTCGGGTGCTGAGCTGATCAGCAGTGTTGTTATCGCTAACAGGCAGTGCCACAGCAGGTGCACGGCCTGCCTGTTAGCGATAACAGAGAGTCTTGCACCCATCCGCGAGGCTGCGCTACGGTGCCGTGGAGCGCTCCCAGCCCGGCCCACCCGGCAGGCACCCGGAGGCGCGTCACGATTCCTGCTCGCAAGGAGGCGAGGCATGAGTCCGCGCAGGCTTTCCGCTGCCGGGTCGAGACGCCGAGACCTCCGCTCCCCGCTCCGCTGAAGTCCACTCAGGACACCCACGCCGCCGCGTCCAGTCCACCCCGAGAGATCGAGGAACCCGTGGCTGCATCGAGAAAACGCGCGCTCGCCACCCTCTTCACCGCACTGGCCCTGACCGGCGTGTCCGTCGTGGCCGCGCCCCAGGCGTCGGCCTACCCCGGCCCCGGTGTCGTCACCGGCGACATCCGCGTGCACGACCCCAGCGTCGTCAAGCGGCCCGACGGCAGCTACCTGGTCGCGCACACCGCGGACGGCATCGGCCTCAAGACCTCGACCGACCGCACCGCGTTCCGCAACGCGGGGTCCGCCTTCCCCAACGGCGCTTCCTGGACCACCACCTACACCAACGGCAGCCGCAACCTCTGGGCGCCGGACATCTCCTACCGCAACGGGCAGTACTACATGTACTACTCGGCCTCGTCGTTCGGCTCCAACCGCTCGGCGATCTTCCTGGCCACCAGCCCCAGCGGCAACTCGGGCACGTGGACGCACCGCGGCCTGGTCATCGAGTCGCGCACCAGCGACAACTTCAACGCCATCGACCCCGACCTCGTCGTGGACGACCAGGGCCGCTGGTGGCTGAGCTTCGGCTCGTTCTGGTCCGGCGTCAAGATGATCGCGCTCAACCCGTCCACCGGGCTGCGCGCGGACAGCTCGCTGCTCTCCCTCGCCGGCCGCAACGGCGGGCCGATCGAGGCGCCGAACATCGTCAAGCGCGGTTCCTACTACTACCTGTTCGTCTCGTTCGACTACTGCTGCCGCGGCGCGTCGAGCACGTACCGGGTCATGGTCGGCCGGTCCACCAGCGTGACCGGTCCCTTCGTCGCCCGCAACGGCACGGCGATGACCTCCGGCGGCGGCACCGAGATCCTGGCCGGCCAGGGCAGCATCCACGGCCCGGGCCACCAGGACGTGTTCTCCGACGTCGACAGCGACATCCTCGTCTACCACTACTACGGTGACGACGGTGCGTCCCGATTGGGCATCAACCTGCTCGCCTTCGACTCGGCCGGGTGGCCGTACGTCCGATGAGCACCCACCGGCCGTCCGCCCTCGTCCACCGCGTGCGTGGCGGACGGGGGCGGACGGTCGGGATCGGCGGCGACCGATCGGCGGCGACACTGCTTCCGAAGTGGGCATTGACGTTGGCGCAACCTGCTCGTAGCCTCCCGGAAAGCGCTTTCCACTCCGCACCGCACGTCAGGCCTGGAAGCGGTCGAGACCGGAGGATTTCGAATGGGTGCACTGAAACGTTTCAGAGTCCTGGCGACGTCGATGGTGGCGCTGCTGGCCGTCGCCTGCGGTAGCAGCGGTGGCAGCGGCGACGACGAGACCAAGGCCGGTCCCGCCACGCTGCGGTTCTCGTGGTGGGGGAACGCCGAGCGCGCCGAGTTGATGCAGAAGGCGATCGACCTCTTCCAGAGCAGGAACCCGGAGATCAAGGTCACGCCGAGCTTCCAGGAGTTCGAGGCGTACTGGCAGAAGATGGCCACCGAGACCGCGGGCGGCAACGCGCCCGACGTGCTGCAGATGGACTTCGCCTACCTCCGCGAGTACGCCGACCGCAACGCGCTGTACGACTTGAAGAAGCAGGACGGCAAGAACCTCGAGCTCGGGGACGTGCTGACCGGTCTCAAGGGCGCGGGCGAGATCGACGGCAAGCTGTACGGCGTGCCGACCGGCGGCAACACCTGGGGTTACATCTACAACCCGGCGTTGTTCACCCAGGCCGGCGTGGCGGAGCCGAAGGAGGGCTGGACCTGGGACGACTACCGCGCCGCCATGAGGACGATCGCGGAGAAGACCGGGACGCCCGGCGGTGGCAACTACATCGGCAGCTACTACAACCTGGAGCTCCAACTGCGCCAGGAAGGCAAGCTGCTCTACACCGAGGACGGCAAGCTGGGCTTCGACAAGGCCCGGCTGGCCGAGTTCCTCAAGGAGGGCAAGGCCTTGGCCGACGCCAAGGTCACGCTGCCGGTCGAGAAGGGCGTGCAGATCAAGCCCGCGCACGCGCTGGAGCAGGACCTGATCGCCGGCGACCTGGGCTGGGACAACTTCATGGCGCGCTACGACAAGGCCGCCAAGGCGGAGCTGAAGCTCGGTCCCGTGCCGACCGACGAGGCGGGCACCAGCGGCCAGTACCTCAAGCCGTCGATGCTGCTCAGCGTGTCGCAGAAGACCGAGCACCCGGCGGCGGCGGCCAAGCTGGTGTCGTTCATGGTCAACGACCCCGAGGTCGGCAAGATCTTCGGCGCGAACCGCGGCCTGCCGCCGACGAACGCGCAGCGCGCCGCGGCGCAGCTCGAAGGGCCGCTGGCCGCCGTGGCCGCGTACGAGGACGAGCTGAAGGACGAGTTCGGCAAGACGCCCCCGGCACCGCCGAAGGGCGCCGGCTCGTTGGAGCAGGCGTTCATCCGGATCACCGAGGAGCTCCTGTACGGCCGCATCTCCGTGGACGACGCGGTCGAGCAGTTCTTCACCGAGGCCGAAGAGACGCTCGGGTCGTGAGCGGGGCGACGATCGCGCCGGACCGGCGCGCCGAGGTCGCCACCGACGGGAAGCCGGGTCCGCGCAAGCGGGTCCGGCTGCCCGGTGACGGCGTGGCCGGCTACCTGTTCCTGTCGCCGTGGCTCATCGGGATCCTCCTGCTGACGCTCGGGCCGATGGTGACCTCGCTGTACCTGTCGTTCACCGACTACGACCTGTTCAACACCCCGAACTGGATCGGGCTGGAGAACTACCGGCGGATGTTCACCGACGCGCGCTGGCTGCGCTCGGTCGAGGTCACCGCGATCTACGTGGCGCTGGCCGTGCCGATCAAGCTGGCCGCCGCGCTGGCCGTGGCGGTGCTGCTCAACGGCAAGCGGGCCGGCCAGGGCTTCTACCGGGCCGCGTTCTACGGGCCCTCGCTCATCGGCGGCAGCGTCGGCGTCGCGATCGTGTGGAAGATGATGTTCAGCGACGACTCGGTGGTCGACCAGCTGCTGCTGCGGTTCGGCATCGACACCGGTGGCTGGGCGGGCAACCCGGACTTCTCGCTGATGATGCTGGTGTTGCTGGCGACGTGGCAGCTCGGCGCGCCGATGGTGATCTTCCTGGCGGGTCTGAAGCAGGTGCCGCGGGAGCTGTACGAGGCGGCCGAGGTCGACGGCGCGGGCAAGGCGCGGCGGTTCTGGTCGATCACGCTGCCGATGATCTCGCCGGTGCTGTTCTTCAACCTGCTGCTGGAGACGATCAACGCCTTCCAGGTGTTCACGTCGGCGTACGTGGTGGGCGGGCCGAACGGGCAGCCGGCGGGCAGCACGTTGTTCTACACGATCTACCTGTTCGACCGGGGCTTCGGCGACTACCGCATGGGTTACGCGTCGGCGATGGCGTGGATGCTGCTGCTCGGCGTCGGCCTGGTCACGGTGTTCCTGTTCCGCACCGCGCGGGGGTGGGTCTTCTACTCCGGGGACTCGGGGGACAAGCGATGAGGCAGACGTTGACCAGGGTGGCGTGGCACGTCGGCGTGCTGGCGCTGCTGGCGATCGTGCTGTACCCGATCGTGTGGGTGGCGGCGGCGACGTTCAAGCCGTCGGAGGCGATCGTGGGCAGCCTGCGGCTGTTCCCGGCGGAGCCGACGTTCGCCAACTACGAGCGCGTGTTCTCGGGCGTGGTGGGCATCGGCGTGCTCCGGTTCTTCTGGAACTCGGCCGTGCTGGCGGTGCTGTCGGTGGTGGGCACGGTCGCGTCGTCGGCGTTGGCCGCGTACGCGTTCGCCCGCCTGCGGTTCCGCGGTCGGACGGTGCTGTTCGGGATCATGATCGCGACGCTGCTGCTGCCGTTCCACGTGTTGATCATTCCGCAGTACGTGGTGTTCCAGAACCTCGACCTGGTCGACACCTACGTGCCGCTGCTGGCGGGCAAGTTCCTGGCGTCGGAGGCGTTCTTCGTGTTCCTGATCGTGCAGTTCATCCGGCAGTTGCCGCGAGAGCTGGACGAGTCGGCGAAGATCGACGGGGCCGGGCACTGGACGGTGTTCTGGCACATCATCCTGCCGCTGTGCCGGCCGGCGCTCATCACGACGGCGATCTTCACGTTCATCTGGAGCTGGAACGACTTCTTCGGGCCGCTGATCTACCTGAGCACGCCGGACAAGTACCCGCTGCCGTTGGCGTTGCAGCTGTTCATCGACGAGACGTCGGGTTCGGACTTCGGTGCGCTGATGGCGATGTCGATGCTGGCGCTGGTGCCGGTGATCCTGTTCTTCCTGTTCTTCCAGCGGTTCCTGGTGGAGGGCGTGTCGACGTCGGGCTTGAAGGGGTGAGGGTTTGGCTGTCAAGGGTTTGGCTGTCAAGGGTTTGGCTGTCGAGAGGTCGGCTGTCGAGGGGATGGCGATGAAGCGGTTCGCTCTGTTCGGCGAGTGCCTGACCGCGGGGCTGCTGGTGCTGCTGGCCGCCCTGCCGGTGGTGACGCTGCTGCCGGCGCTGGCGGCGGGGTGCGCGCACATCAAGGCCCATGTCGACGGGGAGACCACGTCGGTGCGGGCGTTCTTCGAGCGGGTGCGGGGGGCGCTGCCGGGTGGGTGGGGCGTGTCGATCGCGGTGGTCGTCGGCTTCGCCGTGCTGGTGGTGGACGTGGTGTTCTTGCGGACTCGGGTGGCGGGCGGCGGTCTGGTGGCCGTCGTGTGCGCCGTGGCGGCCGTCGGTTTGGCGGTGGTCGTGCTGCGTGCGGCGTCGTCCTGGGTGCCGGGCTCACGCTGGCCGTCCGTGATGCGGGCGGCCGCTCGTCGTGCCGTGGGTGACTTCACGGGCTCTCTGCTGTTGGTGATGTCCCTCGGGGTACTGCTGGTCGTGACCTGGCAACTCCCCCCGTTGCTGCTGCCGATGGCGGGCTGCGTACTGATGGCAGCCGTCGCCGTCGACCGCCGCCGTGACGCGGTCGCGCAGAATCCCACTTCCCGCTAACATCGCTCTGACCAGCCAGTTTGGTGGTTTCTGCCGCCACGATCGGGTGATCCTGAAGGGAAGGAAGACAAGAAACGCCGTTATCGAACCCGCCAAACGTCGGTTGAAACAACGAGGCCGGCCCCAACCCCCTCCCCACCCGACCGAACCAAGCACCCACCCCAAACCGGCCCCACCCCAAACCGGCCCCGGCCCCGGCGGGCCAGCCCAGCGGAACCGCCTCACCACGACCGCCCCACCCGCGACCTCCCACCCACCACTCCCCACGCCCACACCCGCGCCCACGCCCACGCCCGCACGACCCCCGCCAGCCTCACGCACGCGAACATCGGCGATCCGCCCCGCTCGCCCTCTCCGCGCCCCGCCCTCTCCGCGCCCTCACCACCGCCACCACCACTCCGCGCCCTCGCCCCGCCTCGTCCCCGACCCGGCCCGACCCGCCCCGGCCCGCCTCGTCCCGGCCTGGCCCGCCTCGCCCTTGCCCTCGCCCCGGCCCGGCCCGCTTCGGCCCGCCTCGACCTCCTCGCCTTCGAGTCGAACCCGCCGGGCCAGCCGACCTACGCGCCCGGCAGGCATGCGCAGCAACGGCCAGTCGACCCACGCGCCCGGCATCCGCGGCGGGGGCCACTCGGCCGTGAGCGAGCGAGGAGTCGGCATGGGTGGAGTCGGCGGCCAGGCGTCCGCGGCGATCAGCAAGCCCCTGTCGCACCGGTCCCGGGAGCTGGTCGCGGCCAGCGGAGGCAGCCGGTTGCCGGGATCGGCGGGACGGGGGATACAGCGGAGACGACGGCGACGGCGGCGGCGGCGACGACGGGTCGGCGGAGATGGAGCCGGGTGGTCGGGAGTTGGAGCCGGGTGGTCGGTGGAGATCCGCGAAGGCCGAGGTCCCGCACAACTCGCGGTCGAGGGGTGGGCGGTCGCCGGGGGGCAAGGGGAGTTGGTGGCGGGGTGGGGATTGGCCGGTGGGTTGGTCAGGTGCTGGCGCGCACGACCAGGGTGGACGGGTGGAAGGTCAGTGGGGGTGGGGGGCGGCGGTCCAGGATTGTGGTGGTGGCGGTGGTGGCGATGGCTTCCACCGGGTTGGTCGTGGTGGTCAGGGTGGGATGGCTAAGGGTGGCGAAGGGGATGTCGTCGAAGCCCGCCACGGCGACGTCGCCGGGGACGTCGACGCCGGTGCGGCGGAGGGTTTCCAAGGCCCCCAGGGCGGAGAGGTCGCCCAGGGCGTAGATCGCGTCCGTGTCAGGCCAGCGGGTCATGATGGCGGTGGTGGCGGATTCGCCTCGGGCCGCGGTGAAGTCGCCGGGGAGGTGGCGGGGTGGCAGGCCGGCTTCGGTGGTCGCGCGGTGGTAGGCGGTCAGGGCGCGGTCGGTGCAGGGGAGCCACCGCGGGCCGGTGATCATGGCGATGCGGCGACGGCCCTGGCCCACCAGGTATCTGATGACGTTGGTGGTGCCGGTGGCGTTGTCCACGTCGAAGGCCGGCACGTCGCGGGAGCCCACTCCGATCGCGGCGATCCGGCGGCGGGCCGATCGGGGAACGACGGCCAGTGCCGACGCGGTCGGGTTGACCAGGACCAGGCCGGCGATGTCACGGTTCTCGGCCAGCCTGCCCAGTTCGCCGGGGTCGTGCAGCGGGAGCCAGTGCAGCGACACGCCGATCTCACGCGCGGCGGCGGCGGTGGCGGCGGCGGCGGTCACGCGGGCCGCGTACGGGTCGTTCAGCACGTGCGCGGTATGACCGCCGACGACCACCGCGATCCGGGTGCCGGTGCGGGTGGCCAACGCGCGGGCGGCGGGGTTGGGTACGTAACCCAGTTCGCGCACGGCCGCGGCGACTCTGTCGCGTGTGGACGCCGACGCCGGCCCGCGGGACGTCAGGGCGCGGGACGCGGTAGCCGGTGACACGCCCGCACGACGTGCCACGTCCGCCAGGGTCGCCTCACGCCGCTTCTCGACCACGACGGCCAGTGTGCCGGCTGCCGCCCTTGTGGTGGAAGCGCTTCCACGTGTGGGGTCACGGCTGTGGCGCAGACACCGAAGAGGGACAGGGGCACGGCGGTCGGGGTTGCGGTGACCTTCGGGCTGAACGGGGTCGCGGTGGCGTCCTGGTTCGCACGCGTCCCGGCAGCCCGTGACGCGTTGGGGCTCGACGCCGCGGCGCTCGGGCTGCTGCTGCTCGCCATGTCGGCGGGTGCGGTGTCGGCCATGCTCACGGCCGGAGAGGTGACGCACCGGCTCGGGGCGCGGCGGACGGTGTGCGTGGCGACGGCAGGGGTGGCGGCCGGGTTGGTCGTGGTGGCGGTGGCGATCGGGAGCCGGCCGTTCGACGCGACAGCGGCAACAGCAACAACGGCGGTCGGCTTGTTCCTGCTCGGCTACGGGTCCGGCACGTGCAACGTCGCCATGAACGTCGAGGCGGCGGCCGTCGAACGCGTCATCAGGCGCACCGTCATGCCGCGCTTCCACGCCGTCTGGAGCCTGGGCACGGTGGCCGCCGCCGGGCTGGCCGCACTGGCGGCGTGGGTCCGGCTGCCGGTGACCGCGCACCTGGTGGGCGTCGCGGTCGTCACGCTGGCAGGGACGGTCGTCGCCGCGCGCTCCTTCCGATATGGGTCCGCCACCACCGAGAAGAGCGGTGTGCTGACGGCCTGGCGCGAGCCGAGCACGTTGCTGATCGGGTTGCTGGTGCTGGTGCTGGCGTTCACCGAGGGCACCGCGAACGACTGGGTCGCGGTGGCGTTCGTGGACGGGTACGCGTTCGGCCCGGCGGCGGGCGCGGTGGTGTTCGGGGTGTTCGTGACCACGATGACGGTCGGCCGGGTGGTGGGCACGGCCGCGCTCGACCGCTGGGGGCGCGTGCCCGTGCTGGCGACCACGATGCTGCTGGCGATCGCGGGTGTGGCGCTGGCGGTGGTGGCGGGTCACCCGGCGGTCGCGGTGGGCGGGGTGGCGCTGTGGGGCCTGGGCACGGCGCTCGGCTTCCCGGTCGGCATGAGCGCCGCCGCCGACGAGAAGGCGCGGGCGGCGGCGCGGGTCAGCGTGGTCGCGGTCATCGGGTACACCGCGTTCCTGGCCGGTCCGCCGGTGGTCGGCCTGCTCGGCCACCAGGTCGGCGTCCTGCGCGCCCTGCTGGTCGTGCCGCTGCTGCTGATCCCCGCGCTCGCACTGCTGCCCGCGCTCCGCCCCCGCCCGTCCGAAGCCCTCCGTCCGTCCGAAGCCCCCCGCCCGGCCGAAGCCCTCCGCCCGGCCGAAGCCCCTATTCCGTCCGCAGAGCCGTAGCCGTCGACGTCTTCGCCGCCCAAGTAGCCGGCAGCAACGCACCCACCACCGCGATCAGCAAGCCGCCGATGCCCAACAGCAGCAACTTCACCGGATCGTGCACGGCGAACGCCGACGCGGGCAGCCCGATCCCGGCGCTCTCCCCCATCGCCGGCAGCACCGCCGCGTGCAGCGCCACCCCGACCGGCACGCCGACCGCGCCACCGACCACCCCGATCACCAGGACCGAGGCGATCACCATCGCGACGGTCTGCCGGGGCGTCATGCCGAGCGCCTTGTGGACACCGAGGTCCCGGATCCGGTCACGGGTGTCGAGCACGACGGCGTTGAGCACGCCCATGGCGGCCACCGCGACGAGCATCAGGGTGAGCATCGCGGTCAGGCCGTCGATCAGGATGATCGTGTCGCTGGCCTGGCCGGACCCGCCGGCCCGCGCGGTCACCCCGAGCGGCTTGAGCGCGGCGTTCAGGCTGTCGACGTACGCGGTGACGTCGGTGCCGGGCCGCACCGCGATGTGGTGGCCGACCTCCCGGGTCGCGGACGTGAACGTGGCCGCGTCGGTCAGCACCACCATGCCGTCGTTGCTCATCTCGAAGACGTCGCCGACGATCCGCACGGTGACCTGCTTCCCGCCGTCGTCCAGCGTCACGGTGCCGCCGACCTCCGTGCCGGTGGCCTTCAGGAACGAGGTGGGCGCGACGGCCTCGCCCGGTCCCGCGAACCACCGGCCGGACACCATCTCGTAGCCGTCCCAGGTGGCGTCACCGGTGAACGAGACGACAGCGGTGGTGCCGGCCACCCCGCTCACGGTCGCCTGCGTGCGGCTGGTGCGGTAGTGCGCGAGCGTCCCCGGTTGGGCGGCGACGACCTCCGCCACCGCGGCCGGGTCGGCATCGGCACCCGGACGAGCACCAGGACGAGCACCAGGGCCAGGACCAGGGCCGGGACCGGGAGCCGGCGCGTTGCCAGGGCCGTCCACCCCGATCGTCACGTCCGCCGAGTCGTGGTCCCGGGCGATCTGCACCTGGTTGAGCGACGACGCCAGGCCGACCGCGAACGTGACCGCGGTGGCGCCGAACAGCACCGCCGCCACCATCGCCGCCGCACGGGCGGGCCGGGCGAACGGGCGGGCCAGGCCGAGGCCGACCGGTCGGGGCACGGGCAGGCGGGCGGTCAGCCGGGCCGTCCACCGGCCCCGGCCGGGACGCGGGACGCGGCCCACGGCGATCGCGTCCACCGTGCGCAGCCGACCGGCCCGGGACGCGCTCACCCACGCCGTCACCGACACGAGCGCCAGCGCGCCCACGACCACCACCACGTCCACCCACGGCGCCACGGTCAACGCCACCGCGCCGTAGACGTCCTCGGTCTCCGCCAGCACCGGGATGGCGAGCAGGTGCCCCGCCACCACGCCGATCGCGGTGCCGATCGCCGCCGGGACCAGGGCCTGCGCGAGGTAGGCCCACACCACCTGGGCCGGGGTGAAGCCGAGCGCCTTGAGGATGCCGATCCGCCGCGTCCCCGCGCCGACCGCGCCCGCGACCACGTTGCCGACCACGAGCAGCGACATGACCAGTCCCAGCAGGCCGAACGCGACCAGGAACGGCACGAACACGGCGATGCTCCGGTCGGCCGCCTGCTTGAGCACGAGCCACGACTGGGAGCCGGTCATCGCGTCCGCGGGCGTCGCCGCCACCACCGCCGCGCGGTCCGCGTCGACCTGCTCGGTGCTGTCGGCGGACGCGAAGCGGTACAGCACCTGGTAGCCCTGGGGCGAGGTGATCCAGGACGGCGGCACCCAGCCGTCGGCGGTGCGGCTGACCGACCGGGCCACGCCGACCACGGTCACGGTGGAGCCGTCGGCGAGGGTGATGCGGCGGCCGACGCCGGAGCCGGTCGGCGAGTGCGCGTGCGGGCCGTCGGCGGACACGACGATCTCGCCCGGCGCGTCGGCCCACTCCCCCTCGGTCAGCGTGACGGCGTCCACCTGGCCGCCGGGGTCGGACCGGCCCGCGACCGTCAGCGGCGACGGGTCGCCGGGGCCCTCGTCGCTCGGGGTGACGGTCGTGACCGGGAACGGCCCGGCCGACGCGGTGACGCCGGGCACGGGCGCGGTCAGCTGCTCCGGTGTGGCCTTGGCGGCGTCGAACCGCGCGGACAGGTGCGCGCCGCGTTGTTCGGCGAACGCGTCGTCGAACGGCGCGGTGGACGCCACCAGCAACGCCCCGCCGAGCACCGACGACGTCACCGCCATGGTGGTTGCCAGCCCGATCACGACCGTCTGCACGCGGCGGCGTGCCACGCCCGAGCGCACGACCCGGCCGAGCGCGCTCATCGGGTCGGCTCCACGGCCACGTCGCCCGCGATCCGGCCGTCGACCAGGTGGACCGTGCGGCGGGTGCACGACCGCGCCAGCGCCAGGTCGTGGGTGACCACGACGAGGGTCTGGCCCTCGGCGTTCAGCTCGGTGAGCAGCGCGCTGACGTCCTCGCCGGAGGCGGTGTCCAGCGCGCCGGTCGGTTCGTCGGCCAGCAGCAGCGCGGGTTTGTTCATCAGCGCCCGCGCGACCGCGACGCGCTGCCGTTCGCCGCCGGACAGCCGTCCGGGGTAGGCGCGGGCGTGCCGGGCGACGCCGAGCCGGTCGAGCAGTTCCGCCGCGCGCTTGGCCGCCTCACCGCGGGCCATGCCGGCCAGTTGCGCGGGCAGCACGACGTTGTCGGCCACGGTCAGGTCGTCGAGCAGGTTGAAGAACTGGAAGACCATGCCGATCGCGGCCCGCCGGTAGCGGGCGGACGCGGCCTCGCCCAGGCCGTCCACCCGCACGCCGGCGACGGTGACCGTGCCGGTGTCCGGCCGGTCCAGGCCCGCGATCAGGTTGAGCAGCGTGGACTTGCCGCTGCCGGACGGTCCCAGCACCGCCACGGCCTCCCCCGCCCGCACGGTCAGCGTCACGTCGCTCAACGCCGGTGGCCCGTCGTCGTACCCGCGGCTCACGTCACGCAGCTCGATCACCGGCGTGGTCATGGTTCGGCTCCCCTGGTTCGTCCTCGATGTGGCGCGGTGGACGCTAGGAGCGGGGGTGGTCCGGACGCGTCGGTCGGCCGGGGCATTTCCGGTAGCCCGCCGGGATGAGGGCGGCGCGGTGTCATCCCTGAGACGTAGTCGAGCGGCGTAGGGACAGTGGTCGTCCGGGTGGATGCCCGGTGGCCGGGCGGTCGGTGAGAATGGCCGGGTGACGAACGCGCCGGTGGTGGACCGCCTGCGGGCCTGGGCCGCGCTGGTGGTGCTGCCGACCGGTCCGCTGCCGCGGCCCGCGGTGCGCAACTACGTGTTCGACGCGGTGTTGGCGCTGGTGATCGGCATCGTCTCGGTGCGGTACGCGCTCGGCTCGCAGGACGTGCCCTCGCACGTCCTGGTCGGCGGGATGCCGGTGCCCGTCCTGCCGCCGGAACCACGGGAGACGTTCGGCGCGGCGCTCGTGGCGGTGGTGGCCGCGGTGGCGTTGGCGCTGCGCCGCCGCTATCCGCTGGCCGTGCTGTGGGTGGTGCTGTACGCGACCTTGGTGGCGCCTGCCGACTCGCCGGGGCTCACGTTCTCCGCGTGCGTGGTGGCCGCCTACTCCGCCGCCGCGTACAGCCCGTACCGGCCGCCTGCGCTGGCGAGCCTGCTGGTGGCGGTGCTGCTGGTGGCGGTGTTCCGGGATTCGGAGCTGCCGGTGGTGCCGAACGAGTACGTGCCGCTGCTCGTCCTGGTGCCGCTGATCGTGGCGGCGAACGGCCTGCGCACGTGGAAGATCCGCACGGACGAGGGTCGGGCGCAGGTGTCGGCGCTGGAGCGGGAGCAGGCCGAGGCGCTGCACCGGGCGGTGGAGCACGAGCGGTCGCGCATCGCCCGCGAGCTGCACGACGTGGTGACGCACCACGTCAGCGTGATGACGATCCAGGCGGGCGCGGCGCGCAAGGTGATGGCGTCCTCGCCCGAGCAGGCGCAGGAGGCGTTGCTGGCGGTGGAGGCGGGCGGACGGGCGGCGATGACGGAGTTGCGGCACGTCATGGGGTTGCTGACGATGGACGGCCCCGAGCCGGCGGACCTGAGCCCGCAGCCGGGCCTGGACCAGCTCGACGCGCTGGTCGACCGGGTCCGGGACACCGGGGTCCCGGTCGTGGCCGCGGTGACCGGTGAGCCGCGACCGCTGCCGTCGGGGGTCGAGCTGGCCGCCTACCGGGTGGTGCAGGAAGCGTTGACGAACGCGGTCAAGCACGCGTCCGGCGCGTCGGCGGCGGTGACCGTGCACTACGGGGCCGACCACCTGCGGGTGGACGTGGTCGACACCGGCGGCGGACCGGGTCCCGGCGCGGGCGCGGGGAACGGGCACGGGCTGATCGGGCTGCGGGAGCGCCTGGCCGTCTACGGCGGCACGCTGGACGCCCGGCCACGTCCCGGTGGCGGCTACCACGTGACCGCCTCGATCCCGGTGGGGACGCGGTGAGCGGCCCGCTGCGGGTGGTGGTCGCCGACGACCAGGTGCTGGTGCGCACCGGTTTCCGGATGATCCTCACCGCCGACGGCATCGACGTGGTCGGTGAGGCCACCAACGGGTTGGAGGCCGTGGAGGCGGTCCGGCGCACGGTGCCGGACGTGGTGCTGATGGACATCCGGATGCCGGAGCTGGACGGCCTGGAAGCCACCCGGCGCATCCTGACCGGCGCGGAGTCCGGGCCGCGGGTGATCATCCTGACCACGTTCGACCTCGACCACTACGTCTACGCGGCGTTGTCGGCGGGTGCGAGCGGGTTCCTGCTCAAGGACGTGACGCCGGAGCACCTGGTCGCCTCCGTGCGGATGGTGCGCGCCGGCGACGCGTTGCTGGCGCCCGCCATCACCCGCCGCCTGGTGGAGCGGTTCGCCGACCGCGGCGCGCAGACCGCCGCGCTGCACCGCGACCTGGGCGCGCTGACCCCGCGCGAGCTGGAGGTGCTGCGCCTGCTCGCGCGGGGGTTGAGCAACGCCGAGCTCGCCGGTGAGCTGCACCTGTCGGAGGCGACGGTGAAGACCCACGTGGCGCGCATCCTGGCCAAGCTGGGCCTGCGCGACCGCGTGCAGGCCGTGGTGGTGGCCTACGAGACCGGGCTCGTCACGCCCACCGGCCGGTCCTGACGCCTCAGCCGGGGAAGCGCACGTCGGGGTACCGGTCGGACGGCCCGTCGAGCAGGTGCCGCGGCCGGTGGCGCAGGTGCTGGTCGAAGAACGCGGTCAGGTAGGCGCGCTGGGCGGCGGTGCTGCGGGTCGGGTCGACCGTGCCGACGACGGGCGCGGTGACCGCCGGGCCGAGGCCGAGGTGGGCGGCGAGCTGCGGCACCAGCGTCTGGTGGTCGGTGAACGACGAGTGCTCGCCGTCGGGCAGGTGCAGCTGCCGCACCCAGCCGCGCTGGTGGGCCAGGAACTCCTGCCACGACAGGTCGGACGCCGCGCTGTGGTCGCCCGCGCTCATCTGCAGGAACGGCCGGTCCAGGCCGAGGTCGGCGACCCGGCCGAAGTCCCGGGTGGACTGGTCGTAGGCCATGCTGCCGTCCAGGTTGGCGCCCGCGTCGATCCGGCGGTCGGACACCATGGCCTCGCCGGTGGTGAAGCCGCCTGCCGAGTGGCCGACCATGCCGACCCGGGACAGGTCGAGCGACCGGCCCAGGCCCGGCGGCGGGGTGCGTCCGCCCGCGTCGGGGTTGCCGCCGCCGGCGAGGACTTCCAGTTGGTCGAGCACGAACCCGGTGTCCCGGGTGCGGGTCGCCATCAGCTTCTTGTTGACGTCGAGGGTCAGCGGTGGGACGGCTCGCGGCGCGATCCGGCCGTCCGGGAACCGCACGGCCAGTGGCTCGTGGGTGTGGTCGATGGCGACGACGACGTAGCCCTCGCTCGCCAGCTGTTCCAGGAGGCCGGTGCCGAGGGCGCGCGGGTTGCCGCGGCCGGGCGAGTACAGCACGACGGGCCTCCGGCCGGGGACGGCGGGCGCGTCGGGGACCGAGTGGGTGGCGAAGCCGTAGTCCAGCTCGGCCGGGTCGATGCGCAGGGCCCTGGCGTCGCCCGCGGCGACCGCTTCGGCGACACCGGGCGGCATGAACGGCGCCGCGTCGTTCCCGTTCGGCACGGCGGGGTACCGGACGGTGACCATCAGCTCCCGGGTGGCGCCGGGCACCCAGGGGTCGGGGCGGGTGTGGTCGACCAGGTGCAGGTCGGTGGTACCCACCCGGTACGGGCCGGTGGGCTCGGGGAGTTCGAACCGCACCGGGGAGGGTGCGGCCGCTGCGGGCACGGCGGCGGCGGCCACCACCGCGCCGGCGATCAGGACGGGCACGAGCAATCGTTTTCCAGTCACCGGGCGAAAACTACGGCCCGCCGGGCGGCCACCGGATCGGGATGATCACCGACCGTCACCCTGAGATGGCCACTAGTGGGAGCGTGCCGACGGCGAGACCGAGGGCGAGGACGGCGCGTTCACGCGGTGAGCGGCCGACCCGCGCTAGGCGAAGTGCTGCCCGGTCCACAGTGGAGCGTCCAGCGCGGCGGCGATGTCCTGTGCGCGGCGGCGGTGTTCGGCGGCCTCGGCGGGACGTCCCAGCGCGGTCGCGAGGTTTCCGAGGTGGTGCGCGACCGGGCCGAACGAGACCAGGCCGCTGCCCGCGCCGGCCAGTTCCCCGGCGGCGGGCAGCAGCTCGGCGTACAGGCGTCGCATGGTCGGCCGGTCGTCGGCCTCGATCGCGATCACGGCGTGCAGGCACGCGCGGGCTTCGAACAGCAGGTCGTGCGGCGAGTCCGGGATCGTCGCCCGGAGGGCTTCGGCACGCTCGCCCCGTGCCAGCAGGACGACCGGGCGGGCCCAGGGCTCGTACGGACCCCAGTCGGCGTCCGGCACGTCACCGAGGCTCAGCAGCGCGAGCGGCAGGATCCCGGCTTCCACGCCCGGCATCCCGGTGCCGGTGAGGCGGGACGCGGCGGCGCGGTAGGCGGCGCGGGCCTCGTCCCGCCGTCCGGTCACGGCCAGGCGCAGCGCGGCGTGCCAGGCGGTGAAGACGCCGACCAGCGGCAGGTCGTGGCGTTCGGCGAGGGCGTCGGCCGCGGCGGCGTGGTGGTCGGCGGTGGGCAGGTCGGCGAGCGCGGCCGCGGCCTGCGCGAGGATCAAGTGCGCCAGCACCTCGAAGGTCACCAGGCCGTGCCGGGCGGCGAGGTCGAGCAGTTCCGCGCCGATCCGGGCCCGGTCGGGCGCGAGTCCCGCCCGGTGGCACGTCTGGAGGAACCGGCCGTTGAGCGCCAACGCCAGCAGCGACGGGTCGCCCAGGTCGCGGGCGATGGCCTCGGCCTCCCGGGCCGCTTCCCGGCCGCGCCCGGCCGCGTCGGCACGCCGTTCCATCGCGATGGTGATCAGCAGGCGGGCGCGTTCGGCCTCGTGGCCGGGTGGGAGTGCGGCCAGGGCGTGGTCGGCCGCGGCGGCGAGGCGGGCGGACAGGTCCTCGTCGTCGTTGGTGGTCCAGATCGCGGGCACGTCGAAGGAGCCGATCGTGCGGGCCACCAGCACCGGGTCGCCGCCCACCCCGGTGGCCGCCTCCGCCCGGTACCGGCGGGCCCGTTCCAGGTCGCCCGTCACGGCCAACGAGCGCACCAGGCCCGTCACGGCCTCCAGGTCCCCCGGTGACCGCGTCACGGTCTCCCGCCACAGCGCGGCTGCCTGGTGCGGCGCGAACCGGCGCTCCGCCCGTTCGGCGGCGGCACGGGTGTAGCGCGCGGTGCGAGCGGCGTCGGCCCGGTTCCCGGCCCGCAGGAGGTGGTGGGCGATGGCCTCGACGTCGTCGGGGCGCACGTCCTCGATCACGTCGGCAGCGGCGGCGTGCCACCGGGACCGGCGGGCATGCGGGATGTCGTCGTACAGCGTCTCGTGCACGAGCGCGTGCGCGAACCGCAGGCGTTCGGCGTCCTGCTCGACCAGGAACCCGGCGAGCAGCGCCGACTCGACGGAGTCCAGCACCGCGTCCTCGTCACCCGCGAGCGGGATCAGCACGTCGAGGTCGACGTCCTGGCCGAGGACCGACGCCTGGCGCAGGTGGGTCCGCGCGGTCGCGGTGAGCTGGGCGAGGCGGTGGCGCAGGACGTCGCGGACCCCGGCGGGGACGGTGCGCAGGGCCGGGTCGGTCTCCCAGAGGCGGGCGAGCTCGCGGACGAAGAACGGGTTGCCGGCGCTGCGCGCGTGGATCGCGCGGACGTCGGCGTCGGTCGGCTCGCGGTCCGTGACGGCCTCGACCAGCTCGCGCACCTGCGGCTCGGCCAGTCCGCCCAGGTAGACGCGGACCGGCTCGGTCCGGGCGGCCCGGCCCAGCGCCGCGGTGAGGGCGGCGGAGATCTCGGTGGAGCGGTAGGTGGCGACGATCAGCACGCGTCCGGCGTCGGGGTCGGCGGCCACCGACGTCACGAGGGCGAGCGTGTCCTCGTCGGCCCAGTGCACGTCGTCGAACACCAGCAGGACCGGGCGCGCGCTCCGGGCCAGGGAGGCGGTGATGTCGCGGTGCCGCTGGAACCTCGTGGCGGCCGGCGCGGGGGCGTCCGCGATCGGCCAGGTGACGGGCGCGTCCTCGGCGCAGGTGGCCCACGCGGTCTGCCAGCCGGCGGCGGCGAGGCGTCCGGCGAACTCGCGGGCCAGCGCCGTCTTGCCCGCGCCGGCCGTGCCGGAGATCAACGCCAGCCGCCGGCCCGTGCTCGCGGCCCGGGCCAGCTCGGCCAGCTCGTCGGTGCGGCCGAAGAACGCGGTGGCCGGGGCAGGCGGCTGGGGCGTGAGGTCCGGCGAGTGGGTCAGGATGTCGGTTTCGAGCTGCCGCAGGGCCTGCCCCGGGTCGACGCCGAGCTCGCTGCGCAGCACCTCGCGGGACTGGCGCAGCGTCGCCAGCGCCTCGCCCTGGCGTCCGGTCCGGTAGAGCGCGAGGGCGAGCAGCCGGCGGCCGTCCTCGCGCAACGGGTGCGCGGCGACGTGGGCCCGCAGGCCCGGCACCGCCTCCGCCGCGTCACCCAGCGCCAACGCCGCCTCGGCCCGCCGTTCCACGGCCAGCAGCCGCACCTCGTCCAGCCGCGCCGCCTCACCGCGCGCCCACGGCTCGTCGGCGAACTCCGCGTAGGCGGGGCCGCGCCACAGCCCGAGCACGTCGTCCAGCAGCGCTTTCGCGTCCTCGGCGCGACCGTCGGCGAGCAGGCGCGCCGACTCCGCGACACCGGCCTCGAACCGCCGCGCGTCGACGTCCTCCGCCCGCACCGCGTACCCCGGCGGCACCGTCACCAGCACCCGCGCGGGCGTGCGGGGCGGTCGGTCGGGTTCCAGGGCCTTGCGCAACGCGCCCACGAACGTCTGCACCGCGCCCAGGGCGCCGTCCGGCGCGTCACCGTCCCAGAGGTCGTCGATGAGGCGCGTGACCGGCACGACCCGACCACCGGCGACCAGCAGCCGCGCCAGCACGGCCCGGTGCCGCGGGCCCTTGAGGTCGACCGGCCCGCGGTCGCCCACGGCCTCCAGCGGGCCCAACACCCCGAAGCGCACCATCGCCGACAACGTAGCCGACCCGCGGCGGACGGCCCCGCTGATCACTTGCTGACCAAGCGCTGATCGGGGCCACCCAGAGTGGGTGTCGCACCACCGCCGACACCCCGGAGCAGGACATGATCACCTCGTTCAGCCGTCAGCGCGTCACCGTCGCCGACGGTGTGGCCCTCAACGTCGCCGTGGGAGGCTCGGGCAGCCCCGTCGTGCTGCTCCACGGCTTCCCGCAGACACACCTGATGTGGCGCCACGTCGCCGCCGACCTGGCCGCCGACCACACCGTCATCTGCCCCGACCTGCGCGGTTACGGCGACAGCGACAAGCCGGCCGACGACGGCCAGGCGTACTCCAAGCGCACGATGGCGGCCGACGTCGTCGCGCTCGCCCGGGCGCTCGGGCACGACCGGTTCGCGCTCGCGGGCCACGACCGGGGCGCGCTGGTGGCCATCCGCGCCGGGCTCGACCACCCGGACGTGGTCACCCACCTGGCGTCACTGGACGTGCTGCCGACGCTCGACACGTGGGACGTCATGCACGGCGTCACGGCCGCCGTCGGCTTCCACCTGTACCTGATGGCCCAGCCGCCCGGCCTGCCCGAAACCCTGATCAGCGCCTCGGCGGACGCCTTCTTCGGCCACTTCCTCGACGTCTGGGCCACCGACCCGGCGGCGATCCCGGCCGAGGTGCGCGCCGCGTACCTGAAGGCGTCCCGCGAGGCGGTGCCGTCGATCGTCGCGGACTACCGCGCATCCGCCACCGTGGACGTCGAGCACGACCGGGCCGACCTGGAGGCCGGGAACCGGCTGCGCATGCCGGTGACCGTGCTCCAGCAGGACTGGGGCGCGGCGCTCGGCTTCGACGCGGCGGCCCGGTGGCGGGCGTGGGCGCCGGACCTGGCGCACCGGACCGTCTCCTGCGGTCACTTCATGGCCGAGGAGGCTCCCGGTGAGGTGGTGAAGGCGCTGCGCGACCTGCTCGCCCGCTAGCCGTGCTGCCGGCGTTCCTCCTCGGACCGGACGCGCCGGGCGCGCAGTGAGCCGGGACGCGCCTTCGCCGAGGGGTCGCGCCGGGTGCGGAGCAGGCTGGCGACGGTCACCACGGCCAGCACCGCCACGATCACGCCCAGGCTCAGCAGCGTCGGCACCTTCGGCACGCGCGGGTCCAGGTCCTCGTGCGCCCACTGGAGGATCAGCTTCACGCCGATGAACGCCAGGATCAGCGACAGGCCCGTCGACAGGTACACCAGCCGGTCCAGCAGGCCCTTGACCAGGAAGAACAGGGCCCGCAGGCCGAGCAGCGCGAACGCGTTGGCGGCGAACACGACGTAGGGCTCGGACGTGATGCCGAAGACCGCCGGGATCGAGTCCAGCGCGAACAGCACGTCGATGCTGCCGATCGCGAGCAGCACCAGGAACAGCGGCGTGGCCGTCCGGCGGCCCTCGGCGCGGGTGAACAGCTTCCCGCCGTCGTAGTCGTCGGCGATCGGCAGCACCCGGCGGGCCACCTTCACCACCACGTTGTCCTCGACGTCCGGGTCCTCGTCCCGGTGCCGGAACAGCTGCACCGCCGTGAAGATCAACAGCAGTCCGAACAGCAGGAACACGAACGAGAACAACGCCAGCAGCGTCGCGCCGACCGCGATGAACACCGCGCGGAACGCCAGCGCCAGCACGATGCCGAACGTCAGCACCTCGTGCTGGCGCTCCTCCGGCACCGCGAACGTCGACATGATGATCACGAACACGAACAGGTTGTCGACCGACAGGCTCTTCTCCACCAGGTAGCCGACGAAGTACTCGGTGCCCGCCTGGCCGCCGTGCGACAGCGTGAACCACACGCCGAACAGCACGGCGAAGAGCACGTAGAACACCGACCACGCGGTGGCCTCGCCGATCTTGACCCGGTGCGGCTTCACGACCGCCAGCACCAGGTCCACGGCGAGCAGCAGGAGGACGACGCCGATGGTGACGGCCCACGTCAGGCCGCTGATGTCCAGCACGGGTCAGCGCCTGCGCGTCGGCGGCACGGGCGGCGGGATGGGTGGCGGTATCGGGTCCGGGCCGGGCGGGCGGGGCCGGCGCGGGACGGGATCGGGCGCCAGCGGGTCGGCCGGGTCGGGCTCGTGGTCCCGGAGCTGCGAGTTCACCGCGTCCCTCCTCATGCCACACCTCCGTCGTCGCCGGAGCGCACTTGGAGTACCCCGTGGTGCGGATGGCGTAACCGGCGGCGTGCCGGGCGTAACGCCGGGCCGGACCGGGACGACGCCACGGTCACACAGCGGTCCGCCGAGGGAGCGTGGCGCATGACCGACCGGCCGGGACGGGGCGACGAGCTCGCGGTCGACACTCGCGCGGTCGACGGCCTGACCGTCACGCGGGTCGTCGGCGAGGTCGACCTGGTGGGCGCCGAGCTGGTCCGCGCGGAGCTGGACGCCCGACTGGACCTGCGGCCGCCGGTGCTCGTGGTGGACCTGACCGGGGTGACCATGCTGGGCTCGCTCGGCATCGCGGCCCTGCTCGACGCCCACCACCGCGCGGGCGCGGCCGGCGTGGGCTTCGCGGTCGTGGCGCGCCACCGTTCGGTGGTCCACCCGTTGCGGCTGACCGAGGTGGACCGGGTGCTGACCGTGGTGCCGACGCTCGCCGAGGTGGTCGCGGGCCGACCCCTCCGGTCACACACCCGCTGTCCGTGAGTCGACGGAGCGGCGGGCGCGGGCGCGGGCGTAGTGCACCACGATGGTCACGGTGGCCGCGAGGAAGACCAGCTGCATGAGCGTGCGCGGCAGCAGGGCGTCGCCGAACGACGGCGAGATGCCCTGTTCGGCGGCGTAGACGTTCGCCGGGAACATGCCGACCAGCATCGCGGTCAGCCCGGCCGCCGCCCACGGCGCGGTCCGCCGCCACAGCACCCCCGCCGCGCCCGCGAGCTCCAGCACGCCGGTCACCGTGATCACCAGGCCGGGCGCCGGGATGGCGGGCGGCACCATCGCGATCAGCTCCTCCCTCATGCCGACGAAGTGCGCCACGCCGGTGGCGGTGAACATCGCCGCGACACCGCACCGCACGGCGAACGGCCAGGCCGGGATCCGGGTGACGCCGGCGGCCCGCAGGCCGGTCAGGGCGAGGGTGACGAGGACGAGGATGACGAGCGGCGCCACGGGGACTCCTTCGAGAACACGAACTTGACAGTGCAAAGATTCACCCCGACCGGGCAACTTGTCAATGACTAGATCGCGGTAGGCTGCGCGGGTGACCACTCAGCGCCCGTACCACCACGGGGACCTGCGCCGCGCCGTCCTGGACGCGGCCGTCGAGGCGATCACCGAGCACGGCCCCGCCGGCGTGGGCCTGCGCGACCTGGCCCGGCGGGTCGGGGTGTCGCACGCGGGGCCGGTGCACCACTTCAAGGACAAGGCTGGCCTGCTCACCGCGCTGGCCGCCGAGGGCTTCGCGCTCCTGGCCGACGAACTGGGCACGACGGCGTCGGCGGGCGGCGACATCGTCGACCTGGGCGCGGCCTACGTGCGCTTCGCGGTCGAGCACCGGGCCCACTTCGAGGTGATGTTCCGCCCCGACCTCTACCACGGCGACGACCCGGCGCTGGTCGAGGCGCGGGACCGGGCCGGGGCGGCGCTGGCGGACGGCGTCGCCGACCGGCCCGACCCGGAGCTGGCCTCGGTCGCGGCGTGGTCGCTCGTGCACGGCTTCGCCACGCTGTGGAACACCGGGGCGCTGTCGCGGGCCGACCGCGAGCCCGAGGCGCTGGTCCGGGCCGTCGCCGGCCGGCTGTTCCCGGCCTAGCCGACGGGCGGCCGGCACCGGCCGCCCGTCACGGCTCCCGCGATCACCGGGCGGCCAGGTTCCGGTTGGACAGGAACCGCAGGTACTCGTCGTGGTCCAACGGGTTGCCGTCCGTCCTCGGCCGGGTCGGCGCCGGGCCCCGGACCCGGCGGGCCGGACCCGGTTCGTGCCAGATGCTCCCCTCGCCGCGGGTCAGGCCGGGCAGGGCGGCGGCCAGGTCGTGCAGCGACCGGGCCGGGATGTCGCCCCGCACGAGCCACCCCCGGCCGGACTCCACCGCCGGGCCCAGCTCGGCGCCCAGCGAGAGCAGCAGGCCGGTCACCGCGCTCAACGCGTCGTCCGGCACCTCCACCTCCACCGCGTGCCCCGGCTCGTGCACGGCGCTGCCCGCCTCCCGCAACGCCCGCAGCACCACCACGGGCGTGAGGTGGCGGAAGTCCGCGGCGGACGTCAGCGGCGCGAGGAAGCCGACGCGGGTGACGGCCACCGCGCAGTCGGTCACCTCCCACCCGTGCAGGCCCTGCTGGAGCGTCGCCGTCACCGCCTCCTCGATCGCCCGGTGGTAGGCCTTCGGCAGCAGGCCGAGCTGCGCCTCCCGGGTGACCCGGTTGCCCGTGCCCGGCGGCAGCGGCTCGACGCGCACGCCCACCGTCTGCCAGAAGTCGTTCGGGCCGCGCGGGGTGAACTCGTGCACGGCCTCGCCCCGGCCCACCGGCCGTTCGAAGTACACCGGCCGTGCCTGCTCGAACACCGCCTCGATGCCGAACTCGCGCTGCAACCGCTCCGCGATCACCTCCCGCTGCACGGCCCCGTAGAGCAGCACGGAGGTCGCGCCGCCACCGGCCGCACGGGTCCGGATCAGCGGGTCCTCGTCGGCGAGGCGCGTGAGCGCGGCGTGCAGCTCGACCTCGCGGCCGGGCCGTTCCGGTCGGACCACCGACTCCAGGATCGGCGGCGAGAAGTGCGCCCCCGGCCCCTCGTCGTCCACGCCCAACCGGTCGCCCACCCGCACCTGCGGCAGGCCGCGCACCTTGCCGATGTCACCGGCGGTCAACGGCCCGGAACCACCGCCGACGACCTCCAGCCCGCCGACGCGCCCCCGGTACTCCTCCACTGCGCCGGAGGGGTCCCGCCGCCGGAACGCCACCCGCTGCCGGCCGTGCACCGTGCCGGAGAACAGCCGCAGGTAGGCGACCTTCTCCCCCTTGCCGGTCCGTTCGACGGCGAACACCGTGCCGCGCAGCGCATCGGACGGCGCCGGGCGCGGGGCGAGGAACCTCCGCACACCGTCGGTCAGCTCGGACGTCCCCGCGCCCGACACCGCCGAGCCGAAGAACACCGGGTGCACCAGGCCGCGGCACGTCTGGTCCCGCAACGGCCCGGTGACGTCCTCGGGCACGTCGCCGTCGACCACCCGGCCCAGCAGCGACAGGTCGTGGTCCGCCAGCAGCTCGGCGACCTCCACCCGGAAAGCGCGGTCGGCGGGCGACCGGGCGACCACGCCGGCGGCCCGCGTGCCGAGCCGGTCGACCCGCACCACCGGCACGACCGCGGGCGTGAGCTTGCGGCGGATCTCGGCGAGCAGGTCGTCGTAGCGCGCGCCCAGGCGGTCGACCTTGTTGACGAAGATCAGGGTCGGCAGCCGCAGCCGCCGCAACGACCTCATCAGCACCCTGGTCTGCGCCTGCACGCCTTCGACGGCCGAGATCACCAGCACCGCGCCGTCGAGCACGGACAGGGCGCGTTCCACCTCGGCGATGAAGTCCGGGTGGCCCGGGGTGTCCACCAGGTTCACCTGGAGGTCGCCCACGGCGAACCACGCCACGGCGGAACGGATCGTGATGCCGCGGCGGCGTTCCAGCTCGCCGCTGTCGGTCTGGGTGTCACCGGCGTCGACGCTGCCGAGCCGCGGGATGCGCCCGTGGTCGAACAGCAGCCGCTCGGTGAGGCTGGTCTTACCCGCGTCGACGTGCGCGAGCACGCCCAAGTTGAGAGTTCGGGTGGAAATGACGGTCCTCGAGGGTGTGGGAAGGGGCACCGGGACGGAGAACACCGTCGAGTCGCCGCATCTCATCTCCTCCTCGAGGTTCGGACACCTGTCGCCGGACACCGTAGAGCGGACGACCGGATCGCGCCGGCCGATTTCGACGCCGGCGGACAGGTCGGCGCACCGGAGCACGGGCAGCACCACGCCCGCGTTCCGGTGCGCCGACCGGTTCCCGCTCCCCCGACGGGCGTGGAACCGTTCCCCCCGATCCCCCTGTTCCCCCCTGTTTCCCTCTCCCCCACACCCCCTGGTCCGGTCGACCCAGGCCCGAAGTGGACCCCCGCTGGTATCGCCCTGACCTGCACCAATGATGGTCGGCACGGACCCGGCGGGCAACGGCGCATCCCGGCCGCTGCGGAGCGGCTTCCTTGCCGGGTTCCGGCAAGGAAGCGATTCGGGCCTTCCAGGCGATCCGGACGTACCGGATGGCGCACCGCGGCCATACCACGGCTTGCCATGTCAGAAAATCTCCCACTTGGCTGCTGTGCGGTGACTTCCTGGCTCCTAAGCTGCTGACCGACGACCCCCTGCAGCACCCCTGCGCCGACCCGCTCGACACCAGGGTTCGACGAGGGGTGCCCGTCGAAAGGACAGTTCCCCATGCGTACCGGTCGATTCCGCGCCGCCTTCGTGGCCGCCGCCACGGCACTGCTCACCATCACCGGCGCGACGGTGGCCTCGGCGGCGCCCGCCCAGGCCGTCGAGGACACCGTCTTCGCCCCTGCCTCCGACACCCCCGTGACCGCGCTGGTCACGAAGCTGACCCACGCGCAGGCCGCGTCCCGCTTCCGCACGGCGGGCATAACGTGGTCGTCCAGCGGCGGGTGCAGCGACCGCTACAACTCCACCTGCACCTCGTTCGAGCAGATCAACCTGACCACGGTGCAGGGCGCGGAGACCCTCAAGCGGGCCACCGGCTGCGCGCTGAATATCACCGGCGGCACCGAGACCGGCCACGCCAGCGGCACCTACAGCCACTGGAACGGCTACAAGCTCGACTTCAGCCTCGGCACCTGCCTCAGCAACTACATCCGGGGGACCTTCACCTACATCGGCAGCAACAAGTGGCAGTCCGGCTCCGGGAACGTCTACTACCTGGAGAGCAACCACTGGGACGTCACTTACTACAACTGCGGCGGCTGCTGACACCGTCGCGCAAAGGGGGACCGGCCGCACGGCCGGTCCCCCGCCGCGTCACCCGGTAGGCGTCCGGCGTGATCCGGCAGCCGTGCCGCCTGGTCCTGCGCGAGCGCGCCTCGGCGCTCGGCCGCGCCTGAACGCGCGCGAGGCCCGGAGCCGAGTGGCTCCGGGCCTCGTCGTGCGAGCCGGGTCAGGAAACGGTGGCGGGCACCTTGTCCTGAGTGGACCCCGCCGGGCTGGTCGGCCGAGACCGGTCGGTCGCCGTGCTGCGGAAGCCGCGCAGCCGCAGGCTGTTCGACACCACGAACACCGACGAGAACGCCATCGCCGCACCCGCGATCATCGGGTTGAGCAGGCCGGCCGCCGCGAGCGGCAGGGCGGCCACGTTGTAGGCGAACGCCCAGAACAGGTTGCCCTTGATCGTGGCCAGCGTGCGCCGGGACAACCGGATCGCGTCCGCCGCCGAGCGCAGGTCACCCCGCACGAGGGTCAGGTCGCTCGCCTCGATCGCGGCGTCCGTGCCGGTGCCCATGGCCAGGCCCAGGTCGGCCTTGGCGAGCGCGGCGGCGTCGTTCACGCCGTCACCGACCATCGCCACGACCTTGCCCTCGCCCTGGAGCCGGGTGATGACGTCGACCTTGTCCTTCGGCAGCACCTCGGCTACGACCTCGGTGATGCCGACCTCGGCGGCGACGGCACGGGCGGCGGCCTCGTTGTCACCGGTCAGCAGCACCGGCGTCAGACCCAGGTCGCGCAGCTGCCGGACGGCCTCCACGGACGTCGGCTTCACGGTGTCCGCCACGACCAGGACCGCGCGCGCCTCGCCGTCCCACGCGACCAGGACCGCGGTGCGCCCCTTGTCCTCGGCGGCGCGCTTCGCCTCCGCCAGCGGACCGCCCAGGTGGACGCTCCACTCGGCCAGCAGCCGCTCGCGGCCGACGATCAGCGCGTGCCCGTCGACCACGCCCTGCACGCCCAGGCCCTCCAGGTTCTGGAAGCCCTCGACCTCGGGCAGGTCGCCCACCCGCTCCGCCGCGCCCACCGCGATGGCCTTGGCGATCGGGTGCTCGGAGGCGTGCTCCAAGGCACCCGCCAGGCGCAGCACCTCGTCCTCGGCGACGCCCTCCGCGACGTGCACGCCGACCAGGCTCATCCGCCCGGTGGTGACGGTGCCGGTCTTGTCCAGCACCACCGTGTCCACCCGCCGGGTCGACTCCAGCACCTCCGGACCCTTGATCAGGATCCCGAGCTGCGCACCCCGACCCGTGCCCACCAGCAACGCCGTCGGCGTGGCCAGGCCCAGGGCGCACGGGCACGCGATGATCAGCACCGCCACGGCAGCCGTGAACGCCGCCGACACACCGCCGCCCGCACCCAACCAGAACGCCAGCGTGCCCACCGACAACGCGATCACGACCGGCACGAACACCCCGGAGATCCGGTCGGCCAGGCGCTGCGCCTCGGCCTTGCCGTTCTGCGCGTCCTCGACCAGCCTGGCCATCTGCGCCAACTGCGTGTCCGAACCGACCCGCGTCGCCTTCACCACCAGCCGGCCACCGGCGTTGACCGTCGCGCCGACCACCGCGTCACCGGGACCGACCTCGACCGGCACCGACTCGCCGGTCAACATGCTCGCGTCGACCGCCGAACTGCCCTCGTCCACCACGCCGTCCGTGGCGATCTTCTCGCCCGGCCGGACCACGAACCGGTCGCCCACCTTCAGCTCGCCGATCGGGATGCGGACCTCACGGCCGCCCCGCAGCACGGCGACGTCCTTCGCGCCCAGCTCCAGCAGCGCCCGCAGCGCCGCGCCGGCCCGCCGCTTGGACCGCGCCTCGAAGTAGCGCCCGGCCAGGATGAACACCGTGACGCCCGCGGCCACCTCCAGGTAGATCGAGCCCGCCCCGTCGGTGCGCTGCACGGTCAGCTCGAACGGGTGCGTCATGCCCGCCACGCCCGCCGTGCCGAACAGCAACGCGTACAACGACCACGCGAACGCCGCGATCGTGCCCATCGAGATCAGCGTGTCCATGGTGGCCGCGCCGTGGCGCAGGTTCGCCCACGCCGCCCGGTGGAACGGCCACGCCCCCCACACCAGCACCGGGGCCGCCAGCGTCAGCGAGATCCACTGCCAGTAGGTGAACTGCAACGCCGGGACCATCGCCAGCAGCACCACCGGCACGGCCAGGATCGTGGAGACGATCAGCCGCTGCCGCAGCGCGGCGGTCGGGTCCTGGTCGGCCGGCTCGGCCCGCTCGGGTTCGGCGGCGGGCAGCTCGGCCTGGTAGCCGGCCGCTTCCACCTGCTCGACCAGGACGCGGGGGTCGACGTCGGACGGGAAGGTGACGCGGGCCTTCTCGGTCGCGTAGTTCACCGTCGCCGTCACGCCGTCGAGCTTGTTCAGCTTGCGCTCGATCCGGTTCGCGCACGAGGCGCAGGTCATGCCGGTGATCGCCAGTTCGACCTGGGTGTCAGCCATGACCGTGCTCCTCCTCTTCGTCGTGGGCTCCCGCCGCGCCACTGGTGTCCACGGTGAACTCGGCCGTGCGCACCACGCCGTCGTGCTGGAAGTCCAGGAACAGCCGGTAGCCGCCGGCCGTCGGCACCTCGGCCACGAACGCGATCTCCGGGCCGGCGGGCGTCCTGCCGTCGCCGGGCGCGCCCTCGGGGTGCACGTGCAGGTAGGCGAGGTCGCCTTCACGCAACGCCACCAGGTGACCATACGCCGCCAGGTAGGGCTGGAGGTCGGTCACCGGCGCACCGTCCTTCGTGACGGTCAGCCGCACCGGCGAGGCCTTGCCCGGCACCAGGTCACCGTCCAGTCGCACCTGGTAACCGTCCACCTCGGCCACCCGGGACGGCTCGTGGGCTCGCGGTTCGTACGCGCCCGGCACGTCGACGTCGACACCGAGCGTGGTCGCTTCGCCACCGGTCGGCTTGAAGTCGGCGAACACGCGGTAGGAACCCGCCTGCGGGACCTCCAGCGGCACGGTCCACGTGCCGTCCGGCGCCATCTCGGGGTGGACGTGCCGGAAGCCGGAGGTGTCGCGCCGGATCGCGATGAGGTGCATCCGCTTGTCGTGCTCGACGTCGAAGGCGGTGACCGCCGCGCCGTCGGGCCCCAGGACGCGGAAGGAGAAGGAGTCGGTTCCCGCGGTCAGCGTCGTGTCGGTGGGCGCGAGGGTGTAACCGCCCCTGGACGACGCCAGCCCGGCGGGCTGGTCCTGCGCGGTCTCCGCGACGGTGCCGCTGTGGTCGTCCCCGTGGCCGGCGCCCTCAGCGCCGGGCGTGCCGTCGTGACCGCCGGGGGCGGCTTCGACGGCGAAGGGACCGACAGCGCTACCGGCCGCCCAGGCGCCACCGGCGACCAAGGCGAGTACCGCACCGTAGGCGGAGAGCTTCGCTGCTGTGTTCATCGGTCAGTCCTCGAGACTGTGTGGAGCCCGCGACTGGTGCGACGGGCTCCGGGTCGGCCACTGTGCCGTGGTTGTGCTGTGGTCGTGCTGTGGTGGCCGCCACCGGTTGCCCACCGGTGGGGCCGGGGTCGTGCGGGATCAGCCGGCGAGGGCGTAACCCGCCTCCTCGACCGCCGCGCGCACGTCCGCCTCGGCGACCGGGGCGGCGCTGGTCACCTTGACCGCACCGGTCGGCAGGTCGACGTCCACGCCGGTCACGCCGTCGATCTTGGTGACCTCCTCGGTCACGGACGCCACGCAGTGGCTGCAGGTCATACCGGTGACGGTGAAGGTGGACTCGGCCATGGCGCACTCCCGTTTCGGTTCTGGGTTTCTGGGTTCTCGCGGGGGTCAGGAACGCACGAGGCGGGCGATCGCGTCGCTCGCCTCGCGGACCTTCGCGTCCGCGCCTTCGCCGCCTTGAGCGAGGGCGTCGGCCACGCAGTGCTTGAGGTGCTCGTCGAGCAGGCCGAGGGAGACCGCCTGGAGGGCCTTGGTCGCCGCCGCGATCTGGGTCAGGACGTCGATGCAGTACTCGTCGTCCTCCACCATCCGCTGCAGCCCGCGGACCTGCCCCTCGACCCGGCGCAAGCGCTTGAGGACCGCGTCCTTGTCCGAGGTGTAACCCCTCATGTCCCACTCCCTTCGGCCACCCGGTGCGTTCCCGACAGGGATATTCATACCCCCAGGGGGTACCTGAGTCAACCTGGACGTCAGAGCGGGTGACAGGGGTCACCCACGGACGAGTGACGCTCGCACCCTACCCCCGTACTGTATCGGCGGCCGGGCGGCGGAGCGCCGTGGAGGGTCGTCCGGGGGCGTGCGCTCAGTCGGCGCAGCGGAAGCAGAAGTGGGGGCCGACCGGGCGGTCGAGGCCGTGCCAGCCCGCGCCGACGGCGTGCCCCCACAGGGGCAGCCAGCCGGCTCCTTCGGGGCCGTTGTGGGCACGTCCGCAGTGGTCGCAGATCAGGACCAGCGCGGACACGTCGTGGTCACCGGGGATGGCGGTCACAGTGCGGGTGTCGACTTCCTCGTCGGGTTCGTGGCGAGCGACCGGAAGTCTGGCGGCGGGGCGGGGGTGGCGAGGTGCGGAAACGCCCGCGCGCAACCTTGCGATCAGCTTGCGATCGGCTGCGGGCGGGTGTGTCGTCGGGCAGGCTGGGGCCACGCGAGGTGAGGGTCCGGGCGATGGGTTGGGCTGTGGCGGTGGTGGACGCGGGTCGGTGGCGCGGTGAGCGCGCCCCGGGTCCGCTGCGGGGTTGCTGATGCCCCGGTTCTCGTTGCGGTGGCGGGTCGCGCTGGTCATGGGGCTGGGTTCGGTGCTGCTGACCAGCGCGGTGGCCGTGGCGATCTGGAACCTCACGTCCGGGTACATGCTGCGCCAGCGCGAGCAGAGCGCGGTGCGGCAGGCCGAGGTGAACGTGCGGTTGGTCGACGCGGCGCTGAGCAGCGGTTCCGACGGGTTGACGGGGTTGCTGACGGGGTTGACCACGGGTCCCGACTCGACCGTCCTGCTGTTCCACGGCGGGCAGGTGCTGACCAGCGGGCGGCAGGTGGACGCGCGGGTGCTGCCGGGGCGGTTGGTCGACCTCGGGCGCCAGGGGACGCCGGCGGCCCAGCGGATCCTCGTGGACGGCATCCCGGTGCTGGCCGTGACGCTGCCCATCGGGTCGACCGACGGCGCCTACGTGGAGTTGGCGCCGCTGGTGCAGCTGGACCGCACGTTCCGGTTCCTCAGCGTCCTGCTGGTGGCGGTCACGGTGGTCAGCGGGCTGCTGGGCGTGGCGCTGGGGTCGTGGGCCAGTCGGCGGGCGCTGCGGCCGTTGACCGAGCTGACCGAGGCGGCCTCGCGGATCGCGGGCGGTGACCTCCGGGCCAGGCTGCCCACCCAGACCGACCCGGACCTGACCTCGCTGGCCACGACCTTCAACGCCACCGCGGCGGCGTTGGAGCAGCGGGTGCGGCGGGACGCCCGGTTCGCGGGCGACGTCAGCCACGAGCTGCGGTCGCCGCTGACGACCATGGTCAACGCCGCCGAGGTGTTGCGCCGCCGCCGGGTGGAGGTGCCCGGCACGGCGGGCAAGGCGCTGGACCTGCTGACGTCCGAAGTGGACCGGTTCGCGCGGATGGTGGTGGACCTGCTGGAGATCTCGCGGGCCGACCAGCAGGCCGAGGACCCGACGCTGGAGACGATCGACCTGGCCTCGCTGGTGGGCAACGTGGTCGCGGCCAGGCCGGGCGGTCCGGTGCCGGTGGACGCCGGGTCGCCGCCGCCGCAGGTGCTCGGCGACCGCAGGCGGCTCGACCGCGTGGTCGACAACCTGCTGGACAACGCCGAGCGGCACGCGGGCGGCGTGGTGCGGGTCGGGGTGTTCTCGCACGGGGGCAAGGCGCGGGTCGAGGTGGACGACGCCGGGCCGGGCGTGCCGCCGGAGTTGCGCGACCGGATCTTCGACCGGTTCGACCGGGGCGCGCGGGCCGGGCGGCGTGGCGCGGACACCGGGAGCGGGCTGGGGTTGGCGCTGGTCGCGCAGCACGTGCAGCGGCACGGTGGCGCGGTGCGGGTGGAGGACCGGCCGGGCGGTGGGGCGCGGTTCGTGGTGGAGCTCCCGGAGGCTGAGCGATGAGGGTCGCGGCGGTGTTGCTCACGGTGTCCGTGCTGGTCAGCGGGTGTGGGGTGACCACGCAGGACGAGCCGCAGCCGTGGGTGACGTCCACCGCGACCCCGGTGCCGACCCCGACGCTCACCCGGCACCCCGATCCGACGACGACGTCGACCACCGTGACGACGTCGACCACGTCGGGGTGAGCGCGCGGGTGTGGTGGGCGGTCGCCATCATCGTGGTCGTGGTGTTCGGCGGCCTGTTCGCGTTCCAGCGCAAGCTGGTGTTCCTGCCTGCCGGTGGGCCGTTGCCGCGGGCGGGCGACGTGGTGGACGGCGGGCGGGACGTCACGCTGACCACCGCGGACGGGTTGCGGCTCGCGGCCTGGCACTTCCCGGTGGCGTCCGCGCGGGCGACGGTGCTGGTCGCGTCGGGCAACGCCGGGAACCGCGCGCTGCGCGTGCCGCTGGCGCGGGCGCTGACCGGGCGCGGGCTGTCGGTGCTGCTGCTCGACTACCGGGGGTACGGCGGGAACCCCGGCGCGCCGACCGAGGCCGGGCTGGCGCTGGACGTGCGCGCGGCCCGGGAGTTCCTGGTCGGCGACGCCGGGGTGCCGCCCGAGCGGCTGCTGTACTTCGGCGAGAGCCTGGGCGCGGCGGTGGCGGCGGAGCTCGCGGTCGAGCACCCGCCGGCCGGGTTGGTGCTGCGGTCGCCGTTCACGGACCTGGCCTCGGTGGGCGCGCACCACTACCCGTTCCTGCCGGTGCGGTGGCTGCTGCTGGACGAGTTCGCGACCGAGCGGCACGTGGCGCGGGTCGACGCGCCGGTCACCGTCGTCCACGGGACGGCGGACTCGATCGTCCCGCCCTCGCAGAGCCGTGCGGTGGCGCGCGCGGCCGGCGGGTCGTCCGTCGAGGTGGCGGGCGCCGACCACAACGACCGCGTGCTGCTGGACGGGGCGCAGCTGATCGACGCGATCGCCGCCCTGGCGCCGTGAGCTACCAGGCGTCCTCCGGGCCGTCGTCGGGCAGCGGCACGACCCGGTTCTGGTCGGCGACGTCCGCCGGATCGGCCTCGGCCACCTCCGGCGGCTCCGGCTCGGCCTGCGCCCGACCGACCGCGGCCTCCTCGTCGACGACCTCGGGCTCGGGCTCGACGGACCGCAACTGGTCGGCCACGTCGTTCCACGGCTTTTCCAGGCTCATCAGGCTGATTCCTCCACAACGGCGGGAGCAGTACGACGCCCGCTGCGACCGAGTGTCGCAGCGGGCGGGCGGACACGACGTTCGGAACTGGGTTCACACCCCGACGGGGGACTCAAACCCGCCACCCGGAATTCGTGGGCCGAACCACCCACCCGCGCGGACGCGGGTCAGGTGGTCCAGTCGTCGGGCAGGCCGGACACCGCGACCTTCTCGCCCGTGGCGCTGATCTGCGCGGTCTGCGTGCCCAGCCTCAGCTCGGTCAGCGTCACCTCGCCCCACCGCTGCGGCAGGTGCGGGGTGGTCGTCAGCGTCTTGCGCGGCACGTGGGGTTCCAGGCCGAGGCACGCGCGGACCAGCAACAACGGTGAGGCGCTGGCCCACGCCTGCGGCGAGCACGACGTCGGGTACGGCACGGGTGGGCTGAAGTCGTCGCGCGAGAAGCCGCAGTACAGCTCGGGCAGGCGTCCGCCGAACGCGGCGGCGGCGTCGAGCAGGCCGTCCGCCAGCCGGTGCGCGAGGTCGACCGCGCCGGGCAGGTGGGCGTAGCGCAGCAGCCCGGCCACGGCGATCGCGGTGTCGTGCGGCCACACCGACCCGTTGTGGTAGCTCATCGGGTTGAACGCGCCCATCGAGGACGCCAGGGTGCGCAGCCCGTACCCGGTGTCCATCTCCGGCTCGGCCAGCCGCCGGATGAGGGTGGCCGCGTGCTCGTCGGTGGCGATCCCGGTCCACAGGCAGTGGGCGGTGTTGCTGGTCAGCGCGTCCACCGGCTCCTTGCGCCCGTCCAGCGCCACGGCGTACCAGCCCCGGTCGGGCAGCCAGAACGCCTCGGCGAACCGCTGCCGCAGCTCCTCGGCCCGGGCCCGCAGCCGCACCGCGGTCGCCTCGTCGCCGAACCCCTCGGCCAGCTCCGCCCGCCCCAGCAGCGCCGCGTACGCGTACCCCTGGACCTCGCACAGCGCGATGGCCGGGATCGCCTGCCTCCCGGACGCGTCGTTGACGCCGTCGAAGCTGTCCTTCCAGCCCTGGTTGGCCAGGCCGCGGTCGGTGGCGCGGCGGTACTCCACGAACCCGTCGCCGTCGCGGTCGCCGTACCGGTCGACCCACGCGAGCGCGGCGTCGGCGGCGGGCAGCAGCGAGCGCACCAACTCGGGGTCCGCGCCCCACCGCCAGCACTCGGCCAGCAGCATCACGAACAGCGGCGTCGCGTCGACCGTGCCGTAGTAGTGGTTGCCGCCCAGCACGGCCGTGCTGTCCGGGCCCAGCCGCAGCTCGTGCAGCACGCGGCCCGGTTCCTCCTCGGTGAGCGGGTCGACCACCTTGCCCTGGGTCTCGGCGAGGGTCTGCAACGTGCCCAGCGCCAGGCCGACGTCCAGCGGCAGCGCCATCCACGCGGTCAGCAGGCTGTCGCGGCCGAACAGGGTCATGAACCAGGGCGCGCCGGCGGCCACGAACGGTCGGCCGTCACGCGCCGGGTCGTGGATCTGGAGCGCGCCGAGGTCGCTCTCGGTGCGGCGCAGCACGCCCGTCAGCAGCGGGTCGCTCGCCGTCACGAGGGTGCTGGCCGCCCGCCACGCCCGGATCTTGCGCGCGGGCGCGCTGGCCTCGATCCGCTCGCCGCGGTGGAACTGCGGCTGCACCGGCCGCCCGGACACCGTCGGCTGCACGACCACCTCGGTGGACCACCGGCCGCCCGGGGGCACGACCACGTGCCAGCTCAACGCCCCCGGCACCACGACGGGCTCGGCGGTGGCGGTGAACGAGACGCCACGCGAGCCGTCCTTGCGGTCGCGCAGCACGAGTTCCGAACCGGCGGCGGTGGCGTCGGAACCGCTGTGCGCGGCCCGGCCCTCCTTCACCGCGAACAGGTCGGCGAAGTCGGCGTCCACGTGCAGTTCCAGCCGCACGGCGGTGGCCTCGCGGCCCAGGTTGTCGACCGTGATCGTCTCGCGCATCCCGTCGCCGACCAGCCGTTCCCGCACCAGCAGCAGGGTGCTGTCGGCCAGGCCCGCGGCCGGTGGCCGGCGGAGCACGAACCGCGCCGCGAACGCCTCCGGGTGCGACACCGACAGCGGGTGCGCGGTGCGGCCGTCCAGCCGGAGCTGCCACCGCGACAGGATGCGCGCGTCGCGGAAGAACAGGCCGTGCGGGGTGCCGGGCTCGATGTCGCCGGTGCCGGTCGACAGGCAGAACGTGCTGCCCTCGACCAACGTCGTGGTGCCGCCGACGTCGCCGGTGAACGCCGGCTCGCCCGCGTTGAACGGGTCCGGTGGCAGGTCGGCCGTCACGCGCGGTCCCCGGAGGCGTGCAGGGCCGAGCCGCCGTCGACGTTGCGCCGGTAGACGCGGTCCAGCGCGGAGTCGAGCGCGGCGTAGTCGCGGCGCAGCGCGGACAGCGAGCCGTCGGCGCCGAGCGCCTGGCGGTAGGCGGCCTCGTAGCCCGCGCCGAGAGCGTCGACGTCGAAGTGCGCGGCGACGTGCGCTCGGCAGGCGGCCGGATCCAGGTCGCGCACGTCGTGCAGCGCGGCCACCAGCTCCTCGGGGTCGTCCCGGACCAATCCGGTCACGCCGTCCACCACCACCTCCGGCACCGCGCCCGCCCGCAGCGCCACCACCGGCGTGCCGCAGGCCATCGCCTCGATCATCACCATGCCGAACGGCTCTTCCCAACGGATCGGGAACAGAAGACACCGTGCGGCGGACAGGAGCTTGCGCTTTTCGGCCGCATCGGCGACGCCGAAGACGTGGTCCCGGCCGGTCAGCCGGGGCCGGACCTCGGCCTCGAAGTACTCCTTCTCGATCGGCTCGGCGCACTTGCCCGCCAGGACGAGCGGCACGCCGGCGGCGTGGGCGGCCTCCAGCGCCAGGTGCGGCGCCTTGTCCGGGTGGAAGCGGCCGAGGAACAGCGCGTAGTCCTCCTTCCGCGCGCGGAACGGCCAGTCGCCCGGGCGCAGGGCGTTGTGCACGGTGCCGACCCAGTTCAGCTCGGGCGCGAGCTCGCGCTGCCGGTCGCTGATGGCGACGAGGCGGACGTCGTCGCCGAGTTCCCGGTAGTAGCGGCGCATGTCGGTGTCGACGGGACCGTGCACGGTGGCCACGGTCGGCAGGCCCATCGCGGCGAACGCGGGCGCGTTGAGCGGGCCGGCGAGGGTGTGGTCGTGCACGACGTCCAGGCCCTCCGCGGCGGCGAGCCGTTCGACCTCGCGGCGGACCGCGGCGGCGTGCACGACTTCCGGGAACGGCTCGCCGAGGCGTTCGGGGACGGTGCGGTCCCACACCGGCACGAACCGGGCCTTCGTGCCGGGTTCACCCGCGCCCAGCAGGGTCACCGAGTGGCCGCGGGCGACGAGCGAGTCGGCGAGGTCGGCGACGACGGCCTCCACGCCGCCGTAGGCCTTGGGCGGGACGTCGAAGTACGGCGGGGCGACGAGCGCGACGCGCAACCGGTCGCGGGCGGCTTGGCGGGGAAGCGGTGCTGCGGAAGGCTGGGTGCCCAAGTCGACCTCCGATCTCGCGGGCGCGCCGCCGGAACCGGCGGGCGGGCGTTGTTGGCACTCTTCGCCCCAGAGTGCTAACAAAGATCGTGGGCGGTACGCAACATTCCGCCGTGCCGAAATGGCGTCGATCACACTCAGAAATCTTGAGCGGGCTGGGCTCAACCTGACAGGAGGGTGCTGCGGTGACTGCGGTGGACGGGGACCTGGTGCCGTTGCGGGCGGACTTCGACGTGACGTGGCGCGGGTACGACCGCGGCCAGGTGCGGCACTACGTCGAGGGCGTGGAGGCCGAACTCCGCGTGCTCGCCGTGGACCGGGACGCGGCCGAGGCGCGTGCCGACGACCTCGCCCGCCAACTGGAGACCGCCCGCGCCGAGATCCGCGCACTGCGGCGGCACGTCGACCGGATCTGCCGCACACCGATCGACCCGGCCGCGCTCACCGAGCGGCTGCGGCGGATGGCCGAACTCGCGCACGAGGAGGCCGACGAGATCACCGAGCGGGCGCGGGCCGTCGCCGAGCACCACCGGGCCACCGCGGAACGGGCCGCGACGCGGGTGCGCGAGCGGTCCGAACGGCTCGTCGCCGAACTCGACGCCCAGCGGCGGCAGGCCGAGGCCGAGCACCGGAGGCTGATGCGGGAGGCCGGCGAGCGGATCCTGGAGACGACGCGGCAGGCCGAGCAGCGGCGGCGCCAGCTGGACGAGCGGGCGGCGGCGTTGCGCGAGGAGGTCCGGGTCGACTTCGAGCTGGCGATGAGCGCGCGGCGGGCCGAGTCCCTGGAGGCGATGGCCGCCGAGGAGGCCGCCGCCCGGGCACGGGCCGATCGGCTGGTCCGCGAGGCCGAGGAGCACGCGCGGCGGATCGTGGCCGAGGCGGGGCAGCGGGTGGACGAGCTGCGCTCCCGCCGCGACCGCATCGCCGCCGGCCTGCGCGACGCCCGGGAGCTGCTGGCCGAGGCGGACCCGTTGTTGCACGCGCCGCTGGACGAGATCCCCGCCCAGCGCACGGCGCTGGAACTCGAAGGCACAGCGGAGGCTGTGTAGCCCGGGCGACCGCCTTCGCCGGACTCGGCCGGCCGCTGGTCAGGTCGAGCCGGTCCGGGCGCTGCTCGGCGCGCAGCCCGCCGGCCACTCGACGGTCGGGATCGTGCTCGCCGGCCGTGATGCCCGTGCTGTCCCGCGCACAACGCGCCGCAGGCCGTGAACCGGGCTCGACCGGCGCCGTGGCGGCGTCGTTCGACCCGCTCAAGATCGTCATCGATGTGTCCGGGCTGGGCATCAGCGGCTACCAGGCGGCGCACTGGATGCGCGAGCACCAGCGCGTCACCGTCGGGCTGTCCGACCACCGGCGCGTCGTCGCCCACTTCACCCACGCCGACGACCGGCGCAGCGCCACCGTGCTGCTCGACGCCCTGGAAGCGCTCGTCCGCGCGGCCGACGACCTGCGCACGGCAAGGAGGCCGGCATGCAGCTGCCGGACCCCTCCGACTCGGAGCTCGAGTCGGTCCGCGTCGTCGTCCGGAAGCGATAGCTGGACGAACTATCCAACTGCTAGACGATGTGTCTAGAGTGCAGGCATGACAGCGGACGCGATCCTCGGTGCGCTCAAGGCCGTGGTGCCCGGGTTGGCGGCGACGTTCGGCCGGTCGTGCGAGGTCGTGCTGCACGACTACCGGCAGCCGGACCACTCGGTGGTCGCGGTGGCGGGCGACGTGACCGGGCGGCGGGTCGGCGGCGCGATGAGCGAGATCGGGCTGGCCGTGCTCGCGCGGGGGAACGAGGCCGTCGACGAGCTCAATTACCTGACCCGCACCCCCGACGGGCGGCTGGTCAAGTCGTCCACCATGCCGTTGCGCGACGAGCACGGCGACGTGTTCGGCGCGCTGTGCGTGAACCTGGACGTGACCGCGTTGCGCCAGGTCGGCGACCTGCTCGCGGACCTCGCCGGCGGTGGCGCCACGCCCACGGCCACGACCTTCACCGACGACGTGGAAGAGGTGCTGGACGCCGTCGTGCGCGCCGAGGAACTGGCGTTGGCCAAGCCGGTGGCGAGCCTGCCCAAGCCCGAGCGCCTGCGCCTGCTGCGGGCCCTCGACCGGCGCGGCGTGTTCCACCTGCGCGGCGCGGCGCCCAAGGTCGCGGCCCGGCTCGGCATCTCGCGCGCCTCCCTCTACGCCGACCTGGCCGCCTGCCGCACCCGACCCGATGAGGAGCGATGACCCCCTACCTGCTCGTGGACGAGGCGAAGGTGCGGCGCAACGTCGACCGGCTGCGCGCCCACCTCGACGCGCACGGCACTCCCCTGCGCCCGCACGTGAAGACGGCCAAGTCGGTCGACGTGGCGCGGTTGGCGTTCGACGGCGGCACCGGACCCATCACGGTGTCGACGTTGCGCGAGGCCGAGGCGTTCGCCGACGAGGGGTTCACCGACATCGTGTACGCGGTCGGCATCGCACCGTCCAAACTGGACCGCGTGCTGGCGTTGCGGCGGCGCGGCGTGGACCTGGTGGTGTTGCTGGACAACGTCGCGCAGGCCCGCGCGGTGGCCGAGGCGTCGGCCGCGTCCGGGACCGCCGTCCCCGCCCTCGTCGAAGTGGACTGCGACGGCCACCGCGGCGGCGTGCTGCCCGGTTCGCCCGACGTCACGGCGATCGCCGCCGCGCTGGGCGGCGCGGAGCTGCGCGGTGTGCTGGCCCACGCGGGCGAGTCGTACTTCTGCTACACCCGTGACGCCCTGGTGAAGGCGGCGGAAGCCGAGCGCGCCGCGGCCGTCCGCGTCGCCGAGGACCTGCGCGCGGCCGGGTTCGCCTGCCCGGTGGTGAGCATCGGCTCGACGCCCACCGCGCACGCCGCGGCCGACCTGACCGGCGTCACGGAGGTCCGCGCGGGCAACTTCGTGTTCTTCGACCTGGTGATGGCGGGCATCGGGGTCTGCTCGGTGGACGACCTGGCGCTGTCCGTCGTGGTCACGGTGATCGGCCACCGGCCCGGTCGGATCATGACCGACGGCGGCTGGATGGCCACCTCGCGCGACCGCGGCACGGCCAGGCAGCCCGTGGACCAGGGCTACGGGCTGGTCGCGCCGCTCGACGGCCCGCCGTTCCCCGACCTGCTGATGACCGACGCCAGCCAGGAGCACGGCACCTTGTCGATGCGGCCCGGCAGCGAGCACCCGCTGCCGGACCTGCCGGTCGGCACGCAGGTCCGCGTGCTGCCCAACCACGCGTGCGCCACGGCCGCGCAGCACGACACCTACCACCTCGCGGGCGACGCGGGCACGACCTGGAAGCGGGTGAACGGCTGGTGATCTTCCTGTCGGAAGAGGAGACCCGGGCGCTGGTGACGCGGGAACTGGCCTACGAGGCCGCCCGGTCGGCGTTGCTGGAGGCGGCCGACGGCGGCGTGCTGTTCCCGGCCGTGGTGGGGCACGGGTCGTCGCCCGCCAACCGGTTCACGGTCAAGTCGGGCGCGGCGGCGGAGGCGGCCGGCGTGAAGATCGGCAGCTACTGGCCGGGCAACACCGAGCGCGGGCTGCCGCGGCACAACTCGGTGATCCTGCTGTTCGACCAGGCCGTCGGCCGGATCGGCGCGGTGGTCGAGGCGGGGTTCGCGAACGCCTTCCGCACCGCCGCGGCCGACGCCGTCGCGGCCGACGTGCTGGCCCGGCCGGACGCGCGGTCGCTGGCGGTCTTCGGCACCGGCCCGCAGGCGTGGCACGAGTGCCTGGCGCTGGCCCGGGTCCGTGACCTCGAGGTGGTCCACGTGGTCGCGCGCGACGCCGACCGGGGTGCGCGGTTCGTGGCCGACCTGGCCGCCGAGGGGCTGGCGGCGGTGCTGACCGGTGCCGAGGAGGCGTGCCGTTCGGCGGACGTCATCGTCACCGCGACGACCGCGCGTGCGCCGCTGTTCGAGGCGGGGTGGGTGCGGCCGGGCACGCACGTGGCGAGCATGGGCTCCGACGCCGAGGGCAAGCAGGAGCTCCCGGTGGCGTTGCTCCGCTCCGCGCGGCTGTTCTGCGACTGGCCCGCGCAGTCCCTGGTGCTCGGGGAGTTCCAGCACGTGCCGGACGCCAGGCCGACCGCGTTGGGCGACGTGCTGGCCGGGCGTGCGGCGGGCCGGTCGGCGGCCGACGACGTGACGGTGTTCGACAGCTCCGGCATCGCGTTGCAGGACCTGCACCTGGGCCTGGCCCTGCTGCGCGCGGCCGGGTCGCGATAACGATCCGGGCCGCCGGGGGTTGTGACGCAGCTCATGAGGACGCATGCTTACCGCCGTCTTGGGAGCGCTCCCAAGGACGTGAGGAGCAGACGAGTGGACAACCGGGTGAGACGACGGCGCGTGGGGCTGACCCTGGCGGCGACCGCGGTGTGCGCGTTGATCGGCGCGAGCGGCGCCGGAGCGGAGGGGATCGTGGCGGCTTCCGGACCGCCCCACCTGCCCAAGGGCACGTCGTTCTACGTCGAGCCGGACGGCAACGCCGCGCGGCAGGCCGAGCAGTGGCGGTCCGAGGGACGGGTGGCGGACGCCGAGCTGATGGCGGCCATGGCCGCCCAGCCGACCGCGATCTGGTTCACCACGGCCGGCGCCGAGCAGGTGCGGAAGGACGTGCGCGACGTCGTGCGGGCCGCTCGCGCGAAGGACCAGGTGCCGGTGCTCGTGGCGTACTTCGTGCCCTACCGGGACTGCTCGCAGTGGTCCGCCGGCGGCGCGCAGAGCGAGCGGGAGTACCAGGAGTGGATCGACGCCTTCGCCGCCGGCATCGGTGACGAGAAGGCGGTCGTCGTGGTCGAGCCGGACGGCCTGGCCCTGCTGACCAGCGAGCCGTGGTGCGCGATCGGCCCGGACGAGGAGCTGGTGCCGCAGCGGTTCCGCGAGATCAACCACGCGGTCGACGCGCTCAAGCGCGGCAAGCACACCCGCGTCTACCTCGACGCCGGGAACTCCGCGTGGCAGCCGCTCAACGACTACGACGCGGGCTACGGCGAGCCGCGCGAGCAGCTCGGCATCGTCAACCGCCTGCTCCAGGGCGGCGTCACGCGGGCGGACGGCTTCGCGCTCAACACCTCGAACTACCGCACCACCGACGAACTGGTCCGGTACGGCACGCGCATCTCGAAGTGCATCCACCTGCGCACCCAGCAGGGCGCGACCACCTGCCCGGCCGACGACGTGCTGGACGCGATGCCGGTGCGCCAGTCGAAGATGACGCACTTCGTGCTCGACACCAGCCGCAACGGCCGCGGCCACTACACGCCCGGCGAGGGCGAGACCGACTGGTGCAACCCGCCGGGCCGCGGCCTGGGCGCACGCCCCACCGCGAACACCGGCATCCCGCTGGTGGACGCGTTCCTGTGGATCAAGCGCCCCGGTGAGTCGGACGGCGAGTGCCAGGGCGGCCCGGCGGCCGGCCGCTGGTGGCCCGAGAAGGCGCTGGAGCTGGCCACGCTGGCCTCCCCACCGCTGCGCTGACGCATGACCGCCGTGCCCGGACGGGTAACCTGTCCGGGTACGGCGATCACGGCGAACCAGGGGTGACAGTGTTCAGCGTGCCCGAGGCGCGGGAAGAACTGGCCAGGCTCCTCCCCGTGCTCACCGAGATCGTCGAGGTCCGGGCCGATGCCGCCGAGCTGGCCGCCTCGCTCGACGGCGGCGGTCCCACCGACCTCGGCGGGCTGCCCGAGCTGAAGGCGGCGCAGGCCCGGCTGGACGACCTCATGACCACGGTGCAGGCGACCGGCGCCGAGCTGAAGGGCTTCGCGCCCCTGCTGGTCGACTTCCCGTCCGACCTCGACGGCGTGCCCGTCCTGCTGTGCTGGCTCGAAGGCGACCAGGGCCTGGACTGGTACCACCGGGCCGACCTCGGCTTCGCCGGCCGACGCCCCCTGACCTGACACCGGCCCGTCACAGGAACGGCGGCAGCCGGAGCGCGCGGTCGTCCAGCCCGAGCTCGTCGAGGATCCCGTCGCACTCCCGCCGGTACTCCCGCGCGCCGTCCGGGTCGGCGAACGCCAAGCGCGCCAACGTCCGCGCCACGTCCAGCCGCGCGCCCATCTCCCGCCAGATGCCCAACGACCGGCGCAGCACCCCGGCCGCCGGCCGGCCGCGACCCAGCTCCACCTCGCCCAGCGTGGCCAGCGTGCGGGCGAGTTCGTCGGGGACGCCCAGCTCCTCGTGCGCCCGCAACACGCGCTCCAGCCGTTCGGCGGCCCGGTCCCACTCGCCCCGCCACAGCCACACCCTGGCCAGGTCGTGGCCGACGCGGGCCGTACCCAGCTCGTCGCCGAGGTCGCGGACGATCACCGCCGCCTCGGTCAGCAACCGCTCCGCGTCGTCGGCCCGGCCGGCCGCCAGCAGCACGTCGGCGCTCAACGCGAGCACCAGCGCCCTGTTCCGCTCCTCGTCCGCCGACCGGTCCGCCAGCAGCCGCTCGACCACCGGCACGGCCTGCGCGGAGAACCCGGCCTCGTGCCGCGTCCGGGCCAGCGACAACGCCATCCACCGCGCCAAGGGCGGCGGCGTGTCCTCGGCACACGCGTCGACGGCCTCCTCGAACCACCGCGCGGCCTCCGCGAGCCGGCCCAGGCTCTGCGCCGCCCACCCCGCGTTGCCGAGCGCGCCGATCACCCCGAACCGGTCGCCGAGCTTGCGCGCCAGCGCCAGCCCCTCCGCCGCCAACGCGGGCAGCTCCTCGAACCGCGACCGCTGCGCGGCCAGCCCGAACAGGCCCAGCACCAGCCGGACCGTCTGCCGGTCCACGCCGTGCGCCCGCGTGCACGCCACCGCCGCGCGCAGGATCCGTTCCCGTTCCACGTCGTAGGTGCGCATGGCCAGGAACCCGGTCATGCGCAGCGCCAACCCGCCCGCGATCTCCGCCAGGCCGAGCCGGCACGCCTGCTCCACGCACGCGGTCAGCGCGGTCGACTCGATCTCGAACCACTCCCGCGGCGCGGCGGCGATCGGCCCGGCCACGTCGTCCGGCGCGAGCGGCAGGTCGAGCCCGACCGCGTTCTGCATACCGTGGCCGACCCCTTCGTCAGCCACCCCGGCGCGTTCCAGCCACCCCGACAGCACCCGGCCCACCGCCGCGTCCCGCTCCTCCGCCGACTCCTCGGCCACCACCCGTTCGGCGGCGAACTCGTGCACCAGCCCGTGCAGCCGGAACCGCTCCTGCCCGACCTCGTCCCGCCCGAGCACCTCCACCAGGTGCACGTCGGCCAACGTCTCCACCAACCGCTCCACCGGCGCGTCGACCAGCGCACCGGCCACCCACGCCGGCCACTCGGGCGTCGCGGACAGGCCGAGCCGGCGCAACAGCACCCGCGCGGGCGGGTCCAGCAACCGGTAGCTGGCCGCGATGACGGCCCGGACGTCCAGGTCCCCCAACGACAACTCGTCCAGCCGACGCCGTTCCGCCGCCAACCGGTCCCGGAACTCCGCGACCCGCCACGTCGGGTGCACCGCGAGCCGCCCGGCGGCCACGCAGACGGCCAACGGCAGGTTGCCGCACAGCGCCGCGATCCCGCTCGCCGCCTCCGGCTCGGCCGCGACCCGCTCCGCACCCGCGATCCGCGCCAGCAGCTCCAACGAGTCCTCGTCGGACAACGCGGGCAACGTCCACCGCGCCGCGCCGACCAACGCGCCGAGCTGGCGGCGCGAGGTGACCACGGTCGCGCACGACGAGCCACCCGGCAACAACGGCCGCACCTGCGCCTCGGCCATCGCGTCGTCCAGCACCACCAGCACCGCCCGGTCGGCCAGCGTGCTGCGGTACAACGCGACCCGTTCCTCCGGATCCTCCGGCACCGCCACCCCGAGCGCGCGCAGGAACCGGCCGACCACCACGTGCGGATCCACGTCCTGCAACGTGGCGAACAACTGGCCGTCCGGGAACCGCCCCGCCACGTGGTGCGCCACCGACACCGCCAACGCCGTCTTCCCCACCCCACCGGGCCCCACCAGCACCGCGAGCCCCGGCCCACCGTCCGCCCGCACCGCACCCACCACCTCGGCGTGCAACTTCCCGCGCCCCGCCAACACAGCCACCTCCGGCGGCAACTGGCGCGGCACCACCACCGACACGGGCGCGGTCACCTCCCCCCGCAACACCCGCCGCTCCAACTCCCGCAGCGCCGCCCCCGGCGTCACACCCAAGTCCTCGTCCAACCTCCGGTACGCCTGCCGGTACACCTCCAACGCCTCCGCCTGCCGCCCCACCGCGACCAACGCCACCATCCGCGTCTCGTACAGCCGTTCCCGATAGGGGTGCTCCACGATCAGCGGGGCCACCTCCGCCAACACCTCGTCGTACCGCTCCAACGCCAACCGCGCCGCCAACCGCCCTTCCTGCACGGCCAACCGCTCCTCGTGCAACGCCGCCCGCACCGCCCCCGCGTGCTCCTCGTCCACATCCGCCAACGCCGCCCCCCGCCACAACCCCAACGCCCCGCCGAACGCCTCCTCCGCCCCCACGAAATCCCCCACCTCCACCGCCCGCCTCCCCCGCGCGGCCAACACCCGGAACTCCACCAGATCCACCTCGACCCCACCCGTCCCCAACACATAACCGGTGGGCCTCGTCACGATCACCCCCTCCCCCAACCTCCCCCGCAACCTGCTGACCAAGTTGTGCAACTGCGCCCGCGCCGACCTGGGCGGCCGCGCCCACAACTCCCCGATCAACCTCTCCGCCGCCACCACCTTCCCCGCCTCCAACAACAACATCCCCAACACGAACCGCTCACGCGCACCACCAACGGGCACGGCCTCGTCCCCGCGCCACGCCACCACCGGCCCCAACACCCCGAATCGCACCAACTCGGTATACCGCAACCGACCCACCCCGGATCCGTCCGAAAGCGGCCCCTGTCCTGTTCCGGCACACCCCCAACCCCACCCAACCGACCCACAACGGACCCGCCACATCCCCACCGAGGCCCGATTTGACATGGGTTCGGGTGCCATAGGCTGGACGAAGCCGGGCAGGCTTGGCGGACGCTCTTCCCGCCATGCCTGCCCGGCTTTGGCCTGCCTGGGGTGCCCGTAAGGGCCCCATGTCAAATCGAGCCGGAAGCACCCACCGCCCCCAACACCGAAGAACCCCGGCTCAGAACGCGATCGACCACCCGTCGATCTTCCCGGTGTCGTACGTGTACACGTCCTTCACCCGCAACTTCCACGTCCCGTTCTTCTTCTCCTTGGACGTGTCCACCTTGAACGTCTCGTGGATCCCGTCCGCCGAGTTCTGCCCGCCCGAGGCCCGCAGCGCGAACACCGCCCCGCTCGGCCCGATCAGGTCCACCGCCAGATCCGCCGTGTACGGGTGCACGATGTCCACCTTCACCGACGTCGCCGCGACCCCCTGACCGTCGCAATCGGACACCACGATGTCCGACGTCACCGCGTCACCCGCATCCGGGATCGCCACGTCATCCGTGTTCGAACCGCCCGCGCAGGCCGGCGGGTTGGAATCACCGATGAACCCGGTGTACAGCAACTTGTTCGGCGATCCGGGCCCCGCGTTCTTGACGACCTCCCCGGTGGCGTTGTCGGTCAACGCCTTGGCCACGTCCGCGGGCGTCGCCGCTGCGTTGGCGGGCGTGGCGCCCAGGTACAACGCCGCCGCGCCGGCCACGTGCGGTGACGCCATCGACGTGCCGCTGATCGCGCGGTTGCCGTCGTTGTTCCAGGTGGACGTGATGTTCACGCCGGGGGCGAAGATGTCGGTGCACCGGCCGAAGTTGGAGAACGAGGCCCGTTTGTCCGAATTATCCGTCGCGTTGACCGTGATCGCCTCGGGCGTGCGGGCCGGCGAGGTGTTGCACGCGTCCCGGTTGTCGTTGCCCGACGCCACCGCGACCGTGACGCCCGCCGCGACCAGCTTCTTGACCGCGTCGTCCACCGTCGTGTTGGCCGTGCCGCCGAGGCTCATGTTGGCCACCGCGGGCTTGGCCGCGTGCTGGGCGACCCAGTCCAGGCCGCCGACGATCTGCGACCACTGCCCGGAACCCTGGCAGTTGAGCACCCGCACGCCGACCAGCTTCACGGCCTTCGCCAGGCCGTACGTGGTCGAGCCGATGGTGCCCGCGACGTGCGTCCCGTGGCCGTGGCAGTCCTGCGCCACGTCGTCGTTGTCGATGAAGTCGTGCCCGTCGGCGGCCCGGCCGCCGAAGTCCGGGTGCGCCTTGTGGATGCCTGTGTCGACCACGTACGCGGTCACACCCTCGCCCTTGCTCTTGTACGTGTACTTCTGGTCCAGCGGCAGGTTCTTCTGGTCCACCCGATCGAGGCCCCAGGTCGGGTTCTCCTGGGTGTCGGTGGCGTGCGCGACACCGTCCTGCTCGACGTACTCCACCGACCGGTCCGCGGCCAGCCTGCGCGCCTGTTCCTTGCTCATGGTGGCCGAGAAGCCGCGCAGGACGGCCGTGTAGGTCAGCTTGACCTCGCCGCCGTACGTGCCGACCAGCGCCTCGGCGGCGGCGGGCGTCTGCTCCATGCTGACGGTGTCCTCGTTCAGCGCGACGATGTAGCTGTCCTGCACCGCGTCCGGCTGGTCCTCACCGCGGATGTCACCCTCGGGTTGCCGCCCGGCGGCGTAGCCGTAACCCACCCCGGCCAGCAGCAAGGCTGCTGTAGCCAGGCAGGCGGTGACGACCCGTCGCCGGGTCGAGCGATCGTGTCGCATCGGTCGTTCTCCGTTCCAGTAGGCCGCCCAGCAGGGATGGGGTGACGACAGGCGGCCACGGGGACCGACCCTCCGGTGACGCAGTCCTACGCCGGTCCACGCGGGCAAAACCGACGGTGCCCGCCGAACCGCCCTCCGGACGACCCGCCGAACCTCCCCCCGGACGACCCGCCGAACCTCCCCCCGGACGACCCGCCGAACCGCCCGCCGGGCCACCCGCCGAACCGCCCGCCGGACCGCCCTCCGGACTTCATGACATCATCACGGCCTTCGACTACCCGGCCTACTACGTGATCATGCGTCCGGAGCAGTCACCGGATCGGGCGATCGGCCGCGTCGACTACCCCGATAGGCCCTCACCCGCGCCCGGGTGAGCGAGGTCGGCGCGAGCTCCAGACCCGCCGGCCGGTTCAGGACCGGGTCGAGCGCGGGCAGGTCGCGGTCGACGTCCAGCGGACGGGCGAGCAGCCTGCCGACCGGTCGCCACGGCGGGCCGACCTCCAGCGTGAACCCCAACTCCGCGGGCAGGTCGGCCAACGCCGCCGAGCAGAACCGGCGCGAGTCGGGGACGGCGGCCAGCCACACCAGCCGGCCGCGCCAGCGGAACGGGGCGATGCTGCCGTACCGGGCGCTGGTCCACGTCCGCGCGGGCCGCGGGAGCACGCGGGCGGCGCACGTCGACAGCAGCACGTCCCACGGTCCGGGCAGCCGGAACGCCAGGCCGAGCACGTCGGGCAGGCCGCCCGGGGTGCCCGCGCCCTTGGACAGCCGACCGCACACCTCCACCTCGCCGACCGGCAACGGCAACGCCGGGTCGAACGTCGTGCTCACCGTGCCCTCGAACCACCGGCCGCGCGGGTGGAACGCCTTGGCGTCCCGCGCGCCGGCCAGCGCGCGGAAGGCGAGTTCCACGAGTTCAGGCGCTGCGGGCATGGGGATTGCCCTTGAGCGCCAGGCCCAGCGCGACCATGCCGGCGCCCAGCCCCAGGTGCAGCCAGTCGTCGGCGGCGTCGACCGGCACGAAGTTCGCGGTGGACGCCTTGTCCACGACCAGCCCGTAGAGCCACAGCACCAGGTACACCGCGCCGCCGCCGATCAGGAACGCCCGCGCGGCCGACACCGTGCGCGCCATCGCCAGGCCGACCACGCCGAACAGCAGGTGCACCAGGTTGTGCAGCACCGACACGTGGAACACGCCGATCAGGTGCGCGCCGGATCCGGGTCCGGCGAACGTGATCCGGTCGAGGCCGGTGGTGATCCCCGGCACGAACCCGAGCACGCCGACGAGCAGGAACACGACCGCTACCGCCAACGCCGCCCCTCGGACCGGGTGGGGCAGCCGCGTGGTCGCACTCATTGCGGATCACCTCGCCTGTGACGGTGGCTCCCGCTCGACTACCCCACGATCACCGCCCGAAACGGAAGAACCGCCCTCCTCACCCACCCTCGCGCGACGAACCCGCGACCTCCCCGCCGCACCGCCGGCCACCGGCCCACCAACCACCGACCCACTCCCCGCCACACCCTTCACCGCCCCAGCCGCCCCAGCCGCCCCAGCCGCCCCAGCCGCTCCGGCCACCCCGGCAGCCACCGCCCGCCCCGTCGCCGCCGACGCCACATCCGGATACCGCGGGAACAACCGGTCCAGATCCGTCCGCTCGAACACCCGCCGCACGTGCGGCGGCACCGCCGCCAGCCGCAGCCAACCACCCGCCCGCTGCGCCCGTGCCCTGGTCCGGACCAATGCGCTCATCGCCTGCGCGCCGCAGAACGCCACCCCGGACATGTCGAGCACGATCCGGTCACGTCCCTCGCTCACCAGGCGGTCCATCCGGTCCAGCACCCGGCGCGCACCCGCCAGGTCCAACTCCCCGGTCGCCACGACCACCGCGCACCCCGTCCGGTGGGCTTCGACCGACAGCGCCAGCATCCCGATCCCTTTCACGCCACCCGGTAGTTCTCGTCGTCGTCGTCATCCGTCCCGATCAGCGAGAGCAGCAGCCCTTCCCTGGTCGACCACGGGCATATCTCCACCTCGTCGTGCCCGGTGGCCACCATCAACGCCTCCGCCACCAGGGCTCCGGCCAACGACTGCTCCGCGCGGTGCCGGGAGATGCCGGGCAACCGGGCGCGTCGGGGCGCGGGCATCCGGGCCAGCCGGGGTATCCAGCCGCGCAGGTCGGCCAGGCGCAACGTGCGCGGCACGAACGGCCCCTCGTGCTGCGGTCGCGCCCCCGCCAGCCGCGCCAACTGCTGGAACACCTTCGAGCAGCCGACGGCCCGGTGGTCGGCGACGGACGTGTCCCCGAGCGCCGCGATCACCCGGTCGTGCACCAGCACCTGCTCGCGGGCCAGGCCGCGGTGGTCGCGCGACGGGGTGCGGTCCAACCCGAGCCGCCGGGTCATCGTGCGCGCGCCGAACGGCAGCGAGCGCGTGAACGACGGCTCCACGTCCTCGCCGGCCGCGAGTTCCACCGTGCCGCCGCCGACGTCGAGCACCAGCAGCGGGCCGACGCGCCAGCCGAACCAGTGCCGTGCCGCCCGGTAGGCCAATCGGGCTTCCTCCTGTCCGGGCAGCACGCGCAGGTGGGTTCCGGTGCGGCGGGCGACCTCGGCGATGACCTGGTCGGCGTTCGGCGCGTCGCGGATGACGGAGGTGGCGAACGGGACGATGCCGGAGACGCCGGCGCGTTCGGCGATGCGGTGGGCGGCGCGGACGGCGGTCACGACCTGGTCGACGCCTTCGGGGCGGATCCGGTTGTGCCGGTCGAGGGCCTGGTCGAGGCGGAGGCGGGTCTTGTGCGAGACGACCGGGTGGAGCGGCGAGTCCGAGACGACGACGAGGTGCGCGCTGAAGCAGCCGACGTCGAGCACACCGACCTGACCAGGCCGTCTGGACATACGTCACCACCATCCGCGAGTGAGAGGTACCGGACGGAGTGCCCGAATACGCATCGGGTGAAACCGGATTGGGTGATCCGACTCCGGGTAGTTCACGACCATGAGTGCTTCGGAGCGGCCGTTGGCAGTGGTGACCGGCGCGTCCAGCGGGATCGGGCTGGAGCTGGCGAAGGTGTTCGTCGAGCACGGGTTCGACCTGGTCGTGGCGGCGGAGAACGACGTGGTGCACGACGTGGCGCGGGAGTTGGCCGCCGGTGGCGCGCGGGTCGACCCGGTGCGGGCCGACCTCGCCACGTTCGAGGGTAATGAAGATCTCGTCGCGGTGGTCGAGGGCGTGGGGCGGCCGGTGGACGCGTTGGCGGTCAACGCCGGGGTCGGCGTCGGCGGCGACTTCGTGGACGACAGCGACCTGCGCAGCCACCTGCGGGTGGTGGACCTGAACATCTCCTCGGCGGTGCACCTGGCGAAGCGGCTGGTGCCCGCGATGGTGGAACGCGGTGCGGGCCGGGTGCTGTTCACGTCGTCGGTGGCGGCGACCGCGCCGGGACCGTTCCACTCGGTGTACGCGGCGTCGAAGGCGTTCCTGGCGTCGTTCTCGCAGGCGTTGCGGGAGGAGCTGCGCGACAGCGGGGTGACCGTGACGGCGCTGATGCCGGGTCCGACGGACACCGACTTCTTCCGCCGGGCGGGCATGACCGACACCAAGGTGGCGACCGGGCCGAAGGACGACCCGGCGGACGTCGCGCGGGCCGGGTTCAAGGCGCTGATGGACGGCGACGACCACGTGGTGGCCGGTTCGCTGCGCAACAAGGCGCAAGCCGTCGCGGGTCGCGTCCTGCCGGACCCGGTCAAGGCCCGGGCCATGCGGGGGATGACGGAACCCGGCTCCGGACTCTAGGGAACTCGCCCTCAGCCCAGAACCCCCGGCCCAGAACCCTCGGCCCAGTGCCTTCGGCCCAGTGCCTTCGGCCCAGAACCCTCGGCCGCCCAGAACCCTCGGCTCAGAACTCCGGGATCACCACGTCCTTCCTCTCCGTCCTCTCCACCTCCGTCGTCTCGTCCCGCTCCGGCGTCTCGTCCCCGATCAACGAGCGGTACTCGTCGACTTCCTGCGGGGTCGGGTCGATCGGGGCTTGCTCGGCGATCTCGTCCGGGTCGACCGGGTCGTCCTGGTCCGCCAACGGTTCGGGTTGCCCTGCTGTGGTCATGGTCGCTGGTTACCCCGTGTGCCCTCGCTCGAACGGGGTAACCGTGACGCCGTGACCATCCACGCGAGACGAGACGTCCCCGCCCTCCCCGACCTGGTGTTCAACGCCGCCGCCGACCCCTCCCGCCTGGCCTCGTGGCTGCCCGACCCCTACCAGGTCGTCGGCCGCTCGGACGACGTGCTGATCCTGCGCGCGCACGACGAGCCGCACCAGGTGAGCCTGGCCGCCGACTACGACCAGCTGCTCCTGACCTGGGAACCGCTGGCCGGGCACGGGTGCCGGGGCGAGCTGCGCGTCTCCCTGGCGGGCGCGGCGGGCAGCGTCGCCGAGCTCAGCGTGGACGAGTGCCCGGACGACCAGCTCCCGGCTCGTCTGCTGGAGGCCCTGGCCAATGAGGTTGAGCAGAACCTCACCGCCGGCTGATCATGCGCGGGTGGACCTCCGCCCCGCGCGACCCGACGAACTGCCCCTGCTGCCCCCGATCGAACGCGCCTCCGGTGAGCCGTTCCGCGACTTCGGCATGCCGGAGATCGCCGACGACGACCCGATGCCGCTGAGCGCCCTGGCCCACCTGGACGTCTGGGTGGCCGCCGACCCGCACCCGGTCGCCTGGGTCGCGGTCGAGGAGGTCGACGGGGCGGCGCACGTCCAGCAGCTCTGCGTGCACCCCGACCACGCCCGGCACGGCATCGGGGCGGCGCTGCTGGACCACGTCGGGCGCTGGGCGGCCGGTCGCGGGCTGGACGCGTTGACCCTGACCACGTTCCGCGACATCCCGTGGAACGGTCCCTACTACCGGCGGCTCGGGTTCCACGAGGTGGCGGACCCCTCGCCGGGGCTGGCGGCCGTGGTCGCGGCCGAAGCCGCCCGCGGCCTGGACCCGGCGACACGTGTGTGCCTGCGCAGGCCGCTACCGTAACGGCGTTCGGGCGCGATACTGGACAGGCGGGCCTCTCCGCCGGCGACCCATTCGGAGGTTCACCAAGGTGGTCGACTTCGTGCACGAGGCATTGCTCTACCGCGACGACGAGCAGTACCTCGCGGGCACGGTGCCGTTCGTGCGCGACGGCCTCGCCGCCGGTGAGCCGGTGCTGGTGGCCGTGCCGCAACACGGCATCGACCTGCTGCGGCGCGCGTTGGGCGGGCAGGCCGAGCAGGTCGAGTTCCTGGACCTCAGACGCGCCGGGCGCAACCCGGGCCGGATCATCCCGGGCGTGCTGGCCGCGTTCACCGACAACGCGACCGCCGCCGGCCGGGTGCGGATCGTCGGCGAGTCGATCTGGCCGGACCGCACCGAGCTCGAGTACCCGGCGTGCGTGCAGCACGAGGCGCTGATCAACACCGCGTTCGAGGACCGGGCCGCCTGGATCCTGTGCCCTTACGACACGGCGAACCTCCCGCCGGAGGCGCTGCGGGACGCCGAGGCCACCCACCCGGTCGTGGTCGAGGAGCAGCGGCGCAGGCCCAGCGCGGGCTACCGCGAGCCGTTCCTGATCGCCGAGGAGTTCAACCGGGCGCTGCCCGTGCCGCCGTCGGACGCGCTGACCCGCCGGTTCGACCTGGACGGCCTGGGTGCCGCCCGCCGGTTGGTGGCCGGTTTCGCCACCGACACCGGCCTGACCGCCGACCAGGTGGAGGACCTGGTGCTCGCGGTGAACGAGCTGACCACCAACAGCGTGGTGCACGGCGGCGGTTTCGGCACGCTGCTGCTGTGGCGCGAGGGTGGCGCGGTGGTGTGCGAGGTCCGGGACGCGGGTCGGCTGGCGAACCCCATGGTGGGCAGGCGGAACCCGGGCGCGAACCCGAACGGCGGGTACGGCGTGATGCTGGTGAACCTGCTGTGCGACCTGGTCCGCGTGCACACGCACGAGGACGGCACGTCGATCCGCGTGTACGTCGGCTGACAGGTAGTGCCACCACGTCGGCGTACCGAAGCCGCACGTGTGTGCTTGCCCACCGACCGCCCGCGATCGACGACGCCGCCCCGATGCCGACCGGCAGAATCGGCCGCGTGACTCCCGCACTTCTGCTCGCCCACGGGGCCGGTGGCACGGTCCGCGCCAACTTCAGCCCGCTCATCCCGCGGCTGTCGCGCAACCGCAAGGTGCACGCGGTGGACTTCCCCGGCTCCGGGACCACCCCGCGCGCGACCGGTCCGCTCGACCTGGACGACCTGGCCGACCGGCTGGTGGCCACCGCCGAGGGCGAGGAGCGGTTCGCGGTCGTCGGTTACTCGATGGGCTGCGCGGTCGCCGTGCGGGTGGCGCAGCGGCACCCGGAGCGGGTGACGGCCCTCGTGCTCACCGCCGGGTTCGCCCGCATCGACGACCAGACCAGGGAACGGATGCGGCAGTGGGGTCGGCTGGTCGACGGCGACCGCGCCGAACTGGCCCGCTTCCTGCTGTCGATCGCGTTGGGCGAGCCGTTCCTGCGCCGGATGACCGCCGAGCAGACCGCGGGCTTCCTGGAGCTGATCGCGCTCACCATCCCGTCCGGCACGCCCGAGCAGGTGGACCTGGTGCAGCGCATCGACCTGCGCGCCGAGCTGCCTTCGGTGACCGTGCCGACCTTGGTGATCGGCGCCAAGCACGACCGGCTGATCGCCCCCGGCACCACGCGCGAGCTGGCCGACCTGATCCCGGGCGCGCGGTGGGCCGAACTGGACAGCGGCCACTCCCCCGCCGTGGAAGCGCCCACCGAGTGGGTCCGGCTGATCGAGGAGTTCCTGGACTCCGTCCCCACCGCCTGACCACCAACCCACAGCCCGCACCCGCCGACCACCCCCACCCCACCCAGCACCAGCACCAGCGCGTCCGCGGCCCCGGCCGGTTTGCGGGTCGCACGGTCGGGCTAACCAGGCCCCATGACCAACACGCTCGTCCTCGACGTCGACGGGACGCTGGTGGACACCAACTTCCACCACGCCGTGGCCTGGTACCGCGCCTTCCGCCGCTTCGACCTCACCGTGCCGACCTGGCGGCTGCACCGCGCCATCGGGATGGGCGGCGACAAGCTCGTCGCCGCCGTCGCGGGCGAGCACGTGGAACGAGAGCACGGCGACGACCTGCGCAAGGCGTGGGAGGTGGCGTTCGAGCCGATGCTCGCCGAGATCCGGCCGCTGGAGGGGGCGCACCGCCTGGTCGCCGCCGCGCTGGAGCAGGACTTCACGGTCGTCCTCGCGAGCTCCGGCAAGCGCCACCACGTCGACCACTACCTCAAGCTGATCGACGCGTCCGGCGTCACGTCGACCTCCTCGGACGACGTCGAGGACACCAAGCCCGCGCCGGACCTGATCGAGGTGGCGCTGAAGCGGGTCGACGGGAAGGCCGAGGGCGGCCGAGCCGTGGTGATCGGCGACTCGGTGTGGGACTGCCAGGCCGCCGCACGGGCGGGCCTGCCCGCCGTGTGCCTTCGCACGGGTGGTTTCGGCGAGGCCGAGTTGCGGGACGCCGGCGCGTCGGCAGTCTACGAGGAACTCGACCAGTTGCGGGCGGACCTGACCGACCTGCCGATGGCGTAGGAGGAATCGTGCGGATCGGGTACACCCTCATGACCGAGCAGGCCGGGCCACGCGAGCTGGTGGAGCACGCGGCGCTGGCCGAGCAGGCGGGGTTCGACTTCGAGGTGATGAGCGACCACTACTCGCCCTGGCTGGACGAGCAGGGGCACGCGCCGTACGCGTGGAGCGTGCTCGGCGCGGTCACGCAGGCCACCGAGCGGGTCGAGCTGATGACGTACGTGACGTGCCCGACCATGCGCTACCACCCGGCGGTCGTGGCGCAGAAGGCCGCGACCGTGCAACTGCTGTCGGGCAACCGGTTCACGCTGGGCATCGGCGCGGGCGAGAACCTCAACGAGCACGTGGTCGGCCGCGGCTGGCCGCCGGTGAACGTGCGGCACGAGTTGCTGCGCGAGGCCGTGGAGATCATCTCCCAGCTGTTCGACGGCGGGTACGTCAACTACTCGGGCCACCACTTCCGGGTGGACTCGGCGAAGCTGTGGGACCTGCCAGAGCAGCGCGTGCCGATCGCGGTCGCGGTGTCCGGCGGGCAGTCGGTGCGCACGTTCGCGCCGCTGGCCGACGCGATGGTGGCGACCGAGCCGGACGCGTCGCTGAGCCAGGAGTGGGACGTCTTCCAGGGCGGGCGGTCGCGCAAGATCGGCCAGTTGCCGATCTGTTGGGACCCGGACCGGGACGCGGCCGTCGAGCGGGCGCACGAGCAGTTCCGCTGGTTCGCGGGCGGCTGGAAGGTCAACTCGGAGCTGCCCGGCACGGCCGGTTTCGCGGGTGCGACGCAGTTCGTGCGGCCCGAGGACGTGGCGGCGCAGATCCCGTGCGGGCCGGACGTCGGCCCGGTGGTGGAGGCGGTGGCGAAGTTCCGCGAAGCGGGCTTCACCGACCTCGCGCTGGTGCAGATCGGCGGCGACCACCAGCCCGAGTTCCTGGACTTCGCCAAGGGCGAGCTCCTCCCGGCGCTGCGCTGACGAAGGCGCACCCGGCGGGCCAACTCCTGGCGGGCCAACTCCCGCCAGGCCAACCCCCGGCAAGCCAACCCCCGCCAGGCCAACCCCCGGCAAGCCAACCCCCGCCAGGCCAACCCCCGGCAAGCCAGCTCCCGGCGGGCCGGCCCCTGGCGGGTCAGCCCCTGGCGGACGTGCCGCCCCGGTTCGACGGCGGCCCGGTCACCACCGTGGGCGGGTTCGGGTTCGGGTTCGGGGTCGGCACCACCACGACCGGCGCGTTCGCCGTCCCGGTGACCGGCGTCTCCCGCGCCGCCTTGGAATTCGTCGTCGTGGTCGGCGGGACCTCGGTCGTCGTGCCGCCACCGGTGTTCCCGGCCGGTTGCTGCTGCTGCGGGGGCGCTCCCTGCACCACGGTCACCGTGGACGGGCCGTCCACGACGGCCACGCCGGTGTCCTTCGCCTGCTCGGCGACCCGGTCGGACGTCGTGCTCGTCGTCGGCCTGGCCGTGCGGTCCTGCGCGTCCGGCTCGTCCGGTTCGCTCAACAGGAGGAAACCCACCAGCGTCAGCACCACCGCCCCGGCCGCGGCCCCGATCAGCAGCGCCCGGGACTTCGGCTCGGAGGGCTCGACCTCCGCGGGCCGGTCCACCACGGCCACCTCGACCAGCGGCGGCAGTCCGGCGCTGGCCCGCTGCGCCTCGGTCAGCAGCCGCTCGCACCGGGCCGCCGTCGGCCGCTTGGCCGGGTCGGACGCGGTCATCGCGGTCAGCACGTCGGTCCACGGGTCGGGCAGGTTGGCCGGGATGCGCGGCTCCCGGTGCAGCCGCGACAGCGCCGCCTCCGTGTCGCCGCCCGGGTACTCGGGCCGCCCGGTCAGGCACTCCAGCAGCACCAGGCCGAGCGCGTAGATGTCCGCGGCCGGCAGCACGTCGCCGCCGCGCACCTGCTCGGGCGCGAGGTAGCCGGCCGTGCCCACCAGGATCCCGGACCTGGTCACGCGGGTGACCTGGCCCTGCAGCGCGAGCCCGAAGTCGGCCAGGTACGCCCGCCGCCCCGCCGTGTCGAGCAGGATGTTGGACGGCTTCACGTCCCGGTGCACCACGTCGTTGGCGTGCACGTGGGCCAGCACGCCCGCGATCTGCGCCCCGATCGTGGCCACCACCTCGGGCGACATCGCGCCACGCATCCGGCGGCGCAGCGTGCCGCCCTCGATCGGCTGCATCACGAAGTACGGGCGGCCGCGGAAGGTGCCGGTGCCGTAGACCTCGACCAGGCCGGGGCACCGCATCGCGCCGAGCACCTCGGCCTCGCGGGCGAGCCGGATCCGGTCCTCGCCGGCGGCCTCGCCGAGGAAGAACTTGATCGCGACCTTCCGGTCGAGGCGCGTGTCCAGCGCCCGGTAGACCTCGGCCATGCCGCCCGACCCGTACAGGCTGCCCAGCGCGTACCTGCCGTCGACCACCTCTCCGGTCAGGTCACCGTCCCACATCCGGTTGAACCTCCGCTGTGTCGGCGACGTCGGCCCGGACGCCGGAAGCTACCGGTCCGCGGACGCGGTCGGCCAGCCGGTTCGTCATTCCGCGTCCACCTACCCGTAACACACCTGTCGCAAACCTCCGTTTTCTTCGGGGTGCCGAAGCCGTGCCGGAGGGGGTCGGGCCGACCCCGACGAAGCCTACGAGTCCGGCCCCGTGGCCGGTGAGGAGCCGGCCGGCCGAGCGCCGAAGACCACCCGGTCGAGTGACTTTCGGCGCACGGCCGGCTGAAATCGCCACCCGTTACGGCGTGGCGGTCGCGCACGTGGAGGTCGGCGGGGTCGTGGTGGTGGTAGAGGGCAGGGTGGTCACCGGCGGGCCGGCCGAGGCGGGCCGGGTGCCGCTGCACAGGTGCGACTCCACCCTGCCGTCGGACGCGTCACCGGACGCGAACACGACGTACTCGACCCCCGGGTAGAGCCTGATGCCGCACATCGCGCCGCTGGTGGACGTGATGACGTCGACCTGGGACGGCACGGTGGCCTTGTACTGCCGACCGACGGCGACCCGGTACCGGTACTTGTCGTCATAGGGGTACGCGGGGTCGCCGACTTCCAGCGTCTCGCTCAGCACGAGCCCGTCGAACACGAAGGTGGCTTGGTAGAACCGCTGCCCCTCGGTGCTGGGCAGGCAGCTGCACGCGCTGGCTGGAGTGGTGAGCACGGCGGTGAGCAGGGCGGCGGTGACGGTGACGACACCGGCCACGTGGGTCAAGAACCGGAAGCGCGCCAAAGGATCCCCCTCGTGTGGAAGGAAAGGAGCGGTCAGCGGCGGTGTCGGCCCAGCGTACGGTCGGCACGCGGGGCCGGAGACCACCCAGCCGAGTGGTCCGACGCGGACCGCCACGGCGTCGCCGTCGCGCAGGGTGACGTGGGTGGCGCGGCGGGTCGCAGGACCGCCAGTCCCGGCGGCGCGCGGTCAGGCGTGCAGCGCCAGCCAGAGTTCGGCGCGCACGCCCGCGGGTTCCAGCGAACGCCCCAGCAGCCGCTCCACCCGCCCGAGCCGGTTGCGCACGGTGTGCCGGTGCACGCCCAGCCGGACGGCGGCCGGCTCCGCCTGCCCGTGGCACGCCAGCCACACCCGCAGCGTCTCGCGCAGCACGTCGTCCAGCGGCGCGAGCAGGGTCGCGGCGAACTCCGCCGCATCCGGTGCCAGCAGACCGGCCCCGGCGACCTCCTCGAACGTGGCCACGCCGGCATCCCAGGCCCGCAGCGCCTCCCGGTAGCCGCGGGCGACGCTCGCCGCGTCCACCGGGCTGGACGCGGCGGCGGGCACGTCCACCGCGCGGGCCAGCACGACCACCCGCCCGTCCACCTCCGCCCAGAACCCCTCCGGCTCGGCCGGCTCCCGCAGCACGAACACCCGGAACGGCCCGTCGGGCACCCCCTCCACCGGCACGCCCGCCAGCGCCAGCCGGAACCGCGCCTCCCGCAGCTCCCGCCGCACCGCCTCGACCTCGTCCGACCTGGCCAGCGCCACGGTGAGCAGCGACGCGGCGGCGTTGACCACGCCCGCGTCCAACGGCCGCGGGGCCGCGACGGCGAGGTAACCGCGCCGCCCGAGCACCTGCATGGCGACGTGCCGCTCCCCCGCCTGCCACGCCGCGCCGGCCGGCCCGCCCGCCGACGCGAGCCGCCGCACGTGCCCGCCGAGGTCGGGCAGCGAGCCGACCACGTGCACCGGCGTGCCGTGCGGGTCCAGCACCGCCGCCGCGCCGTCGATGAGCCGGGCCAGCCTCCGCACCACGCCCGGCGGACCGTCGCCGACCGCGGCCCGGGTCAGCGCCCGCTGCGCCGCGCCCGCCCGCGCCAGCGCCGCGTACTCGTCCGCCGCCACGGCCCGCGACACCGCCTTGGTGATCGCGATGAACGGCGTGGCCCGCGGCACCTCCAGCAACGCCAGCCCGGCGTCCCACGCGGCCCGGACCAGGTCCTCGGGCACCCGGTCGTGGCTCAGCCCGGTGCCGAACCCGAGCCCGACCGCGCCCGCCGCCACCAGCCGCCGCACGTACCGCTCGGGCGGCCCGAGCGCAATGCCGGTGGTCAGCAGCAGCTCGCCGCCCTCCAGGAACGGCGTCGGGTCGGCCAGCTCGGTGCTGTGCACCCACGCCACCACCCGGTCCAGCCCCGCGTCCACGCGCACGACGAGCCCGGTCTCGCGGGCCAGCTCCCCGACCGTCAACGCCATGGCCACTGTGTACAACTCTGAGGCACCGGTTCGCCACTGTGGCCACTGTCGCCCGACGTCCCGCCGGTCGATGCTGGACCCATGGCCCGACTGCGCACGGAGATCCCCGGCCCCCGATCCCGCGAGCTGGGGCAGCGGCGCAAGGGCGCGGTCGCGGCGGGCGTCGGCTCGGTGCTCCCGGTGTTCGTGGACCACGCCGAGCCGGGGCTGCTCGTCGACGTCGACGGCAACCGGCTGATCGACCTGGGTTCCGGCATCGCGGTGACCGGCGTCGGCAACCCCGCGCCGCGCGTCGCGCGGGCCGTGCACGAGCAGATCGACCGGTTCAGCCACACCTGCTTCATGGTCACCCCGTACGAGGGCTACCTGGACGTGTGCGAACGGCTGGCCGAGCTGACGCCGGGCGGTCACGACAAGCGCTCGGTGCTGCTCAACTCGGGCGCGGAGGCGGTGGAGAACGCGGTCAAGATCGCCCGCCACGCCACCGGGCGGCCGGGCGTCGTGGCGCTGGACCACGCCTACCACGGCCGCACGAACCTGACCATGGCGCTGACGGCCAAGGAGGTGCCGTACAAGCGCGGCTTCGGCCCGTTCACGCCCGGTGTGCGGCGGGTCCCCGGCTCCTACCCGCTGCACGACGGCCTGACCGGCGCCGAAGCGGCACGGCGCGCGATCGCGGCCGTCGAGCGGCCGGAGGAGGTCGCGTGCGTCGTGGTCGAGCCGATCCAGGGCGAGGGCGGCGTCATCGTGCCCGCGCCCGGCTTCCTGCCCGCGCTCGCCGACTGGTGCCGGTCGCACGGCGTGCTGCTGGTCGCCGACGAGATCCAGACCGGCTTCTGCCGCACGGGCGACTGGTTCGCGTGCGACCACGAGGGTGTCGTGCCGGACCTGGTGACGACGGCGAAGGGCATCGCGGGCGGCCTGCCGCTGGCCGCCGTGACCGGGCGCGCCGACGTGATGGACGCCGTGCACGCGGGCGGGCTCGGCGGCACGTACGGCGGCAACCCGCTCGCCTGCGCCGCCGCCGTGGCCGCCGTCGAGACCATGAGCGAGCTGGACCTCTGCGCCGCCGCCCGGCGCATCGAGGCGACCGTGCTGCCCCGGCTGCGAGCCCTGGCCTCGGACGACGTGGTGGAGGTGCGCGGGCGCGGCGCGATGCTGGCCGTGGAGCTCACCTCCGCCGAGGTCGCGGCCCGGGTCGCGGCGGCCTGCCACGCGGCCGGGGTGGTCGTGCTGACCTGCGGTACCCGTGGGAACGTGATCCGCCTGCTGCCACCCCTCGTCATCCCGGACGAGCTGCTGGCCGAAGGCCTGGACGTGCTTGAAGGAGCCCTTCAGTGACGACGACGCCGTACTGGGTCGCGGGACGGCCCGCGACGAGCGAGGACCTGGTCGAGATCCGCACACCGCACGACGGCGCGCTCGCCGGCGTGACGTCCCACGCCACCGCCGAGGACGTGGAACGGGCGGTCGCCTCCGCCCACGCCGCGGCCGGCGCGTTCGCCGACCTGCCCGCGCACGCCCGGTCGGCCGCGCTGGACCACGTGTCCCGCCGGCTCGCCGAACGCGCCGACGAGGTGGCCGCGCTGATCACCGCCGAGTCGGGCAAGCCGGTGAAGTGGGCGCGGATCGAGGTCACCCGCGCGGTGTCGACGTTCCGCTGGGCCGCCGAGGAGGCGCGCCGGTTCTCCGGCGAGCTGCAACGGCTGGACACCGACCCGGCCGCGGACGGCAGGCTGGCGCTGGTGCGGCGGGCGCCGCGCGGACCGGTGCTGGGCATCGCGCCGTTCAACTTCCCGCTGAACCTGGTGGCGCACAAGGTCGCGCCCGCGCTGGCGGTGGGCGCGCCGATCGTGGTCAAGCCCGCACCCACGACGCCGCTCGTCGCGCTGCTGCTGGGCGAACTGCTGGCCGAGACCGACCTGCCCGCCGGGTCCTGGTCGGTGCTGCCGGTGCCCAACGAGGTGGCGGGCGCGCTGGCGGAGGACCCCCGGCTGCCGGTGGTGTCGTTCACCGGGTCCGGCCCGGTCGGCTACTCGATCCTGGACCGGGTGCCGCGCAAGCACGTCGTGCTGGAGCTGGGCGGCAACGCGGCGGCCGTCGTCTGTCCTGATTGGACGGACCTGGACCGGGCGGCGCAGCGGATCGCCACCTTCTCGATGTACCAGGGCGGGCAGTCGTGCATCTCGGTGCAACGCGTGTACGCCCACGAGGCCGTGTACCCGGCGCTGGCCGAAGCCGTGGTGTCGCACGTGCGCAAGCTCGGCACGGGCGACCCGACCGACCCCGCCACCGACGTCGGTCCGCTGATCAACGAGGCCGCCGCGCGCCGGGTCGAGGCGTGGGTGGACGAGGCCGTGGCGGCGGGCGCGCGGGTGCTGACCGGTGGGCGGCGCTCGGGCGCGGCCTACGAGCCGACCGTGCTGGCCGACGTGCCGCCGGCGTGCAAGGTGGTGGACGAGGAGGTGTTCGGGCCGGTGGTGGTGCTCGACTCCGTACCGTCGGTGGACGAGGCGTTCGACCGGGTGAACGCCTCGCGGTTCGGCTTGCAGGCGGGCCTGTTCACGCACGACGTCCGGGTGGCGTTCCGCGCCGCCAAGCGGCTGGCGGTGGGCGGGGTGATCGTGGGCGACGTGCCGAGCTTCCGGGCCGACCAGATGCCGTACGGCGGCGTCAAGGAGTCCGGCACCGGCCGCGAGGGGGTGCGCGCGGCCATGGAGGACCTCACCGAGCAGCGGGTCCTCGTGCTGACCGGGCTGGAGTTGTAGGGCGTGGCGCCCGACCACGCCATGCCCGTGCGGCATGACGAACGGCCGTGACCGGGTGGCGGACGCCGCGCGACCGGGTGGGGAACGCGGTGCCGCGCGGCGTGCGCGGGTACGGTCGCCGATCGTGGACAGGGTGCGGGTCACGTCGAAGGCCGAGCTGCGCGCGGCCGGGTTGCCCGTCGGGCGGCCGGTGCTGGTGCTGGTCGGCGGCGCCGCGGGCATGGACCCGGACGACCTGGTGGCGGTGGTGTCGGTGCTGCGCGACCTGGTGCCGTTGCTGGACGCGTGCGGCGCGGCGGTGGTGGACGGCGGCACGGACGTCGGCGTGATGCGGGCCGTCGGCCGGGCGCGTGCGGCGGCGGGTGGGACGTTCCCGCTGATCGGGGTGGCCGCCGAGATCGCCGTGGACCTGGACGAGTTCGAGCCCAACCACACCCACCTGGTGCTCGTGCCCGGTGGCGCGTGGGGTGACGAGTCGCCGTGGCTGGCCGAGGTGGCGGACGTGGTCGCCGGCCCGAGCCCCTCGCTGACCGTGCTGGTCAACGGTGGACCGATCAGCTTCGACGACGCCGAGCACAGCCTGGGCCGCAACCGGCCGCTGGTCGTGCTGCGGGGCAGCGGGCGCACCGCCGACGCCATCGCCGAGGGCGCTGACGAGCGGTCCACCGCGATCGTCACCTCGCCGCTGACCACCGTGCTCGGCTCCGACGAGCTGTGCGCCCACGTCGAACGGGTGTTCCGGCCGGAGGGCGCGCGGTGAGGTGCCCGGCTCGGGGACGGTTCCAGCACGACCACCGGGCCTTTCGGGGCCACGACGACCCCGCCGTCCCGCCCTCGACGTCCCGCTGAGCCCGTCGGGACCGGTCCCGGTGCGCGGGTCGCAGACTGGGCGGGCGCGGCAGGCTGAGGACGGTGGTGGCGGTGCGCCGAGTACGGCGGTTGAGGATCGATGCGACCACGCGGGACCGGCTCGGTCCCGGGTTGGCGGCCGAGCTGGCGGAGAACCTGTGGGCCGTCGACTGCCCGACCTGCGACCGTCCGCTCGGCCTTCGCTCGCCCTCGGTCACCGTCGCCGAGGCCGACGGGCTCGCCGAAGTGGCGCTGCACCACCGGCGGTGCCAGTCGCCCCGGTGGGAGGCCGCGGACCGGCTGCCCCGGTTCGGGTGGCGGCCGAGCCGGCGCTCCGGCGGGTTCGCGGTGAGCGGCGGGGGCCTGGTCGTGTTCCTGGTCAACCCCTCGTGCGAGGTGGCGCGACTGCTCGCCACCGACGCCGGCTGGCGGCTGGCCAACCTGGACGCCTACCTCGCCGCAGGTCTGGACCCGGGCTGGCCGGGGCGGACGCTGCCCGGCCTCACCGGGTCGCTGCGCGGTAGCGCCCTGACCGTCGAGTTGGAGGTCGACGGCTCCCGGCTGGGCAGCTGGTCCACCGGCTCGGTGCCCGACCACGCCGCCGCGGAGATCCGCGACCGCGGCGCGGTGCTGGTGGGCGTCACGACGGCCGTGGACGTCACGACCGGCGCCACTCCCGAGCTGGTGCGGTCGTTGGTCGACCGGCGGCAGGTGGCCATGGCGTGGGCGGAGGTCGGGACGCCGGACGTTCCCCCGGTCGTCGGCCCCACGGTCGACGTCGCGCCCGCCGTGCTGGCCGCCGTGCGCGGCGACGGCAGCCTCATCGCCGCACTGCGCGGCCAGGACCGTTCCACGCGGTGTTGAACGTCGCCACCGTGCTGGCGAGCCTGTCGCCCGACGGCGGTGACCAACCGGGAGGCGTGCACATCGTGGTGCCGGACGAGCCGACCGCGCGGCTCCTCGTGGAGATCGGCCGACCGGTGGCGGAGGTCTTCGACATCGCCCTGGTCCGGTTGCCGGCCGTGACGTCGCCGAGCGGGCACGACATCGTGATCGGCACGCCGGAGCAGTTCGCGGCCCGGCCCACCGGTCCGGGTGCACGGGCGCACCTGGCGATCGTCGTGGACGTCGACGCCCCGCCGCCCGACTTCGCCGACCGCTACGAACGGGTCCTGGACGTCTGACGATCCGGTCCCGAGGTGCGTCACGTCGATCCGCGCGGCGTGCTCGTCGGTCATAGGGCCCGCCTCGCGCGTTCGACGTCCCGGTGCGGTTTCCCCGTCACGACGCCATCCCCCACAGCTCAGGTGGAGCCGGAGCCGTCGGCTCGTCCCCCGTTCCGCTCGGCGAAGTCGTGGCGGCCTACTCGCCGGAACCGAAGCGCTCGTGGCGTGCGGCCAGCACCGCGTCAGCCAGTTCGGCCGGGGTGAGCCGGTCCGAGCGCAGCACGACCGTCCCGTCCGGTTGGCGCGCGCCGGCGGCCGGATCCATCCGGCTCAGGGCCCAGTCGAGGGCCGACCGGTCCGACTCCGGATCGCCGGGCACCGGCCCGCGGGCGACGAGCCGCTCCCGCAACACGTCGGCGTCCGCCTCCAGGAAGACGTGCAGGACTTCCTCGCCCGCGTCGACCAGACCGCCGAGGATCTCCGCCCGGTAGGCGTCGCGGACCAGCGACATCCGCACGATGAGCGTGTGCGTGTGGTGCCTGCGCAACGACAGCGCCGTCGCGACGACCAACTCCCGCCAGCTCGGCAGGTCCTGGAAGTCGTCGTTGGGCGGCAACCACTTCCACAGCATCAGGCCGACGTCCTCGGGGTTGTACACGAGCGCGCCCGGAAGCCGCCGGTGCAGCTCCCACGCCAACGTCGTCTTCCCCGCCGCGAACCCGCCGTTGAGCCAGATGATCACGCCCCGCACGGTATCCGGGCGCGCGGACGGGCGGATGTGGCGGGCCTACTCGGCGGATGTCGCGGCCTGAGGTGGTCGGTCGTCACCGCCGTCGCGGCGTCCCGGTGCCCGCACGGCGGGCGTCTGCCCGTCGGGCAGGTTCAGGAGCCGCTCGGCGTGGCTGTAGCCGATCCGCGGACCCGATGCCGGTCGCGTGGGCCGGTTCGGTGGGTGGTAGTAGTAGCCGAGGCCGTGCGCCGTGACGATCGCGTTGGGGTCGAGGCCGAGCGCTCCGAGCTTCGAGCGCAGCGCAGCGACGAGGACCGCCAGGTTGCGCTTCTGGCGGGCGGTCACCTCGGACTCCCCCCACACGTGCGCGATGATCGCCTCGACCGACTGGATGGCGGGTGCCGACCGGACCAGGACTTCGAGCAGTCGGAGCACGCGCCGGGGTAACAGCACCTCCTCACCGCCGACGTGAACCTCCATCCGCCTGAAGTCCACGTGGAGGATCCCGTCGTCGTAGACCTGTTCGGCCGGGGTGGCCCGCTGCCTCATGGCCCGGCGCATGCGGGCGACGAGTTCCCCCACGTCGAACGGCTTGACGAGGTAGTCGTCGGCGCCGACGTCGAGACCGAGGGCGATGTCGTCGATCTCGCCGCGCGCCGTCACGACGATCACCGGGACGTCGCTCGCGCCGCGGAGCTTGCGCAGCAGCGTGATGCCGTCCATGTCGGGCAGGCCGAGGTCGAGCAACACCACGTCGGGTCGCTGCACGATCGCCTCGCGCAGCCCTGTCCTGCCGTAATGGGCGGACACGACTTCATACCCCCGGCGTTGCAGGGAAGCGCTCAGCGCCTCGACCACGCGCTCGTCGTCCTCGATGAGCAGGACCTTTCCCCCACCGGGGTGCCGGGGAGCGGTCGGCGCCGGTTCGGCGTTCGCGCCGGCGATGGGCTTGATCTCCACCGCCGTCGCGGACGCGCCCCGGCCGACCAGGAACGTCAGCGCCAGTTCGCGGCACGCGGGGCAGGCCTTCAACTGCTTCCCGTCCACCGCCAGCACGAACGCCGCGGGCCGCTCGCACCGGTGCCCGGCGACCTCGATGTCGCACTGGCGGGCCAGACGTGCTGCAGCACGGTCGGTCTCGTGCTTCCGAACGCGGTGGGCGCGTGAGCGGCACCTGTCCGAGCAGAACTTGCGCGGGCGTCCCGTCTCGGTCGACTCGGGCAGGGGCCCACCGCAGACCTGGCAGGCATCGCCGGCCGGTGTCGTCACCGAGGAGTCCCCCCTCCCGATTCGCCGGAACGAAACCACTTTCGTGTCGCCGTCACGATAGTGGGACGAAGTCAGCTCTTGGCTTGCGCCGATCGGTGCTGTTCCCTGTTGGGTGACGGTCCGGCCGCCGTCACGGCGGCCGGACCCGGCGTCACGATCGGTCATGCCTGCCAGCGTCGACGATCGTGTCACCCACCACGAGGAGCGCCCTCGCCGTGATGGCGAGGGCGGCGTCTCCCCTGAGCGGCGCCACGACGCCCTCCAGGACCAGGAAGACCACGCGCACCCCCTTCCAGATCCGGGGTGCCCGGTCGCGGCGCCACCGCGCGACCCGGCGAAGCGCGGTGCCGACCCGAGTGGTCCGCACCAGCGGTTTCGACCGAGCCGTCCGACTCGAAGGAACGACCACCTCGACGACCTCCTCTCGACAGCGGACGCGACCATCGCGGGCTGTCGCGACGAGCCCCGCGGTAGCGCTGCTGCGGGAGAAGACCGTCGGTGAGCGGCCACTTCCCCGTCCTCGGAGGTGTGGTCGACCAACCGTCGCGCGCCCACCCGGAGCGCGCAAGATCGCGCAAACAACATCACGCGCCGTCGCGCGACCGGTCCTGCCACGCACCGGGAGGTTTTGCGGAGCTGGACCTCGCGGACGAGGCGGAATCCGGCCGTTGTCGGCCCTCGGGCCAGGAGTGGTGCTCTACGCCCGACTGTCGCGCCACCAGTAGCGCCCGATGACCAGCCTTGTACGGGGACGCCGGCGCGGTCAGGCCGGTGAACACTCGGCGGCTTGGAACGAGGCCGTCGTGATCTGCTGCGCGCAGCGATGCGAGAGGCAGTGGACCGGCTCCAGCGGGCCGGGATCGCGGCCCATGGCGATCGTCGCGATCTCAAGGGCGGTCGGCGGCCGGGGGCACGAAGGTGGATGTCCTGTCCGCCGGAACTTGGCGGGTTGGAGCATCGCTGACTGGGGTCCGCCAAGCAGGTCCGGACGGCCGGTCGCCTGGTTGCCCGGACCTGCTTGGCGGATCCGGTGCCCCCTGGGGCTGTTGCGGCCACGGCGTCGACCTGCCCGGCATTGCCTGCCGTTGGCCGGAAGCCGGTCTGCGGGGCGCCTTGGCCGGTAGGTCTAGTGCAGACCGGCGATGCAGTAGTCCGAGGTGCGGTAGCAGGTGCGTGTCACGAGGTTGACGTCGTTCTCGTCGGTCATGTAGATCCAGATGTTGTCGGCCCCGCCGACGGCGTTCGCGTCCAGGGTGAAAGGCGCCGACCCGGACCTGTTGCACCAGAGGCTGGTGCTCTGGAAGTCCAGTGTGGTGCTGCCGATGAACGACCGCACGTAGATCCGCCGGCAGTTGCTGGCTTTGAACGCCCCGGTGATGCCGACCGACCGGTTGTACCAGGTGACCGTGCCGTTGTAGTAGCTCACCGTGTACGGGAGCGTGAAGGTGCTGGTGGGGTAGTCGGCCGCAGTGGCGGGTGCGGCCGCGAAGACCATCCCGGCAACCGACGCCACCGCGGCCAGGATCGCGCCGAACTTCCTCGTGCGGCTCTTCGTCGCCGTTACGTGTTTCAGCCTCGTCATGACAACCACTCCCGGTGCTCCGGACCCACAGGCGCACATCGCCTGACAGCAGCTAGTCGTCATCCGATTGCGGAACGTTACGTCGGCAGTGGCCCTGTGGATGTCCCGTCCGGATGAAGTTGGCGGATGACGAGGTTGCTGACCTGCGATCCGCCAACTAGGCCCGGACGGCGGCGGGTTGCTGTGTCCGGACCTAGTTGACGGATTCGATGGACCGTCGGCTGGCGCAAATCGGGCTGCGACCTCATCGCCGGCCAGGCACGATGGCCGCGTGTCGGATCTTCACTGGGATGAGGTCAGGAGCTTCTTCGATCCTGACCTCATGGGGGCGCTTCCTGACGTGTTCGTCCCGGATGCCTCGGCGGAGGACTGGCAGGCTGTGTTCGATCTGGTCGAGGCGCGTGGTTGGCAGTGGGAGTTCGTCCAGGGCGACACGGCGCTGCCGCTGCCCTTGGCCACTGACGCACTCGCCCGCCCGCCCGGTGCCGAATTGGTGGAACTGAAGGTCTGGCCGGTTCCGGGGATGCTCGCGATCTTCCGTCTCATGTCGGCCGAGGAGATCGACTTCGACATCGATCTGCGGGAGTTGCAGGGGCAGGATGGCGTCGACGCCCTCTGCGGGTTCTTCGGCGAGATCGGGCGGAAACTGGGCAAGCCGGTGCTCATGACGTCGGAGGGTGGAAGCCAGGACCACGCGGTCCTCGGGTTCGATCCGGTGCTTGATCGAGTGGTTCAGCCATGTCGAGGAGATCGGATCGGGTCGGACCCATTCGGTGGTGGCCGGCGCGAGGACGTCCTTGGTGGTGAGGGGTTTGCGCAGTCTGAGGGTGGTGTTGGCGGTTTGTGCCAGGGCACCGTTGAAGACTTCCCCTTGGTTGACCAGTCGCGGATGACGACGGGGTTGAGGGTGCGGTGGTGCAGGAGCGCGTCGCCGCCGCGGCGGTGACGGCTGAACCAGAGGGCGTTGTCGCGGCGTTTGGTGTCGCTGTTCTGATTGGGTTTGCGGAAGGTGGGGCCGCCGAAGGTTCTGAGGCTGCGGTAGTCGGTGTTGGGTGGACTGGGTGGTCGCCGGCAGTCTTGTTCCATCCAGCTGTCCTTTGTACGACGGGAAACCGCGCACCGGTATGCAGTGCTCGAACGGCACGGACCATCTTCCGTGAGACGAACGCGCTGCTCACCACGCTCGTCCGCGTACGCGAGTTCAAACCGCTCAGCCAGCGACGACCGCGCGCCGCCGGGTACGAGATCAAGCGTCGGCACCGCGGCATTCCCTCGGGCGACGCAAGCGCCGACTCACCGCCCCCGACAACTACCTCCGGACACCGACACCCTCACCGACAACCGGTCCGGACACCGACGACACCTTCAGCCGGACAGGACAGTGGACGTGGTGACCGACGGGCGGAAGGTTGTCACGGGGCAATCACAGAGAGTATGGTCTAGACCTGCCGCCGCGTGTGGGTGAACGCTCCACCCAGCGCACTCGGGTTGGCGTTCGCCACAAGCGTTTCCGCCCATCCGATCAGAGGAGTCCCCATGTCACTCCGCCGAAGGATCGCCGCGGTGGCCGCAGGTGTGCTCGCCGCGCCGCTCGTGACGGTCGTCCTGCCCTCGGCGCCCGCGTTCGCGCACGGGTACGTCTCGTCACCGGCCAGTCGCCAGGCGCAGTGCGCCCGAGGTGTCGTGTCGTGCGGCGACATCAAGTGGGAGCCGCAGAGCGTCGAAGGTCCCAAGGGCCTGCGCAGCTGCAACGGCGGCGTCGCCCGGTTCGCCGAGCTGAACGACAACACCAAGGGCTGGCAGGTCGCGAACACCGGCCGGTCGGTCACGTTCAACTGGACCTTCACCGCCCGGCACCGCACCGCCAACTACGAGTACTACGTGTCCGGCCGGCGGGTCGGCTTCGTCGACGGCGGCAACCAGCAACCCCCGGCCACCGTGTCGCACACGGTGAACCTGGACGCGTCCGGCCGCCAGACGGTGCTCGCCATCTGGAACATCGCCGACACCTCGAACGCGTTCTACGCCTGCATCGACGTCAACGCGAGCTGACCGACCACGAGAGTCCTACCTCCAACCCGCGAGAGTCCTACGTTCGCGCACCCCGAGTTCAACGCTCGACCGACCACGCGGTCTGCCGAGCGTTGAACTCAGGCGCCCTGAACGCAGGACTCTCGCGGCGCGGGCGTAGGACTCTCGCGGGAGCGGTCAGGCGGTGAAGCCGCCGTCGGCGTGGAGTTGGGCACCCGTCACGTAACCGGCCTCCTCGGACGCCAGGAACGCGACCACCGCCGCGATCTCCGAGGGCTCCGCGTAACGCCCCACCGCCGTGAAGCCGCGCACGACGTCCGAACCCTCACCGTCCGCCGGGTTCGAGTCGGTGTCCGTCGCACCGGGGTGCACCAGGTTCACCGTGATCCCCCGCGGCCCCAGCTCGCGCGCCAACGCCTTCGTCATCCCCGCCAACGCCGCCTTCGACGCCGCGTACAGCGAGAACCCGGGGAACACCGCCCGCTCGGACACGTTGCTGCCGATGCCGATCACCCGACCACCCCGGCCCAGGTGCGGCAACGCCGCCTTCACCGCCACGAACGCCGCCCGCACGTTCACGTCGAACGTCCGGTCGAACTCCGCCACCCCCAGCTCCTCCACCGGCCCGACGATGAACTCACCCGCGTTGTTCACCAGCACGTCCAACCGCCCCAACACCGCCACGGCCTCCTCGACCGCCGCGGCCACCGCCTCCGCGTCACCGCTGTCCGCCTGGACGGCCACCACCCGCCGCCCCAGCGCCTTCACCCGGTCGACCACGTCACCCGGGCTGTTCCGATAAGTGATCGCGACGTCCGCGCCCAACTCCGCCAACCGCACCGCGATCGCCGCGCCGATACCCCTGCTGCCGCCCGTGACCAGGGCGACCTTGCCGTCGAAGTCCATGCCACGATCCTGCCCCCGCAACGCATTCCATTCCGGCGGGAATCAGACCTCGCGCTGTGCCAACGGATTCGGCCCCACGATCCGGTCGGCGACCACCACGCCTCATCGAGCGGCACGCACCCACCGCTCGTGCTCACCCGGTCGAGCGGGCGACCCGCCCTCCGAGCCGGATGCGAATATCCGTTGCGAGGGCCGGCACGACTCGCATAGGTTCGCAGTACACGAGGAAGGAGGTGGTCCGAAGTTGAATAGCTATAGGACTCGTCGTGAGGTGGCTGTCCGCTAGGACCGACCTTTCCCAGGTGGTCTGGGCGAATCCCAGGCAGCCACCCGGCCCCCGTGACCCCGAGCCCAGTCCAGCTCGGCCCGCACCCGGTGCGGGAAGCGGTCAGGGGGCCGTTTCACGTTCCCGGCGGCCCCGTCAGCCCAGGTGGGCGCGCACGACCCGCAGGTCGGCGAGGAGGCCCCGGTACGCCTCGTCGCGATCGGGGGCGCGCAGCACCGCCGACGGGTGCACGGTCGCGATCACGTCCTGGTCCTCGACGCGCTCGAGCTGCCCGCGGCGTTCACTGACCTTGAACGAGGGCCCGAGGACGGCCTTCGCGGCCGTCGCGCCCAGGCACACCACCAGGTCGGGCCGCACCCGCGCCAGCTCGGCCTTCAGCCACGGCAGGCACGCCACCACCTCGCCGCGCGTCGGCGACTTGTGGATGCGCCGCTTCCCCCGCTCGGCGGGCACGAACTTGAAGTGCTTGACGGCGTTGGTCAGGTAGACGCCCTCGCGGGCCAGGTCGGCCTCGTCCAGCGCCTTGTCCAGCAGCCGGCCGGCGGGCCCGACGAACGGCTCGCCCTGCCGGTCCTCGACGTCACCGGGCTGCTCGCCGACGAGCACCAGCCTGGCGTGCTCCGGCCCCGACCCGAACACGGTCTGGGTGGCCGGTTCGTACAGGTCACAGCCGCGGCACCCGGCCGCGGCACGGCGCAGCGCCGCCAAGTCCGCGCCCTCGGGCACGAACTCGGCGGCGCCGGTGGTTCGACTAGCGGTCGTCGCCACGGAAGGCGTCCTTGACCTTCTCCCCTGCCTGCTTCAGCGAGCCCTTGGTCTGCTCGGCCTTGCCCTCGGCCTGCCACTGCTCGTTGTCGGTGGCGTCGCCGACCGCTTCCTTGGCCTTGCCCTTGAGCTCTTCGGCCTTGTTGCTGAACTTGTCGTCGGTCCCCATGGCCGTTCCTCTCGTCGGGACTTCTCTTCCCCCGACGGGTACCCCTCACCCGGTCGGGGAAACAACGACGGCACGATCGGGCACCTCCTCGCCGTGACCCTCGGCTGCCCATCGGACCAGGTCAGCGCCCTGGTGTGCCGCTCTCGGACATCACGTGGCGCGCCGGTCGGGAAGACCCCGTCGGGGTGGAGCGCACCGAGCCCGCGGGGGCCGAGTTCCGCGTGCTCGCGCCACGCGGAAACCCCTCCAGTTGCACCGGACCGGCCCTGCTCTACTACGGTGATCGTCTACGCGGTTGAAAAGCCAGCCGCAAGCCACCCGGCACCCGAAAGGGCACCAGGGTCAGCGAGAGCTGTGGGCTTGCCGGTGCTGGCACCCGCGTGTCCGGACGCTCTCGCACTGCTGGCCTGGCTGACCGGTACCGACGTGCGAGAGAGGAGCCCGACCGTGGTCGGGGACAACGGGCACGATTCGCTGACCGCGCGGATCGCCAGCCTTGAGGCCGAGATCGTGGGACTGCGCAAAGCGGTGCAGACGCGCACCGTGATCGGGCAGGCCACCGGCCTGATATCCGCCGTGCAGGGCTGCACGCCCCAGGAGGGCTTCCAGCTGCTCGTGCGCATGTCACAGCACCACAACGTGAAGCTGCACACGATAGCGTTGAAGCTGCTCGACCTCTCGACCGAGCTGGGGCCGCGGCAGGCCGTGCGCGCCGTCCACACCTCCGCCGAACCGGATCCGGACGACGCCCCGCTCCCCGTCGCCGCCTGGCCCGGGGTGGAGGTGGTCAGCGCCGCACGCAGGCTGGTCGCCGCCTACGACGCCGCGCAGTACTCCGGCGACGACCGGCCCGAGGTGCGAAGACAGCTGGCCGACCAGGTCGAGTCGGCCGGTCGGCTGTTGGCCGAGAAGCTCACCGAGGCCGGTTGGCTCGCCCGGGAACCGGGGGCGTGACCGCCGCGCGGTCGACGATCGCGAAGGAATCGGCGGGCAGGTGCACCGCCTGCCCGTCCACCTTCACCTCCGCCGACGCGAGCAGCACCTCGCCCACCTCCACGTCGAGCCGCACCTCGGTGTCCTCCCCGAGGTTGCACACCACCCGCAGCGAGCCCCGGTGCAGCACGAGCACCGGACCGTCCTCGCGCACCGCGAACCGGTCCAGCCGGGGATCGGCGAGCTCGGGGCGGGTGCGGCGCAGCGCGATCAACGCCCGGTAGAGGTCGAGCGGCTCCCGGTGGCCGGGCGTGGGCACCTCGTCCCAGCGCAGCGTCGACCGCCGCACGGTCTCCGGGTCGATCGGGTCCGGCACCTCCGACTCGCCCCACCCGTGCCGGCCGAACTCGCGCCGCCGCCCCGTGCGCACCGCCTCGGCCAGCTCCGGGTCCGGGAACGACGCGAAGAACTGCCACGGCGTGCTCGCCGCCCACTCCTCGCCCATGAAGATCATCGGCGTGTACGGGGAGCACAGCACGATCGCCGCGCCCACCGCCTGCCGCCGCCACGACACCGTCGCCGACAGCCGGTCGCCGGTCGCGCGGTTGCCGACCTGGTCGTGGTTCTGCAGGTAGGCCAGGAACCGGTAGCCGGGCAGCCGGTCGCGGTCCACCGGGCGGCCGTGGCTGCGGCCCCGGAACGACGACCAGGTGCCCGCGTGGAGGAACACCTCGCGCAGCGTCCGGCCCAACGCGCCCTCGAAGTCCGGGTAGTAGCCGGAGGTCTCCCCGCTCAACGCCACGTGCAGCGCGTGGTGCAGGTCGTCGTCCCACTGCGCGTGCAGACCGTAGCCGCCGCCTTCACGCGCCGTCACCAACCGGGCGTCGTTCAGGTCCGACTCGGCGATTAACGTCAACGGCCTGCGCACGGCGGCCGACAGGGCGTCCACCTCGACGGCCAGCTGTTCCAGCACGTGCCGCGCGCTGCGGTCCACGAGGGCGTGGACGGCGTCGAGCCGCAGCCCGTCGACGTGGAAGTCCCGCAGCCAGCCCAGCGCGTTGTCGACCACGTACCGACGCACCTCGTCGGCGCCCTCGCCGTCGAGGTTGAGGCCCGGTCCCCAGTCGTTGCTGCCCGCGAAGTACGGCCCGAACCGGTCGAGGTACGCGCCGGACGGCCCGAGGTGGTTGTAGACCACGTCCAGCAGCACGGCCAGCCCGCGCGCGTGGCAGGCGTCCACGAACCGCTTGAACCCGTCCGGCCCGCCGTACGGCTCGTGCACCGCGCCCCACAGCACGCCGTCGTAGCCCCAGCCCGCCGTGCCGTCGAACGAGTTCACCGGCATCACCTCGACGTGCGTGACGCCGAGGTCGACCAGGTGGTCCAGCCGCTCGATCGCGCCGTCGAACGTGCCGGCGGGCGTGAACGTGCCGATGTGCAGCTCGTAGACCACCGCGCCGGGCAGCGCGCGCCCGGTCCACGCCTGGTCGGTCCACTCGAAAGTGGCGTGGTCGTACACCCGTGACGCCTCGTGCACGCCGTGCGGCTGCCACCGCGACCTGGGGTCGGGCAGCGCCTCGTCGGAGTCGCCGAGCAGGAACGCGTAGTCGACGCCCGTGACGTCGCTGTGCCACCACCCGCCGTCCCCGGCCGCCATCTCGTGGTCGCGACCGTCGACCCGGACCCGGACGCGCTCGTGCGCCGGGGCCCACACCGAAAAGCTCACTGATCTCCTCTTACCAGCAGTGCCACGGGGTAGCGGTCCAGCAGGTCGGCGAGCCGCGGGGAGGCCGGTCGGGAGGTGAGCACGTCGGTCCACTCCCCCGGCGGCAGCGGCAGCACCGTGTCACCCCAGCCGCCGGCGTCCGCCAACCCCACCGGCAGCCGGGTGGCCACCGCGACCAGCCCGGTCCGCTCGAACGCGACGACGTGCGGCGCGGCCGGCCCGGACGCCGCCAGCGGCCGGTAGCCGCGGAACAGCTCGGGCCGTTCCCTGCGCAGCCGCAGCGCGCGCTGCACGACGAGCAGCTTGGCCGCGCCCGAGTCGTCCACGTCCGGCAGCCAGCCGTCCTCGATCCGCGCCAGCAGCCGTCGCCGCACCTCGTAGTCCACCGGCCGGCGGTTGTCCGGGTCGACCAGCGAGAGGTCCCACAGCTCGGTGCCCTGGTAGACGTCCGGCACGCCGGGCGCGGTGAGCTGCACCAGCTTCTGCCCGAGCGCGTTGGACCAGCCCGGCGCCACGACCCGGTCCACGAACGACGCCACCTCGGCCGCCACCGGACCGGACAGCACCTGCTCCGGCCACGCCGCCACGGCCGCCTCGAACTCCTCGTCGTGGTCGATCCACGTGGTGCGGACCTTCGACTCCTTGGCCGCCTTGTCCAGGTAGGCGCGCATCCGGTCGGCGGTGATGGGCCACGCGCCGACCAGCGACTGCCACGCCAGCATGTTCAGCGACGGCTCGTCGATCGGGTGCGCGGCGGTCCACCGGCGCACCGCCGCGGCGAACTCGTCGGGCAGCTCGGCCAGCACCGCGAGCCGTGCCCGCACGTCCTCGGACCGCTTGGTGTCGTGCGTCGACAAGGCCGTCATCGCGGCGGGCTCGGCCGCCTCGCGCAGCGCCGCCCGCACGTGGAACTCCTCGACCGGCACGCCGAACCGGTCCGGCGCGCCGCCGACCTCGTTGAGCGCCACGAACCGGGTGCAGCGGTAGAACGCGGTGTCCTCGGTGCCCTTGGCGACGACCATGCCGGACGTCTGCTGGATCCGCGTGGCCAGCTCGCCGTGCGGCTCGGCGCGCACCTGCCGGTCCAGCGCCCGGGCCGCCGGTGACGTCGCCGCGCCGATCGCCGCCGTCCACGCGTCGAGCCCTTCGGGCAGGTAGGAGCGGTAGACCGGGAAGGCGACCATGACCTCGGCGACCGCCCGTTCGGCCTCGGCGCGGTCCGCGTCGCGCACCAGGGCCGCGATGCGGCGCACCTCGGCGCGCAGGATCGTCCGGGTGACCAGCTCGCGGCACTCGCGCTCGACCGCGGCGAAGTCGGCGGGCACGCCGAACTCCTCGGCCAGCGCGGTGAACGCCGCCTCGCCCGCCGGGTCCACGAACAGCCCGCACACCTCGCGCAACGCGTCGTAGCCCGTGGTGCCGTCGACGGGCCAGCTCGCGGGCAGCCGCTCGTCCGCGCCGAGGATCTTCTCCACCACCAGCCACACGCCGGAGCGCTCCCGCAGCCGCCGCACGTACCCGCCGGGGTCGGCCAGGCCGTCGGGGTGGTCGACCCGCAGCCCGGTCACCTCGCCCGCCGCGACCCACCGCAGCACCTCGCCGTGCGTGGCGTCGAACACCTCGGGGTCCTCGACCCGCACGGCGGCCAGCGTGGTGATGTCGAAGAACCGCCGGTAGTTCAGCTCGGTGTTGCCGCGCCGCCAGAACACCAGCCGGTAGTGCTCGTGCTCCTCCTCGGACGCCTCGTCGCCTGCGAACGGCAGCAGCAGCGGCCCGGAGTCCCAGTCGACGTCGAAGTACTTCGCGTACCGCGACTCCCGGCCGTGCCGCAGCACGTCCCACCACCACTTGTTGACGTCGTCGTGGCCGACCGCCATGTGGTTGGGCACGATGTCGAGCACGAACCCCAACCCGGCCCGCTTGAGCTCCTTGTGCAGCGCCACGCGGCCGGCCTCGCCGCCCAGCTCCTCGCGGGCGCGGGTCGGGTCGACCACGTCGTAGCCGTGGGTGGAGCCGGGCACGGCCTCCAGCAGGGGCGAGGCGTAGAGCGCGCCGACACCCAGGGCGTCGAGGTAGTCGACCACGGCCTCGGCGTCGGCGAACGTGAAGTCGGGCGTGAACTGGATCCGGTAGGTCGACGCCGGCGCCGACCTGTCCCGCGCCGACCTGTCCCGCGCCGAACCGCCCCGCACCGAATCACCCTGCGCCGAACCGCCCGGAGCCGATCCGTCCGGAGCCGATCCGCCCCGCACCGACCTGTCCCGAGCCGAATCACCCCGCGCCGAACCGTCCGGAGCCGAACCGTCCCGCGCCCGACCGCTCTCCGTCCGACCGCTCTCAGCCGGGCCACTTCCGGAGGAATCGCTTCGCAGGAGTCCCCCCTGGGGGACCCCTGTTTTCAGGTTACCCCCGGGGTCTGACATTTCCGTCACTCCTGCTCCACCCGCTGCAGCACGACCAGCGACCGCGCCACCAGCGTGAGCGTCCCGCCCGCCGGCACCACCTCGCCCAGCTCCGGCGGCGTCACCTCGCCCGTCGCGGTGTCGATCACGACCGTCCACTGCGGACCGTAGCCCTCCTCCGGCAGCGTCACCTCGATGTCCTCGTGGTGCGCGTTGAACGCGAGCAGGAACGAGTCGTCCAGCACGCGCATGCCGCGCTGGTCGAGGTCCGGGATGCCTTCGCCGTTGAGGAACACCACGACGCAGCGGCCGAAGTCGTCGCCCCAGTTCCGCTCCGTCATCTCTTCACCCGAAGGTGTGAACCAGGCGATGTCGCGGAGCTCGTCGCCCTTGCGGATCGGCTTGCCCTGGAAGAACCTGCGCCGGCGCAGCACCGGGTGCTGCTTGCGGAACGCCGTCAACGCCGAGGTGAACTCCACCAGGTCGCGGTTCTTCTCCGCCAGCGTCCAGTCCACCCAGGACAGCCCGTTGTCCTGGCAGTAGGCGTTGTTGTTGCCCTCCTGCGTGCGCCCGAGCTCGTCGCCGTGCAGCAGCATCGGCACGCCCTGCGACAGCAACGTCGTGGCCAGCAGGTTGCGCCGCTGCCTGGCCCGCAGGTCGTTCACCTCGGGGTCGTCGGTCGGCCCCTCGACGCCGCAGTTCCACGACCGGTTGTCGTCCGCGCCGTCACGGCCGTCCTCGCCGTTGGCCATGTTGTGCTTGTCGTTGTAGGACACCAGGTCGTGGAGCGTGAACCCGTCGTGCGCGGTGACGAAGTTGATCGACGCGTACGGGCGGCGGCCGTCGTCCTGGTACAGGTCCGACGAGCCGGTGATGCGGGACGCGAACTCGCCCAGCGTGGCCGGCTCGCCGCGCCAGAAGTCGCGCACCGTGTCGCGGTACTTGCCGTTCCACTCGGTCCACAGCGGGGGGAAGTTGCCGACCTGGTAGCCGCCCGGCCCGACGTCCCACGGTTCGGCGATCAGCTTCACCTGCGACACCACCGGGTCCTGCTGCACCAGGTCGAAGAACGTCGACAGCCGGTCCACGTCGTAGAACTCGCGGGCCAGGGTGGCGGCCAGGTCGAACCGGAACCCGTCGACCCGCATCTCGGTCACCCAGTACCGCAGCGAGTCCATGATCAGCTGCAACGTGTGCGGGCTGCGCACGTTCAGCGAGTTCCCGGTGCCGGTGTAGTCCATGTAGAACTGCGGGTCGTCGTCCACCAGCCGGTAGTACGCCTGGTTGTCGATGCCGCGCATGGAGATCGTGGGGCCCAGGTGGTTGCCCTCGGCGGTGTGGTTGTAGACCACGTCGAGGATGACCTCGATGTCCGCCTCGTGCAGGGCGCGCACCATGCCCTTGAACTCCTGCACCTGGTTCGCCGACTCCGGCATCGCGGCGTAACCGGAATGCGGCGCGAAGAACCCGATCGTGTTGTAGCCCCAGTAATTCCGGAGGCCCTTCTGCTGCAGCCCGTGATCGGTGATGAAGTGGTGCACCGGCATCAGCTCGATCGCCGTGACGCCGAGGCCCTTGAGGTGGTCGATCACCGCCGGGTGCGCCAGGCCCGCGTACGTGCCGCGCAACCGCTCCGGCACCTCGGGGTGCTGCATGGTCAGCCCGCGCACGTGGGTCTCGTAGATGACGGACTCGTTGTACGGGGTGTTCGGCGGGCGGTCGTTCGCCCAGTCGAAGAACGGGTTGACCACGACCGACAGCGGCACGTGCCCGGCCGAGTCGAGGTCGTTGCGCGCGTCCGGGTCGCCGAACCGGTAGCCGAACAGCGACTCGTCCCAGTCGACGTCACCGGTGATCGCCTTGGCGTACGGGTCGATCAGCAGCTTGTTCGGGTTGCACCGCAGGCCTCGCCGCGGGTCGTGCGGCCCGTGCACGCGGTAGCCGTACTTCTGGCCGGGGCCGATGCCGAGCAGGTAGCCGTGGTGGACGAAGCCGTCCACCTCGGGCAGCCGCACGCGCGTCTCGGTCCCGTCGTCGTCGAACAGGCACAGCTCGACGTAGTCCGCGACCTCCGAGAAAAGGGTGAAGTTGGTGCCGACGCCGTCGTACGAGGCGCCGAGCGGGTAGGGGGTACCGGGCCACGGCCGCACAGGGATTCCTCCGGAAGAGCTTGGACTTCTTGCGATCCCTGCCTGTCGGGTCACGTCCTGCCGGCGTGCGACCTCGTGAGCTGGCCGCGCGCGGCGACCAGCAGCAGGCGCGCTTCCTGCCACTCGCAGTAGCGCAGGTGCTCGCAGGCGGCCTCGGCGCAGGCCACGGCTTGGGCCAGCGCGCCGTCGGAACCCGCGTCGGTGCGTCGCAGGGCGTCCCGGAGGGACTCTTCGGCGCGCAGCGCCCCGGCGAGCGGATCGGCCAGGTTCGACGGCCGGACGGCCACCAGCACCTTGTCGAGGGTCGCTCCCAAGGCGTCCACCGGACTGCTCTGGGGAATCATCTGCTCGGGCACGAGCCCGGTGCGGGACACCAAGTCGGTGTTCACGGGTGACTGCCACCTCCAACCATGGCGCGGGTGACGGGTTGACGATACCTCGCGGCAGGGCCGCGTGCTGTGACGTGCGCGTTGCGCTTCATCGCGAACCGCTCGCGCCGGCACCGGGCGTGCGTCCGCCCGCCAGGGCCGCCGCCACCCGCCGCACGCCCGGGTCGTCGAACAGGTCGGCGAGCGCGACGGGCAGCGGGATGCGCCAGTTCGGGTACTGGTCGGTGGTGCCGGGCAGGTTGGGCTGGCGGAGCTCGCCCAACGCGTCCTGCGGGGAGGTCAGCACGAGCACGGACCGGGCTTTCGCGAGCAAGGCGTGGAACGCGGTAACCAGGTCATCGGCAGGTACACCTTCCTGCTTGAGGAGTTCGAGCAACTCCCCGCGTTCGCGCTCGGCTGCCCGGTATTCCCCGTCCACAGGCCCCTCAAACCGCCCCAGTTCGGCTCGCACCCGAACGTGTTCGGCGGCCAGGAAGCCGGCCACCGTCGGCAGGTCGTGGGTGGAGATGCTCGCCATCGCCGAGGCGGTCCACTTCTCCGGCGGGATCAGCGGGTGGTCGGGCAGGTCGTACTCGCGCTGGAACCACAGCACCGCCGAGCTGAGCATGCCGTGCTCGTGCAGCGCCTCGGTGACCTTCGGCTCGACCGTGCCCAGGTCCTCGCCGACCACGACCGCGCCGGCCCGGTGCGCCTCCAGCGTCAGCACGGCCAGCATCGCGTCCGGGTCGTAGTGGACGTACGTGCCGCGCTTGGGCGGCTCGCCCGGCGGGATCCACCACAGCCGCCACAGGCCCGCGACGTGGTCGATGCGGATGCCGTCCGCGTGCCGCAGCACGCTGCGCACCACCGCCCGGAACGGCTCGTAGCCCTGCTCGGCGAGCCGGTCGGGCCGCCACGGCGGCAGGCCCCAGTCCTGGCCCATCCCGCTGAACGCGTCCGGCGGCGCGCCGACCGTGACGTCCGCGGCGAACGCGTCCCGCACCGCCCACGTGTCCGCGCCGCCGGGGTGCACGCCCACCGGCAGGTCGTGCACGACGCCCACGGGCATGCCCGCGTCGCGCGCGGCCTCCCGCGCGGCGGCGAGCTGCTGCTCGCACAGCTCCTGCAACCACGCGTGGAACGCCACCCGTTCGGGGTCGGCGGTGGCCGTGGCCGGGTCGCGCTGCGCGTCCGGCCACTCGCGCCAGTCCGGGCCGTGCGCCTCGGCGAGCGCGCAGAACCGGGCGAAGTCCAGCAGGTCGCCCTCGGGTCGGCGGTGCTCGACGTGCCGCCAGAGCAGTTCCAGCGCCCGCGACTTGGCCGTCCAGACGGCGTCGTAGTCGATCAGGTCGGTGTCGTCGGGCGGGCGCAGGGCGTCGATCTCCGCGCGGGTGGCGGCGTCGGCGTCGCGGTAGGCCGGGATGTCGGAGATGCGCAGGTAGAGCGGGTTGGCGAAGCGGCGGCTCGACGGCGAGTACGGCGAGCGCTCCACCGGCAGGGTCGGGCTGACCGCCTGCACCGGGTTGACCAGGAGCACGCCCGCGCCCAGTTCGGCCGCGCTGCGCCGGGCCAGGGTCGCCAGGTCGGCGTAGTCGCCCATGCCCCAGGACTCGGCCGAGCGCATCGCGTAGAGCTGCAGCATCCAGCCCCACGACCGGGGGACGGGCGCGAGCGCGCGCGGGGCGACGATCACGGTCCGTGAATCCAGCCGGTGGTAGCCGAGCGGCAGCGGGGCGGGCAGCTCGACCCGGCCGCCGTCCTCCAGCTCGACCGTGCCGCTCTCGTCGAGCACGTCGCCCTCGCGCAGGACGATCGTGCGCGGTGGTGGTGCCGGCGCGGCGAGCGCCCGTCGCACCGCCTCCGGCGTCGAGGCGTCCACGTCCAGCTGCGCGAGCACGGCCACGACCACATCGGGGTCGACGTCCGCCCGGCGTTGGTTCGCGTCCTCGTAGTAGGTGGCCACGCCGTGGGCCTCGGCCAGTGCCGCGAGCTCGTCGTCCACGTCGGACAGCTTCGCCTTCCCCATCGGTCGGAATCCAGGCTGGTGACGAGTGGTCACCCAAAGGTTGCAGGAAGTTGCCCGTGGTTAATAACCCAGCCGGGTGAGGCTCAAACCTCCGGGTTCAGCGGGCCGTCCGCGGACCGGTCGAGTCGCGCACCACGAGCTGCAACGACGGCGGCTCGGTCTCGTCCCGCTCGCCGCGCAGCCGGGTCAGCAGCACGTCCACGGCGTGCTCGCCGCGTTCCCGCCACGCGCCCTCGACCGCGGTCATGCCGACGGCGCGGGCCAGGTCCGTGCCCTCCAGGCTGACGATCGACACGTCGCCGGGCACGTCGCGGCCGTCGCGGCGCAGCCGCAGGAACACGCCCAGCGCCACCTCGCCGCTCGTGCTGATCACGGCGGACGGCAGGCTCTCGCCGTCCAGCAGGGCGTCCACGACCTGCTCGCCGCCCGCGACCGTGGAGGACGACCACAGCGTCCACTCCGGACGGACCGCCAGGCCCTCGGTGACCAGCACCTCGTCGTAGGACTCGTCGATGTCGCCCGCCAGCACCAGCGCCACGTCCCGGTGCTCCAGCTCCGTGAGGTGGGCCACGGCCAGGCGCAGCGCCTCGCGCAGGTCGTCGTCCCACACCGCGACCACGGGCACGTCGAGGCTCTCGAGCGCGGCGTCCTCGGCGTCGGTGAGGTTGACCGCGAGCGCCAGCACCCCGTCGACCCGGCGGGCCAGCGGCAGGTCCTCGAAGAACCGCTTGCGGGCGTCGGCGTCGCGCAGCACGTAGAGGAGCACGTCGTACCCGGCCTGCCGCAGCGCGCCCTCCGCGCCCGCCAGCAGGTCGCCGCGACCCACGTCGGCGGTGAGGACCGCGACCGCGTACCGGCGGCCGCCGGCGAGGCTGGAGGCGTCCCGGGCGATCGCGTACCGCATCCGCTTGGCGACCTCGGTGACGTACCGGCGGGTCGCCTCGGACACGCCGGGCTCGCCGCGCAGCGCCCGCGACACCGTCGCCGCGGACACCCCGGCGGCCCGCGCGACGTCGGACATGCTCGTCAACTCACACCTCCCGGCCTGGTACGAGATTAGCGAGAACCGTACGGTTGCCTTGTCGCGAGCACCCTGCGAGACGTGATCGGCACCCTGCGGAAGGACCCCCATGAAGCCCGGTGACCAGGCTCCCGACTTCACCCTGCCCGACCAGGACGGCACCCCGCGGACGCTGTCCGAGCTGCTCGCCGACGGCCCCGTGGTGCTGTTCTTCTACCCCGCCGCGATGACCGCCGGGTGCACCGCGGAGAGCTGCCACTTCCGCGACCTGGCGGCGGAGTTCGCCGAGGTGGGGGCGCAGCGGGTGGGGATAAGCCCGGACTCGGTGGCGCGGCAGAACCGGTTCGCCGCGCTGAACGACTTCGACTACCCGCTGCTGTCGGACGGCGACGGCGAGGTGGCCGCCGGGTTCGGCGTGAAGCGCCGGTTCGGGCCGCTGCCGGTGAAGCGGCACACGTTCGTCATCGACACCGACCGGACCGTGATCGAAGTCATCAAATCCGAGTTCGCCATGAACGCCCACGCCGACAAGGCGCTCACCCTGCTGCGCGAGCGGGCCGGCCGCACGGCCTGAACGGCGCTACACCGGACGCAGCCCGGCGAGGACGAAGTCGGCGATCTCGCCGCCGAGCAGCGTCGGCGACTTCGGGCCCTCCGGCCGGTACCAGGTCGGAAGCTGGTTGACCACGCCGAGCGCGATCAGGACGACCGTGTCGGCGGGCACGGCGGAGCTGAACTCGCCGTCCCACTGCGCCTGCTCGACCACCGACCGGAACGTCTCGTGGTAGCGCCGCCGCTCGGCCCGGAAGCTGGCCATCCGGTCAGCGTCCAGCCGGTGCATCTCGCGCACGAACACGGCCGTCTCGTCCACGCTCTCGGCCGTCGTCTCGACCAGGCTGACCACGATCCGCCGCACCGTGGTGGCCGCGTCCAGCCCGGCCGCCACGATCCGGTCGAGGTCGGCCATCTGCCGCCCGATCAGCGACCGGTAGATCTCGAACAGCAGGTCGTCCTTGGAGCCGAAGTAGTGGTAGAGCGCGCCCTTGGTGACCGACGCCGCCTCGACGACCTCCTGCACCGTCGTCGCGTCGAACCCCTTCGCGGCGAACAACCGCACGGCCGCCGCCACGATCCGCTCGGGCGTCGACCCGGTCCGCCGCGCCACCGTCAGGCCCCCGGCGCCAGGGCGCGCACCAGGTCGAGCGGGTCGGCGCCGGTGGGCAGGAGGGCGATGACGGGCGTGTCGACGCCGTTGGCGGCGTACCGGGCCACGTGCGCACGGCACTCGTCCACGCTGCCGTGCACGACCAGCGCGTCCACCACCTCGTCCGGGATGAGCGCTCCGGCGCCGCGCCGGTCGCCTGCGGCCCAGGCCTCGTGCATGGGCCGCAACGCCTCGCCCCGGCCCAGCCAGTCGTGGAACGCCGCGTACGCGGGCACGGTCAGGTAGGTGCTGATCAGCATCCGGCCCAGCGCGCGGGCCGCGGCGGCGTCCTCGGTCGGGCACACGAAGATCCGGGCGGCCAGCTCGCCGCCGTCCATCTCGGCGCGGACCTTGGGCACGTCGTCGGCCGCGAGCCAGTTGGTGATGGCGCCGTCGGCCTCGCGCCCGGCCAGCCGCAGCATCCCGGGGCGCAGCGCGGCGAGCATGATCGGCACCCGGTGGCCGGGCGCGCGCTCCAGCTTGAAGCCGCGCACGGAGAACGTCTCGTACTCCTCGGACACCTTCTCGCCCGCCAACGCGGCCTTGAGGAACCGCAGCGTGTCCCGCGTGCGCTTGAACGGCTCCAGGAACGGCACGCCGTTCCACCGCTCGACGATCGCGGGCGACGACGACCCGATGCCCAGCACGAACCGGCCGCCGGACACCTCGGCCAGCGTGGCGGCCGTCATGGCCAACGTCGCGGGCCCGCGCGTGTAGACGGGGGCGATGGCGGTGCCGAGGCGGACGCGGTCGGACCACTGCGCGGCGAGCGCCAGCGGCGTGAAGGCGTCGGTGCCCGCAGTCTCGGCCGACCAGACGTCGGTGTAGCCGAGATCGGCCAGCTCCGCCACCAGCGCGCGGTGGTCGAGCACCGGCACGCCGGTCAGCGGCAGGGTGATTCCCCAACGAGCCACGATTCGCCTCCCTGAAGGTCTCCGGCTGCCACCGTACCGCAGGTACCGACCAGTCGGTATGTCCTGCCGGTGGACCGCGCCGCCGACGCCTCGACGGCCGGTGCGCCGACGCGTCCGCGGCTCCCGACTGGAGCACCGGTCGCGTGGCACCGGCCCGGGAGGCCCCTGGATGCCGTTCTGCCCCGCCGGAGTGAGCCCGGCGGGGCAGAACGCGGTACGCGCTGTCGAGCCATCACGCGCGGCTCTGCGCGAGGTTTCGGGGGTGCGGCGGGCGGGAACTCAGAGCGTGATGCCGCGCTCGCCCAGCCAGCCGATCGGGTCGATCTTCTGCGAGCCGCCGATCCACACCTCGAAGTGCAGGTGCGGGCCGGTGGACTGGCCGCGGTTGCCGATGGTGGCGATCTGCTGACCGGCCTGGACCTGCTGGCCGGCCGACACGAGGATCTCGTTCATGTGGCCGTAGACGGTGATCGTGCCGTCGTTGTGCTGCACGCGCACCCACAGGCCGAAGCCGGACGCGGGGCCCGCCTCGACGACGACGCCGTCCATCACGGAGACGATCGGGGTGCCGATGTCGTTCGCGATGTCCACGCCGTAGTGGGTGGTGCCCCACCGGGAGCCGAAGCCGGACGTGAACGTGCCCTCGGCGGGCTTGACGGCCTTCGGTCGCCGCGCGGCTTCCTCGGCGGCCTTCTGCTCGGCGATCCGGGCGTTCTCGGCCGCGACCCGGGCGTTCTCGGCGTCGATGCGGGCCTGCTCGGCCGCCGCGGCGTCCTGCTGCCGCTTCAGCTCGGCCTGCCGCGCGGTGTAGCCCTCGGACGCGTGGCGGATCGCCTGGTCCACGTGCTGGCGGGCGAAGAGCCCTTCCGAGCGCATGAGCTTCGCCGCCTCGAACGCGGGCTCGACGGCGTGCACCGTGCGGACCTGGGCCGTGCTGGGCGCCGAGGTGTGGACCAGGGCAGCCGCCAGGTCGGAGCCGGCGGCCATCGGGAGGAACCGGCTGTCGCCGGTGTCGAGACCGCCGGCGGCGCCCACGCCGGTGGCGAGGGCGCCCGCCGCGACTACCACGGCCGCGACCCGGCCGCTCACGGGTTTGCGGTCGCACTCCGCGCGATGGGAGCGGTTGCCGGACTGGGTGCGGGGCGCGGTGAACGCGCGTCGCCCGCCGGCTTTCGTGTGCCGTGCCAAGGTAGTGCCTTCCTGCATCGGGGAGCACGGCCCGGTCACAGGGACGCCTGGCGGGGGATCCAGGCTGGCGGCGCTTTCGGGGAGCGACGCCGTGTCCCTTTGGTGACCGAACCGTGACATGCGGCCGGGACCGTAACCCGATGTAACAAGAAGAGGCAAGCCTCTGCGCAACCACTAGTACTTTTTGGTGAGATAACCCACTGATCGTCACACAGCGTGTTCGAGTACCCGTAAGTTTCGTATCAGGCCGTTATGAAACCCCAGGTCAGAGGCGACTTTCGGGGTGACGAAACCCGTGACGCAGGTCGGCTACCGGTACTTCGGGTCGACCGGCGGCAGGTCGGCGGGCGGCTTGCCCTCGTGGATCACCCGCATGGCGTTGAACCACGTCGGCGCAGCCACCTGACCACCGTAAACACCACCCGCGTCGTTGGTGCCGCACAGCCTCGGCGGGGTGCCGTTGCAGATCACCTGCGGCGCCACCCCATCGGTGAACGTCATGACCGCGCCGGCGAACTGCGGGGTGGCACCCAGGAAGGCCACCGACCAGTGGTCCTCGGTGGTGCCGGTCTTGCCGATCATCGGCCGGTTCCAGCCCGCGTTCGACGCCGCCTGCGCCGCCGTGCCGCCGGTCTTGACGTCCGCGCTCATCCCGGTGGCCAGCGCGTTGGCCACCTCGGGCGCGACGGCCTGGTCGCACGCCGCTTCCTTCAGCTGCACCGGCTGCCCGTTGCGGTCCACGACCTTCTCGACCGGCGTCGGCGGGCACCACTTGCCGCCGCTCACGATCGTCGCGGCGACGTTCGACAGCTCCAGCACGCTGGTCGGGCCCGCGCCGAGGGTGAACGAGCCGCTGTTGTCCCGCTTGTACACCTCGCCCTGCGACGGGCCGTTGGAGCCGTCGGCCTTGAGCGGTTCGCCCTTCCAGTTGACGCCCTGCATCGAGTCGCGCAGCCCCAGCCGGTAGGCCATGTCGACCACGTTGTTCAGCCCGGCCTTCTCCTCCAGGATGATGAACGCCGTGTTCGGCGAGGTCGCCAGCGCCTCGGTCAGCGACATCTTCTCCTTGTAGTCGGCCGCGTTCTTGACCGTGTAGGGCTTGTTGTCGTTCTTGTAGACCTTCGAGCTGTAGGTCTTGGGCACGTCGATCTGCTTGTCGATGCCCGTGACGCCGCGCTCCAGCGCCGACGCGGCGGTGAACACCTTGTAGATCGAGCCCGCGCCGAACCTGGTCACCTCGGCGGGGATGGAGTAGGCGCTCTGCCCGGCGTCGGCGTTGTTGCCGAAGTCGCGGTTGGCGGCGAGCGCGCGCACCCGGTGCTTGTCCGCGCCCGGCTCGACCACGGCCATCGCGTTGGCGACGCCCGGCTGGGTCTTGGGCACCTGCGCCATGGCGGCGTCCTTGGCCGCGCGGGTGGCGACCGGGTCCATCGTGGTGGTGATCGTGTACCCGCCGCGCAGCAGCTGCTCGGTCGGCAGGCCCGCCCTCTCCAGGTAGTCGATCAGGTAGCGGCAGAAGAAGCCGTAGACCGGGCCGTCGCCCGCGCCGACGCAGCCGTTGGGCAGCAGCTTCAGGTCGGGCACGACGCCGATGTCGGTGGCCTTGTACTCGGCGGCCTTCTCCTCGGCGACCTTCGGGTCCGGACCGAACGCGCCGTTGTCGCGCATCCGGTCGATCACGGTATTGCGGCGCTTGATCGCGGCGTCCACGTCGGAGCCCGGGTTGAGCCTGCTCGGCTCGTTGACGAGGCCGGCGAGCATCGCGGCCTGCGGCACGGTCAGCTTGTCCGGGGTGGTGTCGAAGTAGGTGCGGGCCGCCGCGCCGACGCCGAACGCGCCGTTGCCGAAGGGGACGACGTTGAGGTAGGCGGTGAGGATCTCGTCCTTGCTCATCTTCTGCTCGAGCTGGGTCGCGATCCGGGCCTCGCTGATCTTGCGGCCCAGGGTCACCTCGGTCGCCTTCTCGTAGGCCTCCTCGGAGCCCTTGCCGACCACGAACGCGAGGTAGTTCTTCACGTACTGCTGGGTCAGCGTCGACGCGCCCTGGCTGGCGCCGCCGTCCACGCCCGCCTTCGCCGCTGCCCGGGCGATGCCCTGCCAGTCGACGCCCTTGTGCTCGAAGAACCGCTTGTCCTCGATCGCGATGATCGCGGCCTTCATGGTGTCCGCGATGCCCTCCGACGGCACCGGCACGCGGTACTGGTCGTAGAGGTAGGCGATCGGCTGGCCGTTCATGTCCAGCACCGTCGTCACGAGCGGCAGCTCGGCCTTGGTCAACTCACCGGAGGTCTGGTCCACGGTGTCCGCGGCGCGGTTGGACGCCAGCCCGAGGCCGCCGACCGCCGGGAACAGCACCGCCGCGACGAGCACGCCCGCCATCAGACACAACCCCACCAACTTGACCAGACCTGTCGCGCGCGCGGCGAACACTGAACCAGCAACCCCTTCCGAAACCCGCGGGAACCCCCACTGACTAAGTCGCACGAAGACCGCCGCGGGTTGCTCCCCGGCGAGCAGAAGTTTTCGGCGCGATCTCCGACGACGGTTGTCGAAGTTACTCCTGCCCACCGGAGACCGTGGTCAAACCCCGCTCGGCCGGACGGCGGAACCCGCCAGGCACGGGAGGGTGATCAGCCTCACCCCGGTCGGCGGCACGGCCGGGGCGCCCCGTCGGTGGTGCGGTGACACGTCGATGATCGAACACGCGTTCCCGGCCGGCAAGATCACGATCGAGTGATCATGGCGTCGGGCCCGGCGTGTCGCCCGGTCCGGGGCGGGGTCAGCTCGACGCGCGCAGCCGGATCGTGGCGCTGGCCCGCCGGACCTCCACCCCCGCGTGGTGGGGCAGCACGTCCTCCAGGAACCCGTACTCCTTGAGGTCCTCGTCCGGCCGCCGTGACACGGTCCGCCACCACGTGGCGATGTCCACCCACCCCGGCGCCGACAGCGACCCGCCGAAGTGCTGCACGGACAGCGCGGCGCACAGGTTCGCGAACCGCACCCGGTGCTCCAGCGGCCACCCCGACAACGTCCCCAGCACGAACCCGGCACCGAACACGTCGCCCGCGCCGGTCGAGTCCAGCGGCGCGACGTTCAGCCCGGGCACGTCCACCATCTCGCCGGTGGCCGAGTCGACCGCCACCGCGCCGCCACCGCCCCGCGTCACCACCACCACGGGCACGTGCTCGGCCAACGCCGCCGCAGCGCGCTCGGGCGTGTCCGACCGCGTGTACCGCTGCGCCTCGGCGTCGTTGGGCAGGAACACGTCGTACCGCTCCAGCCGGCGCAGGAGCTCCGGCGCCCACAGCTCGGTCCGGTCCCACCCGATGTCGGCGAACAGCAGCGCGCCCTGGTCCTTCGCCTGCGCCACCCACCGCTCGTCCTCCGCGCCCACGTGCACGAAGCACGCCCGCGTGCGGGGCGGCGGGTTCAGGATCTCGTCGGCCGACACCGGCGGCCGGTGGCCGTGCGTCACCATCGACCGGTCGCGGTCCATCGCCATCGACACGGTCACCGGGGAGTGCCAGCCGTAGAACCGGCGGCAGTAGCTGAGGTCGACGCCCTCCTGCTCGGCCAGCACCTCCCAGCAGAAGTCGCCGTAGACGTCCTCGCCGAACGCGGCGGACAGCGCGGTCCGCAGTTGCAGCCTGCTCAGCGCCACGGCGAGGTTGGCGATCCCGCCGGGGCACGAGCCGAGCCCTTCGGCCCACACCTCGGTGCCCGGCGCGGGCGGCCGGGGCAGGCCGGTGAAGATGATGTCCAGGAACACCGTCCCGGACAGCAGCACGTCGAACAGGGGCTCGGCGCCCGGCCCCGCGGCGGGCGCCGGCGGGTCCGACGGCACGGGCGGTGGCACGAGCGGAGGCGTGGCGGCCATGTCACCACGATGCCAGGCCGGGTCAGCCGTCGACAGCCGCGAACATCTCGCGCATACGGGCCAGCGCACGGTGCTGCGCGACGCGCACCGCGCCCGCGGTCGAGCCGACGGCCGCCGCCGTCTCCTCCGCCGACAGCCCCACCGCGACCCTGAGCACCAGGATCTCGCGCTGCCGCTCCGGCAGCTTCTGCAGCAGCTGCGTGATGTGGCCGATGAGCTCCCCGGTCATGGCCCGCTGCTCCGGCCCGGCTTCCAGGGTCGGCGTGTCGGGCAGCTCGGGCACGACCTCGGCCCGGCTGCGCACCGCGCGTCTTCGCGCGTCGGCGACCTTGTGCGCGGCGATCCCGTACACGAAGGCCAGGAACGAGCCCGGCTCGTAGTGGTACCGGCCCAGCGCCGACACCACGGCCAGGCAGACCTCCTGGGCGATGTCCTCGGCCGAGACGAGCGTGCGCTCCCTCGAGCCGACCCGGGCCCGGCAGTAGCGCAGCACCAGCGGCTGGATGCGCGCCAGGAGCTGGCCGATCGCGCGCGGGTCCCCGAGCAGCGCGTGGTCGACCAGGTCGGACAACTCGGCCTCGGCCAGCCACTGCGCGGTCACCCGGTCCGGGCCGCCGCCCACGACCAGCCTGACCTCGGGACGACCGGGCACGTCAGCGTCGTCGCGGACCGCGCCGACCCCCACCTCGACGTCAGCTCGCACGGATGCGTGCTGCACCATCCGGCGACCTCCTCACGCTCGTCATTCCTCCGGCCCATCCCGGCTCATTGATGAGGAGCAGGCAACGCGGCTCCTGATACGGGACAAGCCAAAGCTGACCACGATCGGACTCAGCGTGGTCGCAAGAGCACTCGGTGGTGCCGGCGGTTGATCCGTTCGGCCGAGTGGGAGCCGCCGCTACTTCACCGCGGCGAACTGCCGGACACCCAGATAGCCCACCCGGAAGCCCGCTTCGGAGTAAGCGAGGTAGAACTCCCACATCCGCCGGAACGTCTCGTCGAAGCCGAGCGCCGCGACCTCGTCCCACCGGGCCAGGAACCGCTCGCGCCAGCGGCGCAGCGTCTCGGCGTAGTCGCGGCCGAACTCGCGGGTCTCGACCACCCGCATCGCGGTGTGCTCGCGCACGGCGTCCTCGATCGCCCGGACGGACGGGATCAGGCCGCCGGGGAAGATGTACTTGTGCATCCAGCTGTAGGTGGACGCGCTCGCGAGCATCCGGTCGTGCGGCATGGTGATGGACTGGAGCCCGAACCGGCCGCCGGGCACCAGCGCCCGGTCGACCACGGCGAAGTAGGCGGGCCAGTACTCGGCGCCGACGGCCTCGATCATCTCCACCGACACCACCGCGTCGTACCGGCCGCGTTCCTCGCGGTAGTCGCGCAGGTGGACGGTGACGCGGTCGCCGACACCGGCCTCGTCCGCCCGCCGCACGGCCAGCGCCCGCTGCTCGGCGGACAGCGTCAGCGAGGTGACGGTCGCGCCGCGCCTGGCCGCCCGGACGGCCAGCGCGCCCCAGCCCGTGCCGATCTCCAGCACCCGGCTGCCCGCCCGCACGCCCGCGTAGTCGAGCACGCCGTCGATCTTGCGCAGCTGCGCGTCGACCAGCGTGCCGCCGGAGCCGTCGAACCACGCCGACGAGTACGTCATGGTGTCGTCGAGGAACACCCGGAACAGGTCGTTGGACAGGTCGTAGTGCCGGTGGACGTTCCGCCGCGAGTTGTCGACGTCGTTGCGGTCCGACGACGGGTGGCGGCGCTCGACCCAGCGGCGCAGCGGCTGCAACCGCGGCGGGACCAGGGTCGTCAGCCGCGCCGCGAACGCGGTCAGCAGGTCGGCCAGGGCGGTGGACGTCCAGTCGCCCACCATGTACGCCTCGCCGAACCCGATCTTGACGTCCACGCCGAGCCTGCGGAAGAACGCGTCCGGCCGGTGCACGCGCATCTCGGGCGAATCCGGGCCGCCCGCGCCGAGCACGTGACCGCCGGGCAGGACCACGCGCACCGGCAGCGCGCGCACGGCGCGGCGGAACAGGGCCTCGGCGATCCGCGCCCGCACCACCGACCGGGGCGGTAGCCACAGGCCGGGCCAGATGCCCTGGCCGGGGCGGGGCAGGTCGAGGGCACGCCGGGTCGTTCTGGGCAGCATCGGCCACTCCTGGGACTGCCGGCGCGCGTGGGGCCCACAACGCCGTGGATCGTCGGCCGTCGGACGGGGTCGGTAGCGCCGGCCCACGCGTGGCGGGCGCACTTCCATGGTGGCACCGCGCCGGGGCGCGGCAAGTCGATGCCGAAGCGGCGGCCCGCCGGGGCTTCGGCACCCGGCGGCAGGCGAGAATGCCCACCGCAACGGGTGGACCGGTCGACGAGGGGACTGAAGATCGCCGTGATCGAACAGCTGAGCGTGCGGACCGACGAGGGCGACTTCGACGCCATCGCGGCGGGCCCGGAGGACGGCCGGCCGGTGTTGCTGCTGCACGGCTTCCCGGAGGCCGCCGTCGAGTGGGAGCACCAGGTGGCCGTGCTGGGCCGCGAGGGGTTCCGGGCGGTGGCGTTCGACCAGCGCGGCTACTCCCCCGGCGTGCGTCCCGAGCGCGCCACCGAGTACGGCGTCGACGCGCTGGTCGGCGACGTGCTCGCGGTGGCCGACTCGTTCGGCTGGTCGCGGTTCGACCTGGTCGGCCACGACTGGGGCGGCGCGGTGGCGTGGTGGGCCGCGGCCGAGCACCCCGAACGGCTGCGCAGGCTGGCGGTGGTCTCCACGCCGCACCCCGGCGCGTTCGCCGAGGCCCTGCGCACCGACGAGGACCAGCACATGAGGTCCGGGTACATGACCGAGTGGCGCAACAGCAACACCGAGAAGCGGATGCTGGACGACGACGGCGCGGCGCTGCGGCAGATGTTCGAGTGGCGGGTGCCGCCGAGCCGGGTGGACGAGTACGTGCGGCGGCTGTCCGAGCCGGGCGCGCTGACCGCCGCGCTGAACTGGTACCGGGCGGGGCGTCCGGGCGGCAAGGCCGGGAAGGTGTCCGTGCCCACGATGTACGTGTGGAGCACGGAGGACGTGGCGTTCGGCTCGACGGCGGCGCTGAGCACCGGCGACTGGGTCACCGGCCCGTACCGGTTCGAGATGCTGGAGGACGTCTCGCACTGGGTGCCGGAGGAGGCGCCGGAGGCGTTGACGGCACTGCTCCTGGAGCACTTGTCGTCCTGATCGCCACCGGGATTGAACCGGTGCCGCGGTGCCGCACGTGTTCCCGCGTATGACGGAGTTGACCTACTCGGAGCGCAGGGTCGCGACCCTCGCCGCGTGTGGCCACAGCAACCGGGCGATCGCGATGCGGCTGCACATCACCGTGAGCACGGTGGAACAGCACCTGACCAGGGTCTACCGCAAGCTGGCGGTGGCGAACCGGGCGGAGCTGAAGGGGCACCGGGCCCTAGTGTGACCCCATGCGGGTCGCGGGGTTGCTGCTCGCCGCGGGCGCCGGGCGGCGGTTCGGCGGTCCCAAGGCGCTGGTGACGCACGGCGGTGTGCTGTGGGTCGACCGGGCCGCGGCGGTGCTGCGCGACGCCGGGTGCGCGCCGGTCGTCGTGGTGCTCGGCGCCTCGGCGTCGTCGGTGCGCGCGCGGGCGGCGCTGGAGGGCTGCGTCGTGGTGGACAACCCCGACTGGGCCACCGGCATGGGCTCGTCGCTGCGCGCGGGCCTGGAGGCGCTGACCGGTGATGGCGTCGGCGCGGTCGTCGTGCTGCCGGTGGACACCCCCGGCGTGACGGTGGCGGCGGTGGAGCGGCTGCGCACGTTGGCGTCGCCGACGGCCCTGGCCCGTGCCTCGTACGACGGCGCGCCCGGCCACCCGGTGCTGATCGGCTCCGCGCACTGGCCCGCGGTGGCCGCGTCGGCGGTGGGCGACGCCGGCGCGCGGGACTACCTGCGCGCGCACGGTGCGCTGGACGTGCCGTGCGGCGACGTGGCGGACGGCGGCGACGTGGACCATCCGCGAGACCTGCCCCCGTGAGGCGCGCGCTGTGCCAAGGTCGCACGCATGGGGCGTCTCAGGGGTGGGCTGCTCGCGTTGACGCTGGGCGCGGCGGCGGGCTGCGGGGCGCAGGTCTCGGTCGACCAGGCGGCGCCGCCGCCGACCGCCGTCTGCGCGACCACGTACACGGCGACGGACGTGGACGAGCCGATCGGCCCGACGACCCTGCGCGTCGAGATCCGGGAAGGGCCGCTCGACCCGGCGGAGGAAGACCGGATGGGGGACCTGCGCCTGCCGCTGTCGGCTCACGACCACGCCGCGGCGCTGGAGGCCGCCGCACGGGTGCGGCCCGCGTTGGAACGGCTGTGCGGCAGCGGCGGGTTCGGGCTGGAGGCCGCGCGCGACGCGGTCACCGGGGCGGGGTACCCGGCCAACGACGTGTACGTGCAGCCGTTCCCGGCGGCGGCCGACGGCACGTCGCCACCGGGCGTCGTCTACAGCCTGCACCTGGGCGAGCGCGCGTGCGTGACGGGGCACGTCCGGCCGGGCGAGGTGCTGATCGCCGTGGACAGCGCCACCCGCGACGGGACGTGCGCCGAGGTGACCTACTGACCCCTCTCAGGCCGTCGTCGGGCGTTGCTCCTCGGCGTCGGGCTGCGCCACGGGCAGCGGGCCGGAGATGATCCGCGGCAGCGGCACGTCCACCGGCGGCGCGGTGTCGACGGTCCAGCGGTCCTGGCCGTCCACCTGCCCGCCGAGCAGGGCGCTCGCCTCCGCCGTCGCCTGCTGCACGATCTCCCGGGCGCGCTGCTCGGCCTCGGCGAGCCGCCGCTGCGTCTCCTGCTCGGTCTCGTCCAGCAGCACGGCCTGCTGCCGCGCCACCTCCTCGGCCCGCTTGAGCATCTGCTCGCTGCGCTCCCGCGCGTCGGTCTCGAAGGCGTCCGCCTTCTGCCTGGCCACGTGCATCAGGTAGCGGATGCAGCCGGACACGGCGTTGTCCTTCGAGTAGCCGGCGTGCAGCACCCGGTACTCGGCGAGCTCGCTGCGCGCGTCCTCCAGCTCCCGCATCAGGTCGTCGGCGGTGGCCACCGCGCCGTCCCGGTCCGTCCGGAGCACCTCCAGCTCCTCCCGCAGGCGGGCCGTCTCCCACCGCGTGCGGATCAGCTCCTCGTCCACCTCGCGGCGGTCGTAGCCACGCCACCGCACGGGGAAGGGCGTGCCCTGGGCCTTGTCGTTGTGCATGGCTGCCGCCGTTCCGGACGACTCAGCCCCGGGCCAGCGCCACGAGGTCGTCCATGGTGCCGTTGAACAGGTTCTGGTCGATCGGGGTCGACGTGTGCTGCCAGATCGAGTGCGTCGACCAGCGGTGCGGCAGCGTGCCGACGCTCTCGGCGTAGCGGGCCACCCACACCGGGTTCGTCGTGGTGAAGTCACCGAGGCGGCCCGTGCACAGGTCCCACCACGAGGTGGACGTGTAGATCATCGGCCAGCGCCCGGTGCGGGCCTGGTAGGTCTCGCTGAACTGCCGCACCCACGCCACCATCGCCTCGGGCGTGAGGCCGTAGCACTTGTTGTCGCCGTACGGGTTGTACTCGACGTCGAGGGCGCCGGGCAGCGTGCGGCCGTCGGCGACCCAACCGCCGCCGTGGTCCACGAAGTAGTTCGCCTGCGCTGCGCCGTCGGACCGGTCGGGCAGCGCGAAGTGGTAGGCGCCGCGCACCATTCCGACCTGGTACGAACCGTCGTACTGCTGGCCGTACTTGGGGTTGACGTACCCGGTGCCCTCGGTGGCCTTGACGTAGGCGAACCGCATGCCCTGGCCCCACCAGTGCGGCCAGTCGACGTCGCCTTGGTGGCTGCTGACGTCCATGCCCGGCACGGTGGGCCCGTCGAGCACCAGCTCGGACGCGGCGACCGGGTGCGCGCCCTCGTGGATGGCGATCTGCGAGCCCGCGGCGTGGTCGGTCGTGCTCTCGGGCGACGGCTCGGACGAGGGCTCGGCCGCGGTCGCCGCCACGTGCAGGGCGGCGAGGCAGGCGAGCACCACCGCCGACGCGGTCGTGCGGGCAAGCCACCTGGGTGATCGCGCCGGCATCGGGACTCCCTCCCCTTCTCCGCGTCGGCCCGGCGTGCCGGGCTCGGCGACTCGCGACGGCGCGCACCGACTCGCGGCCGTGACTACTGCCGAACGGCTACCACCGCTCGTGGCCGGACAACCTGAAGAAGTCGTTTCCACCTGAACGAATGACAAAAGCCGTCTTTCGCGGCACGCCTGGTGACCACCCGGTCTGCGTGGGTGACGATCAATTCCCCGTCGCCGGGAAACGCCGGCATGAAGTGACACTTCCAGGGGCACTCACCCGATGAGCACGACGCACAGAAGGTGAGAACCATGACCTCGACCCGAGTTGACTGGGAGCCGTTCATCGAGTCACTGCACGAGGCAGCCGGCCTGTGGGACCGCGGGCTGGCCTGCCGGGCCAGCCGGCAGGACGTCGGCGAGGAGGTCGACGCCGACCCGCCGCGCGTCGTGCCGATCACCGAAGCCGAGGCGGAGCGCCTGATGAGGGCCGTGGCGTTCCTGGCGCGACGGCTGAGCGTGGCCGCCGAGTGCGTCGTCTACGTGACCGCCGAGTCGCGGCTGGAGGCCGCCGCCGAGGGCGACCCGGCGGCGCAGGCGGACGCGCTGTCGTTGACCGCCTTGCACGCCGCCGCGATGCGGCACGCGGCCGACCTCGCGAGCGCCGCCTTCAACCGGTCCGACGCCGCGTGAATCGACTCTGGGTAGAATCGTCCACGAACGGGTGAACAATGCGGGGTAAACGTCGGAGCGCCATTATCCGTACGTTGCAGTGAACCCCGGTTCGGCGGGGTTTCCGCCGCCCGTCCGAGCGTAACTCCCGTGTCATGCGCACCGCCGCCCTCGCGAAACTCATCGGCCTCTGCATGGTGGCCGGGTTGCTGCTCGCCGGGATGGCGATCCCGGTCGTCGGCGCCGCCGGTCTGGTGTCCAACCGGGTGAGCGACCAGGTCGCGGCCACCACGGTCAGCATGCTGGAGTCGCCGCCGCCGCTGATGACGACCATCACGGACAAGGACGGCGTCCCGTTCGCCTACCTCTACGACCAGTACCGCGTGCTCACCCCGCCGGACAAGGTCGCGCAGGTCATGAAGGACGCGCTGGTGTCGGCCGAGGACCGCCGGTTCTACGAGCACCACGGCGTCGACTGGCTGGCCACGCTGCGCGCCGCGTTGCGCAACCAGTCGGAGGGCGGCGCCACCCAGGGGGCGTCCACGCTCACGCAGCAGTACGTGAAGAACCACCTCGTGCACGTGCTGGAGCGGGAGGACGTCACCGGGCAGAAGCAGGCGCAGGAGCAGACGATCGCCCGCAAGCTGCGCGAGGCGCGCATCGCGATGCAGGTGGAGAGCAAGCTCAGCAAGGACGAGATCCTGTCGCGCTACCTGGACGTGGTGCCGTTCGGCGGCACGATCTACGGCATCGCGGCGGCGTCCCAGGCGTACTTCAACACCACGCCCGACGTGCTGACCGTGCCGCAGGCCGCGATGCTCGCCGGGATGGTCAACAGCCCGACGTTCCTGGACCCGGAGGCCCGGCCGGACAAGGCCGTCGAGCGGCGCAACATGGTCATCGACCTGATGGCGGAGAACGGCAAGCTGTCCCGCGAGCAGGCCGAGGTGCACAAGCGCGCGCCGCTCGGCTTGGCCACGCCGGTCCGCCCGCTGCCGACGGGGTGCGTCGGGTCGGGGCCGGAGTTCGGGTTCTACTGCTCGTTCGTGATCAACCACCTGACCCGCAACGGCTACTCGTTGAACGAGCTGAAGGTCGGCGGCTACACGATCCAGACCACTTTGGACCGCACGCTCACGCAGCAGGCGAAGCTGGCGGCCGAGGTGCAGGTGCCGAAGACGACGCCGGGCATCGCGAACACGGCGGCGGTCGTGCGGCCGGGCAAGGGCAGGCACGAGGTCGTGGCGCTGGTCGCCAACCGGGACTACGGGCTGAAGAAGGAGGAGTTCCAGACCCAGTTCGACCTGCCGAGCGCGGTGGAGAACAAGTTCGGCGCGGGGTCGGTGTACAAGGTGTTCACGGCCGCGGCGGCGTTGGAGAAGGGCGGCCTCGGGATCGAGAGCGTCATCGACTCGCCCGGTTCGCACACCTCCAGCGTGTTCCGCGGTGGCGCGCCGGGGTGCCCGGGCACCGGTGAGCCGTTCACGTACTGGTACTGCCTGCGCAACCACGACGGCAGCTACCCGCCCCGGATGACGTTGAAGCAGGCGCTGGCGACCTCGCCCAACACGGCGTTCGTGATCCTGGAGGAGCGGGTCGGGTTGGACGCCGTGGTCGACATGGCGTACCGGCTGGGGATGCGGGAGACGATGGGGACGAACATCGCGGGCGTGCCGCCGGACCCGAAGGCGAAGCAGAAGGAACTGCGGGTGACGCAGACCGACTTCTACAAGAAGTCGGGGAACGCGTCGTTCACCCTGGGTCCCGCGCCGACCAGCACGCTGGAGCTGGCGAACGTGGCGGCGACGGTGATGTCGGGCGGCACGTGGTGCCCGCCGACGCCGATCGTGAAGATCACCGACCGGCACGGGAAGGACGTCGGGTACGCCGACGCGCCGTGCGAGCAGGTCGTGGAGGAGCCGCTGGCGAACGCGCTGGCGGTGGGGATGAGCGAGGACGACAAGGAGCGCGGCACGGCCGCGGCGGCGGCGAAGCAGTTCGGCTGGACCAGGCCCGCGTTGGGGAAGACGGGGACGACGGAGGAGTACAAGTCGGCGGCGTTCATCGGGGCGACCGCGGACTACGCCGGTGCCGTGCAGGTGTTCAACGACAGCACGTCGCCGACCGGGATCTGCGTCAACTCCGGCCCGCCGCACCTGTGCCCCGAGGGTGACATCTACGGCGGCACCCTGCCCGCGAGGACGTGGTTCGACTTCATGATGAAGGCCCACGCCAACCTGCCGGAGAAACCCCTGCCACCGGTCGATCCCCGATTCCTGCACCCCTGACGGGCACTGACGGGCTCTGACCGACTCAAACGCGCGGGGCCGGGGTTTTCGGCGTCACACCATCGAGTGATCATGGCCCGGAAATGTACGGAAACACCGTTACCGCACCTCGGTTGAACATGACCGAGCCCCGAACCACCCCACCACGACCCCACCGCCCCCGGCCGCACCGCGCCGTCAGACGACCCTCACCTCCACCCCCGCCTCACAAATCCGGTCGAGCTCCTCCTCCGGCGCGTCCGAGTCGGTGACGAGCACGTCGATCTCCTCGACCCCGCACACCCGGCCGAACGCCGTGCGCCCGAACTTCGAGCTGTCGATCGCCGCGACCACCCGCGCCGACGCCTCGACCGCCGCCTTCTTCACCGCACCCTCGGCCAGGTCGTGCGCCGACACCCCGTTGCGCGCGGTCAGCCCGCAACTGCCCAGCACCATCGTGTCGAACCGCATCACCCGGAACGCGTGCTCGGTCAGCGGCCCGACGAACGCCAGCTCGCCGGGCCGGATGTCCCCACCCGGCAGCACCAGCCGCACCTGCTCCGCGGCGCGCAACGCGTCCGCCGAGTACAACGACAGCGGCAGCACGGTCAGCCGCCGGTCGGACAGCCGCCGCGCGACCTCCACCGCGGTGCTGCCGCCGTCGAGCACCACCGTCTCGCCGTCGTCCAGCAGCGCCGCGACCGCGGCCCCGATCCGCCGCTTCGCCTCCACCCGCTGCCGCGCCCGTGCCGCGTACGGCGTCTCCTCCCCCGTCAACATGCTCACCGCCGCACCGCGCACGCGCCGGAGCAGCCCTTCGCGCTCCAACGCGTCCAGGTCGCGCCGCACCGTCATCTCCGAGGCGCCCACCAGCTCCGCCAGGCTGCCGACGGACACCCGCTCCCCACCCCGCAAGCGGTGGAGGATCTTCTCGTGACGCCACGACACATCCATGGCGTTCATTTGAACACCAGATATGTTCGAAGGTCAACACCCTGGCGAGCGGTGGGACGATCCGGTAGGACTTGGCACCAGCGCCGTTTGGTATAGACCACTGGAGGACCGCATGACGACCGAGCCCGTGACCGACACCGACTACGGCGACGTCGTGCGCAACCACCTGACCAGGGTGGAGCAGCAGAACGCGGCGGCCCTGGACGACGTGGCCGAACTGGTGCTGGCGAGCGTCCGCGCGGACGGCATGGTGCTCACCGCGGGCGCGGGCCACTCCCTGGCCGCGGTCGCCGAGACGTTCTACCGCGCCGGCGGCCTGGCCTGCGTCCGACCGATCTACCACCCCGAACTGCTGCCCATGCACGGCGCGGTGAGCAGCACGTCCGCCGAACGCCGCTCCGGCCTGGCCGCCGAGGTGCTGCGCGAAGCGGGCCTCGCCGCGCACGACGTGCTGTTCGTCTTCTCCACCTCCGGGGTGAACCCCTACCCGGTGGAACTCGCCGTGCTCGCGGCCGACGCCGGCTGCCCCGTGGTCGCGGTGACGTCGGTCGCGGCGAGCGCGCTCGCACCGCGCCGTGCGGGCACGACGCTCGCCGAGAACGCCACCGTGGTGCTGGACAACCTGGTGCCGCCCGGTGACGCGACCTACCCGCTCGCCGACCCGGTCACCGCCGCCGTGTCCACGATCGCGACCGCGTTCCTGTGGAACCTGCTGATGGTGCGCCTGTTCGACAAGGCCGCCGAGGCGGGCGTGACGCTGCCGCTGTGGCGCAGCGCGAACGTCGAGGGCGGCGACACGGCGAACGCGGACCTGTTGCGCAAGTACCAGATGCGGGTGCCCCAGCTGGGCTGAATCGCTTTCACGAATTCTCCACACGTCCGGGTTAATCTCCGGAACCAAGGGGGTCATTCGTGAACAAGAGAACGAAGCGCTGGGTGCTGGGCGTCGGGGGTGCCGCGGCGGTGGCGGTGATCGTCGCGGGCGTGGTGGCGCTGCGGGCGGGCGGTGAGCCGGAGGCGGTCAGGAAACCCGAAAGGGTGGCGCCGGGTGCCGTCGCCCAGCAGTTCGTCACCGGCATGGTGTCCGGTCAGGCGGGACAGGCGGCTGCCTTCACCGATGCGGTCGACGCGGCCGGTGCGGCGCTGGCCCGGACCCTGCAGGGCATGCCGGGCGCGGCGTTCCAGGCGCAGCTCGGCCTGCTGCCGCAGGTCACCGAGGACGCCACGACGGCCGAGGTCGACGCCGCGGTGACGTGGACGTTGCCGGGCGGCGTGCCGTTCCAGTACCCGACCAAGATCGGGTTGCGGCTGGTGGACGACGAGTGGCGGGTGCACTGGGCGCCGACCGTGCTGCACCCGCAGCTCGCCGAGGGCCAGAGCCTGGCCTACACCAGGACGGCCGCCGACGGCGCGCTGTCCGACCGCACGGGCAAGCCGGTGACGCCGGGCTTCGCCCCGGTGGTGATGGACTCGGTGCGGCAGGCCGTCGGCACGCTGAGCGGCACGCCGGGTTGGCAGGTGGCCATCGTCGACCAGGCCGGCGCGCCGGTCGTCGTGCTGAAGGAGCAGAAGGCGCAGGCCGCGAAGTCGATGACGGTCACGCTCGACCCGACGACTCAGGCCGCCGCGCAGGCCGCGGTCGACCAGGTGGCCGGCGAGGCGGCCATGCTGGTGGCGATCCAGCCGTCGACCGGCGAGATCCTGGCGGTCGCGCAGAACTCGACCGCGGGCCACGACCCGCTCGCGCTCTACGGCCACTACGAGCCGGGGTCGACGTTCAAGATCGTCACGGCCACGGCGGCGTTGACCGGCGGCCTGGCGACGGCCGACACGCCCGTGTCGTGCCCCGGCAAGGCGACCATCGGCACCCGGCAGATCACCAACGACGACTCGTTCGAGCTGGGCACGGTGCCGCTGCACCGCGCGTTCGCGGCGTCGTGCAACACCAGCTTCAGCCAGTTGGCGGCGGACCTGCCGGCGTCGGCGCTGCCCGAGGCGGCCGCGTACTTCGGGCTGGCGTCGGACTTCACCGTCGCGGGCATCACCACGAACACCGGCAAGATCCCGCCCTCCGACTCCGTGCCGGCCCGCGTCGAGGCGGGTATCGGGCAGGGGCAGATGCAGGCGTCGCCGTTCGGGATGGCGCTGGTCGCGGCGACGGTCGCGAACGGCCGCACGCCGGTGCCGCAGCTCATCCGGGAGATCCCGACCGAGGGCGAGGCGCCGGCGCCGCTGCCCGGTGGGGTCGCGGGGGCGTTGCGGTCGATGATGGGCGAGGTCGTGACCGGCGGCACGGCGCGTGAGCTGACCGGTTACGGCGGGGTGCGCGGCAAGACCGGGACCGCCCAGTTCGGTGACGGCACGCGGTCGCACGGCTGGTTCGTCGGCTACCGGGGCGACCTGGCGTTCTCCGTGCTGGTGGTGAACGGCGGCTCGTCCAAGGTCGCGGTGGCGGCGACGGGCACGTTCCTCGGCGCGCTGTAGACGGCGGGTTCCGCGCGGGTGGCGGGTTCCGGGTCGGTGGCGGGTTCCGAGTCGGTGGCGGATTCCGGGTCGGTGGGCGTTTCGTTGAACTGCGTGCGGTACAGCTCGGCGTAACGCCCTTCGGCCGCCAGGAGTTCGGCGTGCGTGCCGCGTTCGACCACGCGCCCGTCCTCCACGACGAGGATCTGGTCGGCCGCGCGGATCGTGGACAGCCGGTGCGCGATCACCAGCGCGGTCCGGCCGCGCAACGCCTCGGTCAGCGCCACCTGCACCGCGGCCTCGGACTCGGAGTCGAGGTGGGCGGTCGCCTCGTCCAGGATGACCACGCGCGGCCGGGCCAGGAGCAGGCGGGCGATGGTGAGCCGCTGCCGTTCGCCGCCGGAGAGCCGGTAGCCGCGCTCCCCCACCACGGTGTCGAGGCCGTCCGGGAGTGATTCGACCAGGTGGTCCAGGCGGGCGCGGCGCAGCGCGTCCCACAGGTCGTCCTCGGTCGCATCCGGTCGGGGGTAGCTGAGGTTCGCGCGGATGGTGTCGTGGAACAGGTGACCGTCCTGGGTGACGACGCCGACGGTCTTGCGGATCGAGTCGAACGCCAGCTCGCGGACGTCCACATCGGACAGACGGACCGCGCCGGAGTCCACGTCGTAGAGCCGCGGGACGAGGGAGGCGATGGTCGACTTGCCCGCGCCGGACGACCCGACGAGCGCGACGAGCTGGCCGGGTTCGGCGCGGAAGCTGATGCCGTGCAGCACCTCCTCGCCGCCGCGCGTGTCCAATGTGGCCACTGATTCCAGTGAGGCCAGTGAGACCTTGTCGGCGGAGGGGTAGGCGAACCGGACGTCGTCGAACTCGACGGAGACCGGGCCGTCCGGGACGCGGCGCGCGTCTCCGGGTTCGGCGATCATCGGCTTGAGGTCGAGTACTTCGAACACACGTTCGAACGAGACGAGCGCGGTCATGACGTCGACCCGGGCGTTGGCGAGGGCGGTGAGCGGCGAGTAGAGGCGGGTCAGCAGGAGGGCGAGCGAGACGACGGTGCCCGCGGCGAGGTGGCCGGTCAGCGCGAGGTAGCCGCCGAGGCCGTAGACCAGGGCTTGGGCCAGGGCGGAGACGAGGGTCAGGCCGGTCATGAACCAGCGGGTGGCCATCGCGGTGCGGACGCCGATGTCGCGGACGCGCGCGGCCCGGTCGCCGAACTCGGCGGTCTCGGCGTCGGGGCGGCCGAACAGCTTCACCAGCGTCGCGCCCGGGGCGGAGAACCGCTCGGTCATCTGGGTGGTCATGCCGGCGTTCAGCGTGGACGCCTCGCGTTGCAGGTCCGCCATCCGGCTGCCCATCCGCCGGGCCGGGATCACGAACGCGGGCAGCAGCACGAGGGCGAGCGCGGTCACCTGCCACGAAAGGGTGAACATCACGCCCAGCGAGAGACCCAATTGGATGACGTTGGTGACGACACCGGAGAGCGTCGACGTGAACGCCCGCTGCGCGCCGATCACGTCGTTGTTCAGCCGGCTGACCAACGCGCCGGTACGCGTTCGGGTGAAAAAAGCGATGGGCATGCGCTGCACGTGCCCGTACACGGCGACCCGCAGGTCGTGGATCAGCCCCTCCCCGATCCGCGCCGACTGCCACCGCTCGACCAACCCGAGCCCCGCATCCACCACCGCGATCCCCGCGATCACGACGGCCAGCCACACGACGACCGACACGTCCCGCCCGCCGACGATCGCATCCACCACCCGGCCCGCGAGCACCGGCGTACTGACCGCGAGCACCGCCGACACCACCGTGAGCAGCAGGAACACGACCAACTTGGCCCGGTGCGGGCCAGCGAACCCCAACACCCGCCGAAACGTGCCCCGCCGCACCGCCGAAGGTGCGTCCGACGCCCGCATCGCGCTGCGCATCAATCCCCAAGAACCGTCCACGAGAGACGGTAACGCCTACCGCGCCTCCGACGTTCCCATTCGCGCACGCGCCACGCGGGTGACGCAAACGGGGGACGCACCCACCGCCCCCAACCACCCCCAACCGGCCCTACGGACGATCGATCACCGACGTGCCGCGCCCAGCCCTCTCACCAGGGACGCAAAGCCGATCCCATGTCTGCCGCAGCGGGGCGGCGGCAGCTCAGGAGCGGACGCGCGGCTCGCGCCGACTGGGGCCATCGAGGCAGATCGAACCAGCGCGATGGGGACGACATGGGGGCGACACGTGGTGGGGCGGAGCGCGGTGCGGCGGGGCGGGGCGGGGCGGGCTGGGGGCAGGCGCGGCGGGCGGCGCAGAGGGGCACGGCGGGCGGGGCACGGCGGGCGGGGCACGGCACGGCACGGCGAGCAAGGCGGGTGGCCGAGTCGCGAATGGGACCTGACGGGTCGGGCTGGCGGGCGGGCCCAGGCAGGTCGGGTCCGGGCAGGTCGGGTCCGGACTGGGGCGGCGAGGCCAGCGGCGGGGCGGGTCGGGCTGGAGTGGGGCGGGTCGGGCCGGCCAGCGGGCACAGGCAGGCCGGGCCAGGGCTGGGGCGGCGAGGCCGGCGAGGGGCGGCTCACGAGGCGGGTCCGGGCGGGGGTGGGGTGCGCGGTGGTGGCAGGCGCGGACAGGCCGGGGCGGGGAGGCGAGGGGTGGGTGGTGCCGGCCGTGGGGCGAGCGGGGAAGTGGGAGGTGGGGTGGCGGGAGCGGTGGGGGTGGGGGGAGGCGTCGGGGTGGAGGGATGCGGGGTGGTGGGGTTGGACGGGGTGGGGTGGTTCGGCGCTCGGTCATCAATCAACCGAGGGGCGGTAACAGTGTTTCCGTACATTTTCGGGTCGATATCACCCGATCGTGTTTGGCCCTGAGATCAGCTTTGGCCGTTGACCAGGGCGTTCAGCTCGGCGAGGCGGCGGAGTTGGGCTTCGCGTTCGGCACGCAGCTGAGCTTCCTCCGACGCGCCGTCCGCCGCGGACGCCAGCAGGGCCAGGGTCTCACGCACCGCGCCCGGCATGGGCTGGAGCAGCTGGGCGACCAGGGCATCGACCGCCTCGTCCACCCCGTCCGCGGGCACGACGGAGTTCGCGAGGCCGATGCGCAGCGCCTCCTCGGCGCCGACCCGCCGTCCGGTCAGGCAGATCTCGGCCGCGCGCGAGTACCCGACCAGGCGCACCAGGGGCAACGTGCCGCCCAGGTCGGGCACCAGGCCGAGCGAAGTCTCGGCCATGCAGAACTTGACGTCGTCGGCGGCCACGCGGAAGTCGCACGCGAGGGCGAGTTGGAAGCCCGCGCCGATCGCGTGCCCGCGCACCGCGGCGATCGTCACCCGAGCCGGGTCGCGCAGCCAGCGGAAGCCCTCTTGGAACTCCGCGATCAGCGCGGCGCCTGCCTCGGGTCCCCGTCGCGTGATCTCCGGCAGACCCGGTTCGCCCTCCACCGGGGCGCCCGTGAACATGCGCCGGTCGAGCCCTGCGGAGAAGGCGCGACCGGAACCCCGGACGACCACGACGCGGACGTCCGGGCCCAGCTGTTCACCGATCGTCCGCAACGCCACCCAGGTCGACGGCGTCTGTGCGTTGAGCACGTCGGGACGGTCGAGCGTGATCGTCGCGCGCGGTCCGTCCACGACGAGCCGCACGCCTCCGCGTTCCAGCAGGTCGGCGTCGATGGTGGTCGGTGCCGACATGCGTGAACCTCCGGGTTTCGTCAGGCGTCGGCTCTCCTCGACGCCATGTGGTTACCGGAGGGTAGCTTACTTCTTCTTCGTGCGGGTGGCGCCACCGCGACCGCGCAGCTGCACACCGGACTCGCTGAGCACCCGGTGCACGAAGCCGTAGGAGCGCCCGGTGGACTCGGCCAACGCCCGGATGCTCGCGCCCTTTTCGTACTTCTTCTTCAGGTCAGCGGCCAGCTTGTCCCGCGTGGCGCCGGTGATCCGGGCGCCCTTCTTCAGGTCAGCCACCTTGTCCCGCCTTCCGTAGACAGCAGGTCGGGCCTTCGAAAGCCCCTGTCGTCGCAATGATCGAACACGGAGACCAAGAACGCCAGGTGATCAAGCGAAATGATCTGCGAGCGGTCGTGTGATCACGCAGAGTCGATCAGTGCTCACGTTCGGGTGAGAGAGGCGGAACCCGTTGCCTCAGGCCAACTGCACGAGCTCCAGGTACTCCTGGGACCAGTGATCCTCGGTCCCGTCGGGCAGCAGGATCACCCGCTCGGGCTCAAGGGCCTCCACCGCGCCGGGGTCGTGCGTGACCAGGACGACGGCACCCTCGTAACGGCGCAGCGCGTCGAGCACCTGCTCACGGCTGGCCGGGTCGAGGTTGTTCGTCGGCTCGTCCAGGAGGAGCACGTTCGCGGCGCTCGACACCAGTCCCGCAAGCGCCAACCGGGTCTTCTCGCCACCCGACAGGGTGCCGGCGGGCTGTTCGAGCTGCTCACCGCTGAACAGGAACGTGCCCAGCAGCGACCGCAACTGCTGCTCGGCCACGTCCGGCGCGGCGTGGCGGATGTTCTGCCAGACCGTGGCCTCGTGGTCGAGCGTCTCGTGCTCCTGGGCGAAGTACCCGAGCTTGAGGCCGTGGCCGGCGATCACCTCGCCGCTGTCGGCCCGCTCCATCGAGCCGATCAGCCGCAGCAACGTGGTCTTGCCCGCGCCGTTCAGCCCGAGGATCACCACCCGCGACCCGCGGTCGATGGCCAGGTCGACGCCGCTGAAGACCTCCAGCGAGCCGTACGACTTGCTCAGGCCCTCCGCGGTCAACGGCGTCTTGCCGCACGGGGCGGGCTGCGGGAAGCGGATCTTGGCGACCTTGTCGGCCTGGCGGGTGTCCTCCAGGCCGGACAGCAGCTTCTCGGCACGGCGGGCCATGTTCTGCGCGGCGACCGCCTTGGTGGCCTTCGCGCGCATCTTGTCGGCCTGCGCCATGAGCGCGCCGGCCTTCTTCTCCGCGTTGGCGCGCTCACGACGGCGGCGCTTCTCGTCGGCGGCCCGCGCTTCGAGGTACTTCTTCCAGCCCATGTTGTAGATGTCGACCTCGCCGCGCGTCGCGTCGAGGAACCACACCTTGTTGACGACGTCGTCGAGCAGCTCGACGTCGTGGCTGATCACGACCAGCCCGCCCTCGTGGGACTTGAGGAACCCGCGCAGCCACGCGATCGAGTCGGCGTCGAGGTGGTTGGTCGGCTCGTCGATCAGCAGGATCGTGCTGGACTTCGTGCCGACGCCGCCCTCGGAGGCGGCGAACAGGATGCGGGCCAGCTCGACGCGGCGGCGCTGACCGCCGGACAGCGTGCGCAGCGGCTGGGCGAGCACGCGGTCGGCCAGGCCGAGGTTCGCGCAGATGCGGGCGGCTTCGCTCTCGGCCGCGTACCCGCCGAGGGCGGCGAACCGCTCTTCGAGGCGGCCGTACTTGCGCACGGCGGCCTGCAGCTCGGTGTCGTCCACCAGCTCGGCCATCGTGGACTGCATCTTCTCCATGTCGCGGAGCAGCTGGTCCAGCCCTCGGGCGGACAGCACGCGGTCCTTGGCGATGACCGACAGGTCGCCCTCGCGGGGGTCCTGGGGCAGGTAGCCGAGCTCGCCGGTGCGGCGGACGTCGCCCGCGTAGGGCTGGCCCTCGCCCGCGAGGACGCGCAGCGACGTGGTCTTGCCGGCGCCGTTGCGGCCGACGAGGCCGATGCGGTCGCCGGGCTGGACGCGGAGGGTGGCGCCGGACAGCAGGATGCGCGAACCCGCGCGCAACTCGAGATCGGTTGCGGTGATCAACTTCAACTCCGGTGTGTGGTCATGCGAGGTCAACGGCGCGGCTGGCGCGGGACCTACTCGATCAGGATGACCACGGGCCCAGTCTACGGGGTGGACGCCACGGAATTACCGGTGTGTGTCCACCGGCATAGATTGCCCGGTATGACTTCGGACTTCACGGGCAGGGCCGCCCTGGTCACGGGCGCCAGTCGGGGCATCGGGCACGGCATCGCGCTGGAGCTGCTGTCGCGCGGGGCGTCGGTGGCGATCACGTCGCGCAAGGCGGAGGCGGTGACGGCGGCGGCCGAGTCGCTGGCGGCCACGGCCGGCGTATCACCCGATCGTGTGCTGGCGGTGCCGGGGAACGCGGGCAGCGCGGAGGACCGCGCGCGGGCCGTCGAGTCGACCGTGGCGCGGTTCGGGCGGCTGGACGTGCTCGTGAACAACACCGGCATCAACCCCGTGTTCGGCGCGCTCGTGGACGCCGACCTGGACGCGGTGCGGAAGATCTTCGACGTCAACGTGGTCGCCGCGCTCGGGTTCGTGCAGCTGGCGTGGCGGGCGTGGATGCGGGAGCACGGCGGGGCGGTGGTGAACGTCGCGTCGGTGGGCGGGCTGCGGTCGACCGGGGTGATCGGGGCGTACGGGGCGAGCAAGGCGGCGCTGATCCGGTTGACGGAGGAGCTGGCGTGGCAGCTCGGGCCGAAGGTGCGGGTGAACGCGGTAGCGCCGGCCGTGGTGAAGACGCGGTTCGCGGAGGCGCTGTACACGGGCAGGGAGGAGGAGGCGGCGTCCGCGTACCCGATGAAGCGGCTCGGGACGCCGGAGGACGTCGCGCGCCTGGTCGCGTTCCTGGCTTCGGACGGCGCGGAGTGGATCACCGGCGAGACCGTGCGGGTGGACGGCGGGCTGCTCGCCACCGGGACGTTGGGGTAACCCGGCTGGTCGAAGGCGGACGACGGCGGGGCTCTCACGCGCGGGCTCGCACACGCGGGCTCGCACGCGCAGGTCCCGTCGTCGGGTCAGCGGGTGGTGGTTCGTGGCGCGTCGGTGCCGGTGGAGCCCGGGGACGTGGTTCTGGTGGTGGTGGACGTCGCGGTGTAGGTGGCTCTCGGGCCTTCGGCCGTGGTCGAGGGGCTGGTGGTGATCAGGGACTCCGCTGTCGACGAGGCGGCGTCCTGCGGTGTGGTCGTGGGGCTGGGCCGGACCGTCGTGCTGCTGCTCGTGCTCGTGCCGACGTCCGGGCCGGGTGGGCCGGCCGGGCTGTCGTTCTGCCTCGGCGGCTGGTTCAGGGCGAAGGCGATCACCAGGGCGGCCACGGCGGTGCCGGTGCCCGCCGCGGCCACGGAGTAGGTGCGGCGGCGGCGCTTGACGGCGGCACCCCGGAAAACGATGTCCACCGCCTCGAACGAGCGCGGCTGCGGCTGGATGTTCAGTTGTTCGAACGTCTTCCTCAGCTCGTCCTCAAGCACCGCGCGACACCTCCTGCCACAACTCGCCGAACTCCGGTCCCAGCCTCTGCCGCAACGCCTTGAGGCCGCGGCTCGTGTTGCTCTTCACCGTGCCGACCGAGCAGCGCAGGGCCGCGGCCGTCTCCTCCACCCCCAGGTCGTGCCAGAACCGCAGCACGAGCGTCGCACGCTGCTTGGCGGGCACGGCGCCCAACGCCTGCCACACCACCAGCCGGTCCTCGCTCAACGCCCCCGGCTCCGGCACGTCCGGCATCGTGTCGGTGAGCTTCTCCCGTTTCCACCGCACCCGGCGGCGCTCGGCCAGGAACGTGCGCACCACGATCTGCCGGACGTAGGCCTCCACGCCCTCGCGCTGCGCCAGCCTCGGCCCCGCCAGGTAGAGCTTGAGGAACGCGGACTGCACCACGTCTTCGGCCTCGTGGTGGTTGCCGCACAACAAGAACGCGGTGAAGCGCATCGAGTCGGCGCACCGGTCGAAGTGGTGGGTGAACTCCGCGTCCCAGCTCACGCCGTCAGCGCCTCGTGGTGGCCGTCGTGGACGTCGGCAGCGGCGACTCGGTCGTCGTGGACGTCGCCGGGAACGACGCGCCCGGCGACGTGGTCTCCACGGTGGTGGTCACCAGCGGCTGGGTCGGCGTCGGTTCGGGCCACCGGGTCGTGGTGGTCGGCCAGGCCGGGGTGCTCGCGCCCGGGCTGGTGGTGACCGTCGACCGCGGCGAGGTCTCGATCGTCACGGAGGACGTCGGCGACGGCGCGCCGGGGGACGTGGTGACCCGCGACGTGGTGGCGGGCGACGTGGCGACCGAGGTGGTGGAGGGCTTCGTCGTGGTCGTGGGCACCTCGTCGCCACCGCCGGACGCCAGCGCGGTCCCGGCCACGGCGATGCCGCCCAGCACGACGGCACCGGCCGCCAGCACGAGTCGTTTGCGCAGCAAGACTGCTCCTCGGGTTCGTGGGCCGCCGCTGGTCGGTGGTCCCTCACCCTTATGAATGCGGTCGGGGTCGCCGGGGGTTGTCACGAGTTTCCGGGAGTTTCCCGGACCACGACCTCCACCGCCCGCGCCCGCACCGCGGCCTCGTCCAGCACCGCCCGCCGGGGCTCCGGCACGTCCAACACGCGCGGTGACGCCAACGCGAACACCTCGCCCAGCCGACGGTCGTCCCGCAGAGCGTCCAACGCCTGGCGGTCACCGCCGAGCACGACCGCGTCCAGCTCGCCCACCCGAGGCGCCAGCACCCGTGCCGCGTCGTCCGCCGCGGCCTGGAGCGCGACCCGCGCCTGCCCCTCCCGACGCCGGGCGAACCGCTGCTGCGACCACCCGCCCGCCTTGTTGCGCCCGTGCACCTGCCGGCTGTCCGTGGTCGACACGAGCACCACGCCGTCCTGCGCCACCCCGATGCTGTGCCCGCCGAGCCGCACCAGCAGCAGCCCGATCCGGCGGGAGGTGGACGCGTGCGCCAGCACGGCGTCGAGCACCAGCCCTTCGTGCTCACCTGGAGGGGTGAACTCCCCGAACGCGGCCGACACCTCGGCCGTCGCCCCGTCCACCGCCGTGACCAGGCAGCGGTCCGGCGTCACCGCCGTCGACACCGCCCCGCCGTGACGCAGGGCGAACCGCGAGAACCACCCGTCCAGGCGTTCCGGCGGCACCTCGACCGCGCGTCCGCCCCCGGCGACCGGGCGGACCCTGCTCATGCCACCGCGACCCAGACCGGCAACGGGTGCCCGCACTCGGCGGGCGAGAGCCGCTGGACCGCGCCGAACCCGGCGTCGGCCAGCGAGGCGGCCACCTGCTCGGGCGACAGCACCCGGTGCCGGGTCGACACGGTGTTCGCGACCTCCCACGTCTCCGCCCCGCGCACCAGCCGCACGACTTCGAGGGCGTAGGACTCGCCGTCGGCCGCCCAGTCCCACAGCTGCACGGTCACCTGCCGGTCCGGGCCGCGCCCGGACACCTTCGGCGGCGGCGCGGTGGGGCGCAGGCTGCCGAGCTTGTCCAGCTCGGGCACGGCGGCGACGAACAGGCCGCCGGGCCGCAGCGCCTGCCGGGCCAGCACCAGCGCCTGGTCGAGCGCGTCCTCGTGGGCCAACCGGGGCAGCAGGTCGTCACCCGCGCGGACCACGTCGACGCCCGACCGACCGTGGTCCCCCACGATCTCGAGCAGGTCCACCACCACGTGCCGGCCGGAGCCCAGCACGGCGACGGCGACCTCCTCCAGCGGGTCCTCCGGCAGGGGCACGAGGTCCTGTGCTGCGGTCACCGGGCACACAGTAGGCCCAACGGATCAACGACCGCCAACACCGTGACCAGTGGGGCCAGGGGCGCGCGGCACCGCATACCAGGGCCGAAGGGTCGCCGTCACGACCCCGAAGCCGGCGTTGCACAATGTTACCGACGGGTTTACAAAGGGGAGAGCACGGATGTTCACCACTTGACAGAACGATGCCCATCCCAGTGAACTCCTGACCCGTACGGCCCAATCAATGACTCCACCTGGAAGGCACCAACGCCCTGCGTTGGCGGGTAGGGTCACTGGGGCGTGATCTCATGACAGCGGGGAGTCACAATGACCAACGCTGCCGGTCGACCCAACCTGTCCGTCGACGAACTCGACTCGACGGGCCACGGCAGTCTTGCGCAGCTTCTCACCACGGGACCGTTCCCCGAGGCGCTGAGAGCCGCGATCAAAGCGAGCAGGCTGAGCCTCGACCGCATCCAGCACCGGCTCGCGCTGCGCGGGGTCACCATCAGCGTCGCGACGCTGAGCTACTGGCAGTCCGGCCGACGTCGCCCCGAGCGACCCGAGTCGCTGGAAGCGCTGCGCCACCTGGAGACCGTGCTCGGCGTGCCGCAGGCAGGCCTGTCCGCGCTGCTCGGGCCGCCGCGCCCGCGTGGCAGGCGGTCCCGTCCGACGACGATGATGCCGATCGACGCCCTGTGGGCGCGTCGCGAGCGGGTGGCGAACCTGCTCACCAAGGTGGACACGTCCTCGGACGTCAAGCTGGGCCGGATCAGCCAGCACGACCGGATCGAGATCGCCGCGGACGGCGGCCAGCGCTCGGTGTGGGTGCGCCAGATCCTGCGCGCCGAGCAGGACGGCCCGGACCGGTGGGCGCTGGTGTTCGAGACCGAGCAGGCGAACGTGCTGCCGCAGGTGGTGAACCTGCGCAACTGCCACCTGGGACGGGTGGTCGAGGACACCGAGGCCAACATCATGGCCGCCGAGATGATGTTCGACCGGCCCCTGACCAGGGGCGAGACCATCATCATGGAGTACGAGCTGCTGTTCGCCGAGGGCCACTACCCGGCGGGCAACAACACGTTCGCGCGCAAGTTCCGGCTGCCGGTGCGCGAGTACGTGATCGAGGTGCGGTTCGACCAGTCCAACCTGCCCGCCCGCTGCCAGCAGTTCAGCGTGCCGGCCGGTGACGACACCCCGTCGCGGCGGCGCAACCTGGCCCTGGACGCGGCGGGTGGCGTGCACGCCGTGGCGCTCGGTTTCGGGCCCGGCGTGTTCGGCATCCGCTGGGAGTGGCCGAAGTAACACGTGAACAAAAGGGCCCCGGGAGCGCGCTCCCGGGGCCCTTTTCGACTATCAGACGTAACCGTTGATCTTCAGCGAGACCGCGCGGATCGAGCCCTTGTCGGACGCGGCCGTGTCCACGACCTTGAACGTCCAGGTGCCGTCCACCGGCTCGGCGAGCAGCGCGCCCAGCGGGGTGGTGGGCCGCCACGTGCCGGTGTACGGCGCGAGGTTGCTGGTCACCGAGGAGAACGGCTGCGCGGCGGTGTCGTCGAACACGACCTGGCACAGGTTGTTGCCGGTCGAGCCGTTGCGCTGGAACACCGTCGCGGTCGCGCCGGACGGCGAGGTCAGCGTGCCGACCAGGTCACCGACGAACGTGTGGTCGATGCCGACGGTCGTGGCGCCCGTGGTGGTGCTGCACGAGTCGCCGTCGATCGAGAACACGACCTTGGCGCCGCGGCCGACGCCGCTGACCGGGATCGCGATCGTGACGCCGGTGGCGTCGTTGTCCGGGATGGCCACGACCGGCCCGGTGTAGGCGAACGTCTTCGCGTCACGGGACGGCTCGCCGACGTTGAGCGTGAACGAGCTCGTCGTCGGGGAGGTCGAGCCCGCGAACGTCACCCGGGCGTCCAGGCGCACGGCCGAGCCGAGACCCGCCGACGCGGGCACGCTCACCTTGAACGTGTTGGTGACCGTCTGGCCGACCTCGACGTTGCCGTAGTACTTCGACCGGGGCGCGATCGTCACACCCGCGGTGGGCGTGGTGAGCACGAGGCTGGTCGACGCGGCCGTGCCGTCACCGGAGTTGACCACCGGCACGGTGACCGTGGCCGTGGTGCCCGGCTTGAGGTACTGGCTGCCGTCGGCGTCGTTGACCACGGACGGCTTCGCCGCCTTCGCCAGCGGCTGCGGCGACGCGCCCGTGTAGGCCAGCACCAGGTCGGCCCGCACGACGCCCGCGCCGGTCCGGTTGTCGGCGCCTGCCTCGACGAGGTCGATCGCCGTCGCGGTCATCGCCTGCCGCACCTCGGCGGGCGCCAGGCCGGGGTTGCCGGACAGCACCAGGCCCGCGATGGCCGCGGCGTTCGGCGCGGCCGCCGACGTGCCGAAGAACGGGTTGAAGCCCGCCACGCTGGTCTGCACGCCGTCCGCCGCGGTCAGGTCCGGCTTCTGCCGCACCTCCTCGCGCGGGGTGCCGTCGGGCGCGAAGAACACCCGGCGGGGACCGTCCGAGGTGAACCGCTCGGGCTTCTGCGTGCCGTCGAACGCGTTCGGGAACGGACCGCGCGGGTTGGCCGGGTCACCCGGCTCCAGGTCGAACGGCAGCGGGTTGTTCGCCGGCGCCGCCGCGACGCTGATCGCGCCCTTGGCCGCGGAGTGGCCCCGCGTGACGCCGGACGTGGCGTACTTCTTGAGCCCGTCGGAGGAGTCCTTGAAGCGACCGCCCAGGGCGGACAGCGCCAGGTACTTGTTCTCACCGCGGAACTTGACCACGGCCAGCCGCAGGCCCGACGCGCTCGTCGGCGTGTTCAGCCGCTCGTACGGGTCCTGGCTGCCGTCCTGCACGCCCTGGCTGAACGCCACCACGTTGCCCTGCGCGTTGGCCAGGTACAGGTCGTAGTCGTTGAACGACGACGCCAGCGGGTCGGACCAGAACAGCGTCACGGGCACGTTGCCGGAGCTCTCCGACAGCGGGTTGAACACCTGCTTGGCGTCCGGCGAGGGGTTGAAGTCGTGCGCGGTGCCGGCGAACTTGCCGATGCCGACGCCGGAGTCGACGAACTGCCCCTCCCAGTGGCCCGAGGTGCCGTCGGTGACGTTGCCCTCGTTGCCCGCGGAGGAGAAGTACAGCGCGCCGTCGGCGGCCACCGCGTCCACGGCCTGCGCGATGACGCCGTCCTGGAACGGCGACTCGTTGAAGTAGAGGATGTCGTCCACGATGACGTCGCAGCCCAGTTGGAAGCGCAGGGCGCGGATGTTGTCGGCGAAGCTCGCGTCGCCGTTGACCGCGGTGGCGAAGCCGAGGCTCGCGTTCGGCGCGAGGTCGTGGAGGATCTCCAGCATCGCGGTGCCCTCGTTGCCCGAGCCCTCCTGGCCGGCCAGGACCTCGACGCCGGCGGGCAGCTCGCCGGCGGCCTGCGAGAGGCCCAGCGAGTCGACGCCGTCGGACAGCGCGCACAGCTTCACGCCGGTGCCCGTGACGCGGAAGTCACCCCGGGCGGTGTCGGCGGCGTGCGCCCGGTCGCCCTCACCGGTCTTGGCCGCCTGCGGCGCGACCAGGACCTCGCGGGTGCGGGCCTCGATCTCGCGGGCCTTGTCCTCCTTGGAGGGCTCCGGGTCGGCCTTGCGGCCCTGCTCGCTGAACGTCTTGTACTCGACGGCAGTCTCGACGCGGCGGACGTCGCCGCGGGCGGACAGCGTGGTCAGCGCGCCGAGCGGCAGCTCGGCGCGGACCGTCCTGCCCTCGGTGGAGACGGAGCGGATACCGCCGCCGGCGGCCTTCACGGCGGCGACCAGGTCGTCGGTGACCTTGAACGCGCGGATGTCCACCACCACGGTGTTTCCGCTTTGGACCTTCACCCCGGTCTGGAGCGCCGGGAGCTTCTTGAACGTGGTGGCGTTGGAACGCCTGCGCTGCTCGACCACGAGCGCGCTGTCCACTTTGGACTCTGCTTCGGTGAGGGACCTCTTGATGTCCTGCAACGCGGCGATCTGCGCGGCGGTGACGTCGTCGACGCCCTTGGACGCCTTGGTCGGGTCGGCGGAGGCGGGTGACCCGACCCCCAAGGTCAACAGCACCGCGGCACTGGCCGCGACCAGCGCGTTTCTTCGCGAACGACGTTTCGGTGAGCGCACAGGCGTCTCCCCCAGATCGTGCGTGCCCCCGACGCACGCGGCCTGCGGTCGGATGTCTCCGGCCGAGGGGTCAACGTATTGCGCACGGACAAGCACCGTCTGCCACCGTTCGGCCTACTTCTCAGACGGTGAATCCATCACACTTCACAGTACAAAAGCATCTGTCCACAGCTGACCGGTGCGACCGGACAGCGCGTCGAGCAGCGCCGCGGCCTGGTTGTCGGTGAGCGAGGCGACGAAGTCGACCACCGCCCGGCCACGGGCCAGCGCCCGCACGGCGTCCGGCCCGGACGGCATCTCCCCCGTGGCGCCGACCAGCACCGACGGGTCCGTGCGGGCCAGTCCCGCGTACTCGTCACCCGCCAGTTCGACCAGGTCGTGCAGCCGGCGCGGCAGCCGGTTCGCCTCGTGCCGGTCGGTGACCCACTGCTCCAGCGCCTCGACCAGCGCGGTCAGCAGCCGCGCCTGGCCGCGCTGGTGCAGCGCGAGGTCCGGGCGGAGCAGCACGAACCGGCGGTGCACGAACTTCAGCACCTGCACCTCGTGCCACTGCGGCACGGCCAGCACCACGTGCCCGGAGCGGGTCGTCGGCTCCTCGACCACCCCGACCGAGTCCACCAGGCGGCGCGTCCAGCGGGCGGAGAACCCGGCCACCGCCTGCTCCGCCTCCACCGAACCGTCGAACGGCACCGCCAGCAGACCGTCCACCAGCTCCGCGCGCACCTTGGCCACCGCGTGCGCGAACGCACCGTCGTCCACGGCCCACGTGTCCTTGGCGTGCAGCCGGCGGCGCAACGCCTCCAGCGAACGGCCCGGCCGGCGTTCCTGGGCGGCCAGGTCGGCGGCGCTCAGGCCCGCGAGCTCCACCGCGTGGTCCAGCCACGTGTTCAGCTCGGTCGACACGGTCGCGTGCTGGAGCACGCCCACGCGGTAGAAGTCCTCCAGGTCGTGGATGGCGTAGGCGATGTCGTCGGCGGTGTCCATGACCGACGCCTCCACCGTCTGCTGCCACTGCTCCAGCCTGCCGGTGTAGAAGGCGCGCGACTGCTCCACGTCCTCCAGCTCGGTGACGTAGGCGGAGAACTTGCTGGAACCGGTGCCCGGCGCGTCGGTCGGCTCGGCCGCGCCACGCGGCGGCGCGGGCAGGTCACGGGGGTGCGGCGAGGGGTAGGACAGGCGCGTCCACGGGTACTTGAGCATTGCCGCCCGCACCGCCACCGTCAGGTCGAGCCCGACCGCCGCCGGACCGCGGACGTCCGTGGTCGTGACGATGCGGAACGACTGGGCGTTGCCCTCGAACCCGTCCGACAGCCCGAACCGGTGCCGGGCCAGCCGGTCGAGGACCTGCTCGCCGAGGTGCCCGAACGGCGGGTGCCCCAGGTCGTGCGCCAGGGAGGCGGCCTCCACCACGTCCGGGTCGCAGCCACCCAGCTTGTCCAGCAGGTTGGCGAAGTCCGCGCGGGAGTTGAGGCGCTCGGCGATGGCACGCGCGGCCTGGGCGACCTTCAGGCTGTGCGTGAGCCGGTTGTGCACCAACAAGCCGGAACCGGTCGAGCTGACGACCTGCGTGACGCCGCCCAGCCGGGCGAAGAACGGCGAGCTGGCCACCCGGTCGCGGTCGACGCGGAACGGACTCGCGGCCAGGTCGGCCTGGACGGTGGCGTCCCCGCCGGAGCGGCGTTGCGTTCGGGGGTCGGCAGACTCGTGGTGCATGCCCAGAACTTAGTCGGGCCCGGTCGGGCGCACCGGTCCGGCCGGGTGCTCAGCACTGTGTCAGGGCATGAAAAAGCCCTCAGGGGGCACTCGAGTGAACGAGTGCCCCCTGAGGGAACGAATTGTTCGGCGGCGTCCTACTCTCCCACACCCTCACGAGTGCAGTACCATCGGCGCTGGAAGGCTTAACTACCGGGTTCGGAATGGGACCGGG
>JBFBCZ010000027.1:0-140823 GCA_040689555.1 Actinosynnema sp. NPDC051121 | reverse complement strand
ACTACAACACCCACCGAGCACACAGCGCCCTCGGCGGCCAGCCACCCATCACCCGACTGACCGCCTAGACGTCAACAACGTCACGAATCAGTACACCCGCCTACTCCGTGTGGCCGACGCCTACTTGCCCCCCGCCAAAACTGATGACACCATCAGTAGTGATGAAGTCATCGACACGGGCAGGTTCCGTGTCCGACGGAGGAGGTGCGTGATGACAGTGCAGGAGCTGCAGACGAGGTTCCAAGGGCTGCCCGCTTCGGTGCGCGAGAAGGTCGACGAGGTGCTGGCGGACGCCAAGATCGCGTTGAAGCTGCGCATCGCGGAGTTCCTGACGGACAAGCAGGAGCAAGCCGAGCACGCCGTCACGACCGCGGGTCGGGTCGGCGCGAAGAGCGGCGAGGTGTCGGAGCTGACCATCATCGTGCCGTTGAAGCCGAACGGCGCGGCGCGGTTGCGGAAGTTCTTCAAGCTGGTCGGCGGGAACCTCGCGGGCGCCGGTCAGGTCGGCACGCTGCACAACATGCGGTTCGTGTTCCTGGACGACGACACGAAACTGCTGTTCGCGACGGCCTACGACGGCGAGTGGGATCCCTACATCGACGACTTCGCGACGAAGATCCCCGAGTTCATGGACTACCTGTTCGGCAACGTCGTGGGCTGGCCGGGCATCACCTCGCCGGAGGTCAAGGACTTCATCGTCCGACACCAGATCCCGGCCGAGGCGTGGTTCGTGGCGCACCCGGACATCACCGTCGCGGACGCCAACCGGCTCAAGCGGCTCGATGCCGCGGTGCAGAGCTTCCTCGGCGACCTCAACTGACCGCCGTGGACCTGTTCCGGCGCCTGCGAAGGCGCCCGACGCTCGACCTGGACGACATCCAGGCGGCGGTGCTGCGGGCACGACCGGAGCCCTACTTCGGCACCCACGCGATCATCGAGATCACCGACCGGGCGGCGGGCAAGGAGTTGCTGCGGCGCCTGGCCCCGCGGGTGGCCTCCGCCGCCCGGTGGGACGAGCCCCGACCGTCCTGGTCGGCACTGGCGATCAGCTACCGCGGGCTCGTGGCCCTGGGAGTGCCACAGGCGTCGCTCGACTCCTTCCCGGCCAACTTCCGCGCCGGCATGGCCGCCCGGGCCGACCGGCTGCGCGACACCGGCCCGAACGCCCCGGAGCACTGGGAAGCGCCGTTCGGCAGCCCGACCGTGCACCTGGCCGTGAGCGTCTACGCCGAGAACGAGGTCGACTGGCGCAGCGAGGTCACCGCCCACGAAGAGCGGTTGCGCGAACTGGCCGGAGTGCGACTGCTGTCACGCCAGGACTTCGGGGCGACCGGGTTCAACGTGTTCGGCTATCGGGACGGGTTCTCCCAGCCGGTGGTCGAGGGCAGCGGCGCCGAGCCGCTTCCCGGTGACGGACGACCGATCAGAGCAGGCGAGTTCGTGCTCGGCTACCCGAGCGAGACGGGCCACCCGCTGGCCGCACCCGCCCCGGACGTGCTGGGCCGCAACGGGACCTACGTCGTGTTCCGCAAGTACCACTCCCACGTCGCCGCCTTCAACCGGTGGTTGCGCGACAACGGGCGGACCGAACAGGAGCGGGAGCTCCTCGCGGCCAAGCTCGTGGGACGCTGGCGCAGCGGAGCGCCGCTGGCGTTGTCGCCCACCGGCGACGACCCCGCGCTGGGCGAGGACCCCCGCCGGATCAACGACTTCGACTACGCCGACGACCCGCGTGGCCTCAAGACCCCGCTGGGCTCCCACATCCGGCGGATGAACCCGCGCGACACCAGGCTCGAGGTCCTCAGCGACGTCGACATCCGGCGGATCATCCGGCGCAGCACCTCGTTCGGCGAACCGACGACCGCGCTCACCGACGACGGCAGGGACCGCGGCCTCGACTTCATCGCCCTCGGGGCCCGCGCGATCGACAACGTCGAGTTCCTGCAGGGCGAGTGGGTCAACTCCGGCAACTTCGTCGGCCTGGGCCGGGAAAAGGACCCGTTGATCTCGTTGCAGGACGAGAACGCCTACTTCACCGTGCCCGGCACGCCCCCGCGCCGCGTGCACGGCATCCAGAGCTTCAACACCCTGCGGGGCGGCGAGTACTTCTTCATGCCCAGCCTGTCCGCCATCCGCTGGCTCAGCAGCTGACCCGGAGACCACCGATGTCCACAGCCACGTACGTCCGTTACCGTCCGGACCTGGAACAGCCTTTCCCGGACGAGGAAGAACTCACCCGCCAGGTCGTCGCCGCGATGCAACACGCCAACGAGCAGGTCGCGGCCAAGCACCGGCACGGCGTGCGCGACGCCCACGCCAAGAGCCACGGCATCCTCGCGGGCGAACTGCGCGTGCGGCCGGACCTGCCGCGGCACCTCGCCCAAGGACTGTTCGCGCAACCGCGCAGCTACCCGGTGATCGTCCGGCTCTCCACCGCGCCCGGCGACCTGCGTTCCGACCAACTGCCCGTCCAGCGCGGATTCGCGATCAAGGTGCTCGGCGTGGACGGTCCTCGCGCGGTCGACGACGGGTTCACCACGCAGGACTTCCTGCTCGTCAACCACCCGACCCTGCCGTTCGGGACCATCGGCGCCTACGCCGACCTGCAGAAGATCCTCGAGAAGCAGCCCGGTCAGAGCGACGCGCAACTCCAGGTCGCCGGGCTGGCGGCCCGCACCGCCGCCCGCGCGCTCGCCCGGCTCGGGCGCCCGATCCCGCCGACCGTCGAGACCCTGGCCGCCGCCAACAACCACATCCTCGGCGAGACCTTCCACTCCATGGCGGCACTCCGCTACGGCGATCACGTCGCCAAGCTCTCCGCGGCACCCGGTTCCGACGACGTCCGCGCGCTCACCGGCACACCGGTCGGCAAGAAGGCAGGCGAGTCCGCCCTGCGCGACCTCGTCGCCGACTTCTTCACCCGCAACGACGCCGAGTACGACCTGCGCGTCCAACTGTGCGTCGACGTCGACGTCGACGCCATGCCGGTCGAGGATGCCTCCGTCCTGTGGCGGGAGGAACTCTCACCACACCAGACGGTGGCGACGATCCACCTGCCGGCCCAGGATCCCTACAGCGACGCGCGCCGCCGCTACGCCGACGACGTCCTCTCGTTCAACCCCTGGCACGCCCTCGAAGCCCATCGCCCGCTCGGGTCCATCATGCGGTCACGCCGCCGCGCCTACGCCCAGTCGAGCGGCTTCCGCCACGGTTACAACGGCGTCCGACAGCACGAGCCTGCCGGCATCGGGGAACTGCCCGCGTGAACTCCGCCGGGACCGACCCCGAGGTCGGTCAGACCCGGTCGACGGCCGGGACGTCCGGCAGCGGCGCCGTCGCCAACTCGTGTGCTTCGTCGAGCGGGACACCGAGCATGCGCAACAGCAGCTCGGCCGTCTCGTCGCACGTCGCGTCGGTGACGCTGTCGGGGTTCACCAACGACACGTGCAGCACCGCCATCAGCGCTCCGGCGGTGGTCGCCAGCGCCAACCGGGGATCACCCACGCGGAAGCGCCCCGACGCGATCCCGGCCTCGATGTCGCGCAGGGCCCGCGGCGCGAGCCCCTGGTCGGCGTCGATGTAGGACATCCCGTGCCGTACCAACACCTGCGCCGTCTCCGGCCGCGCCACCGCGAGGCGCACCGCCAACCGGGCCGACTGCGCGAACGTCGCCGCCGGGTCCTCGAAGCCGCTGCTCAACTCGTCCAGCAATCGGCCGAGTTCCTCCAGCACCTCCGCCACGGCCGCCTCGAACAGCTCCGCCTTGCTGGAGAAGTGGTTGTAGAACGACCCGAAGCCGACGTCCGCGGCGTCGGTGATGTCCTGGATGCTCGCCGTGGGGTGCCTGTCGCCGGCCAGGAAGCCACGCGCCGCGTCGATCAGCTTCTGACGCGTGCGGGCCTTGCGCCGTTCCGTGCGGGTAGCGGGCTCGGCGCTGTCGGGTGGAGGTACTGCCATACCTCAATGGTACTGCATCACAACAGTGATGGACCGATCAGGAGCGTGTGGGGCGTTCGGGGGAATCGGCCCGGTCGACAAGGACCGGATCGGGAACGGCAGAGTCAGGTGAGCTCTCGCAGTGCTGCGACCGGGCAGGAGTCGACACCCGCCCGCGCGTCGGCGACCAGCTCCGGGGGAACGGTTCCGCCGGCGAAGCGGTGCACGAGTTCGAAGTCGTCGTTGAGCTGGAAGACCTCCGGTGCCCGTGCGGCGCACAGGCCGTGGCCCTCGCAGCGGTCGTAGTCGACGGATATCTTCACCGGGCGCTTCCTTCAGGCGGGGACGAGTTCGAGTGGAAGCCGTCGGAGGCGTCGGATGACGTTGTTCCGCGCCCATTCCGGTGTTCCGGCAGGCCTGATCCTGTCGACGCGGGCGGTGAGCGCGCGCAGCATCGCCTGGGTCTCCAGCCGGGCGAGGCCCTGTCCGGCGCAGCCGTGCGTGCCGTGACCGAAACCCAGTTGTCGGGAGGCGTCGCGGCGGATGTCGAAGGTGTCGGGGTTCTCCCACTGCAGCGCGTCACGGTTGGCCGAGGCGTAGAGGACGAGGACGCGTGAGCCCGCGGGCAGCGCGACCCCGGCCACCTCGGTGTCGCGGACGACCTTGCGGCTGAAGGCGCGCAGCGGGGATTCGAAGCGGACGACCTCGTTGACCGCGTTGGGGATCAGGCTCGGGTCGCTCTTGAGGAGCTGCCACTGCTCGGGGTCGGTGGCGAACAGGTGCAGGGCACTAGCGATGGCGCTCAGCGTGGTGTCCAGCGAGGGCACGAGGTAGTCGATCATCAGCCCGGGGCATTCGGCGTGGCTGAGCTTGCCCTCGTCCGCCGCGCGCAGCAGGTCGTCCCCCATGCTGCCGGGCAGGACCGTCCGCCGCTTGGCGACCGTGTGCGCGAAGCGCATCATCCCCAACCCGTCGGGTACGGCCTTCACCGCCTGCCCGTTCAGCGGACCGAGGACGTCGAAGGTGGCCGCGCCCCAGTCGAGCAGCTTGTCGCGTCCCTCCCGCGGCCACCCGATGAAGTCGGGCACCACGGCCGCGGGCAGTGCGGCCGCGACGTCGACACCGTCGACGACCCGTTGCCTGACTGCCGCCTCGACCACCCGGTCGGCCTGTCCTTCCACCAGGTCCTTCATCCCGCGCAGCGCACGCGGTGTGAGCCGGTGGGCGACCAACGACCGGCGCCGGGCGTGTTCCTCGCCGTCGCTGCCGAGCGTGGTGCCGCCGGAGAGCCGGTTGGTGACGGGGTTCAGCGCGACTCCGTCGCAGGAGATGAAGGTCTTGTCGTCCAGCAGTGCGGAGTTGCACTCGGCGTAGCGCGGGAACGCGTAGACCTTGTGCTTGGGCAGCCACACCACCGGTTCGAGGGCACGCAGGTTCGCGTAGTGCGGGTAGGGGTCCTGGACGGCCTGTGACGAGTAGAGGTCCGGCCGGTACGCGGGGACGTCGGGGCGTCGGGGCATCGTTGCTCCTTGTCGGGTGCGCCGGCGTTTCAGCGGACGCTCGCAGCGGACCGGGGCAGGTCCCGGCACAGTGAGGAGAGGCTGTCGCTCGTGCTGAGCACCGTGCCGTCCGGGCGGACCACCACGGCGGTGGCTCCCCCGGCGAGCAGCCAGCGGTGCAGCTCGCCGGGGTGCCCGGCGGTGACCAGTACCGCGCCGCTCGCGTGGACGGCGGTTCGTTCGGTCTCCGACGGGCTGGTGGCGGTGACGACGGCGAAGCGGCCGGCGGCCACGTCGTCGAAGCGGCGCCCGTCGTCCAGAACGGCGTTGGGACACAGTCGTCCTGCGAGGGTTCGACGCAGTCGAGGCCGCACGAGCAGGTTCGACCCGCGCAGCGGGGGTGTCTCGCTGTCGAGGACGTGCCGGGCGAGGGTGGGGACGACGGCCAGCCGTGGCGCGAGCACCCGGCGGACCAGGCTGCCGAGCCGGCCGCCTTCGGTCATGGCCTTGCCGATCAGCACGGCCATCCGGATCATGGCGCGGGCGTGCGGCTTGCGCTCCGCCTCATAGGAGTCGAGCGCGCTCTCGGGCAGGGTCCCGTCGAGGACGCCCGCGAGCTTCCAGGCGAGGTTGGCCGCGTCGCGCAGCCCGGCGCCCATGCCCTGCCCGATGAACGGCGGGGTGAGGTGCGCGGCGTCGCCGAGCAGGAACACCCCGCGGTCGCGCCACCGGTCCGCGACCTGCGCCCGGAAGGTGTACTCGGCCACGCGGACGATCTCCAGCTCGTCGGCCGGGACGTCCCCGGTCCAGGGCGCGATCAGCGGGTGCAGCCGGTCCCGGTCGTGGAAGTCGTCGCCGTCCTCCCCGGGCAGCAGCCGGAACTCCCAGCGGTAGCGGGTCTTGCCGATGCGCATGTAGGTCGCGGCCCGGGCCGGGTCGCAGACCTGGTGCACGCCCTCCCACTCGTCGAGGTCGGCGGTGGTGGCGATGTCGACCACGAGCCAGCGCTGGTCGAAGCGGAGGTCGGTCATCTTCGCTTCGATCGAAGCCCTGGTGAGGCTGTTGGCGCCGTCGCAGCCCAGCACGTAGTCGGCGCGGATCGTTTCGCGCTCGCCGGTCACGCGGTCGGTCACGTCGACCCGCACCGGTCCGGTGCCGAGCTGGGTGACGCCGGTGACCTCGGTGTTGCCGCGCAGGGTGACGGCGGAGGTCCGCTCCAGGGTGGTGCGCAGCAGCCGTTCCAGGTCGGGTTGGTCGAACATGTTCGCCTGCGGGTAGCCGTGGCGGCCGTCGCCCGGGGCGCGCCGGAACTCGGCCAGCACGCGCAGGTCGGGATCGAGCAGCCGCAGCCCCTGGCAGTGCCAGGAGAGGGCGGCGAACTCCTCGGCCAGCCCGAGCCACCCGAGGATGCGGTAGACCTCGTCGTCCAGGTGCACCGCGCGCGGTTGGGGGTAGACCGACTCCCACCGCTCCAGCACCAGGCACTCGACGCCGTGCCGGGCGAGCAGCGCGGCGGCGGTCAGCCCCGTGGGGCCCGCGCCGACGATCACCACGGGCACGGTCGTCACGACGACGTCCCGAGTGCCGCGAGGTAGGCCGCGACGAACGCCGCGCACGACAGGGCCGGGACCAGTTTGCGGACACCGTCCCGGTTGCGGACGTGCGTGATCACCGCGCCCGTGAGCAGGAGCAGCAGTCCCGCGCCCGCCGAGGCCCCGATCACCGGCACGGCCGGTCCGAGCAGGAGCCCGGTGGCCCCCGCCACCTCCAGAGCGCCGATGCCCCGGTAGGCCGCGACCGGGAAGCCGGCGTGCTCGGCGAGTTCGCGCATGGGCGCGAGCGCCAGCACCTTGGCCGTGCCGAGCACCAGGAAGAGGACCGCCGGCAGGACGGACAACACGGTCAGGACGCTCACAGCCGTGCCTCCACCCGCGAGGCGATGGCGAAGCGGCCGAGCAGGTCCTGCACCGCCGACTCGTCCGCACCGGACGGCACGGTCACCGTCACGACGACGGTTCCGTCCTCGATCACCGCGTCGACCTCGACCCCGGCGAGCCCGGCCAGCGCCCCGCCGATCGCGCGGCGGGTGGCGTCGACGCGCAGCGGGAGCTTGTAGGGCTTGCCGACATCGGTGACGGGCAACGCGTCGAGCACCGTGACGGCCTTCGGCGCGGCGGCCCGCTCGGGCACGCGGTCGGCAGCCCACGCCAGCAGGTCGTCGGCGTTCGCGCTCACCCCGGGGGCCAGGGTGACGTACGCGACCGGGACCTCGCCGGCGTGCTCGTCGGGACTGCCGACCGCGCAGGCGGCCGTCACCGCCGGGTGCGCCAACAGGGCGTCCTCGATGACGGCGGGGTCGATGTTGTGGCCACCGCGGATGATGAGGTCCTTGGCGCGGCCCGCCAGGCTCACGAACCCGTCGGCGTCCACGCGGGCCAGGTCGCCGGTGTCCAGCCAGCCGTCGGTCAGCTTGCCGAGACCGTCCAGCACGTGCCCGCTGTCGTCGCGCGCGACGACGTAGCCGGGGAACACGGTCGGGCCGCTGATGGCCAGCACACCGGTCCGGCCGGGCGGCAGCTCCTCCCGGGTGTCGGGGTGGAGCACCTTCACCTGCTGGTAGGGCAGGCGCTGGCCGAGCGCGCCCGGCCGGGGTGCGCCGGGGAAGCTGCGCGCGCTGGCGCACGTGGCCTCGGTCAGCCCGTAGCCCTCGACCAGCGTGACGCCCGTGCGGGACTGGAAGCCCTCCCGCACGGCGGCGGGCAGCGGCGAGGCGCCGACCATGGCGAAGCGCAGGCTGGTGATGTCCGCGTCGACCGGGCACTGCGAGAGCACCGCGTACACGGTGGGCACGGCGCTCATCGCGGCGACCCGGTAGTGCGCGACGATCTTCCAGAACTGGCCGAACAGGGCGGGCTCGCGGTAGCCGAGGGGGCCGGCCCACACCGTCCGCTGCCCCTTGAACAGCGGCGCGAGCAGGGTGACCACCAACGCGTTGACGTGGAACAGCGGCAGACCGGCGAACACGACCGAGTCGGTGTCGAACAGCGAGTCGACGGCGATCATCCAGGCGTCGGCCACCTCGTTGGCGTGCGTGTGCGCGGCCAGCTTCGGCGCCCCGGTGGTGCCGCCGGTGTGGAACAGCGCGGCCAGGTCCGACGACAGCGGCGGCTCACCGGCGAAGGCGCTCGGGTCCGACCCGGACGCGAGGTCGCCGAGGTAGCCCACGCGCACGCCCTCGACCGGGGACAGCGGGGGCGGGGTGCCGGTCGCGCCGGTCGGGCGCAGCACCAGGATCGCGTCGAGTTCGCCCGCGAGCGCTCGCGCGGTGTCCCAGACCTGCGGCGCGGCTTCCGGTCCGGCGGTGATCAGGACGCGCGCGCCGGACAGGCGGAGCAGTTCGATGAGGTGGTCGCGGGACAGGGTGCCGTTGAGCGGCGCCGCGATACCGGCGAGCTGCGCGGCCAGGGTCGCCGGCACCAGGTCGGCGCAGTTGGGTGACATCAGCGCCACCGCGTCGCCCCGTCCCACGCCCAGTTCACGCAGCAGGTTCGCGTAGCGGTGCACGTCGGCGAGCAGGTCGGCGAACGTGCGGTCGACGGCCTCGGGCCGGCGGGCGGCCTCGGGCAGCACGCTGACCGCCGTGCGCTCCGGCCACCGCCCGGCCGCACGCGCCAGCAGCGCGTAGGTCGACTCGGGCAGGCCCCTCTCGGCGAGCGGGACGGCCTCGATCGCGGGCAGGTCCGCCGGTCCGGCGTAGCGAGGCCACAGCAGGTCGTCGGCCACGGGGTTCCTCGTCATCGCGCGTACCTCACCGTCGTGCGCTGGGTGCCGAGGTCGATCGCGCCGTCGTCGGTGGCGACACGGGCTTCGACGACGTCGCCGTCGGCCAGGTACCCGGTGTTCTTCGCCTGCCCCTTGAAGAACAGCTTCCACTTCGCCGCCGCGGACAGGAGTGCGGCGATCTTCTCCACGGCCTTGGGCGGCGCGGACAGCGCGGTGCCGGCCGGTGTGCCGGTCAGGACCAGGTCGCCGGGATCCAGCCGCTGGAACCGGGTCAGCGCGCGCAGCGCCTCCAGCGGCCGGTAGATCATGTCGTCGCCGACGAGCGCGTCCTGTCGGCGTCCGCCGTTGACCGACAGCGTCAACCGCAGGTCGGTGAACCGCTTGAGCTCGTCGGCGTCGAGCAGCACCAGCGCGGGCCCGACCGGTGTGAAGGTCGGGTAGGACTTGGCCTCGTAGAACTGGGTCTTGGGCAGTTGGACATCGCGGGCGGACACGTCGTTGGCCACCACCAGGCCGGCCACGAACCGGTGCAGGTTCTCGGCGGTGAGTTCGGTGCCGACCGGCATCGCGCGGCCGATGACCAGCCCGATCTCGACCTCGTAGTCCAGCAGTCGCACGTGCGCCGGTTTGACCACGTCGTCCAGCGGGCCGCTGATCGACCCGGACGTCTTGCGGAAGAACGTCAACGGCACGGTCTTCGGGTCCATCCCGGAATCCGTGACGTGGGAGGCGAAGTTCGTCATCTGGGCCACGACCCGGCAGGGCGCGGTGACGGGCGAGACCAGCGCGAGGTCCTCGACGCGGTGCGTGGTCTCCCCCGATGCGGCACCCGCTGCCGCGTCCGAGACGGCCTGCCCGTCGGCCAGCAGGTCGCCGGTGGTCGTGGCCCGGCTCGCGACCTTCACGGCCCCCTCGGCGGTGGCGACGTACCAGGCGTCGGCGGTGCGCAGGATCGAGGTGCTCAACGGTTCTCCTGGGAGTGGCCGGACGGGGTGTGGACGGTGCTCACGAGCGGGCGACCCTCAGCAGGCCCAGCAGACGGCCGACGTCGAACTCGTTGTCCTCGCGCAGCGCGGACAACGTCGCGCGCAGCTCGCGCAGCGACTCCCGGCCGGGCTTGACGCCGAGGAAGTCCGCGGTGGCGGGCGGACCCCACTGGGCCAGGCCCGAAGCGGTCATCTCGGCCCAGCCCGGCTCGAGGGTGCAGTCGAACAGGTCGCCGTCGCTGAAGTGCTCGACCAGGAACCCGTCCGGGTCGCGCCAGTAGTCGAAGATCTGGCTGCCCTGGATGTGCCTGCCGATGCCCCACGAACGGTCGTAACCGTGCTCGCGCAGGTACTCCCCGCCCGCGGCCAGGGTGTCCAGGTCGGCGACCTGGTAGGCCGAGTGCACGTACCGGTTCGCCGGGCCGAGCGTCAGCGCCAACGTGTGGTGGTCGGTGGGGGTGGCGCCGCGGTCGCAGCGGATGAAGCTCATCACCGGGCCGCGCTCGCGCTGCCCCGGGTGGTAGAGGAAGTCGCTGACGATCAGGCCGAGGTGCTCCAGGTACCAGTCCAGGACCTGGCGGTACTTCGTCGTCTGCAGCACGACGTGCCCCAGCCGCTGCACGCGCGCGGGCTCTCGCGGCGGGCGCTGCGTGGCGTTGACGCGCTTGACGTCGTGGCCGGAATTGAGGACGTACGGCGCCTGCGGCGGCAATGCGGGAAGGGCGTCGGTGTCGGAGACGACCCGGACGCGCAGGCCGCTGGGGTCGGCCAGGTCGACCGCGATCCCGCCCAGGGTCTCCGGCAACCGGCCGACCCGGCGTCCGGTGGCCTCGGCCAGCCGCAGCACGTCACGCGGGTCGGCCGCGCGGAACGCCGGACCGCGGAACGTCGACCGGCGCCCTTCGCGGATGATCACGCACGGCGCGCCCGGATCGGTTCCGCGCAGGTGCAGCTCGTGCTCCGTCCGCAGGGACGTGGTGAACCCGAAGGCATCCGCGAACACCTCCGCGCCCGTCAGATCCGGCTTGGTGAACTCCAACCAGGCCAGGTCGTGCACCTTGATCACCGGGTTGGCGGCCCGCCCGGGGTGCTCCCCGGCGAGCGCGCCGAACTCGCTGTGCAGGCCCGCGTGCGGATCGTGGTGGTCGATCACGGCCACTCCCTCCCGTAACTGATGACATCATCAGTTACGTTCACATCATCAGTCAAGAGATTCTGATGAGATCCTCAGAACTGACGAAAGCTGTGATGGGAGCCGGCGGAGACCAGCGTGGGGTCCGGCCAGGGCACCGACGGGGTCGGCCAAGTGCCGCCCGGCGCTGCCAGTGAGGCGGCCCAGCGGGCGGCTGTTGTGCCCGGGGCGCTGCGGGCGCGCAGCGGTGCCGGGTCGCCAAGTGCCGCCCGGCGCCGCTGCGCGGGTTCGCTCAGGTGGGAGTGCAGGTCAGTGCCGGTGATGCCGATCTACCGGTGGCCTGGAACCCGAACGTGGTGGTGCCACCCGCTCCGATCGAGCCGTTCCACCCCGCATCCGTGGCCGTCACACCGCTGCCGTTCTGCGTCAGCGTGGTGTTCCACGAGTTGGTGACGTGCTGAGTGCCAGGCCACGTCCAGCTGATCCGCCACCCGGTGATGGCCGTGCGGCGGTTGTTGGTGACGGTGACCGTCGCGACGTGTCCGGCGCCCCAGTCACCGTTGACCTGCAAGCGCGCCGAGCACCCCGCCGACGGCAGGACCAGCAGCGTGATGGAGTTCGCCGGGTACGTCGCGTCGACACGGCCGTCTGTCACCGGGAGGTCACCGCCGTGCACGATGGCGCCCAGGTCGGCCGGGCCGTACGTGAACCGCTGCGCCGCACCCGTGCCGTCGAGGCCCGCCACCGACAGCGGCGAGGTCAGGTCCTCGGCGGTCTTGTTGACGACGACGAGGGTCAGCGCCTGGTCGGAGGAGCGCTGTGCCGCGTAGACCGCCAGCCGGCCCTGGTCGGCGGAGGTGGCGGACACGCTGACGTCACCGAACCGGCTGCCCGCGCCGTCGTAGTTGCGGTACACCCGGAACGCGTACGCACCCGGATCGGTGGGCTTGGGCTCGCCCCACATCGTGGCGAGGTCGAGCCCTTCACGTCCGAAGATGCCCAGGACGTCGGCTTGGGCCAGCGCGCCGTTGATGTCGTCCAGCGCGCCCCAGTTGTACTCGGTGATGGCGGTCTTGGTGCCCGGGTTGTACTGGGCGATCCACGACTTCACGGTGCGGATGAACTGCAGCGGCGGCGCGTTGACCCCACCCGGTCCGATCCACGACTCCTCGACGTAGGTCGGGTCCCACAGCGACCGGGTGGACCGCAGCCGCAACGCGTTGGCCTCGGGATCCTTGCCGCCGCTGATCTGCGGGTAGAAGTGCTGGTCGAAGTAGTCGAGGTAGCGCCTGCCGCCGTGGGCATCGCTGTAGTCCTTCATGTTCTTCAGGTACCACTGGGAGAGGTTGAGCCCGCCGTGCGCGGCCGAGTCGGCGCCCGGCCCGCAGCCGTCCACACCGGACGCGACCCACTCGCAGTACCCCCACCCGGATGGGCCGAGCACCGCCGCGCCGGGGTCGGCGGCCTTGATCGCCGCGGCGGTCGCGGTCCCCTTGTCGCCCAGTTCGTCCATCGTGACCAGCGCGGGGTGCACGTCGCGGTGCGTGTTGGCCCACAGCACCGGCTCGTTGTCGAGCTCGTAGATCGGCACACCACCTTGCGCCGCCGTGCCGAACTCGTCCACCAGGTGCGACACCATCTCCCCGGCGAACGCCGCGTCCGCGGGGATCGAGCTGTCGGTGGGCACGCCGGTGAGGTTCTTCCCGTCGAGCTGACCGTTGCCGCAGTTGGCGTCCCACTCGTCGAACCTGTCCTGCTGCGGGAACCTGGTCGCCGGGAACCCGCACGTGAACGGGTGTTGTGACGGCGAGTCCTTCGCGACCCAGCCGACCATGGGCACGGTGACGACGGGCTTGATGCCACGGCCGAGGCTGGAACCGACCACCCCCTCGACGGAGTGCGCCTCGTCGGCGACGATGTTCTCGAAGAACCAGTCACTCCCGGTGTTGTAGGTGCGGTTCTTGAAGTTGTAGCGGCTGGCCGCGTTGCCGCCCCAGCGCGAGACCGACTGGCCGATCTCGGCGTTGAACGCCGGGTCGCCGCCGTTCAAGCCGTAGATGTCGGGGCTGATCGCGTGCCGGCCGGCGGACACGTCCACCGACAGCGCGGGCCCCGCGCTCACCGCCGCGGCGCTCGCCGCTGTCTGCGCGGTGAACGTCGCCGCGACCAACGAGGCCGCCAGCCCGATCGCCGTGAGCGCTTTTCCTTGTTGCCGACTGCTTGGCACAGACTCCTCCACCCGTTCGGTCGAATCGCGGCGGTGATCCGGTGGTTGTCGGACTTCCGTCCTCCTTCCTCATCGAAGGCACCTACCTGACCTGGGAGCGCTCCCAGCAAGGTTCGCGCAGTGCGCCGTGGAAGTCCACGGATTCAGCGACGGCCGACGGCCTCGGTGTCGTCGGCGTCGCGAGGCCCGCCCCGGCTACCCACCGTGCCCGGTAGGACCACGCTGGAAGTGGGCGGGAGCCTCCCGACGCGAGACCCCCGCCCACCGTTCACCCGACGATCCGCCGGGTGGTCATCGGAGTCGCCGCCACTGGCCGGCTCCGCCGTGACAGGCCCGGAGGCCGGCCTCCGTGACACCGCCGTGCCGTCACCGCGGGAGTCCCAGGTGACCGCCGCGGCGCCTTGGCCGTAGGCGTCCACAGGGGTCGCACCGGAGTGAGTGTGGCAGTCTGCCGTTTACGCCCACAAGGTTGTTTCTAGAAAGTTTCTCTAGTTGGACTGAACGGAGCAGCACTCGTCGGGCGGTTCCCCCGCAGTGGATGGGAAGTTTCTCGCTCCGACACTCCCGTGAACGCGCCCGCGGCCTCACGCTGCGGCGGGTACCGCCATCGTGAACGCGCCGGACAGCGGTCCGTCGACGGTCAGCAGCCCTTGTCGCACGGCCCAGTCCAGCGTGGCGCGCACGTCGTCCTCGGTCACCAGCGTGCGCGCCGCCAGCGCGGCGACCGTCTGCCGGGCACCACCCCACACGGCGACCGACACCAGATCGGAGGCGAAAGACCGGAACCGGTCCGACTCCTGCCGCAGCACCAGATCGGCGCGGCGCGCCGGCGACAGTTCCAGCACGTCCTGTGCCCGAGGCTCGACCTCGGGCCACCGGTAGGCGTCCCCGTCGGCGACGAGCAACCCGGCGGCGGCGAACACGGCCAACAGGTCACGCGGCGACGACGGCGCGGGCACGCCCAACCGGTCGGCGACGTCGGCAGGATCGAGTTGGCCGTGCACCGGCTCGGGCAGCGGTCCGTCCAGCCACTCCGCGCCCCGGTGGTGCCGTTCTCCCCACCGCCGCACCGCGTCGACGGTGGCGACGCCGTCCGCGTCCCGCGCCGCCCACACGGCGAACCGCAGATCGGTGACGTGGTAGCCGAACAGGTATCGCCAACCCCCGTCACCCACGGGCACCGCAGGCCGGGCACGCGCCGACCACCGCGGCGGTTCCACCTCGGCCACCGGCCAGAAGCACAGCCGCCACACCGCCTCGACCTCTCCGTCAGCCGAGGAGGCCGCGCACACCCGCACCCGGTACAGGCCCGGCCCCGCCAACCGGAGGTGCTCCTCCCCCGGCCCGCCCGTCACATAGGTGAGGCCGACCACCCCGGACCGGCTCCGGTAGGGGATCTCGACCACGTCCTCCCACTCGGCGGTGTCCGCGGGCGGCGCGCTGTCGTACGACTCCATGCACACCACCACCGGTCCGTCCCCGGCCGCCGCCTCCAGCCAGCCGTGCCCGGTGCGCACGATCGTGCCGCACGGCTGGACCTGCGAGGCGTGCTGCTCGAACAGGCCGTCCCCTCCGTCGCCACCCCGGGTATCGCGCACGGTCAGCGTGCCGAACTCCGGCCAGTGGTCCCCGTCCTCGTACATCCCCCTCATCCCGCCAACATATCGAGCAGCCGGATCGACCACGTCCCACGCCGGGCTGACGCGAGCCGGCCGTTGCCCTGGACAGGTACGAACAGCAGCAAGGTCAGTGGCGACGCGGGGCGCTGCGGCCAACCGCCCGAGGTCGGCCCGGCCTTGCCCGCGATGTCGACCCGGGGTCATCGATGCGGGTCGGTGCCGATCACGTCCGAGACGTGGTCCACGCGTTCAACGAGCGGGGCGTCGTTGCGTTGTCACGCGAGGGAGAGGAAGAGCTTCTCCAGTCGGGCGCGGTCGAGGACGTCGCCGTTCTCGCCGGCGGTGATGCACTGCTCCAGGCCGGTGGCGATGATGGCGAACCCCGCCTTGTCCAAGGCGCGGGAGACGGCCGCCAGTTGGGTGACGACGTCCTCGCAGTCCCGGCCGGCCTCCAGCATCCGGATCACCCCGGCCAACTGGCCCTCCGCGCGGCGCAGCCGCTTGATCACGTCGCCGACGACCCGGGTGTTCTCAAGTTGCATGTCCTCATCCTCTCCTGCCGCCGCGGATACCCCGGCGGGTACTGCCGGTACAGCGTCGTCCGGCCTTCGGGCATTCCGGGGGCATGGCCGGCGGGTTCAGCGTCCCGCGGTCGCCGGTGGGCGCTTGGCGCCGATGTGCCGCAGCGGGCACTGCGGCACGAGCCCCGCGCACGTGCCGGCGGCGACGCCGATGCCAGCGACCACGAGCAGCGCGGGGACGCGGAGCTGGTCGGGCGCTTGCTGGGTCAGCACGAACGCTCCCATGGCCAGCACGAACCAGCCGAAGCCCCGGCGCAGCGCATCCCCGGGGATGCGGGCCACCAACCGGCCGCCGACGAGGCTGCCTGCCACGGCGGCGGCGGTGACCACCCCGGTGAACGCCCAGTCGATCGGCACGGTGGCCAGGTAGCCCGCCAGCCCCGCGAGCGACTTCATGGCGATGACCAGCAGCGAGGTGCCCACCGCGACCGGCATGGGCAGCCCGCCGAGCAGTGCCAGCGCGGGGACCACGAGGAAGCCCCCGCCCGCGCCGACCAGGCCGGTGACCATGCCGACCACGGCGCCCTCGACCAGAACCTTGACCACGGGCAGCTCGGTGGGCGCAGACTCGGGCGCGGGTGTGCGGCGACCGCGGAGCATCGCCACGGCGGTGGCGACCATCATCACCGCGAAGGCGGCCATCAGCACCGCGCCGGGCAGGTGGCCGCCGACGAGCCCGCCGGCGAAGGCACCGGCCATGCCGGCGAGCCCGAACAGCAGGCCGGTGCGCCGGCGGACGTGCCCGGCGCGGGCGTGACCGGCGACGCTGACGGCGGACGTCACGCCCACCACCACGAGGGAGGCGACGATGGCCTCCTTCGCGCCCATCCCGGCCACGTACACCAGCAGGGGCACCATCAGGATCGACCCGCCGCCGCCGAGCAGGCCCAGCATGATCCCGACGACGACGGCCAGCGCGACGGTCAGCACCAGCACGGCTCAGCGCTCCGTGGAGATCGGGGTGATCGGCGGGACACCGCGTTCGCCACGGCGTCGGTTCCAGGGCATCGTCGCCAGCGCCAGTCCCATCGCGCAGGTGTCGGTCAGGGCGGCGACGACCAGCCCGCCGCCGACGAAGGCGGCCACCCACTTCGCGCCCGGCACGACCACGCCGGCGAGCACGGACGCGAAGACCAGCGAGCCCGCCGCGAAGCGGACCTGGCGCTCCAGGTCCCACACCTGCTGACCGCGGTCGAGCGGGCCGCCGGTCCGCTCCCAGTCGGCGATCCCGCCGGCGAGCACCTCGCTGTGGCCGAGACCGGCACCGGCGAACACCTCCTGCGCCCGGCCGGCGCGCTGACCCGACCGGCAGACGAGCACGACGTCCTGGTCGCGCAACGACGGGCACAGCACGTCGAGCTGCTCGCGGAGCCGGTCCAGCGGCACGTTGACCGCTCCGGGGATGTGCCCCGCCTCGAACTCCGCGGGTGAGCGGACGTCGATCAGGCGTGGGGCGGTGGCCTCGCCCAGGCGTGCCCGCAGCGCGGAGGCGTCGATGGTGGGGTGGGTCACGCGTGGACCTCCTGGTCGTGGTGGCCGGGTGTGGTGAGGGGGACGCCGGCAGCGCCGGCGTTGTCGAAGGAGTCGTCCACGGCAACCACGTCGACGCCGTGGGCATCGAGCAGGGCGGCCACCACGCCGGCGCGGTAACCACCGGCGCAGTGCACCCAGACCGGGCCGGTCGGGACCTCGTCGAGGCGGTCGAGCACCTCGTGGATCGGGATGTGCGTGGAGCCGGTGATGTGACGTTCGGCGCGCTCCTGGTCGCGGCGGACGTCCAGGACGGCCGTGCGGGGGTCGCGGGCCAGCGCGGCGGCGAGGTCGGCGAACGTGGCGGTGGCGTAGTGGCGCAGCGGCTCGCCGCCCGCCCAGTCGCCGGGTCCGCCGGTGGCCATCGCGGCCGGGCGGTCGACGCCGATGCGGACCAGCTCCCGCTGGGCCTCGGCCACGTCGTCGGCGGTCTCGCCGAGCAGCGTCACGGGTGTGCCCCAGGGGATGAGCCAGCCGAGGTAGGTGACGAACGGCCCGTCGAGGCCGAAGTTCAGCGTGCCCGCGACGTGACCGGACGCGAACGCGCTCCTGGTGCGCAGGTCGACGACCCACTCGCCGTCCAGGATGCGGCGGCGCAGCTCGGCCGGGTCGGCCTCGGCGGGCGGCGACAGGTCCGGTGCGGCCGGTCCGGCGGAGTTCGCCGGCGCCATGTGCGCGTAGTACGCCGGGTAGGCGTCGAGCCCTGCGAGCAGCTCCTCGACGTAGGTCTCCAGGTCCCTGGTCAGCGCCGGGTTCGCCAGCTTCTCCTGACCGATCGTGCCGGCCGTCCCGTCGGACTGCGCGGCCGAGCAGAAGGAACCGAAGCCGTGCGTCGGGTAGACGGCGGTCTCGTCGGGCAGCTCGCGCGCCAGCCGTCGGGCCGAGTGCCACTGGGCGTGCGCCAGGGCGTCGGTGTGGTCGGGTCCGAGCAGGTCCGGGCGGCCGGTGGAGCCGTACAGCAGCGAACCGCCGGTGAACACCACGACCGGTTCCCCGTCCTCCGCCAGGACGAACGACAGGTGGGTGTGGGTGTGACCGGGGGTGTGCAGGGCCCTCACGCGCATCCGGCTGCCGACCTCGACCACGTCGCCGTCGCGCACGCCCACCCGCTCGAAGGAGACCGGGTCGTCGGCGTTGAGCAGGTACCGGGCGCCGACCTCGCGGGCCAGCTCGTAGCCACCGGTCACGTAGTCGTTGTGGATGTGGGACTCGAAGACGTGGGTGATGCGCACGCCCGCGGCGCGCGCCAGGCCGAGCACCCGGTCGTAGTCGCGCTGCGGGTCGACGACCAGCGCGACCTCGCCGTCATGGGCCAGGTAGGTCCGGTCGCCGAGCCCCGGTGTGTCGACGGTCAGGACGGTGATCATGGTTGCTCCTCCCTTCAGCCCGCGGTCGCGACCGGGCGACCGGACGCGATCCACGCGCCGGTGCCGCCGAGGACGTCGACGGCGTCGACGCCGACGGCGCGCAGCAGGCCCGCGGCCCGGGCGCTGCGGCCACCGGCCTGGCAGATGACGAAGACCGGCTGGTCCTTGGGCAGTTCGCCCACGCGGGCGGGCAGGACGCTCATCGGCACGTTCCGGGCACCCGGGACGTGCCCCGGCCGGTATTCGCGCGCCTCGCGGACGTCCACCACGAAGGCGTCCCCCTTCGCCAGGCGGTCGGCGAACGCGTCCTGGTCGATCTCGCGTGTCATGTCGGCTCCCTTCCTCACATATACCCAGGGGGGTATCTGCAATCCACGGTAGCACCTCCTCGCGCATGCCCCCGGGGGTATGTGTCACAGTGCGGCCAGAGGATCGGGCATCGGTCCAGAGTGGTCACCAGGACCCACGCGAAGACGTTCCGGAGGGAGGCCGCGCATCACGCAGTGCGAGAGGTCGGGTAGGTGCCCGAGATTCGCGCAGTCCCTGATAGGGCATAGTGTCCTGCGGTGTCATCGGCCGATGTCGCCTACTTTGTGGAGAAGGTGGCAGGAAGTGGTGACGCGCTCACAAGCCCGATGGGCCCGGGCCACCGCGTTGATCGCCCTGACCGGCGGGACGTTCGCGGTGTCCGCGGCACCCGTGGTGGGCGCCCCGGCGAACATCAGCATCCTGAGCGTGTCGGCCGAGCACGTGAAGCCCGGCGACCAGGTTCAAGTCCGGTTCCGCGTCACGAACAACGGGATCGGGGCGGACACGGCCATCGTGGTGGTCGGTGGCGGCCTGCACTGCACCACCGGCTGCCGGGCGGAGCCGAACCTCGAACCCGGACAGAGCCAGGACTTCCAGGCCACCGTCGTGGCGCCCGAGGTGAACGCGGGTGAGACCCTCGGCGTCAACATCTCGGTCGCCGCACGGCTCGGCGGGCAGAACAGCGCCGACTACAAGATGGTCTACATCCACGGCGCGGGCGCGACGCAACCCGAGGTGGACGAGCCGTCACCCGAGGTGGGCCGGCCGTCGTCCGAGGTGGACGGGGTGTCCGGCCGGGTCCTCGACACCAGCGGCAAGGCGATCGGCGGCGTGGCCCTGACCGTCCAGGACAGCGCCGGGCACGAATACCGCACGACGAGCGACCAGAGCGGCCGGTTCTCGATCCAGTCGAGCGCCGGCAAGACGATCGCCCCGGGCCAGATCACGGTCGACGCGGCCCTGGACGGCTATCGCGCCACCCGCACGACCGTGCGGGGCTTCGCGGGTGACACCGCGAGCGTGGAGCTGACCTTGGCCGCCGTGGCCGCGCCCACCACGACTCCGCCGCCGCCCACCACGACGACGGCAGCCGGCGGGACTCCCGAGCCGGAGATCAGCGCAGCCGCGGCGGCGTCCCCCGTCGTGGAAGCTGTCGGCGACGAGGGCAGCGGTCCGCTGCCGTTCATCCTGGGCGGCCTGCTGGTCGCCGCCTGCCTGGGCGCACTGGCCCTGATCGTGAACCGCCGCCGGAACACGCCGGACGCCCCGGCTCCGCACCCGGCGACCCGGCTGACGGCCCCGGCCGGAGCGGGCATGAACGACGCACCGACCGTGGTGCTGTACCCGAGACCGACGGCCGACGGGTTCCCCGGCACGTCCAGCGAGCCCTCGCAGGGCCGCAACCAGCAGCGCAACGACGACCCACACGGCGGGCCGGGCCTCTGACGCTCGAGCCGTGCCTGCCGGCTCCGGACGCTGCGCCGGAAGTGGCCGACCCCAGCCCGGTACTGGTGACGACGGACTGTGGCCGTATACGCCTGTTGCCGGCCGGAACCGTCGTAGGCGTTCGGAGGCATGGCATCCACGTGGCGGTTCCCGGCCGGATCGAGACGGCCGGAACGAGGTGCTTGACCTTGACCCTGGGGCGGGGTTCGAGGATCGGTGCCATGAACGAGATCGCACACATCAGCGAGCAGGTCGCCACCTTCTGCGAGACCACGGGGGTTCCCGGGTTCGTCGCCGGCGTCTACCGCGGCGGAGAGCAGGCCGTCGTCGCGCACGGCGCGGCGAACGTCGCCACCGGGGCGCCGATGCGCGAGGACACCGGCTTCCTGTTCGGGTCCATCACCAAGGTCATGACGACGGCACTCGTGCTGCGGCAGGTCGAGCGCGGCGTCCTCGACCTCGACACGCCGGTCCGCGCGTACCTGCCGGAGTTCCGGCTGGCCACGCCCGGTGCGGCCGGGAGGATCCGCGTCCGGCACCTCCTGACGCACACCAGCGGGATCGACGCGGACCTGTTCTTCCCGGACGCGCCCGGCCTCGACGCCCTCGAGGTCTACGTGGAGCGGCTGGGCCGCGAGTGCGGCGTCCTCTTCGAACCGGGCGAGCACGTCAGCTACTCCAACGGCGGCATGATCGTCGCGGGTCGACTGCTGGAGGTGGTGACGGGCACGCCGTACCACGAGCTGCTCGAACGGGACGTCTTCGCGCCCACCGGCATGACGGCCTCGTGCACGTCCGCCGAGCGCGCCATCCTGCGCTCCACCGCGATCGGGCACTTCGCCGACCCGGTCACCGGGGAGGTCCGACCGACCGGGATGTTCACGCTGCCCCGGACGTGGGGCCCGGCCGGCGGCACGCCGATCGGCACCGTCGAGGACCTGCTCGCCTTCGGCCGGGTGCACCTCGACGACGGCTCCGCACCGTCTGGCGTCCGGGTGCTGTCGGCGGAGTCGGTCGCGCGCATGCGGTCGGTCGCGCACGACATGGGCACGCCGAACTCGTCGCCGGTCGGCCTCGGCTGGCTGGTGCGCCGGCTGGGCGGCACGACGGTGCTGACCATGACCGGGGCCTCCCCGGGCGGCGTCGCGGTGCTCGCCGTCATGCCGGAGCACGACCTGGTGTTCACCGCGTACGGCAACGACGCGCGGGCGCTGCAACTGCACGACGACGTGCTGCGGTGGCTGGCCGGCCGGTTCGGCGAGGTGGAGACGCCCGTCTACGCCCCGGAGGCGGTCGATCTCCGGCCCTACGCGGGGACGTACCGCTCGAACCAGCTCCACGTCGACGTCCGCGTGGTCGGCGACGAACTGGAGGAACAGGTGACCTACGAACCAGCGGACGAAGCCCAGGAGCGGATCTTCACCGGCTTCGTCGGCGGCTCGTTCACCGCGCCACCACTGCGTTACGTGGCGGTCGGGGAGAGCCTGTTCGCCCCGGCAGGGGTGCCGCTCGACGGGCTGCCGTCGCACTACCTGGTGTCCTACCACGGTGGAGCGGCGTACCGGTGCGCCGGCGGCCGGATGACCCGCCGCACGCAGGTCTGACACGATGCGGTCCATGAGCGCTGGGCGGGCCGATGGGCGGCACCTGCTGACCATCGGCCGGCTCGCCGCCTACGCGGGCGTGACGATCAAGGCGGTGCGCGTCTACCACGACCGGGGCCTGCTGCCCGAGCCGCCACGCGACTCCTCCGGCTACCGGCGCTACGGCGCCGAACACGCGATCCAGCTCGTCAAGATCCGGACGCTGGTCGAGGCCGGCGTGCCGCCGGCCCGGATCGGCGAGCTGCTCCGAGCCGACCCGGAGCGGTTCACCGCGGCGATCGCCGAGATCGACCGCGACCTGCGCGAGCGGGCCGAGCGGATCCGCCGGACCCGGCACCGGCTCGCCCGACTCCACGACGGGGACCGGCTGTTCGTCTCGGCGGAGGTCGCCGACCACTTGGAGCGGTTGCGCGAGATGGGCGTCAGCGAGCGCACCGTGCTGCTCGAACGCGACCTGTGGATCATGATGCACTCGGTGGCGCCCGACCAGGCGGCGGCGTGGATCGCCGACAAGGCGACGGCCATCGCCGATCCGGAGTTCCGCGCGATCTACCTCGACCACGACGCCGCGTTCGACTGGTCGCCGGACGACCCACGCCTGCCCGCGGTGGCCGAGCGGACCCGGCGCTGGTTCGCCGCACGGGCCGACGGCGCCGAAGCCGGACCACCACCCGATCCCGCGGCCACCCGGCTGGCCGCCATGACGGCCGTCGCCTCGTCACCGGCCTGGGCCAGGATCGCCGAACTGGCACAGCAGACCCCTTGAACCACCGGTACCCGGCGCAGAGGCACCGTCGAGGCACGTCACAGCGCACGCCGGCGGCCCGCGGCGCCTGGCTCAGGGCTTGCCCCTCCCGCCGTCCCAGCCCCACGACCGAGTTGTCGTGCCCGCGTCACGCGCCTCGCACCGGTGCGGTCGACCAGGCCGATCCGCCGAGATGGTCCCCGGCCGGCTTGTTCACCCCGGGTCGCCCAACCGCTTGACCATCGTGTCGAGCGTCGGCCACGGGGGACCGTCGTGCAGCGCGCGCAGGAGTGCCTCGCCGAACAGCCTCCCGTTCGGGAACTCGTCGCCGAGCTGCCAACGCCACGCCGCGACCATCGCGAGCACGAGCTGTCGGCACAAGTCCAGCAGGTCACGGTCGACGTCCGGGTAGTGCTCGCAGACCGCCTCGGGAACGTGGGCGAGGTCGAACTCGACGGGTCCGCGGCAGCACGTCTCGAAGTCGATGAACAACGGACCGTCCTGCGTGCCGAGCACGTTGCCGGGATGCGGCTCGCCGTGGAGCAACTGCTCCGCCGCGCCGCGCTCCTCGATCGCCCGACGCAGGTCCGCCAGCCTGCCGCCGAGGAACGCGCGGTCCGCGTCGGCGAGCTCCGGCGAGCGATCCGGGTCGGCGATGGTCTCTTCCGCCTCCGTGATCCGGTCCGTGAACCGCGGGCTCGGCAACTCGACCTCGCGCATGCCGACGTGCAGCAGTCGCAGCGCCTTGGCGAAGTCGGCTGGTGAGACCTGCGGTGCCACGGGTTCGTAGTAAGTCCACAACGTCACCGTGAAGCCATCGACCGTGTGCACCCGCGGTTCCACCCGAGGCTCCAGGGGACACACCGGACACCCGAGCTCGGCGAGGCGCTGGGCGAGCTCGACTTCGAACCGCGCGACCTCTTGCCCCACCGGGGCGACCCGGGCGAAGACGTCGCCCGGTGTGAGCCGCAGCGCCAACTTGTTCGAGTTGTGGAGCACGGTCGCGCCACTGACCGGTAGCCCGAGCGACGCGGCAACGGAAGTCGCGGCCGCCATCGCACGCGTGACGCCAGGCGTGTCCATTCCCGAATCCTGGCACACCGGCCACCTGAGGTTCCCCCGATAATCGAGGCCGGTGCCCGAAGCGTTCGGACCACCGGGCTGCTGCGACTCACCGCCGTCGACGGGTCCACCACCACGAACCACACGTCCGGGCGCACCACCACCGAGTCCGCTCGTCCGGGTGTGCTGCGCGGGTTCTACGCTGGCACGGGTCGTTCCGGTCGGGTTTCCCGGCGCGGATGAGAAGGGCGCGTGCGCAACCGCAGAGGTCGCGGGTGTGCGGAGCAGAACAGTGGAGGGTTGTCGGGGTGGCGGCGGGAACGGGAGACATCGACAGGGCGGCTGCTGTGCTGCGTGCCGGGGGCCTGGTGGCCATTCCGACGGAGACCGTCTACGGGCTGGGCGCCGACGCCGAGGACCCCGCCGCCGTCGCTCGCGTCTTCCAGGTCAAGGGGCGCCCGCCCTCCCACCCGCTGATCGTCCACATCGCCGGCGCGGAGCGGTTGGGCGACTGGGTCGCCGACGTACCCGACACGGCACGCCTGCTGGCCGAGCGCTTCTGGCCGGGGCCGCTCACGCTGGTCCTGCGACGCGGCCCCAGGGTGCCCCTCGAAGCGACCGGCGGGCTGGAGACGGTGGCCGTCCGCGTACCCGCCCACCCGGTGGCGCTCGCGCTGCTGTCGGCGTTCGGCGGTGCTGTCGCGGCCCCGTCCGCCAACCGCTTCGGCTCGGTCAGCCCGACCACGGCGGACCACGTCCGTGCGGAACTCGGTGACGCCGTCGACTTCGTGCTCGACGGCGGACCGTGCCAGGTGGGCGTCGAGTCGACCATCGTCGACGCGACGAACGAGACCCCGAGCATCCTCCGGCCCGGCGGGGTGACCCGGGAGGACCTCGAAGCGGCGCTGGGGTGCCCGGTGCCGATCGGCTCGACGAGCCGCGTCCGGGTGCCCGGCCAGCACCCGTCGCACTACGCGCCGCGTGCGCGGGTCGTCCTCGTCGACCCCGAGAAGATCCCCGCCGAGGCGGAGTTCGCGCGGGAACTGGGCCACCGGGTCGGCGTGATCCTTCCGCCCGGCTCGGCAGGCACCGCGGTGACGGCGCACGCCGTGGTGGCCGTTCCCGACTCGATGGACGCCTACGCGCGCGGGCTGTACGGGTTCCTTCGCGAACTCGACCGGCTGGGCTGCGACGTCATCGTCGCCTCCCTGCCGGTGGAGGACGGCCTGGGCCTGGCGATCGCCAACCGGCTCCGCCGCGCCGCGGGACCCCGACCCACCGCCTGAGGAGCGGTCGGGTGCGGGGTGCGCGGCGGCCGGCGGGACCGGATCAGGGTGCGGAGGCGGCGGTGAGGTCGAGGCCGCGGGACGCGACCACGTCCGCGCGGCCGTCGGACAGGCGGTAGCACAGGCCCACGACGGCCGCCCGGCCCGCGGCGACCCGCTCGGCGAGCACGCGGGAGCGGTCCAGCAGCAGGTCCACCGTGTGCCGGACGTGCTCGGCCAGGATCTCGTCGGCCCCCACGCGGCCCGCGGCCCGCGCCGCCAGCACGCTGGGCGTCACCCGCTCGACCACGTCCCGGATGTAACCGGCGGGCACCGCCCCGTCCTCCAGCGCGGCCGTCGCGGCGCCGACCGCACCGCACGAGTCGTGGCCGAGGACCACGACCAGCGGGCAGTCCAGCACCTCCACGCCGTACTCGATGCTGCCGAGCACCTCCGACCCCACCACGTGACCCGCGGTGCGCACCACGAAGAGGTCACCCAGGCCGCGATCGAAGATGATCTCCGCGGCCAACCGGGAATCGGAGCAGCCGAACAGCACGGCGAACGGGCGCTGACCGGGTGTGATCTCCGCGCGCCGCGCCGCGTCCTGGTTCGGGTGCTGGGGAGAGCCCGCGACGAAACGACGGTTGCCGGCGACCAGCAACTCGAAGGCTTCAGCAGGGGTCCGTGACTGGATCTCTGACATGGCTCAAGCCTAGGTCACGGCACCGCTGCCCAGGGACTGCAGACCACGCGCGACAAACCGGAGGTGCTGCTCCAGGCCGTCGGTCACCACGATCCCGATCTGCTCACCCCGGGGTTCGCGGTGATCCAGCGGCACCGGGACCGGGGCGCACCGCAGGACAGCCACCTCGGTCAGTGGTCGTGCGTCCGTGCGGGCGGTGTCAGGCGTCCCTCTCCAGCGGGGACTGGGCCTGCTCGTACAGGGCGTCCGCCACCTTCTTGCACAGCTCGGCGAAGATGCTGCGCTCGCCCGGGGTGAGCACGGAGTTGCTCACGGCCGCCACCTCGCGCCTGCTGTCGGCCGCGCGGGTGAGGAACTCGTGCCCGGCCGGGGTCAGGGTGGTGGTCAGCTCGCGGCGGTCCGCGCCGTCCGCGACCTGGCCGATCAGCTCGCGGTCCTTGAGGAAGCGCAGGGCCTTCGACAGGCTCTGCCGGGACACGCCGAGGGCCTCGCTGAGCTGGGAGGGGGTCATCCGCCCCCGGAGGCGGAGGTTCTCCAGCACGTCGTACTGCTGCCAGGTGACGTGCTCGGGGTTGGTCCTCGTACGCCTCGCCACCAGGACGCACTGCAGGTGGGTGAGCGCGTCCTCCAGTTCGTCCGGCACCTCCGGCAAGGGAGTCCGGTCGGGCTCGCGCACGGTGGTCATGGGCGCCTCACAATGCTCCGCTGCCGAGGCCCCGCGGGGCACGACAAAACGGTTTCCTCCTGGAAACAGGTTAACACGCCTGGGTGCGGTGATCAGGCCGTCGGGGCGAGCGTGCGGGAGAACCAGGCCCCCACGCGTTCGAACCACTCCCGGCTGACCTCGGCGACCCGCTGCATCCGCTCCACGGCCGGCTTGCGCTCCGCCTCGTACGCGGCCAGGGCGTCGGGCAGGTCGGGGTGCTCGGTCAGCGAGATCGCCAGCGCCACCGCGTCCTCCATCGCGAGCTTGGTGCCGGAGCCGATGGAGAAGTGCGTGGTGTGCGCGGCGTCACCCAGGAGCACCACGTTGCCGTCGCTCCACCGGTCGTTGCGCACGGAGGTGAACCGGCCCCAGCGCGAACCGGTGCAGATCAGGCGGTGGTCGCCGAGCAGGTCCCGGTCGCCGTCGAACAGCCGGGCGACGGCGCGGGCGGTGGCCTCCGGCGAGCGGTCGGGCACCTCCAGGCCGGAGTCGCGCAGCACCCGGTCGGTGGTCTCCACGATGAACGTGCTGCGACCCGGCGCGTAGGGGTAGGCGTGGACCTGCACCGGGCCGTTCGGTGTCTCGACGACGGCGAAGGTGAGCGCGTCGAACGCCCGGTCGGTGCCCATCCACAAGTAGCGGGAACCGCGGGGTTCTTCTTCGTCAACCACGTCGATTTCGGGATGGGGGTGCAGGAGGCGGTGGAGGCCACCGCGTTCCACACCGACCACGTGCCCTCGTCGTTCACCCCGCGCCGGTCGCGACCGCTCGCGCTGGTCACCGAGGCGGGCCGGGACCGGGCGGTCCTCGACGAGCTGCGCCGCCGCGGCCACGAGGTGCACGAGGTGCAGCCCGGCACCCTGGGCAAGGTGTGCGTCACCGGCCGTGCCGACGACGACCTGGTGCTGGCGGCGGCCAGTCCGCGAGGTCAGCAGGCCTATGCCGTTGCCCGGTGAACCAGGTAGCCGGACATCCGTCGTAGAACTGCTGGTCAAGCGTGTGGCGAGGTGAAGTCGGTCGCTATATGATTTCTGCACGGAAACCATTTGGGAGAGCGGGAGGGTGGAGATGAGCGCTCGCGGAGGTGTCCGCTCCGGCGGGCACATCGTGGTCGGCAACGCTCGGGAGAACAACCTCAGAAACGTCTCCCTGCGCATCCCCAAGGGGCAGCTCACCGTCTTCGCCGGCGTGTCCGGCTCCGGCAAGTCCTCGATCGTGTTCGGCACCATCGCGGTCGAGTCGCAACGCCAGCTCAACGAGTCGTTCCCCTCGTTCATCCGCAACCGGCTGCCGCGCTACGAGGGGCCGGACGCGGAGGTCGTGGAGAACCTGTCGACCGCGATCGTGGTCGACCAGCGACCGGTGGGCGGCAACTCGCGGTCCACGGTCGGCACGATGACCGACATCCACCCGGTGCTGCGGGTGCTGTTCTCCCGGCACGGCAAGCCCACCGCCGGACCGTCCACGAAGTTCTCGTTCAACGACCCGCAGGGCATGTGCCCGGAGTGCGAAGGGCTGGGCCGGACCGTCCGGCTCGACCTGGACAAGCTCATCGACGAGGACAAGAGCCTCAACGACGGCGCCATCCGGTTCCCCACGTTCGCCAAGGGCACCTTCCAGTGGCAGCTCTACGCCGAGTCCGGCCTGTTCGACCCGGACGTGCCGATCAAGCGGTTCAGCGCGGCCAACCGGGAGAAGCTGTTGCACGGCAGCGGGTTCAAGGTCGACCGCGCCGGCCGCCACGGCGTCTACAAGAACGAGTACGAGGGCGTGGTGCTGCGGTTCACCCGCCGCTACCTCAAGAAGGGCCTCGACTCGCTCAACGAGCGCGACCGGGCCGCGGTCGAGGAGGTCGTGAGCGAAGGCCCGTGCCCCGCGTGCCACGGCGGGAGGCTCAACCGCAAAGCCCTCGCCTCGAAGATCGGCGGCTACTCCATCGCCGACCTCACCGCGATGGAGGTCGACGAGCTGATCGACGTGCTGGCCGGGCTCGACGTCCCCGCGGCGAAGCCCATCACCGCCTCGGCGCTCGCCGCGCTGCGCCGGATCTCGGCCATCGGGCTCGGCTACCTGACCCTCGACCGCGAGACGCCCACGCTGTCCGGTGGCGAGAGCCAGCGCCTCAAGACCGTGCGGCACCTCGGCAGCAGCCTCACCGACCTCACGTTCATCTTCGACGAGCCCAGCGTCGGCCTGCACCCGCGTGACGTGCACCGGCTCAACGAGCTGCTCATCGCGTTGCGGGACAAGGGCAACACGGTGCTGGTCGTCGAGCACGACCGCGACGTGCTGCGGATCGCCGACCACGTCGTGGAGATGGGCCCCGGCGCGGGCACCGAGGGCGGCGAGGTCGTCTTCGAGGGCACCGTGGCGCAGCTGCGCAGGGCCGCGACGCCGACCGGCCGGGCGCTGCGCTCGGTGCCCGGCCTCAAGGAGTCCTTCCGCGAGCCCACCGGCAGCCTGCCGGTGCGCAAGGCCGAGCTGCACAACCTCAAGGAGGTCTCGGTCGACTTCCCCACGGGCGTGCTCACCACGGTCACCGGCGTGGCAGGCTCCGGCAAGAGCACGCTGGTGGCCGGGGTGCTCCCCCGGCAGCACCCCGACGTGGTCGTGGTGAACCAGACCGCCGCCGGCATCTCGCTGCGCTCGGTGCCCGCCACCTACCTGGACATCATGGACCCGGTGCGCGCCCTGTTCGCGACCGCGAGCGGGCAGGACCCCGGGCTGTTCAGCTTCAACTCCACCGGCGGGTGCCCGGAGTGCAAGGGCCGCGGCGTCATCCAGACCGACCTGGCCTACCTCGACCCCGTCACCACCACCTGCGAGGCGTGCGGCGGCAGCCGTTACCGGCCCGAGGCGCTGGCGCACACCCTCGACGGCCGCACCATCGCCGACGTGCTCGCCATGACCGCCGACGACGCCCTGCGCTTCTTCACCGACGACGACATCCGCGGCCGGCTGGAGCTGCTGTCCGAGGTCGGCCTCGGCTACCTCACGCTCGGCCAGCCGCTGTCCACCCTGTCCGGCGGCGAGCGCCAGCGGCTCAAGCTCGCGAGCAGGCTGCACGAGACCGGCAACGTCTACGTGCTCGACGAGCCCACCACCGGCCTGCACATGACCGACGTGGACCGGTTGCTGGCGCTGCTGGACCGCATGGTGGACGCGGGCAACACCGTCATCGTCATCGAGCACGACCTCGACGTCGTGCGGCGCTCGGACTGGGTCGTCGACCTGGGCCCGGAGGCCGGGCGGCACGGCGGCGAGGTCGTCTTCCAGGGCACGCCGGCGCAACTGCTCGAGGCCGCGGGTTCGCACACCGCCCGGTGCCTCAAGGCGGACTTGGAGGAGTTCTCCGGCGGGAGGCGCGATGGCTGAGGACGACCTCGTGCCGATCGGCCGCGTTGCCCAGTGGTTCGGGATGCGCGTGCCGGCGCTGCGCTTCTACGAGGACGAAGGGCTGATCACCACCCGGCGCCGCAACGGCCGCCGGCACTTCGACGAGCGCGACCTGCGCCGGCTCGCGCTCGTGCGGACCTACGTCGACGGCGGGAAGTTCAGCCTCGACGCCATCGGGACGCTCATCTCGCCCGACCCCCGGTCGGGCGCGCGGACGCCGGCGGAGCAGCACCTCCCGTTGCTGGCCGAGCACGTCGGCAGCGCCTCGTCCGCGCTGCGGCTGCTGCGCCACCACGTCGACCACGATCACCCGGACCAGTTGACCTGCCCCCGCTGCGACAGGGAGCTGCGGGAGCGGCTGGACCGGTACACCTGCCGCCGCGGACAGAGGTGAAGGGACGGCAAGACCATGCCGCAGATCCACGTGACCCTGGTGAAGGGACGCTCGGAGAACGAGATCGCCGCCCTGGGCAACGCGCTCACCGAGGCCGCCGCGAGGTCGCTCGGGGTGTCCCCGGACGTCATCCGGGTGACCGTCGCCGAGTGCGAACCGGAGCACTGGTTCGTCGGCGGCGAGTCGATGGCCGACCTGCGCGCGGCAGGCCGCCGCTGAAGCGCGGCACCACAACCGCCGCTACCGAGGAAGAAGGTGCTTGACCGTGCGAGAGCCGACCCAGGCGCAGGTGCGCCGTGAGCTGGAGAGCGGACTGCCGGGCCTGCGTCCCCCGCGGAGCGCCGTCGTCGTCGGGGCGGGACTCGCCGGACTGGCCACCGCCTACGAGCCGGCGAACCGGGGATGCGACGTGACGGTCCTGGAGGCGTCCGAACGCCCCGGCGGGCGGGCGTACACGTTGCGGCACCCGTTCGCCGACGGCATGCACGTCGAAGCGGGCGCCATGACGATCACCCCGCACTGCCACTACGTGCACCACTACGCGCGCGAGTTGGGCGTGGAGATGGACGTGGCGGACCTGGTCGACTCCCGGTTCGCCTACTTCATGGGCGGGCGGTTCTTCGACCCGGGCCAGGAGTCCGTCGCGAACTCCGGCCTGGCGCTCACCGCCGAGGAGCGCCACCTCGACGTGCCCGGCATGATCAAGCGGTACGTCACCGGATTGGCCGACGAGCTGCGGCCGGACCTGACGGCCGAGGAGTGGCGCCCTACGCCGGAGCTGCTGGCCTACGACGAGCGCTCGGTGTACGACGTGCTGCGCGAGCGCGGTGCCTCCCCGGCGGCGATCGACCTGATGGAGCCGCTGTTCCTGGAGATGCGCGGCGGCGACCTGAAGTCGGCCTCCGCACTGGCGTGGCTGAGGCACGAGGCGAGCCCGCACTCGCTCACCCACGCCGACCCCGGGTGGTCGAAGATCAAGGGCGGCACCGACCGCCTGCCGCACGCCTTCGCCGACCGCCTGCGCGACCGCATCCACTACCGCAAGCCGGTGGTGCGCGTGCGCCAGGACGACGAGGCGGCCGAGGTGACCTTCCTGGAGCACGGCAGGTTGCGCTCGATCACCACCGAGCAGGTCGTGATCACCGTCCCGTTCAGCGCGATCCGCCACATCGACCTGGGCGAGGCGCGGTTGCCCGCCGACAAGGTCGAGGTCATGCGCAAGCTCAAGTACTCGTCGATCGTGCGCGTCTACCTCCAGGTCCGACGGCAGTTCTGGCCGGGCCACGCGGTGAGCTACTCCACCGACCTGCCGGTTCGCTGGCTGCGCGACGCGACGCCGCGCACGGGTGGTCCGCGCAAGATCCTGGAGTGCCTGCTGACCGGCTGGCGCGCCCGCGCCATCGGCGCGATGACCGCCGAGGAACGCGTCGACTTCGCGCTGGACCAGGTGGAGCGGGTCCTGCCCGGCACGCGCGAGCACTTCGAGCTGGGCACGTCGGTGGTCTGGGACCGGCAGCCGTACATCGAGGGCTCCTACATCCTGCCGGAGGTGGGCCACGAGAAGCTGGCCCCGATCATCCGCCGCCCCGAGGGCCGCATCCACTTCGCCGGCGAGCACGCGGGCTTCGAGCCGAACGGCGGGTCGATGACCTTCGCGCTGGAGTCGGCCGTCCGCACGGTGGTCGAACTGGGCGCGTAGCCCACCCCCGACCTGCGGGAGGTTCACCGCTGCCACGGGTCGGATTTCTGCCCTCGGACCACGCGTCGCGGCGGTGCTCTCGCGGGCACCGCCGCGGCGGCGCCGGACGCCTGCCGGCAGAGCTGTCACCTGCGGGCACGGCCGGCGACCGGTCGAGCAGTTCGCCCGCGCCGGGGGGCCGCATCCCGAGCTGCGGGACGGCCGGGTGCCCTCCGCCGGTGCGGTGCGTCAGCCGGCGATCCTGCCGAACAGGTGCGCGGCGGGTGCGTGCGGGTCGTCGCCGTAGAAGAACTCCGCGAGCGCCTGGTGGAACTCGGTGCGGTTCAGGCCGCCCGAGCCGTCCAGGTCCAACGCGTCGAACACCGCGGCACAGTCCTCCGGGGACACGTTGCCCGCCAGGCTGAAGATCTCCCTGAACTCCGCCTGGTCGATCCTGTCGTCCCCGTCGAGGTCGATCAGGTCGAAGTAGCAGTCGGCCACCGGCCCGACCTGCTGCGGGTACAGCGCGGGATCGGCCAGCGCCTGCCGGAACCCCTCCGTCATCTCCCGCAGGTCGACCTTCCCGTCACCGTCGAGGTCCATCGGCGCGATCACGGTGGTCCAGAACGTGTCCAACCCCTCGGTCAGCCGGTGGGCGGTCGTGGACTCCGACGCGGGGCCGCGGGCGGCGACGTAGCGCTCCCCCATCATCCGGACGTCCTCGCGGGTGATCACCCCGTCGCCGTCGACATCCGCGCCCCTGAACCACTGGCGGTACTTGAGATCCCGAATTCCAGTCACGACCACGCACCGTAGTCACGCGGTCACCGGCACGTCCAGCGACACGACTTTCGAGGAGACCGGACCATCCGTTCGAGTGATGCCGACGTCCGCGTGGACGGCACCCGCAGTCGATCACCACAGACGTCATCCGGGTGGCACGAGGGTGGGTGGTGCGAAGGCGAGAACCTCGGGAAGAGGGCCGTCGAAGGGTTCGACGTCGACCAGCGCGCTGAGTGCACTCGGCCCTTGGGAAAGGCGCGAGCACGGCCGATCCGCCGTGAGGACGTTCGGGTTGCCGTGGCGGTCCAGTGTTCCGCTCAGGCCCGGCTGGACCGGATCCCACCACGCTCCCGTCGACAGCTGCACGACCCCCGGCATGACGGCGTCCGACAGGATCACGCCCGCGAGACAGCTACCCCGGTCGTTGTGGACGCGCACGATCATGCCGCTCTCGATGCCACGCGACGCGGCGTCCGACGGGTTCATCGTCAGGGGCTCACGACCGCGGATCTTCGAGCCGAGGCTGTGGCCGCCGTTGTCGTACTGGCTGTGCAGGCGTGAGGCGGGCTGGTTCGAGATCAGGTGCAGCGGGAACCGGTCCGACAGACCGGAGCGGAGCCACTCCGTCGGCTCGAACCACTTCGGGTGCCCGGCGCAGTCGTCGTAGCCGAACGAGTCGATCTCTTCCGAGAAGATCTCGATCCGGCCGGACGGCGTCGACAGGGGGAAGCGCCGCGGATCCGAGCGGAGGGCCTCGAAGCTGCCGGGGAACGGTCCGGTCGGCGCCGGCAGCTCGGCGGTGGAGTCCCGCCAGAAGTCGTCGAAGTCCGGCAGGGCGGCGGCGTCGCCGAGCTGGGCCCTCGTCTGCTCGTAGAGGTGTCTGACCCAGTCGATCTCGGAGCGCGACTCCGTGAACTCGTGCTCGAATCCGAGTCGGGAGGCCAGGGCCGCGAAGACGTGGTGATCGGTGCGCGACTCGCCCGCCGGCTCGCGGACCTTCGGCATCGAGACGAGGTGGGGGTCGGAGAACCCGGCGGCGAAGTCGTCGCGTTCCAGGGCGGTGGCGACGGGCAGGACGATGTCCGCGAACTTGGCCGACGTGTTCCACCAGGCCTCGTGGACCACCACCGTGTCGGGGACCTGCCAGGCGCGGGCCAACCGGTGGAGGTCCTGGTGGTGGTGGAACGGGTTGCCTCCGCACCAGTAGACCAGGCGGAGCTCGGGCAACGTGAGGCGCTTGCCGTCGTAGTCGACGACCTCGCCCGGGTGCAGCAGGGTGTCGGCGATCCTGGCGACGGGGATGAAATCCGGAACGGGGTTGGGAGGCTCGGGCATCGCCGCCACGAAGGAGCGGTCCGGGGCGACGCCCGTCGCGTCCATCGTCGCGTAGCCCGCGCCCCAGCCGCAGCCGGGCCTGCCCATCGAACCCGCCATCGCGGCCAGCACCACGGACATCCAGATCGGTTGTTCACCGTGGTCCGCGCGTTGCACCGCGTAGTTGACCATGATGAGGGAACGTTGCGCGCCGAGGCGACGAGCGAGGTCGGTGATCGCGTCACGACCGATGCCCGTGATCCCCTCCGCCCAGGCGGCGGTCTTCGGGATGCCGTCGACCTCGCCGACCAGGTAGGAGGCGAAGCGGTCGAACCCGACGCAGCATCGGCGCAGGAAGTCCTCGTCGTGCCACCCGTTGACCAGCATGGTGTGCGCGATGCCGAGCATCGCGGCGGTGTCGGTGTTGGGGGTCACGGGCAGCCACTCGGCGTCGAGGAAGTCGGCGACGTCGCTGCGGATGGGGCTGATGTTCACGAACCGCACCCCGGCCTCACGGCACCGGCGTTGCAGGTCCTGCGTCCGGTGCCTGGCCAGCCCACCGGGGTTGATCTGGCTGTTCTTGAGGGCCAGCCCCCCGAACGTCACCACGAGCTCGCAGTTCTCGGCTATCTCGTCCCACATCGGCATCCGGCTCTGGTAGCTCCACGGGTGGCCGCCGATCACGTGGGGGAGGATGACCTCCAGAGCCGCGGTGCTGTAGGTGTTGCGGGAGTCGGTGTATCCCCCGCCCAGCGCCAGGAACCGGTGGAGTTGCCCCTGCGCCTGGTGGAACCTGCCCGCACTGGCCCAACCGTAGGACCCGCCGAAGATCGCGCTGTCTCCGTGCTGTGCGCGGACCCGGCGGAGTTCGTCGCTCACCAGCGTGATCGCGTCGTCCCAGCTCACCTCCACGAAGGCGTCCGCGCCCCTGGCCGTGCCGTGGACGCGCGGCTCGCCGTCCAACCAGCCCTTGCGCACCGCGGGGCGCAACACGCGAGCCCGGTCGTCGGCGGCTGCCACCATTCCGGGACCGATGGGCGATGGAGCGGGGTCGTCCTGCCTCGGCTCGATTCGCACCAACCGGCCGGAATCGACCACGGCGACGAAACTGCCCCAGTGCGTCGCGACCGACATGCGTCGTTCCATCATGCACCAACTCCGTCCCACGACGTGGCACCCACGGTAGCCCTCACCGGGGCGCGGTAGAAGACGATGCGGAGGCAGCCTGCGCGGTGTCGCGCACGCCGATGCCCTTGTCGAACCTCGCCGCCGGTGTCAGGACGTCGAACGCGGATCTCGGCGATCCGCTCCCCCAGCGCTTCCTGCGGAAGGTCGCTCTCAGGCTGCGGACCGCGCAACGGTGCGCGACGCCCGAAGGCCAGAACGCGGTGTGCGGACTGGCCTTCGGTTGCGGCGGCGGTCAGTAGATGGAGAAGACCGATGCCCAGTTCTGGCTGGTCGACGTGGCGGACGCGGTGTTGGCGGTGACCGCCTGGCCCGCGGTCGCGTTGCCGCCCAGGGCGTAGCCGTTGGCCACGTTGATCAAGGTGTAGGTGCCGACGGCGTTCTGCGTGACCTGCCAGCGCTGGTTGGCGCCACCGAGGTAGAGCAGTTGCAGCGAGGCTTGACCGCCGGCGGTGGTCGGTGCGGTCAGGTAGAGCGGGACCGGGCAGCTGTCGAGGATCCGCACGGTGCCGTCGCCGTTGGCGACGAACTTCCAGCGCTGCGAGGCCCGGGACGTGTCCAGCGCGGCGAACTCGGCCGTCGACGGGACGCTGCCGCTGCAGGTCCCGCCCCGCTGGAGGGCGACGCCACCGCCGTTGCTGAGCGCGTGGTAGCCGTTGTCACCGACGATCGTGGGGCCGTAGTTGACGGCGTGCGAGTCCAGCGCGGTCAGCGCGGTCCCGGTGGTGGACAGCGGCGGCACGGCCGTCGGGCGGACGTTCTTGAACCAGTCGACGAAGGTCGAGGGCGTGTGCGAGGCCAGCGTGGTGATGGTGCGGTCCCAACTGCCGTCCACCTGGTTCCACAGTTGCAGCAGCGCGCCGTCCACGTTGCCCTGCACCTGGTCGCCGGTCTCCCAGCCCGCGCCGGCGGTGAACGAGGCGGACGTGCCGTCCGAGAACACGTAGCGCTGGTCGCCCAGCAGGTAGGCCGCCACCGAGTCGGCGAAGCCCTCGGTCCAGGCGCACGTGGCCGACGAGGTCGTCGGGACGTAGTGCGTGCTGCAGCCGGTGACGATCGGCCAGGTGCCGTTGTAGAGCCGGTGCTGGAAGAAGTGGCCCGCTTCGTGCAGCACGGTGTGCTCGGAGTCCGGGTCGGCGTCGCTCAGGTAGACGTTGTTCGACAGGTCGTACACCGGGCCGGAGGTGGAACCGGCCTGCCAGCGCACCGTCAGCGTGGTGCAGGTGGCGGCGTTCGTCTCGGCGGTCGTCCAGCACGGGGTGGTCGAGTTCACCCGGCGCGACCAGAGCAGGTTGATCGTGTCGAAGGCGTGCCAGGCTCGCCCGGCGGTGGTCGGCTTGACCACGCCGAGGGCGACGCCGGCCGACACGTTGGTCTGCGTCGGCGTGTCGTGGGTGTAGACCGTGCCGGAGGAGTTGGTGACCCGCCACACCTGGTTGTCGCGGGTGGCGAAGCGAACGAACAGGTGATCCATCGCGGTGGTGGTGACGGGGGTGTAGCAGAGGTTGAACGAGCCGTCGGCCCCGCCGGTCAGCTGGGTGTCGGTGTTGAGCTTGTGGTCGGTGTCGGTCGACTTCTCGCGCCCCCAGAGCTCGACCGAGGCGTTGCGGGCGGCCCTGGTCAGGGTCGGCTTGGAGGTGCCCGCCTCGGCGGACTGGTAGTCGAACTGGAGGTTGCCGCTCAGGCAGATCGGCCCTGTGGCGGAGGCGGTCCCGGTGGAGAGCGGCACCATGACGCCCGCGGCGAGCACCGCCGGTGCCAGCAGGCGGAGCAGGGCGCTGGGTCTGGATAACATGAGCATCCTTCCAAAGAAGTGCCCGGATCCGCCGAACGGCGAACCAGGGTGTGGGGTGAGGGAGGGGAGACCGAGTCTTCTGGCTCGGTCTGTGGCGACCACCGTCAGATCGACGACCGGGCCGCGTGAGCCGACATCAGATTCTCGGTTCGGCGCCACGCCGCCCACAAGCGCCACAAGGGTCACGGCGCCGGCCCGGAATTCACGGCTGCGCACGAAAAAGGCGGTCGGCTTGCTACTGGTGGCGGGTGGTCGTCGTCCCGAGTACTCCACCGGGGAATGGGTGCCTGGTGGCGGCACCGCGGTCTTCCCCCGTTCCGCTGTCGGCCGAAGCGCGCGGTGGGCTGTGAGAACGGCGCTGGAGAACGACCCTGGAGCAGGCGCCCCGGCCGGGTTCAGCGGAAGAGCACCCGGTTGACCGCAGTGGTGACGGCTTCGCGGTCGGCGGCTGTCTCGGTGCGCCAGGCGATGAAGCCGTCCGGGCGGATGAGGAGGGCACCGTCGTCGCCGATGCCGCAGCGGCCGAGCAGGGCGCTCGTGGTGTCGCGCGAGGGGTGGCTGATCCGGTGGTGGTCGATGCGCACACCGGTCCGGTCCGCGCTGTCGGCGGCGATCCGCGCCCAGTCCGGGCCTGCCGGCCCGGTGAGCAGGACGAAACCCCGACCCATCAGATCGACCGGTGACGTGGGTCCTCCCCCGTCCTCCGGCGGAACGTGCGGCACCCGTGTGCCCGGGGTGCCGGACGGCTGGTCCGGGTCCTCGACGAGCTCCGGGGTCGGGCCGTCCGGCACGATCGCACCGGCGGCGTAGGTGTAGCCGAACATCATCATCCGTTGGCGCAGGCCGCTCGCGCGAGCGTCCCCGGGACCGCCGTTGACCAGGCTGTACCGCTCGACGGTCAACTCCGTCGTGCTCCGGGCGATCGGCAGGCGCTCGGTCTCGTAGCTGGCCGGCAACCCCGACCCGGCCAGGCCGCGGTGGTGCAGGGCGATCTTCCACGCGAGGTTGAACGCGTCCTGGACGCCGGTGGCCACGCCGAACGTGCCGACCGGTGGCATGGTGTGGGCGGCATCGCCCGCCACGAAGACGCGACCGGCGCACATCCGGTGGGTGACGCGGCCGGCGATCTCCCACGGTGTGCCGGACACCCGGTCGATGACGATCGGCAGGTCGTCCACCCCGATGGCCGCTCGAACCAGCTCGACGCACCGGGTCTCGCCCAGGACGTGGTCCTGACCGGGTTCGAGGGAGATCGCGAACCGCCAGCGCTTCACACCGTCGACGGGGGTGAGGAAGCCGTGCACGGCGGGGTTGCGGACGGTCAACGCGACGATCTTGCGCCCCCGCAGCGGTGTGCGCAGGTCGGCGTCGAAGTAGACGTTCACCTTCCGCGCGAGTGTTCCGATGTCGTCGTGACCGATCCCGAGCATGCGGCGAACCGGGCTGTGCGCACCGTCCGCCGCGACGAGGTAGTCGGCGCGGACCGGCTGCCGGTGCCCGGTGCGGTGGGAGTGCAGCACCGCGACGACGCCGTCCGGTCCGTCCTGCACCTCCACGACCTCCGTGCCGTAGCGCACGTCCACCCCGGCCGCGACGGCGCGGTCGCGCAACAGCGGTTCGAGCTGGTCCTGGTCGATGGCCGCCCAGTCGCACGGGCTGAGGGAGCCGGTGTCCGCGTTCAGGCGGTGGGGCAACCGCTTGAGCTCCGGCCCGGCCAGGGTGCCGACGTGCGCGACGACGCCGTGGTCGGCGATCGGTGACCGCACCTCCCTGATGGCGGCTTCGAGGTCCACGGCGCGGTAGAGCTCCATGGTGCGCGGGTTGAGCGCGCGGGCCCTGGGGTCGGCCAACGGCTCGCTGTGCCGCTCGACCACCATCGTCGGCACGCCGTACCAGGCCAGGAACACCGCGGCGGACAGTCCGACCACACCACCGCCGGCGATGAGCACCGGCACGTGGTGACGACCGGTGGCGGGAACGTCAGCCATGGCTCGCCCACCGGTAGAACTCGTGCGCCATGGCGTCCTTCGCTTCGCGCCACACCGCAGGCTGGTACGGCGAGATGAACGGGCGCAGGTTTTCGCTGACCCGCCTGAACCGCGGGTCGTCGCGGTGCTCGGACACCGCCTCGCCGAGCGGCCGGTCGCTCTCCACCAGGTGCAGGTACAGGTCGCCGAACTGGAACAGGCTGCGAGCCCGCACCCCGATCGCCGCCGGGAGGCCGGAGCGGCGGTCGGAGTCGGCGAACACCGCCGCCACCTCGCCTGCGGCGTCCGGGAGCATCCGGGCGACGATCACGGTGCGGTGCATGCCATCTCCTCGATCTTCTGCTTGATGAGCGACATCTGGACGCGGCTGTTCTCGTTGATGCGCCGCGTCATCCCGGCGTCGTCGACGGGTGCGTCCGGCTTCATGGCGAAGTCCTGCACCCAGCGCATCCGCACGCCGTCGCCCACCTGCTCGTAGGTCCACCGGATGTCCATCCGCTCGAACGGGCCCGTGCTGACCCTCCGGGCGGTGACCGTCCTGGTGGCGCGGTCGGCGACGCGCTCGGACACCCACGTCCACGTCTTGCCGTCCGCGTCCGGGTGCGTGGTGAGCCGGAACAGGACGCGGTCGCCGTCGCGTTCCAGCACGTCGGCCGACGCGTACTCGCTGAACAGGTCCGGCCAGCTCTCGACGTCGTTGGTGCGCTCCCACACCAGGTCCATCGGCGCGGTGATGACGATCTCGTTGTCGGTGTGACCGGTCATCTCACGCCCTCTCGCCCAGCAGGGACAGCAACTCGCGCGGCGACCGGTCGGGCTGCATGTCGACGTCGCGCGACATGCCGTGGTTGCGCTGCAGTTCCCCGATCACCCCCAGGAGGCCGAGTGAGTCCACGCCGAGGTCGTCGAAGGTGCGCTGCGGGTCGGTGACCTGGTCGGCGGTCACGGTGACACCGGTGCACCTGCTGATCAGCGCCGCCAGGTCGTTCGCGGATAGGTGTGCGCCCACGTCAGTTGCCTCCTCTGATCGGATCGGCGCGCTGGAGCACCAGCGCGGAGTTGCCGCCGTGCTGTCCCCGGGACAGGACCAGGGCGGCGCGGAGGTCGGCCTCGCGGGCGAACCCGGTGACGAGGTCGAACTCGAACAGGCAGTCACGGACGCCCGGTGTCGGCGGCACCGTGCCGTGCTCGATCGCCAGGACCGCGGTGGCGACGTCGAGCACGGCCGCACCGGCGTAGCAGCGTCCGTACCCGGTTTTGGGCGCGGTCACCGGCACCCGGTCGGCACGGTCGCCGAACACCAGGCGCACGGCCTCGGCCTCGGCGGCGTCGGCGCCCTGGTCGGCCATCGCGTCGAGGAAGACCGCGTCCACGTCGTCGGTGTCGAGGCCGGCCTCGGTCAACGCGGACTCGGCGGCCCGCAGCAGGCCCTCGGCCGACCGGTCGAAGGACCGGGTGCCGGTGTAGGTGGCGCCGCACCCGGTGACGACGGCTCGGACGTCGGCCCCCCGCAGGCAGGCGGCCTCCTCGTCCTCGACCACGAGCATCGCGCCGCCCTCCGCCGGTGCGAAACCGGCCGCTCCGGCCGTGAACGGCAGGTACGCGGTGGCCGGGTCCTCACCAGTGCTGAGCAGGCCGAGGTCGAGCTGGCAGCACATCGAGTACGGGCAGAACGGAGCTTCGGTGCCGCCCACCAGCATCGCCGCGGCGCCCCGGCGCAGTTCCGCGGCCGCCGCCGCGAACGCGTCCAGGCCACCCGCCTCGTCGGCCACCAGCACGCCGGACGGGCCGCGCAGGCCGTTGCCGATGGAGACCTGGCCGGTGCTGGCCGCGTAGAACCACGCGATCGACTGGTACGGGCCCACGTGTTCGGGTCCGTTCTTCCACAGCCGCTCGATCTCCCGCTGACCGAACTCCACGCCGCCCGAGTAGCTTGCCGTCACCACGCCGAACCCGAACGGCGGCACGGTGGCCGGGTCGAGCCCGGCGTCGCGCAGCGCCATGCCCGCCGCGGCGAGCGCGAAGTGGGTGAACCGGTCGGTCTGCACGGCGACCTGCGGATCGACCCACCCGTCCGCCCGGAACCCGCTCACCTGGCCGGTCACCACCACGGGGTACGGGTTGGGCTCGAACCGGCTCACCGTCCCCAGGGCCACGCGCCCGTCCCGCACGGCGGGCCAGAACTCGTCCACGCCGACACCGCTCGGGGCGATCACCCCCAGACCGGTCACCGCACACCTCATGACCGCCTCGCACGGGTCAGCAGCACCGCGCTCTGGAATCCGCCGAAACCGCTGCCGACGGACAGCACCGCGCGCAGGTCGCGCTCCCTGGCCGTGTGCGGCACGTAGTCCAGGTCGCACTCCGGGTCCGGTGTGTCCAGGTTCGCCGTCGGCGGGACGACACCGTGCACGAGCGCCAGCACGCACGCCACCAGTTCGATCGAGCCGATGGCGCCGAGCGAGTGGCCGACCATCGACTTGATCGAGCTGACCGGCACCTCGTACGCCCGCGCGCCGAGCGCCCGGTGGAACGCCGCGGTCTCGTGCCTGTCGTTCTGCCGGGTGCCCGAACCGTGCGCGTTGACGTAGTCCACGTCCTCGGGCCCGAGACGGGCCTGGTCCAGGGCGCGCCGCACCGCCTCGGCCATCTCGACGCCCTCCGCCGTCAGGCCGGTCATGTGGTGGGCGTTGCTGCACGTGGCGAAGCCCGCGACCTCGGCGAGCACCACGGCGCCCCGGCGACGCGCGTGTTCCCAGTCCTCCAGGACCAAGGCGGCAGCGCCCTCGCCGAGCACGAACCCGTCGCGGTCGCGGTCGAACGGTCGAGCGGCGTGCGCGGGATCGGCGTTGCGCGCCGACGTCGCGCGGATGGCATCGAAGCAGGCCACCGCGATCGGCGAGATCGGGGATTCCGCCGCGCCCGCGAGCACCACGTCGGCTCGGCCCTCCTCGATGAGGCGCGCGGCGTGGCCGACGGCATCCAGCCCGGCCGTGCAGCCGCTGGACACCACGCGCACGGGCCCGCGTGCGCCGAGCCGGTCGGCGACCTCGGCGGCCAAGGTCGACGGCGACAGGGCGCGGGACAGGAACGGCGACGCCAGCGACGCGTCGACCAGCCAGTCGCGGCCCTCGTGCGAGGTGGCCGCGTAATCGCGCTCCAGCCGCGTCGTGCCGCCCACCGCCGATCCCATGCACACGCCGAACCGCCACGGGTCCACGTCCAACTCCGCCTGCCGCCACGCCTCGTCCGCGGCCACGGCGGCGAACTGGACGTACCGGTCCATGCGGGCCACCTCGTCGACGCCCAGGTGCTGGGCCGCGGGGTCGAAGTCGCACTCGGCGGCGATGCGGGACCGGAACCCCTCCGCGTCGAACAGGCTGATCGGCCGGGTGGCGGTGCGGCCGGACGTCAGCAGCTCCCAGAACGCCTTCGCGCCGATCCCGCCTGGTGCCACCACCCCCAGGCCCGTGACGACCACCCGGCGCGTCACGGTGTTCGCTCCGTGTCGACGTGACCCAGGTCGGGTCGCGGTGCGAGCGGGCACAGCTGGAAGACCACCCGGGCCGGCTCCGCGCCCGTGTTGCGCACGCGGTGGCGGACACCGATCGGGATCAGCAGCGCCTGGTCGCGGTGGACCTCGTGCGGCACGTCGTCGAGGTCCACCGCGATGTCACCCTCGACCACGTACAGGAACTCCTCCGAGTACGGGTGGTAGTGCTCGGTGACCCGCTCGCCGGGCTCCAGCACGAGCACGCCCAGGAACCCGCTGGTCGCCCCGACGGTCGCCGGTCCCAGCAGGACCCGGATGTCACCGCCCCGCGCCCGGTTGGGCGTGGCGTCGTGCGGGCTCATCACGTGGTGCAACTGCTCCGTCATACCATCACTCCCGCCACGCGGTCGGTCACCGGCGTCATCGGGCGCGCCGGTCGGACGAGCGGCGCCGATGAGACCGGCGGCGCCTCCATCATCGGATCCGGTGACTCCAGCAGGTGCACCACCAGGTCACGCCGCCGGAACACCGTCGTGCCGCAACCCGCGGGCGAGCCGCCGGCCGCGAGCACCCGGGCCACTTCGCCACCCCGCCCCGGCAACGCCTCGTACAGGGTGGCGGCACGGGACAGGCGACCGCCGTGCCCGTTCTCGGAGCTGACGACCCGCATCACCGAAGTCGCCAGGAAGCGGCGGCGGCTCCGGTCGTCGGACAGGTCGCGGTCCTCGGTCAGGTGCGGGCGCAGTCGTTCTTCCGCCGCACGGATCTGCGGTTGCCCCACGAGGTGCCGGATCGCCTGCTCGGGTGGGCAGGTGATGTCCACGATCCGCACCACGACCGGCCCGGCCATGAAGACCGAGGTCCGGTCCAGCAGCGGGCGGGCGGGCCCCGATCGACCGGGCGGCGGCGACGAGTAGCCGGCGAGGATCTCGGCCACCTCGGCCACGGATCCGGGCCGCACGGTGAACGTCAGCGCATAGCGGTTCACGGCTCGCCCTCCGACCTGTCGCCGTTCGGTGCCGACGCCGGCTCCGCCGCGGTGCGGAGGCGGACGTGGTAGCGCAGCGACTCCCGCCCGACCACGCACTCGATCAAGGGAGCCGCGAGTTCGCGGTGGCCCGCACTGGATTCCCACCGGTGGAAGTGCGCCGGGGTCGACCACTCGCTGATGATCGCCCAGTCCGACGGATCGTCCTCCGATTGGCACAACTGGTCGCCCAGGTAACCGTCCACGCTCGCCACGCTGTGGCGGATGCGCCGGTATGCCTCCAGGAACCGGTCCTCCGCGTCGTCCGCCACGCGCAATCGGAAGATCACGCGCAACCGGGCGGTGCTCGATCCGGATCGGGTTCTGCCATGTCCTGCAGTCGTAACCACGTGAACTCCCCTGCGCCGAAGGACGGACTGGAACGCACCGCCGCGCGGTTCGGAACGGCGGCCCGGCGGACGAGCGCCGCGATGTGCCTGCCCGACCGACGAACCGGCCGTCACCCGGGCGTCGCGGCCGGGTCCTCGACGAGGGTCGGGTCGGAGCGACGCGAGGGGTGACGGAGGAAGGACGTCACGCGGATGTCTCCTCCTCGGGGCGGGAAGCGATCCAGCAGGCCCGCTTCGCGACATCGCGGTCGACGCCCTCGCCGGCCAACATCCGGCGACACGTCCGGATGTCGTCCAACTGACCCGTCTTGGCGATCTTGCACGCCTTGAGCACGGTGTCGGTCGCTTCGTAGCCGTTCTCCATCACGTGGTCGATGCAGACGCCCGGGTCCGCATGGGCCGGAGCCGCGCCGAACGACGACAGCGCGGAGACCACCACGACCGTGAACGCCAGACCCGCTCCACGGGCCACGCGCCTGCGCATCCGCGCCTTCCTGGACCTGAGCGACATCGGACCATCCCTCCTGCTCGTGCCGAGCGCTGTGCCGGACCGTCGGGTGGTTCACACGTCACGGCGTCGGGTCGAGAGTGCCCGCCGAGGTGGCCGTCCAGCCCGCCGAACCCCGAAAAGTCGTCCGACCGTGTACAACAACACCCGATCAGGTCACTTGCAGGTGACCTTCCGCTTCCAGTGCTCACCAGGCGCTCCCGTCACACCACAGTGGAGTGTCGCCCGCGGCCCCGACAGGGTTGCGATCCACAATGGATGATCGAAGTGCCACAGCCCGGACGACGGCCGGCGTGCCGCAGCAGGACGAGCGCCGACCGTCATCCTGCGCAAGAGCGGGTCGCGTTCACCGTGGAGATCCTCGCGCCGGGGCGACCGGTGACGGGTGACGATCGCGGCGTTCCGCTCGCGTCGTCGAAAGTGCGCGCCGCCGCACGGGCGCTGTTGCGCGCCGGCGACTCGCGGCTGGGGCGATCGGCCTCGGGCTCGTCGCACTGCCGGTCGTGGTGACCCCGGGCGTGTCGGTGGACCGGGCGGTCGTCATGGCGTGGGGCACACGGGTCCAGCGCAGGCCTCGACGCGACGGCTTGGCCCGGGCTCTGCCGGCGGTGTGCCGGGAGTCTCGTCGGGCTTCGCTCCGGCGCGGCGACCAGGACTTCCGCGCGCTGTGCGGCAGGCGCACCGGGTTCGTGCCGCAGGAGGAGTGGCGGAGGCCGCGGCGGGCGGTGGGGGAACGGCCGCCGCGGCCTCCGGGTCAGGTCGTCCAGGTGAGCTGGAGCGCGTTGGCCGGGCACAGTTCGCCGGCCAGGCGCACGTCGTCGTGGTCCTCGGCGGGCGGGTGGGGGTCCAGGACGCTCACCAGGCCCTCCTCGTCGTCGTGCTCGAAGACCTCCGGTGCGGTCAGGACGCAGAGACCCGCCCCGATGCAGCGCTCGCGGGCGGCGGAGACGTGCAAGGTCATCACCACACCACCGGGAGGCGTTCGACGCCCTGCATGGTGCCCGTCGTGCGCATCCGGATCTCGTCGCCGGAGATGCCCAGGCGCAGGCCGGGGATGCGGCGGAACAGGGTCTCGTAGGCGATCTGGAGCTGGAGCCGCGCCAGGTTCTGGCCGAGGCACTGGTGGATGCCGTAGCCGAACGTGAGGTGTTGGCGGTTGCCGCGTGCGATGTCGAACGTGTGCGGGTCCTGGTGCACGTCCGGGTCGCGGTTGACCATGGTGGAGGACACCACGATGCCGTCCTTGGCGCGGATGGTGTGACCGGCGATCTCGATGTCGTCGGTCACCCACCGCACGGCGGCGAAGTCGGTCACGGCCAGGAAGCGCAGCAGCTCCTCCACGGCGGTGGGCACCGGAACGGCGCCGGAGGTCAGCGCCTCCAACTGGTCCGGGTGATCCAGCAGGGTGATCACACCCAGCGGGATCATCGAGGACGTCGTCTCCAGGCCGGCGATCATGAGCACCATGGCGAGCTGCGCCAGCTCGTCCCGGGTCACCTCGCCGTTGTGGACGTGCTCGACGAGGCGGCCGATCACGCCGTCGCCGGGCCGCTCCAGGTTGAGGTCGACCAGCTTCGCCAGGTACCGCGCCAGCTCGGTGCCCGCCTGCTGCGACTGGGCCGCGTCACGGGCCTGCATCACGCCCGCGGTCGCGGACTGGAAGAAGTCGTGGTCCTCGTACGGGACGCCGACGAGCTGCGACATGACCCGGGACGGGATCGGCAGGGCGTACTCGGTGACGAGGTCCGCGCCCGGGCCGATGGCCAGGATGTTGTCGATCAGCTCGTCCACCAGCGCCTGGATGCCCTCCTGCATGGCGCGTGCCCGCTTGAGGCTGAACTCCGGGTTGAGCAGCCGCCGGTGCTTGTCGTGCAGCGGCGGGTCCTCGCCGACGAGGACCAGCTTGCGCGCGGCCTGCGCCTGCAGGTGCGGCGCCATCGTCGGGTACTGCTCCTGCTGCCGGTCGGCGGACAGCCTGGGGTCGCTGAGCAGCTTGCGGCCTTCGGCGTAGCCGGTCACCAGCCACACGCGCCGGCCGTTCCAGAGCGTCACCTGGTTCAGCGGCCCGCGTGAGCTGATCTCCTTGTACGACTCCGGCGGGTGGTACGGGCAGGTTCGACGCTCCGGAAAGGACGGAGCCTCGGCGAGATCGGACGACACGGGGCCTCCAGGGAGGGAATTGCCTGAGGAGAGCCCGACGGTAGAGCGCCCCCGCAACCGCTGACAACGGCCTCCCACGGCTCTTTTGGCGTCCCTTTAGCACCACTCAGGTGCTTTAGAAACCGGCAAGCGGGGCGCTAGCCGGCGCTGCGAGAGTCCGGGGACGCCAGCATCGCCGGAGTGAACAGGGGAACGCCAGTGCGCGTCGGGATCACCTACCTCAGCCCGTCCTCGGACACGGACCGCGCCACGACGGCGGCCAAGTACCGGGACTTCTTCCGCCAGGTCGAGTGGGCCAACGGGCGCGGCTTCACCGGCGTCTGGATCACCGAGCACCACTTCTCCACCTACAGCCTCAGCTCCTCTCCGCTGGTGCTGCTGGCGAAGGCGTCGGCCGTCGCGCCGGACCTGCGCATCGGCACGGGCATCCTGGTGCTGCCGCTGTGGGACCCCCGGCGCCTGGTCGCCGACGTGAGCACGCTGGACGTGCTGTCGGAAGGCCGGTTCGACCTCGGGATCGGCCGCGGCTACCAGCCGCACGAGTTCCTGGGTTTCGGCCGCGAACTGGCCGACAGCCGGGCCACCTTCACCGAGCACGTCGACCTGATCACGAAGCTGTTCACCGAGACCGACACGACGTTCCGGGGCGAGTTCTACTCGGTGGACGCTCCGGTGACCGTGCTGCCGCGCCCGGTGCAGACGCCGCACCCGCCGATCTGGCTGGCCGCGGTGAGCGAGGAGTCGACGAAGTTCGCCGTGGAGCGCGGTTTCCACCACCTCGGGCTCGCCCTGTCCACGCCCGCCGAGCTGGGCGACCAGTGGAAGCTGATCGAGCGGCTCAGCGCGGAGGCCGGTCGCGGCACCGAGGGCATCGAGTACGCCGCCAACCGGTTCGTGTACTGCTCGACCGACCCGGAGGGCCGCCGGCTCGCGGCACGCGAGGTCGCCCGCCAGATCGGGTACTCCCGGTCGCTGGCCCGGGGCGGCGAGCCGGTGCTGGGCGTCGTGCCGTCCGACGGTGCGATCGACCCCGCCGACGAGGAGCTGGCCTACGAACGGCTGCTGGCGGGCACGCCGGACGAGGTGGTGGAGCAGTTGGCGACGATCGCCGACGCCGGCGTCACCTACGTCAACGCCGGGTTCCAGTACGGCGCCCTGCCCGCCGATGTCGCCGACGCCTCGGCGCGGCTGTTCGCCGACCACGTGCTGCCCGCGCTGGACGGGTTGGGCAGCCGGGTGCCGGCCGTCTCGGCACCGTGACCGCGGTGGTCGTCGTCGGCGCGGGCCCGACGGGTCTGATGCTCGCGGGCGAGCTGCGCCTGGCCGGGGTGGACGTCACCGTGCTGGAGCGGCTGCCGCGACCGACCGGCCAGTCCCGCGCGCCCGGCGTGTACGCGGGCACCCTGCGGTCCTGGGACCAGCGCGGCCTGCTCGACCGCTTCGGCGACCGGCTGCGGCTGGGCGCTTACGGGCACTTCGCGCTGTTGGCGGGAGGCCTGGACCTCGGGCCGCTGGACACGCCGCGCGCGGCGGCGCTGGTGCCGCAGGCCACCGTCGAGCAGGTGCTCGGCGAGTGGGCGCGCGACCTGGGCGCGGTGGTCCGGCGCGGCCACGAGGTGGTCGGGCTGGCGCAGGACGACGACGGCGTGGAGCTGGCCGTCTCCGCGAGGCGCACCTACCGCCTGCGGGCCTCGTTCGTGGTCGGCTGCGACGGCGGGCGCAGCTTCGTCCGCGCGGCGGCCGGGTTCGCGTTCGACGGCACACCGTCCACCGCGGACGTGCTGCTGGCCGACCTCGAAGGGCTCGACCCCGAGGACATCCCGTTGCCGCGCAACCCCTTCCCGTTCCTGCGCACCGACCACGGCTGGGTCGGGCTGTCGGTGATCACCCCGGGCAGCGTGCGCGTGTTCGCCTGCGACTTCGCCCGGCCGCCGGTGCGCGGCGCGGGCCCGCCGACGCTCGAGGAGGTCGTCACCACCGTGCGGGACCTCTCCGGGATCGACGTGTCCGCCGGTCGGCCGCGGTGGCTGAGCCGGTTCGGCAACGCCACCCGCCAGGTCGGCGGCCACCGCGAACGGCGGGTGCTGCTGGCGGGCGACGCGGCGCACGTGCACCCGCCGTTCGGCGGGCAGGGCATCGGCCTCGGCATCGCCGACGCGGTGAACCTCGGCTGGAAGCTGGGCGCGCACCTGCGCGGCCGGGCGCCGTCGGACCTGCTGGACAGCTTCGACGCCGAACGCCGGCCCGCGAACGCGCGGGTGCTGGCCCTGACCCGCGCCCAGGACGCGCTCATGCAGGGCGGCGCGGGCGTGGCGAGCCTGCGGGGCCTGCTGGCCGAGCTGACCGCGCTGCCCGAGGCGAACCGCCTGCTGGCGGCCGAGGTGACCGGGCTGGCCCTGCGCTACGACGTGGGCTGCGACCACCCGCTCGCCGGCCGACCGGTCCCCCACCGGCCGCTGACCCTGCTCGACGGCACGGTCACGACCACGACCGCGCTGCTCCGGCGCGGTCGCGGCGTGCTGCTGGACCTGGGCGCCGGCGTGGACGCCGCCGGGTGGCACGACCGCGTGGACACCGTGGTCGCCCGCGGTGACGTGGACGGCGCCGCGGCACTGCTGCTGCGCCCGGACGGTCACGTCGCCTGGGCGGGCACCGAGGACCCGGCCGCCGCGCTGCGGCGCTGGTTCGGCCGTCCCCTGACCGACCGCACCGCCCGGACCGCGGCGGCCGTGACCGAAGGAGCCCGATGACCAGCCCAACGCCCCGGAACCCGGTGCCCGAGATCCGACTGCTGTCGGTGGGCACCGCGCTGCCCGGACCACCCGTGACCAACGGTGACCTGGCCCGCCGGTTCGGCATGGACGAGCTGTGGGAGCAGTGGGTCGACGCGTTCATCGGCACGAAGACGCGCCACCTCGCGGTGGACCTGCCCACCGGCGAGGTGAGGTTCTCGCTGGCCGACCTCGGCGAGACCGCCGGGCGGCGGGCGCTCGACGCGGCGGGGCTCGGCCCGGACGACGTCGACCTGCTGGTGATGGGCACCGCCACGCCGGACCGGCTGATGCCGGCGACGGTCAACGTGGTCGCCGACCGGCTCGGCGTCGACGGCGTGCCGACCTACCAGTTGCAGTCCGGCTGCGCGGGCGCGTTCCAGGCGCTCGACGTGGCCCACCAGATGCTGCTGACCGGCCGCTACCGCAACGCACTGGTCGTCGGGGGCGACGTGATCGCCCGCCACTACGACCTGAACCTGGACCTGCGGTCGCTGCCGCCCGGCGAGATGGTCAACGTGGCGCTGTTCGGCGACGGCGCGGGCGCGGCCGTGCTCACCGCCGAACCCGGGCGCGAGGGTCCCGTGCTGCGGCGGGTGCTCACCCGCCTGACCGGTCTGGGCCGCGAGCCCGGCCAGGTGCTCGAGTGGTTCGGCCCGGTGGACCACGCGCCCGGCCGCACCGGCTCGCGGGAGGACTACAAGGCGATCGAGCAGTCGGTGCCCGCGATGTCGGTGGAGATCCTGAAGGAACTGCTGGACGAGCTGAACTGGACCGACCAGGACGTGGACTACATCCTGCCGCCGCAGCTCTCGCAGCGGATGACCGCGCGGATCATGCGCGAGCTGGACGTGCCGTCGATGCGCGAGATCACGTGCGTCACCGAGACCGGCAACAACGCCAACGCCCTGCCGTTCCAGCAGCTCGAACGGGTGCTGCCGCTGCTGGAGGACGGCGACCGGGTGCTCGGCATCGCGGTCGAGTCGAGCAAGTGGATCAAGGCCGGTTTCGCCCTGGAGCAGGTGTGAGCGACCCAGTGATCGTCGAGGTGCCCGCGCAGCGCAGGCACACGCTGTTCTTCCTGCGCGCCACCAAGGACTTCGCGCCCGTCTTCCTCGACACCGAGGTCGACATGACCGCCGTGCGGGCACGGCCCGGCAGGCGCATCTCCCCCGTCACGCACGTCCTGCACGCCGCCGCGCGCGTGCTGGCGAAGCACCCCGAGGCGAACTCGTCCATCCTGGACGGGATCGTGCCGCGGCTCGCGCGCAACACCGGCGTGCACGGCAAGGTCGCGCTGGACAAGGCGATCGACGGGCACCGGGTGGTGCTCGCGGCCGTGCTCCGCGACCTCGACCAGGCGGACCTGGAGTCGATCCAGGACCGGGTCGAGCACTTCCGCGACGCCGACCCGGCCACCGCGCCGGAGTTCGAGGGCGTCCGCCGGCTGCACGCCGAACCGTCGTGGCGGGTGGCCGCACGGGCGTTCCGCGACGTGGTGAAGCCGCTGGCGACCCGCTCGGCGGTGTGGGGCACGTTCGCCGTCACGTCGCTGGGCCACCGGCCGGTCGACTCGTTCCACTCCGTCGGCGGCACGACCGTCACGCTGGGCCTGGGTCGGGTCACCGACCGCCCGGTGGCGCGCGCCGGCGAGGTCGTGATCGCGCCGGTGATGAGGCTGAGCCTGGCGTTCGACCACCGGGTGATCGACGGCGCGGAGGCGGCGGACGTGCTGACCGAGATCAAGCAGGCACTGGAGGAGCAGGCGTGAACGACGTGGAGGAGCTCAAGCGGCACGTGGCGGCGCACGCCGAGTCGCTGGCCATCCCGCCCGACGACTACCTGGCCGTGTTCGACCGGGTCTCCCACGACGGCGTGGGGCCGGGTTCGTGGGTCTACGAGTGGTCGCGACGGGCCGAGGAGCTGGAGGCCGACGGGGAGCTGCTCGCCGCGGCGCAGCGGTACACCCTGGCCAGGTTCCCGTTCGTGGACGGCAACGCCCGCCGCGACGCGCTGGAGAACACCGTGCGGGTGACCGGCGAGTGGGCGGCCGGGGTGCCCGGTGTCGAGCGGGTGGACCTGGACCTGCCGGGCGGCAGCGTCGGGTTGTGGGCGCACGGTCTGTCCGAAGTGGACCGCAAGCCGCTGCTCGTGGTCAGCGGCGGTATCGTCAGCACGAAGGAGCAGTGGGCGCCGGTGCTGCTGGCGGGCGCGCAGCTCGGTTTCGCGGCGGTGGTCACCGAACTGCCGGGGGTCGGCGAGAACAGCCTGCGCTACGCAGCCGACAGCTGGCGCCTGCTGCCCGCGCTGCTGGACGCGCTGGCCGACCGCGCCGACGTCGACCGGACCGCCGCGCTGGCGCTGAGCTTCAGCGGCCACTCGGCCCTGCGCGCGGCGGTCGAGGACCGGCGGGTCCGGGTGGTGGCCACGGCGGGTGCGCCGATCGCCGAGACGTTCAGCGACGCCGGGTGGCGGTCCACCCTGCCCAAGGCGACCGTGGACACCTTGGCGCACCTGACCGGCGCCCCGCTGTCCGCGGTGGCCGACTGGGCGCTCACGCCCGATCAGCTCGCGGCGCTGGACATCCCGGTGCACTACGTGGCCAGCCTGCGCGACGAGATCATCGCCCCGGGCGACCTGAAGCTGCTCCGCGAGCACGTGCGCGACCTGCACGTGCTGGAACACGACGACGTGCACGGCTCGCCGCGCCACGCCGCGCAGACCCGCGAGTGGCTCGTGGCGGCGCTGAAGTCGTTCGCGGACAACGGCTTTAGTCGGCGGCAAGCTGCTGGTTAGACCCCTCGGCCACGCTGGACGGGCAGTCCCGTTCCCGCGTCCACGAAGGGCAGTCGAGCAGCGCGATGGCCGATCACCGCTATGACCACGAGAACGCGATCGCAGTCGTCGGCCTGGCGTGCCGACTGCCCCAGGCGCCGGACCCGGCGGCCTTCTGGGCGTTGCTGCGGGACGGCGTCGATGCCACCACCGAGGTCCCCGACGACCGCTGGGACCGCGGCGGCGCGGCCGACCCGCGGGCGCACGGCATCACCCGCGGCGGGTTCCTGGACCGGGTCGACGGGTTCGACCCGGCGTTCTTCGGGATCTCGCCGCGGGAAGCCGTCACGATGGACCCGCAGCAGCGGCTGGTGCTGGAGCTGGCGTGGGAGGCGCTGGAGGACGCGCGCATCCTGCCGTCGTCCTTGCGCGACACCGCGACCGGCGTGTTCATCGGCGCGATCTGGGACGACTACGCGGCCCTGCTGGCGCGCGGCGGCCCGGACGCGATCTCGCCGGCCACGCTGACCGGCGTCAACCGGGGCATCCTGGCCAACCGGGTCTCCTACCTGCTGGGGTTGCGGGGGCCGAGCCTGGCCGTGGACTCCGGGCAGTCCTCGGCGCTGGTGGCCGTGCACGCGGCGGTGGAGAGCCTGCGGCGCGGCGAGTCCGAGGTGGCCCTCGCGGGCGGGGTGAACCTGAACCTCATCGGCGAGTCGACGCTCGCGGCGGCCCGGTTCGGCGGCCTGTCCCCGACCGGCCGGTGCCACACCTTCGACGAGCGGGCGGACGGGTACGTGCGCGGCGAGGGCGGCGGCGTGGTGGTCCTCAAGCCGCTGGCCGCGGCGCTGGCCGACGGCGACCCGGTGTACGCGGTGATCCGGGGCAGCGCGGTCACCAACGACGGCGCGACCGACGGGCTCACCGTGCCCGGCCGCGAGGGCCAGGAGGCCGCGCTGCGCGCCGCCTACCAGCGGGCGGCCGTCGACCCGGCGGAGGTCGGGTACGTGGAGCTGCACGGCACGGGCACCCGCGTCGGCGACCCGGTCGAGGCCGCGGCGCTGGGCGCCGTGCTCGGCGCGCGACGGGACGCACCGCTCCGGGTCGGGTCGGCGAAGACCAACGTCGGCCACCTGGAGGGCGCGGCGGGGATCGTGGGCTTGATCAAGGTCGCCCTGGTGCTGCGGCACCGCGCGTTGCCGCCGAGCCTGAACTTCCGCACGCCCAACCCCGCCATCCCGCTGGACGAGTTGCGGTTGCGCGTGCAGACGGAGCTCGAGGAGCTGCCGGACGGGCCGTTCACCGCGGGCGTCAGCTCGTTCGGCATGGGTGGCACGAACTGCCACGTGGTGCTGAGCGAGGCGCCGGGCGCCGGAGCGGTCCCGGCAGGGCGCGCGCGAGCCGGGATCCTGCCCTGGGTGCTGTCCGGTCGGGGCGAGGACGCGGTGCGCGCGCGGGCGGCGAGCCTGCTCGACCACGTCGACCTCGCCCACCCCGCCGACATCGGCCTGTCCCTGGGCACGACCCGCACCGCCTTCGAGGACCGGGCCGCGGTCGTCGCCGGTGACGCCGACGGCTTCCGGGCCGCGCTGCGGGCGCTGGCGGACGGCACGCCGTCGCCGGCGGTGGTGCGGGGCACGCCCGCGGGCGGCAAGGTCGCGTTCCTGTTCAGCGGCCAGGGCAGCCAGCGGGCCGGCATGGGCCGGGAGCTCTACGCCGCACAGCCGGTGTTCGCCGCCGCGTTCGACGAGGTGGCACGGCACCTGGACCCGCTGCTCGGCCGCTCGCTGCACGGCCTGGTGTTCGACGGCGACGGCGACCTGGACCGCACCGGGTTCACCCAGCCCGCGCTGTTCGCGCTGGAGGTCGCCCTGTTCCGGCTGCTCACCCACTGGGGCGTGCGACCGGACGTGCTCGTCGGGCACTCGATCGGCGAGTTGGCCGCCGCCCACGTGGCGGGCGTGCTGGACCTCGCGGACGCGGCGGCCCTGGTCGCCGCGCGCGGCAGGCTGATGGAGGCGCTGCCGGAGGGCGGCGCGATGGTGGCCGTCGAGGCGACCGAGGACGAGGTGCGCGACCGGCCGCCGGGCGTGGACGTGGCCGCGGTGAACGGGCCGCGCTCGGTCGTGCTGTCCGGCGACGAGGAGGCCGTGACCGCGTACGCCGCGACGTTCACCGACCGCCGCACCCGCCGGCTGGCCGTCAGCCACGCGTTCCACTCCGCGCGCATGGAGCCCATGCTCGCCGAGTTCGCCGAGGTGGCGCGCGGCCTGACCTACGCCGAGCCGCGGATTCCGGTGGTGTCGAACGTGACCGGCGCCCTGGCCTCCCCCGCCACGCCGGAGTACTGGGTGGACCACGTGCGGGCCGCCGTCCGGTTCGGGGACGGGGTGCGCGCGCTGGTCGACTTCGGCGTGACGACGTTCGTGGAGCTGGGGCCCGACGCGGTGCTGACCGCGATGGCGCGGGAGACCGCCCCGGACGCCCGGCTGATCGCGACCCTGCGCCGTGACCGCCCCGAGCCGCTCGCGGTGGCCACCGCGCTCGCGGCGGCGTTCACCGCGGGCGTCGAGGTGGACTGGGCCGCGGTGTTCCCCGGCGCGCGGCCGGTGGACCTGCCCACCTACCCGTTCCAGCGACAGCGCTCCTGGCCCGGCGAGGCCGTGCCCACCACGCGGACCGCGCGCCACGCGGCGGCGGACCGCGCGTCGCTGCACGACCTCGTGGTGTCCACGGTCGCCGCCGTGCAGGGGTACTCCGATCCGTCCGCGGTGGACACCAGGCGGACGTTCAAGGACCTCGGCTTCGACTCGCTGAGCGCGGTGGAGTTCCGGGACCGCCTGGCCGGTGCGACCGGCCTGCCGCTGGGTGGCGGCCTGACCTACAACCACCCGACGCCCGACGCCCTGGTGGAGCACCTGCTGGCCGAAGCCGCCGCGCGCGACGCCGGAGCACCGGAGGCGGAGAGCACCCGGCAGGCGTCCGACGAGCCGATCGCGATCATCGGCATGGCCTGCCGCTACCCCGGCGGCGTCCGCTCGCCCGAGGACCTGTGGCGGCTGGTGTCCTCCGGCGGCGACGCGATCGGCGACTTCCCCACCGACCGCGGCTGGGACCTCGACGCCCTCTACGACCCGGAGCCCGGCACCCCCGGCCGGTCCTACGCGCGCCGGGGTGGGTTCCTGGCCGACGCGGGCGCGTTCGACGCGGCGTTCTTCGGCATCGGGCCGCGCGAGGCGGCGGCGATGGACCCGCAGCAGCGGCTGCTGCTGGAGACCTCGTGGGAGGCCCTGGAACGGGCCGGTGTCGACCCCGCCGGGCTGCACGGCAGCGACACCGGCGTGTTCGTCGGCCTGACCGCCCAGGAGTACGGCCCGCGGCTCGACCAGCCCACGGCCGGTGCCGACGGCTACCTGCTGACCGGTGGCACGATCAGCGTGGCGTCCGGCCGCATCGCCTACGCGCTCGGCCTGCACGGGCCGGCCGTCACGGTCGACACGGCGTGCTCGTCGTCGCTGGTCGCGCTACACCTGGCGGCCCGGTCGCTGCGCGCGGGCGAGAGCGGGCTGGCGCTGGCGGGTGGCGCGACGGTCATGGCGACACCCGGCATGTTCGTGGAGTTCAGCCGCCAGCGCGGGTTGTCCCCGGACGGGCGGTGCAGGGCGTTCTCGGCGGACGCGGACGGCACCGGCTGGGCCGAGGGCGTCGGCGTGCTGGTGCTGGAACGGCTGTCCGACGCCCGCCGCAACGGCCACCGGGTGCTCGCCGTGCTGCGCGGCACCGCGATCAACTCCGACGGCGCGTCCAACGGCCTGACCGCGCCCAACGGCCCGGCGCAGCAGCGGGTCATCCGCGCCGCCCTCGCCGACGCCGGCCTGCGGGCGTCGGACGTGGACCTGGTCGAGGCGCACGGCACGGGCACGAAGCTCGGCGACCCCATCGAGGCGGAGGCCATCCTCGCCACCTACGGCCGGGACCGCGCCGAACCGCTGCGGCTCGGGTCGCTCAAGTCGAACATCGGCCACGCCCAGGCCGCCGCGGGCGTCGGCGGCGTCATCAAGGTCGTCGAGGCGATCCGGCGCGGCGTCCTGCCCCGGACCCTGCACGCCGACACGCCCACACCGCACGTGGACTGGACCGCGGGCGCCGTCGAGCTGCTGACGGACAACACACCGTGGCCGGGATCGGACCGGCCGCGCCGGGCGGCGGTGTCGTCGTTCGGCATCAGCGGCACCAACGCGCACGTGATCGTGGAACAGGCGGAGCCCACCGCGGAGGAGCCCGCCGGTGTGGCGCCGGAAGTCGTGCCGTGGCTGCTGTCGGCCAAGGACGACGGGGCGCTGCGGGAGCTGGCCCGCGCCCTCCGGGTGCCCGCCACCGACCTCGACCCGCTGGACGTCGCCGCTTCGCTGGCCGCCCGCACCCGCCACGACCACCGGGCCGTCGTGCTCGGCGGCGACCGGGACGCCCTGCTGGCCGGGCTGGAGGCGGTCGCCGCCGGGCGGGGCACGACCGGCGTCGCCCGACCGGGCCGCACCGCCGTGCTGTTCACCGGCCAGGGCGCGCAGCGGCTCGGCATGGGCACACGGCTGCGCGAGGCGTTCCCCGTGTTCGCCGAGGCGTTCGACGCGGCGGCGGCCGAGCTGGACCGCCACCTGGCCCGTCCGCTGCGGGACGTGCTGGAGGACGCCGCCGCGCTGGATCGCACCGAGTACACCCAGCCGGCGCTGTTCGCGGTCGAGGTGGCGCTGTACCGGCTGCTGGAGTGGTTCGGCGTCCGACCGGACTTCGTGGCGGGCCACTCGATCGGCGAACTGGTCGCCGCGCACGTCGCCGGGGTGCTCGACCTCGCCGACGCGGCCGCGCTCGTCGCCGCCCGCGGCCGGCTCATGCAGGCCGCGCGGCCGGGTGGCGCGATGGTCGCCATCCGGGCGAGCGAGGCCGAGGTGGCCCCGCTGCTGCCGGAGGGCGTCGCGCTGGCCGCCGTGAACGGGCCGTCGTCGGTCGTGATCGCGGGTGACGAGGAGGCGGCGCTGGCCGTCGCCGGGCGCTTCGCCAAGTCGCGCCGGCTCGTGGTCAGCCACGCGTTCCACTCGCCGCACGTGGACGAGGTGCTGGAGGAGTTCCGGGCGGTCGCCGCGACGCGGGCCTACCGCGAGCCGGTGATCCCGGTCGTGTCCGCGGTGACCGGCGAGGTGGTGCGGCGGCTCGACGCCGACTACTGGACGGGTCACATCCGGGCGACCGTGCGGTTCTCCGACGCGGTGTCGCGGCTGGCGGCGCTGGGTGTGACCACGTTCCTGGAGGCCGGTCCGGACGCGGTGCTGACCGGGCTGACCGCCGAAGCGCTCGGCGAGGACGCGCGTGCGGTGGCCCTGCTGCGCGCCGGGCGGCCGGAGGTGGAGGCGTTCACCGCGGGCCTGGCGTCCGCGCACGTGGCGGGCGTCGAGGTGGACTGGTCGCCGCTGGTCACCGGCGGACGGCGGGTGGACCTGCCGACGTACCCGTTCCAGCGCGGCCACTACTGGCTGGACGTGCCCGCCGGCGCGGGCGACGCGGGTGGGCTGGGCCTGGACGCGGCCACCCACCCGCTGCTGGGCGCGGCCGTCGAGCTCGCGGGCGGCACGGAGACCGTGCTCACCGGTGTGCTGTCGTCGCGGGCACAGCCCTGGCTGGCCGACCACGCCGTGGCGGGTGCGGTGATCACGCCCGCCACCGCGCTGCTGGACCTGGCGCTGGGCGCGGGCGCGGTCGAGGAGCTGACGCTGGAGGCTCCGCTGCGGGTGACTGACCGGCCGCTGCGCGTGCAGCTGCGGGTCGCGGACCGGTCGTTCACCCTGCACGCCCGGCACGAGGACGGCTGGACCCGGCACGCCTCCGGTGTGCTCGCCGACTCCCCCGCGTCGCGCCCCGAGCCCCTCCCCTGGCCGCCGCCGGGCGAACCCGTGGACGTCACCGGCCTCTACGACCGGCTCGCCGACCTCGGCTACGAGTACGGCCCGGCGTTCCAGGGCGTCGTGGGCGCGTGGCGGGACGGTGACGACACCTACGCCGAGGTGTCGCTGGACCACGAGGTCGCCGGCTGGGGCGTGCACGCGGCCCTGCTCGACTCGGTGCTGCACCCGCTGCTGCCGGTGCTCGCCGACGACCCGGCCCGGGTGCGGCTGCCGTTCGGCTGGTCCGACGTGCGGCTGCACCGCGCCGGGGCCACCGCCCTGCGCGCCCGGCTGCGCCGCACCGGACCGGACGCGGTGTCCCTGCTGGTCACCGACGCCGACGGCGAGCCCGTGCTGACGGGCGCGCTGGTGCTGCGGCCCGTCGAGCGGGCCAGGCTCGGCGAGGCGGCGCGGTCGCTGCACGAGGTGGCGTGGACGCCGGTCGAGCCGCCGCCCGCCCGGCGCGCGTGGGCAGTCGCCGACGACCTGCCCGAGGACCCGGCCGACGTGGTGGTGATCTCGCCCTGGTCCGGGCCGGAGACCGGCGCGGACGCCGTGCACGCCGCCACCCGCCGGGCGCTGGGCCTGGTGCGGCGGTGGCTGTCCGACGAGCGGTACGAGCGGTCCCGGCTGGTGCTGCTGACCCGCGGCGCGGTCGCCGTGACGGCCGACGACGCGGTGCCGGACCTGGCGAACGCCGCGGTGTGGGGCCTGGTGCGCACGGTCGAATCGGAACACCCCGGCCGGGTCACCGCGCTCGACGTGGACGGCGAGGTCGCCGATCCGCCCGCGCTCGACGAGCCCCAGCTCGCGGTGCGGGACGGGATCGTGCGCACGCCGAGCCTGCGCCCGCTGTCGGCTGCCGCCGACACGCCGTCGTTCGGCACCGGAACGGTCCTCGTCACCGGTGGCACGGCGGGCCTGGGCGCGCTGGTGGCCGAGCACCTGGTGGCCGCGCACGGCGTGCGCGACCTCGTGCTGGTGAGCCGGCGCGGTCACGCGCCCGAGCTGGAGCAGCGGCTGCGGGAGGCCGGGGCGCGGGTGCGCGTCGTCGCGTGCGACGTGGCCGACCGGGACGCCGTCGCGGCGTTGCTCGACGGCATCACCGACCTCACCGCCGTGGTGCACGCGGCCGGTGTGCTGGACGACGCCACCGTCACGTCCCTCACCGACGAAGCCCTGGACGCCGTGCTGCGGCCCAAGGTGGACGCCGCCTGGCACCTGCACGAGCTGACCCGCGACCTCGACGCGTTCGTCCTGTTCTCGTCGGTGTCGGGCATCGTCGGCACCCCGGGGCAGGCCAACTACGCGGCCGCGAACGCGTTCCTCGACGCCCTCGCCGCCCACCGGCGCGCGGCCGGGCTGCCCGCCACGTCGCTGGCCTGGGGCCTGTGGGACGCGGGCATGGGCGCGACGCTGGCGGAGGCCGACGTCGAGCGCTGGGCGCGCGCCGGGTTCCGCCCGATCGCGCCCGCGCAGGGCCTGGAGCTGTTCGACACCGCGGTGGGCGCGGACCGCGCGCTCGTCGTGCCCGCGCACCTGGCCGCCCGGCCGCGCAAGCGGGTCGCGGCGAGGGCGGAGCTGTCCCCCGAGTCGCTGCTGGAGCTGGTGCGGTCCGCGGCCGCGGCGGCGCTGGGCCACGACGACGCGTCCGCCGTCACGCCCGACCGGGCGTTCCGCGAGCAGGGCTTCGACTCGCTGGCGAGCGTCGAGCTGCGCAACCGGCTCGCCACCGCCACCGGCCTGCGGCTGCCCGCGACCGCCGTGTTCGACCACCCCACCCCGGTGGCGCTGGCCGGGTTCCTGGTCGGCCTCGCCGGCGGCGCGACCGCGGAGCGCAAGGCCGTGGCGCGGGTGGCGGGCGACGAGCCCGTGGCGATCGTCGGGATGGCGTGCCGCTACCCGGGCGGCGTGGCGTCACCGGAGGACCTGTGGCGGCTGGTGTCCGACGGGGTCGACGCGGTGAGCGGGTTCCCGGTGAACCGCGGCTGGGACCTCGACGCCCTCTACCACCCGGACCCCGCGCACACCGGCACGTCCTACACCCGCGAGGGCGGCTTCCTGCACGACGCCGACCTGTTCGACGCGGACTTCTTCGGCATGTCGCCGCGCGAGGCCACCGCCACCGACCCGCAGCAGCGGCTGCTGCTGGAGACGGCGTGGCAGGCGTTCGAGCACGCGGCCATCGACCCGACCTCGGTGCGCGGCAGCGCGACCGGCACGTTCGTCGGCGTCATGTACGACGACTACGTGTCCCGGCTGGCGGCCGTGCCGACCGAGGTGGAGGGGCACGTGCTGACCGGCAACACCTCCAGCGTGGTGTCGGGCCGGCTGGCCTACAACTTCGGGTTGGAGGGACCGGCCGTCACGGTCGACACGGCGTGCTCCTCGTCGCTGGTGGCCCTGCACCTGGCGGTGCAGGCGCTGCGCTCCGGCGAGTGCGACCTGGCGCTGGCGGGCGGCGTCACGGTGATGTCCGGGCCGTCGACCTTCGTGGAGTTCTCCCGCCAGCGGGGACTCGCCCCGGACGGGCGGTGCAAGTCGTTCGCCGCGTCCGCCGACGGCACCGGCTGGAGCGAGGGCGTGGGCCTGCTGCTGGTGGAGCGGCTGTCCGACGCGCGCCGCAACGGCCACCGGGTGCTCGCCGTCGTGCGGGGCAGCGCGGTCAACCAGGACGGCGCCTCCAACGGCCTCACCGCGCCCAACGGTCCGGCGCAGGAGCGCGTCATCCGGCAGGCGCTGGCCAACGCCCGACTCGCACCGTCCGATGTGGACACGGTGGAGGCGCACGGCACGGGTACCACGCTGGGCGACCCGATCGAGGCGCAGGCACTGCTCGCCACCTACGGGCAGGGCCGGACCCAGCCGCTGTACCTGGGCTCGCTGAAGTCCAACATCGGCCACGCCCAGGCGGCGGCCGGCGTGGGCGGTGTGATCAAGGTGATCGAGGCCATGCGGCACGGCGTGCTGCCGCGCACGCTGCACGTCGAGGAGCCGTCGCCGCACGTGGACTGGTCCTCGGGGGCGGTGGAGCTGCTGACCGCGCCACGCCCGTGGCCGGAGGTGGGCCGCGCCCGCCGGGCGGCGGTGTCGTCGTTCGGCATCAGCGGCACGAACGCCCACGTGATCCTGGAACGGCCGGAACCGGAGCCCGTGCCGGAACCCGGGACCGGCGCGGGGCCGTGGGTCCTGTCCGGGCGGGACGAGGAGGCGACCCGGGCCCAGGCGCGGCGGCTGGCCGCCTTCCTGGCCGAGCACCCGGACCTCACCGCCGCCGACGTGGGCCACACGCTGGCCACGAGGCGGGCGCTGCTGCCCCACCGCGCCGTCGTGACCGGTCGGGACCGCGAGGAGCTGCTGCGCGGGTTGGTCGCGTTCGGCGACGGCGGCCCGGCGGTGCACGGCACGGCGGACGGCGCGGGGCGGCTCGCGTTCCTGTTCACCGGCCAGGGCAGCCAGCGCGTCGGCATGGGGCTCGGGCTGCACGCCGCGGAACCGGTGTTCGCCGCCGCGTACGACGAGGTCGCCGCGGAGCTGGACCTGCACCTGGACCGGCCGCTGCGGGAGGTGGTGGCCGACGCCGACGCGCTCGACCGCACCGAGTACACCCAGCCGGCGCTGTTCGCGCTGGAGGTGGCGCTGTTCCGGCTGCTGGAGCACCACGGCGTGCGACCGGACGTGCTGCTCGGCCACTCGGTCGGCGAGCTGGCCGCCGCGCACGTGGCGGGCGTGCTGGACCTGGCCGACGCGGCCACGCTCGTCGCCGCGCGCGGCCGGCTCATGCAGGCCGCCCGGTCCGGGGGCGCGATGGCCGCCGTCGAAGCCGACGAGGCCGAGGTCCTGGCCGCGTTGCCGGCCGGTGTCGAGGTGGCCGGTGTGAACGGGCCGCGGGCCACCGTCGTGTCCGGTGACGCCGAGGGCGTGGACGCGGTCGTGGCGCTGTGGAAGGCCCGCGGGCGGCGGGCCAAGCGGCTGGCCGTCAGCCACGCCTTCCACTCCGCGCACATGGACTCCGCGCTCGACGGGTTCCGCGCCGTGGCCGCCGGGTTGACGTTCCACGCGCCGCGCATCCCGGTCGTGTCGAACGTGACCGGCGTGGAGGCGACCGCGGCGCAACTGTCCTCGCCGGACTACTGGGCGGCGCACCTGCGCGGCGCGGTCCGCTTCCTCGACGGCGTCCGCACCCTGGAGGCGGCCGGCGTCACCGACTACCTGGAGCTGGGACCCGACGGCGTGCTCACCGCGCTGGTCGACGGCGCCGCGGCCGCCCTGCTGCGAGCCGACCGGGCCGAACCCGAGTCGGTCGCGGCGGCGTTGGGGCTGCGGCACGTCCGGGGCGACGCCCTGGCGTGGGACCGGGTGTTCCCCGGCGCGCGACCGGTCGAGCTGCCCGGCTACGCCTTCCGGCGCACGCGGTACTGGCTGGCGGCGGGCGGCCGGTCGCTGCTGGGCCGCGCGGTGGAGCTGGCCGATCGGGACGAGGTCGCGTTCACCGGCCGGATCTCCCGCACCACGCACCCGTGGCTGGTCGACCACGCCGTCGGCGGGACCGTGCTGGCGCCCGCCGCCGCGCTGGTCGAGCAGGCGCTGGCGGCCGGGGACGAGGTCGGCGCGGACACCGTCGCCGAGCTGACCCTGCACGCGCCGCTGACCGTGCCGGAGAGCGGGTCGGTCGAGGTGCAACTGGTGGTCGGCGCGCCGGACGCGTCCGGGTCGCGGCCGTTCGCCGTGCACTCCCGGCGGTCGGGTGAGTGGACCCGCAACGCCTCCGGCGTGCTCGCCGACGGCGGCACGCCGGGTGTCGCGCTGACCGAGTGGCCGCCGCGCGGCGAACCCGTCGACCTGACCGGGGCGTACGAGCGGCTGGCCGACGCGGGCTACGGCTACGGTCCCGTGTTCCGAGGGCTGACCGCGCTGTGGCGGTCCGGCGAGGACTGGTACGCCGAGGTGCGGCTGCCCGACGAACCCGTGGGGTTCACCCTGCACCCGGCGCTGCTGGACGCCGCGCTGCACCCGTTGGCGCTGGACGCCCGGGACGGCGTGGTGCTGCCGTTCGCGTGGACCGGCGTGCGACTGCACGCGGCGGGCGCGCGGGAGCTGCGCGTGCGCATCTCACCCGCCGGCTCCGGCGCGGTGTCGCTGGACCTGGCCGACGCCGAGGGCGCACCGGTCGCGTCGGTGGCGTCGTTGGCGCTGCGCCCGCTCGGCGACGCGGGGAGCGCGGGGCCGGACGCGTTGTTCGGGGTGGACTGGGTGCCGGTCGCCGTCACGGGGGAGCGGGCGTGGGCCCGCGTCGAGCGGGACGCCGTCGAGCTGCCCGCCGGTGACGCCGTCGTGGACTTCGTCCCGGCGGGTGGGGACGTGGTCACCGACGCGCACACCGCCGCGAAGGACGCGCTGCGGCTCGTGCAGCGGTGGGTGGAGGACGGTGCCCCGGGAGCGCGCCTGGCGTTCCGCACGCACGGCGCCGTGGGCGAGGTCGCGGACCCCGCGGGGGCGGCCGTGTGGGGCCTGGTGCGGACCGCGCAGGCCGAGCACCCGGACCGGTTCCTGCTGGTGGACGGCGACGCGCTGCCCGACACCGACGAACCGCAGGTGCTGGTCCGGGACGGCGGGGTGCTCGCGCCCCGGCTGGTCCGGGTCCGCCCGGCCGGTGAACCGCCGGAGTTGGGCGCCGTGCTGGTCACCGGCGCGACGGGTGTGCTCGGCCGGCTCGTCGCGCGCCGGCTGGTGACCCACCACGGCGTTCGGCGGCTGCTGCTCGTGAGCAGGCGCGGCGCGGACGCGCCGGGTGCGGGCGAGCTCTTGGCGGAGCTGCGGGGAGCCGGCGCGGAGGCGGACCTCGTCGCGGCCGACGTGGCCGACCGCGAGGCCCTCGTCCGCCTGCTGGACGGCATCGAGCTGGACGCCGTCGTGCACACCGCGGGTGTCCTGGACGACGGCACGGTGGAAGCGCTGACGCCCGAGCGGGTGGACGCCGTGCTGCGCCCCAAGGTCGACGCGGCCTGGCACCTGCACGAGCTGACCCGCGACCTGCGGGCGTTCGTGGTCTTCTCCTCGGTGACCGGCACGCTCGGCACCCCCGGCCAGGCGAACTACGCCGCCGCCAACGGCTTCCTCGACGCCCTGGCCGAGCACCGGCGCGGGCTCGGGCTCCCCGCGACCTCGTTGGCGTGGGGCTTGTGGGCGGGCGACGGCATGGGCGCGGGCCTCGGCGACGCCGATCGCGCGCGGCTGGCCCGCACCGGTGTGGCCGCGCTGGACGTGGAGACCGGGCTGGCGTTGTTCGACGCGGCGCTGCGGTCGGACCGGGCGGTGCTGGTGCCGGCCGAGCTCGACCTGGCCGCGCTGCGCTCGTCGGACCGGTCGGTGCCCGCCGTGCTGCGCGGGCTCGTCCGCGCCCGGCGCAGGACCGCGTCCGGTGAGCGTCGCGCCGTGGACCCGACGACGCTGGCCGGGCTCGTGCGCACGGCCGTCGCGGAGGTGCTCGGGCACGCGTCCGGCGCCGCCGTCGACCCGAAGCGGACGTTCAACGACCTCGGGTTCGACTCGCTGACCGGGGTGGAGCTGCGCAACCGGCTCGCCGCCGACACCGGGCTCGCGCTGCCCGCGACGCTCGTGTTCGACCACCCGAGCCCGGCGGCCGTGGCGGAACTGCTGCGCGCCGAGCTGTTCGGCGCGGCGGCCGACCACACCGCGGCCACGGCCACCGCGGCGACCGACGAGCCGATCGCGATCGTGGCGATGGCGTGCCGCTACCCCGGCGGCGTCACGACGCCCGAGGAGCTGTGGGACCTGGTGCTGCGGGGTGGTGACGCGATCAGCGGCTTCCCGACCGACCGCGGCTGGGACCTCGACCGGCTGTTCGATCCCGACACCGACCGGCCGGGCACGTCGACCACGCGGCACGGCGGTTTCCTGCACGACGCGGCCGACTTCGACCCCGAGTTCTTCGGCCTGTCACCGCGCGAGGCGCTGACCACCGACCCGCAGCACCGGCTGCTGCTGGAGACCACCTGGGAGAGCCTGGAACGGGCGGGCATCGACCCGGCGTCGCTGCGCGGCAGCCGCACCGGCGTGTTCGCGGGCGTGATGTACAACGACTACGGGGCCCGCGTGCACCAGGCGCGGTCGGCGTCGGCGGACGTCGAGGGCTACCTGGTCAGCGGCAGCGCGGGCAGCGTCGCGTCCGGCCGCGTGTCCTACACCCTCGGGTTCGAAGGGCCGGCGGTCACCGTCGACACGGCCTGCTCGTCATCGCTGGTGGCGCTGCACCTGGCCGCGCAGTCGCTGCGGTCGGGCGAGTGCGACCTGGCCGTGGCGGGCGGGGTGACCGTCATGGCCAGCCCGGCGACGTTCGTGGAGTTCAGCCGTCAACGCGGGCTCGCGCCGGACGGGCGGTGCAAGGCGTTCGCCGCGACCGCCGACGGCACCGGCTGGGCCGAGGGCGCCGGCGTGCTCCTGGTGGAGCGGCTGTCGGACGCGCGCCGCAACGGGCACCCCGTGCTCGCGGTCCTGCGCGGCAGCGCGGTGAACCAGGACGGCGCGTCCAACGGCCTCACCGCGCCCAACGGGCCGTCGCAGCAGCGGGTCATCCGCGCCGCGTTGGCGAACGCCGGCCTACGACCGTCCGAAGTGGACGTCGTGGAGGCGCACGGCACCGGCACCCGACTGGGCGACCCGATCGAGGCACAGGCGCTGCTGGCCACCTACGGCCAGGACCGCGCCGAGCCGCTGTGGCTCGGCTCGCTCAAGTCCAACATCGGCCACACGCAGGCCGCCGCCGGCGTCGCGGGCGTGATCAAGGTGGTGCAGGCGATCCGGCACGGTGTGCTGCCGCGGACGCTGCACGTCGACGCGCCCACGCCGGAGGTCGACTGGTCGGCGGGTGCGGTGGAGCTGCTGACCGACGCGCGCCCGTGGCCGGAGGTGGATCGCCCGCGCCGCGCCGCCGTGTCGTCGTTCGGGATCAGCGGCACGAACGCGCACGTCATCGTCGAAGGGGTTGCCGACACGGCCCCGGTGCCCGGTTCGCCGGTGGAGGCGGTGCCGGGCGCGATCACGGCCGGCGCGGGCGGGCCGGTGGTCGTGCCGTGGACGCTGTCGGCCCGGTCCGAGACCGCGCTCCGCGCGCAGGCCCAGCGGCTGCGCGAGGCCGTCGCGGACGCCGACCCCACGACCGTGGCGTGGTCGCTGACCGACCGGGCGTCGTTCGAGCACCGGGCGGCGGTGGTCGGGCGGGACCGGGAAGAGCTGCTGTCGGGCCTCGCCGCGCTCGCCGAGCACGGCACGGGCGCCACGCGCGCCGGATCGGGCGGGTTGGCGCTGCTGTTCTCGGGGCAGGGCAGCCAGCGGGCCGGCATGGGCGGCGGGCTGCACCGGGCGTTCCCGGTGTTCGCCGCCGCGTTCGACGAGGCGGTGGCGGCGCTCGGCCTGCCGGAAGGGCTGTTCGACGACGCCGAGTCGCTGGAGCGGACCGGGTACACCCAGCCCGCGCTGTTCGCCGTCCAGGTCGCGCTGTACCGGCTGCTGGAGTCGTTCGGCGTGCGGCCCGACCACCTGGTGGGTCACTCGATCGGCGAGATCGCCGCCGCCCACGTCGCCGGGATCCTCGACCTCGCCGACGCGGCGACCCTCGTCACCGCGCGAGGGCGGCTCATGCAGGCCCTGCCGCCGGGCGGGGTGATGGTGGCGGTGCGGGCCGACGAGGCCGACGTCCGACCGCTGCTGGACGGGCCGGTCGGGATCGCCGCCGTCAACGGCCCGGGCGCGACCGTGGTGTCCGGCACGGCCGACGCGGTGGAGGCGGTGGTGGCCGCGCTCGGGGTGAAGGCGACCCGGCTGCGGGTCAGCCACGCGTTCCACTCGCCCCTGATGGAGCCGGTGCTCGGCGAGTTCCGGTCCGTCGTGGAGGGCCTGACCTTCCGCGAGCCGACCGTGCCGGTCGTGTCCACCGTCACCGGCGAGCCGCTGGTCGACGTGACGCCCGAGTACTGGGTGCGCCACGTGGTGGCCACGGTGCGGTTCGCCGACGCCGTGGCGCGCCTGCGTGAATCCGGGGTGGGGCGGTTCCTGGAGGTCGGCCCGGACGGGGCGCTGTCGTCGCTGGTGGAGGGCGCGGTGCCGGTGCTGCGTCGGGATCGGGACGAACCGGTCGCGCTGGTCACGGCGTTGGCCGGCCTGGACGACGTGGACTGGACACCGCTGCTGGGCGCGCGCCGCGGCCGGGTGGCGCTGCCCACCTACCCGTTCCAGCGCGAGCGGTTCTGGCTCGACGCGCCGACCGGCGACGACGTGCGGACCGCGGGTCTGGTGACCGCGGAGCACCCGCTGCTCGCGGCGGAGGTCGGGCTCCCGGACGGGGGTGTGGTGCTCACCGGCACGCTGTCCACCCGCACGCACCCGTGGCTGGCCGACCACGCCGTGCACGGCACGGCGATCGTGCCCGGCACGGCCCTGCTCGACCTGGCGCTGCACGCCGGTTCGCGCGCCGGAGCACCGGTGGTCGCGGAGCTGGTGCTGTCGGCGCCGCTCACGCCGACCGCGGGCGGCGTCCCGTTCCAGGTGACCGTGACCGGCGACCGGGTGGAGGTGCACAGCCGGACCGACGACGGGTGGGCGCTGCACGCCTCGGGCACCGTCGCCGACGGCGGCCCCGCCGAGGCGGCGCTCCCCTGGCCGCCCACCGGCACGCCGGTGGACCTGACCGGCCTGTACGACCGGCTGGCCGACGCCGGGCACGGCTACGGGCCCGCGTTCCGGGGGCTGCGGTCGGCGTGGGTCGACGGCGAGGTGGTGCACGCCGAGGTCGAACCGCCGGTCGACGGCGGCCTGGCCGCGGCGTTGGACTCGGTGCTGCACGCCCTGCTCCTGGACGGCGGTCCGGTGCGGCTGCCGTTCTCCTGGTCGGGTGTGGCGGTGCGGCCGACGAGCGCGACGCGGCTGCGCGCCCGGCTCACGGCCACCGGTCCGGACGTGTACGCGGTGGTCGTCACCGACGAGGCGGGCGCACCGGTGCTCTCGGTGGACTCGCTGGTCGTGCGCCCCTTCGCCGCCGTGACACCGCCGCTGCACGCCCTGGAGTGGACGGAGACGGCGGTCGGCGCGCCGGTGCCGTGGCTGCCCCACGAGGAACGCGCCGACGCGCTGCCCGGTGACACGGTGGTGCTCCGCGTGCCCGGCTCGGGAGCACGCGAGGCGATCGGCGCCGTGCTGCCGGTGCTGCACGAGTGGCTGGCGGACGAGCGGTTCGCCGACGTCACGCTGGCCGTCGTCGGCGACCAGCCGGCGGTGCGCGGCCTGCTGCGCACGGCGCGCACCGAGCACCCCGGCCGCTTCCTGTTCGTGGACGGGGACGTCGACACCGGTCTGGCCGCCCGCGCACCGGAGGTGTCCGTGCGCGACGGCAAGGCGTTCGTGCCCCGGGTGGTGCGGGTCGGTCCACCGGCGGGCGGACGTCCGCTCGACCCGGACGGCACGGTCCTGGTCACGGGCGCGTCCGGCCGGTTGGGAGGGCTGGTGGCCCGGCGGCTCGTCGCGGAGCACGGGGTGCGGCACCTGCTGCTGGTCGGTCGCCGCGACGTCGACACCGCCGAGCTGGTGGCGCTGGGCGCGCAGGTGACGGTCGTGCGGGCCGACCTGCCCGACGGGCTCGCCGACGTGCTGGCCGCGGTTCCCGCGGCGCACCCGTTGACGGCTGTCGTGCACGCGGCGGGCGTCCTGGACGACGGCGTGCTGGAAAGCCTGACACCGCAGCGGTTCGACGCGGTGCTGCGGGTCAAGGCCGACACGGCGTGGGCGTTGCACGAGGCCACCCGTGACGCCGACCTCGCCGCGTTCGTGCTGTTCTCCAGCGTCGCCGGGATCATCGGCAACGGCGGTCAGGCCAACTACGCGGCGGCCAACGCCGAGCTGGACGCGTTGGCCGAGCACCGGCACGCCGCCGGGCTCGCCGCCGTCTCGTTGGCCTGGGGCCTGTGGGCGGGCGACGGCATGGGCGGCGGGGTCGAGGCCGACCGCACGCGGGCCGCCACCGGTGTCGCCGCGCTGTCGGAAGCGGATGGCCTGGCGCTGTTCGACGCGGCGCTGCGGTCGGACCGGCCGGTGCTGGTGCCGGCGGCGTTCGACCTGGCGGTGCTGCGGGCGCTCGGTCACCGGGCACCGGAGCCGTTGCGGGACCTGGTGCCCCGCCGGGCGGACACCGGCGGTGGGAGCGGGTTCGCGGAGCGGTTCACCGCACTGTCCGAAGAGGAGCGCGCCACCGCGGCGTGGGAGCTGGTGCGCGACCGGGTCGGCGAGGTGCTGGGCCACCGGCCGGGCACGCCGCTCGACCCGCGGCGTGGCCTGATGGAGCTGGGCTTCGACTCGTTGACCGCCGTGGAGCTGCGCAACCGGCTGCGGGCGGACACCGGGTTGGCGCTGCCGAGCACGGTGGTGTTCGACCACCCGACACCCGGCGCGCTGGCCGAGCACGTGCGTGCGGAGCTGTCCGCCCGGACCGCGGCCGCACCACCGCCCGTGCTGGCGGACCTGGACCGGTTGGCCGCCTCCGTGGCAGGCCTTAACGGCAGCCAAGAGACGCGCAAGCTGGTCGTCGGACGATTGCGGGACCTCCTGCGCGGGCTCGACGACGAGACCGCGGCCACCGATCGCGGGGTGCCCGACCTCGCGGTGGCCTCCGACGAGGACATCTTCTCGATCATCGACAACGAGCTGGGCATCTCCTGACCGGCAAGGGGCGCGACGCGTGGCGAACGAAGAGAAGCTTCGGCACTACCTGAAGAAGGTCACCGAGGACCTGCGCAAGACGCGGGCACGGCTGGACGAGGTCGAAGCCGGCCTGCACGAGCCGATCGCGGTCGTCGGCATGGCGTGCCGCTACCCCGGTGGCGTGCGCTCGCCGGAGGACCTGTGGCGGCTGGTGGCCTCGGGCGGCGACGCGGTGTCGGAGTTCCCCGCCGACCGCGGCTGGGACCTGGAGGCCCTGTTCGACCCGGACCCGGACCGGGCGGGCACGGTCTACAGCACGCGGGGTGGCTTCCTGCACGACGCGGGCTCGTTCGACCCCGCGTTCTTCGGCATAAGCCCGCGCGAGGCGCTGGCCGTCGACCCGCAGCAGCGGCTGCTGCTGGAGACGTCGTGGGAGGCCGTCGAGCGGGCGGGCATCGACCCGCAGTCCCTGCACGGCAGCCGCACCGGCGTGTTCACCGGCGTCATGTACGACGACTACGCGTCGCGCCTGTTCGACCGCACCCCGGACGGGTTCGAGGGCTACCTGGGCACCGGCAGCGCCGGCAGCGTGGCGTCCGGGCGGGTGTCCTACACGCTGGGACTGGAGGGCCCGGCGGTCAGCGTGGACACCGCGTGCTCGTCGTCGCTGGTCGCGCTGCACCTGGCCGCGCAGTCGCTGCGGTCGGGCGAGAGCGACCTGGCGCTGGCCGGCGGTGTGACCGTGATGGCGACGCCCACGACGTTCCTGGAGTTCAGCAGGCAGCGGGGGCTGGCGGCGGACGGCCGGTGCAAGGCGTTCTCCGCGTCCGCCGACGGCACCGGCTGGGCCGAGGGCGTGGGCGTGCTTCTGCTGGCCAGGCTGTCCGACGCGCTGCGCGACGGCCGCCGCGTGCTCGCGGTGGTGCGGGGCAGCGCCGTCAACCAGGACGGCCGCAGCAGCAGGCTCACCGCGCCGAACGGCCCCTCGCAGCAGCGGGTGATCCGGGCGGCGCTGGACGCGGCCGGGCTCGCGCCCTCGGACGTCGACGCGGTCGAGGCGCACGGCACCGGCACCCGGCTCGGCGACCCGGTGGAGGCGGGCGCGCTGCTGGCGGTGTACGGCCGGGAGCGCGCGGAGCCGCTGTGGTTGGGCTCGCTCAAGTCCAACATCGGGCACGCGCAGGCCGCGGCGGGCGTGGGCGGTGTGATCAAGGTGGTCGAGGCCATCCGGCACGGCCTGCTGCCGCGCACCCTGCACGTGGACGAGCCGACGCCCGAGGTGGACTGGTCCTCGGGTGCGGTCCGGCTGCTGACCGAACAGCGGCCGTGGCCCGCGGCGGACCGCCCCCGCCGGGCGGCGGTGTCGTCGTTCGGCGTCAGCGGCACCAACGCGCACGTGATCGTGGAGCAGGCGCCGGCGCAGGACTTCGGGCCGGCGGTGGACGCGGACCCCGCGCCCCTGGTGGTCAGCGCCCGCACGTCGGCCGCGCTGCGGGAGCTGGCCGGGAGCCTGGTGGACGTGGTGGCCGAACGCGGCCCGTCCGCCGTGGCCCACGCGCTGACGACCCGAACCCCGTTCGAACACCGGGCGGTCGTCGTCGGCGACGTGCTCGGCGGCCTGCGCGCGCTCGCCGCGGGCGAGCCGTCGCCGTCGCTGGTCGAAGGCACCGCGAAGACCGGTGGGACGGTGCTGGTGTTCCCGGGCCAGGGTTCGCAGTGGCCCGGGATGGCGACGGCGTTGCTGGACTCCTCCCCCGTGTTCGCCGCGCGGATCGCCGAGGTCGAGGCGGCGCTCGCGCCCCACGTCGACTGGTCGTTGACGGAGGTGCTGCGCGGCGGTGGCGACCTCGACCGCGTGGACGTGGTGCAGCCGGCGCTGTTCGCGGTGCTGGTGTCGCTGGCGGAGCTGTGGCGGGCGCACGGCGTGCGGCCGGACGCCGTGATCGGCCACTCCCAGGGCGAGATCGCCGCCGCGTGCGTGGCGGGCGCGTTGAGCCTGGAGGACGCGGCGAAGGTGGTCGCGCTGCGCAGCAAGGCGATCAGGGCCCTCGCCGGGCACGGCGGCATGGCGTCGATCGCGCTGCCCGTCGACCGGGTGCGGGAACTGGTGGCGGGCACCGGTCTGGAGGTCGCGGCGGTCAACGGGCCGTCCGCGACCGTGGTGTCCGGCGGCACCGACGAGCTGCACGCGCTGGTCGCCGCGGTGGAGCGGGACGGCGGGCGCGCGCGGGTGGTGCCGGTGGACTACGCCTCCCACTCCTCGTACGTGGAGGCCATCCGCGACGAGCTGCGGACGGCACTGGCCGGCATCTCGCCGCGCCGGTCCGAGGTCGCGTTCTACTCGACGGTGACAGGAGGGCTGGTCGACACCACCGGCCTGGACGCCGAGTACTGGTACCGCAACCTGCGCCGGACGGTCCTGTTCGACCAGACGGTCCGGGTGCTGCTGGCCGACGGGCACCGGGTGTTCATCGAGTCGAGCCCGCACCCCGTGCTGGTGCCCGCGCTGGGCGACACCCTGGGCGAAGCGGTCGCGCTCGGCACGCTGCGCCGCGACGACGGAGGTCTGGAGCGCTTCCGGACGGCGTTGGGCGAGGCCCACGCGCACGGCGTGGGCGTGGACTGGACGGCGGTGTTCGGTGCCGGCCGCCCCGCGCCGGTGGACCTGCCGACGTACCCGTTCGCCCGCGAGCGGTACTGGCTGGACGGCGTCGCGGCCGACCGGGCGGGCGCCACCGCCCTGGACCACCCGCTGCTGACCTCGGTGACCGCGCTCGCCGACGGTCGCACTACTGTGCTGTCCGGCCGGATCACGCCGCGCACCCACCCGTGGCTCGCCGAGCACACCGTGGCCGGCGTGCCGCTGTTCCCCGCGACCGGGTACGTGGAGCTGGCGCTGGCGGCGGGCGACCACCTCGGGCTGGGCCGGATCGACGAGCTGGTGGTGCTCGCGCCGCTCCCGGTGACCGGACCGGTCCGGGTGCAGGTCATCGCGGCCGGCGACCAGGTGGACGTGCACTCCCGGACCGACGACGCCGGGTGGGTGCACCACGCCACCGCACGTCTGTCCGAGGCCGTCGGACCCGACGACGACGGCCCGCTGGCGTGGCCGCCGCCGGGCGAACCCGTCGACCTGCGGGGTTTCCACGAGACGCTGGAGGACCTTCGGGTCGGGTACGGAGGCGCGTACCTCGGCCTGCGGCAGGCCTGGCGCGACGGTGACGACCTGTACGCGGAGGTGGTCGCGCCGGACGGGGTGGCCACCGATGGCTACACCCTGCACCCGGTGCTGCTCGACGCCGCCGTCCGACCGCGGGCGGCCTCGGCGGGGCGGGAGGTGCGGCTGCCGTTCTCGTGGTCCGGCGTGGAGGTGCACGCCACCGGTGCGACCGAACTGCGGGTGCGGCTGTCCGGCGGCGCGGTGCGCGTCGAGGACGCCACGGGCGCGCTCGTCGCCACCGCCGACGCCGTGGTGACCCGTCCCGTGGACCTCGACGCCCTGACCGCCGCGCCTGCACCGACGCCCGAACCGGTCCGCACGACCGCGCGCCGCGCGGCGGCCGAGGCGTCGCCGCTGGCTGCCCGGTTGGCCGGGCGGTCCGAGGAGGACCAGCGGCGCGTGCTGGTGGAGCTGGTGCGGGCGCAGGCCGCGTCCGTGCTCAAGCACGACTCGCCCACCGCGGTGAGCGCCGGTCAAGCGTTCAAGGACCTGGGCTTCGACTCGCTGGCGAGCGTCGAGCTGCGCAACCGGCTCGCCGCCGCGACCGGGCTGACGCTGCCCGCCACGGTGGTGTTCGACCACCCGACGCCCGCCGGGCTGGCCGCGTTCCTGCACGCCGAGGTGACCGGCGCGGGCCGGGCGGTGGCGACCCGCCGCCGGCACCGCCCGGACGAGCCGATCGCCATCGTGGCGATGGCGTGCCGCTACCCCGGCGGCGTCACCACCCCCGAACAGCTGTGGGACCTGCTGGCCCGCGGCGGCGACGCCATCGGCCCGTTCCCGACCAACCGCGGCTGGGACCTCGACGGCCTCGTGGCCGACGACCCCGAGCGCGCGGGCACGGTGTACGCGCGCGGCGGCGGGTTCCTGCACGACGCGGACCTGTTCGATCCCGCGTTCTTCGGCATCAGCCCGCGCGAGGCGCTGGCCACGGACCCGCAGCAGCGGCTGCTGCTGGAGGTCGCGTGGGAGGCGGTGGAACGGGCGGGCATCGACGCCACGTCGTTGCGCGGCAGTCGGACCGGTGTGTTCGCGGGCGTGAACCTGGGCGATTACGGCGCGCGGCTGCACTCCGGCGCGCCGGCCGAGTTCGAGGGCTACCTGGGCACGGGCAACGCGGCCAGCGTCGCGTCCGGCCGGGTCTCCTACGCGCTGGGCCTGGAAGGGCCCGCGGTCACCGTCGACACCGCGTGCTCGTCGTCCATCGTGGCGCTGCACCTGGCGGCGCAGGCGCTGCGCAACGGCGAGTGCGACCTGGCGCTGGCCGGCGGCGTGACCGTGATGGCGAGCCCGTACCTGCTGCTGGACTTCAGCCGCCAGCGCGGCCTGTCGCCGGACGGGCGGTGCCGGGCGTTCGCGGACTCCGCCGACGGCACGGGTTTCGCCGAGGGCGCGGCGCTCCTGCTGGTCGAGCGGCTGTCGGACGCGCGGCGCAACGGGCACCCGGTGCTGGCGGTCGTGAAGGGCAGCGCGGTGAACCAGGACGGCGCGTCCAACGGCCTCACCGCGCCCAACGGGCCGTCGCAGCAACGCGTCATCCAGGCCGCGTTGGCCAACGCCGGACTCCGACCGTCCGAAGTGGACGCCGTCGAGGCGCACGGCACCGGCACCCGCCTCGGTGACCCCATCGAGGCACAGGCGCTGCTGGCCACCTACGGCCAGGACCGCGCCGAGCCGCTCCGGCTCGGCTCGCTCAAGTCCAACATCGGCCACGCGCAGGCCGCGGCCGCGGTCGGCGGTGTCATCAAGGTGGTGCTGGCCCTGCAGCACGGCGAGTTGCCGCGCACCCTGCACGTCGACCGGCCGAGCGAGCGCGTGGACTGGTCGGCGGGGTCGATCGAGCTGCTGCACGAGCCGGTCCCGTGGGAGCGCGGCGACCGGCCGCGGCGGGCCGGGGTGTCGGCCTTCGGGATCAGCGGCACCAACGCGCACGTCATCATCGAGGAGGCGCCGGCGACCCCGCCCGCGCCCGCCCCGGAGCCGCTCACCGGCGGCGTGGTGCCGCTGGTGCTGTCCGCGCGGTCGCCGGAGGCGTTGCGGGCGCAGGCCCGTCGCCTGCACGACCACCTCGACCGGGCGTCCCTGGTGGGGACGGCGCACGCGCTGGCCACCGGCCGGGCGCCGTTCGAGCACCGCGCGGTCGTCGTGGCCGCGGACTCCGAAGCGGCTCGGCGCGGGCTCGCGGACCTGGTCGAAGAGCGCACGTCGGACATCGTCACCGGCGCCGCCGTCGAGCACGCGGGCCCGGTGTTCGTCTACCCCGGCCAGGGCTCGCAGTGGGAGGGGATGGCGCGCGAGCTGTTCCGCGACTCCCCGGTCTTCCGGGACGCGCTGCTGGCGTGCGCCGACGCGTTGGCGCCGCACACCGACTGGTCGTTGGTCGACGTGCTGCTCGGCGCACCGGACGCGCCGCCGTTCGACCGGGTGGACGTGGTGCAGCCCGCGCTGTTCGCGGTGATGGTGGCGCTGACCCGGTTGTGGGAGTCGTTCGGCGTGCGGCCCGCCGCCGTGATCGGCCACTCGCAGGGCGAGATCGCCGCCGCGCACGTGGCCGGCGCGCTGACGCTGGAGGACGCGGCCAAGGTGGTCGCGTTGCGCAGCAAGGCCATCAGGGGCATCGCCGGGCGCGGTGGCATGGCGTCCGTGCCGCTGCCCGTCGCCCAGGTCGAACTGCGCGCGGGGGTGAGCGTGGCCGCCGTCAACGGCCCGGGTGCCACCGTCGTGTCCGGCGATGTCGACGCGTTGCGCGCCCTAGTGGAGGACTACCAGGCCGCGGGCGTGCGGGCGAAGCTGGTGCCCGTCGACTACGCCTCGCACTCCCCGCACGTCGAGGACATCCGCGAGGACGTGCTCGCCGCGCTGGCCGACCTCGCGCCCCGCAGGCCCGCGATCCCGTTCCGGTCCACGGTGACCGGCGGGTTCGTCGAGGACGAGCCGCTGGACGCCGGGTACTGGTACCGCAACCTGCGCCAGACCGTCCACTTCGGACCCGCCGTGGCGGAGCTGGCCGAGGCCGGGCACCGGGTCTTCGTGGAGTCCAGCGCGCACCCGGTGCTCGCCTTCGGCGTGCAGGAGACGCTGGACGAGGTCGGCGGCGCCGCGGTCGGGTCGCTGCGCCGCGACGAGGGGGGCTGGGCCCGGTTCCTCACCTCCCTGGCCACCGCGCACGCGCGCGGCGCGGCGGTGGACTGGTCGGCGGCGTTCACGGCGGCGCCGCCCCGGACGGACCTGCCGACCTACCCGTTCCAGCGGGAGCGCTACTGGCTCGACGCCGCGCCGGCACACGACCCGGCGGGCCTCGGCCTGGCGGCGGCGGACCACCCGCTGCTCGGCGCGGCGGTGACGCTCGCGGACGGCGACGTGGTGTTCACCGGCAGGTTGTCCACCCGCACGCACCCGTGGCTCGCCGACCACGTCGTGGCGGGCACGGTCCTGCTGCCGGGCACCGCGTTCGTGGAGCTGGCGGTGCGGGCGGGCGACCAGGTGGGCGCGGCGCGGCTGGAGGAGCTGGTGCTGCGCGCGCCGCTGCCGCTGGCCGAGCGGGACGCCGTCGAGGTGCAGGTCCGCGTGACCGGCGGGCGCGAGGTGACGGTCCACTCGCGCCGCGACGACGGCCCGTGGGTGCTGCACGCCACCGCCGTCCTCGGCTCCTCCCCCGGCACGCCGGGCACGCCGCCCGCGTGGTCGACCGGTGTCGACGCCGACCTCGACGACCTGCGCGAGCACCTGGCCGCCGCCGGACTGCGCTACGGCCCGGCGTTCGGCGGGCTGACCGCGGCGCGGGTGTCGGGCGACGACGTGCTCGCCGAGGTCCGCGCGCCCGGCGACCTGGACGTGTCCGGGTTCGCGCTGCACCCCGCCCTGCTCGACGCGGCGGTGCAGGCGGTCGGGCTGGGCCCGCTCGACGCCGGCCTGCCGTTCTCGTGGACCGGGGTCACCGTGCACGCCACCGGTGCCACCGCGCTGCGGGTGCACCTGCGGCGGACCGGTCCGGACGCGGTGGCGCTGACCGCCGTCGACGAGGCGGGTGCGCCCGTGCTCACGGCGGAGTCGCTGACCATCCGGCCGGTGGAGGCCGACCGGCTGGCCGCCCTGGCGTCCGGCGCGGGCGACGCGGTGTTCGACCTGGTCTGGCCCGAGGTGACCACCGACGCCGCGCCCGCCCCGTTGCGGCCGGTCGACGGCGACGGGCCGCTGGCCGAGGCCCTGCGGGCGGCGGTGGACGGCCGGCCGGACGCGGGCCACGTGGTCGTCGCGGTCGAGGGCGGGGCGGACGCACGGGCCGCGCACGAGGCGACCGCCCGGGTGCTCGACGTGCTGAAGGAGTGGTCCGCCGAGGACGGGCCGCGGCTGGTCGTGGTCACGCGGGACGCGGTCGCGGCGGCGCCCGGCGATCGCGTGACCGACCTGGGCGCGGCCGCGGTGTGGGGACTGGTGCGGTCGGCGCAGGCGGAGCACCCGGACCGGATCGTGCTGGTCGACGTGGACGACCCGGCGCTCCTCCCGCTCGCCGTCGCCTCCGGTGAGCCCCAGGTGGCGGTGCGGTCGGGTGCGCTGCGCGTGCCCCGGCTGCACCGGCCGGCCGAGGGGCTGTCCCACGGCGACGGGCCGTGGCGGCTCGACGTCACCGAGCAGGGCACGCTCGACCACCTGGCCCTGGTCGCCGCACCGGACGCCTCGGGCGCGCTGGCGCCCGACCAGGTCAGGGTCGAGGTCCGGGCGGCGGGCCTGAACTTCCGCGACGTCCTGTACGCGCTGGGCATGTATCCGGGCGAGGCGCGGATCGGCAGCGAGGGCGCGGGTGTCGTGGTGGAGGTCGGCGAGGCGGTGGCCGACCTCGCGCCGGGCGACCGGGTGTTCGGCCTGTTCCCCGGCTCGGTCGGCCCGCTCGCGGTGACGGAACGGGCGCTGGTCGCGCGCACCCCGCGCGGCTGGTCGCACGCCGAGGCGGCCGTCGTGCCCGCGGTGTGGCTGACCGCGTACCACGCGCTGGTCGACCTCGCCCGCGCACGGCCCGGCGAGTCGATCCTGGTGCACGCCGCCACCGGCGGCGTCGGGTTCGCCGCGGTGCAGCTCGCGCAGCACCTCGGACTGGAGGTCTACGGCACGGCGAGCCCGGCCAAGCAGCCCGTGCTGCGCGCCCTCGGCCTGCCCCACGACCACATCGCCTCGTCGCGCACGCTCGACTTCGGCGACGCGTTCCTGGCCACCAGCGGCGGGCGCGGTGTCGACGTGGTGCTCAACTCGCTCACCGGCGACTACGTGGACACCTCCCTGCGGCTGCTGCCGCGCGGCGGGCGTTTCGTGGAGATGGGCAAGGCCGACGTCCGCGACCCCGCCGCGCTGCCCGCCGGCGTGGACTACCGGGCGTTCGAGCTGCTCGACGCCGGGCCGGCGAGGATCGCCGACATGCTGGCCGCCGTCGTGGACCTGTTCGAGCGGGGCGCGGTGCGCCACTCGCCCGCCACCGCGTGGGACGCGCGCCGGGCGCCCGAGGCGTTCCGGCACCTCAGCCAGGCCAGGCACGTCGGCAAGGTGCTGCTCACCGTGCCCGCGCGCCTCGACCCGGTCCGCACGGTGCTGGTCACCGGCGGCACGGGCACGCTCGGCGGGCTCGTGGCACGACGGCTCGTCACCCACCACGGCGCGCGGAACCTGCTGCTGGTCAGCAGGCGCGGCCCGGACGCGGACGGCGCGGCCGACCTCGTCGCCGAACTGGCCGGGCTCGGCGCGTCGGTCCGGATCGCCACCTGCGACGTGGCGGACCCCGTCGCGCTCGCGGCGCTGCTCGACGGCATCGAGCTGACGGCCGTGGTGCACGCGGCGGGTGTGCTGGACGACGGCGTGCTGGCGTCGCTCACGCCGGATCGGCTGGCGGCCGTGCTGCGGCCCAAGGTCGACGCGGCGTGGCTGCTGCACGAGGCGACCCGGGACCACGACCTGGCCGCGTTCGTGCTGTTCTCCTCGGCGGCCGGGGTCTTCGGCGGCGCGGGCCAGGCGGCGTACGCGGCGGCGAACGCGTTCCTCGACGCGCTCGCCGCCCACCGCCGGGCCCGCGGCCTGCCCGCCACCTCGGTGGCGTGGGGTCTGTGGGAGCGGGCCAGCGGCATGACCGGTCACCTCGGGGACGCCGACCGCGCCCGGTTGGAACGCGGCGGGTTGGTGCCGCTGGCGACCGAGCGCGCGCTGGCGCTGTTCGACGCGGCGCTCGGCCTGGACCGCGCCGGGTTCGTGGCCACCGGGCTGGTGCCGCGCGGCGAGGACGTGCCCGCGCTGCTGCGGGACCTGGTGGAACGGCCGGTGGCGCGACCCGTCGCGGGTGGACCGGCCGAGCGGGTGTCGCTGGCGCAGCGGTTGGCCGCGGTGGCTCCGGACGTGCGCCGCGAGGTCGTGCTCGACGTGGTGCGCGGCCACGCGGCCGTGGTGCTCGGCCACCGGGGCCGGGACGCGGTCGAGGCGGACCGGGCGTTCAAGGACCACGGGTTCGACTCGCTGACGGCGGTCGAGCTGCGCAACCGGATCGCCGCGGACACCGGGCTGCGGCTGCCGCCGACGGTGATCTTCGACTACCCGACGCCGTCCGCGCTCGCCACCCACCTGCTGTCCAAGGTCGAACTGCCGGCCGTCGACCACGTGGGCGCGCTGGACCGGCTGGAGGCCGAACTGGCCCTCCTGGACTCCGACGCCGCACGTGCCGAGGTCGCCGCGCGGCTGGCCGACCTCGCCGCCCGGTGGGCGCCGGACCGGCCGCTGGAGTCGGCGAGCACGGAGGAGATCTTCGACCTCATCGACACCGAACTCGGACGGCTCTCCGAGCACTGACCCCCCGGGAGGGTGACATGACCGAGGACCCGAAGCTCACCGAGTACCTGAAGCGGGTCACCGAGGACCTGCGCCGGACCCGCGCGCGGGTGGCCGAGCTGGAGGCCGCGCGGGCCGAGCCGATCGCGATCGTCGGCGCCGCCTGCCGCTTCCCCGGCGGCGTCACGTCGCCGGAGGACCTGTGGCGGCTGGTCGAGGCGGGCCGCGACGCGGTGGGCCCGTTCCCGGCCGACCGGGGCTGGGACGACCTGTACGACCCGGACCCGGACGCGTCCGGTCGGGTCTACACCCGCGAGGGCGGCTTCCTGGCCGACCCGTCGCGGTTCGACGCGGAGTTCTTCGGCATCTCGCCGCGCGAGGCGGTGGCGATGGACCCCCAGCACCGGCTGCTGCTGGAGGTCACGTGGGAGGCGCTGGAGCGGACCGGCGTCGACCCGGAGTCGCTGCGCGGCGGCCGGGTGGGCGTGTTCACCGGGCTCATCGGCCAGGAGTACGTGTCGTTCTCGGCGGGCCTGCCCGACGGGCTCGACGGCTACCTGATGACCGGCAACGCCAACTCCGTGGCCTCCGGTCGCATCGCCTACGCGTTCGGCTTCGAGGGCCCGGCGCTGACCGTGGACACGGCGTGCTCGTCGTCCCTGGTCGCGCTGCACCTGGCGGCGCGGGCGCTGCGCGACGGCGAGTGCGACCTGGCGCTGGCGGGCGGCGCGACGGTGATGGCGAACCCGGCGACGTTCGTGGAGTTCAGCCGCCAGCGCGGCCTGTCACCCGACGGGCGGTGCAAGGCGTTCGCCGCGGCGGCCGACGGCACCGGGTTCGCCGAGGGCGTCGGCCAACTGGTGCTGGAACGGCTGTCGGACGCGCGGCGCCTCGGCCACCGCGTGCTCGCGGTCGTCGCCGGTTCGGCGGTCAACTCCGACGGCGCGTCCAACGGCCTCACCGCGCCCAACGGACCGTCGCAGCAGCGGGTGATCCGGGCAGCCCTGGCCGACGCGGGCCTCACGCCGTCCGACGTGGACCTGGTGGAGGCGCACGGCACGGGCACGGTGCTCGGCGACCCGATCGAGGCGCAGGCCCTGCTGGACGCCTACGGCCACGACCGGACCGAGCCCCTGCGCCTGGGGTCGGTGAAGTCCAACATCGGGCACACCCAGGCCGCCGCCGGCGTCGCGGGCGTGATCAAGGTGATCGGCGCGTTGAAATCCGGCGTGCTCCCGGCCACCCTGCACGTGGACGCACCGTCGCCGAACGTCGACTGGTCGGCGGGCGCGGTGGAGCTGCTGACCTCGTCACGACCGTGGCCCGCCGTGGACCGGCCGCGGCGCGCGGCGGTGTCGTCGTTCGGGATCAGCGGCACGAACGCCCACGTGATCCTGGAGCAGGCGCCCCCGCTCGACCCACCGGCCCGCACGGCCGCGGACCTCCCGCTGGTGGTCACCGCGCGCACGGAGGACGCGCTGCGCGCGCAGGCCCGCCGGCTCTCGGACTTCGTGCGGGACAACCCGGACGTGCCGGTGTCGGACCTGGCGGGGTGCCTGGCCGCCAAGCCGAGGTTCGCCCGGCGTGCCGTCGTCGTCCCGACCGACCGCGACGGCGTCGTGGCGGCGCTGGACCGGGTGGCGGCGGGTGAGCCGTCGCCCGACGCGGCGACCGCGACCGCGCTGGCGGGCAAGGTCGCCGTGCTGTTCAGCGGGCAGGGCAGCCAGCGGCTCGGCATGGGCCGCGAGCTGTACGAGCGGGAGCCGGTGTTCGCCGCCGCGCTGGACGAGGCGTGCGCGGTGCTGGACCCGCTGCTGGACCGGCCGATCAAGGACGTGGTGTTCGCCGCGCCGGGTGACGCGGACGCCGCACTGCTCGACCAGACCGCGTTCACCCAGGTGGCGCTGTTCGCGTTCGAGGTCGCGCTGTACCGGCTGGTCGAGTCGCGCGGCCTGCGGCCGGACTACCTGATCGGGCACTCCATCGGCGAGCTGGCCGCGGCCCACGTGGCGGGGATGCTGCCGCTGCGCGACGCCTGCGTCCTCGTCGCCGCCCGCGGCAAGCTCATGCAGGCCGCGCCGGAGGGCGGCGTGATGTTCTCGCTCGCCGCCCCCGAGCCGGAAGTGCTCGCCGCCCTGGCCGGGGTGGACGGCCGGATCGGGGTCGCCGCGGTCAACGGGCCGCGCGCCACCGTGGTGTCCGGTGACGAGGAGGCGGTGGTCGCGGTCGCGGCGAAGTTCCGGGCGCAGGGGGTCAAGGCGCGGCGGCTGCGCGTCAGCCACGCGTTCCACTCGGCGCACATGGACCCGATCCTCGACGTGTTCGGCAAGGTCGCGGGCAAGCTCCGCTTCGCGCCGCCGAAGATCCCGCTGATCTCCGACGTGACGGGGCGGCTCGCGGACTTCCGCGCCACCACCGCGCAGTACTGGGCCGACCACCTGCGCGGAACGGTCCGCTTCCTGGACGGCGTCCGCGCGCTGGAGGCGGCGGGCGTGCGGCACTTCCTGGAGGTCGGCCCGGACGGGACGCTCAGCGGGCTCGCCGCGCAGTGCGTCACCGGGGAGGCGACGTTCGAACCGGCGCTGCGCAAGGGCCTGCCGGAGGACCGGTCGGTGCGGGAGGCGCTGGCGCGGCTGCACGCGGCCGGCGCCGAGGTCGACTGGCCCGGGTCGCCCGACGGTGACCTGGCCGTGCCCACCTACCCGTTCCAGGGCGATCGGTACTGGCTGCCGCCCGCCACGCGAGAGGCGGCCCCGCCCGACCTCGACGCCGTGCTGGAGCACGCGGACGACGCCGAACGGGCCGCGCTGGAGGTGCTGGAACCGGCGCTCACGGCGGCCCGCGAGCAGCACACCTGGCGCTACGCCGAGACGTGGGTGGAGGTGCCGGACCGGCCGGCGTCGGGTCGGTGGGCGGTCGTGGGCGGCACGCTGGACGGGTTCGGCGAGCCCGTGGCGGCGACCGACGACCTCTCCGGGTACGACGGGGTCGTGTCGTTGTCCGGGGTCCCGGACCGGCTGTGGGAACGGCGCACGTCCACGACGCCGCTGTGGGTCGTCTCGCACAGGCCTGTCGCCGTGCCGGGCTCCGTCGGCCTCCTCGAGGTCGAGGACGTCGCGGACCTGGCCCGGGTCCCGCGCGCCGTGGGTGGTCCCGTCGACCGGCTGGCGCTGCGGGACGGGCGGCTGCTGGCCCGCCGCCTGGCCCGGCCGGGCCGTGGCCCGGTGTGGACGCCGTCCGGGCGGGTGCTGGTCGTCGGCCGGGGCGACCTGGTGGACCAGGCGGCGCGGTGGGTGACGCGCCGCGGCGCGCAGGTGGTGCGGTCGACGGCCGACCTGGCCGGGGTGACGGCGGTCGTCACCGACGACGCGTGCGCCGCCGAGGTCGACGCGGTCACCCGGGCCGCCGACCTGGAGGCGTTCGTGGTCGTGTGCCGGTTCGGCGCGGACGAGCCCGCCGCCGCCCTGGCCCGCCGCCGTCACGCGGACGGGTTCGCCGCTTCGTCCGTGGCGTTCGGCCCGTGGACCGCGGCCGACGTGGCGCTGCGGTTCGCCGTGGCCGCCATCGCCCACGCCCCGGCCGGCGGGCACCTGGTGGTCGCCGACTTCGACTGGTCCGTCACCGACGGCCCGCTGTTCGAGTCGGTCGCGCCGAGCACGCCGACCCGGTCGTGGCTGAGGCAGGTGGCCGAGGCGCCGGCGGAGAGGCAGGAGGAACTGGTGCTGGACCTGCTGCTCGCCCAGGCCGCGGCCGTGCTCGGGCACGACTCCCCCGACCTGGTGGAGACCGAGATCAGCCTGCTCGAGGTCGGCTTCTCGTCGTTCACGGCCTTGGAGCTGAGCAACCGCCTCAAGACCGTCGCGGGCGTCCGCCTGCCCCCGGTGGCCATCTACGACCACCCGACCCCGCGCGAGCTGGCCCGGTACCTGAAGTCGGAGCTGTCGGCGACGGGGTGGGCGGAACCGGCGGCGTGACGCGCGAACGCCGGAGGGCCGCGGACAGCACGTGTCCGCGGCCCTCGGGCGTCACGCCGTCCTAGCGGCGGTAGAGCACGATGTTGGACTGGTACTCCTTGTGCGGCACGACGGGGCGGAACTGGCGGAAGCCCACGGCGCCCTTGTACGGACCCGCCACGGCCACGGCCTGGATCGTCGCCTGCTCCCCCTTGGTCAGCCGGGTGTCGTCCACCAGGCCGCCGGTGCGGACCACCGTGCCGTCGTCGAGGGTGATCTCCTCGGAGAAGTAGGCGACGAAGCCGCCGTCCTCGCGCTGGTACAGCATCCGGCCGACGCCCTTGGTGCGGCCGACGCGCTTGCCGTCGCCGTCGAACAGCTCGTAGGCGACGGACGCCTCGTCGTCGATCGTGGGGTTCTCACCGTCCGGGTCGTCGTTGTTCGACTCGTAGGCCAGCACCCGTTCGCTGAGGTCGAACAGCGTCAGCGCGTTGTGCGGGTCGGCCACCCTCGGGTCCTTGGCGTTCGGCGCGAACGGTGGGGTGGCGAACCGGGTGATGGCCCACTGGGACAGCCTGCTCTTGACCGACATCGACGGGGTTCCCCTCGCTGGTTCCGATTACCTGCCGCGAGGCTAGGGACGCGCCCTGAACCGGTCCTTGAACGACTCTGAACCCGCCCGGTGGTCAAGCGGACCTTTAGCCCGGCCAGCCAGGCTCGCGGCGGAGTACCGACGACGGAACGGAGCTGACGATGACCGAGCTGCCCACCCGCGGGATCGGCGGACTGGAGGTCGGCGCGTTGGGCCTGGGCGGCCTGGGTGTCGCCGAGTTCTACGGCCCCACCGACGACGCCCAGTCCACCGACACGATCCGGCGTGCCGCGGACCTCGGCGTGACCCTGTTCGACACCGCCGACGTCTACGGCCACGGCAAGGGCGAGGAGTTGCTGGGCAAGGCGCTGGCCGACCGGCGCGACCAGGTGGTGATCGCGACCAAGTTCGGCGTGCGCCGCGCGGACAACGGGATCGGCCAGGAGGTCCGCGGCGACCGCGAGTACGTGCGCGCCGCCGCCGAGTCCTCGTTGCGCCGCCTGGGCGTCGACCACATCGACCTGTACTACCAGGCCAGGGTGGACACGTCGGTGCCGATCGAGGAGACCGTGGGCGCGCTCGCGGAACTGGTCGCCGAGGGCAAGGTCCGCTACCTGGGCCTGTCCGAGGCCGCACCGGCCACCATCCGCCGCGCGCACGCCGTGCACCCGATCGCCGCGCTGCAGACCGAGTGGTCGGTGTGGTCGCGGGAGATCGAGCCGCAGGTGGCACCGACCGCCCGGGAGCTGGGCATCGCACTGGTGCCGAACGCGCCGCTGGGCCGGGGTTTCCTCACCGGCAAGTACCGGTCGCGGGACGTGTTCGACCCGACCGACTTCCGGTTCGTGGCCCAGCCGCGACTGAGCGAGGAGAACTTCGACCACAACCTGGGCCTGGTGACCCGGTTCGAGGCCGTGGCCGCCGAGTTCGGCGTGACGCCCGCGAAGCTCGCGCTGGCGTGGCTGCTGCACCAAGGGTCCGACGTGGTGCCCATCCCCGGCACCCGCCGGGTCGAGCACCTGGAGGAGAACCTGGGCGCCGTCGAGGTCAGGCTGTCCGACGAGGACGTCCGCCGGGTCGAACAGGCACTGCCGGCCGGTGAGGTGCGCGGGGCGAAGCTGACGGACTTCAGCCTCCAGTTCGTCGACCGCTGACCGCGGGCGGGGGCGGCGCGTCGCGGCGGGATGTCGCCGTGCCGTCCTCGCCGCCGAGGTGTCGTGACGGCCGCCGCCCGACGTTCCGTGGCCGATCACGTTGCGCGGCAACGGCAGCACGTCGCCGGGCCGAGGCCCGCGCGGAGGCGGTGAACACCCGTCCGATGCCGTCCACGGACTCGACGCCGCCTCCCGCCACCGACGACGCCCTTGGCGTGCAAGGGGGTCGGCGGCTCGTGTCCACGAACCGGGTCGGGCGCGGCGTCGGATCCGCGGGCCCTCCCCGGACGACGGCGTCGAGGTGACCATGCGCGCCGGGGCCGAAGCACGGCTTGAACGTCGCGGGAAGCGCGCGTCAAGCGGTCCCGGACGAGGTCCATCCCTTGGTCGCCACCGGTCGTGGCGAAGAGTTCACGGTAGCGTCGGGTGCCGTGGGTAGCAGATCGAGTGCCGGTCGCCGCCGGGAGGCGGCGGAACCCACCGTCCGCGACGCCGAGCTGACGCTGCTGGATGCCGTGCTGGAGTCGTTGGCCGGTGGCTGGGGTGGTGTGCTGGAGCTGGAGGGCGACCCGGGCACGGGCAAGACCCGGCTGCTGGGGCAACTCGCGGCCCGCGCCAGGGCGAAAGGGCTGGAGGTCCTGCGTGGTCGCAGTGACGGCTCGGACGGCGACCGGGCGTTCCACTCGGTGATCCGCCCGCTGCACCCCGACGCCGTGGCCGGGCTCGACCCGACCGACGCCGCCGAGCGCGTCCACCCGGTGCTGCGCAGCCGGCTCGCGGCGCTGGCCTCGCGGCCCGTGCTGCTGCTCCTGGACGACTTCCACCTGGCCGACGCGGCGTCCACCGCGTTCATCGAGTACCTGACCCGCTACCCGCTGTCCGAGCCGCTGCTGGTGGTGCTCGCGCAACGGCCGCGCCAGGCCGCGCCGTCGCTGCGCAACGCGCTCGCGCAGGGCGTGGACGCGGGCACCGCCGAGCGGCTGGTCCTGCGACCGCTGACGCTGCGGCAGTCGGCCGCGCTGCTGGGCCGCGAACCCGACGACGAGGTGGCGGCGCTGCACGCCCGCGCCGGCGGCAACCCGCTGTACCTGCTCGCGCTGACCCGCCCGGACGTGGCGGACCGGCTCGCGTCCCTGCTGGCCGGCGAGCTGACCGGCCTGACCGGGGACGAGGCGGCCGTGCTGCGGGCGGGCGCGGTGCTGGGCACCTCGTTCTCGGCCGCTGTCGCCGCCCGGGTCGCCGAGGTCGACGCCGCCGCCATGTGCCCCGCGGTCGCCGGGCTGCTGCGCCGGGACCTGGTGCGCCAGGGCTCGGAGCCGGGTGTGCTGCGGTTCCCGCACGAGCTGTTGCGGGAGGTCGTCTACCAGCGCGCGGACTGGTGCCTGCGGGCGGCGGCGCACCGCCGGGCCCTGGAGGTGCTGTCGGGGCACGGCGTGCGCGAGCGGGTGGCGCACGTGGAGGGCGCGCCGCGGCCCGAGGACGTGCCGCTGCTGGTGGCGGCGGCACGGGAGGCCGCGGTGGACGCGCCGGGCGACGCGGTGCGGTGGCTGCGCCTCGCCGCCGACCTGGGCGAGCGTCCGCCGCCGGACCTGCTGGCCGGGGCGCTGGTCGCGGACGGTCGGCTCGCCGAGGCGAAGGCGGTGCTGTCGGAGGCGCTGGCCGAGGTGGGCGCCGACCGGCCCGCGCTGGTGGCCGAGCAGGCGTTGCTGGAGTGCTTCCTGGGCAACTACGCCAATGCGGGCTCGCTGCTGACCGCCGAACTGGCGGTCACCGCGGACGCCGACGCGGCAGCACGGCTGGTGGCGCGACGGGTGATGGTCGGGTTGTTCGACGGCGACCTGCCCGACCGGGCGGAGATCGACCGGATCGCGGCCGTCGACACCGGGTCGCCCGAGCACCGGGTCGCCGCGGTGGGCGCGCTGGCCGTGCGCGGGCTGCGGGCCGCGCACGCCGGCGAGGTGGGCGAGGCCGACGCGCTGATCACCGAATGCGCCGCGCTGGCCGACACGCTGCCCGACACGGCCCTCGCCGGCCACCCCGACCACCTGACGGTGCTGGGCTGGGCGGAGACGATCCTGGCCCGGTTCGACGACGCCCAGCGCCACCTGGGCAGGCAGCTCTCCCTGCTGCGCCGGCAGCCGACGTCCTGCCTGGTGCCGATCGTGCTGATGGGTCTGAGCTGGACCTACCACTGCGTGGCCCGCTTGGAGGAGACGCAGAGCAGCGCGGCCGAGGCGCGGCAGGTCGCGTCACGGCTCGGAGCGCCGCACGTGGCGGGCCTGGCGGAGATGCTGGAGTCGGCCTACCTGGCCTGGAGCAGGCCCGGCGGTGCCCGGCTCGCGGTGGACAGCGCCGAGCGCGCGGTGCGGGCCAACCTGCCGCGCAACTGGTGGTTCGGCACGAACGGGTTGCTGCTGCTGGCGTCGGCGCTGCACATGGACGGTGACGTGGAGCGCACCTCGGCGGTGATCCTGACCGCGGGCGGCGGAGCCGACCTGCCGTTCGTCTCGCCGATGACCCGACCGTGGTGCTACGAGACGCTGGCGGCCATCGCGGCGGACAGCGGCGACGCGGAGGGCGCGCGGCTGTGGTCACGGCACGCGGACGAGGCGGCGAAGGCCGTCGGGCAGCCGAACCACCGGGGTTTCGCGCTGCTGGCGCGGGCGCACGCGCTGCGGGCGGCCGGTGAGCACGACCGGCCGGCGGAGCTGTACCGGGAGGCCTCGGGCCTGTTCGCGGCGCTGGGCATGACGGGTTCGCAGATCCGCGCGCTCAACCACGCGGCGGGTGCTTCCGGGGCGGCCGGCCGCGCCGAGGAGGCAGGCGCGGACCTGATGCAGGCACGGGAGCTGGCGCGGCAGGTGGGCGCGACGGTCGTGTACGAGAACGCCGACCACCAGCGGCACCGGTTGGCGGGTGGGCGGGCGGGCGCGGCGCCGGTGGACCTGTCGGCGCTGACCAAGCGGGAGGCGCAGATCGCGCGCATCGCCGCGACGGGCAGGCGCAGCCGGGAGATCGCGCAGGAACTGGTGATGAGCCCGCGGACGGTGGACCTGCACCTGACCCGGATCTACCGCAAGCTCGGGGTCAGCTCCCGCGCCGAGCTCGTGCGCCTGATGACACCCCTGCGGTGAGCCGGCGCGTTGCCGCCGAGGGGAACCGGCGCGTGCCGCCGCGTCGAGGCACGCGTGCCGGCGCCGTCAGACGGCCAGCCGCTCGTCGTCACCGAGCAGGATGGCGTGGTGCAGCTCCCTCATCGCCCGGCACGGCTCCAGGCCGAGCTCGCTGGTGATGGTCTCGCGGGCCGCCTGGTAGACGCCCAGCGCGTCGGCCCGCCGGTCGCACCGGTACAGCGCGAGCATCAGCTGGCGGTGGAACGCCTCGTGCAGCGGGTGCTCGGCGACCAGCTCGTGCAGGAACCCGACCAGCTCGCGGTGCCTGCCGAGGGTGAAGTCGGACTCCACCAGCATCTCCGTGCACTCCAGCCGCAGCTCCTCCACCCAGGTCGCGAACCGGGTGACGATGCCGCCCTCGCGCAGGTCGTCGAGGACGGACTCGCGCGACAGCTCCAGTGCCCGCGCGAACGCGGAGGACGCCTCCTCGTGGCGCCCGGCGCGCACGTAGTTGCGGCCCTGGTGCACCAGTCGGCGGAACACCAGCGCGTCGACCTCGTCGTCGTCGACCTGGATCAGGTAGCCGGGCGGGCGGGTGAGCACCCGCTCCGGGCCGGGCAGCACGGTCGAGAGGAACTTCCGCAGTTGCGACACGTACACGTGCAGGCCGGCCAGGGCCCGGCGGGGCGGGTTCTCACCCCACAGCTCGAGCAGCAGTTGGTCGGCCGACACCACCTGGTTGGACCGGATGAGCAGCGTGGCCAGCAGTGTTTTCACCTTGTGGGCGCTGGGTGCGTCGACGACCTCGTCGTTGACCACCCGCAGCGTGCCCAGGATGTGGAACGGCAATCGGACCCCCATGTGTCGTGCCTTCGCTTCGGCCCGCAGTCGCGGACTTGGTCGGGCACCCGAGTCTGATCGGCACGTCGGGCGCGCACATCGGAGGAACTACATACGTCCACGATGCGGGAACCTGCGGGAACACGCCGTCGAGCGCTGCCTTAGTGCGGCTTCAGCGCACGCGGCCACGATCGGCCCATGGACACCGCAGCGGACGAACTGCGCGCCCTGAGCCGGGCGGGAGCCCTGGTCGAGCGCTACCCGAGCGTGCGCGGGCTGCTCGCCGACGCCGACGCCGACGTGGTCCGCCGGGTGGGCCGGCTGCTGTCGCGGGTGCGGCCGGAGGACGTGCTGACCGCCCACCCCGGCACACCGCAGGTGCGGATCGCGGTCACCGGTACCGGCACGCTGGACGGCGTCGTGGCGCCGCTGACCGGCGAGCTGGCCCGGCACGGGCTGCTGGCCAGGGTGCGGTCGGGCGACTTCGGCGGTTACGTCGCCGAGCTGTCCGACGACGCCGCCCCCGCCGCCGACATCACCCTGGTGCTGCTGGACGCCGCCGGCGTCTTCGCGGAGGTGCCGACGCCGTGGCGCGCGGACGACGTCGGCACGGCGCTCGCCGATCGCGTCAGCCTGCTGGAGAAGCTCGTCATCCGCTTCACCTCGGCCGGCCGCGGCACCCTCGTGGTGAACACGATCCCGCTGCCCCGGAGGTACCCGGCCCAGTTGGTGGACCACCGGTCCCGCGCGCGGCTGGGCGCGCTGTGGCGCGAGGCGAACGCCAAGCTGCTGCGGCTCACCGAGGACCACCCGTCGCTCGTCGTGCTCGACAGCGACGCGCTGGCCGCCGACGGCGTGGCCGTCACGGAACCGCGGCTGAGCACCTACACCAAGGCGCACCTGTCCCCCGACGTGCTGCACGCGTACGCCCGCGAGGTCGCCCACCTGGCGCGCGGGTTGGTCGGGCGGGTGAAGAAGGTGCTGGCGGTGGACCTGGACGGCACCGTGTGGGGCGGGGTGCTCGGCGACGACGGCGCCGAGGGCATCGAGGTCGCCGACGGCTACCGCGGGGAGGCGTTCCAGGCGTTCCAGAAGGTGCTGCGCCAACTGGCGTCGCAGGGCGTGCTGCTGACCGCGGTGAGCAAGAACGACCCCGAGCCGGTGCGAGCGGTGCTCTCCGGACACCCGCGGATCGCGGTGCGGGAGGAGGACTTCGTGCGCGTGGTCGCGAACTGGCGGCCCAAGCACGAGAACCTGAGGGAGCTGGCCGACGCCCTCAACCTCGGCGTGGACAGCGTGGTGTTCGTGGACGACAGCCCGTACGAGCGCGGGCTCGTCCGCCGCGAGCTGCCCGACGTGGCGGTGGTGGCGGTGGACGAGGAGCCCGCGCTGCACGTGGACCGGCTGGTCGCCGACGGCTGGTTCACCGTGCCGGACCTGACCGCCGAGGACGTCGCCCGCCCGGCGCGCTACCAGGAAGAGCTGGGCAGGCGGGACTTCCTGAGCTCGTTCGACTCCATCCAGGACTACCTGTGGGAGCTGGGGGTGCGGGTGCGGGTCTCGCGCGCCCGCCCCGAGGAGCTGGCGCGCGTCTCCCAGATCACGTTGCGCACCAACCAGTTCAACCTCACCACCCGTCGGCTCCAGCCCGCCGACGTGCGGGCGTCGGCCGACGACCCGGACGCGTACGTGCTCGCGGTGCACACCGCGGACCGGTTCGGCGACAACGGGCTCGTCGGCGTGGTGCTCGCGCACCGCGAGGCCGACGTGCTGCGGCTGGACAACGTGCTGCTGAGTTGCCGGGTGTTCGCCCGCGGCGTCGAGCAGGCGACGCTGTCCGCCCTGTTGGCGCACGCCCGCGACACGGGCGCGTCGGCCGTGGTCGGCGAGTACCGGGCGACGCCCAAGAACGGCAAGGTGCGCGACTTCCTGCCCTCCGTCGGGTTCGCCACCGTCACCGACGACGGCGACACCGCGACCTTCCGGCACGACCTGACCGACATCGCACCACCGCCCGAGCACGTGGGCCTGACCGTGGATTGGAACCGCGCGTGAAGACCATCGACGACTTCGTCACCCTGGTCGGCGACGAGCTTGGCCTCGCCGTCGGCCCCGAGGACGTGGGCCGCCACCTGGACGAGGTGGCCGGCTGGGACTCCGTGCTGCTGCTGACGCTGCTCACCGCGCTGGAGCGGGAGACCGGGCGCCGCGTCCCGTTCGCCGAGGTGCTGGAGGCGGAGAGCCTCGAGCGCATCTACACCCTGGCCATCGGGGGCTGACGATCGTGAACACCCGTGCGACGCGAGGGGTCTCGTCGACCCGGCTCGACAACCCGCCCGTCGACCTGGGCGCCCGGCGCCTGCGCGACCTGTTCGGCCGGTTCACCACCGGGGTGGTGGCCGTCACGGGCTTCGCCGACGACGTGCCGGTGGGGATGGCGGTCAACTCGTTCACCTCGGTGTCGCTGGACCCGCCGCTGGTGGCGTTCTGCGTGGCGCACACGAGCACCACGTGGCCGAAGCTGCGCACCGCGCCCCGGCTGGGCCTGAACATCCTCGGCGAGGGGCAGCGGCACGTGTGCGCGCGGCTGGCCGCCCGGTCCGGCGACAAGTTCGCCGACGTGGCGTTCCGCCGGTCGACGGGCGGCGCGCTGATCGTCGACGGCACGCCCGCGTGGCTGGAGGTGTCGGTGGTGGCCGAGCACCCGGCGGGCGACCACGACATCGTGGTGGCGCGGGTCGACCACCTCGACCACGCGCACGACGGCGGCCCGCTGGTGTTCTACCGCGGCGCGTACGGCCGCTTCCAGCCGGTGGTGTGACGGTGGTCTGGCACGCCCTGCTGCGCGGGCTGATCTCGCTCGGCGCGGCGCTCTGGCCGCAGTCCGGGCCGGCGTCCCCTGAGGGCGGCCCACCGCCCGGCCACCCGGAGCGCTGGTCGCCGCCCAGCGCCGAGGAGCGGGAGTTGTGGCGCAGGCTCGTCGAGTGAGCGCGGGCCGACGATCGGTGTCGGGGAGGGACGACCGGGTGGTCGTCCCTCCCCGGCTCACACCGGTGCCGCCACCTCGTCCAGCCGCGGCACGGCGGCGAGCAGTTCGCGCGTGTACGGGTGCCTCGGCTCGCGGAACACGTCGGCGGTGGCGCCCTGCTCGACCACCACGCCGTCCTTCATGATCAGCAGCCGGTCGCTGATGCCCTCGACCACCCGCAGGTCGTGGGTGATGAACAGCAGCGCCACGCCGGTGCGCCGCTGGAGGTCCGCCAGCAGGTCGAGCACCTGCGCCTGCACGGAGACGTCCAGCGCGGACACCGGCTCGTCGCACACCAGCACGGCCGGGTCCGGAGCGAGCGCGCGGGCGATGGCCACGCGCTGCCGCTGCCCACCGGAGAGCTGGTGCGGCCGGCGGGCCGCCAGGTCGGGTGCCAGGCCCACCGAGGCCAGCAGCTCGCGCACCCGCTCGGCGCGGCCGGCCCGCGGCAACGCCTCGCCGACGATCCGCGCCACGGTGTACCGGGGGTCGAACGCCGCCAAGGGGTTCTGGCTGATGAGCTGGACGTCCCGGCGGCGGGCGCGACGGGCGCGCTCCGGCAGCCCGGACCAGGGCTCGCCGCGCAGCGTGACCGCGCCCTGGTCCGGCTCGGTCAGGCCCATCACCACGCGGGCCACGGTGGTCTTGCCCGATCCCGACTCGCCGACCAGCCCCACGGTCTCACCCGCGCCGATGGTCAGCGACACGCCGTCGACGACCCGGTGCGGCCCGAACGACTTGCCGACCGCGTCGACCCGCACCAGCGGGACGGGGTCCACCACCGGTTCACGGGCCGGGTGGGCGCCGCGCGCCGCGTCGACCAGCATCCGCGTGTACGGGTGGGACGGCCGGGTGAGCACCCGGGAGGTGGGTCCGGTCTCCACCACCTCGCCGTCCCGCATGACGGCCACCCGGTGCGCCAGGGAGGCGACCACCGCGAGGTCGTGGCTGATCAGCAGCAGGCCGCGGCCGCCGGCGGTGAGCTCGGCGAGCAGGCGCAGGATCTGGCGCTGCACCACCACGTCCAGCGCGGTGGTCGGCTCGTCGGCGATCAGCAGCGCGGGCCGGGCCGCGAGCGCGGCGGCGATCAGCGCGCGTTGGCGCAGTCCGCCGGACAGCTGGTGCGGGTACTGGCGCGCCCGCCGCGCCGGTTCGCCGACGCCCGCCTCGGCCAGCGCCTCCACCACCCTGGCGGGCCACGCCTCGCGCTCCCCCGGCCGGTGCAGCCGCAGGGCCTCCACCACCTCGTCGCCCACGCGCCGCAGCGGGTCGAGCGCCACCAGCGCGTCCTGCGACACCAGACCGACCTCCGCGCCGCGCACGTCCCGCCACTGCTTCTCGCCGTAGGCCCGCGCGTCCCGACCGCCGACGCGCAGCGCCCGCGCGGTCACCGACGCCGACCGGTTCAACCCCAGCAGCGCCCGCGCGGTCACGCTCTTGCCCGAGCCGGACTCGCCGACCAGGGCCAGGCACTCCCCCGCGGCGACGTGCAACGACACGTCCTTCACCACCCGCGCCCCGCCGAACGAGACGTCCAGCCCTTCCACCTCGACCAGGTTCACCGCAGGCTCCTCGACTGGACGGCCCGGCCGAGCGCGGTCACCGCGAGCACCACGGCGACGATCGCCGCGCCGGGGAACACCGCGATCCACCAGGCGGTGGACAGGTAGCTCTGGCCTTCGGCGAGCATCGCGCCCCACTCCGGTGTCGGCGGCAGCGGACCGAGGCCGAGCAGGCTGAGCCCGGCGGCGGCCACGACGGCGCTGCCGGTGCCCAGCGAGGCCAGCACGACGACGGGCCCGCCGACGTTGGGCAGCACGTGCCGCAACGCGGTCCGCACCGGGCCGATGCCCAGCACCCGTGCCGCTTCCACGTACTCCGAGCGGGCCACGGCCAACGCCTGGCCGCGCACGAGTCGCCCGTAGTAGGGCGTCGCCGCCACGCCGATGGCCACCGCGACGTTCGCCGCGCCCGGTCCGATCAGCGCGATCACCAGCAGGGCCAGCAGGACCTCGGGGAACGCGAGCCACACGTCGGTCAGCCGCATCACCGCCACGTCGGCCCACTTGCCGCCGGCCGCGGCGGCCAAGCCCAGCGCGGAGCCCAGCACCACGCCGACGACGGTGGCGACCAGTCCGATGGTCACCGACAGGCGCGCGCCGTGCACCAGGCGGGAGAACACGTCACGGCCCAGTTGGTCCGTGCCGAGCAGGTGGTCCGCGCTCGGTGGCGCGAAGGCGTTCAGCACGTCGTTGGTCTCCGGGGAGTGGGTGGCGAACCAGGACGGGAACAGCAGCACGGCCGCGATCAGCGCGACGGCCAGGCCACCCACCACGGCCGGTAGCCGCGACGCCGCGCCGCGCGCCGGCCGGCGGTGCACCAGCAGGGTCGTCATCGGCCTTCCTCCGTCCGCAGCCGCGCGTCGATCACCGGGTAGAGCAGGTCCGCGAGCGCGCTGGTCACCACGAACACCAGCGCCGCCAACGTCACCACCGCCGTCACCACGGGCGTGTCGCGGTGCTTGACCGCCTCCACCAGCACCCGGCCCAGGCCCGGCCGGGAGAACACCTGCTCGACCAGCACCGCGCCGCCGACCAGGGTGCCGACCGTCCAGGCCGACAGCGTCGTCACCGGCAGCAGGGCGTGCCGCAGCGTGTGCCGCAGCAGCAACTGCCGCTCCCCGAGGCCGCGGGCGCGGGCGCTCAGCGCGAACGGGCGCCCCTCGGCGACCTCCAGCTCCTGCCGCATCACCTGGGCCAGCACGCCCGCGATCGGCAGGGCGAGCGCCAGCGCGGGCAGCACGAGGCTCGCCGGGCCGTCCGCGCCGAAGGCGGGGAACCACCGCAGCCCGAACGAGAACACCGACAGCAGCACGATGCCCAGCCAGAACGGCGGCAGCGCCACGATCAGCGCCTCCAGCGCGGACGCCGCGCGACGCACCGCCCGACCGCGCCCGGCCGTGGCCACGGCGAGCAGCACCGCCAGACCGACTCCGGTCACCGCGGCGGTCGCGGCGAGCGCCAGGGTCGGCCCGACCTGGTCCGCCAGCAGGCCCCACACCGACTGGCCGCGCTGGTAGGACCGGCCCAGGTCGCCGGTGAGCAGGCCGCCGAGCCGGTCCGCGTACTGCACGACCAGCGGCCGGTCCAGGCCGTACTGGGCCGCCACCTGCTCGCGCAGCCCCGGCACCGACGCCGCGTCCGGCCCGATGACGGAGTCGACCTGGTTGCCGCCGGTGAGGGCGACGGCGAGGAAGGTGAGCGTGACCGCGCCCCACAGCACGGCCACGCCCGCCACGACCCGGCGCAGGACGGATCGCACTCAGCCCACCCAGACCTGGTCGAGCCGGGGGAGGTTCTGGACGTCCAGCTCGAACCCGTGCACCCGCGGCTGCACGCCGAAGCTGCGCTTGCCGACGAACGTCGGCAGGACCAGCCCCTCGGCGAGGACCTTGCGCTGCACCTTGGCGTACAGGGCGTTGCGGGCTCCGACGTCCGCGGTGCGCAGCGCCTCGTCCAGCCAGCCGTCGATCTCCGGGTCGGACACGCGCGACACGTTCGAGCCGCCGTCGGCGGGCAGGCTCGCGGAGTGGAACGCGGTGCGCAGCAACGAGCCGTCCGGCGCGGTGAACGAGAACGCGCCCAGGTGGTAGTCGCCGGTGCCGAAGGCCTTCACGATCGACGGCGTGTCCAGCGGCTTGAGCACCAGTTCGACGCCGACCTGCTTGAGCGAGTCCTTCAGCGCGGTGTGGTAGTCGAGCTGTTCCTTGGAGGTGAACTCGGAGGCGTAGACGAGGTCGAGCGCGAGCCGCTTGCCGTCACGGGTGCGGTAGCCCTCCGGGTCGGTGGCGGTGTAGCCGGCCTTGTCCAACAGGCCTTTCGCCTTGGCCTGGTCGTAGCCCCAGGTCCGCTCCACCTCGGCGGCGTAGCCGGGGGTCGAGGCGGTGAGCACGGACCACGCCCGGCTGTAGGAGCCCTGGAACAGGCCCTTGGTGATGGCCTCGGTGTCGACCGCGGACTGGACGGCGAGCCGGACGTCCTTGTCGTCGAACGGCGCCTTGGTGACGTTGAAGTTGTAGGTGAACGGCGCGCCGACGTTGTCGCGGTCCTTGAGCTGGACCCGGCCCTGGGCGCGCAGCTCGGCCAGCCGGGTCGCGGGCACCTGGTCGGCGACGTCGAGCTGACCCGACGACAGCGCGCCGACGCGGGCCGAGTCGTCGGCCAGGAACTGCAGCCGGAAGCCGTCCAGGTAGGACTCGGCCTTGCCGGTGCCGCCGCCCGGCGCCCACGCGTAGCCCTCGCGGCGGGTGAACACCGCCTCCTGGCCCGCCTTCAGCTCGGTGAACACGAACGGGCCGGTGCCGACGACGTTCTTGCCGCCGGCGGCGATGTCCGCCCTGTGCTCGGCCAGCGCCTTCGGCGAGTGGAAGCCGAGGTAGGGCGACGACGCGGCGCTCAGGAACGGCGAGAACGGCGACTTGAACGTGACCACGGCGGTGAACGGCCCGGCGACCTCGGTGCCCGCGTACGGGCCGATGATCGTCTTGGCGTTGCGCGACTTCGTGGCCGGGTCGACGACGTGGTCGAAGTTGGCCTTGACCGCCTCGGCGTCGAACCTCGTGCCGTCGCTGAACGTGACGTCCTCGCGGAGCTGGAAGGTGTAGCGCAGGCCGTCGTCGGAGACCGTCCAGGACTTGGCCAGCCACGGTTCGAACGTGCCGTCGGACTTCTGGTGCACCAGCGAGTCGTGCACCGAGCGCAGCGCGAGGGCGGACAGGCTGGACACGGACACGTGCACGTCCCAGCTGTCGGGTTCCCCGGTGGTGCCGAAGGTGAGGGTGCCGCCGCGGCGGGGCGTGTCGCCGGACTGCTCCGGCGCGGCGCCGCCCGCGGCGCAGCCGGCCAGGCCCACCACCGCGGCGGTGAGGAGGGTCAGGCCGAGGCCGAGGAGTCGACTGCGGGATGGCATGGTGGTGCTCCGTTCTCACGGCCCCGGGGGGGTGGGCCGGTGGTGCTCGTCGTGACGGGTGGGGCTCGGGCGGGTCAGCCGACCGGCAGCGGCTGCGGTTGCACGGCGGCGGCGAGGCGGCGCAGCGCCGCCCTGCGCTCGGCGGGGTCGTGGATGTTCGACACGGCCATCACCTCGTCCGCGCCGGTGCGTTCGACCAGCTCGGCCAGGCGCGCGGCGGCGTGGTCGACGTCGCCGACGACGTCCGAGCGGGTGTCGAGCTTGTCCCGGACGGCGATCTGGGCCGCGGTGAGCGGCCGGGAGAGGGCGCGGTCCATCGGTTCCAGCGCCGCGGGCGTCCCGGTGAGGAAGTCCAGCACGGCCAGGCGTTCCGAGGCGGCGAGGGCGTTGGCGTGCTCGGCGTCCTCGCCCACCCACACGCGGGCGGCCACGATGGCGTGCGGCCGGTCGTCGGGCCGGGCCGGCGTGAACACCTCGCGGTAGCGGCGCAGCGCCGCCTCGGCCGCCTCGGGTGCCTGGTAGACGCTGAAGTAGGCGTAACCCAGACCGGAGCGACCGGCCGCTTCGGCGCTGCCCACGCTGGAGCCGAGCAGGAACACCGTGGGCAGCGGCACGTCCCACGGTGACGCGACCAGGCCCGCGTACGGGTCGGCCGGGTCCAGCTCGCGCACGCCGCCGACGCCGAGCAGCTGGGTCAGGTGCTCGCCGAACCGCTCCAGGCCGTCGGGTGTGCGCAGCAGGGCGTCGCGGGTGGCGTCGTCACCGGTGCCGGTCGACCTGCCGACGCCGAGGTCGATGCGGCCGGGGTGCAGCGCCTCGAGGGTGCGGAACTGCTCGGCGACGTGCAGCGGCGCGTGGTTGGGCAGCATGATCCCGCCGGAGCCGACCCGCAGGCGCGTGGTGCGGTCCGCGATGTGGCCGATGACGACCTCCGGCGCGGCGACGGCCATGTTGCGCACGCCGTGGTGCTCGGCGAGCCAGTAGCGGGTCAGGCCGATCTCGTCGGCCAGCCGCGCCAGGTCCACCGTGTGCCGCAGGGCTTGCGACGGCGGCGTCTCCTCGGACACGGGTCCTTGGTCGACCAGGGAGAGAGCGACCACGTCACACCCCCACCGCGGTGCGGCGACGGGCGGCCGGGAAGGGCAGCCCGTGGTGCTCGCGCAGGGTGCGGCCGCGGTACTCGGTGCGGAAGATGCCCTTGCGCTGCAGGATCGGCACGACGTGGTCGACGAAGGCGGGCAACCCGTCGAACGTCACGTCGGGCATGATCGTGAAGCCGTCGACCGCGCCCGCGCGGAACCACGCCTCGATCCGGTCGGCCACCTGCTCGGGCGAGCCGACGCCGAGGACGTGCCCGCTGCCTCCGCCCAGGGCGATGATGTCGCGCACGGTCAGCCCGGACTTCGCCAGCACGACGGCGTGCCTGCCGTGCCCGGACGGCACGGGCAGCGCCTCGCGCAGCGACTCGGGCACGGGCCGGTCCAGCTCCAGCGCCTCGGGCGGCAGACCGAGCCGGGCCGCGACCCACCGGACCTGGTCGGCCACGTTCGCCAGCTCGTCGAGTTCGCGGCGGCGGCGCAGCGCTTCCTCCTCCGTGCCGCCGAGGGTGGTGATGAAGCCGGGCAGGAACAGGAACGAGTCCGGCGCCCGGCCGAACCGCACGGCCCGCGCGCGGATGTCGGCGAGGTCGGCGGCGGCGGCGTCCACGTCGACCGCGGCGGTGAACATGGCCTCCGCGGTGCGCGCGGTGAGCGTCCGGACGTCGTCGGACACACCGGCGTGGTAGATCACCGGGTGGCCCTGCTCCGACGGCGGCAGGGTGATGGGGCCGCGCACGTCGAAGTGCCGCCCGTGGTGGTCGATGGGCGCGATGGCGTCCATGTCGGCGTAACGGCCCGCCTCGACGTCGAGCACGAGCCCGTCCCCGCCCCAGCTGTCCCACAGCTCGCGCACGACGGCGACGAACTCCTCGGCGCGCTCGTAGCGCGTCCGGCTGTCCGGCTCCTCGGCCACGAAGTTGGCCGCGACCCGCGGGCCGGAGGTGGTGACGGCGTTCCACCCGGCGCGACCGTGGCTGATCAGGTCCAGGGCGCGGAACCGGCGGGCGATGTTGTACGGCTCGTTGAAGGTGGTGGAGGCGGTGCCCACCAAGCCGACCCGTTCGGTGACCACGGCCATCGCGCTCAGGATCAGCGTGGGCTCCAGGCCGTTGACGATCGGGTAGTCGGTCAGGTCGGCGTGCAGACCCGGCACGTCGGCGAGGAAGATCGCGTCCAGCAGCCCGCGCTCGGCGACCCGCGCCACCTCCAGGTAGCCCTCGACGCGGGCGAACGAGACGGGGTCCGCGCCTGGCCACCGCCAGGCGCCGGGGTGGTTGCCCGCCCCCACCGGGTGCACGTTCAGGTGCAGTTCCCGGACGTCCGGACGACTCACTCCGCTCTCCCTCCGCCACGCGCGACGGCCCGGCCGGGACGTCGCGGCGACCTTGGCAGCAGGCCCTAAAGCCGCTCTTGGGCGCTCACGGGGTGGACCCGGGTTGTCAGGTCGAGGCGGCCTCGGGTTAACTAACCCGAGTTAGATCGAGGCGGTCTCGACTTAAGGAGTTCCTCACCATGACCACCAAGGCCCACACCGAGAGCGCCACGCGCACCTCGCCGTGGGGTCTCGCGCTGGCGGCCATCGTCGGCGCCGAGTTCCTGCTGCAACTGGACGGCACGATCGTCAACGTGGCCCTGCCCTCCCTGCGCGCCGACCTGGGCGTGGACGTGGCCGCGGCGTCGTGGGTGCTCAACGCCTTCTTCGTCGCCTTCGGCGGCCTCCTGCTGCTGGCCGGGCGGCTCGGTGACGTGCTCGGCCACCGCAAGGTGTTCCTGGCCGGGATCGGCCTGGTGACCGTCGCGTCGCTCGTCGCGGGCCTCGCGCCGACGTTCGAGGTCCTGCTGGTCGGCCGCGTGCTCCAGGGCGCGGGCGCGGCCATCGCAGGCCCCACCGGGCTGGCCCTGCTGGCCATCCTGTTCCAGGGCGAGCGGCAGGCGAAGGCGTTCGGGCTGTACTCGACGGTGACCGGGCTGGGCGCGGCCTCCGGCATGATCCTCGGCGGCCTGCTCACCGCGGCGGGCGACTGGCGGTGGAGCCTGCTGGTCAACGTGCCCATCGGCGTGGTGATCATCGCGCTCGCGCTGCGCGCCGTCGGCACCCGCGGCGACGGCACCCGGACCCGCTCGCTGGGCGCGCCCAGCGCCGTGCTCGTGACCCTGGCCCTCGCCGCGGGGGTGTACGGCCTCGTCCGCGCCGCCGAGCACGGCTGGCTGCACACGTGGACGCTGATCCCGCTGGCGGTGTCGGTGGTGCTCATCGCCGTGCTCGTCGTGGTCGACGGGCGGGCCGCCGAACCGCTGCTGCCCCGCCGGATCTTCGCCAGTCGCGCCCGGATCGGCGGGTTCGTCAACCTGCTGCTGCTCGCCTCGGTGCTGACCGGCTTCCTGTTCTACGCCAGCCTGTACCTCGCCGGACCGCTCGGCCTCGACCCGCTGCACACCGGCCTGGCCATCCTGCCGTTCGGCCTCGCCCTGCTGGTCACCACGCAGCTGCTCACCAAGTACGTCGCCGGCCTGCGCCTGGAGGTCCGGGCGATCCTCGGGCTGGTGCTGGTGATCGCGGGCTTCGCGTGGCTGTCCCGGCTGGACGGCGACAGCACCTACGCCGCCGGCGTGCTGCCCGCGATCATCGTGCTCGGCGTCGGCGTCGGCCTGGCGATCATCCCGTTCAACATGATCGTGCTGTCCACCTCCGACCCGGCGGACACCGGCATCACCGCGGGCATCCTCCAGAGCTCGCTGACCATCGGCGGCTCGATCGGCCTGGCCGTGCTGCTGCTCCCGTTCTCCGCCGGCACCGGCCGGATCGACGACACCATCTCGTCCGTGTTCGCCTGGAGCACCGCGATCGCCGTCCTGGGCGTCCTGGTGTCGCTGGTGTTCTGGTTCGGTCCGGGCACCCGCAAGACGACCGACGCCCAGCAGGGCTGAACCCGCCGTGGCGCCGCCCGGTACCCTGGACCAGGCGGCGCCACCCGAGCCGGTTGGAGACACTCGTGACGGCCTACCTGGCCCAACGGCCCAAGCGCGCGGACGGGCGGCGCAACTACGATCGCATCCTCGAAGCCGCGCGGGCGGCGTTCGACGCCCGCGGCACGGACGCCGCGCTGGAGGACATCGCCCGCGCCGCGGGCGTCGCCATCGGCACCCTCTACGGCCACTTCCCCACCCGCGAGACGCTGATCGAGGCGGCGGTGCGCGAAGGCCTGGACGCGTTGCGCGCCAGCGCCGAGCACTTGGCCGAGGCCGCGGCGGACGACCCGGTCGGCGCGCTCACCACCTGGGTCCACGAGACCGTCGCGCACTGCAGCACGTTCCGCGGCCTGGTCGGGTTCCTCGCGGCGAGCACCTACGACGAGGGCACGCCGCTGCACCACTCGTGCGTCGAGATGCACGCCGCCGGCGGCATGCTGCTGGCCCGTGCCCAGGACGCGGGCCGGGTGCGGCCGGACCTGACCGCCGAGGAGCTGTTCGCCGCGATCACCTCCGCCGCGTGGGCGCGGGAGAGCTCCCCACCGGGGCACGACCACAGCACCCGGCTGATCGAGCTGCTGATCGACGGGCTCCGGACCGGCGCGCGGTGAGCCTGCTCGCCGACAAGGTCGTGCTGGTGACCGGCGCCAGCCGGGGCATCGGCGCCGAGGCCGCCCGCCTGTTCGCCGCGGAGGGCGCCCACGTCGTCCTCGGCGCCCGCAACCGGGAGAGGTTGGCCGAGGTCGCGGCCGGTGTCGACGGTGCGGTGGCCGTGCCCGGCGACCTGAGCACCGCCGCGGGCGTGGACCACCTCGTCGACGCCGCCCTGCGGCGGCACGGTCGCATCGACGGCGCCTACCTCAACGCCGCCGTCGGCCACGCCCACGCCGGCACGCTCGCCGACCTGACCGAGGACCAGTGGGACGAGGTGCACGCGACCGGGTTGAAGGGCGTCTGGCTGGCCCTGCGAGCCCTCGTGCCGCACCTGGCCGGACGCGGCGGGTCGGTGGTGGTGGCGGGCAGCGTCGCGGGCCTGACCGGCGGCATCGGTGACGCCGGCTACCAGGCCGCCAAGCACGGCGTGGTCGGCCTGACCCGCGCCGCGGTCGCCGAGTTCTCGCCGGTGGGCGTGCGGGTGAACGTCGTGGCCCCGGGCGCGATCCTGACCGAGAAGGTCCGCCAGGACTTCGCCGCGATGCCGCACGCACGCGCGGCGTTCGAACAGCACACCCCCATGCGCCGCCCCGGCGCACCGGCGGAGGTCGCGGAAGCCGCGGCGTGGCTGCTCAGCGACCGGTCGTCCTACGTCACCGGCGCGGTCCTGCCGGTCGACGGCGGCCTCACCGCGACCCGCCTCTGACCCACCCGACCGGCGCTGGTCGTCACCTCCGCGCTCGGCCGGCCCGCTGTTCTTCGCCTTCGCCTTCGCCGGCCACGCCCGCACCGCCTCCCCCGGCGAGGAGGTCCGCGGCCCGGCGCGCACAACCCCGACCGCGCCCGGTTCCCCCAGTGCCGGCTCAGGGCAGGGGAGGTTGTGCGGTGGTGTCGAAGGCTGTGCCGTTGGCGTTCAGGGTTCGAGCCGTGCGGCCGTCGGGTGCGGCCTGCATGACGAACCGGAAGGGCACGGGTGCGGCCGACTCCGCGGACGTGGCGAACACGCGGAGGCCCGCGGCCAGGACCGCGTCGTCCTCGTCGGCGAGCAGGTCGTCCGCGTCCTCGACCACCAGCAGGTAGGACTCGGCGGGCAGCCAACGCAGGTCGGTCAGCATGTCGTGCACCGCGTTCCAGTTGGCGCCGAAGTAGGCGGGGAACTGCAACGCCGCGGCCAACTCGTCGAACAACCCGCTCGTGCTCCGGCACCGGGAGCCCCGGAGCCGCCGAACCGCGGCGGTGGGTCGCTCGCGGGACAGCGCGATGGTGGAGTCGCCCAGGTCGGCGTGGCTCGCGTCGGTCAGGTGGAACGACGGCGGTCCGGGGCGGAGGAGATCGGCGAACCCGCTCATATGAGCTTCCCGAAGGTCTGGTAGTGGTCAGGGGTGTAGTACCTGGTGCCGTCGGAGCCGACCACCACTCGCTCCGGTCCTCGGTCCTCCGTCGGGGAGAACGGCCGGATGTCGTATTCCCGGTACGTGATACTGCTTTTGGTGGCGTTGTCGTACTTCGGGAGGATCATGCCTTTCTGGACACCGATGTTGACGAAGCCCGCGCCGCCGACGTAGCGGTCGCCGACAACACCGCCAGGCTGGTTCTGGACCACCTGGTGCAGCGGCATGGCGGCCGCGATGATGTCGTCGACGGTCAGCGTGGTCTGGTTCGGAGGGCCGACCTGCACGCCGGTCACGGTGGCCCCGGCCCACACCGGGGCTCCTTCGCTGCCCGCGTCCCTGAGGTCGCCCAAGCGCTGCCCCCCGTTTCCGGTGAGGAAGAAGGCGGCCTTCCGCTTCGAGTCGACGATCGTCTTGAGCAGCTTGGCCGCCACGATGGTCTGGCCCGTCCAGCCGGCCGTGTCCGGCATGTAGCGACATGCGCTGAGCACGGCGGCGAGGTCTGCGTCGACCCCCTTGGAAACCTTCAGGAGTTCCGGGATGTCCTTGGGCGAGTCGGCGTCCAGCAGCAGGGCGTGCAGGCGGGCGGGATCGGGCTCGTGCACGACGGCGAGTTCCATGATCTTCAAGCGATCGAAGATGTCCGGCACCCGCTTCTCCGCCCGCAAGTCGGACCTGGTCATGACGGTGTGCAGGGTGGCGGGGATGGTCCGGATCGGTGTGGCGTTCGGACGGCGGTTGATGGCGCCCAGGATGCTGCCGACGGTGTCGAGCCGCTCCTTGACCGCGGTGAGAGCGCGGTCGATGTCCGCGAGCCGGCTGTCGGCGGACTCGGAGCCGTCCGCCTTCGGCGCGGGTTTCGGTTTGGCGACCTCGGCCAGCACGCTTGCCCAGGGAGTGGTGGTCAGGAGATCGGTGCCCACGGTGATGCCGAAGTCGTTGCGGGCGCGCTGCTCCACCCGCTTGAGCTTGGCCGCCACCTCACGGGCGGGGCGCAGCCTGTCCTGGAGCCTGCCCGTCGCCTGCGCGATCAGGCGCTCCTGGTTGGCGATGTTGCGGTTCTCGCTGAGGTCTTCGGCCTCTGCGGCGAGTTCCCCGGCGAGCCGGTGCAACTCGGCGCGGTCGAAGAGGAGGTCGGCGAGCACGGTGGCGGGGTCGTCGCGATCGCCACCCTTGCGGTACACCTCGTTCAGCGTGGTCTCGACCTGCGTCTTCATCGCGGTGACCCGCTTGGCCTCGGGCGAAGGCGGTGGCTTCCGCTTCGTCTTGGCCAGGGCCGGTTTCTTCCCCGCGGGCTTCGAGGGGCCTTTGGCCTGGGTGTTCTGCTTCGCGTGGCTCACACGATCCCCCCGTCGTACTCCCGGCCGATCCGGACGGTGAACCCGTAGCCGTTGTCCTCGGCGAACCGCATCAGCTTCGCGGCGTCCTTCTTGGCGTCGGCGAGCGTGACCACGATGGTGCCCGAGATGCCGCCGTACTTCCCGTAGTTCAGCACGATCTCGTCGACGTCGTGCCAGGACAGGTCACCGTGGATCTGAGCCTCGATGTAGTTGCTCACGTCCACACCGCCTTGCTCGCCGACCTTCGCGCCCAGCTCCGGATCGCGCTCGAAGCCGGTGGCCTCGCCCGCCGCGATCCGGGCGATGTACGGATCGGTGTGGGCGAAGACCGACTCCGGGTAGTTCGCGCTGACGAACGCCATCCCGGACTGGAACATGTCGTTGCTCCAGCTGTCCCCCGGGGATCGGGTAGTGCGCCAGTCGATGTCCTGCTTCCAGTAGATGACCGAGGAGCCGTACCGGGCCGAGACCCCGTACACCTGCGACGGCCCGACCGCCGCGGCGTACTTGGGCATCTCGCGGGGCTGGACGTAGTTGGGGTACTCCTTCTGCAACCTGCGCCGCTCCACCGCTTCGGGGGACGTGTCGTCCTCGTCGAAAGGCACCGGGGTCGGTTCGGTGGCGAACTTGCCGCCGAACAGGCTGAGCGGGGTTCCCCCCGTGCGCTTCAACGCGGCCGCGTACCCGAACCGCTCCTCCGCGCCACCGCGCGGACCGGGATCGACCGACGCCTGGGACGTGCCGGTCTCCCAGACGTTGCGGAACCGCCCCTCGTCGTCCGCCATGAGGAGGTCGAGCAGCGAGTCCGCGTCCTTCTCCACGCCGATGTTGCGGCCCGGTGGCACGGAGAAGAAGAAGTTCGACGCCAGCCGCCGCTCCCGCAGCGCCTTGAGGATGGCGGGGAGGTCCTCGGGTTCGTAGGTCGTCTTGAACTGGGCGTTGAGCTTCTCCAACCGGGCCACCGACGCGCGCAGCTCCTTCTCGTGCTGGAGCTCGCCCTTGCGCTCGGCCGCGACCAGCACCCAGACCTGGTTGACGGTCAGCTTGCCGTAGACGTCGGGCCACAGCTCCTGGAGGGCCTTGACGTCCATCAGGTCCGTCGCACTGGCCACCATGCGCTGCGTCCCGCGCTGCTCCGGGTCGTCCGACACCGGGATGGCGAAGGGCATCGGCTGGAACCCGGACGGCCCCTCCTCGGCCTCGCCCTTGCCACCCTTGCCCCGCAGCTCCTTGAGCATGCGCCTGTCCGCCTTCTTGCTCTCCGCCACCCAGCGCTCGCGGTCCTCCCTCAGCCAGGACTCGCGGGCGATCCGGAGGTCCTCGGTGACGTTCACCGGCGCGGCTTCCTTCTTCTTGCGCTTGCGCTTCGCCAGGCCGACGTCCACCGATTGCTTGCCCTTGTCGGGTTTTTTCTTGGTCGTGGTCCGCTTTCGCGTCGTGGCGGTCTTGCTCTTGTTCTTGGGCTCCATCGCCGTCCGTCCTCCCCCGTCAGGCCACTGCGGCCTGGTAGACCAGCACCAGGCCGAGGCCGGTCAGGGCCTCCTTGTCGCCGTCGAGCACGAACGTCCAGCCGTCGCCGTCGACGCGCAGGTCCGGGGTCGGCAGCAGCTTGCCCTCGGTGAGCGCCATCGAGCGGTCGCCGTTCAGCAGCAGCCGCGGCGCGGTCCCGTCGGCCGGGTCGAGGTGCGGGTAGATGCCGGTGATCCGGCGGCCGGTGAGGCCGGGCAGCATGTCCGGGCGGAACGGGAGGGTCAGCTCGGTCCCGTCGCCGTCCACGAACTCCTGCCACTGGTCCGGGAACTCGGTCGCGACGTCGAAGAAGCGGGCCGCGGGGAACGGCTTGAGCATCCCCTTCACCGCGTTCGCGAACACCTCGCCACCCTGCGCGGCCGTGTACCGCAGGGTCAGCACGACGTCCCGCAGCCCCGTCGACCGACGACCGGTCAGCTCCAGCCGCCACGTGGACACCGCGCCCGTGCCCTCGAACGGCAGGTAGCGGGAGTCGTCGTAACGCAGCTCGAACAGCCCGTTGTTCTCCTGGTCCTGCCCCGGTTGGGACAGCGCGACCTGCTGGCTGGCCCGCCAGTCGCCGCGCAGGGCGGCGGGCGCCGGCTCCTTGGGGTCGAGCAGGTGCCGCACCGCCTTCGGATCGGGTGCCAGCACCGTCTTGTGGCCCACCTGCGTCAGCGTGGCGTTGGGCTGCACCGCCGCACCGCCGCCGTCCACGAACGTGACGGTCAGGGTGCGGATCTGACGGCGGTAGTGGCCCGGGAAGTCGCGGTCGAACAGCTCTTCGGGGAGCGTGAACTCGCACGACCCGCTCGCGGCCAGCCTCAGCGCCGCGGCCGGGTCCAGTTCGAGCAGCGACACCTGCTTGGTGATCTCCAGGCCGCGGGCGCCGGTGTCGGCGTGCGCTTGGCCCAGCCGGTCCAGGTCCAGCCCGAGGCTGTCGCCGGCCAGCAGCCCGGCGCGGCGGCTGTCCCAGTACAGCGGGCGGATGAACGTGGCCTCGGCGTCGTCGAGGCCGCGCTCGAACCGCAACGCCCGCTCGGCGGACCTCGCGGTGTCGTAGGCCATCGAGTACGCCTGGAAGTACAGGCCGGACAACCGGCCCGCCATCCAGCCGTAGAGCTCGGCGTTGCTGAACTTGTCCTTCAGCAGCGCGCCGACGGCCTGGTTGTGGTCGATGTCCTGGGCCAGGACCTCGACCTCACGCCGTGCGATCGCCAGTTGCTGCTCGGCCGCGGCCACCTGGTGGTCGATCTGCGCCAGGTCGCTGGTGGCGGTGGCCAACTGGAACTCCCACTCCTGGTGGGTGCGTTCCTGCTCGGCGCGCACGCCGAGCAGCTCGCCCGTGACCGAGAACCCCTCGCCCAGCACCTGCGGGATCTCGGCTGCCTTGTCCAGCACGTTCCCGAGGTGGTGCCCGCCCCACGTCGTGCCGACGCTGAACGGCCCGATCGTCGTCTGCGGCACGGCGTGGGCGATGCCCGCGGCCACCTTGAGCACGCCCGAGGTCAGGTGCAGGGCGGCGGCCGTGCCCATGATGCCGATCTGGGCCTGTTCCAGCGGGGTGAGCCCGGACGTGATCAGCTGCTGGTAGTGGGCGATCCGCTGGTTGGCCGCGTCACGGCTGGCCCGCAGCTCGGCCAACGTCGCGTCGGCGGCCTCGACCTGCGCGTCCTTGATCGCCCGCGTCATCTCCAGGATGACGCCCTCCTGCCGGTTCTGCAGCCGGCTGAGCTCCTCGGAGTCCCGGCGCTCGAGCACCGACAGCAGGTCGCCGCCGAACTGGCGGAGCCGGTCGGCCATGTCCTGGGCCCGGCGGAACGTGGCCTCGAACCGGTAGTGCGGCACGGCCACGGCGGCGCCCGCGGCGACGGCCTGGTCCACCCCGACGCCGGCGGCCACGCTGCGGACCAGGTCCATCGGGTCGATCGGCGGCTCGAACAGGGGTAGCGGCTGGCTGATGCCCAGGATGTTCAGCGACTGCCTGATCTTGCGCAGCCGGTCCTCGACCCGGTCCCAGTAGGCGGTGAACGCGCTGTTGGCCGGGATCCGGAAGTAGCGGTCGGCCACCCCGGCGTGGACGCTGCCCGGTCCTTCCAGCAGGCGTCCGCCGCCGGTCAGCTCGGCCAGCGGGTCGAGCTCGCCCGGCTCGTCGTCCAGCTCGCGGTAGGTCCGCGACGGGGTGAGCGGCAGCTTCCCGGGCAGCTCGGGCCGCAGGCCCAGCAGGTCCCAGGCGAAGGTGTAGAGCATCCGGGCCTCGTCGACGCTCTCCCCCGTGTGCTGGCGGAAGAGCATGTCGCCCCAGTCGAGCAGGTTGTCGAGGTAGGCCATCACCACCGCCCGGCGGTAGGCCACCGGGCGCAGGTCGGCGATGGCGTGCGGGTCGAACGGGTCGTCGCGGTAGGCGTCGAGGAGGCTGTCGCGGTCGCCCACGAGGTCGTAGAACCGCTGGAGGTCCGCGACCAGCGCGGTGCGTTCCTGCAACTGCTCGATCGCCTGCACGACCCCACGCCACAGGCTGCGCTTCGGCTCGCGGATGCGGGGCGTGATGCGGGACCGCGCGGCGGTCGCGGCGTCCGCGAGCAGCGTGTGCAGCCGCGGTGACGACACCCGGGCGAGCACCGCCAGCTCCTCCTCGTCCAGCGGGCGGTTCTCGCGGAACGCGGGCGTCAGCCGCGCCAGGTCGGCCAGCACCTGGGCCAGTTCGGCGGCCAGCCCTGCCGGTTCGTCGAACCCGGCGGCGGTGAGCCTGCCGGTCAGCTCCGCCATGTCCCGGCGCGACCGGTCCGCCAGCGCGGCCAGGTCCACCGCGAGGAACGGCAGGAACCGCCAGTACCGGTCGGGTTCGGTGGGGTCGAAGACGTGCTCGTACCACTGGCGCGCGTCGGCGAACCGCTGCGCGTCGTTGAGCGCCTGCGCGATGAGGACGGGCGCGTGGAAGAAGATCTCCCAGTAGTAGATCCCGTTGGCGCTCTGGAAGTCCAGGTGCGCGCCGGCGGGCAGCCGGTTGGCCACCACGCGGTCGTCGCGGACCTGGATGGTGTTGCGGTCGGATCGGTCGGTCCGGAACGCCGGGCGCTCGTCCAGCTCCTGGCCCTCCGGTGCGAGCAGCGCGGCCACGCCACCGGCCAGCAGCCGCTGGTTGAGCTGCGCGGCCGTGCTCGTGGTCAGCCGGACGACCTCGATGGGCAGCGCGGCGCGCTCGAACGGCCGGGGCACGGCGGTCGTGGTCGGGTAGGCGAGGGCCTTGCCCTCCAGGAACAGGTAGAGGCGCTGGTCGGACTCGCTGTCCAGCAGACCGGTGACCTCGGCGAACTCCTCGGGCAGATCACCCCAGTTGCCCTCGATCGGGGCGAACCCGGTGAGGTCGGTCAGGCCGGACGACAGCCGCGCGTAGGAGTCGCCGCTGAACGCGTAGCGACGCGGGCCGCGCCGGAACACCCCGGTGATCGGCCTGGGCAGGTCCTTCGGGTAGCCCTCGTCGACGACGTCGGGAACCGGCCCCTTGGCGGGCAGGGTGTAGCGGACGAGCCGCGTCCCGCTGGTCAGGTACAGGAAACCGCCCTCGACGTGCGCGGAGTCCACCGTGGCCAGGCCGCCGGCGGTCGTGCCGCGGCCGAGGTCCCGGCTCGGCCAGGTCGTCTCGGTGATCTTGGGCTTGCGCGGCGGTCGCCCGTCCGGTGGTTCGACCTTGACCTGGGAGCACTGCCGGGTCGAGTCGTTGAAGTACCAGGACGTGTCGCGCACCCGCAGGGCCGCGCCGATCTTCGACCACTTCGGGAAGTTGTCGTCGCTCTCCGCGATCTTGTGCGCGTGGTCCTCGTCGGGCGCGTGGTAGTAGTTGCCGGAGTACCGGATGTACTCGTCGCCGATGAACACGTAGGTGAACCGGCGGTCGGCGTCGACGATCGCCGCGTCGAACCGGGTGAGCCCGGACTGGGGGTGGAACAACGCGGTCGCCGGGACGCCGATGGCGCCACCACGCTCGATCCGGCCGGCGCCGGCGGCGGAGTGGAACCACTCGACGTCGTTGAGGTCGGTGAACGCCGCGTCGATCCGCTCCCAGCGCGGGAAACCCTCGGTGTTGGTGGCGATGTCCTTGGGGTAACCGGGGTCGAGCGTGCCGAACACGCCGCTGTAGCGGAAGTACTGCCCACCCGAGAACACGTAGGTGCGCTCGTGGTCGCGGTCGCCGCGGCGCAGGACGGCGTCCACCACTCCGGTGCCGGCCAGGTCGGTGGTCTTGCGCCCCCAGCGGTCGGCGATGGTCCCGCCGTCACCGGGTTTGCCCTTGGTGACGGAGAGGTAGCGGTGGGCCGTGTTGTCGAAGAAGTAGCGGGTGCCACCGGGCAGCTCGACCGCGGCGTCGACCCTGGTCCACCCGGCCAGGCCCAGGTCGCTCAACGGGGCAGGCGCGACCGGGTCGGCCGGGGCCACCACGGCCGGTCGGCACAGGAAGCTGCCGCCCTTGTGGTCGATGCTGAACCACGGGCCGTAGTCGGACCTGCTCGGGCTGGTGAACCGGACCACGCGGGGCCGGTTGGCCGGGTCCGCGGCGGCCACCGCGGCGATCTCGGCCGGAGCGAGGACCTCGCTCAGCGGGTCGGTGGCCGCGACCGGGTCGGTGACCGCGACGGCGGCTGCCGGACCCCCGCCGAGGGCACGGGACGGCGGTGCCACCTCGACCAGTTCCGGGGTCAGCGCGGACGTCCGGGCGTGCGTCGACCTGGTCAGGGTCGGCGGGGCGTCACCCACCCCGGGCGTCGTGGTGATGACCGAGTACGTGCAGGCCACGACGATCGACTCGGGGTCGTCGGAGTGGCTGCCGGCCACCTCGACGGCCAGCCGGACGTCGTAGATCGTGCCGTCGGCGCGGGTGTCCATGGTCAGCACCTGCGCCGGCACCCACTCCCCGGTCAGGTTGTAGAACGAGTAGTGGATCTTGACCTGCTCGGTGGCGGCCGGCGCGGTGATCTGCTGGCTGTCACCCTGGTCGCGGGTGGACAGGGTGGTGGTCGAGGGCGTGGCCGGCGCGACGGCCTCCACCGTGCTCCAGAACACGAACACCCGGTTGAACGCGTGCACCGGGTGCACCTCGTCGGCGTCGATCTGGACGTCCACCTTGTGCCACGGCTGCCACGAGCCCGTGAGCTTGTCGGCGCTGCGGAACCGGGCGCGCCGGTAGTAGTAGCGCCGCGGCTCGGTCCTGGTGCGGCCGAACAGGACCAGGTCGCGGGTGTCCTGGTCGCCCTCGGTGTACACGTGGCCGCCCGCGATGGCCAGGCGGGAGACCTCGGTGTACTCGTCGAGGTAGCGCTTGTAGGCGCGCTCCACCGACGCGGGCGTGATGTCGCCCTGCAGCAGGTCGCTTTCCAACGCCTCGAACGCCGGGGTCTTGCCGTCCCGCAGCTCCGGGCGCAGGTAGTTCTCCGGGTAGAGGAAGACCTTCCGGTTGGCCTCCCAGACCCGGTAGTTGCGCATCCAGGTCCACCACGTGCGCAGCCGGTCGCGCACCTGCCGGTCCTGCCCGCCCGCCGGCGTGACCTCCTCCAGGTCCAGCAGGTAGCGGTGCAGGAACAGCTGGGTGGCCGCGATGGCCTCCCGGATCGGGGAGGTCGTGCCCTGGCTGCCCATGTCGACGTCGATGAGCAGTTGCTCGAACAGCTCGCGCGAGGTGGCCGCGCCGGTCCTGGCCAGCACGGCGGGCACCAGCGCGTCGCGTTCGGCCACGTTGAGCTCGTCGTGGACCTGCCGGGAGAGCACCGCCCAGTCCCGCGGGTCGTGCCGACGCGCCAGCAGGCCGTGGAGCAGGGTCGCGGTGGCGGCGTCGGAGGGGTCTTCGCCGTGCAGCCCGGACCAGACGTCCTGGACGGTGGCCGCACCGGCGCCGAGCGCGTCGGCGACGGCGACCACGTCGGCCAGCTTCAGCAGCAGCTCCAGCTCGACCCGGTCGTCCTCGGGCGTGCCGGTGAGCACGGCGCGGCGGCGCACGAGCAGGCGCAGGTCCTCCACGTCCCAGCCGGTGATCTCGGCGAGCCGCCCGTAGGGATCCGGCTGCGTTCCCGGGCCGGTCGCGAGGAACTCGGCCAGCCCGTCGTGGGCGCGGGCGAGGTCGGCGAACCGGGAGATCGCGCGGAGGTCCTCCAACCGGTAGTCCGACACGGCCGACCACCGCTGCCAGAACCGCTCCAGGTGGATCCCGTCGACCCGCCGGTAGTCGTCACCGGAGTAGCGGACGTACCGACCGCCCCGGCCGAGGTAGGTCCGCCCACCCAGGACGAACGCGACGTCCACGCGCTCCTCGAACACCTCGGGCAGGTCGCCCCAGTCGTCGCGCACCGTGCGGGGGAACCCGTTGTCCACGAACCGGCGGTCCTCGCCGCTGTACCGGGCGTACTGCCCGTCCCGGAACACGTACAGCTCGCCGCCGCGCGCGACGAAGGCCGCGTCGACGCCGGGGTTGTCGGCGAACGCGTTGCGCACCCGACCCCAGACACCGGCGATCGGCCGGACGTCCGGCTGCCGCACGTCGACCCAGTGCGGGCCGGCGAACAGGCGGATGCCGCCGTCGGCGCCGCGGAACGCCGCGTCCACACCGTCGCGGAACTGCTCGGGGATCGGGGCGGACATGCCCAGATCGGTCGGCAGGGAGGACTCGATCGCCCTCGGGTAGCCCTCGTCCACGTAGGACAGGTCACCGCCGGAGTACCGGACGTACTGGTCGCCGCCGAACAGGAACGTGCGGCCGTCGTCGACCAGCGCGGCGTCGACCCGGCCCCGCTCGGCGATCGTGTTGCGGACCCGGCCGAGCCCCAGCTCGGCGAGGTCGTAGGTCGCGGCGAGGGTGCGGGAGACGACGTGGCAGTCGCCGCCGACGAACAGGTACGCGGTGCGCCGGTTGGCCACGACGGCGTCGACCACGGCCTTGGCGCCCGCCTCGATCCGCGCGGCCACCGCGTCCTCGAACGCGTCGGGGAGGTTCGCGAACGCGTCCTCGTCGCGGAGGTTGTCGGCGATCAGCTTGGGATAGCCCGGGTCGGCGTGGCGGTAGGCGGCGCCGGTGTAGCGGACGTACTGGTCGCCGGAGAACAGGAACGTCGTGCCGCCGGAGTCCACGAACGCGGCGTCCACGCGACCGCCGTCGGCCAGGAAGTTGTTGCGCGACCGGCCCCAGGCGTCCCGGATCGGCCGGTAGGGCGCGACCTCGCCCGCCGCCACGCGGGTGAACGAGCCGGGGAAGAACAGGTAGGTGGCGGCGTCCTGCCCGGAGAAGGCCGGCACCGTGAACGCGGCGGTCGGCGTGCCCGGCCAGCCGCGCTCGACACCGGGCCAGAGCCGGCTCACCGGCCGAGGCGGCATCCAGGCGCCGGTGACCTCGTGGCGCGCCAGGTACCTGTCGCCGGTCAGCACCAGCATGTTCTCGCCCTCGAACAGCACCGCGTCGGGCGTGATGAAGCCGTCGGGCCGCAGGTCGGCGGGGATGTCCCAGAACGTCGCGTCGGCGCTCAACGGGTAGCCCTCGTCGGGGCGGGCGTAGTCCGTCCCGGAGAACACCAGGTAGCGCTGGTTGCCCTCGGCGTCCGGCCGCTCGAACAGGTAGGTCAGGCCGCCTCGCACATAGGCCAGCGTCACGCTGGTCAGGCCCGCCCAGTGCGCGGCGATCGACCGCGGTTCGCCGACGATGTCGGCGTCGACCACCCGCGAGCCCTGGTAGACGACGAACTGGTCCCCGCTGAAGACGTAGGTGCGCCCGTCGCGCCCCACGAACGCGGCGTCGACCCGGTTGTCCTGGGCGATGGTGTTGCGACCGCGTCCCCAGTCCTCGGCGAGCGGGTACTCCCGGTTCAACCGGACGTCGAAGCACGAACCGCCCTTGAACAGGTAGGTGTTGCCGTCCGCGCCGCGCAGCACGGCGTCCAACCCGGTGCGGAACGCGGCCGGCACCGTGCGCAGGACCCGTGGCCGCACGGACGTCCTGGTGACCGTGGCGCCTTCCAGCGCGCTGTGGCGCTGCCAGCCGTCGGCCCCTTCGACCAGGACCGATCCGTCCTCGATGAACGCGCACCGCACGTCGCCGAAGCCCGCGTGACGGCGGTAGAGGGCGTCCGACACGGCGTGCAGTCGACCGTCCACGACCAGGTACGCGGTGTGCCGGTCGGCGAACGCCGCCTCGACCGGGCCGGCCAGCGGGCTGGGCAGGCCGGCGAGCCCCGGCTCGTGCCGCAGGGCGTCGAGCGCCCGGGGGTAGCCGTCGGCGACGGTCGTGAGGTCCGCCCCGTCGTAGCGCACGTACTGGTTGCCGCTGAACAGGTACGTGGCGGAGTCGAGCACCAGCGTGGCGTCCACGCGGCCATGCCGGGTGATGCCGTTGGCGACGTTGCCCCAGAACGCCGTGTTCGGCGCCGGGTACCGGTCGTCCAGCCCGGTGTAGTCGTCGCCGGAGTAGCGCACGTAGTGGGTGCCCGAGAAGAGGTAGGTCCTGCCGTCCTTGCCGACGAAGGCGGCGTCCACGCGGTCGAACGGCAGGCTGTCCCACCGGTCGTCCAGGAGCCTCGGCTCGGACCACCAGCGGCGCTTGTTGTCGAACACGACGTACCGGTCGCCGGAGAACAGGTAGGTCCGGTCGTCCTGGCCGGTGAACACCGCGTCCACGGTGGCGAACCCGTCGTCGGGCAGGTTCCACCAGTTCTCGGCCAACGGCCGCGGGTAGCCGGCGTCGGGGGCCGCGTGGGCGCGGGTCGAGTAGCGGACGTGGTACTGGAGGTCGTGCTCCGGGTCGGCGTGCACCTCGATCCTGTCGGTCGCCCGCCGCAGGACGAGCCCGACCCCCTGCTCCGCCGCCAGCCGCCACTCCGGCGCGGTCCCGGTGACGCGGGTGTCGGCGGCGACGGTGATCCCGTGCTCCTGGAGCACGTCGCGCAGCGCCCGGGACACGAGGCCCGCCGCCAGGTCCGGCTCGTGCTCCGGCGGCAGGCCGAACAGCAACCCGCCCGTGCCGAACAGGTGGGTCGCGCCGTCCAGCACGAAGGACGCGCCGACGCGCCGCAACCCGCCCCAGTCGGCCGCGATGGCGCGCGGGTGGCCCGGGTCGACCACCGAGTAGTCGGCGCCGGAGTACCGGAGGTACTTCTCGCCGCTGAACAGGTAGGTCATCCCGTCCAGGCCCACGAACGCGGAGTCGACCACGCCGTCCGCCAGGACCGGCCCCAGCACGCCCCAGCGCCGCGCGGTCGGCACCACCGCCGCACCGCTCTTGCCGGGTTCCACCGCGACCGTGCGGCCGTCCTTGAACAGGTGGACCACGTGGGCGGTGTCGGCGAAGGCCGCGTCCAGCGCGCCGTCGAACCCGACCGGCACGCCGGGCAGGTGGGTCTCGATCCGGCGCGGGTAGCTCTCGTCCACCAGCACGCCGTCGTTCTCGACGCAGTCGGAGTACCGCGCCACCTGGTCGCCCGAGAACAGCACGACCGACGACGCCTCGGCGTAGGCGGCGTCGATCCTGCCGGTGTCGGCCAGCGCGTTGCGCACCCGGCCCCAGACCTCGGCGCTCGCCCGCTCGCCCAGCACGTCGCCGACGGCCACGCAGCGGTCGCCCGCGAACAGGTGGGTCGTGCCGTCGCGGTCCTGGAACGACGCGTCCACCGAGGTCCGGAACCGCTCCGGCAGCGGCGTGTGCCGCCCCTCCCCTTCCCACCAGTCGCCGATCGCGCGGGGGTAGCCCTCGTCCACGTGGGTGTAGTCGGCGCCGGAGTAGCGCACGTACTGGTCACCCCGGAACAGGTAGGTCCGGCCTTCGGAGTCCACGAACGCGCTGTCGATCCTGGCCGGCTCGTCGGCGAGGGTGTTGCGGACCGTGCCCCAGACCTGCGTGCTGCGGTCCCAGTGCCCTGCGCCGGGCGCGCGGGTGAACGCGTGCGACCCGGTGGCGTCGTGCCCGATGAGCCACTCCGTGCCGCGCGCGTCGGTGAACGCGGCGTCCACGCCGACGAGCCCGGCGAACCGGGGCGACAGCTCGGCCAGCGGCTTGGACGCCCCGGTCGGGAGGTCGGAGCCTTCGGGGTAGGTCCACCACGCGGTGCCGCTGAACAGGTGGCGGGTGCCGTCGGCGGAGTCCAGCAGGGCGTCGATGCGGTCGATGCCGGACGGCATCACGAGCGGCTCGGCGAACTTGCGCGCCAGGTGCTGGTCGTGGAAGGCCACGGCGACCCCGGGCGCGTCCAGGCCCAGCCGGGTGACCAGCAGCGCGAACCGCCGAATCCGGTCGTGGGCGCGCCTGGCCGTCGACCCCGGCGTGAGGAGGACGTCGAAGGACTCGGACAGGCTGCCGCAGACGCCCGCGCACACGGCCTCGACCGTGGCCGCGGGCAGCCCGGTCGCGTCGGTCAGGACCTCCAGCAGGGCGTCGCGCTGGAGGTCCGCCTGGGCGGTGAGCGCCGCGACGACCTCGGCGACACCGGCCATCAGCTCCCGGGCCGCGGTGTGCAGCAGGTAGAAGATGTCGGTGGCGTAGTCCTCGAGGTCGGGCAGGGTGAAGCCGAGGGCGTTGGACGGCGTGGCGAACCAGGCGAGCCGGTCCGCGGGCACCGACAGGTCGTCGTGCAGGTTGCCACCGGCGACGAGGATGGCGACGAGCCGGTCGGTCTCGTCGGCGTCGAAGCCCAGTTCGGCGAGCGCGTCGAGGTCGAACCGGTAGGGCCGCTGGTCGGTCAGGGTGGTCGCGATCCGGCTCGTGATCGTGGCCAGGTCGCCGTCGGAGAACAGGCGCTCCCACGGCGATCCGGCGAGGGACACGGTGTTGCCCGGATCGGCGAAGAAGGCCCGCACCTCCGCCGGCACCCGGTTCTCCTCCAGGTACGTGCCGGACAGCGCCTCGGCCGCGGCACGGGCGGCGGCGTGGTCGGCGATCTCGCCGAACCGCTCCGCGTCCACGGTGAGCACCGCCGCGCGGGCCGCGGCCACCTGGCCCTGGATGGCGCGCAGGACGGCCGCGCGGAGCGGGTGGAACGTCACGGCGAGGCCGAACTCGTCGAGCGGCAGGCGGGCCAGCGCCGCGGGGTCGACGTAGTGGTCGTCGGCGTCGACGTAGCCGTTGAACCGCAGGCTCTCCAGCACGTCGCCGCGTTGCCGCTCGGTGAGCGCGATGTCGGCGAAGACCTCCGGGTCGACCGCCACCGGCTCGGTCCGCACCCGCTCGACCAGCCCGTGCAGCAGGTCGAACACCTGCGGCGCGACGCCGTCGAGCGGCACGGTGACGGCGAAGGCGGTGGCGTTCTCCGGCGCCAGGAAGAACGCGGGCGCCAGGACCTCCCCGGACGGGTCCAGGTAACCCAGCACGACCAGGTTGTCGTACAGCTCCGCCCGCCGGGCCTCGGTGAGGCCGCCCAGGGCCACGAGGTCCGAGGGGTAGAACGCGGCCGGGTCCGCCTCGCAGCACCCGGCGATGAGGGCGAACAGCGGTTCCCGGATGGCGGTGAAGTCGCCCGCCGGTTCGAACCGGGAGACCGTCGCGGGAAGCCGGTCGGCCACCAGCGTCCCCGACGGGTCGAGCAGGCCGGTGAGCACGAGGTTGGTGAAGATCTTGCCGGCCAGCGCCCCGGCGAGCCCGAGCCCGCGGAAGTCCTCCTCGGTGATGGCCGACAGGTCGGTCACGGCGTCGTACGCGGCTGCCTCGACCAGGGCGGGGTCGAGCCGCAGCACGCGGGGATCACGCGCGACGACACCGTCGGACTGCACGAGCACGTCGTGCAGGACCTGGGCGTCCCGCGGGCCGAACCGCTCGGTCACGAACAGCTCGGGCGTCAGCCCGACCTCGTCCAGCTTCTCGTGCAGCCGGTCGCGGACCGCGTCCCACTCCGCGTCGGGCTCGCCCGGCGCGGCCCCGACCAGGACGGCGGCGAGCTCCGCGCTGTCCATGCCGAGCGCCTGCATCCACCGCACGGTGCCGAGCAGCAGTTGCGCCAGGCACAGGCCCGAGCCGACGTCCACCGCCTGGAGCATCCAGTACGGGTCCGACGTCTCCGGTCCGACGTCGAGCAGCCCGCCGAAGGAGCCGACGTGCGTGCTCGACGGATCCTTGCCCACCGCGTCCAGGACGCCGAACAGCTCGGTGACGGTGAGGTCGAGCGCACGGGTCAGCCGCCCGACCCGGTGCAGCAGCGACAGCTCGTCGAGACCGACGTCGTCGTGGTCGAACGGGCCCGACCAGGCCCCGGTGCCCACGTTCCGCTTCCGCACCCGCAGCACGACGGTGACCAGGTCGGCCTCCGACAGCCCGACCGCACGGCTCACCCGGACGCGGTAGTCCTTGTTGCGCGGCGCCAGGATGTCGCCGGAGGCCTCGAGCACCCGCACCCCGTCCGGCACCGGCGTCGCGGGCCCGGCGATCACCGTGCGCTCGGCGGCGAAGGGCTCGTTGAACACGCGCTCGAACAGGTCTTCGTCGATCACGGCCGCCAGGCTGGTGACGACGTCGACCGGGAGGTCCAGGGCGCGGTGGAGGTGGACCACGACGGCCAGCGCGCGCAGCGCGGCCAGGTCGATCCGGTTGTCGGCGCAGCGGCGCAGCACCACGTCGGTCTCGGGGAGCGTCAGGCCGGTCCGGCGTGCCAGCCGCACGAACCTGCCGACCCGCTCGAACCACTCCGGCGGCACGGGCGCGGAGCCGTCGCCCCAGACCAGTGTCCGCCCCGTGGCGTCGAGGGTCGCGCACGGACCGCCTTGGTGGACGAACGCGCCGGGGCCCAGGTGCACCAGCGCGTCGAGCTCGGTGGCGGTCAGCCGCGTGGCGCGGAGGAAGGGCAGGACGTCCTGGAGGTCGGCGAAGGACCCGTCGACGCCGTAGAAGTTCTCCAGCAGGTCGTCCGGGTCGGTGACGACCGTGGTGACCAGCGAGACGTCGGCCGCGGACAGGCCCAGGAATTCACGCGCGACGACGTCGCGGTCCGGCTGGTGCGCGAACAACTCGTACAGCTCCACCGGACCGACCCGGAAGTGGTGCAGGTAGCGGCGCACCTTCTCCCGGTCCAGGTCGAAGGGAAGGGCGAACGGGAATCGCAGTCGCTTCAGCTCCTGATGCGCGTCCGGGCCGAGGACGGCGGCCAGCACCCGGTTCACGACATCGAGGTACGGTAACTCGGTGTAGGCGTGTTCGCCGTCCAGCGGGATACCGACGAGGTCCGGCCGCCGATCCGCGCCGGTCAGCGGGTCACCGTCGAAGTTGTCGTCGATCATCGCGAGCAGGTCGGCCAGGTACGCCGCCGGCGAGTACACCGACCGCCCCTCGTCGACCGCGCGGAAGTCGAGCGCTCCGAAGAGCTGCTCGTAGGTCGGCAAGGACTGGTCACGACGCACAGCGGCCCCCATGGCGAAATACCGGAAATGACGAATACTCGACATGTGTCGAGAACGTCGACGTGCAGAACGATCGGTGTCGGATCTACGCGGTCATGCGTCGCGGTGGAATGCGGGCAGACCGGGTGTGCCGGGTCGGGCGGTTGCGCCGGTTGTCCGCTCGCCGGGCATTCCTACGACCGTCATCACACCGGACAACCCGACCATCAGCCCTCCTGGGCACCGAGCGGGAAGCAGTGAACCCCGCCCCCGAAGCCGTCATCGCCGCATCCGCACCCGCCGCTACGCCCCTGCGGCACAGTTCATCCGAATGGCCGCGGACGGTCACGCGCCAGGGGGAACGAGCGCGACCACCTGGCAGATGATCATGGTGGTGGTCCTGCCGGGCGCATCCTGCGGGCACGCGGTCACGGGCTCGTCGCTCAGCAGGCGTCCGGGAGCGGGCTGCCGGGGTCGGTGAACTCCATCCGCAGCGCGTCGGTGCGCGGGAGGACGAACGCGGGCGCGCCCGGCGTCCAGTCGGCGGGCAGGAGGAACAGTTGGCCGCCGGACTGCACCACCAGTCGCAGCCCGTCGTAGCGGACCTTGTAGACCGACGCGGTGCACTCCACCCGGTGCACCGAAGGGGGCAGCGCCAGCCCCTCGGCGCTGTAGACCACGGCGTTCGGCAACGACGGCAGCAGCGTCGTGAAGACGTACCCCCTGTCCCGCCCGACCGCCGCGGAGTAGTCGCCGACCGCCCAGAACAACCCGAGGCTCACCAGGACGAACACCGCCGTCCACTCGGCGACGGCGCCGACGGGACGGCGTGGCCTCGTCCCCTGCGTCGCGGCGGCGGCACGCAGCCTCGACACCGACACGAGCAGGAGGACACCGGCAGCGAGGCTGACACCGGGCAGCCCGACGAGCGCCCGGAACGGCGCCGGGTCGAGCACCGCCACCAGCGCGAACCCCACCAGCGCCACACCGACGAGGGCGGCGGTCGGGACGGCCACGCGCAGCAGCGCCCGCAACGCCGCGTCGGACAGCCGGGCGCGGAGGAACCGGTAGGCCCACAGCCCCAGCAGCGTGATCGTGGCGACCGCGGTGAGCGGCGCGTAGATGCCGTCCGTGCTGCGCAGCAGGTAGTCCTCCGTGGTCAGGCCCATGAGCGAGTGGTGCACGCCGAAGTAGTTGAAGAAGTGGTGCGCCTGCTGCTGGCCGAAGAAGTACAGCAACGCCGCGAGCAGGGTCGTGGGTGCGATGACCGAGCCGAGCAGGCGCAGTGCCCGCACCGGCCCGAAGTCGCCGCCTCCGTCGCCCTTCCCCGCTCGGTGCCCCGCCTCCAGGAGTGGCCGCGGAACGCGGTGCGCGCGAAGGGTGTTCACGACGAGCTGCTCGTCGTCGTCGTGGTGGTCGTGGTCGTGGTCGTCGTCGGCTCGGTCGTGGTGGTGCTCGTCGTCTCCTCCGTCGCGCACGGGCTGTCCAGGACGAACGTGATGGTGCCGCCCCGGAGGGGCTTCGCAGGCGTGTGCCCGACGATCTCGCACTCACCGGGCGTGGAGCTCTGGACCGTCGTCGTGATCCGCACGCAGTCGGTGTTGCCGCACGCGGACTTGAAGAATGCTCGGATGTCTTCCTCGACGACGCGCCAACTGCTCCCGGCCTGGAAGTTGGGATCGACGTCGATCGGCACACCGGGCACCGGTGCGGGCGGCGGGACGCGCGTGGTGGTCGTGACCCGGGGCGCGCCGGTCGCGGTGGTCGTGGTGGTCGTCTCCTCGCCCCCGGTCGTCGCTGTCGTACCCGTGGTCCCGCTCGGCCCGGGAACGGGCTGACCTCCGGTCGCGCAGGCGGTGAGCACGAGAGCCGAGACCGTGGCCCGGACGGCGCTGTGTGCGGCCATGGCACACCTCCAACGGGACATGGTTTGGTGCCTCTGGAATGAGGAGGCGCTCACCAGCGCGTCGGATACCTCCGATTCCGCCTGGACCCATTCAGAAATCAGGTCAGGATGACTTGTCCGGGCAGGTGGTCGAACAGCCCGGGGTGGGAATGGGACCAGGGTGCCGTCGTTGCGCGGATGGGCTCACTGACGATCCGCTCCGGCTCACCGACCGCGTCGTCCTCGACGATCACCCGGCGCCCGGTGCTCGAGCGGTGTGCCGATGGACTGGGGGTAGCGGAACCGGTCGAGGGGGTCGTACTTGCCCTTGACCTCGACCAGGCGCTCGTAGTTGCCGCCGTAGTAGGCGTGCTGCCAGCCGGTCAGCTCGGGATCGGGGAAGTTGACGTAGGCCGCGTCGCCCAGCCGGACGCGCAAGGTGTCGTGCAGCGCGCGGGTCCGGCGCAGCAACGCGTCCTCCTCCTCGGCGGAGGCGCCGGGTGCCCATCGGCTGCCGATGTCGATGACGAACTTCGCCCCGCGGTGGGGGTAGGCGGTGTCGTGCGGCCCGGGCTCCCCGCTGGCCCCACCCATGGCGAACAAGGTCACGTAACCGTCCGCCGCCACCGTGCCCGAATCCCAGCCGCGGATCCACTCGGTGATCGCGGTCAGCGCGTCCTCGTCCAGCCAGCGGTCCGGAACGAGGGACTTCGAGGTGTAGCACTCCCTGTGCTCCGGGACGTCCAGCAGGTAGTCCTGCGCTTCCCAGAATCGGCGTTCCTCGAAGAACGCACGGGTCGGGTTCAGGTCGAGCAACCCCCGGAACAGGTGGCGCAGGGTGTCCTCGGGTCCGAGGCGCTGGCCGAGCACCCACACGGAGGCCTCGCCGTTGCGCGCGTGCTTGAACCCGATCCGGACGTCGAGGTCGCGAGTGTGGTCGGTGTCCAGCAAGTGCTGCAACTCCTGCACCACCGGCACGCCGACCTCCGGTGCGAACGTCAGGTCGAAGACGGTGGCGCGCAACTGGCCCACGGGCACGGCGTCGAAGACGAAGGCGGTGTTGACGCCGAAGTTGCCGCCCGCACCGCCGCGGCACGCCCAGAACAGGTCGGCGTTCTCGTCCTCGGTGGCGCGCACCAGGGTGCCGTCGGCCAGCACGAGCCGGGTCTCGACGAGCCGGTCGCACGTCAAGCCCCACTTGCGGTCGTTGAACCCGAGACCGCCGCCGAGGGTCAGCCCGGCCACGCCGACGCTCGGGCAGCGCCCGCCGGGGAAGTACAGCCCCAGGTGACGCGCGTCGTACACGTCGGAGTTGGTCGAGCCGCCGCCCAGGTGCAACCGCTGTCCGTCCTGGCGCACCCAGCGCATCGACCGCCCCAGGCAGATCACCACCCCGTCGCCGGTGGTCGAGTAGCCGGCGTAGTTGTGGCCGCCCGAGCGGAGCCGGAAGGGCATTCCCTGCACCACGCACCACTGCACGGCGATCTGCACGTCGTGCTCGTTCTGGCAGACGATCTCCTTGAGCGGGGGTGGGTAGGCGTAGCGCAGGTTGTCCACCGGGGCGCAGCCCGTGAACACCTGGGCAGCCGGGCTGAGTGCCCGGCGCAGAGCGCGCCAGGCAGCGCCGTCCACGCCCAGCCCGGTCTCCGTCCCCGCGGCCAGTGCCGGCGAAGCGCCGTGCGACAACGCCACCGCCGCCGCCGTGGCGGCACCGGCACCGAGCAGGGTCCTCCGACTGACCGGCATGGTTCTCTCCTCCGCTGCGTCGACCCCGGCACGACCGGACTCGGGGCTGCACGGGATCCGCCGACGCGATGAGACCACAAGGGACAGTCGCACCGACGCGCCCGCTCACCCCCAGCGTCCCCGCACCGGTCGGCGCAGCGAAAGCCGATTCAGCCAGCCGGGTCACCAGGTTCATCCGAACTCGCGCTTCCCCGGTGCGGCGCCGATCACCGGGACGACACCCTTTCGAGGGACAACGGGGCGGCGCTCTGCCGGCACCGAGCCGGTGAGGTCGAAGTGGTCGCGGCCCGTCGCCGTCAGGGGCGGTCGTCGAAGAGTTGCATCCAGCGACCGTCGAACCCGCCGTTGGCGGCGAGGTGCCACTGGGCGGGCAGCCACGTGCCCGCCTCACGTCGATCCGCGGTGTCGACGACGCCGGTGTGGACGAAGAAGTCGTGTTGGCGCCAGTACGCGTTGTGGGAGGCGAGGTCGCCGCTGACCACGCCCCTGCTGCGGCCGTAGCTGTCGAGTCCCAGGCCCTCGTAGCCGCCGAAGTCGTCGGAGCTCGAGCTGTCGTCCGCGTTCGCCTCACCCGAGTACGCGCCGTACAGCCAGCTCTTGGACGGTATGCCCTCGCGACCGTCGGTGAGGTCGCTCGCGCCGATGTCGAGCGAGGCGGTGTAGAAGCGCTGGAGGCCGGCGGCCACCTCGGGCTGCCCCGTCTCCGACGTCACCGGCGATTCCAGCAGCACGTCGCTGGTCTTGGTGTCCCGCCAGTGCAGCTGCCAGTTCTGCCAGTGCGTCGGCAGGACGTCGGCCAGGTCCTGCAACTCGTAGGTGACGCGCTTGACCGACCGCCAGGCCGTGGAGTCGCCGTTGTCGAGCCGGCTGGCCAGGGCCGGGGCGGAGGCGGAGGTCACGGCTTGCGCGCCCCAGGTGGAGACGGCGGCCTGCGACGCCTCCGGGACGAACACGTAGTGGACGTTCTTCTCGCTGTCGTTGTTGATGTCGACCTCGGCCTTGCCGGTCCCGTTCATGGCCGCCGCGACGGTGCTCCACGGCGTGGTGGCGAACCGGAGTTCGTGACCTCGCGTGGTGGTGGGCAGTGCTCCGCTGCCGTCGGCCTGCCACAGCATCAGGTGCTTGCCCGTGGCCGTGGTCATGAACTGCACGGCGCTGTCGGTGGAGCGGCGCATGATGTGCTCGTGGTGGGTGGTCACCGTGGCGTAGGCGACGCTCTCACCGGTGCCGGGGTTCCCGGTCACGCCGCGGACCACGATCTCGACGCGTTCCCAGTCGTGGATCTGGTCCATGTCCTTGTCCGCCGCGTTGTACACGTGGTAGAGCAGGACGAGGTTCTTCGTCCCGTTCTCGGCGTACTCGAGCAACGCGCTGTAGAGCGTCGGGCGGATGCGCCAGTGGGTGTTCGCGCCCTGCACGTACTGGTTGACGTTGCGCCAGTTCACCCGGTTGTCGGAGAACCGCCCGTCGCGGTCGAAATCGTAGTTCGACAGCCAGTCCGTGCCCTCCTGGCTGTTGTTCTCGTCGCCGCGCTTGAAGATCAGCGGCGCGTAGTGGTACAGGTACGCCTGCCGCTGCGCCGTGGTCAGGGTCCACGAGACCGCACCGGCGCTCCCGGCCCCGGACCAGGTCACAGCGGTGGTCATCAGCAGGACGGCAAGCAGCCCGCGAACGGTTCTCAGCACTGCACAAGCCCTTCGTCGACGGTGGCGACCCCGGACCGACCGCCCTGGTCCCGGCGCAGGGTGGCCAGAGTGCCACTCGCCCCGGACGGTGCCACCCCCGATTCACCGATCCGGACCAGTGCTGTCAGCACTGGGGAGCAACGGGATCTACGGACACCCGCAAGCACCGGGCAACGGCGAGACCTCCGGTGTGCGGCGCGGCCACCCGCAGGCCGACCTCGCCGCCAGGTCGGCGACGCGGTGCGCGGCGACGCTGGTCGTGGCCGCCCGGGAGCCGGCCCGGCTCACCGGCCGAGGTCGCGGATCTCCTCCGGCTTGTCGTCGAGGGTCGACGGGGTCAGCGTGGTCTTCACCCAACCGCTGCCCGACGGGTCCACGTGCGCGTCGCCGACATCGGCGGACAGCACCCACAGCTGGTCGGCCGTGGACAGCCAGGTGATGCCCACGCCGTGCCGGGTGCTGTAGGCGTACTCGTCGCGGAACACCTCACCACCGCTCTGGTCGCGGATGACGACGACCCAGGTGGGCACCCCGTTCTGCTCCGGCCCGGCTTCGGCGTGCGCCGTGTACTTGCCCGACGGCGCCGCCTTGGGCGCGTCCGGCAGCACGAAGCGGTCGGTGCCGCGACTCATCCCGAATCCCCCGCCTCGCCCGGTCGACCCCACCACGAGTGCCCCCGCCACCACCAGTGCCGCCGCGATGACGACCCCGGCGGTGATCAGCACGCCCTGCCGCCTGTTCACGACCCAGGATATCCCTGCGCTCGGATCACGTTGCCGTCCTTGTCCAGGATCGTCCTGGTCTCGGAGTGCCACGTGATGTGGATGTCGTACGGATCGGCCCGACCCAGCGTGAGGATCTCCGCCAACCGGCTCTTCCACCGGTCGGTGGAGTACTTCGGGTTCGGGTCCACGGTGTCGTTCCAGGTGTACCCGGCCTTCGTCGTGACCTCGTAGGTCCCGTCGGGGAGCTGCCGCACCGAAGTGTCGCCCCGATACCGGAAGTCGCCCTTGTTGGCGTCCGTGCCGTGCAGGTACTCGTACCCGACGATGCCCTCGCCGTTCTGGATCTCGGCGTGGAACGTCCGGTCGAACGAACCCGTCGCGCCCTTGCCGGCCAGGTAGTCCCGGAGTGCCTGCTGCGCTTGGGCGTCCGACGCCGACGACAGGTGCGTCCGCAGGCCGTCGTTGTCCATCATGTACTTCGACCAGTCCGCGTCGTCGTCGATGGTCCAGTCGCCACCGCCCCGCAGGTACCGGTCGAGGATCGCGCGGCCCGCCCAGTCACTCGAGAGGTTGACGCCACGGCCGAAGTCGCGATCGTCGCCGCCCTCGTCGCGCCGCCACAACCGGTCGTTGCGCTTGCGCTGGCCCCCGACGCCATCCGGGTCGCGCAGTGACGCCACGCTCGCCCGCATGTCGTCCATCCTCGTGACGAAGCGGTCGCGGGCGTCGTTCGCGGCGGCCCGGGCGTCCACGACGTCGGACAGCAGACCGGCCAGCGTCACCACGTGCTGCGGGTGGGTCACCGCGAACGCGGCAACCCGCAGCGGCCGTCCCACCAGGTCCCCGTCGCCCAACCCGAGGGCGACGGACCGCCGCATCGCGTCGCCCGCCTTGTGCTGCGCCGCGCTCAGCTCGTCGGCGAGCGTGCGGTAGCTGACGGCCGCCTCGGCGAGCACCGGGTCCACCTTGGCCAGCAGGCCCACGTGCGAGGCCGTCCTGGTGCGGTACGCCGTCGCCGCCGTTCCGCGCCACGTGGCATCGGTGTCGTCGGCGGACCGCCTGAGGTCGTTCGCCGCGTTGCCCAGCTCACCTGCCGCCTTGCCGAGCAGGTCGGACGTGGCGTAGAGCTGCGTCGGGCTGCCACCCACGGCCGCCTCCGCCGTGAGGTAGGCGGTCACGCGAGACCACCCGGCAACCGGCCGAGCGACCGCAGCGACTCGTCTATCCGCAGGTCCGTGTCCCCGTAGTGGGCCGCGCTCTGCTCCACCTGGTCACCGTCACCGCGCAACGCGTCCCGCAACGCCGCCACCAGCTCCGCGACCGCCCCGGGCCCCGACCGGCCGGCGTCGTCGCTGTCCGCCCGCCCGGTCTCCGCCCGCACCCCGCCAAGCACCTCCCCCTGCCGCCCCGCCCGCTCCGCGAAGCCGGCCAACCACCCGCTGAGCTCCCGCAGGGCGACCAGGTCGACGGCGAACGCGTCCCCTTCTGCCACAGGCTCCCCCCTGTTCTCGGACACTCGGATTGAAGCGTGCCGGCGGTCTGCGTGTTTCCTTCCGCATTGATCGGCATCCGATCGAGTGAACGGCCGGTCACAGGGCGCGGTACCGGTTGAGGCTCAGCGCGCGGCGGCGGATGGAGGCGGCCAGCTCGATCCCGAAGCGCGTGCGCCGGGGGCCGGTGGTCTCGGTGTAGGCACGGCCGTCCAGGGAGAACATGTTCAGCTCCGCCAGACCGCCGAGGTCGATCTCCGACCCGAACGGCGGCAGCGGGGCGAGCCTGACCGGCAACGCGTCCCGGTCCGCGCCCGGCCCGGCGAACCGCGGCAGCTCGTACTGCCGGATGAACGGGCTGACCAGGTAGTCGGTGGACACCAGCAGCAACCCGAAGTCGGCCTCGGCCAGCCGGTCGAAGATCGCCGGGGTGGACTTCTCACCGCAGGTCAGGTGACTGTCCTCCCACCACTCCACCCGCAGGTCCGTGAACAGCCGCACCGCGGGCAGCAACCGGGTCAGCAGCGCGGCCTTGGCGTCGGCGTCGCGGTGGCACCAGCTCAGAAAGACGCGGACCGTCGTGGCTGCCATCCCTGCTCCCTGATGTTCCCGGATGCGCCGCGCGCTCCGGATCGTCGACCGTGGTGGAACTGCCGGCGCCGCGGCTTCGGCGACCGGCGTCCGGCCGGACCACCGACCCGGCCGGGTCTTCAGCGGGGGCTCACCACCACCGTCACGGTCCGGTTCTGCGCCCGCCCCTCCGCCGTCGCGTTGGTGAACGGCGGGTTCGCCGCGCCGGAGCTGGACAGCGAGAAGTCCGCCGGCGGCAGCCCGCTCGCCCCGGACATCCGCTCGGCGGCGAGCGTCGCGCGGGCGGTGCCGAGCTCCGCGTTGGTCGTGTAGCCGGTGCTGCCGGACACCTGCGCGTCCTCGGTGTGGCCCACCACGGTGATCGTGACGTCCGCGGCGAAGGGGCGCAGCAGCCGGGCGAGATCGGACAGGGCCGCGCTGCCGGCGTCGGAGAACCGCACACCCGTGCTGAACACGCCGGTCGGGAACGCGACGACCACCGCACCCCGGTCCACCCGCGTGATCAACGCGGGGTTGCCGGCGAGGGCGGCGCGGAGGCTGTCGAGCACTCGCTGCTGCCGCAACGCGGTCTCGCCGAGCCGGTCGTCGAGGCCGTCGAGGCGTTCCGCCTGCTCCCGCTGGCCGCGTTGGACCTCCTCCAGTTCGGCCAGCACGACCGGGTCGGGGCCGGGCCGCTTCACGGGCAGCAGGCCGACGGCCACGCCGCCGCCGGCGACCGCCACCGCGACCAGGGCCACGGCGAGCACGACCCGGCCACCACGTGGGCGCATCCGACGGGCCGTCAGCGCCGCGATCCTCCGGCGGCCCGCGCGGGCCGGGGCGAAGTCGGGGTCCAGCCGCAGCGCCAGCGCCCAGCACTCGTCGGCGTCGAACAGTTCACCGCGCTGCGCGTGGATGCGCGCGAGCAGGTCCAGCACCGCGGGATCGGCGCTGTCCCGGCCGCCCAGTTCCCGCAGCACCTCTCGCGCCTCGGTGAACTCGCCGCTCCTGGCCAGGTCGGTGGCGCGGGCGAACGGCGGGGACGCGGCCACCAGTCCCCCGCTCACAGGTCACCCGCCCGGACCGTGCTGCCGAGCCCGTCCGAGCCGTCGGCGTACCCGAAGGCGTCCGGCGCGGCCTTCTCCAACTGGGCGTTGACCGCGTTGAGCCGGGCGACGTCACCTTCGTCCAGTGCGCGCCTGCCCATCTGGAGGAGGTCCTGCACGCGCGGGTCCGGGTTGTCGCGCAGGCTCGGCTCGCGGCCGACGAAGATCACCGCGGCGAGCTGCCCGCTGTCCCGCAGCACATCCCGGACGATGTCGCGCACGACGTCGATCTGCCGTTCCAGCACCGTGCGGTCGTGGGAGGCGATGGCGGCTTCCATGGCGCGCTCGGCGTTGTGGAGGGCGGTCCGGTGGCGGGAGGCGCCGGAGTCCTCGACGATCGTCCGGGTCTGCTCCACGATCGCCCGCCCGGTCGAGACCAGTTCCGGGAACACCAGCGCCGCTTCGACGTCGTCCAGCGCCGTCTGCGCGTCCCGCAACCGGTTCTCGCACGTCGATGCGGCGTCCGGGTCCACTGCGGCCGCGTCCGCGAGGCGCCGGACGTCGGCCAGCACGTCGTCGGCGCGGAACCTGTCGACCGACTCGACCGCCTGACCCGCGTCGACGTCACCGGACCGCAGCTTGTCGAGCCGGTCGACCAGCTCGTCGAACCGGTCGGCGAGGTCCTCGGCGGCGCCGCGGAAGTCGGTGCCCGCACCGGATCGGCCCAGCTCCACCTGGATCTGGAACTCCTCGTCGACCAGCGGCACGTACGCGTCGGCACGCGGCGCGAAGCTGGTGTCGATCTTGAGCGTGACCTCGACCTCGCTACCGGCGGGCACGTCCCGGTCGACCTGGTTCGGCACGATGTCCAGCCGGCCGATCAGCATGTTGCGATCGGCCTTCGACCGCTCGCCCTCCACGATCGGCACCCGGATGAGCCCGGTGCGCTCGTTGCGCCGCACGGTCAGCGTCGAGTACAGGATGGCCCGGGCCGTGGCGGGGAGCTCGGCTCCCTTGCGCACCAACCACAGCACCTCGTTGTTGTCCAGCGCGACGCCGATGGAGTGGCTGAGCGTCGGCGCGGTGCCCATCTTCGACGTGTGCCGGTAGGAGATGCGTTCCGGGTCGGTCGGCGTCACGGTGCCCTGCGCGTCGCGCAGTTCCAGGTCGTAGGTGTTGACGGTGTGCTCGTCGGCGCGCAACCGGGTCGAGAAGGTGCCCTCCGGCGTGAGCGGGATCTGCCCGCTCCGCCACGGCGGCGTGCCGTCCGGGTGCACGAACTCGATGGTGGAGCCGGTCCAGTCCCGCTGCTGGGCGGTGCGCGGTGGCAGGCCGCCGACCAGCGGCTCGGTGTCCGAACCCGCGGCCGGGTACTTGAGGTCCAGCACGACCTTGCCCTGGCCGAGCGCCTGCTCGGCGCGTTCCGGCCGGTGCGGCATCCGCTGGGTACCGGCGAAGATCGCCGCGCCCCTGGCGACCACCGTGACGGGGTCGAGGCTGTAGTCGAGCGGGATGCCGAGGCCCTCGGCGGGGTCGGCGAGCAGCTCGCGCAGCGCCGGTGCGATCGTGGTGCCGCCGACGAGGAGCACCCGCTCGACGTCGCCGCCGCCCAGACCGGCGTCGGCGATCGCCTTGCGGCACAACGCCACCGACCGCTGGTAGAGCGGCAGCGCGACCCGCTCGACGTCCGCCCTCGTCAGCTCGAAGTCGAAGTCGAACACCGGTGCGCCGTCGACGTCGTTGAGCCGCAGGTTGATCTCGGCGCTGTCCGCGCGCGACAGCTCGATCTTGGCGTACTCGGCGGCCTGCTTGAGCTTCGCGATGTTCCCGGCCGACTTCCGGTGGCCGCGGGCCAGGTCCGGCAGGGGGAACTCCTTGCGCACCGCGGGGATCAGCAGCCCTTCCACCAACGCCCAGTCGATCAGCTTGCCGCCGAGGAAGTTGTCGCCCGCGTGGTTGATGGTGCTGAACTCGCCGTCGGCGACCTTCACGACGGCGGCGTCGAAGGTGCCGCCGCCGAAGTCGTACACGAGCCAGAACCCGCGGTCGGTCGCGAGGTGCGTGCTGTAGGCCCACGCGGCCGCGCTCGGCTCCTGGATCAGCGGCGCGAAGTCGAGCCCGGCCAGCTCGGCGGCCTTGCGGGTGGCGTCGCACTGGTCGAGCTCGAAGGCCGCCGGCACCGTGATGACCGCCGCGCCGATGCTCTCGCGCAGCGCCTGCTGCACGTCACCGCGCAGGGACTTGAGCACCTCGGCCGACAGCTCTTCCGGGCTCATGGACCGGCCGGACGCCTTGAACTCCTTGCGCGCGTCCCGCTTGCCCATCTGGAGCTTGAACTCCGCGCTCGCGTTCTCGTGGTCCTCCACCAGCCTGCCCTTGGCGGACTCGCCGACGAGGACCTTGTTCGACCCGCTGACGTACACCGCGGAAGGCGTGTACTCCGCCTGCCGGTTGTTGCGGATCACCGTCGCGTCGTCGGCGGTGGCCACGGCGATGATGCTGGTCGTGGTACCGAGGTCGATACCGAAGTCAATGTTCTCCCGTGCCACTGTCCTGTCCCTTCTCCGGTACTCCGACGATCACGTGGCCGAACTGGATGCACTGCCCGCCGCGGTAGACCGTCGGCCGCACCGTCTCCACCACGGTTTCCTGCTCGACGTTCGGCCTGGGCTCGTAGGCGATGGCCTTCAACGACATGCCGGGGTCCCACGGGGTGCCGTCGTGGTCCTGCACGCGGATCCCGGCCGCGTCCAGCCGTTCGGACATGGCGGTGAGGTTCCTCATGGCCATGCGTTGCGCCTTCGACACTTCGCCGTCACCGCTGAACCTCTTCATGACGCGCCACATGTTCGTGGCGATGTCGGCGACGGTCCCGTCGTCCAGGTCGGCGGCCGTCGGTTCGGCGGCCGTCGGTTCGACGGGCGCTGGTTCGACGGGCGCTGGTTCGGCGGCCGTCGGTTCGGCGGGTGCCGGTTCGGCGAGGACCGGTTCGGCCGGCGACGGTCCGGGTGGCGGCTCCGGCAGCGGGTCTCGCACGGGTGGTGGCTCGTGCACGGCGGCGGCAGGCGGGGCATGCGGGGCGGGGATGCGGAACTCGGGCGGAAAACGCCGCTGCCTGACCCGCTGGCGGAAGCTGGACAACTACTCGTTCCTTTCCGGGCCATCGTCCGCCTGCGCGGCGGCCCACTTGTCCAGCCGGTACCGGCGCAGCCCGAGCGCTGCGGCCACCCCGACCACGACGGCGAGGAAGACGATCGCCCGCGGCAGGTCGCGGAACGGGTTCAGGACGAAGGCGAGGGCCAGCACGAGCGCCACCACCCGCCACCGCCTGGCCGCCAGGCTCAACGGCACCTTCCCGTAGATGTAGGTCTGGTCCCGGAGGTAGTTGGCCATCGGGATGACGGGGATGAAGAACACGGTGAAGTAGTGGGTCGCGACGAACTTCTGCGGGTCGTTCGTCGCACGCCACCCCCACAGGTAGGCGCCCCAGCCGAAGAACGAACCCCGCGTCGGTGCGCCGTTCGGCGGGGTGAGCAACGCCGTGGGGTCGTCCAGCACCGCGTCGATCGCCACCCGCACCCGCGTGTCGTCGGTGTGCCGGTGCCACGCGAGGAGCCGGTCGAACGCCTTGTTCACCCTCCCGGCCTTGCGGAGGTCCTCCACCCGGCTCAGGACCGACTGCCTGCCGATGAGATCCATGTTCCGGTCGATCAGGGCGATCGTCGTGGACTCCCGCGCGAGCCGCCGTGCCGTGGGGAGCAGTCCCATCGCCGGACCGCTCGCTTCGGTCTCGTTGTCGTGCGCCACCGCGCACAGGTTCACCGATCTGGCCACCTCGTCGTGGATGGCGGCGACGACCGGGTCGGCACCGCCGAGCATCCCCGCGATCAGCCGCAGCGGCGCCGCCGTCTGCTCCAGCAACGCGTGGCCGGCGTCGATCGCCTCCAGGGGCGCGGTCGCCGCCACCCGGTTGGCCGCCTCGCAGGCGACGTGCACCCGGTCCTCCGCGGGTCGCACGGCGTCCCGCAGTGCCGCGTCGACCAGGTCGTCGGCGAACGACGACTCGTCCAGCACCCACAGGTGCCGATCCGCGGCCTCCTGGCCGAGTTCCTCGGCCGCTTTCGCCGCGAGCGCCAGGTGGACGTCGACGATGTGCCTCGGCAGCCGGTCCTGCAGGCGGCGCACGGTGCCGGTGGTCAGGCGGGGGTCGTCCAGCTCCTTCACCCGCCGCCGCGCCCGGTCCCAGATCTCGTCGCCGGACAGCACCTCCGCCCACGCCTGGACCGCCACGAGCCACTGCTGCCCGAGCGGGTCGTCCGCGATGGCCGGCCGGTTCGGCGCGGTGAGCGTCGAGCCCTCGATCACGCCGCAGTGCTGCCGCACGGCGCGGTCGTGGACGTCGTCCTGGCCGGCGTCCCACAGCCACAACAGCTCGTGCACCAGCCGCAGCACGGGGTTGCGCATCGCCTCGAACGCGCCGTCGACCGCGTCCCAGTCGGGCGCGGGGGTGAGCGGCAGCTCGCCGTGGACCGGCGGCGGCGTGCCGAGCTGCGCCATCAGCGCGGCCTCCTCCCGGCGGCGGCGGACCTGCGTCGCGGACGCGCCGACCGGCAGCCCGGTCAGCCGGAACACGTTGTTGCGGTACAACCGGGCACCGGTCAGGTCCCGCAGGACCCCGTCCAGCTCCTCGTCCCTCGGCCGCACCGCGCTTCGGATCTCCATCAGGTCACCACCCCCTTGCGCCACATCCGAAGCCGCTGCTCGTACGCGGCGCGCAGCTTCGGTGACTTGTTGAACGCCTCTTCCATCAGGTCGGCGGCCTCCGGCAGCGTGACGGCCTGCCTCGCCAGCACCATCGCCTGCTCGACCAGCCGCACCGCTTCCTCCTCGTCGGCGGGGGACGCGGTGCCCAGCACGCTCTTCGACGTCTGCGGCAGGTTGACCGCCTGCTTGGCGCGCTGCCGACGCCGTTTCACCCGCCACCGCCCCAGTTCGGCCGCGAGCGCCCCGGCGTCCGGCGTCCTGGTGACGGGGTCCGGGTCCAGGGCGCGCAGCACGATCCGCTCCAGCTCCTCGTCCACCTCGGCGTTGAACTCGTGCGGGGGACGCGGCGGCGTCCGGCGGTTCGTGCCGAAGTACGACGTCGGACCGCCGTCCTCGTAGGGCAGCGTGTCCGTGAGCAGCAGGTAGGCGATGGTCCCGAGCGCCCACACGTCACCCGCCCGCGAGTCGCCCTGCGCGTTGAGCAGGGACTCCGGCGCCTTGAACGCCAGGGTCCCCTTCGTGCTGGCCAGCATGGTCATCGGGTTGACGCTCTTGGCCAGGCCGAAGTCGGAGAGCTTCGCCCGCAGCCCGTCGGTGTCGTAGCCGATCAGGATGTTCTGCGGCGTGATGTCCCGGTGGATGATGGCGGGCTGGGCCGAGTGGGCGACCGTGAGGCCCTCGGAGACCTGGTGCAGGATGCGCGCGGAGTCCTCGACCGGGACGAACCGCTCGCGGTGCGAGGCCCAGAACCTCTGCAGGTTGCCGCCCGCGACGTACTCCATCGTGAAGTAGCCGCTCATGCCGTGCGGGGTGGACACCGTGCCCGCGTGGAACACCCGGATGATGTTCGGGTGGCCGATCCGCGACAGCATGATGGCCTCGCCGAGCATGGTCTTGGTCTCCTCGGCGGTGCCGGTGCGCTTGAACACCTTCATCGCCTGGCGTCCGAGGATGTCGTGGCGGACGCGGTAGACCTCCGCGAACGCGCCCTCGCCGAGGTAGCGCTCGACCTCGTAGGTGTCGCCGACACGTCGGCCCTCCTCCAGCAGCTTCATCGCGAGCCCGTCGGGTCGACCCGGATCAGCAGCCGGTAGCCGATGTTGCGCTCGGTCTGCAACAGCACCGGGTTCGCCGGGTCGCGCTCGATCCGCTTGCGGACCGCCGTGACGACGTTGCGCAGGTTGGTCTCGTCGTAGCTCCGGCTCGGCGGCCACTCCTCCGGCCGTCCCCACAGCATGTGGATCAACTCCGTGTGCGTGCAGGCCACCGGCGAGCCGTTGTTGATCCGGCTCAGCTCGGCGAGGTACCGGATGAGGCGGTGGGACTGCGGCGAGAGCCCGGTGATCTCCGACCGGGTGCCGCCCTCGACCCGGAACACCTTCATCTGGAGCCAGTCGTAGGTCAGGTGGGGCCTCTCGTCGTCCGTCGCGGGCGGAGGCGGAACCGGCGCCGCCTCGGTGCGGAACGGGTCGTCGAAGGTCAACTTCCAGTACCGCGGGTCGCCGGCGGGGGTGATGTCGCCGATGACGAGGAGGGCGTCGCCGTGGCGCAGCTCGGCCGTGCCCAGGACCCGGGTCAGTTCGCCACCGCGCCGCAGGATGGTCCCGTTGTCCGAGGCGTTGTCGGTGACCGTCCACACGCCGTCGGCGTGCTCGACTATGCAGTGCACGCGGCTGACCAGGCGGTGCGGGTCCGGGTCGAGCACGAGCTCCGGCGCCCCGTCGAGCGTCGCCCGACCGATCCTGGTCCGGCCCGGGCCCAACTCGTGCGTCGACCGGTAACCGTCTGGTGAGGTGACGCGGAAGCAGGTGACCCGTGATTTCACCGTTGCGCCTCGCTCTCCGAAACCGGCCTTCGTCGTCATACCCAGAGCATCCGGGTAGACCGCGCTCGGTTCCATCATGGATACGTACAAGTCGCATACTCTAGGAGCCCGGCGTCGGGACCGTTCCCCGATTGGCATTCTGGCCGGTTCCTGCCGTGATTCTCGACGGTGCGGGCACCGGGGACTCACGATCACCCGATCGGCCCGCATCCCGCTACCACCAGGACTTCGCGGCCAAGTCCAGGCGGCCTGGCATCGCCAATGCCGGACGTCCGGACCGCGTCGCCCCATTCCGCGGGAGGTCGACCCACTCGCGGTACGCATACCGCAAAAATGTGGTTATCCGGAAAGCGGGAGTGGGTGCGGCTCAGGCTCCAGTGGCACCGCTATCAGCGGAAGGCGGACCGTGCCGGCGTCGACGGTCCGAGAGGGTCAGGACAGGCCGATCACGGGAGGTGAGGCGTCCGGCACGACCTGCCGGCGACCGGGGCGTTGGACAGGTCGCGTGCGTTACCCCTGGCGCTCACGTGCGCGCCCGATCGGTATGTCGCGGCGGGCCGGGCACGAAAACGCGGCGGGCACACCCCATTTTTTTCAGCGTCGGGAACCGGGGAACGGCCCACTCGGGTGCCCCGCGGATCCGTCGCACAGGTCCGGGCAATCCCCGCAGCGCGGACAACGCAGGCTCGTGACCGAACCGGTGCTGTATCCGGCGCAGGCCAAAAGCTCCGAAAACCGCTTGATGGTCACGCTTCGCGCATAGCTTTCCGTCGACAACGTGGACATGCGAAATACCCTTCTCCAAGGTGTCGCAAAGCGCGACGCCGTCTTGCAATGCACCCACCGCAAGGCCCCGCGCGTCAGACCGCTGCGACGTCCATGCATTTCCCGTTTCCGCTGCGACGGCAGCGGAAGCCTTCCGATGCGGCGCGCACGCCTTCTCCCCACGCCTTCGACCGCGGAATTCTCACCGCCGATCAGATCGGCGGGGTTCACCTTCCGGTCGGCTACCGCTCCTCGCCACGCCGTCGCGGTTCTGCGTGCCCGTGGATGCAAAATGTAGCGCGGCGATCACCGCGTGATCACCCCGTACCGCGCTGCGAAGCTGGTCTTCGCTGTTCAGAAGGCGGGTCCGGCTGTCCGGACCGGACATCGCACGTACCGGGACACGAGGACGGAGGAGGCCGGATGGACGAGCGGGAACTACGGCAACCGGCGCGTCGACTCTTCGCCGAGCGCTTCGCGTTGTTGCTCGCACAAGCGGGCGATCCGCCGTTGAGGCGGGTCGCGCAGTGGGTCGCCGCAGGCCGGATGACGGACGACCGCGGACGCCCGATCGCGGTCCCGGCGCAGCGGATCAGCGACTGGCGCAGGGGTCGCAACGTCCCGGCGTCGTTCAGCCCGCTGGCGGTCGTGCTCAAACCCCTCATCCACCGGGCCCGCACGTCCGCGCCCCGCGCTCCGGTGGAAGGCCTTTACGACCTGCGCGCCTGGCAACGCTGGTGGCACGATGCCGCGACGAGCCCCAAGGCCGCGGAAAGCGGTGATGACGACCCCGAAGCCCCGTCACGTCCCGCGGATTCGGGTGAGGGAACTCCCACGAGTCCCTACCCGGGATTGGCGCCGTTCCGCCACGAGGACTCGCGGTGGTTCTTCGGCCGGAGGGCGAGCACCACGAAGCTGATGGCCCGCTTGTCCGACGCGGTGCGAGCCGGGGGTCTTGTCGTGATCACCGGCGCCTCGGGCGCCGGCAAGTCGTCGCTGCTCCAAGCCGGTTTGGCGACGGCCCTGACACGCCGGTCGCCGGATTGGAGCGGTGCCGTCGACTGGGTCGTCGAAACGATCACGCCCGGTTCCGCTCCGCTCGCTCAACTGTTCCGGCACGTTTCCGAGTTGGCGGAAGCGCTCTCGACCGGAGAGGGCGAGGACCGGATCGATGAGAAGGCGAAGCGCTGGTTGGTGCCGCCCGTGCTGGGCCAGCGGATCATCCCGGCGTCGTCGGAGAGGCTGCGGCCCTTCACGTCGAGCACGTCGCCGCTGCCGGCGATGGTCACCGCGTGGTTCCCGGCCGGGATGACCGGGACCCTGGTCAGCCTCACCACGTGGCCACCGTTGGCTACCACCGGGACGCTCAGCGTGTCACCGGCCTGGAGGACCTTGCTGGTGCGGGTCAGGCCGTCGGGGCCGTCGGTGGTGATCTCCGCGTGCCAGGTGCCGGAGCCGAGGAACGCGGTCGGGTAGCTGATGGTGGTGGCGCCGCCGCGCCGGAGTGCGCCGACGAACCACCGGTCGCCGTTGCGGCGCGCGATGACACCTCCGGTGAGCGGGTCGCCCGAGACGTACTTCGTCTCGTCCCACACGGTCGGCACCACGCGCAGCCACCGCTGCGCCTCGGGCCGCGCCTGGTAGTCCGGGATGCGGCTGCCGGGCAGCATGATGCCGCTGTCCAGGAGTACGCCGAGGGCGAGTTCGGCGGCGTCGCTGTTCGGGTTGCCCTGCTGGAAGCTCATCGGCGAGTAGTCGGCCGGGCCCAGTGCGCCGCGGGTGAACGGGAGCGCCGCCACGTGCCCGACGTCCCGGCCACCGGGGTACTCCTCGCCCCGGACGGCCTCGTTGGTCAGCACGTGCGGCCAGGTCCGGTGGACGCCGACGGACAGCCGCGAGCCGTGCAGGTCGACCATCAGCCTGTACCGGGCGGTGTCGGCCAGGGCCGCGTCGTACCACTGCTGACGGGCCTGGGTCTCGGAACCCATGAAGTCCATCTTGACGCCGACGACGCCCCACCCGGTGATCTTGGTGAACTCCGCGTCCCGCTCGGCGGCGGTGTCCAGGTCCTGCCAGTGGTACCAGAGCATGATCCGCACGCCGCGCTCCCGGGCGTAGGCCACGAGCTCGGGGATGATCGCCTGGTTGGCCTTCCACCCGTCGTCCACCAACAGGTAGGGCCAGCCCTGCGAGGAGGCGTAGTCAGCCCACTGCTTGAGCTTGGTCAGATCCCGCTGGGTGGCCCACATGCCGTCCAGCCACGGCCACGCGGCGACACCCGGCTTGATCCACGAGGTGTCGGAGATCTTCGACGCGGGCGCGACGTCGTCGACCAGCGTCGACTCCACGATCGTCGCCGTGCTGCCGATGACGGCCGTGCGCCACGCCGTGGTGAACGCGCCGGATCGCGTGACCTGCGCGTCTGCCAGCGCGACGGTGAACCGTCCGGTGCCCAGGGTGTGGGTGAACCGGCCACCCGAGTAGTTGCCGTCCACACCGGACTCGGCGAACAGCACCCGCGTGCCGTTGGTCTGCTGGGCGAACATGCCCATGTCGTAGGAGCCCGTCGGGACGTCGGCGACCGCGGAGGTCGCATAGCCCTTCTCGTGCTCGGGGCTGAACGCCTGCCGGGACAGCTGGGCGTCGGCCGGCAGCTCGAACGACGTCGCCTCGCTCAGCACCGTCGCACCCGACGGCAACTCGTAGCGCAGCGCCAGACCGTCCGCGGACGTGCGGACGTGCACGGTCACCTGCGCGGAGCCCTTCGCGAACACCAGTCTCGTCTCGGTCGCGTGCCGCGTCCGGACGCGGGACTTGCCCGCCGTGACCTCGTAGGCGTACGAAACGGGCGCATCCGTGCGGCGGACGAACTCCAGTCCGGTGGTGAAGTCGACCTGGCTGGTCACGAGGCCGATCGGAGCGGGTGCCAGGGCTTGGCGGCAGTTCCAGGTCGCGCCGAGCGAGAGGGCGCCGTTCGCGTCCAGAGCCACGGTGGCGCGCACGCCGTCACAGCCGGTCTGCGCGACACCCGGCTGGACCGAGGTCCAGCTCCCCGGCGTGGCGGCGGACGCCGGCACCGCGGTGACCGAGCCCATGCAGGCGAGGACGGCCACGGCCGTACCGGCGAATCGGATCCCGCTTCGTTGGAGGAGTTTCATGCGGCCTTCCGGGTGGGTTGCAGGAGACGTGGTCGATCCGTCAGGAGCGGATCAGCCGCCGATTCCTCCGGTGGTCTGGACGGACTCCGATCACACGGGGTCATGGCCGCCCGCGACCGGTGCGGAGAGCGATTCAGCCGCGCGTCCACGAGCGCGAACACTCGATGCGGCCCACGGGATCCGATGAGGGTGGACCTCAATTGTTAACGCTAACCTACGATGCCGGCTCCATGAAAACATAGCCGCAACGAGAACGTCAACGGCCGTCAGTGCTAACAGCATTAGCACGCTTCACGGCACTTATCCCGAAGTTGGCTGTTGACAGCGCGCCGACGCCGCTGTTACCTGTACGTCACACCGAGACCGGACAACGACTCACCGCACAGCACCGATTGTTAGCGATAACATTTGTCCGCCGGTGCTGCTGACCAGCGCGCGACCCCGACGGAGAGGTTGTCGACGATGCGATAGCCGCTCACCGATCGACCCGGACGTCGGTCTTCGACCAGTTCACGTTGACGAGCACAAAGGTGTGCCTGCGGCTGTTCGTGGCAGCGGCGGCAGCCGATCCAGGGAGCCTCATGTCATCTTCAGCCCTGAACCGCCGCAGGCTGCTCCAGGCCGCGGGGGTCGCCGCCCTCGCGACCGCCGTGCCTGCCGCGGTCACCCCGTTGGCTCCGGTCGCCGGTGCCGCGACCCTGCCGCCGGTCCGCAGCGACATCGGCGTGTCGGCGCAGCCGTTCGACCTGGGCCAGGTCCGCCTGACCACGGGTCGTTGGCAGGAGAACCAGAACCGCACGTTGTCCTACCTGCGGTTCGTGGACGTGGAGCGGTTGCTCTACAACTTCCGGATGAACCACCGGCTGTCCACGAACGGCGCGGCGGCGCTGGGCGGGTGGGAGGCCCCGAACTTCCCGTTCCGCACCCACAGCCAGGGGCATTTCCTGAGTGCGTGGGCGCAGGCGTGGGCGGTGCTCGGCGACACCACGTGCCGTGACCGGGCCAACTACGTGGTCGCCGAACTGGCGAAGTGTCAGGCGAACAACGCGGCGGCGGGGTTCACCACCGGCTACCTGGCCGGGTTCCCGGAGTCGGACTTCGACGCGTTGGAGGCGGGCAGTCCGAAGGCGGTGTCGTACTACTCGATGCACAAGACGCTCGCGGGTCTGTTGGACGTGTGGCGTCACGTGGGCAGCACGCAGGCGCGTGACGTGCTGCTGCGGTTGGCGGGGTGGGTGGACTGGCGCACCGCGCGCTTGTCCTACAGCCAGATGCAGCGGGTGTTGGGCACGGAGTTCGGCGGGATGAACGCGGTGCTGACCGATCTGTACCAGCAGACCGGCGACGCCCGCTGGTTGGCGGCGGCGCAGCGGTTCGACCACGCGGCGGTGTTCGACCCGTTGGCCGCGAACCGGGACCAGCTCAGCGGGTTGCACG
>JBFBCZ010000026.1:0-147969 GCA_040689555.1 Actinosynnema sp. NPDC051121 | reverse complement strand
CCCCGGTGGCGTTCGCCACCGGGGTCGGCGGCTTTCCGGGTCGGGTGCCTAAACTGGGCGGGTGGAACACTTCTTCACAGGACTGCTGGTCCTCGTGTCCCTGCTGGTCGTGTGGTTCGCCGGGTACGTGGTGTACCGCCTGTTCTCCGACCAGCGGTGAGCGACAACGGGCCCGTTCCGGGCAGTGGTGACGCGGCCGTGCAGGCCGCCGCTTCGCGCGCCTCGGTGACCGGCGCGCGCAACCTGCCGCAGTTCGACGACCTGCCGATCCCGGCGGACACGGCGAACCTGCGCTCCGGACCCTCGCTGCACGACGCGTGCCTCGCGCTGCTGCCGCTGGTCGGGGTGTGGCGCGGCGAGGGCGAGGTCGTGTACCCGACGATCGACGGCCCGTTCCGCTACGGGCAGCAGATCACGTTCGCGCACGACGGCCGGCCGTTCCTCTACTACGAGGCCCGCGCGTGGCTGCTCGACGAGAACGGCGGCGTGATCCGCCAGGCGGCGCGGGAGACCGGTTTCTGGCGCCCGCAGCCGGACGACACGATCGAGGTGCTGCTCACGCACAACACCGGGATCGTGGAGCTGTACTACGGCAAGCCGCGCAACCAGACGTCGTGGGAGATCGCCACCGACGCGGTCGTCCGCACGGCGACCGCCAAGGACGTCACGGGCGCGCAGCGGCTGTACGGCATCGTCAACAACGGCGACCTGGCGTACGTCGAGGAGCGGGCCATGATGGGTCAGCCGTTGCAGCCCCACACCTCCGCGCACCTGAAGCGCGTCGTCGGCTGAGCCGGCGTGCCGCTGCTCCGCGGCCGACCGCAGGCGGTTTTGGATTGTTCAACAATCCTCCTCTACCCTGTAGTCATGCAGCTGCGGCGTTGCGGCCCGGACGGTGTGCTGGTCGAGGTGGACTCGCCGGCCGAGGTGGAGGCCGTGCGCGCCACCCTCGCCGCGGCCCGGCTGCCGGACGTGGTCGAGCTCGTGCCGGCGGCCCGCACCGTCCTGGTCGTCACCGGGCCGGGCGGCGCGGCGGCCGTGCGCAGGGTCCTGACCGGCGCGGACCTGGCGCACCACCCCGCGGTGGACGGTGACGAGGTCGTCATCGAGGTGCGCTACGACGGCCCGGACCTGGACCTGGTCGCCGAGACCGCGGGCCTGACCCCGGCCGAGGTGGTCGCCCTGCACACCGGCGCCGACTACCGGGTCGCGTTCTGCGGTTTCGCCCCCGGCTTCGCCTACCTGACCGGCCTGCCCGAGCCGCTGCGCCAGCCGCGCCTGGACTCGCCGCGCACGAAGGTGCCTGCCGGCTCGGTGGGGGTGGCGGGCGAGTTCACCGCCGCCTACCCCCGCGCCACCCCCGGCGGCTGGCGGCTGATCGGCCGCACCGACGCGCCGCTGTTCGACCCGCGCCGCCCCACCCCGGCGCTGCTCACCCCCGGCGACCGCGTCCGCTTCGAGGCCGTCCGATGAGCGAGAGTCCTACGCCCGGCACGCGTGAGTCCTACGCCCGGAACCCCCGGGTTCAACGCTCGCGCACCCTCACCGTGCTGCGCACCGGCCCGCAGGCCCTGGTCCAGGACCTGGGCCGGCCCGGCCACGCGCACCTGGGCGTGCCGCCCTCCGGCGCGCTGGACCCCGGCTCGCTCAGGCTCGCGAACCGCCTGGTCGGCAACCCCGAGGACGCCGCCTGCCTCGAAGTCCTGCTCGGCGGCCTGTCCCTGCGCGCCAACGCCTCCTGCACGGTCGCCGTCACCGGCCCGGCCACGCCCGCGCTGGTCGACGGCGTCGCGCGCGACTCGCCGCTGCACCTGGCCCCCGGCGACACGCTCACCCTCGGCACGCCGCACGGCGGCCTCCGGTCCTACGTCGCGGTGTCCGGCGGCATCACGGTCCCCGCCGAGCTGGGCAGCCGGTCCACCGACGTGCTGTCCGGCCTCGGCCCCGCCCCGCTGCGCCCCGGCGACGAACTGCCCCTCGGCGACCCGACCGGCGTGCCCGTGGGCGTGGACGTCCTGGTGCCGGCGCGGGTCCCGGACGTCCTCGTCGTCCCCGTCCTGCTCGGCCCCCGGGACGACTGGTTCGACGACCCGGCGGACCGGCTGCGCGCGGGCCGCTGGACGGTGTCGGACCGCAGCAACCGCGTCGGCATCCGCCTCACCGGCACCGCGCTGGACCGGACCGCGAGCCGGGTGGGGCGGGAGCTGCCGAGCGAGGGCCTGGTCACCGGCGCGGTGCAGGTCCCGGCCGACGGCCTGCCCGTCGTCTTCCTCGCCGACCACCCGACGACCGGCGGCTACCCGGTGATCGGCGTGGTCGCCGCGCCCGCGCTGCCGCTGCTGGGACAGGCCGCGCCGGGCACCCGGCTGCGCTTCGACCCGCAGGGCTGAACGGACGCAATTGGTCTAGACCCATTGTCAACGCCCGGCGCACGACCTACGTTCAGGAGCGTTCCGGGAAAGACCGGCACGACCAGGCCGCCGTGGTTCTCGACCGTCCCCGTATCGAGAGGCACACCCTGATGCGCCGACCAGCCATCGCGCTCGTGGCCTTCCTGCTGGCCACCGCAGCGCTGTCCGCACCGGCCGCCGCCGCGACCGGCCTGACCGCCACGTTCAGCAGAACCGGCACCACGGGCAAGTTCGTGGTCGCCAACCCGACCACCGCCGCCGTCTCCGGCTGGACGATCAAGTTCGACCTGCCCGCGGGCGTCACCGTCAGCGGCGCGCAGCACGCCACCACCACCCAGACCGGCACGAGGGTGACGCTGACGCCCGCGTTCTACATCGCCACCATTCAGGCGGGCCGCGACACCGACCCGTACAGCCCCACCTTCACGCTCAGCCAGGCCGTCGACCCGACGACGTGCACGGTCAACGGCGCGAACTGCGACGGCAGCGGCCCACCGCCACCGCCGCCCGCGCCGACCACGGCCGACTTCAGCCTCACCGGCTCGACCGGCAAGTTCGTGGTCAACAACAACACCGACGCGGTGCTGGCGGACTGGTCGATCACGTTCACCCTGCCCGCCGGCGTCACGGCGAGCGGCGCGCAGCACGCCACGATCAGCCAGACCGGCAACGCCGTCACGCTCAACCCGGTGCACTACAACCGCAGCGTCGGCGCGCGCCGTTCCACCGAGCCGTACAGCCCGACGTTCACGCTCAGCAGCGCGGCCGAACCCGTCACCTGCCGGGTCGACAACGCCAACTGCGACGGCACGCCCGACACGCCGCCCACCCCGCCGGCGAACCTGCGCTCACCGGTGAAGACCACCAAGACCGTCTCGCTGGCCTGGACCGCCTCCACCCCCGGCTCGCTGCCGATCGCCGGCTACGAGGTCTACAACGGCGCGACCCTCGCCACCACGGTCACGTCGACCGGCGCCACCGTCGCGGGCCTTGCGCCCAACACCGCGTACAGCTTCACGGTGAAGGCCCGGGACACCAAGGGCACGCTGTCGGCGGCCTCCGGCGCACTGGCGGTGACCACCAACAACCCCGCCGACGACACCCAGCCGCCGACCGCGCCGACGAACCTCCGCGGCACCGCGAAGGACGCCGGCAGCATCACGCTGAGCTGGGACGCCTCCACCGACAACCGGGGCGTGGCCAACTACGACGTCTACCAGGGCGCCACCGTGAAGGCGACGGTCATCGGCACGACGGCCCGCGTCGACGGCCTCTCACCGTCCACCGCCTACACCTTCACGGTCCGGGCGAGGGACCTCTACGACAACGTGTCGGGGGCGAGCAACGCCGTCACGCTGTCCACTTCGGACCTCGTCAACGGCTACGCGCGGGTCGGCTACTTCGTGCAGTGGGGCATCTACGGCCGCCAGTACTTCGTGAAGAACCTCGACACCAGCGGCACGGCGGCCAGGCTGACGCACCTGAACTACGCGTTCGGCAACATCGACCCGGTCAACCTGACCTGCCTGCACGGCGTCACCAAGGGCACGTCGCCGAACCCGCAGGACCCGAACCAGGGCGACGGCGCGGGTGACGCGGAGGCCGACTACAGCAGGCCGTTCAGCGCGGCGCAGTCCGTGGACGGCGTCGGCGACACGGGCTGGGAGCCGTTGCGCGGCAACTACAACCAGTTGCGCAAGCTCAAGGCCAAGCACCCGAACCTGAAGGTGCTGATCTCGCTGGGCGGGTGGACGTACTCGAAGTACTTCTCCGACGTGGCGGCCACCGACGCGGCGCGCAAGAAGTTCGTCAAGTCCTGCCTGGACGTCTACATCAAGGGCAACCTGCCCGTGTACAACGCGGCGGGCGGTCCGGGCACGGCGGCGGGCCTGTTCGACGGCATCGACCTCGACTGGGAGTGGCCGGGAGCGGAGGGCCACGCGGGCAACCACGTCGGGCCGGACGACAAGCGGAACAACACCCTGCTGATCGACGAGTTCCGCCGCCAGCTCGACGAACTGGGCGCGCAGACGGGCAAGCGCTACGACCTGACCGCGTTCACCCCGGCCGACCCGGCGAAGATCGCGGCGGGCTGGGACCTGCCGCAGGTGGCGAAGTCCCTCGACGTCTTCAACGTGCAGGGCTACGACTTCCACGGCGCGGGCAGCGACAACTCGTGGGAGCCCGACCGCGCCGGCCACCAGGGCAACCTGTACGCCGACTCCGACGACCCGTACCCGTTCCACTTCAGCGTGGAGAACGCGGTGGACGCGTACACGTCGGCCGGCGTGAACCCGCGCAAGATCACCATCGGGTTGGCGTTCTACGGCCGCGGCTGGCAGGGCGTCCGGGCGGGCGGCAGGAACGGCGAGTGGCAGTCGGCCACCGGCGCCGCGCCGGGCCAGTTCGCCGAGGAGGCGGGCACGCGCGGCTACTCGAACCTGCTGGCGAGCGTGCCGGGGTGCGCGGTGTTCCACGACGAGGCCGCCGTGGCGACGTCCTGCTTCACCGGCGACGGCGGGCAGTGGTGGACGTTCGACGACGCGTGGGCGATCCAGAAGAAGACCGCGTGGCTCAGGCAGCGCGGCCTGCTCGGCGCGATGATCTGGGAGATGTCCGGCGACACCGCCTCCGGCACCCTGATCAACGCCGTGGACGCCGGCCTGAGGTAGGGGCGAGGTCGCGTCGGTCGTTCGCGTCCTCATTTCCCGGCGATCACGCTTTTCGATCGTCGGGGAATCGAGACGCGAACGACCGACCTCCCGGCGGCCGAGCCGCCGTCCGCGGAGCAGCGGCCGAGAACTCAGTACTCCGACTCGTACAGCTCGGCGAGCCGCGCGTGCAGGTCCGCGGAGTCGGGCAGCGTCTTGCCGTCCAGCGTGTGCACGCGGGTGATCTTGCGGACGCTCGACACCAGGAACACGCCGTCCGCCGAGTAGAGCTCGTCCACCTCGACCGGCCGCACCTGCACCGCCCAGCCCTCGCGCCCGGCGGCCCGGAACAGCGCGGCCTGGGTGGTGCCGGGCAGGATGCCCAGCTCGGCGGGCGGCGTGGTCAGGGTCCGGCCGCGGGCCATGATCAGCGTGGACGTGGGGCCTTCCAGCACCGAGCCGGACGACGTGGTGAACACCACCTCGGCCGCGCCACGCCGTTCCGCCTCGCGGATCGCGGCCATGTTCACCGCGTACGACAGCGACTTGGCGCCCAGCAGCAGCCACGGCGCGCGCTCCATCAGGCCCTGCTCGATCCCCCGGTCCAGGGTGACCGCGGCGATGCCGTCCGCGCGCTGCGCCATCACCTTGGGCGAGATGTCCATGCCCAGCGCGAAGCCGGTCGGCGTGCCGTCACCGCCCTCGACGCCGCGGGTGTGGACGAGCTTGAGCGCGATCTCCGCGCCGCCCGCCCAGTTGTCCAGCACGAGGTCGACCGCGCGCTCGAACGCCGCCCGGTCCGGCTCGGGCAGGTCGAGCATGGCCGCCGAGCGGGCCAGCCGGTCCAGGTGCGGACCGAGCTCCCGCGGCTTGCCGTCGACGACGAGGATGGTCTCGAAGACACCGTCGCCGCGCATCAGGCCGAAGTCGTCGACCCGGATCAGCGGGGCGTCGGGGTCGGCCAGCGTTCCGTCCAGTAGTGCGAGCACGCGCATACCGGGAGACTACTCACGGCCTACCATCGGAGCCGTGGACACCGCCGGCGCACCGAAAGCCCTGCGCAAGACGCTGCACGAACGCGGCATGCGGATGACACCCCAGCGCCAGCTCGTGCTCGACGCCGTGCGCGAGCTCGGGCACGCCACGCCGGAGCAGATCTGCCAGCGCGTGCAGGTGACCGCGCCCACCGTCAACATCACCACGGTCTACCGCACGCTCGACCTGCTCGACCGGCTCGGCCTGGTCCGGCACACCCACCTCGGCCACGGCGCGCCGAACTACTCGGTCGACGCCCACGAGCACGTGCACCTGGTGTGCCACCGGTGCGGGAGGGTGGACGAGGTGCCGTGCGGGTTGCTGTCCCCGCTCGGGGGAACACTGCGGGACCGGTACGGGTTCGAACTTGATGCGAGCCACCTCGCGCTGTCCGGCACCTGCCGCGCGTGCCTGAGCGCACCGAAGGAGTCCGAGTGAACTCACCGCTGTTGACCGCCCCCGGCGCCGTCGCCCCGTTCGAGGGCGCTCCCGACCAGGGCGTGCCGTGGCACTTCGGCGACCCGTTCGCCGAGCAGCGGGCCGCGGCGCGGTCGGTGGCGGTGTTCGACCGGTCGCACCGGGCCGTGCTCGCGGTGCCCGGCGACGACCGGCTGACCTGGCTGCACTCGCTGACCAGCCAGCACTTCGACGCGCTCGGCGAGGGCGAGGGCACCGAGGCGCTGATCCTGGACGTGCAGGGCCGGGTCGAGCACCACGCCGTGGTGGCGAACGTCGGCGGTGTCGTCTACCTCGACACGGAGGCGTCGCGGGCGGCCGAGCTGCTGGCGTACCTGACCAAGATGGTCTTCTGGTCGAAGGTGGAGCCGCGTGACGCCACGGCCGAGCTGGCCGTGCTGTCCGTCGTCGGCCCCGACGTCGCCGGGCTGTTCGCCGGGCTGGACCTGCCGCTGCCCGACGGCCCGCACGGCGTGGTCGCGCTCGAGGGCGGCTTCGCCCGCCGCATGACGTGGCCGGGCCGGGACGCCGTCGACCTGCTGGTGCCGCGCGGCGAGCTCGCCGGCTGGTGGGCCAGGCTCACCGGCGCGGGCGCCCGCCCGGCGGGCAGCTGGGCGTTCGAGGCGCTGCGGGTGGAGTCGCTGCGGCCGAGGCTGGGCGTGGACACCGACGAGAAGACCATCCCGCACGAGGTGAACTGGATCGGCTCGGCCGTGCACCTCGACAAGGGCTGCTACCGGGGCCAGGAGACGGTCTCGAAGGTGCACAACGTCGGCCGCCCGCCGCGCCGGATGCTGCTGCTCCACCTGGACGGGTCGCGCGAGGTGCAGCCGGAGACCGGGGACCCGGTGCTGGTGGACGACCGCGTCGTCGGCCGGGTCGGCAGCGTGGCGCTGCACCACGAGGTCGGCACGATCGTGCTGGCCCTGGTCAAGCGGTCGGTGTCGCCGGAGACCGAGCTGCTGGTCGGCGCGGAGGACCGCCGCGTGCAGGCGAGCGTCGACCCCGACTCGGTGCCGCCCGACACGCCCGGCCTGGGCCGCGAGGCCGCGCGCAACCTGGGCCGATGATCATCCGGACCGGAAAACCGGGGACCTCGCCCGCCTGCGGTTCCGGGCCGCGCCGGTACCGCTGAGGCGCTGGTCCGAACGGGTTCTGTGCCAGGATCACGACATGTCCCGACCCGGATCCCACGGCACGCTGCTCACCGTCGCCCCCACCGGGGCCGAGCACGCCAAGGCCGACGTCCCCGACCTGCCGGTCACCCTGGAGGAGCTGGTCCGCACCGCGCAGGCGTGCGAGCAGGTCGGCGCCGCGATGGTGCACGTGCACATCCGCGGCGCGGACACCAGGCCGACGCTGGACCTCGGGCTGCTCAAGGAGACCGTGGCCGCCCTGCGGGAGCACACGGCCCTGGTCGTGCAGCTGTCCACGGGCGGCGCGGTGACCGACCCGGAGGCCGACCGGCTCAGGGTGCTCGACGCCCTGCCCGACTCGGCGTCCTGCACCATGGGCACGGTGAACTTCGGCGACGACGTGTTCCTGAACCGCTGGGAGTTCGTCGTCGCGCTGCACAAGGGGATGCAGGAGCGGGGCATCGTCCCGGAGTACGAGATCTTCGACATCGGCCAGCTGGCGTCGCTGCGGCGGCTGCTGGACCAGCACGGGCTGCCCGCGGGCGGCAAGGTGCACGTCGACCTGGTGATGGGCGTGCCGGGCGGCATGCCGGGTGACGCGGAGACGCTGGTGGCGGCGTTGCGGCTGCTGCCGGAGGGCGCGTCGTTCTCGGCGACGGGCATCGGGCGGACCACCCTGCCGGTGATGCTGACGGCGCTGGCCGCCGGCGGCCACCTGCGGGTGGGCATGGAGGACACCATCACGTACGCCAAGGGCCAACCGGTCCGGGACAACGCGCAACTGGTCGCGCGCGCGGCGGGGCTGGCGAAGATCGCCCAGCGCCCGCCGCTGTCGCCCGCGGACGCCCGCGCGCTGTTGGGCGTGCGCAGTCCGGTACAGGTTTGAGACAACTTTGGAAGCAGGTTTGTGTTGGCGGGTGGACACGAACTACCTCAGGATGAGTACGTGATCGAGGTGCGTCCCGGCGGGCGCCGCCGTATCGACCGGGTGCTCGCCCCCGACTACGCGGAGGGGGTCGAGCGGCTCCCGCTCGCCGAGGTGCGCGCGTTGCGCGACGAAGCGGCGCAGGAGGAGACCGACCTGTCGTACCTGCGGCGACTGCTGCACGCGCGGATCGACATCGTGCGGGCCGAGCAGGAGCGGCGGACGTCGGGCGGCTCGGCGGTGGTCGACCAGCTCGCGACGATCCTCGCGTCGAACGCCGTCGGGCCCGCGACGGGCCTCGGGCGGTACCAGACGCAGGAGCCGTCGCGGGCGGAGGCGCACCGGCGGCACGTCGAGGCCCTGGTCTCGGACGTGGACCTGTCGGACGTGAGCGCGCTCTCGGACGACAAGCTGAACCTGGCGCTGCGGGTGTTCGTCGGCGAAGAGGCCTCGGTCTCGTCACGGCGGCGCGAGGTGCAGGCCGTGGTCGACCTCCTCAACGCCGAGATCGCCGGGCGCTACCAGAGCGGCAGCGCCTCGGTGGACGAGCTGCTGGCCGCCGAGCGCGGCTGGCCGGCCAACCCCGGGCGTTCCAAAGAATAAGATCACACTCCCACCACGTGGACCGGCCGCCTAACGTGGCCGGTTGATGGCACAACAACGGTCTACCGCACCCGGTTATCGGTGGGTGGTGCTCGCGGTCGGCGCGGTCGCCCAGGGCACCAACGCCGCGGTGTTCCTGGGTCTCCCGGCGATCACCCCGCAGCTGCGCGCGCACTTCGGGCTGTCGTTGCCGCAGGTCGGGATGCTGCTCGGCGCGGTCAACCTGGGCACGATGCTCACCCTGGTGCTGTGGGGCGCGGCGGCCGACCGGCACGGCGAGCGGCTGGTCATGGCGATCGGTGGCTTCGGCGCGGCGGGGTGCCTGGCGCTGGCAGCGTTCGACGGCCCGCTGGTGGCCGGGGTGGCGCTGGTCGGCGTGGGGCTGTTCGGCGCGAGCGTGAACGCGGCCAGCGGCCGGGCGGTGCTGACGTGGTTCCCCGCCGAGCGGCGCGGGTTCGCCATGGGCATCCGGCAGACCGCCACCCCGCTCGGCGCGGCCCTGGCCGCCGCGGTGCTGCCGGTGGTCGCGCTCCAGGCGGGCGTGCCGGTGACGTTCCTGGTGCTCGGTGGCTTCACGGCCTTCGTCGCGATCGCGGTCGCGCTGTGGATCCGGGAGCCGCCGTGGGCGGTGCGGTCCGGCCGGGGGCGGCACGGGGTCGTGCTCAAGGACCCGGACCTGATCCGGCTGAGCACGGCCAGCGGCCTGCTGGTCGTGCCGCAGTTCACCGCCGCCGCGCTCATGGTCGAGCTCCTGCACGACCACCGCGGCGTCGCCGTGGGACTGGCCGCCGGGCTGTTCGCCGCCGCGCAGGTCAGCGGTGGCGTGGGCCGGCTGGTCGTGGGCGCGTGGTCGGACCGGTCGCCCACCCGGGTCCAGCCGCTGAAGGTGCTCAGCGTGCTGATCGCGATCGGGTTCGCGCTGTGCGCGGCCCTGGACCGGGCGCCCGTGTGGCTGCTGGCCGCGGTGTTGATCCCGACGGCCGCGCTGGCGTTGTGCTGGAACGGCGTCGCGATCACCGCCGCGGGCGAGCTGGCGCCGCCGGGGCGGACCGGCATCGCCCTCGGCATGCAGAATTCCGCGAACTACCTGAGCGCCACCATCACGCCACCGCTGGCCGGCTGGGTCGCGGTGGGCCTCGGGTGGCCCGCCGCCCTGCTCATGGCCGCAGCGGCGGCCGTGGCCGCCCGCGTGCTGCTAGCCGTGCCGTTCGCGGCGCGCGAGCTCGCCCCAGAACTCCCGTAGCCGCTCGTACCGGAGGGCGACCTCCTCGGCGTCCCCGGTCTCCAGGGCGTCGACGATCGCGTTCACGTCCGCCGCCGAGCTGTCCTCGAGCAGGTCCTGGTCGTCGATGAGCTGCACCAGGCCGCCGTAGTCCAGCTCGACGGCCGAGTCCGGCGCGAAGTGGTCGAGCCAGCGGCCGGTGTCCGCGAGCACCTTCGCCGGACCCGCCTCGCCCAGCGAGCTCGACACCACCCGGTGGGCACGGGCCACCCGGGCGCGGGCGTCCGCCATGGACACCCGCCACGACACCTGGCGCTCCGGGTCGTCCTTCGGCGCGTGCACGATCCGCCGCGTCTCGGGCTCGACCAGCGCGAACCACGGCAGCGGCACCGTCCAGGTGGTGGAGATGACGTGCACCGCGCCGGCGGTCAGCTCGGCCATCACCGCCGAGGCCCGCGACCGGATCGTCTCCGGCTCGACCGGCACGGCCTCCTCCAGCAACGGGCCGGTGGCGGTGGCCAGGAAGCCGACCAGGGCGGCGGCCGACCGGGCGCGCAGGTCCAGGGGGCAGACCAGCGGACCCGGTCCGACCTCCCCCGGCACCTCGGCAGGGCTGATGGTCATCACGTCGAACGGCGCGTCGGGCGCGACGCGGCCGTCCGACCGCTCACCGGGCAGGAGGCGCGGCGGGCGGGCCAGCTGTGATCGCAACCACAGCTCCCGTTCGCGCGCGCCGACGTCCGCCCGGCTCAACGGCCCGTCTTCCAGGGCTTTCCGCACCTGATCCGCCAACGGTGCGTCAAGAGCCGACAGCGGTTCGTACACCCTGAGGTAGGCGACGAACGGTCGAGGCACCCGCGCATCCTCCCATGGTGAGATTTGGCGGTACGTGTCACGCCTACCGCGTCGCGGGGAACCCCTTCGACACGGTACGGTAGTTACCAGGAACTAGTTGTCGAGACGAGTGGGGCCGCCGTTCCCCCGGCCGCCCCCGTCCCTGTGCGAGGGGGTCGAGCCATGGGGCGCGGCCGAGCGAAGGCCAAGCAGACCAAGGTGGCGCGGGAGCTCAAATACAGCTCTCACAACATCGACGTCGACGCCTTGCAACGCGAGCTGTCCGGCGGCGAGTCCGCAGGTGTTCGTCGAAGCGACGAACGCTTCGACGACCCGTCGGACGACGAATACGACGACTACCGTCGCTGACACACACAACACCCGCTGCTGAGGTTGGGCTGCCGGTTATCCAGACCGGCAGCCCAACCTTTGCGGCGGGCCCAACTACGCCCTGGCGTACTGCCTCGGCGGGCTGACCTGCACCCCCAGCTGCCGTGCCGCGTGCAACGGCCAGTACGGGTCGCGCAGGAACTCCCGGCCGAGCAGCACCAGGTCGGCCGAGCCATCGGCGAGGACCTGCTCGGCCTGCCGGGCGTCGGTGATCATGCCGACGGCCCCGGTGGGCACGTCGGCCTTCCGCCGCACGGCCTCGGCGAACGGCACCTGGTAGCCGGGTCCGGTCGGGATGTCCGCCGTGGGCGTGTTGCCGCCGGTGGACACGTCGACCAGGTCGGCGCCCAGGGCCGCGAGGTCGCGCGCCAGCACGACGCTGTCCTCCTCGGTCCAGCCGCCGTCGACCCAGTCGGTGGCGGAGACGCGCACGAGCACCGGCACGTCCTCGCCCACGGCCGCCCGGACCGCGGCGGTGACCTCGCGCGCCAGCCGGGTGCGGTTCTCCAGGGAGCCGCCGTAGGCGTCGGTGCGGTGGTTGCTCAGCGGCGAGAGGAACTGGTGCAGGAGGTAGCCGTGGGCGGCGTGCACCTCGACCACCCGGAAGCCGGCCGCCACCGCGCGCCGCGCCGCCGCGGCGAAGTCGGCGACCACCCGCGCGATCCCCTCCCCGTCCAGCTCGACCGGTGTGCGGTAGCCCTCGTGGAACGGCACGGCGCTCGGCGCGACGGGCGTCCACCCGCCGTCGGCGTCGGCGACACCTCCCCGGCGCGACGCGAACGGCGCGTAGGTCGAGGCCTTGCGGCCGGCGTGGGCGAGCTGCACGCCGGCGACGGCGCCGTGCGCGTGGATGAAGTCCACGACCGGCCGCCACGAGTCGACGTGCGCGTCGTCCCAGAGGCCGGTGTCCTCCGGCGAGATGCGGCCGAGCGCCTGCACCGCGGTCGCCTCGGTGAGCACGAGGCCCGCGCCGCCGACCGCGCGCGAGCCGAGGTGCACCAGGTGCCACTCGTTCGGGTGGCCGTCCCGGGCCGAGTACTGGCACATGGGGCTGACCGCGACGCGGTTGGGCAGCGTGACGGCGCGGAGGGTCAGCGGGCTGAACAGCCGGCTCATGCGAGGCTCCTGGGTACGTTCCGGTATGACAACGGCCTCTCGGCGCGTCACCTGGTCCAAGACCCCCGCGAGGGCCCGTTGTTCCCCGGTGTGGCGCCCGTCCCACCTCACGGGAGCTGCGCAATTCCATTCGATTCGGTATTGCGCGTGCATTCGCACGTGATCTTCAATGGGGGGTCGGCCGGCAAAACGCCGAACATGAGGACACCAGTTACGCCCATTCGGGTGTACTGTCCGCAGCACGTTCGGGGAGACCATCACTTGCCGCCCGACGCAGGTCGGCCCATTGGAAGTTCCCGCCGGTCACGACAGTAACAGGATCCACATGCTGCCCATGCCGACCACGATGACGCAGGATCCAGGGTGGCCCAGCAACAGCCTCCTGGGTCGCCTCCGAGACAACACCCGACAAGAACTGCTCAACATCGGCACGGTCGTGCGGTACACGGCCGACCGCGAGGTCATCGAGCAGGATGCGAAGGACACTCATGTCCTTCTGCTGCTCGACGGCGTGGTCAAGGTGCAGACCACGGACGAGACCGGCGACACGGCGCTGCTCGCGATCAGGGTCGCGGGCGACCTGGTGGGAGAGATGGCGGCGCTGGACCAGAAGCCGCGCTCGGCCACCGTCGTCACGTGCGGTGACGTGGTCGCCAAGCTGATCACCAGCGGTGAGCTGATGAGCTTCCTGCACCGGCGCAACGACGTGTTCGTCGAATTGATCGGGATGATCAACGACCGGCTGCGCTGGGCCAACCAGCGGCGGCGGGATTTCCTGTCCCACCCGGCCGCCGAACGGGTGGCCCGGGTGCTGGCCGAATTGGTGCAGACCTACGGGCGCGAAGAGGCGCACGGGTGGACGCTGGGAATTCCGCTGACGAAGGTGGAACTCGCCTCGATCGCCGGGATGAAGCCCAGAACGGCCGAGAAGGCGTTCTCCGATCTGCGAAAAGCGGGGGTGGTGGTGAGTCACCTGAGGCGGGACGTGCTGGTGCCGGATCTGGCCGGGTTGCGCAAATTCGCGGGCTTCTGACGCGAGACCGCAATTCTGCGGTATTCGCGCCGATGTCGTAGGCCACAGTTACTCTGCGCGGTCGTGTGTCCGCAGTGCGTCAGCAACCGTTCCGAAAGGCCTGGCCGATGAGCTTCCAGCGCAGCCTGCTGGTGTGTTGTGACCTGAAGAGCTACGGGTCGGCGGACGACCTGCTGCAACGCGAGCTCCAGGAGCTGCTGGTCCGCAGCCTGGACCAAGCGGGCGAGGTCGCCGGCCTGGACCGGACGTCGTGGCGGCGGCAGGCCAAGGGCGACGAGGAGTGGGCCGTGCTGCCCGCCACGACGCCCGAGGGCGATGTCGTGGACCGGTACGTGCGCGCGCTGGACGCCGAGCTGGCCAAGATCAACCGCTACCGGGTGCCTGAGGCGAAGCTGCGGATGCGGATGGCGATCCACTTCGGCACCACGGTCGAGGGCGCGAACGGCTACCCCGGCCAGGACGCCGTGCTGGTCAGCAGGCTGCTCAACAGCGAGCCGCCGCACGCGGCGCTGGAGCAGTCGCCGGGCTCGGACCTCGTCGTGGTGCTGTCCGACACGCTGTTCACCTCGCTGGTGGCAGCCCGGTACACCACGCTGCGACCGGAGGACTTCCGGCGCGTGGACGTGCGGGTGAAGGACTTCCGGGGCCACGGGTGGATGTGGCTGCCCAGCGGTGACGTGCACTCGCTGGTGCTGGACGCCGCCGAGCCGGTCGCGGCCGAGCCGGGTGCCACCGAGCCCGGTGCGGCGGGGCCCGTGCCGCCCGTCGTCGCGCCGGCCGCGGTGCACCAGAACGCCGTCGCGACCGGCGGCTCGACGGTGTACCAGGCGGGTCGCGACGTCCGGGTGACGAACCAGAGGGCCGACGTGATCCAGCACTTCGACCGCAACGACCAGCGGGGCTCGCACTTCGGCCCGGTCTACCGCGGGGACACCGACGAGAGGGCGTGACGGGTTGCGCGAGGAACCGCTGAGACTCCTCGCCGGAGCGGCGGCGGGCGCGCTGGCGACGGTCGCGGACACCGAGCAGTGGCCCGACCTGCGGGCGCGGGTGGCCGCGGTCCTCGCGCCCGACCTGGTCGACCTGGTCAGCGCCCGGATGGACGAGGCGCGCCGCAGGCTCGTCGCCGTGCCGCGGGCCCGGCGGGAGCTGGCGCGGGCCGAGTTCACCACCGAGTGGCGCGGCTCGATCCACGCCATGCTGTGGGAACGCCCCGAGGCCGCGGGCCCGCTGCGCGCCGTGCTGCACGACGTGAGCCCGGCCCTGCCCCGGGCGGTCGGTGACTTCGCGGCCGGCGCCGCCACCGCACGGCGGTGAACGGGGGGTCGGCGGCCGGGCGGTGGCCGACAACGACGTCAGCGGGACCGTGACCGGGGTCCGCGAGCCACGTCGAACGGTGGCTCGCGGAACTCGGCGGTCAGAGGTAGCGAATTTGTTTCGCTTTACCGGCAGCGGCTTCGTCGTGGGCGGCGGTGATTTCCGGGCGGTGCGCCACTTCCGGCACGCCGACTTCCCACCACGCGCCCGCATCGGTCCACGCGGACGGGTGAGTGCGAATCACCACCACGGCCGGGCGGTGCTCGGTCTTCGCGACTTCCCGGGCTTCGCGGTATGCCGCGCGCAGGCCGTCGAGGTCGCCCACCGGGAACGTGGCGCAGCCCATCGCGGCGGCGTGCGCGGCGAAATCGGTGCGCGGCGGTCGGGCGTGCGCCGTGCGGACGTCGTCGTAGAGGTTGTTGAAACCCGCGCCGCCCTGACCGGTCTGGAGCCGGTGGATCACGGCGTAGCCGTCGTTGTCGCACACGACGGCCACGAAACCGTGCCCGGCGAACGCCGCCGAGAACAGCTCCGAGTTGAGCATCAGGTACGAGCCGTCGCCCACCAGGGTGGTCACCACGCCGTCGGGCCGGGCGATCGCCGCACCCCACGCGCCGGCCAGCTCGTAGCCCATGCAGGAGAAGCCGTACTCGACGTCCATGGTCGCCTCGCCGACCGCGCGCCAGCCGCCGATCAGCTCGCCGGGCAGGCCGCCGGACGCGGTCATCACGTAGTCCGCCGGCGTCGACTCCTCGTTGACCACGCCCACGACCTGCGCGTACGTCGGCGTGCCGCCGGGTGCTCGCAGGCCGTCGACGTGCGCGTCCCACTTGCCGCGCTCGTCGGCGGCGCGGGCGGCCCAGGCCGGGTCGGCCCGCCAGTCGCCGAGCTCGTCGGTCAGCTCCCGCAGGCCCTCGTCGGCGTCGGCGACCAGGGCCAGCGCGCCGTGCTTCACCGCGTCGAACCGGGCGGTGTTGAGCGAGACGATCCGGACGTCCGGGGCGAAGGCGGTCCAGGAGGCGGTGGTGAAGTCCTGGAGGCGGGTGCCGACGGCGAGGACGACGTCGGCCCGGGCGGCCAGGGCGTTGGCCGAGGTGGAGCCGGTGATGCCGAGCGGCCCGGCGTGCAGGGGGTGGTCGTGCGGGACCTCGGTGCGGCCGGCGGTCGTCTCGGCGATGGGGAGGGCGTGCTGCTCGGCGAAGCGGATCGCGCGGCCCGCGGCGCGGGAGTAGCGGACGCCACCGCCGAGGACGAGCAGCGGCCTGCGGGCGTCGCGGAGGACGGCGGCGGCCTCGGCGAGGGCCCGGGTGTCGGGGCGGGGGCGTTGCGGGCGGTGGACGACCGGGGTGAACAGGGCGTCGGGGAAGTCGAACGACTCGGCCTGCACGTCCTGCGGGAGGGCGAGCACGACCGGGCCGCAGTCGGCCGGGTCGGTGAGCACGCGGACGGCCTGCGGGAGGGTGTTGAGCAGCTGCTCGGGGCGGGTGACGCGGTCGAAGTAGCGGCTGACCGCGCGGAACGCGTCGTTGACCGTGGTGGTCGGGTCGCCGAAGTGCTCGACCTGCTGGAGCACCGGGTCGGGGGCGCGGCTGGTGAACGTGTCGCCGGGCAGCAGGAGCAGCGGCAGCCGGTTGGCGTGGGCGACGCCGGCGGCGGTGACCATGTTCAGCGCACCGGGCCCGATGGAGGACGTGGCGACGCCGACCTGGCGGCGGTGGGTGGCCTTCGCGAGGCCGACCGCGGCCAGTGCCATGCCCTGCTCGTTGTGGCCGCGCCAGACCGGGAGGTGCGGTCGCGCTTCTTCCAGGGCGTTGCCGAGGGCGAGGACGTTGCCGTGGCCGAAGATCGCGAAGACGCCGGGGAACAGCGGTGCCCGGCGGCCGTCGGGCAGTTCGGTGCGTTGCGCCTGGAGCCAGCGGACCAGTGCCTGCGCGGTGGTGAGCCTCATTCCACCCGTCCTTCGGCGGTCGTGACGGGACAGCGGGGGTCGGGGTGCTGGCCCGCCCACGTGTCCCGGATCCAGGTGTGCGCGGGGTCGTCGCAGAACGCCATGGAGCGCTCGGGGTTCGGGCCGGCCAGCACGTTCAGGTAGTACATCGGGTAGCCGGGGGCGGCGACGCAGGGGCCGTGGTAGCCGCGGGGGACGAGGAAGACGTCGCCGTCGCGGACGAGCACGTCCTCGTCGATGTCGCCGTCGTCGGTGTAGGTGCGGTGGAAGCCGAATCCTTCACGCGATGGGGTGATCTTGTCGCGGCCGGCGATGCGGAAGTAGTAGATCTCCTCGTTGACGACGTCGCAGGTGTGGTCGTGCTTGTGCGGCGGGTAGGACGACCAGTTCCCGTCGGGGGTGATCAGCTCGCAGGCGATCAGCTTGTCGGCGTGGTCCCAGACGCCGGGGACGCCGAAGTTGGTGACCTGGCGGGTGGCGTTGCCCGCGCCCCTGACCTCGACGGGGACGTGTTCGGCGGGGCCGTACTCCGGTGACAGCCTGCGGTCGCAGCGCGCCATCGGGAGGGCTACCTCGACGCCGTCCTTTGTGGACAGTCGGACGCGGGCGTCGCGGGGGAGGTAGGCGAAGTCGGTGACGCGGGTGAACACGGAATCCCGTCCCCGCAGCTCGAACCGCTCCCCGTCGACGTCCACGACGCAGCCGCCGGAGAGGGGGAGCACGAACGCCTCGTAGTCGCCGGTCTCGAAGGTGGTCACTCCACCGGGGTGCAGCAGCAGAACGCGCAACCCGGCGTGATTCCATCCGGCGCGATCGGGCGTGAGCTCGACCGCGTTCTCGCCGTGCGCCAACGACCCCAGCGGCCGATGCAGGCTCATCCCGCCCCACCCTTCCCCATCCGACCGTCCGCCTCTCCTCGCTCCACGTGCCCTTGCTCCACGTGCCCTTGCTCCGCCTGCCCCTGCTCCGCCTGCCCCTGCTCCGCCTGTCCTTGCTCCACGTGTCCTTGCTCCACCTGGTCTTGCTCCACCTGGCCTTGGCGCACTTGACCAACCACCCGCCCACCACCGCCCGATCGCGCCGCGCCCCCGCCCCCGCCCCCACCTCCGTCCCCGCCCCGGCCCCCATCCCCGTCCCCATCCCTGTTCCCGTCTTCGTCCCCCGACCGCGCAACCTCCCGCGCCGTCCGCAGCACCCGCGCCGCCGCATCGACCGCCGCCGCCACGTCACCGTCCGGCGGGTAGAGCAGCGCACGCCCGATGACCAACCCCCGCACGGTCGGGTGACGCAACGACCGTCCCCACGACGCCAGGTCATCACTCAACCGGGCGGACGGCACGCCACCGAGCACGAGCGCGGGCAACGTCGTCGCCCCGAGCACCTCATCGGGTGACGGCGGCAGCTTCAACCAGGTGAACGCCGACGTCACCCCCAACCCGGCCGCCACGCTCCCCGCCCGCGCCAACGCCGCGGCGTCCCTCTGCAACACCAACTCCCCCGCCGCGTTCCGCGCGTAGGGCAGCGGCTCGACCATCGCCATCAACCCGCGCTCGGCCAACGCCGACACCGCCGCCGCGCAGCCCTCCAGCGTCGGCACGGTGCCGGCGTCGGAGTCCACCAGGCGCAGCAGCATCTTCCCGCCGTCCAACCCGTTGCCCGCGATCGACGTGGGGTCGTACGCGGTGAACCGGTCGTCGATCTCCCAGTCCGCGCCCGCCAGGCCACCGCGGTTCATGGAGCCGATGACGACCTTGTCGTGCAGGCCGTCGAGCAGCAGCAGCTCCTCGATCACGTCCGGCGTGCCGAGCACCCCGTCCACGGCCGGATTCGCGAGCGCCGTGAGCAGCCGGTCCAGCAGGGAGCGGCGGTCGGCCATGGCCAGCGGGTCGGCGCCGACGCCCAGCGCACCCCGGGCCGGGTGGTCGGCCGCGACCAGGAACAGCGTGCCCTGGTCGGACAGCAGCTGCGTCCGTCGCCGTCGTGCCTGGTAGGCGCGGCGGATGGCAGCCGGGTCGGTCGCCCTGGTGTCCAGCAACGCCGTCCACTGCCGGTCGGTGATCACCTCACGCCTCCTGCCGGAGTTGTCGGCGGGGACGGCGGTGATGGGCTGGCGGTGATGGGGCTGGCGGGGTGATGGCGGCGGCGGTGGGTGGGGGTGGCGGCGGGGATGGTGATGGCGGGGATGGTGGTGGGTGGGGCTGGGGTCGTTGGCGGTGGTGGGGTCGGGGGGTGGTTGTCGGGCGCTCGGTCCTCGTTTAACCGAGTGGTGGTAACGGTGTTTCCGTACATGTTCGGGGCATGTTCACCCGATTGTGTTTCGGGGTGAGGCAGGTTCGGCTGATCTTGGCACGGGGTGGGGGTTCCTGCCCGTCGAGGTGTTCTCACAGCTGTTCCTCGATCTCCGACTCGGTCGGCATGGCGTCGGCGCAGGCCAGGCGGCCCGCGACCAGGGCACCGGCGACGTTGGCGTAACGCGCGATCCGGTCCGGTGGCCAGCCGGAGAGCAGGCCGTGGGCCAGGGCGCCGCCGAACGCGTCACCCGCCCCCAAACCGCAGACCACGTCCACCGGGTGCGGTGGGGTGGTCCACGAGTCGGTTGCCGTCGCGAACAGGACCCCCTCGCCGCCCTTCTTCACGATCGCCAGCTCGACCCCGCGCGACAGCAGCCGGGCGGCGGCCTCGTCCGGATCAGAGGTGCCCACCGCGACCTCGACCTCGGACCGGTTGCCGACGGCCACCGTGACGTGGTCGAGCATCCAGCCGATCTCACGCCGCGCGGTCTCCAGGTCGGGCCAGAACATCGGTCGGTGGTCGAGGTCCAGGACGGTGTGGGGGCGGCGCGAGCGGTGTTCCAGGATGTCGCGTTGGGCTTCACGGGCGGGTGATGCCGATACACCCGTTCCGGTCACCCAGAGCAGTGGGACGTCGGCGACCAGGTCCCACGGCACGTCGTCCGGCGTGAGGGAGAGGTCGGGGGCGAGGGGTGAGCGGTAGAACAGCAGCGGTGGGTCTTCGGGTGGGTCCAGGGCGCAGAAGACGACCGGGGTCTGGAGGTCGGGGGCCGTGCCCACGTAGGACGACGAGACGCCGAAGGACTCCAGCGCGGAGCGGACGTAGGGGCCGAAGCCGTCCGGGCCCACCTTGGTCAGCACCGCCGACGAACGGCCGAGGCGCGCCGCCGCGACCGCCACGTTGGTCGCCGTGCCGCCGAGCGACTTGGCGAACGTCCGCACCTGCGCCAGCGGCACGCCGCTCTGCTCCGGGTACAGGTCCACCCCGACCCGGCCGACGGTGAGCACCTCGACCGCCGAGCCCGCCGAGCCCGCTGGGACAGCCGGGCCCGTCATCCGTCCACACCGCGCAGTTCGTGCGCCAGCGCCTCCAGCTCGGCCCCACCGGCCATCTGCCTGGTCAACTCCTCCAGGCCGATCTCCGACTTCTCGTGCGTCCCCAGCGCGCGCCCCCGCTTGAGCAGCAGGAACCGGTCGCCGACGGGGTAGGCGTGGTGCGGGTTGTGGGTGATCAGCACGACCCCGAGCCCCCGGTCGCGCGCCCGGGCCACGTACTTCAGCACCACTCCGGCCTGCTTCACGCCGAGCGCGGCCGTCGGCTCGTCCAGGATCAGCACCTTCGCCCCGAAGTGCACGGCCCGCGCGATCGCCACGCTCTGCCGCTCGCCGCCGGACAGCGTGCCGACCGGCTGCTCCACGTCCCGCAGGTCGATGCCCATCTCGGCCAACGCCGCCCGCGTCACCTCGCGCGCCCGCCGCCGGTCGAGGAACCCGAACCGGGTGGTCGGTTCCGACCCGAGGAAGAAGTTGCGCCACACGCTCATCAGCGGCACCACGGCCAGGTCCTGGTAGACGGTGGCGATGCCCTGGTCGAGGGCGTCACGCGGGGACGCGAACCGGACCGGCGATCCGCCGACCAGGAACTCCCCCGAGTCGTGCTGGTGCACGCCCGCCAGGATCTTGATCAACGTCGACTTGCCCGCGCCGTTGTCGCCGAGCACGCACGTCACCTCGCCGGCGTTCACGGTGGCCGAGACGTCCCGCAGCGCGATCACGCTGCCGTAGGTCTTGCCGATCCCGCGCACCTCCAGCAGTGCCCGACTCATCGCCGCACCCTCTCCGCCCGCCGTCGCAGGGCGTTGTTGACCAGCACGGCGGCCAGCAGCATCACGCCGAGGAACAGCTGGAACCAGTCCGAGTTCCAGTTCGCGTAGACGATGCCCTGCCGGGCCATGCCGAAGATCAGCGCGCCGATCGCCGCGCCGACGGCCGAGCCGAACCCGCCGGTGAGCAGGCAGCCGCCGATCACGGCGGCGATGATGAACTGGAACTCCAGCCCGATGCCCTGGTTGGCCTGCACGCTGGTGAACCGCAGGATGTTGATCGACCCGACCAGCCACGCCGCGCCCGCCGTGGTCATGAACAGCAGGACCTTCGTGCGCACCACGGGCACGCCGACCGCGCGGGACGACAGCGGCGAGCCGCCGACGGCGAAGATCCAGTTGCCGAACCGGGTGCGCAGCAGCACGGTCGCCGCGACGACCGTGACGAGCAGCCACCACACGATCGACACGTAGAACGCCGTGCCGCCGAGCGTGAACGTCGACGCGAACAGGAACCCGGCCGACGAGTAGCCCTCCGCGGATCGCATGCCGGAGACCTGCACGGTGCCCGTCACGAGCCGGGTGACGCCGAGGTTGAGGCCCTGCAACGCCAGGAACGTCCCCAGCGTCACGATGAAGCTGGGCAGGCCGGTGCGCATGACGAGCCACCCGTTGAGCGCGCCGACCGCCAGCGCGAACACCAGCGACACGAGCAGCGCGAGCCACACGTTCCAGCCGAGCCGGGTCGCGAGGACGGCCGTGACGAGCGCGGTGGACGCGGTCATCACGCCGGCGGACAGGTCGAACTCGCCGCCGATCATGAGCAGCGCCACCGCGACCGCCGCGATGCCGAGCGTGGAGGCGTCGTCCAGCCAGGTCGCGATCCCGCCGGTGCTGAGGAACCGCTCGGTCACCGCGGAGAAGAACGCGAAGACCAGCACCGCGCCGAGCAGCGAGCCGATCTCGGGTCGCAGCACCAGCCGGTCGAGCAGCCGTGCCGAGCCGACCCGCTCGTCCGGCGGGTCCGATACCGCGCTCGAAGTCACCGGCGTCCTCCTCAGCGGGTGCCGCGCTCGGCGTATTGGGCGACCTTGTCCACGTTGGACTTGTCGACGAAGCCGGGTCCGGTGAGGACCGGTTTGCCGCCGCCGACGGTGTTGGCGTTGTCGCGGTAGAGCTTGAGCATCACGACGGGCAGGTAGCCCTGCTCGTACTGCTGCTGGTCGACGGCGAAGAGGACGTCACCGGCTTTGATCGCGGCGGTGACGTCGGCGTTGAGGTCGAACGTGGCCACCGCCGCCTTCGAGGACGCGCCCTTGGCCGCGTTCACCGACGACACCGCGACCTGCGGGTTGAGCGCGAGCACAGCGTCCACGGACGGGTCGGTCTGGAGCGCGCCCTTGATCCGGGACTCGACGTCGGTGGGGTTGTTGATGTCGACCTGGAGGTTGGTGACGGTCCCGCCGAACCCGGCGCGCGCGCCGTCGCAGCGCTGGTTGAGGCCGACGTTGCCGGCTTCGTGGATCACGCACAGCAGCTTCGTCTTGCCCGCTTCGGCGAGTTTGCGCCCGGCCTGCTCGCCGGCGACGTTCTCCTCCTGGCCGACGTGGGCGAGCGCGCCGAACGACGCGCTCTTGTCGGAGCCGGAGTTGATGGTGATGACCGGGATGCCCGCCTTGACCGCGTTCTCGATCGACGTCTTCAGGGCGTCCGGGTTGGCCATCGAGACGACGATGCCGCCGACCTTCTGCGACACCGCGTTGTCGATCAGGGTGGACTGCCGGCCGGGGTCGCCGTCGGAGTTGTAGTCGACGGTGACGCCGAGTTGCTTGCCCGCGTCGGTGGCGCCGTTCTTCACCACGTTCCAGAACGCGTCGCCTGCCGTACCGTGGGTGACGACGGCGACGCGCAGGTCACCGGTGGGCGCTTGGGCGGCGGCGGTGTCGGTGGTCGCGCCGGTGTTGTCCGCGCCGGGCCCGCTGCACGCGGCCAGCAGCGCCAGCCCGGTGAGGGCGAGGCCCGCACGCAGGGCCTGTCGAGTGGACGTCATCGTCTCTCCTCGCTGAGGGAAGTCAGGCGGTGATCTCGGTGAGGTGCGCGAGGCTGCGCGCGGTGTCGCGGACGGGGGTGTCGGGCGGGATGTCGTCGCCGAGCGCGGTGTCCTGCTCCAGGACGTACCAGCCGGTGTAGCCGGCGTCGCGGAGGAGCGCGACCAGGGCCGCAACGTCCACGTCGCCGTCGCCCAGGGGCACGTACATGCGCTGCTGCACGGCGGCCGTGTAGCCGGTCTGCCCGTCGCGGACGGTCGCCGCGATGTCGGCCCGCACGTCCTTGAGGTGCACGTGCCCGATCCGGTCGGGGTGGCGGCGGGCGAGGTCGACCGGGTCCGTGCCGCCGATGAGCAGGTGGCCGGTGTCGAGGCAGAGGTCGAGGTCGGAGTCGGCGAGGAACCGCTCGACCTCGGCGGCGCGCTCGACGTGGGTGCCGACGTGCGGGTGCAGCGCGGTGCGCAGGCCGTGTGCGGCGGCCCGGTCGCGGACGAGCGCGGCCGTGTCGACCAGGGTGCGCCACTGCGCGTCGGTGAGCGCGGGGCGTTCGTCGTAGCCGTCGAGGCCGGTCGCGGCGGCCAGCACGAGGACTTCCGCGCCGGCGGCGGCGAGCAGCGCGGCGACCCGGTCCGCTTCGTCCAGGGTGGACTGGTCGCCCGTGTGCAGCGGCACGGCCAGGAAGCCGCCGACGAGCGTGAGGCCGTGCGCGTCCAACAAGGACTTCAGCGACGACGGTTCGGCGGGCAGGTAGTCGGGTGGACCGAGTTCGGTGGCCCGCAGGCCCAGGGACGCCATCTCCGCCAACACGGACGCGGGATCGAGGACCCTGCCCCACCCCGGCACCTCGCACACGCCCCAGGAAATGGGTGCTCCGGCGATCTTCACGCGGCAACCTCCGTCTCGAGGCGGACCGGAGCGCCCGAACGCCGTGACCGCTCGCACGCCTCGGCGAGCCGCAGGCTGATCAGGCTCTCCCGCGCGGGCGACGGGTTCGCCACCGTGCCGGCCACGACCTGCGTGAAGACCGACACCTCGGCCAGGTAGGCGCGGTGGAAGCGTTCCGGGAAGCCGGGGTAGGCGTCGGCGGCGGCCTTCGGGCCCTCGGGTTCCAGCGAGGTCAGCGGGGTGCGCGGGTCGAGGCCGACGGCAAGGGAGTCGCGGCTGCCCAGCACCTCGATGCGGTGGTCGTAGCCGAGCGGGTCGTGCCGCCCACCGGCCAGCACGGCGTGCGCGCCGCCCGCGAACTTCAGCATCACGACGGCGTTGTCGACGTCGTCGGCGTCCGCGAACGCGCGGTCCACGAGCACCGATCCCGACGCGTAGACCTCGACCACCGGTTCGCCGACCAGCCACGGCACCGCGTCCAGGTCGTGGATCAGCAGGTCGCGGAAGATGCCTCCGGACTGCGGGAGGTAGGAGAAGTCGGGCGGCCGGGCGTCGTTGCCGAGGGCGCGGACCAGGTAGAGGTCGCCGACCTCGCCCGCGCGGACGCGGTGGTGCAGTTCGGACACCGCCGGGTCGAACCGGCGCTGGAAGCCGACCAGCACCTCCACGCCGGACGCCTCCACGTCGTCCACCAGCGCGCGCATCTCGTCCAGGTGGCTCGCGATCGGCTTCTCGCACAACGTCGGCACGCCCGCCGCGACGGCCGCCCGCAGCAGCGCCGGGTGCGTGGTCGTGGGGGTGGCCAGCAGGACGCCGTCACTCGCGGTGAGCAGCGCGTCGAAGTCGTCCACGCTCCTGGTGCCGGGCAGGAGGTCCGACGCCCGGGCCGCGCGGCCGGGCACCGGGTCGAACAGCAGCACTTCGTCGACCCCGTCGAGGGTGGCCAGGTTGGTGGCGTGCATGGTGCCGATGCGGCCCACGCCGGCGACTCCGATGCGCATCCGCTGGTCTCCGTCCTGGTAGAGGCGGTCTCACGTTAGAGCGCTCTATTTGTTGGAGCGCTCTAAGGCTGTAGCGTCCGTCACACGGGTGTCAAGGGCGCGTTTCTCCGGAGAGGGGCGACACCGGTGGCCAGACCCACGATGGAAGACGTCGCGGCCCGCGCCGGGGTGTCCCGCGCCCTGGTGTCGCTGGTCATGCGGGGGTCACCCAAAGTGAGCGACCGGCGGCGGGCGGCCGTGCTGAAGGCTGCCGAGGAGCTCGGGTACTCGCCGCACGCGATGGCGCGCTCGCTGGCCAGCCGCACGTCCCACGTGCTCGGCGTGATGGTGTCGGACCTGCACAACGCGTTCTTCGCGGAGGTCGTGGACGGGTTGGACGCGGTGGCGGGCGAGCACGGCTTCGACCTGATCCTCAACACCGGCGGGCGCAGCCCGGCGCGGGAACGGCGGGCGCTGCGGAGCCTGCTGTCGTTCCGGCCGGCGGGCCTGGCGCTGCTGTCGCCGGTCGTGCCGGCCGCGGACATCGGCCGTGCGGCGGAGCAGGCGCCCGTGGTGCTGGTGGCGCGGTCGTCGCGGCTGGCCGCCGTGGACACCGTGAACGACGACGGCGAGCGCGGCATCGCGTTGGCCGTGGACCACCTGGTGTCGTTGGGGCACGAGCGGATCGCGCACCTCGACGGCGGCGGGGGCTCGCAGGCGGCACCGCGGCGGCGCGGGTACCTGGCCGCGATGGCGGCCCACGGCCTCGCGCCGCGCGTGGTGGGCAGCGAGTACACCGACGTGGGCGGCGCGCGTGCGGTGCGGGGGTTGCTGGGCGACCTGCCCACCGCGATCGTCTCGTGCAACGACTTCAACGCGGTGGGCGCGATCTCGGCGCTGGAGGAGGCGGGGTTGCGCGTGCCGGGGGACGTGTCGGTGGTCGGGTACGACAACACGTCGCTGGCCGCCCTGCGGCACGTCTCGCTGACCACGGTCGACCAGCCGCGCAACGAGCTCGGCCGGCTCGCCGCCGAAGCGCTGCTGCAACGGGTGCGCGGTGAGCGGGTGGCGCCCGTGCGCCACCTGCTGCACCCGTCGCTGGTGGTCCGCTCGACCACCGCACCGCCGGTCAGGTCAGCTTGAGCCCCACCACGCCGAGCACGATCAGCGCCAGGCAGGCCAGCCGCAGCGGTGACGCGCTCTCGCCCGCGGTGATGCCGATCAGGACCACGCCGACCGCGCCGAGCCCGACCCACACCGCGTAGGCCGTGCCCACGGGCAGGTCGCGCATGGCGATCGCGAGCATCACGAAGCTCGTCACCGCCGCCGCGATGCCGATCACCGTGGGCCACGGGCGGGTGAAACCGTCCGACCGGCCCAGCGCCGTGGCCCACACCGCCTCCAGCAACGCCGCGCCGAGCAGCAGCAACCAGGCCACGACTACGCCACCACCCTCGCGCCCGCCACCGACGCCGCACCGGCCACCGATCTCCGCCTCACAGCTTCCCCCTCAACCGGAACTGGTTCCGCTTCAGCTTAAGCGGAACCAGTTCCGGTTGTCGAGGTCGTTAAGCTGCCGAGGTGACGCGGGAGCGGTCCGACGCCGCCAAGAACCGGGCGAGGATCCTGGCCGCCGCCGCCGACATCGTGGCCGAACGGGGCATCGAAGGCCTCGCCATGGCCGAGGTCGCCGCCGCGTCCGGCGTCGGCGTGGGCACGCTCTACCGCCGCTTCGGCGACCGCGCGGGCCTGGCCCACGCGTTGATCGACGCCTCGGAACGCGAGTTCCAGGCCGCGTTCCTCACCGGCCCGCCGCCCGTCGGCCCCGGCGCGCCGCCCGCCGACCGCGTCCGGGCGTTCCTGCACGCGCTGGTCGACCGCACCCTCGCGCAGCTCGACCTGCTGCTGGCGGCCGAGACCGCCGGGCCCTTCGCCCGCTTCGGCGGCGCCTACGACGCCCACCACCGCCACCTGACCGTGCTGCTCGCCCAGGCCCGCCCGGACGTCGACGCCGCGTTCACCGCGGACGCCCTCCTCGCCCCGCTGGCCGCCAACCTGGTCTCCCACCGCGGCCTCGACGCGACCGCGGTCAAATCCGGCCTGGACGCCCTGCTGGACGGCCTGCTCCCGCGCTGAAGCGGCGGTCGGCCGACCCGGAGCACACCGCCGGTCCCGTCGATCGAGACCGACGGGACCGGCGGGGCGGGCGCCTGCCGCCCTAGGCGTCCACCTTCGGCCGCTCGGGCTCCGGTGACGCCTCGGTGGGCGGGGTCGGCTTGCGGATCAGGCGGCGGACCAGCGGCCAGGCCAGCAGGAGCACCACGACGCCGTAGACGACCAGCGCGAACGGCGTGTTGACCAGGCCCGTCAGGGAACCGTCCGACAGTTGCAGCGCGCGCCGCATCTGCTGCTCGGCGGCCGGGCCGAGGATCACGCCGATGATCGCCGGCAGCACGGGCAGGCCGTAGCGCCGCATCACGAAGCCCAGCACGCCGATCACGAACATCACCAGCAGGTCGAACACGTCCGCGTTCACCGCGTACGCGCCGACGCCGGCGAAGAACAGGATTCCCGCGTACAGGTACGGCCGCGGGATCCTCAGCAGCTTCGCCCACACCGGCGCCAACGGCAGGTTGAGCACCAGCAGCAGGCACAGGCCGACGAACAGCGACGCGATCAGGCCCCACACCAGCGCCGACTCGCGCTCGAACAGCAGCGGCCCCGGCTGGATGCCGTACTGCTGGAACGCCGCCAGCATCACCGCGGCCACCGCCGTCGTCGGCAGGCCCAGCGTCAGCATCGACACCAGCGTGCCCGCGGCCGACGCGCTGGCCGTCGCCTCCGGACCCGCCACGCCCTCGATCGCCCCCTTGCCGAACTCGTCGCGGTGCTTGGACAGCCGCTTCTCCGCCACGTAGGACAGGAACGTCGGGATCTCCGCGCCGCCGGCGGGGATCGCGCCGAACGGGAACCCGATCACCGGGCCGCGCAGCCACGGCTTCCACGACCGCCGGAAGTCCTCGCGGCCCAGGAACGCGCGGCCGACCGGAATCGGCTCGGCCGGCTTGCGCCGCAGGTGGGCGGCCACCCACAACGACTCGCCGACCGCGAACAGCGCCACCGCCACCACGACCACGTCGATGCCGTCGGCCAGGTGCAGCGAGCCGAACGTGAGCCGCTGCTGGCCCGTCATCTCGTCGAGCCCGACCAGGCCGATGGCCAGGCCGATGAGCAGCGACGCGAAGCCGCGCACCCGGGACGCGCCGAGCACGGACGTGACCGCGATGAACGCCAGCACCATGATCGCGAAGAAGTCCGGCGCGCCGATGTCCACCGCGAACTTCGCCACCGTCGGCGCGAGCAGGACCAGCAGGGTCGTGCCGATGACGCCACCGACGAAGTGCCCGATGGCGGCCGCCGCCAGCGCTTGCGAACCGCGGCCCTTGCGCGCCATCGGGTTGCCGTCGATCGCCGCGACCACCGACGCGCTCTCACCCGGCGTGTTGAGCAGGATGGACGTGGTCGAGCCGCCGAACATGCCGCCGTAGTAGATGCCGGCGAACATGATGAACGCCCCGGTCGGCTCCAGGCCGTAGGTGACGGGCAGCAGCAGCGCCACCGCCATCGCCGGGCCGATGCCCGGCAGCACGCCGATCGCCGTGCCCAGCAGCACGCCCAGCGCGGCCAGCGCCAGGTGCGTCGGCGTCAGGGCGGTCGCGAACCCCTCGAGGAGGTTGTTGAAGGAGTCCACGTCAGAACATCCCCACCAGCGGGCCACCGGGCAGCGGAACGCCCAGCAGGTTGTTGAACAGCAGGAACGTCGCCACCGACAGGCCGGCGGCGAGCAGCGGGTCGCGGACGGGGTTCCGGCTGCCCAGCGCGTAGGCCGCGCCCCAGAACAGGACCGCGCCCGAGATCGGGAAGCCGACCACTCCGATCAGCGCCGCGTTCGCCAGGAACGCGCCGCACAGCAGCAGCACGGTCCGCCAGTCGGCCGGCGCGGTGAGGTCCACGTCCTCGCCGCCCTCCGCCTCGCCACGACCGCCGCGCAGCACGTCGCGCGCCAGCAGCGCGGCGACCACGATCAACCCGACGCCGACCACCACCGGCACCGCCTTCGGCCCCACCGGGCCGCGCTGCGCGAAGTCGGTGTGGATCCGGATCGCGTCGACCAGGACCAGCACGCCCAGCCCGACCAGCACCGCGGACACGCCCAGCTCCGAGCGCTCCCGCAGCCACGCCCGGCTCAAGGGCTTGTTCACCGCGTTCACCGCCTTGTGCACGCCCAACCCTCCACTCATGCCAACCCCAGGTCCTTGAGCACGGTCGCCACCCGGTCGTTCTCCGCGCGCAGGAACGCGCCGAACTCGTCGCCGGGCGCGAACGCGTCGGTCCAGCCGTTGCGGGCCAGCGCCTCCCGCCACTGCGGCGTGCCGTGCAGGTCGGTGAACAGGTCCACCAGCCGGGCCCGGTCGGCGTCGCCGATGCCCGGCGGCGCGACCACGCCGCGCCAGTTGTTGAACTCGACGTCCACACCGGACTCGCGCAGCGTCGGCGCGTCCACGCCCGGCAGCCGCGACCCGCTGGTCACCGCCAGCACCCGGATCTGCCCGGCCTCGATCTGGTCGCGGTACTCGCCGACGCCCGACACGCCGAACGCGACCTTCCCGCCCAGCACCGACGCCAGCAGCTCGCCGCCGCCGTCGAACGGGATGTAGTTGACCTGCCGCGGGTCGAGGCCGACCGCCTTGGCGATCAGCATCGGCGCCAAGTGGTCCGGCCCGCCGGGCGAGGAGCCGCCGCCGACCGTCACCGCGCCCGGCGCCGCCTTCCACGCCCCGACCAGCTCGTCCAGCGTCCGGTACGGCGAGTCCTTGCCGACCACGACGATGTCCGGCTCCTCGATGAGCTTCGCGATCGGCGTGGTGTCCAGCAGCGACGACGGCGCTTTGTTCGTGTAGACGCTGCCGACCACGCCCAGGCCCATCGACATCACGAGCTTGCCGTTGCCGCGCTCGCTGACCGTGCGGCCGAGGCCGACCGTGCCGCCCGCGCCGGGCAGGTTGAACACCTCGGTGTTGCGGATCAGCTCCGCGTCCTCCATCGCCTTCGCGGCGGTGCGCGCCGTGACGTCGTAGCCGCCGCCCGGCGCGTTCGGCACCAGCACGCGCAGGCTGCGCAACGACGTCGTGGTGTCCGCGCCGGACGTCAGCAGCGGCGGCACGAGGACGACGACCGCCAATGCGCCGACGACCGCGAGCCAGTTCCTGATCCGCACTGTGATCCCCGCCTCTCTTCCGCGTGGTTGGACATGTTGCACTCGTGTAAACAGGGAAGTCCCGCTTGCGCGCCTAAGGGTCCTTTTGTTCTTTGTGGTCATCGGGAGGTGGTGATGGGTACCCGCGGATCGCTGGCCCGTCAGCTGCTCGCGTGGCAACTGGTGGTGGTCGTGGCGCTGCTGTGCGCGGTGGGGGTGCTGTCGGTCGTCCAGGCGGGGAACAACTTCCGCACCACCGAGGGACGCCGGATGCTCTCCGTGGCCGAGGACGTGGCCGCGACGGCGGGCGTGCGGGCGTCGTTGGCCGACCCCTTGCGGCACTACGCGCTGGCGCCGTTCGCGGAGAGCGCCCGCAGCCTGTCCGGCGCCAGCTACGTGATCATCGCCGACCCCGGCCGCCGGGTCCTGACCTCGCCGGACCCGAGCCAGGTCGGCGAACCGCTCGACCTCGGCGGCAGCACGGCGTTGCAGGGCCGGTCGTGGGTGGGCGAGCTCGGTGGCGCGACGGTGGCGCACGTGCCGGTGATCGGCGACGACGGCGCGGTGATCGGGCTGGTCGCGGCCGGGCGGCAGGCGCCGGGCTTCTGGGACGGTGTGCTGGACTCACCGGACAACGCGCTGCGGCTGCTCGGCGTGGCGCTGGTCATCGGCGTCACCGGGTCGCTGCTGCTGGCCCGGCGGGTGAAGAACCAGACGCTGGGCCTGGAGCCGCACGAGATCACCGCGCTGGTCGAGTACCGGGAGGCACTGCTGCACGGCATCAAGGAGGGCGTCGTCGCCCTCGACCGGCAGCACCGGATCACGCTGGTCAACGACCACGCGCGGGACCTGCTCGCGCTGCCGCCGGACGCCGTGGGCCGGTCGGTGTCGGAGCTGCGCCTCGACGAACGGCTGCGCGACGTGCTCACCGGCCGGGCCACCGGCGTGGACCAGCTCGCGCTCACCGGCGGCCGGGTGCTCACCCTCAACTACATGCCCCTCGACGTGCACGGAGCCGTGGTCACCCTGCGCGACCGCACCGAGCTGACCACGTTGCGCGACGAGCTGGACGCGAACCGGCACGCCACCGACACCCTGAGGGCGCAGGCGCACGAGTTCAGCAACCGCCTGCACACCATCGCGGGCCTGGTCGAGCTCGGCGAGTACGACGAGGTGCGCGGGTTCATCAGCCGCATCAACACCGCGCAGGGCGCGTGGCGGGCCGAGGTCGGCTCGAAGGTCGCCGACCCGGCCGTGGCGGCGCTGCTGATCGCCAAGTCCAGCCTCGCCGCCGAACGCGGCATCGGGCTGCGGATGGCACCCGACAGCTCGCTCGGCGAGGTGGACGAGGAGCTGTCCACGGACCTCGTCACGGTGATCGGGAACCTGGTGGACAACGCGCTGGACGCGCTGTCGGAGCGGGGCTGGATCGAGGTGTCCGTGCGGTCGGTCACCTCGGGTTCGGGGCCGGACGAGGTCGTCGTGGTGGTGCGGGATTCCGGCCCCGGTGTGGCGGCGGGCCTGGCCGAGGAGGTGTTCCGGCACGGGTTCACCACCAAGGCCGCCGAGCACGGTCAGCGCGGGCTCGGCCTGGCGCTGATCCGGCAGGCCTGCCTGCGGCGCGGCGGGTCCGTGCGGGTGCGCAACGACGACGGCGCGGTGTTCACCGCACGGCTGCCCGTGGAGGTGCCGGTGTGATCAGGGTCCTGGTGGTGGACGACGACTTCATGGTCGCGAAGGTCCACAGTGGATACGTGGCGCGCACGCCCGGGTTCGAGGTCGTCGGCGTGGCGCACAACGGCGCGGACGCGGTGCGGCTGGTGCGGGAGCTGCGGCCGGACCTGGTGCTGCTGGACGTCTACCTGCCCGACGTGGACGGCCTCGCCGTGCTGCGGGAGCTGCGCGGGCTGGACGAGGGCGTGGACGTCATCGTGATCACGGCGGCGACGGACGTGGAGACGGTGCGCAGCGCCCTTCGCGGCGGGGTGCTGCACTACCTGATCAAACCGTTCGAGTACGCCGCCCTGCGCGACCAGCTCGCCCACTTCGCCGCGCTGGACCGGCGGCTGGACCAACTCGCGTCGGCCGGCCAGGCGGACGTGGACCAGGTGTTCGGCGCCCGGCCGCGCAGCGCCCCCGTGCTGCCGAAGGGGCTGACCGCGCAGACCGCCGCGCTGGTGGAACGCGTGCTGCGGGAACGCCCGGTGACGGCCAGCGAGTGCGCGGACGCCACCGAGCTGGCCCGCGTGTCGGCCCGCCGGTACCTGGAGCACTTCGTGGGCACCGGCAAGGCGGAGGTGCGGCTGAAGTACGGCGGCACCGGGCGGCCCGAACGCCTCTACGTCTGGCTGGGTTGACCGGGCTTGCGCACGAGCAGGTAGCCCTGCGGCGTCTTCTCCCACCTCGGGTCGGCCGCCTCCCGCTCCACGCGGGTGTGCGGCTCGAAGCCCGCGTCGACGAGGTGCCCGAGCAGCTTGTCCGGGTCGAGCCGGTAGGCGTCCGCCTCGATGTCGTGCCCGTAGGCGTGCTCGATCCGGCGGACCTCGTCGCCGACCTGGAACGCCAGGAGCAGCAGGCCGCCGGGCGCGAGGACGCGGTGGAACTCGGCGAACACCGCCGGGTGCTCCTCCCACGGCACGTGGATCACCGAGTACCAGGCGAGCGCGCCGCCGAGCGAGGCGTCCGGCAGGTCCAGGTCGAGCATCGAGCCGACCTCGAAGTCGATCCCCGGGTGGTCGCGGCGGGCGACGGCGACCATCTCCGGCGACAGGTCGACACCGAACACGTCCACGCCGAGCCCGCGCAGGTGGCCGGAGATCCGACCGGGTCCGCAGCCGACGTCCGCGACCCGGCCGTCGACCAGCTCGGCGAACAGGCCGAGCACCGCCCGGTCCGCCGGGGTCTCGGCCAGGTGGTCGCGCAGGGCGTCGGCGTAGTCGTGGGCCACGGTGTCGTAGGCGGTGCGGGTCATGGTCAGGAACTCCGGCTCGGTCACGCCAGGGGACCCTAGTCCCAGCCACCCCCGCGGCGGCCCTGCTTCGTCTGGGCGCGGCGCTTCTTCTCCGCGATGCGGCGCTCCTTCGAGCCCTTGGTCGGCTTGGTCGGACGGCGCACCGGCGCGGGCGCGGCGGCCGCGTCACGCAGCAGCCGCGCCAACCGTTCCCGGGCCGCCTGCCGGTTCTGCAACTGCGCCCGGTGCTCGCTCGCGGCCACCGTCAGCACGCCGTCCACCAGGCGCTTCTCCAGCCGGCCGAGCATCCGCGCGCGCAGCCACGCGGGCACGGACGGCGAGGCAGCCAGGTCGAAGCTCAGCTCGACCCGGCTGTCCGCCGTGTTCACGCCCTGGCCACCGGGGCCCGAGGACCGGGAGAACCGCTCGCTCAACTCGGCCGCCGGGATCACCAGCGTCCGCGTCACGGTCAGGTCCTCGGCCACACCCCCCAGGTTAGAAGACCAGGCCGGGCACCGTCACGATCTTTGCGAGCTGCTCCCAGGTGAGCGGTGGCGCCGCACCGTTGGGCGTGACGTGGTCGCTGGTGTTGGACGCCTCCGCCGACACCACCGCGCCGTCGGGCGTGGCCGTGCTGACGACGACCTCGACGATGCCGTCGTACGCGCGCGAGGACACCGTCACCGCCCGGCCGGCGTACTGCCTCACCTCGCAGTCGGACTCGCCCGGGTCGCACCGCGTGCTCTCGCGGAAGGTGTGCATGTGCAGGACCACGGAACCGCGGCCGGCCGGGGTGGTGACGTCGGTGGTCGACACGTACCCGGTCGTGTCGGCCGCGTAGAACGTCCACGGCTCCATCAGGGTCGGATCGATCGCCGACCACGGCACCGCCGCGCTCCTCGCCTCGGCCGGGATCGCCCCCGACGCGGCGATCACCGCGGTCAGCTCGACCGCGCGTTGCGCCGTCGCCGGCTTGGGCGGCGGCGGGATGGGCACCGAGACGACCGACGAGCCGGAATTGCCGCTGGACCTGGTCTCGGGCGTGGACGTGCCGGTGTCGGCCGGCGGTGCGGTGGTCGAGGAGGGCTCGCCCCCCATCGGCAGTCGCGCACCCCCGCTGCCACCTCCGGCTCCCGACCAGAGCAACGCCGGCACGGCGACGGCCGCGACGGTGGCGAGCACCGCGGCGCCGGCGTAGCCGCGGCGGCGGACCGCCTTGCGCCGGCCGGCGCGGACGATCGCCGCCTTGTCGATGCCCAGCGGCGGCTCGTCCTCGAACGCGGTCGCCAGGCTCTGCTTGATGTCGGTCATCGCTGCTCCTCGAAGACGTGGCGACCGAGAAGCTCGCGCAGCGCGGCAAGGCCCTTCGCCGCCTGGCTCTTCACGGTGCCTTCGGTCCGACCGAGCAGTCGGGCGGTTTCGGTGACGCTCAGGTCCTCCCAGTAGCGGAGCACCACGACGGTGCGCTGCCCCGACGGCAGCATCGCCAGCGCCCGGCGCACGTCCAGGTCGGCCGGCACGGCAGCGGGAACCGGGCTGTCCGGGACCGAGTCGACCACGGTCTCCCGCCTCCGGAAGCCGCGCCGGCCCTCGTCGATCGCCGCGCGCACCAGCACCTTGCGGGCGTAGGCGTCCACGCTGTGGCGCCGCACCCTCGGCCAGGCCACGTACAGCTTGGTCAACGCCGTCTGCACCAGGTCCTCGGCGCGGTGCCAGTCACCGCACAGCAGGTACGCCGTTCTCCGCATCACCAACGCGCGGGCGTCGACGAACTCACCGAACTCGCGATCGCGTTCCACTCACCCTCCTCGGTCGCCGCTTAGTACGGATCGGCGACGCCGGAGGTTGCCGGTGGCTAGAAGCGCGGGTGCTCGCCCACCAGGGCCGCGCCCGGCTCGTCGGAGCGGACCACGTCGCCCAGCACCCACGCGGGCACGTGGCGGGCGGTGAGCACGGCCAGGGCGCGGTCGACGTCCTCGGGCGCGACCACGGCCACCATGCCGACGCCCATGTTGAACGCCTTCTCCATCTCCTCGCGCTCCACCCGGCCGCGCTGGGCGATCAGGGCGAACACGGGAGCGGGCGTCCAGGTGCCCCGGTTGAGGTCGGCGCGCAGCCCCTCGGGCAGCACGCGGGCCAGGTTCGCGGCCAGGCCACCGCCGGTGACGTGCGCGAACGTGCGCACCTCCGCCTCGGCGGCCAGCGCCAGGCAGTCCTTGGCGTAGATGCGGGTCGGCTCCAGCAGTTCCTCGCCGAGGGTGCGGCCGAACTCCTCGACGTGGCCCTCCAGCGGCATCCGGGCGATGTCCAGCAGCACGTGCCGCGCCAGCGAGTACCCGTTCGAGTGCAGGCCGGACGAGCCCATGCCGATCACCACGTCACCGGCGCGGACCCGGTCCGGGCCGAGCATGGCGGAGGCCTCGACCACGCCGACGCCCGTGCCCGAGATGTCGTAGTCGTTCTCGCCCATCAGGCCCGGGTGCTCGGCGGTCTCGCCGCCCAGCAGCGCGCACCCCGCCAGCACGCAGCCCTCGGAGATGCCCTTGACCAGCGCCGCGACCTTGTCCGGGACGACCCGGCCGATCGCGATGTAGTCCTGCATGAACAACGGCTCCGCGCCGCACACCACCAGGTCGTCCACGACCATCGCGACCAGGTCGATGCCGACCGTGTCGTGCTTGTCCAGCGCCTGCGCGACCGCGATCTTGGTGCCGACGCCGTCGGTCGAGGACGCGAGCACCGGCTCCTTCCAGCGGTCCAGCCTGAGCTGGAACAACCCCGCGAAACCGCCGATGCCGCCGAGCACCTCGGGACGCTGCGCCTTCGCCGCCCACGGCTTGAGCTTCTCCACCGCCTCGTCGCCGGCTTCGATGCTTACTCCAGCTGCGGCGTAGGTCGCCTTGGCGCTGTCCGTCACGTCTCTGTGCTCCACGTTTCAGGGCATGTCTGTTCCATCCGGGCGCACGCCCGGCGCTGCCGACGAATCAGGGGCGTTGCAGGGCGTCCTCGGCACCGTACCCGTTCGTCAGGACGGGGGTGGCCGAGCCCGAGACGCCCCGGATGCCTTCGAGCAGGTGCTTGCCGATCAGCGCGTCGTCGGGCAGCGGGATCGGGTAGTCGCCGTCGAAGCAGGCGCAGCACAGCCGCGACTTCGGCTGCTCGCTGGCCGCGATCAGCTCCTCCAGCGACACGTAGCCCAGCGAGTCCGCGCCGACCGAGCGGCGGATACCGTCGGTGTCCAGGCCGTTGGCGATCAGCTCGGCGCGGGAGGCGAAGTCGATGCCGTAGAAGCACGGCCACTTGACCGGCGGCGACGCGATCCGGACGTGCACCTCCAGCGCGCCCGCCTCGCGCAGCATCCGCACCAGGGCGCGCTGCGTGTTGCCGCGCACGATCGAGTCGTCCACCACGACCAGCCGCTTGCCGCGGATCACGTCGCGCAGCGGGTTCAGCTTCAGCCGGATGCCGAGCTGGCGGATCGTCTGCGACGGCTGGATGAACGTCCGGCCGACGTAGGCGTTCTTGACCAGGCCCGAGCCGTACGGGATGCCGCTGGCCTGGGCGTACCCGATGGCCGCGGGCGTGCCGGACTCCGGCACCGGGATCACCAGGTCGGCCTCGACCGGGTGCTCCACGGCCAGCCGGCGGCCGATCTCGACGCGGGTGGCGTGCACCGACCGGCCGGCGATCGTGGTGTCCGGGCGGGCCAGGTAGACGTACTCGAAGATGCAGCCCTTGGGCTCGGGGGTGGCGAACCGGCTCGACCGCAGGCCGTTCTCGTCGATCGCGATCAGCTCGCCCGGCTCGACCTCGCGGACGAACGACGCGCCGACGATGTCCAGCGCCGCCGTCTCGCTCGCCACGACCCAGCCGCGCTCCAGCCGGCCCAGCACCAGCGGCCGCACGCCCTGCGGGTCGCGGGCCGCGTAGAGGGTCGACTCGTCGGAGAACGTGAGGCAGAACGCGCCGCGCAGCGTGGGCAGCAACTGGAGGGCCGCCTGCTCGATGCCGATGTCGGCGGCCTGCGCGGCGAGCAGCCCGCAGATCAGGTCGGAGTCGGTGGTCGCGCCGTGGCTGGTGTCCACGCCGACCTCGCGCGCCTTGACCAGCAGCTCGGCGGTGTTGACCAGGTTGCCGTTGTGGCCGAGCGACAGGCCGGAGCCGGTGGCCGTGGTGCGGAACGTCGGCTGCGCGTTCTCCCACGTGGTGGAGCCGGTGGTGGAGTAGCGGCAGTGGCCGACGGCGACGTGGCCGCGCAGCGACTGGAGCACCTGCTCGTCGAACACCTGGCTGACCAGGCCGAGGTCCTTGAAGACCACCACCTGGCTGCCGTCGCCGACCGAGATGCCGGCGGCTTCCTGGCCGCGGTGCTGCAACGCGTACAGGCCGTAGTAGGTGAGCTTGGCGACCTCTTCGCCGGGTGCCCACACGCCGAACACGCCGCACTCTTCGCGGGGTTCGCGCTCTTCCTGGGTTTCGGGGTCAATGCGGCCGGTTGCTGAATGGTCGGTGACCACCGGGTTGCTCCCTAGCGACGAGGGTCGGGGCTGCACCTCCGAGTGTAAGGCTGATGGGGGCGGTACCACCCCCATCAGACCCCCTCCGACGTGACCAAGCGCACCCTCGCCGCTCGTCAGTCGAGCTTGAGCGCGAACCAGATCCGCTCGTCACCGGTGTGCTCGAGCGGCAGCCGGCCCCACAACCCGTAGTGCACGAGCTGCGCCTCGCCGGTCACCTGGAGGTCGGTCTCCTCGCCCGGCCACGCCGCCCGCACCTCCGGCACGACGCCCGGCGCGAACGTCACCACCCACGCCTCCGGCACGTCCGTGAGCTGCACCAGCGCGGTGCCCTCGGCGGTCGGCGGCACGTCGGCGGCGTACTTGGCGGCGAGCAGGGTGGTGAGCGCCTCGTCGATGCCGTCGACCGCGAAGTCCGCGTCCCCGACCACCAGCTCCCGCAGCGCCGCCTGGGCGTCCCAGCGGCGCAGGTCCAGCTCGTGCGCGATGCGCCGGTGCCAGACCCACGCCAGGTCGGGCGCGGAGGGCGAGAACGTCCAGGCCGTCCGGTTGCCCGGGGTGGACGGCAGCAGCTCGGCGGCTTTGGCGAGCTGCGCGTCCAGGTACTCCAGCGGCGCCACCTCGGCGGGCGGGCTCGGCAGGCGGAGCTGGACCGTGCTGCCGGTGCGGAGGTACTCCAGGGACGTCTCCAGGAACCTGCCGACGTGCAGCGTCAGGTCGGTGAACGTCCAGCCGGGGCAGCTGGGCACCTTCGCGGTCGGGTCGGCCTTCCCGACCGCCGCCCGGAACATCTCCGCCTGCGCGGTGAAGACCTCGGTCCACCGCTGGGTGGTCCAACCTCCAGGCACGTCCAGCCTCCCGCTTGAGTCGATCGGTGCGCGGCCATCGTGCCGCACCGGCGGCCGTCCCGGAGGTGGGAGGCCGACCTTCCCCCTACCGACGCGGGGACGGGGCCGCCGGTGCCCTCGGATCACCTCCCGGTGCGGTTCGTGGGCCCCGCTCGCTCACCACAGCCGGTTGCGGACCTCGTCGCGGGCCGCCGCGTCGAGCCGCGCGGTGGCCTCGTCCCACCACCGGGCCAGGTCGCCGACCTGGAACTCCCAGAGGTCCTCGTCCTCCGGGTCGACGGGGGCGGTGTCGTCGGCGGCGTGGGCGGCGTGGGCGGTGTCGTCGGCGGCGTGGGCGGGCACCGGGTCGGCCGCGGTGGGCCAGTCGGCGGGGGACGGGTCGGACCAGTCGGAAGACCACTCGGTGGCGGTGTGGTCGGTCGACGTGGGGTCGGGTGCGGTGCGGTCGGTGTGGGCGCGGGCGGAGGCGGCGAGGTCCCGGATGATCTCGTCGTCGGTGCGCCGGTCGGCGCGGCCGTACTCGCCGTGCTCGGCGGGGTAGTAGAAGGTGGCGACGGGCCGGGCGGGTTCGAAGGGCCCGGTCTCCTGGACGTGGCCGGTGAAGCCGGTCTCGTCCTGCGGCTCGACCCACGGCTCGTGCCACGGCTCGTGCCACGGCTCCGCCCACGGCTCGGGCGCCTCCTCCAGCCACGTCAGGGGGCGCGTGACCGGCTCCGCCGACGCGGCGCGCGACGCCGCCCTCGCCACTTGGAGCGACCTCCGGAGCGACACCAGCCTCGGCGTCTCGAGCGGCACGACGCGCAGCGCGGAATCCGGCACGGACGTGGGCGCGGTGTTCGGCAACGCGTACGCGACCGCCGGTGCCCGCCGGTCGGCCCACTGGTCGTCGTCCGGCGCGGCGGAGGCTGGGGATTGGGCCGTTCGTGGTGGCGGGTGCTGTGCGCTCGACCCCGGGACGCGCGACGACTGGCCGTGCGGGCGCACGGCCGGGCGCGGTGGCGGCAGGGGCAGGGTGGTCAGGCCGGGGTCCAGTCGGCGGGCCAGCGCCGACTTCCACCGCTGCCAGCGGATTTGCCGGGCCGTGCGCAGCCGGTGGCGCGGGCCGGAGGACGGTCGGGTCAGCCAGAACAGCACCAGGTTCCGCAGTCGGATCGTCACTTCGTGGAACTCGGCGTAGGCCACGGTTCTGGGCGTCGGCAGCAAAAGTGTCATGTGTCAATGGTCGAACTGGCGTTCGACGCCGGCAAGATCACCTTCGAGTGATCACCAATGGGCGGCTTTTCGCACTTCCTTGGCCACCGGGGCGAGGGAACCGAAGATGGTGGGCGCGCGTCGCATTGCCGGTGGTTAGCGGCACGAAGGGTGGGCAATCGTGTTCGGGGTGCAACCAGAGACGTTGCGCGAGGCGTCCAAGCAGTTCCACGAGGGCGCGGACGCGACCGGCGACGGCGCCGAGATGATCTCCATGCTCAGGCTGGACGCCGACGCGCTCGGCCAGGTGCCCGCGGCGGCCGAGTTCGTCGACGCGCTGGCCCGGTGGTCCGGCGAGCAGTCCGACGACCTGCGCCGGGGCAGCGCCTGGTACCGCGACGCCGGTGACGGCCTCGACGAGAACGCCGACGCCTACCAGCGCGCGGACGACGACTCGAACTCCTCGTTCCGCGGCATCGAAGGGGGCATGGCGTGAGCTTCACCGACCCCGAGGTCCTGTACGGGCAGCTCGCCACGGGTGACGCGGGCCGCGTCGCGGCCGCCGCCGACCCCATCACCGGCGCGATGAGCGCCGTCGAGCGCGCGGGCCAGTCCGTCTCCGCCGGCGGCAGCACGGCCACCGCCACCTGGCAGGGCGACGCGGCGGGCAGCTTCCGCACCCGCGCGGAGCTGTCCACGAAGTCCGCGACCGTGGCCGGTGAGCGGCTGGGCGCCGGCGCGGACATCGTCCAGGCCGCCTCGCGCGCCTACACGCAGATGCGCGGCAGCGCCGACCAGCTGATCGACTTCTGGCGCGGCCGCTCGCCCGCGCTGGACGAGGCGCAGACCCGGGAGCTGGCCAACCGCGTCAACGAGCAGCTGAACAACGTCAAGACCGGCTACGAGCGCGTCCTGCGCTCGTACGCCGACGCGCTAGCCAAGGTCCGCCCCGGCTTCGAGGAGACGGCGGCCAAGGACCCGGGCTGGACCACCGCCGTCACGGCCATGCGCACCACCGCCACCGTGCCGGGGCCTGGCACCGACCCCAAGCAGGTCGCCGCCTGGTGGAAGTCGCTGACCAAGGAGCAGCAGGACGAGCTGCTGCGCACCAGGTTCCAGGAGCTCGGTCAGCTGCGCGGCCTGCCGTCCGGCGTGCTCGACCAGGCCAACCGGATGCGCATCTCGGACGACCTCCAGCGCTTCGGCGCGCAGCGCGACCAGCTCGACGCGCAGCTGGCCGCGCGGGCGCGGGAGCTGGGTCTCGACCCGAGCAACTCCGCGGACATGACCAAGCTGTTGAACGACGAGCGGTACGCGTCGCTCAACGAGCAGCGCCAGGAAGCCGCCACCAAGGCGGAGAACGCGCAGAAGGCCGCGGACAGCCTGAGGAACGCCGAGGAGATCGCCGCCACGAAGGGCTGGGAGGCGGGTGACGTCCGCTTGCTCGCCTACGACCCGTACGGCCCGCGCGGCGACGGCGGCATGGCGGTCGCGTACGGCGACCCGGACACCGCGACCAACCTCGCGGTCTGCGTGCCCGGAACCGGCTCCGACATGGGCAGCTTCGGCCTCAGCCAGGCCGCGAACCTCCGCGAGCAGATGGGCCCGAACGGCAACGCCACCATCCAGTGGCTCGGCTACGACGCGCCCGGCTGGGCGCCCGGCGAGGTCGACAACCCCGCCCAGGCCCGGGAGGGCGGCGCGAACCTTGTCGCCGACGTCGACGGCTACCGCGCCGCCGCCGGTGCCGCCGGCCACGACCCGCACGTCACGGTGATCGGCCACTCCTACGGCTCGACCACGGTCGGCTACGCCGGCATGAACGGCCTGGCGGCGGACGACATCGCGTTCGTCGGCTCGCCCGGTGTCGGCGCGTCCAGCGTGGACCAGCTCTCCGCGGGCCCGGGTCACGTGTACGTCGGCGCGACCGAGCACGACCCCGTCGTGCAGGGCACCAGTTCGAGCTGGTTCACCGAGGACGGCTCCTCGACCGGCCCCTACGACGACCGGTTCGGCGCACGGACCTTCGGCACCACCGACGGCACGTCGCTTCTCGGCGCGCACTCCGAGTACTACACCAAGGGCTCGGAGTCGGTGCAGAACCTGGCCCGGATCGCGACCGGCGACGGCGGCTCGGTGACCTCGCAGGGCTGGGACGAGAACCCGCTCGGCCCGTCGCTGCCCGGCTCGCACCTGCCGGGGGTGGGACCGGTGGTGGACTTCGTCGGCGGCACGGCCGTCGGCGCGGCCGACCTGGCGGTCGACGCCGGCACCGGGCTCTGGAACGCGGGCCGCGAGGCGGTGCACGGCAACTGGTCCGAGGCGGGCACCGGTTTGCTGAACACGGGCAAGGAGATCGTGAACGACGCCGTGGACGTGGTGGTCGGCGGTGTCGGCGACGTGGTCGAACTCGGCCGTGACGCGGTGGAGGGCGTCGGCAAGGTCTGGGACAAGACCGTCGGGTCCTGGTTCTAGGCCGACCGGCAGGGGCCGACCCGGGTCTCCGGTTCGAGGCCGTCGGCGTTGTTCTCCTCGACCTGGCGGACCTTGCAGACCACCACGTCGTCGACCTTGATCCCGGCCGGGAACTGGTCGATGGGCGCCCCTGCCGTGTCCAGCGGCACGAGCCCCTTGGGGTCCTCCTGGTCGAGTGCCAGCACGACGTACGGCGGCGCCGTCCGCCCCGGGACGGTCTCGTGCTCGGGGTTGATCCGGGTGACCTTGAACCTGACGTCTTCCTCCCAGTCACGACCGCACCCGACGAGGAGGGTCCCGACCGCGAGGATGGCGACACACGCCCTGAGCGCCTTCACGCGGTCGAGCTTAGCTAGAAGCGGAGCACCGGGAGCAGGGTCGAGAGATCGGCGCGGCTGCCGGACGCGGTGACCTTGGCGTCCGCCACCGCCCGCGCCCACTCCAGCCTGCCCACGGCCAGTTCCAGCCACGTGCGCGGGTCGGTCTCGATGACGTTCGGCGGCGTGCCGCGGGTGTGCCGGGGTCCCGCCACGCACTGCACGGCGGCGAAGGGCGGCACCCGCACCTCCACGCTGCGGCCGGGCGCGACCTGCTCCAGCGTGCGCAGGCTCAGCCGCACGGCCGCGGCCAGCACCGGGCGTTCCGGCTTCTCCGCGGCACCGGCGAGCCAGGGCAGCACGGCCTCGACCGCGGCGCGCACCTCGTGGGGGTCAACGGGCTTCGACGGCATCCGCCCAGGTTATCCCGGCCGTCACGGCCACCGTCGCCACATCGCCCGTCGCTCGGACCCCCACTGTCCACACAGGACGGCAGTGCCGGTGTCAGATCCGCGCGGCGCGCACCGCTTCGGTGAGCAGCTCCTCGACCTGGTGCGCGAGCCGGCGCGAGTCGGTCGGGCTGAACGTGCTCCACGGCACCGACCCGTTCGACGCCCGCCGCTGCTGGAGGTAGCGGCCGTCCTCGGTGTCGAAGAACGCGACCACCCGGTCCGGTCGGCACCGCTTGCCGTACTTGTCGCGCGCCGCCGCGCCGAAGTTGCCGGTGTGCACGAGCCCGGTGAACATCTTCACCAGCGTGGCGGCGTCCTCCTGGCGCACGCCGTGCGCGCGCAGCGAGGCCTCCAGGCTCTTGGGCGAGCCGTCGGACTTCTTCACCGCGGCCTCCAGGTCGGCGCTGGGCATGGTGACGGAGTGCCCGGTGCCCGCCGGGTGCGCGGGCAGCGCGCCCAGCACCGCCGAGGGCAGGCCGCTGCCCGCCGCGCGCCGGAACGTGAGCCGGTTGTCGGTCAACGTGGCCACCGCGCCCTCGTCGCCGTTGGCCACCGCCAGCACCCGCACGCTCTTGCCGATCCACACCCGGCCGTCGACCTCGCGCTCGGGCCGGTTGAACAGCCGCAGCAGGTAGTCCAGCTCGGGGTGCAGCCCGGTCGGACCGCCGAGGCCGCGCGCGCCGATGCCCTGCCAGACGCGCCGTTCGAGGTCGGCGCGCTCCGCGTGGGTCTTGCCCGGCGACGGCACCTTGATCACCAACGGCATCTGGCCGAGGTCGAGGCGCTCCCAGAGCACGTCGAACTCCTCGGCCGAGAGCTCGATCGGCTCCCGCTCCGCGGGCCCCCCGAAATACGTCACCGACATCCCCGTCCCCTGAACACCGGACACGGGCCCGCGCCGAGTCGACGCGAGCCCGTGCACCGGAGGATCACTACTGCGGCATTTCCCCGATCACGGGCGGCGCGACGAGCCGGTCGTCGCCGAACACGTCGTTCGTCTCGACCAGGTAGTCGGCTGCCTTGTGCTCGAGGTCGTCCTCGCCCTCGCCGCCGCGCGCGCCACCCGCTCCGCCGGCCGTGCCCTGACCGCCGGCGCCGGGACGGCCCGCGCCGCCGGGGCCACCCGCGCCGGGGCCGAAGCCACCGGCGCCGGGCACGCCGCCGCGACCGGGCACGCCGGAGGTGGCGCTACCGCCGGGCATCCCCGCGCCGGGCACGCCGCCCACACCGGGGCGCATGCCGTTCGGACCGTGCGGGCCGTTGGGGCCGTGCGGACCGTTGGGGCCGTGGGCTCCCGGACCGCCGGGCACACCGGGCATCCGGCCGTTCGGCAGGCCGGGGCGCTGACCGCCGGGACCGGTCGGGACCCGCGGCGGCACCTGCTGACCGCCGGTCGGCGGCTTCGGCGGGGTCCACGTGGGAGGCGGCACCGGGACGACGGGCGGCCGGACGGGGGTGTTCACCGGGGGGTTGTACGGGGGCGGCGGGGTCGGCACCGGGGTGCCGGTCGGCGGCGGGGCCCACGAGGTGTGCGTGGTGCCACCGGTGGTGCCGGGCAGCAGGCCCGGCTGCGACACCTGGGTGCCGGTCGGCGGTGGCGCCCACGACGTGTTCGTGGTGCCGCTCTGGGTCGGCGCCGTCCACGTCTGGGTGGAGTTGTAGTTCGCGTTCGTGTTGTTGTACTCGCCCGCGCCCGCCGGCGGCGGGGTGTCGATCACGACCTTCGGCGGCGGCACGAACTCGCCGAGCGTGCTCGAGTTCCACTCGCTGCTCGACTGGTAGTTGTTCATCACCTCGACGGCCTTGGCCTCGGCGTTGTCCTGCGCCGCTTCCTGCCGCTCGTGGTCCTGCTGCTGCTGGATGACGTGCATCATCCCGACGGGGCCGGTCAGCCCGCCGACGATCTTGTCGCCCAGGGACGGCGCCTCGGTGGTCACCGGCACCGGCTCGGGCATCTCCTTGCGGGCGTTCGCGATGTAGTCCGCCTGCAGCTGCGCGGAGGTCTCCATCGTGCTCGAACCCTGCTGGGCGTCCGCCGCCCACGCGGCCAGGGGCGACAGCGCGGCCGTCGTGGTGTCGGCGGTGCCGCCCTCCCAGCTCGCGCCCAGCTTGGCCAGGCCTTCCTGGATCGAGGTGTCGATCTCACCCAGGGCTTCGGACAGCGACTTCCAGGAGTCCTCGAGCGGCCGGGACGCGGCAACGCCCGGGCCCTCGTTGATCATCTGGTAGAGATCGGGGTGGGCATACCCGCGCCAGCGGTGGTCACCCATCGTGCTCGCCCCCCTCGGGTGCGTAGGTCAGCAGGTCAGCCGTTGTTGATGCGTCCCCAGGACGCGGTGTTGTCGCCTTCGACTCGCCGGTAGTCGGCCTCGATCGCGTCGAGCTGGTCGACCACGCCCTGGAGCTGGTCGCGGTAGGCCTTGAGGGCCGTCAGGCCGGCCGAGTCGCCTGCCTCGAAGGTGCCCTGGTTGAACCGGTCGGCGGTCTCGTTGCTCACCGGGTCGCCCGCCCAGGGCTTCGCCTTGAGCTGCGCGATCGCGACCTGGAGCTTCGCGTCCAACTGGTTCAACGCGTCCATGAACACCTTGCGCGCGTCCGGGATCGCCGAGGGCTCGATGCTCAGCTTCCGCTGCGCTCCGGCGTAGTCGGGAAGCGTCGCCGGCGTCGATCCCCCGCCACCACCATCCGCGATGAACACGGCACACCCCTCCTCAGTGCTGCACATACCCCAGCGTGTGCGTCTGGGACGACTTTAGCTCTGATGCGTGATGCGGGTGAGCGGTTCCCACTGCAAAGGGCGTAGTTCTACTTGTTCAGGTTGGTCACGACGGCCGCTGCGACCGGCTGGACGATCTGGCAGAGGGCGGGGAGGTCGACGTCGCCGAGGCTGTACGCGCCCACGTCGACCGCCTGGCCGTCCGAGACGTCCACCGTGATCGAGCACGTGAGGCCGAGGGCGGTGTCCGCTTCGATCAGCAGCGCCGGGAAGCCGCCGACCTCCAGCTTCGTCACCTTGCCGTCCGACTTCGCGTAGTCGTCGATGCCGGCGGTGGTGTCGGCGGCGATGCCGACGAAGTGCTTGCGGTCGCTGCGGCTGATCGTGCAGTTCCTCTTGCCGGGTGTGTCGTCGTTGGGCTGCGGCGGCTGGTCCAGGCCGAACTCGGCGCGCTGCGCGTCGGTCAGCAGCGCGCACGGGTCCACGTCCTTGACGTTGATCGTCTTCGGGCGCTTGGCCGGCGTCTTCGAGGCCGAGGTCGGCTTGCCCGACGTCCCGCCTTCGACCTCGGTGGTCGTCGGCGTCGAACCACCGGGGTTCGCGGACCCGTCCGTGGCTTGCGAGCAGCCCCCGAGCAGGGCCAGGGCGGCGATGATCGGCACGACGCGGCGCATGTGGACCAACGTATCGGATCGGCGTCACCCGCAAGGCGCGTTGCGGGCAACGTGACGGGCGCGACGGTGATCAGCAGTCCGCGTAGCGGCACGCCACCACCGCGGGCCGCTCCACCGGCCGTCCCGCGTCGATCGACCACGCCAGCCGCACGTACTGGGCGTGCGTCCAGGCCAGCGGGGTCGCCGACGTGGTGCCGCGGCCGTCCCGGACCTGCTCGGGCAGCATCCGGCCGGCGTTCGCGGTGGACGCGACGTCGGCCAGCCGCCGGCGCGCGCCGTCGACGTCGCCGGCGAGCAGCTCGTACTCGCCGCGCTCGCCGGCGAAGATCGGCCACAGCCCGCCGTAGGTGCGGCCGTGGCCGATGTTCCACGGCCCGCCGTCGGCGCGCTCGCCGTAGCCGTCGCCGTTGTACCGGTGCCAGAACCGACCGACCATCAGCTGCTCGTCCACGACCCGGACGGTGTTGCGCACGACGGGGTCGTCGTGGGGGCGCACGCCCAGCCGCACGAGCTCGAGGAAGCTCGGGTCCACGGCGGCGCGCTGGTCGATGTCGGTCGGGTGGTTGTCGCCCGGGTTGTAGGTGGTGCCCGCGTCGGGCCGGCCGTCCTTGGTGAGCCGCGGGTAGTACGGGTCGGGCGAGAACGGCCCGGTGCGGGTGACCGTCCAGCCCTCCAGCCGGCGCTCCCAGTCGTCGGCGACGGCCAGGTACCTCGCCGCCCGCGGGTCGCCCGACCGTTGCAGCAGGTCGGCCAGGCACACCAGGCCCGCGATCTCGGCGGCGATCGTGCCCGGCGAGTAGCCGCTCTGGTTCTCCCACCGCTCCTGTCGCGTGGCCGGTGCGTCCGGCTGGGCGATCACGAACTCGGCCGCCGCCACCAGCGAGTCCACAGTGGACCTGTCCACCCGGCCGAGCAGCCAGGCCAGCAGCATCGGCGCGGCCTGCTCGTCCTGCTGGATGTTCGTCCAGTACGGCTCACCGTCCACCCTGGTGTTCTGCGGCAGGTGCCCGTCGGGTTGCTGCTGCACGTCGAGCATGAAGTCGAGCGCGCGCTCTGCCGCCGCACGGTCGCCGGCCGCGAGCATCGCGGTGGCCACCTGGTACAGGTCACGCGGCCAGACCAGGGCGTACGAGCCGAACTCCGGCGCGATCGCCCGGTCGAACCCGAACGCCCACGGCAACGAGGGCGAGGCGATGAACGCGCCGGGGTGCCCCTTGTCCTCGGTCGCCGCCATCACCATCATCGACGTGTCGTAGAGGTCGCGGTCGGCGCTCTTGGGCCGCTTCAGGCCGTTGAGGTAGTCGTCCCAGCCCTGGTCGTAGCGGCGGGCGTGCCGGGGGAAGCCCTCGACCAGAGACCTCTTCGCCGTGGTCAACGCCTCCTCGACGTGCGCGCCGAACCCCATCGCCAAGGTCGCTTGACGGTCGCGCACCCCGTCCACGTGCAGCTTCCCGGTCTGGACGACGTTGCCGGTGGTGGAGCTGCGCGCCGTGATCGGTTCGTCGGCGACCAGCGCGCTCGCGGACCTCGCGTCCTGCGCCAGCAGCGCCTCGGGGTGCTCCACGGCGGTGTCGTCGTCCCCGTCGCGGGACAGGTTCGGGTCGAAGACGACCTGCACCTCGACCGGCCGTTCGGCGCGCAGCCGCACGTCGGCCAGGAAGGTCGGCCGGGACGGGTCGGTGGTGTAGGTGACGTCGGCCTGCCAGCCGTCGCCCCGGAACACCTGCCGGTAGCGCAGCCTGCCGACGGGCTCGGTGCGACCCTCGACCGTGCGGCCGTCGACCACCAGCCGCAGGTCACGGGTCGCCGGCGTGCTCAGGTCGGGGTAGAAGACCTCGGTGGGACCGGTGCGGCCGAGGGTGAACCAGACCGGGCTCGTCGCCTGGCGGGCCGTGCCGAACCCCTGCTTGTCGGCCGGGGCGTAGGTGGCCGGAGGACCGGGGACGGTCAACGCGCTCGCCAGCAGCACCGCGACTAAGGAGGTCATGTCCTTTTGGGTGCGCAACGGCGCGCGTGGTCAAACGCGGGTACGTAGGGTCGGCGGTGTGGGAGACACGGGACCTGGACGGATCGAGGACTACGCGCTGCTGTCCGACCTCAGGACGGCGGCCCTGGTGGGACGGGACGGGTCGATCGACTGGCTGTGCATGCCGCGGTTCGACTCGCCGTCGTGCTTCTCCCGGCTGCTGGGCACCGAGGACGACGGGCACTGGCGGATCGCGCCGGTCGCCGAGGCGGTGGCGGTGCGGCGGTCGTACCGGGACGGCAGCCTGGTGCTGGAGACCGAGTTCGAGACCGTGGACGGCGTGGTGCGGCTGATCGACACCATGCCGCCCGAGCAGGACGACTGGGACGCCGACACGCGGGTCGTGCGGGTGCTGGAGGGCGTGTCCGGGCAGGTCGAGATGTCGTTGCGGTGGGTGCTGCGGTTCGCCTACGCCGACTCGGTGCCGTGGGTGCGGCGCGGCGAGCGGGACGGGCAGGAGTGCATCGTGGCGCTCGCCGGGCCGTCCGCCGTCGCGCTCTACGGCGACCGGCTGCCGTACCGGGTGCACGGCAAGCGCGCGCACGAAGCGGAGTTCACCGTCTCGGCGGGCGAGCGGCTGTCGTGGGTGATGGAGTTCGCCTACTCGCCCGACGAGCCGCCCGCCCCGGTGGACGCGCTCGGGGAGGTGGCGCGGGCCGAGGCGTTCTGGCTGGCCTGGTCGTCCAGGATCGACTACGACGGGCCGCACGCGGAGGCCGTGCGCCGGTCGTTGATCACGCTGAAGGGCCTGTCGTACGCGCCGACCGGCGGGATCGTGGCCGCGCCGACCACGTCGCTGCCGGAGACGTTCGGCGGCGAGCGCAACTGGGACTACCGGTACTGCTGGCTGCGCGACGCCACGTTCACGTTGCTGGCGCTGGACAACTTCGGCTGCACGGGCGAGGCGGCGGCGTGGCGGAAGTGGCTGCTGCGCGCGGTCGCGGGCGACCCGGCCGACCTGCAGATCATGTACGGCCTCGGCGGCGAGCGGCACCTGGTGGAGTGGGAGGTCGACTGGCTGCCCGGGTACCGGGGCGCGCGGCCGGTGCGGGTCGGGAACGCGGCCTACCGGCAGTTGCAGCTCGACGTCTACGGCGAGGTGATGGACGCGTTGCACCTGGCCCGGGAGCGGGGCCTGGGCGAGACGCCGGACTCGTGGGCCATGCAGCGCGGCATGATGCGGCACCTGGAGAAGGTGTGGGAGCGGCCGGACAAGGGGCTGTGGGAGGTGCGCGGCCCGGACCGGCACTTCACCCACTCGCGGGTGATGCTGTGGGTGGCGTTCGACCGGGCGGTGCGGGCGGTGGAGGAGTTCGGCCTGCCCGGACCGGTGGAGCGGTGGCGGGAGCTGCGCGAGGCCGTGCACGCCGAGGTGCTGGCGAAGGGCTGGAACGCGTCGCTGGGCGCGTTCACCCAGTACTACGGCGGGACCGAGCTGGACGCGGCCACGCTGCTGATCCCGGCGGTCGGGTTCCTGCCCGGCGACGACCCCCGCGTGGTCGGGACGCTGGACGCGATCGATCGGGTGCTCAAGCGCGGCGACCTCGTGGACCGGTACGAGACCTCGCACGGCGAGTCCGAAGTGGACGGATTGGCCGGTGTCGAGGGAAGCTTCCTGGCGTGCTCGTTCTGGTACGTCGACGCGCTGGCGTTGGCCGGGCGGCGCGAGGAGGCGGTGTCGATGTACGACCGGCTCGTTGACCTGTGCAACGACGTGGGGCTGTTGGCCGAGGAGTACGACGCGGGGACCGGGCGGATGCTCGGCAACTTCCCGCAGGCGTTCAGCCACCTGGCGCTGGTGAACAGCGCCGCGGTGCTGTTCGGCGGCCACACCCGCGACGAGCGCCACCGCGGCGGTGCGGCGTGAGGGCGGCGGAGGTCGTGCCCGGCGAGCCCTCGGCGTCCCGGGTGGTGGACCGCGAGGTCGTGCCGGTCGAGGGCGAGCTGATGGTCGAGGGCCTGCTGGCGGGCCTGTGCGGCACCGACGTGGAGATCATCCGGGACGGTTTCGGGTGGTTGCCGCCGGGGCGGGACCGCATCGTGCCGTTCCACGAGTCGCTGGGCCGGGTGCTGTCCGCGCCGGAGGACTGCGGGTTCTACGAGGGCGACCTGATCGCCGGCGTGGTGCGCCGCCCCGACCCGGAGCCGTGCCCGGCGTGCGCGGTGGACGCGTGGGACTTCTGCCGCAACGGCAAGTACACCGAGCGCGGCATCAAGGAGCTCGACGGGTACGGGATGCAGCGGTGGACCGTGCCGCCGAAGTTCGCGGTGAAGCTGGACCCCACGCTGGGTGACGCGGGCGTGCTCACCGAGCCCGCGTCGGTGGTGGCCAAGGCGTGGGCGCAGGCGGAGGCGGTGGCCGCGCGCTCGCACCTGCCGGTCCGGTCGGCGCTGGTCACGGGCGCCGGGCCGATCGGCCTGCTGGCCGCGCTGCTGGGCGTGCAGCGCGGCCTGGACGTGCACGTGGTGGACCGCGTCACCGACGGCCGCAAGCCGGACCTGGTCACCGCGCTGGGCGCGACCTACTACCCGGACCTGGCCAAGGTCACCGCCGAGGTCGACGTGGCGATCGAGTGCACCGGCGCCGCGCCCCTGATCTGGGAGTGCGCCCGCCGCGCGTCGGTCACCGTGCTGGCGGGCCTCACCGGCGACCACGCCCCCGTGCCGCTGGACCCGGGCGTGTTCGACGGCATGGTGCTGGGCAACAAGGCGGTCGTGGGCACGGTCAACGCGGGCCTGCCGGACTACCTGGCCGCCGCCGAGGCCCTGTCCGAGGCCAGCCGGCCGTGGCTGAACGGCCTGATCACCCGCCGCGTCACCCTCGACCGCTTCACCGACGCGCTGGAGAAGCGGCCCGACGACGTGAAGGTGGTCGTCGACCTGGCTTAACGGCGCAGCAGGTCGTCGATCTCCTCGGGCTTCATCGGCTTGGCGAAGAACCAGCCCTGCCCCGTGTCGCAGCCGATGCGGTGCAGGCGCTTGGCCTGGGAGGGCGTCTCGACGCCCTCCGCGGTGACGCCGAGCTGCAACGCGTGGGCCAGCTGCACGAGCGTCGAGACGATCTGGACGTCCACCGCGTCCTCCTCGTCCGCCGCCCGCAGGCCCTCCATGAACGAGCCCGCGATCTTCAGCTCGTGCACCGGCAGGTGCTTGAGGTAGGCCAGGTTCGAGTAACCGGTGCCGAAGTCGTCGATCGCGATCCGCACGCCCATCTCCGACAGCGCCCGCAGCGCCTCCAGCGGCTCGTCGGCGGTGCCCATGATCGCGCTCTCGGTCAGCTCCAGCTGCAGGTGGTGCGGCGGCAGCGCGCACTCGTCCAGGATCCGCTTCACGTCACGCACCAGCTCCGGGTCGCGAGACTGCCGCACCGCCAGGTTCACCGACACGAACGGCGCGTTGTCGCCGAACTCCTCCAGCCACCGCCGAGCCTGCTCGCACGCCCGCCGCAGCACCCACCGGCCCAGCGGGACGATCAGCCCGGTCTCCTCGGCCAGCTCGATGAACCGGTCCGGCGCCAGCCGCCCGAACTCCGGGTGCTGCCAGCGCACCAGCGCCTCCACGCCGACCACGGTGCTGTCCTCGAGCCGCACCAGCGGCTGGTAGTCCACGTAGAACTCGTCGCGCTCCAACGCCGCCGGCATCGTCGCCGACAGGGTGAACCGGGCGACCTCCTTGGCGTTGCGCTCCGGGTTGTACAGCGCCCAGCGCGACTTGCCGTCGGCCTTCGCCCAGTACAGCGTGATGTCCGCGTCCCGCATCAGGTCGGCCGCCGTGGTGCCGGACAGCGCGCGCTCCACGATGCCGATCGACGCCGACACGGTCAGCTCGTGCCCGCCGATCCGGATCGGCGACTCCAGCTCGCGCAGCACCCGGTCGGCCACGTCGACGATGTCCTGGGTGTCCTGCGAGCCCTCCACCAGGATGACGAACTCGTCGCCACCCATCCGGGCGACGAGCTTGCCCTCGCCGGACACCGAGTGGTCCAGCCGCCGCCCGACCTCGACCAGGAGCTGGTCGCCGATGTCGTGGCCGAGGCTGTCGTTGATCACCTTGAACCCGTCCAGGTCCAGGTAGCACAGGCCGGCGCGGTGGCGTGCCCTGTTGTTGAACACCCGGCCGAGGCGTTCCAGGAACAGCGCGCGGTTGGGCAGGCCGGTCAGCGGGTCGTGCAGCGCCTGGTAGCGCAGCCGGTTCTGCAGCAGGTGGCGGTCGGTGACGTCCTCGATCATCGCCACCTGGTACTGCGGGTCGCCGTGGTCGTCGCGCACCAGCGACAGCGTCAGGTGCGTCCACACCTGCTCGCCGTCGGCCCGGCGGAACCGCTTCTCCGCCCGGTAGTGGTCGCACTCGCCCGCGGTGAGCTGGTCGTACAGCCGCCAGACGCTGCCGCCGTCCTCGGGGTGCATCAGGTCGCGGATGTTGTACTGCCGCATCTCCTCGACGCTGAACCCCAGCATGTCCTGCAACGCCTGGTTGACGTCCAGGATCCGGCCCTCGATGTCGGCGATGCCGATGCCGATCGCGGCCTCGGTGAACATCGCCCGGAACCGCGCCTCGGACGCGCGCAACGCGGCTTCGGCCTGGTCACGCGCGTCCAGCACGGCCGCGCGGATCGCCTCCTGCTCGGCCAGCGTGCGCTCGCGCAGCGCGCGGGCGTACCCGGCGGCCAGCGCGCCCTGCAACGCGGCCAGCCGCGACCGCATCAGCTCGTCGGGCTGGATGCCCAGCTCGCCCAGCAGGTCGTCGCCGAGCAGCTGCACGGTGCGGCCGAGCGTGTCGGTGCCGGTGAAGTGCGCCTCGACCAGCCGGGCGCCGATCTCGTAGCCGGGCGCGGTGCGGAACGGGCTGGCGTGCAGGGCGTGCACCAGCACCTCGGTCAGCGCCTGGAGGTGCTCGGCGACCTCGGCCCGCGTCATGGGCACGTAGCTGCTGCCGATGACGGCGGTGGCCCAGGTCCGGGCGAAGGACTCCGCCCCGGCCAGTACGGCGGGGTCGAGGTTCGATCGGCCCGGTGCTGCCACCCGATGGTCAACCTGTTCCGTCATGTCCGCCGGCCTACCGCCACAACCCAGAGGATACGGCCGGTCGCGGCGCGCGGTCGACATCACGGCCCGCGTCGTGGCCGTTCATCAGGCCTTCCGCCCGACGCCGCCGAAGCTGATGAAGTGCGCCGCGCCCTCGTCGACGTCGTCGGGCGACTCGGGCCGCCACAGCGGCAGTCGCGCCACGCCCGGCTCGACCAGCTCGAACCCGTCGAACATGGCCTCCACCTCGCGTTTCGGTCGGAAGCACATCTCGCTGACACCGCGGTTGTAGGTGCTCCTGGCGTCGTCCCAGGCCGGGTCCCACTCGCCCTCCTCGAACCCGGCGTGCGAGATCGCCAGGTGGCTGCCGTCCGGCAGGGCGTCGCGGTAGTCGCCCACGATCCCGCGCGGGTCCTCGGCGTCCGGCACGAAGTGCAGCAGCGCGATCATCAGCACGCCGATCGGCTCGTCGAAGTCCAGCAGCCCCTGCACCTCCGGCGCGGACAGCACCTGCTTGGCGTCGCGCACGTCGGTCTGCAGCACGTTGACCAGCTCGTTGCCGGTGAGGATGGCCCGGCTGTGCGCGACCGCGACGGCGTCCACGTCGACGTACACGACGCGGGCGGACGGGTCGGTGGCCTGCGCGATCTCGTGCACGTTGCCGACCGTGGGGATGCCGGAGCCCAGGTCGAGGAACTGCCGGATGCCCTGCGACAGCATGAACCGCACGGCGCGCCGCAGGAACGCCCGGTGGTTGAGCACGATGCTCTTGATCACCGGCACGTCGGCCAGGACCTTGTCGGCGACGGCCCGGTCGACGGCGAAGTTGTGCGCTCCGCCGAGCCAGTAGTCGTAGACCCGCGCGATGCTCGGGCGGGCCAGGTCGATGTCGCCCGGCGCCCAGTTCGGCCGCTCCACGCTGTCCACCCGGGGTCTCTCCTCTGAACGTGCTCGTGTTCCCACCGTTGTGGTGACACCCACATCATGGGCCAATCCGGTGAGTTAGCACACCGTCGGATCGCACCGAGTTCGCCAATCGCCCACTCCCGACCTGATCACCGGGAAGAATGACGGCCTTGTGGGGTACCTGTGGATCGCGGGCGTGGTCGTCACGGTGGCGGCGGTCGTGCTGCTGGCCGTGCAGCACCGGCGCGGGCGCAGCCTGCTGGTCCCGACGCTGACCGGGTCCATCGGGGCGTTCCTGCTGGTCACGGGCTGGTTGTTCGTGGTGGACCCCGGCGCGCCGAAGAACGAGGCGATCAAGACCGGCGGCCTGGCGGGCGGCGCGCTGGTGGCCCTGTACGCGCTGTGGCTCAACGACCGGCGGCGTCGCACGGACGAGGACCGGCAGCGGATCGAAGCCGCCAGGCAGCAGCTCGAGGACGCGCGGGCCGAACACGATCGGTCGCGGGTCGCCGACGAGCGGTTCGCCCGATCGGTGGAACTGCTCGGTCACGACGCGGAGCAGGTGCGGGTGGGCGCGATGCACGCCCTGGCCGGGCTGGCGCGGTCCCGCGCCGAGTACACCCAGACCGTGCTCGACGTGCTGTGCGCGTACCTGCGGCGACCGTTCGAGAGCGGGCCGGAAGCCCGGGACGAGCCAGGGCGCCGGGACGAGCTGGAGGTCCGGCTCACCGCGCAGCGGCTGATCGCCGACCTCCTGCCGCGGGCCGACGTCGCGGGCGCGCCGATCTACAACCTGGACCTGACCAGGGCCTACCTGGAGTACTTCGACCTGGCGCAGCGCCAGGTCGGCGACCTGGTGCTGCGGGCGGCGCACCTGCGGGAGTCGAACGCCTTCCACCACGCGGTCGTGCGCGGTGGCGCGTGGTTCACCGACGCCACCGCCGACGGGCGGCTGTACCTGCACGACTCGGTCTTCCACGGCAAGGCGTGGTTCAGCCGGTTCACCTGCGCTGACGCGGTCGACTTCGGCGCCACGAGGTTCCTCGGCCCGAACAAGTTCGCCGGCGCGTCGTTCACCGGCCGGGTGAGCTTCGAGGGCTGCGAGTTCGCCCAGCCGATCGACTTCACCGACACGAGGTTCACCGGCGGCCTGAACCTGGCGCTGGGCAAGCCCACGGTGGCGCGCACGCACGCCATGTACGTCTCGCCGGAGCACGAGAACGCCCTGCCCGACGGCTGGGTGGTGGAGCGCCGCGAGGACAGCGGCCTCGGACTGGTCAGGAGCTGACGTGCGCGGACGCGGGTTGCTGGTGGCGAGCGTGCTGGCCGCCGTCGTCGTGACGGTCGTGACGGCCGCCGTGCTGCTGCTGGTCGACCCGAAGCAGCCGAAGGCGGAGGCGGTCAAGACCGGTGGGCTGGCAGGCGGCGCGATCGTGGCGCTGTACGCGCTGTGGCTCAACGACCGGCGGCGGCGCACCGAGGAGGCGCGGCACGAGCTGGAGAGCGAGAAGGTCGCCGACGAGCGGTTCGCGCGCGCGGTGGAGCTGCTGGGCCACGAGGCCGACCAGGTCCGGGTGGGCGCGATGCACGTGCTCGCGGGCCTGGCCCACACCACGCCCCGGTACAAGCAGACCGTGCTGAGCGTGCTGTGCGCCTACCTGCGCCGGCCGTTCGCGCACGTGGCCCTCGGCGTGAAGCCCGAGGACCCGGAACAGGCGTTCTTCGGCACGGACCGCGAGGTCGAGGCCGAGCAGGACCAGGAGATGACCGTCCGGATGACCGCGCAACGGCTCATCACCGACATGCTGCCGTGGGGGAGCGACCCGGACCCGACGCCGTACCAGCTCGACCTGACCGGGGCGAGGCTCGTGCACTTCCGGCTGGAGGGCCGCCGCTTCGGCCGGCTCGTCGCGCGGCGGGCGGACTTCTACGGGATCACGCAGTTCGCCGGGGTCGAGCTCGGCAAGCCCGCGCTGTTCTCCGGCGCCACCTTCCACGGCCGGGCGAACTTCCGGGACGGGAAGTTCGACGGCGGCCTCTCGCTCCAGGACGCCACGTTCAAGGGCGAGCTCAACGTCACCGGGGCGAGGGTCGGCACGTTCCTGCACGTCGCGCCCCAGCCGCCGGCGGAGCAGGTCGGCGAGCTGGAGGTGCTGGCGGGCACCGCACTGCGCACCGACCCGGCCGGCTGGCGGCTAACCGGCGACGGGCAGTCCCCGGCCGGCCTCCAGGACCATGTCCAGCAGGACTGACGCGGCGGCGCTCACCGTCGGCGTGGTCACGACGGCGGTCTCGGCGGTCGGTGCGTCGACCAGTTCCACGAACCGCGCCCGGGTCTGCTTGGCCGCGAACGACGCCGGCACCAGCGCCACGCCGAGCCCGAAGCCGACGAAGTCCAGCAGCGAGTGCACGTCGTTGACCTCGACCGCGACCCTCCGGTCCACGCCGGCGGTGGCCAGCGCGCGGTCCACGTCGTCGCGCGTCCCCCAGTCGGGGTTGAAGTCCACGAACGGCTGACCGGAGAGCTCGGCGAGCCGCACCGACTCGCGTTCGGCGAACGGCAGCTCCGGCGCGCACGCCAGCACCAGCGGCTCGGTGGACAGCGTGGACGTCCTCAGGTCGTCGGCCGCGCGACCGGACGTGACGAACGCGAGGTCGAGCCTGCCGGCGCGGACCAGGTCGACCAGCTCGCCCGAGCCCGCCTGGCGCAGCCGCAGCTCCACGCCGGGGTGCAGCTCGTGGAACCGGGCCAGCACGGCCGGCAGGTGGACGGCGTGCAGGCACTGGATGCTGCCGACGGCCAGCGTGCCGCGCAGCAGCCCCTGGACGGCCGCCACCGCGTCCCGCGCCGCGTCGATCGTGCCCAGCACGCGCCGCGCCTCGACCAGCAGCGCGCGGCCCGCCTGGGTCAGCTCGACCTGGCGGGTGCTGCGCACGAACAGCGGCGCGCCCAGCTCGACCTCCAGCGCCCGGATCGACGCGGAAAGACCCGATTGGGCGACGTGCATGCGCCGCGCCGCGCGGGTGAAGTGGCACTCCTCGGCCACGGCCACGAAGTACTCGAGCTGCCGGAGTTCCATGATTCATCACCCGTACTGCTGAATGGCATCAGCTTCTTCTGTTGGACAGCTTAATGCTTACCGCCCAAGCTGGGGACGCACAAGTACGACGGACGGAAGGGATCGTCACCCATGCTGACTCGCCGAATCGGAGGAGTCGAGGTCAGCGCCATCGGCCTGGGCGCGATGCCGATGTCGCTCGAAGGCCGCCCCGACCGGGCCCGGTCGATCGAGACGATCCGCGCCGCCCTGGACAAGGGCGTGACGCTGATCGACACGGCGGACGCCTACTCGGCCGACGACAGCGACTTCGGGCACAACGAGGAGCTGATCGCCGAGGCGCTGAAGGGCGTCGACGGCGTCATGGTCGCCACCAAGGGCGGCCACACCCGCACGCCCGGCGGCGGCTGGGACGTCGACGGGCGGCCGGAGTACCTGAAGTCCGCCTGCGAGGCGTCGTTGCGCCGGCTCGGCGTGGACGCGATCGACCTCTACCAGTTCCACCGGCCCGACCCGAAGGTGCCGACCGCCGAGTCCGTCGGCGCGCTGGCCGAGCTGCTCGACGCGGGCAAGATCAAGCTCGCGGGCGTGTCGAACTTCGACCCCGCGCAGATCCGCGAGGCGAACGAGGTCCTCGGCGGCCGGCTGGCGAGCGTGCAGAACCAGTTCTCGCCCGCGTTCCGCTCCAGCGAGCCGGAGCTGGAGCTGTGCGCCGAGCTGGACATCGCGTTCCTGCCGTGGAGCCCGTTGGGCGGCATGAGCGCGGCCGGGCAGCTCGGTGAGCGGTTCGCCGCGTTCGCCGAGGTGGGCCGGGAGCACGGGGCGAGCCCGCAGCAGGTGTGCCTGGCGTGGATGCTCGCCAAGGCGCCGCAGGTGGTGCCGATCCCGGGCTCGTCGCGGCCGGCCAGCATCGCCGACTCGGCCGACGCGGTGCACCTGCGGCTGACCGACGAGGAGCTGAAGCGCCTGGACGGGTGACGCCCTGCGGATGCGGCGGCGGACGTCCGGCCTGACGATCTAGGCCGGACGTACCAGCACTGCCGACCGAATGGGGGCGTCGATGGCGACTCACACCCGGCTGCGCGCTGTGATGACCCGACTGGGTGTCCTCACGATCACGCTCGCGATCGTCCCGGGACCCGTCGCCGAAGCGCTGCCCGAGGGTTCCGCGGACCACTTCGCGGGCTCGCAGATCGCCGTGCACGAGGGCCGGGACCGCACCGCGCGGTCCCGGCCGCGGTTCGAGGGCAGCGTGCCCGGCATGGACGTCAGCAGCCATCAGGGTGACGTCGACTGGGCGAAGGCGTGGGCGGACGGCGCGCGGTTCGCCTACGTCAAGGCGACCGAGGGCACCGGGTACCGCAACCCGGACTTCGCCCGGCAGTACACCGGGTCCTACGACGTCGGCATGATCCGCGGCGCGTACCACTTCGCGCTGCCGGACCGGTCCGACGGCGCGACGCAGGCCGACTTCTTCGCCTCGAACGGCGGCGGCTGGTCGCCGGACGGCAAGACGCTGCCGGGCGCGGTCGACCTGGAGTACAACCCGTACGGCGAGACGTGCTACGGCCTGGACCAGGCCGCGATGGGCGCGTGGGTCCGGTCGTTCAGCGACCGGCTGTTGGAGCGGACCGGCAGGCACCCGACCGTCTACACGTCCACGAGCTGGTGGAACCGGTGCGTCGGCGAGGCGGACCGGTTCGGCGGGACGAGCCCGCTGTGGGTGGCGCACTACGCCGACGTGCTCGGGCCCCTGCCGCACGGGTGGGACTACGAGACGATCTGGCAGTGGCGGGCGGCGGGGCTGTTCCCCGGCGACCAGAACCTCTTCAACGGCAACGAAGAGCAGTTGCTCAGGGTGGCCCTCGGGTAGCCGCGTTGCTCCGTCTTCGTGACTAATTAACACGAACACTGGTGAATTGGTTAGGCGTGCCGCACACTGCCCAACGAGTCAACTCCCTGCACTGGCTCAAGGAGTCCCTGATGAACAACCTCGCACGTTCCGCCACCGCCCTCCTGACCAGCATCGGACTGGCGGTGCTCGGCTTAGCCGGCACCGCGCAGGCCGCACCCGTCGTCGACGACCACGCCATGGGCTCGCAGATCGCCAAGCACGAAGGCAGAGGCGACCAGCGCGTCCTCCTCCCGACCGACCCGAGCGCCCAAGCCGTCGTGTACGGCATCGACGTCAGCGGGCACCAGGGCAACGTCGACTGGAACTACTGGTGGGGCCAGGGCAAGCGGTTCGCCTACGTGAAGGCCACCGAGAGCACCACCTACCGCAACCCGTACTTCGCCCAGCAGTACAACGGGTCCTACAACATCGGCATGATCCGCGGCGCGTACCACTTCGCGCTGCCGGACCGGTCCGCCGGCTCCACCCAGGCCGACTACTTCGTCAACAACGGCGGCGGGTGGTCGGGTGACGGCAAGACCCTGCCCGGCGCGCTGGACATGGAGTACAACCCGTACGGCTCGACCTGCTACGGGCTGTCCAAGGCGAGCATGACGTCGTGGATCCTGTCGTTCAGCGACCGCTACCACGCCCGCACCGGCCGCTGGCCGGTCATCTACACCTCCACCAGCTGGTGGAGCCAGTGCGTGAGCGGCGACTTCAGCTCCACCAACCCGCTCTGGGTCGCCCGCTACTCGTCCACCGTCGGCACCCTGCCGTACGCGTGGTCGATCTACACGTTCTGGCAGTACTCGTCCTCGCCGATCGACCAGAACCAGTTCAACGGCGCCTACGACCGGCTCCAGGCACTGGCCAACGGCTGACGTCGGCGGGTCGGCCGGGGCCCTCAACGCCCCGGCCGACCCCCGGTCACAGCTCCCAGACGGTGACCTGGGCCCGGATCACGTTGAGCGAGACGTCCAGCACCTCGATCCGGAACACGCGGCCATCCGGCGTCCGACCGCAGACCTCGCTGTGCGCGACGAGCCCGGTCGCGTCGCTCTTGCCGTCCGCCGAAACCTTCGCGGCGCAGTCCGCGTAGCCGGGGATCGAGTCGGACGGCCACTCCACCAGCAGGATCGGGTCGTCGGCGTAGAGGCGCGACTCCTGGATCCGGTAGACGTTGTGCTCCGGCAGGTTGCGCGGCTGCTGGTAGTCGAGGTCGAAGTCGCCGAACGCCAGCTCACCTTGGAAGCGCACGGCGTGGTCGCCTTGGCGCGCAGGCGTCTCCGCCCGGGGGACGGCGGTGTTCGTCGTGACCGGGGTGCCGCCCGGCGGGCGCGGTGTCGTCGCCGGGGCGTTGGCCGACGTGGTCGGGCCGCCGGTCGCGGACGGCGCACCGGACGTCGTGACGTCGGCGGGCGCGCCGGGAGTGGCCTGCACCGTGTCGGTCTCGGTCACGGTCCTCGCGACGGTCTGCGTCACCGTCCGCCCGGCCTCGTCCGTCGCCGCCCGCGTGGGCAGGACCGCGGGGAGCACGCTGACCAGCGTGGCCACCGCGGTGACGATGGCGGCGATCGCGCCCACCCAGTGGTAGCTCAAGCCGAATAATCGCCTCTTCGGCGCGGCAGGACCCTCGGCCTCCTCCGGTTCGGGATCGGGGAGGTCGGGCGCGTCGTCGATCATGTGGTCCTCCGCTGCGGTCGCGTCGGACAGCCGGATGTCACGGTAGCTGTCCGTGATGATGACGCGATCGACTTTCACCGTCTGCCTCGAACTGGGCAACCGGATGGCGGAACGGTTCACGGATCGTGACCGGATTGCGGCCTGTGCTCACGCAGAGCCGCGAAAAGAGGAAGTCGGCCGGTCGCGCAGTGCGATCGGCCGACTTCCCCGTCGTACTAGTCGAACAGCGCCGGGAGGGTGCCCTCCCAGGCTTCGCGCAGCTCGGCCAGCGGCAGCGAGCCCAGCTCCTGGATCTCCAGCGCGTCGGACTCCGGGTCCACCACGCCGACCTTGCGCCACGGCAGGCCGCGCGCGGTGCACATGTCGGTGAACCGCAGCTCCTCCGTGCGCGGCACGGCCACCAGCACGCGGGCCGCCGACTCGCTGAACAGCTCGGTGAACAGGTCGCCCTCGAGGAACACCCGCGCGCCCACCTCACCGATCAGGCACGTCTCGACCAGCGCCTGCGCCAGGCCGCCGTCGGACAGGTCGTGCGCGGCGGACAGCATGCCGTCGCGCGAACCCGCCACCAGCACCTCGCCGAGCAGCTTCTCCCGGGCCAGGTCCACCTTCGGCGGCAGGCCGCCCAGGTGCCCGTGCACGACGTGCGCCCACTCCGAGCCGCCGAACTCCTCGCGCGTCTCGCCGAGCAGCAGCAGCGTCTCGCCGGCCTCCGCGCCGATCCCGGTCGGGATGCGGCGGCGGACGTCGTCGATCACGCCCAGCACGCCCACCACCGGCGTCGGCAGGATCGCCGTCGAACCGGTCTGGTTGTAGAAGCTGACGTTGCCGCCGGTCACCGGGATGCCCAGCTCGGCGCAGCCGTCCGCGAGGCCCTTCACGGCCTGCTCGAACTGCCACATCACCGCCGGGTCCTCCGGCGAGCCGAAGTTCAGGCAGTTGGTGACCGCGACCGGCGTCGCACCCGTCGTGGCCACGTTCCGGTAGGCCTCGGCCAGCGCGAGCTGCGCGCCCGCGTACGGGTCCAGCTTGGCGTAGCGGCCGTTGCAGTCCGTGGACAGCGCCACGCCCCGGTGGGTCGACTCGTCGATGCGGATCATGCCCGAGTCGGCGGGCTGCGCGAGCACCGTGCCGCCGCGCACGTACCGGTCGTACTGCTGGGTCACCCACCGCTTCGACGCCAGGTTCGGCGACGCGGCCATCGTCTTGACCAGGCCGAGCAGCTCGTCCTTCGCGGGACGGGCCAGCCGGTCCGGCGTGTCGGCCTGCACCGCGTCCTGGTCGGCCGGGCGCTCGATCGGCCGGTCGTACACCGGGCCCTCGTGCGCCACCGTGCGCGGCGGCACGTCCAGCACGACCTCGTCGTGCCACGTGATGACGAGCCGGTCGCCCTCGGTGACCTCGCCGATCTCGGTCGCGATGACGTCCCACTTCGCGCAGACCGCCATGAACGCGTCCAGGTCCTCGGGCCGCACGACCGCGCACATGCGCTCCTGCGACTCGCTGGACAGGATCTCCGCCGGCGTCATGCCCGACGCGCGCAGCGGCACCCGGTCCAGGTAGACGTGCATGCCGCCGTCACCGGCGCTGGCCAGCTCCGACGTCGCGCACGCCAGGCCCGCGCCGCCCAGGTCCTGGATGCCGACCACGATGCGCTCGGCGAACAGCTCCAGGCAGCACTCGATCAGCACCTTCTCGGTGAACGGGTCGCCGACCTGCACGCTGGGCAGCTTCTTGCGCTTGCCCGCCGTGTCGTCGAACGTCTCGCTCGCCAGCACCGACACGCCGCCGATGCCGTCCAGGCCCGTGCGGGCGCCGAACAGGATGACCTTGTTGCCCGTGCCCGAGGCGTGCGCGAGGTGCAGGTCCTCGACCCGCATCGCACCCACGCACAGGGCGTTGACCAGCGGGTTGCCCGCGTAGGTCGCGTCGAACACGACCTCGCCGCCGATGTTGGGCAGGCCGAGGCAGTTGCCGTAGCCGCCGACGCCGGCGACGATGCCCGGCAGCACCCGGCGGGTGTCCGGCGCGTCGGCCGGGCCGAACCGCAGCGGGTCCATCACGGCCAGCGGGCGCGCGCCCATGGCCAGGATGTCGCGCACGATGCCGCCCACGCCCGTCGCCGCGCCCTGGTACGGCTCGACGTAGGACGGGTGGTTGTGGCTCTCGGCCTTGAACGTGATGGCCCAGCCGTCGCCGATGTCGACCACGCCCGCGTTCTCGCCGATGCCCGCGAGCATCTTCTCGCGCATCTCGTCGGTGGTCGTCTCGGAGAAGTACTTCAGGTGCACCTTGGACGACTTGTAGGAGCAGTGCTCGCTCCACATCACCGAGTACATGGCCAGCTCGGCGTCCGTGGGGCGGCGGCCCAGGATGTCCTTGATGCGGGCGTACTCGTCGTCCTTCAGGCCCAGCTCCTTGTAGGGCTGCTCCTGGTCCGGCGTGCTCTCCGCGTTCTTGACGGTGTCGACGGTCATCAGGCACCCACCACCGAGTCGACCAGGGACAGGAACATGCCGAGACCGTCGTCGGTCGGCCCGGTGAGCGCGTCGATCGCGTGCTCGGGGTGCGGCATCAGGCCGACGACGCGGCCGTTGGCGCTGGTGATGCCGGCGATGTTGTTCCGCGACCCGTTGGGGTTCTCGCCGACGTAGCGGAACACCACCCGGCCCTCGCCCTCCAGCTCGTCCAACGTGGACTGGTCGGCCTGGTAGCCGCCCTCGCCGGACTTGAGCGGGACGAGGATCTCCGCGCCCTGGTCGTACCGGCTCGTCCAGGCGGTGGAGTTGTTCTCCACCTTCAGCCACTGGTCGCGGCACACGAAGTGCAGCTTGTGGTTGCGGATGAGCGCGCCGGGCAGCAGGTGGGCCTCGCAGAGGATCTGGAAGCCGTTGCAGATGCCGAGGACCGGCATGCCCTTCTTCGCCGCGTCGACCACCTCCTGCATGACCGGGGCGAACCGGGCGATCGCGCCGCAGCGCAGGTAGTCGCCGTAGGAGAACCCACCGGGCACGATGACCGCGTCGACGTCCTTCAGGTCGTGGTCGGCGTGCCAGAGCTTGACCGCCTCCCCGCCCGCGTACCGGACCGCGCGCTCCGCGTCGACGTCGTCCAGCGTGCCGGGGAACGTGATGACCCCGACCCTCATGCCTCGACCCGCCTCACGACCCAGTCCTCGATCACGGGGTTGGCGAGGAATGTCTCGGCGATCTTCGCGAGCGTGGCGTCGTCGACGTCGTCGGCGACCTCCAGCTCGAAGTGCTTGCCCTGGCGGACACTGGTGATCCCGTCGAACCCGAGACGGGGCAGCGCGTTGGCCACCGCCTGTCCTTGCGGGTCGAGGATTTCGGGCTTCGGCATGACGTCGACGACGACTCGGGCCACGACAGGCTGCTCCAAGCTAGGAGGGCTGCGGTACTGCCGAAGCCTACCTGAGCAGGGTGTTCATCAACTTCACCGGTGGCGGACGGCACACGTTCACCGGAGATCACCCGATCGTGACAAGGTCGTTTCGACGGTTCCTTGATAATCTGATCTCGCCGAGGCCCCGTAGGCCGAGGAAGTGGGCCCAGCCAACGTCCGGACGGTCGGCGGCTGGGTTTCGCGTCGTCTAGGGCTCGTGATCGAGCGTGACGACCCGGACCACGGTGCCCATGGCCCTGCGTGCCCAGTCACCTCCCGCGCCATGCGACCACGCGACCGCGTCGGGGATCCAGAGCAGCGGTTCCGACGTGCTGAGCACATGCTCGTAGGCGAGTTGCGATGCCCGCGGGTACTTGCCCAGAGACGTCCGCATCGTGCGGTCATCGAGGATGTCCCGGTCTTCGCGGGTGTCGAGGGCAAGTCGGCTGACATCGAGGTCGAGCATGTCGGCGGTCAACCGGGCGAGGCAATCCTGGCGGGCGGCTTCCGCATCACCGGAGAAATCCCGTTGATAGATGCGCACCCGCGCACCACTCTCCGCCAGCCGCGCGAGAATCAACCGCCGCCTTTGCGGCGTCTCCTTCTTGAAGTGCAGTTCCCGCTGACCGGGCAGGAGGAGTCCGCGCGACAGGGTGCGCAACGGACGCAGCTCCGCCGGTGCCACCACCGCGACAGCCAGGTAGTACCTGCGGTTGCGCTGGGATTCGTCGACAAAAGCATGCACGCTCACGGCCGGATATCGGCACCGCGCCCGCCGATCCGAAGCGATTCCGCCCGAACGTGTGTTCGCCTGGACCACCGGTACCAGAACAGGGCAGGATTCACTCGATCGAAATTGGAATTCCGGGGTGCCGTTTCGTTGAGCTGAAAGCAGCCGAGGCCAGTAGGCCGAGGAAGTGAGCACGGTCCCCCTCCGGACGGTGGGTGGCCGTGCTCGCGCCTTTTCCCGGCCCCGTCGAGCGTTCGCTATCGGCGGACGTGGTGGCGGCACGGCCGGGTGCGCCTCAGGGTGGGGTCCATGCGCATCCTGGTGCTCGGCGGGACGGTGTTCCTCAGCAAGGCGACGGCGGCCGAGGCGGTGCGGCGGGGGCACGAGGTGGTCTGCGCGGCACGGGGGGAGTCCGGGCCGGTGCCGGACGGGGCGGTGCTCGTCCCCGTCGACCGGGACGTCGACCTCGGGCCGTTGGAGGGCGCGCACTTCGACGCGGTGGTGGACGTGGCGAAGATGTCGGTCACGTGGGTCCGCCGGGCGTTGAGAGCGGTGACCGCCGACCACTGGACGTTCGTCTCGAGCTGCTCCGTCTACGCCGACCACTCCGTCCCCGGCACGACGGCCACGCTCGACCCGCTGGAGGACGACCCCGACGCGCCGATGTCGCCCGACCGCTACGGCGCGGTGAAGGTGGCCAGTGAGCACGCCGTGCTCGACGCCGTCGGCGACCGCGCGTTCATCGTTCGCGCCGGCCTCATCACCGGACCGGGTGACCCGAGCGACCGGTTCGGGTACTGGCCCAACCGGCTGTCCCGGGGTGGCCGGGTGGCGGTGCCGGACGCGCCCGACCAGCCGGCGCAGCACGTCGACGCGCGCGACCTCGCCGCCTGGATCGTGGACGCCGCCGAGCAGCGCACCACCGGCACCTACGACGCGATCGGCCCGGCCAACCCGTTGTCGCTGGTCCTGGGCGAGATCGCGGGAGCCGTGGCACCACCCGGCACGGTGCTGGTCCGGGTGCCCGAGCCCGTCCTCCAGCGGCACGAGGTCGGGCCGTGGGTCGGCCCGAGGTCGCTGCCGCTGTGGTTGCCGCCGTCGCACCGGGCGATGATGTTCCGGGATGCGGGCCCCGCGCTGGCGGCCGGGCTGCGGGTCCGGCCCACGGCCGAGACGGCGGTGGACGCGTTGGAGCACGAACGGGCCCTCGGCCTGGACCGCACCCGGCGCGCGGGCCTGCCGCCGGACGTGGAGGCCGCGCTGCTGCACGACGTGGGCTGAAGCGCCCACGCGGCGGAGACGAGAGGAGCGTTCATGCTGATCGCCCACTTCGGGCACTCGTGCCTGCTGGTCGACACGGGCGCGGCCCGGCTGCTGTTCGACCCCGGCGCGTTCTCGTCCGGCTTCGAGCAGGTCGACGGCCTGGACGCGATCCTGATCACCCACGAGCACCTCGACCACGTCGACCTCGGCAAGCTGCCGGCCGTCCGCGCGGCCAACCCCGGCGCGCGCCTGCTCGCCCCGTTCGACCTCGACGGCGCGGAGGTCGTCAAGCCCGGTGACGTGCTGGAGGTCGGCGGTTCGGTCGTCACCGTCCTCGACGCGCCGCACGAGGTCATCCACCCCGCGGTCGAGCTGCCGGTGAACGTCGGCTACCTGGTCGACCACGGCGCGTTCTACCACCCCGGCGACTCGCTGACCGTGCCCGAGCAGCGCGTCGACGTGCTCGGCCTGCCCACCGCCGCGCCGTGGATGAAGGTCTCGGACGCGGCGGACTTCCTGGCGGCGGTCGGCCCGCGCAAGGCGGTGCCGATCCACGAGGCGATCCTGGCGCGGACGGAGATCTTCTACCGCGTCCTGGTCGGCACCGCGCCCGAGGGCGTCGAGGTGGTCGTGCTGCCGCGCGGCGAGGCGGTCGAGCTGTAGGTCGTGGGCGACGCGCCGTGGTGCAGCGCCAGGTCGACGGCCTCGAGCAGCACCTCGCGCGTCGCGAGCCGGTCCAGGTCGGCCGCGTCCACGCCGATCCGCACCAGCGCGCCGCGCCGCGCGGCCCGGCCGACGCCGAGCAGGTAGCCCCGGTGCTCGCCCACCATCCTCACCCGGCCGACCCGCGTGGAACCGGTGCGCAGGTCCCGCACGCCCGCCATGTCGGCGCACACCGCGAACCGGTGCCGCCGCAACGCGATCACGGTGCCGGGCGAGGCGAGCCAGGACGGTGGCGCGAACAGGTCGGTGGCCAGGCCCAGCCGGTGCACCGCGGCCCGGGCGGCGACCAGCCGGAGGCCTGCCTCGTGCGCCGGCAGCGCGGAGAACTCGGCCCGGCGGCGCAGCGACACGGCCCGGCGGGTCGGGTCCGGCTGGTGGTCGAACCCGTGCAGGACCAGCGCGTCACCACCGGCGACGCGCCGCCGCAGCCAGTCCAGCGCCTCACCGGGCACGGCCTTGCGCGGCGCCAGGAGCAGCGACAACGGCACCCGCCGCCGGTCCAGCTCGTCGGCGAGGTCGGCGCACCGGGCGAGCGTGCTCGGCCCGATGCCGGACAGCGAAACCACGAGTTCGGCGACCATGGCACCCAGTGCGCACCACCGGTGTGACGCCCACTCCAAGACCAGGTGACGCCCGGGTGCGGAGCCGGCGAACTATTCCGGGCTCGGCCAGTCCGCGAACGAACGCCCGGTGATCAGCTCGTACGCCTCCACGTACCGCGAGCGGGTGGCCGCCACGACGTCGTCGGGCAGCGGTGGCGGCGGGGTGTCGGACGCCCGGTCCCAGCCGGAGGCGGGCGAGGTCAGCCAGTCGCGCACGTACTGCTTGTCGAACGACGGCTGCACGTGCCCCGGCGCGTAACCCTCCAGCGGCCAGTACCGCGACGAGTCCGGCGTCAGCACCTCGTCGGCGAGCACCAGCGCCCCCGACCGGTCCAGCCCGAACTCGAACTTCGTGTCCGCCAGGATCACGCCCCGCGACCGGGCGAACTCCCGCGCCGCGCCGTAGACCTCCAGCGTGACGTCACGCAGCCGGGCGGCCAGCGACGCGCCCACCGCGGCCTCGACGTGCTCGAACGACACGTTCTCGTCGTGCGCGCCGAGCTCGGCCTTCGTCGCCGGAGTGAAGATCGGCGGCGTCAGCTCCGAGGCCTCCACCAGCCCGGACGGCAGCTCCACGCCGCACACCGACCCGGTCTGCCGGTACTCGGCCATGCCCGACCCGGTCAGGTAGCCGCGGGCCACGCACTCGACCTGGACCATGTCCAGCCGCCGCACCAGCAGCGCCCGGCCGCGCACCTCGGCGGGGATGCGCGGGTCGTCCCACGCGACCAGGTGGTTGGGCGCCAGGTCCGCGAACTCCTCGAACCAGAACACGCTCATCGCGGTGAGCACCCGGCCCTTGTCCGGGATCGCGGTGGCCAGCACGTGGTCGAAGGCGGAGATCCGGTCGGACGCCACGAACAGCAGCAGCTCGTCGTCCACCTCGTGGATCTGACGGACCTTGCCTGCGGCGACCTGCCGGTAGTCAGCGAGCTTGGGCACGGCCGAAGCCTACTTGTCCCAGGTCGTGGGCCGCCCTTCCCACCTGCGGCAAGATTCGTCCCATGCGTGCACCCGGACTGATACTCGCCGTGACCGCCGCCCTGGCGGTCGCCTGCGCCCCCGCGGACCAGACCGCGCCGCCGACCGACCAGGTGGACGGCGTGGCCTGCACGAAGGACCAGTTGCCGACGCTCACCGCGGGCAAGGTCACCTTCGGCACGGACCAGCCGGTGTACGAGCCGTGGTTCGTGGGCGACGACCCGACCAACGGCAAGGGCTTCGAGTCCGCGATCGCCTACGCGCTGGCCGAGGAGCTGGGGTACGCGAAGACCGACGTGGTGTGGACGCGGGTGCCGTTCAACGCGGCCATCCAGCCGGGCAAGAAGACCTACGACATGGACCTGAACGAGTTCTCCATCACCGAGGAGCGCAAGCAGGCCGTCGACTTCTCCGCGCCGTACTACGACGTGGACCAGGCCGTGATCACGCTGAACTCGTCCAAGGCCGCGTCGGTGAAGACGCTGGCCGAGCTCAAGCAGGTCAAGATCGGCGCGCAGGTCGGCACGACCAGCTTCGACGCCGCGCAGCGCTTGCAGCCCGAGCAGGACGTCGCGGTCTACAACACCAACGACGACGGCAAGGCCGCGTTGCGCGCCGGCCAGATCGACGCGCTGGTGGTGGACCTGCCGACGGCGTTCTACATCACGTCCGCGGAACTGGAGGACGGCCTGATCGTCGGTCAGATCCCGCCCGGCGACGGCAAGCCCGAGCAGTTCGGCATCGTGCTGGACAAGGGCAGCCCGCTCACCGCGTGCGTCTCGACGGCGGTGGAGAACCTGCGCGCCGACGGCACGCTGACCAGGATCGAGCAGGAGTGGCTGTCGGCCGCGGGCAGCGCACCCGAGCTGAAGTGACGAGCGAGCTGCAGCGGGAGCGACTGGCCTACAAGCGCTCCCGCTCGCGGCGGTCCACCCTGGTCGCCCTGCTGTCGACCGCCGTGTTCGCCGCCGCGGTCGGCGTCACGGTGGCCCGCGCGCCGGGCTGGCCGCGCGTGCGGCAGTCGTTCTTCGACGTGGAGATCGCGTGGCGGTCGCTGCCCGCGGTCCTGGAAGGGCTGTGGCTGAACCTGCGGGTGCTCGCCGTGTGCGGCGCGCTGATCCTGGTGTCGGCGCTGGTCGTGGCGACGTTGCGGACGTTGCGCGGCCCGGTGTGGTTCCCGCTGCGCGTGGTGGCGACGGCGTACGTGGACCTGTTCCGCGGCCTGCCGCTGATCATCCTGCTGTACCTGGTCGGGTTCGGCCTGCCCGCGTTGCGGCTGACCGGCGTGCCGAACGACTTCGTGGTGCTCGGCGGCGTGGCGCTCGTGCTCGCGTACACCGCGTACGTGGCGGAGGTGTTCCGCGCCGGGATCGAATCGGTCCACCCGTCGCAGGTCGCGGCGGCGCGGTCGCTCGGCCTCGCGCCGCGCCAGGCGTTGCGGCTGGTCGTGCTGCCGCAGGCGGTGCGGCGGGTGATGCCCGCGCTGCTGAACGACTTCGTGGCGCTGCAGAAGGACTGCGGGCTGATCTCCGTGCTCGGCGCGGTGGACGCGGTGCGCGCGGCGCAGATCGAGCAGGCGCGGTCGTTCAACTTCACCCCGTACGTGGTGGCGGGGCTGCTGTTCGTGCTGCTCGCGGTGCCCACGGCGCGGTTCGCCGACGCCCTGGGCCGCCGGCTGGAACGCCGTCAGGGGGGACGATGACCGAACCGGTGCTCAGCGTGCGGGGTGTCGTCAAGCGGTACGGCGAGCACACCGTGCTGGACGGGGTCAGCCTCGACGTGCACGAGCACGAGGTGGTGACCGTGATCGGGTCGTCCGGGTCGGGCAAGTCGACGCTGCTGCGGTGCGTGAACCTGCTGGAGGAGCTGGACGACGGCCAGGTGCTGCTCGACGGCGTGGACGTGTCCGACCCGCGGGTGGACGCCGACGTGGCCCGGCGGGGCATGGGCATCGTGTTCCAGGCGTTCAACCTGTTCCCGCACATGAGCGTGCTGGACAACGTCACCCTCGCGCCGCGCGTGGTGCACGGCGTGCCGCGTGACGTCGCCGAGCGCAACGCCCTGGACCTGCTCGACCGGGTCGGCCTCGCGGACCGGGCCGGCAGCTACCCCGAGCGGTTGTCCGGCGGGCAGCAGCAGCGGGTGGCGATCGCCCGGGCGCTGGCCTACTCGCCCCGGCTGCTGCTGCTCGACGAGATCACCAGCGCGTTGGACCCGGAGCTGGTGGGCGAGGTGTTGGCGCTGGTCAGGGAGCTGGCGGTGACGGGGCGGACGATCCTGATGGCCACCCACGAGATGGGTTTCGCCCGGCAGGTCGCCGACCGGGTGGTGTTCCTCGACGGCGGCAGGCTGGTCGAGTCCGGGCCGCCCGAGCAGGTGCTCGGCGAGCCCGTGCACCCGCGCACCCGGCAGTTCCTGCGCCGGATCATCGACGCCGGTCGCCTCTAGGCCGCTCGGGTGGAGGCCACTTGGGGTATCGGACGAGTGCCCCTAGTCTGCTTGGCGTGGTCCATCGGAAGGCATTTGTGGCACCCGTCGCGGCGAGCGGCGGCCTGCTCGCGCTGCTGCTCACGGGTGCCTGCGCGAAGCCGTCGGCGAGCCCGGAGCCGGTGTTGCTCCCGACGGTCTCCAGCTCCGCGCCGGTGACCTCGATCCCGGCTGTGGCGAACATCTCGGTGCGCCCCGCGGCGACGACCACCACCCCGCCGCCACCGCCACCGACGGTCGCCGACACGACCGAGCCGCCGCCGGCGGCGCCGCCGGTGCAGGTCCAGCCGGAACCGCAGCCGCCTGCCGAGCCGACGAAGACCCCGCCCCGGTTCGACGAGGTGGCCCTGGAGGGCTTCCCGTGCGACGAGCAGGGCGCGACGGCGGTCGACCCGGCGGGCCGCAAGCTGGTGTGCGAGCCGACCCGCCGAGGCCGCCTGGTCTGGGAGAGGACCTAGAGGATCGGCTCCGGCACGTAGCCGGCCGCGGTCGGGTAGTTCGCCAGCACGTCCTCGACCTGCCGGACCACCTCCGCGACCTGCTGCTCCGCCACGCCGGTGAACGACAGGCGGTCGGCCAGCAGGGCGTCCAGGGCGGCGCGGTCCAGGGGCAGTCGGTCGTCGGCGGCGAAGCGGTCCAGCAGGTCGTTCACGGCCAGGCCCTCCTCGCGCATGGCCAGCGCCACCGCCACCGAGTGCTCCTTGATGACCTCGTGCGCGGTCTCCCGGCCGACGCCCGCGCGGATCGCCGCCATCAGCACCTTCGTGGTGGCCAGGAACGGCAGGTAGCGGTCCAGCTCGCGGGCGACGACCGCCGGGTACGCGCCGAACTCGTCCAGCACCGTGATGAACGTCTCCAGCAGCCCGTCGAACGCGAAGAACGCGTCCGGCAGCGCGACCCGGCGCACCACCGAGCACGACACGTCGCCCTCGTTCCACTGGTCGCCCGACAGCTCGCCGACCATGGACAGGTAGCCGCGCAGGATCACCGCGAACCCGTTGACCCGCTCGCACGACCGGGTGTTCATCTTGTGCGGCATCGCGCTGGAGCCGACCTGGCCCGCCTTGAACCCCTCGGTGACCAGCTCGTGGCCCGCCATCAGCCGGATCGTCTTGGCCAGCGACGACGGCCCCGCGGCCAGCTGCACGAGCGCGGACACGACGTCGAAGTCCAGCGACCGCGGGTAGACCTGGCCGACGCTGGTCAGCACAGTGGTGAAGCCGAGGTGGCCCGCGACGCGGCGCTCCAGCTCCACCAGCCTGCCCTGGTCGCCGCCGAGCAGGTCGAGCATGTCCTGGGCGGTGCCGACCGGGCCCTTGACGCCGCGCAGCGGGTAGCGGGCGATGAGCTCGTCCAGCCGGCGGAACGCGACCAGCAGCTCGTCGGCCGCCGTGGCGAAGCGCTTGCCGAGCGTGGTGGCCTGGGCGGCGACGTTGTGCGAGCGGCCGGCCATCACCAGGTCGGTGTGCTCGGCGGCACGGCGGGCGAGGCGCGCCAGGACGGCGGCCGTCTTCCCGCGCACGTGCTCCAGCGACCGCAGCACCTGCAACTGCTCGACGTTCTCGGTGAGGTCGCGCGAGGTCATGCCCTTGTGCACGTGCTCGTGCCCGGCGAGGGCGTTGAACTCCTCGATGCGCGCCTTCACGTCGTGCCGGGTGACGCGCTCGCGCTCGGCGATGGACGCCAGGTCGACCTGCTCGACCACGCGCTCGTAGTCCGCGACGGCCTCGGCGGGCACGTCGATGCCGAGCTCCGCCTGCGCCTTCAGCACGGCGAGCCACAGCCGCCGCTCCAGCACGATCTTGTGCTCGGCGGACCACAGCGTGGCCAGCTCGGTGGAGGCGTAGCGACCGGCGAGGACATTGGCGATGCGGGGCTTGACCGTCACGTGACCAGCTTATTTCGCCCGGACGGGCGGCCGGACGCCGGGGAGCGTCAGGGCGTGGTCAGCTCCGGGTCGGTGGCCAGCGCCACGAGCTGGTCGTACGTCAGCGCGACCTGGCCGGGCGCCGTCTCGCCGTCGGCGGTCGGCGCGTAGCCGTACCCCGTGACCTCCACGACCGAGCCGTCGGCGCGGAAGTGCGCCACGGTGCACATGAGGCCGTTCGGCTCCGGCACGGCGGTGGTCCCCCACGACGACGTCACGAAGGTGCCGTCCTCCTGGCGGACGGCCTCCGCGCACTTGATCTTGGCGCAGTACTGGTCCCAGGTCGTCCCGTACGGGGGCGCGACGAGCCGCACCGCCACCTTGCTGGAGCCCACGCCGTCGACGAACCCCAGCCACGCGGAGAGCGACCCCGGTCCCGCGTCGGTGGTCTCGGAGGCATCGGCCGACACGACCTTCGCGTCCGGCACGACCTCGGCGAACCTCTTGCTGAGGTACACCGGGAGCTGCGTCGCGGCGCCGGGGGCGACCGTCGTGGGCACGGGCGGCCGCTCGGTGGTGATGGTCGGCCGCGGCGGCGCCGAGGCCGACGACGGGATCGGGCTCCCCGTCGGGGACACCGTGGTCGTGAGCACCGTCCCCGCCGCGTCGATCCGCGAGCGCTGGTCGACCACGTACGGCAGGGACAGCACCGTGCCGGTGAGCGCGAGCGTCATCACCGCCACGGCCACCAGCGCGCGCCGACGGCGGCGTGCGTGCTGCGCCCGTCGGATCAGCTCGTCGGCGTCGAAGTCCAGCGGCGGCTCGTCGCCGACCGCGGCCCGGAGACCCTCTCGCAGGTCTGCCTCGCTCATGACGCCACCACCGCCCCTCGCTCCAGTTCCTCCACCGCCGCGCGCAACGCGACCAGCCCGCGTGCCGTCTGGCTCTTCACCGTGCCTTCGGTGCACCCCATCGCCACCGCGACCTCGCTCACCGGGAGGTCCTCGAAGTACCGCAGCACCAGCACGGCCCGCTGGCGCGGCGGCACCCGCAGCAGCGCCGCGTGCACCAGGTCGCGCGCCCACAGGCGCTCGCCCGAGCGCTCCGGGTCGGCGGACGTGTCGGCGACGTCCGGCACCTCGCCGTCGCGCAGCTCGGACCGCCGCCACGGTCTGCGCTTCTCGTCCAGCCAGGTGCGCAGCAGCACCTTGCGGGCGTACCCGGAGGCGGTGTCGCGCCACTCGATCCGGTGCCACGCCTGGTAGAGCTTGAGCAGGCTGGCCTGCATCAGGTCCTCGGCCGTGTGCCAGTCACCGCAGAACAGGTAGGCGGTGCGCCGCAGGGAAGCGGCGTGGCTCACCGCGAACTCGCGGAAGCCCTGCTCGTCGGCCTTGCGCATGCGTTGTCGGTCCCCTTCCGCGCCCCCATCCCTTTTAACGCGGTGGGAGGTCAGCGAGGTTGCATCGACTTGTGCAGCATCCGCCGGGCCGCCGCCCTGGGGTCCGGGCTGATCTCGATGAGCGCGTTCACCACGGCGCCGTCGACCAGCGCGATCAGCTCCTCCACCCGCTCCCGGCCGACCGGTTGGCCTGCCCGGGTGAAGATGTCGAACAGCAGGGAGTGCAGCTCGCCGGACATCCGGCGCATCAACGGCCGCAGGTAGGGCCGCCTGCCCGTGGCGACCAGGCGTTCGTAGCGCAGCAGCACGGCTTCGGCGTCACGGTCCCCGGACGGCCCGAGCAGCAGGTCGAGCACCAGCTCGACGAACGCGTCGCCGCCGCACTCGCGCGGGTCCAGCTCGTCCAGCCGGGCCTTGCCGTAGGCCAGCTCGGCGTCGCCGTGGAACTCCACGGCCGCGGCGACCAGCTCGTCCAGCGAGTCGAAGTAGTACGTGGTCGAGGCCAGCGGCAGGCCCGCGCGCTCGGCGACGGCGCGGTGCCGGATCGCGTCGAAGCCGCCGTCGACCAGGAGGCCCGCGGCGGCTTCGACCAGCGCCTGGCGCCGGCGTTCGCCCTTCGGCGTTGCGGCTGTCATTGCAGGAAAGGTACTAGTGCCCGCCGCCTGCCAGGGCGAGGCCGAGGGCACCGCCGACGATCGGGCTAGAAGCGGGCCGCGAGCCGTTGCGCGAGCTTCGGCAGGTCGTCCGCGAACGGGCCCGCGGTCGAGCCCTCCTCGGGCCGGCTGAGCAGGTACAGCTCCCGGCCGTCGGACGTCTTCGCGCTCGCGTGCCGCGAACCGGCCGGGACCGGCGCGGCGGAGTCCGCCGGGGCGAGGACCACGGACACCGTGCCGTAGACGGCGCCGTCGCGCACGAGGAAGCTCGCGCCCCGCGCGTCGGTCGGGCAGTCGGCGGCGGCGGGCGACGCCTGCTCGGCGTTGGCGACCGAGAGCTCGTCGGCGAGGGCGACGGCGAGCTCCCGGTCCACCTCAACGCACCCGCGTTGGGCGCTGCCGGCCAACGTGCGGCCGGCGGTCCCCGATGGCTCGTCCCCCTGCGTAGACGGGTCATCAGGGATGCTCTCGGGCGGGTTCCCACCACTGAGGTCCGGTGACGCGTCCTTCGGCAGCATCTCCGGCTCACCCGCGCTGAAAGGTGTGACGTTAGGGGACGAGGCGTCTTGAGCGGAACCCGCCGCGGTGAGATCGCCGCCGGTGTTCCGCACGAGGTCGGCGCCGAGGACCAGGCCGCCGAACACGAGCACGACCGCCAGGGCCGACCCGGCCGCGACGGCCGACCTGCGCCGGGAGGTCGCCCGCGCCGAGGCCGACCGCACCGCGTCCACGTCGAAGGACGGGGGCGGCGCGTCACGGGCCGCGTCGCGGAACAGCTCGCCGAGCTTCTGCTCGTCCACCTACCTCCTCCTCCCGCTCACGACGCCGGCCGCAAGTCTTCGATCGTGTCGCCCAACGCCTCGCGGAGGGCCTCCAGCCCCCGGGAGGTCTGGCTCTTCACCGTGCCCTCGGAGCAGCCCAGCGCCTCGGCCGCCGCCGCGACGTCCAGGCCCTCCAGGAACCTGAGCACGAGCACCGCCCGCTGCCTGGGCGGCACCCGCCGCAAGCCCGCGACCAGCGCCTCCCGCGTGGCCACCGAGTCGCCGATCTCGCCGTCGCCCGAGGGCGTCTCCGGGACGGAGTCCACGAAGCGCTCCCGCCGCCACGGCCGCCGGGACTCGTCGATCACCGCGCGCACCAGCGTCCGGCGGACGTAGGCGTCCAGGGCCTGCTTGTCCCGGACCTTGCGCCACCTGCGGTGCAGCGCGACGAACGCGGTCTGCGCGAAGTCGTCCGCCCGGTGCCAGTCACCACAGAGCAGGAACGCCGTTCGGCGCACGGCCTCCCGGCGAGCTGCGAAGTACTCCGCGAACTCCTGCTCGTCGCGCTGATCCACGCGGACTCTCTCCGCTCGTCGTGCTTGCACTTACCGGACGGAACCGGGGGCGCACACGGTTGCACGCCGGTCCACCGAGACTTGCGTCACCCCCATCGTGGTACCGCCGGCACGACTGGGTCAGGGCTTGCCCGGTGTGATGTGATCCATTCGTGACCCAGCTCTCGCCGCTCGACTTCCGCTCCGACACCGTCACCCAGCCCGACGAGGCCATGAGACTGGCCATGTCCGGCGCCGAGGTCGCCGACGACGTGCTCGACCACGACCCCACCATGCGCCTGCTCGAAGAGCGGGTCGCCGAGCTGCTGGGCGTGGACGCGGCGCTGTGGGTGCCGTCGGGGTCGATGGGCAACCTGATCGCGCTGACCGTGCACCTGCGGCCCGGCGACCGCTTCCTCGCTCCGCTCGGCGCGCACGTGCTGGACAACGAGCTGGGCACGGCGGCGTGGATCGCGGGCGGGATGCCGCACGCGCTGGAGTGCGACGCGGGGCCCGGTCGGGCGTCGGCGGACGCGGTGCGCGCGGCGGCGGGGACGTCCGGGCCGTACTACACGCTGCGCACGACGTTGTTGTGCCTGGAGAACACGCACAACGCGGCCGGTGGGGCCGTGACGCAGCCCGACGAGCACGCGCTGCTGGTCTCGGCGGCGCGGGAGGTGGGCCTGCGGGTGCACCTGGACGGCGCGCGGCTGTGGAACGCGGCCGTGGCGCTGGGGCTGCCGCCCGCGGCGCTGACCGTCGGCGTGGACACGGTGCAGGTGTGCCTGTCGAAGGGCCTCGGCGCGCCGGTCGGGTCGGTGGTGGCCGGGTCGACGTCGTTCGTGGCCGAGGCGCGGCGGGTGCGCAAGATGCTCGGCGGCGGCGTGCGGCAGGGCGGCGTGCTGGCCGCGGCGGGGCTGGTGGGGCTGGACCGCATCGACGACCTGGCGCGTGACCACGCCAACGCCCGCACGCTGGCCCACGGCCTGGCGGAGCTGGGCTGGCAGGTGGACGAGCCGGAGACCAACATCGTGCTGGCGGGCGTGCCGGACCTGGAGGTGACGCTGACCGGGCTGCGGCACCTGGGCGTGTTCGCCGGGCCGATGGCGGGCAAGGTGCGGTTCGTGCTGCACCGCGACCTGGGCGCGGACGACGTGGCGGAGGCGCTGCGCCGGATCGGGTCGGCGAGCTGACGTGCGCTGGGTGGTGTTCGACTACGGCGAGGTGATCAGCGAGCCGACCGCGGAGCTGCCCGCGTTGGCCGCGGAGCTCGGGGTGCCGGTCGAGGACTTCGCGCGCGGGTACTGGGCGGCGCGCGAGGCCTACGACGCCGGTGGGTCCGACCTGGATTACTGGCGCGCGGTCGGGGCGGCGGTGGACGTGCCGGTGGACCCGGCGCTGGCGCGGCGGCTGACCGAGGTGGACGTGCGCGGGTGGTTGCGGCCGGAGCCCGGGGTGGTGGCGCTGCTGGCGGAACTGGCGTCGGCGGGCGTGCCGTTGGCGCTGCTGTCGAACGCGCCCGTGTCGTTCGCGCGGGTGGCCGAGCGGGAGCCGTGGACCAGGCACTTCCGGCACCTGGTGTTCTCCGGCGACCTCGGCGTGGCCAAGCCGGACCCGCGGATCTTCGCCGCGCTGGCGGAGCGGATCGGGGCGGAACCGGCGGACTGCGTGTTCTTCGACGACCGGCAGGTGAACGTGGACGGCGCGGTCGCGGCCGGGCTGCGGGGCGTGCTGTGGCGGGGGCCGGCGCACGCGCGGCAGGTGCTCGGGTCCTAGCGGCTTCGGGTCTCAGCGGCCGTCCTCGGCGCGCGCGGCGCGCAGTTCCTCGCGCAGCTCGGCCAGCTCTGCGCGGACCAGGCGGAGTTCGGCGGCCGTCGCCTGCTCGGCCTCGACGACCGTGTCCTCGACCCCGCTGAGCCGGTCGACCAGCCAGGACGCGATCGTGCCGGTGATGACGCCCAGCAGGGCGATGCCGCCGATCATGAGCAGTGCGGCGACCAGGCGGCCCTCCCACGTCACGGGGTAGCGGTCGCCGTAACCGACGGTGGAGATCGTGGTGAGCGTCCACCACGCGGCGTCACCGAACGTGGTGATGGAGGCGTCCGGGTGGTGGCGTTCCGCGTCCAGCACGGCCAGCGAGGCGCACAGGCCGACCAGGACGGTGACGCCCGCGGCGTAGACGCCGACGCGTTGCCGGAACCGGCCCGCGAACCGCTTGTTGAGCACCTTCAGCACGGTGATCAGCCGCAGCACCCGCAGCTGCCGGACCATCGGCAGCAGGACCGCGAGCAGGTCGAACAGGTGCGTGACGACGAACCTGCGCTTGTCGACGGCGAGGGTGAAGCGGGTGGCGTAGTCGACCGCGAAGATCAGCCAGATGAGCCAGAGGACGACCTCCAGCGCGGCGTCCACGCCACGGGTCGCGCGGTCGTCGAGGATCTGCCAGGCGTAGGCCACCACGAAGAGGACGGCCAGGCCCGTCAGCGGCCACTCCGCGCGGCGCTCCCACCGGGCGAGGCGGCGTTCATCGGTCTCGAACACCGACCCATGGTGCGGGTCGGATCGGCGTTTTTCCAGCTCGTGGGGCAATCAGGCGGGTAAGGGGTTATCGGGGGCCGTTGATGCCCTTCGGGCGCTTGGAGCTCTTGATCGCGCCGTACGCGGCGGTGCCCAGGAAGAGCACGCCACCGATCACCGCGAGCCAGAAGACGCCCTTGATCACGGCGCCGAGCACGGTGATCACGAGCCAGGCCGCGAGCAGCCACAGGATTATCCGAGCCATGTCACCCGAACGACTGGAACACCCGCGCAGTTCCCCACCTGGGCCCTGATCGGGAGTACAACTGTCATCATGATGACGACAACCAACCACCCAGTCGCCGCAACGCCTCCTCGATGTCGGGGGCGGCCCCGGCGAAGGACAGCCGGATGAACTCGTGCCCGCGCACGGGGTCGAAGTCGACGCCCGGCACGATCGCGACCCCCGTGTCGTCCAGGAGGCGGCGGCAGAAGCCCATCGAGTCGTCGGTGAGGTGGGAGATGTCGGCGTAGGCGTAGAAGGCGCCGTCGGCGGGCGCCACCTTGTCGATGCCGAGGTCGGCCAGGCCCTTGAGCAGCACGTCCCGGTTGAGGCGGTACCCCTCGACCAGTCGCTCGGCCTGCGCGTAGGACTCGGGCTCGAACGCGGCGACGGCGGCGTGCTGGGACAGGGCGGGCGGGCAGAGCGTGAAGTTGCCCGTGAGCCGGTCGACCGCCCGGCGCAGGTCGGGTGGCAGCAGCATCCACCCCAGCCGCCAGCCGGTCATGGCGAAGGCCTTGGAGAAGGAGTTGACCACGATGGCGTCACGGGAGGTCTGCCAGGCGCACGCGAGCGGGGTGCCGTAGCTGATGCCGTGGTAGATCTCGTCGCTGACCAGCCGCACGCCGTGCTCGGCGCACCAGCCGGACAGGGCGGCCAGCTCGGCGGGGGCCAGCACGGTGCCGGTGGGGTTCGCCGGGCTGGCGACGACGAGCCCGTCGAGCGGACCGGCGGCGTCCAGCATCGCCACGGTCGGCTGGAACCGCGTCTCCGGCCCGCAGGCCAGCTCGACCACCTCGCAGCCCAGCGCGGTGAGGATGTTGCGGTAGGCGGGGTAGCCGGGCCGGGCCAGCGCGACCCGGTCACCCGCCTCGAAGGAAGCGAGGAACGCCAGGAGGAATCCGCCCGAAGAACCGGTGGTCACCACGACGTCGTCCGCCGAGACCGCCAGCCCGTACTGCCGGTGGTAGTGCCCCGCCAGGGCTTCGCGCAGCTCCACGATCCCGAGCTGCTCGGTGTAGCCCAGCGTCTGCTCGCGCAGGGCGCGGTGCGCGGCCTCCAGCACGGGCGCGGGCGCGGGGCTGGACGGCTGGCCCGCCGCCAACGACACGACGTCACCCACCGCCCGCTGCCGCCGTGCGGCTGCGGACAGCACTTCCATGACGTGGAAAGGAGGCACATCGGCACGACCGGCAACACCCAGCATGCGGGCCAGGCTAATCGACCGACCGGAAAGATTCGCAGGTCACCACTACTGTCGACGGCATGCACCGGAGCCGTGTCTACGCCCTGCTGATCGACACCCCGAAGGCGGAGGCCGGCCAGGCGGCCGCGTTCTGGTCAGCCGCGCTCGGCGCCACCGCCCACCCCGTCCCGGGCGAGGAGCAGTTCACGTCCCTGCACGGAGCCCTGCCGGGCCTCGTCGCCAGCGTGCAGTCGGTGGACGACGCACCCCGCTTCCACCTCGACATCGAGACCGACGACGTCGAAGCCGAGACGGCGAGGCTCCTGGCGCTCGGCGCCACCGAAGTCTCCCGCTGGCAGGAGTGCCACGTCCTGCGCGCCCCCGGCGGCCACCTGCTGTGCGTCCTACCGGTGCACAGCGACCCCGCCCTGTTCACCGCCGAAGCCAAGACCTGGCCCTGACCACCCACCAGCCCTCTGCGGCGGCCCAGCCGCGCTCCGACCACCCGCTCCCGAACGGCATCGGGCAGCACCCCGCCGCCCACCGCCATTCCCGGGCCCGGCGACCCCCGTTCCCGCCGCGCACACCGCTCCCGCCGCGCCGCCGACCCAGTCGGCCCGCTACCCGCAGTTCCAGCGGTCCTGCCCGGCCCGCCCCCGGCGCGACACCACCCGGCCGTCCCGCCCCACCAGTGCCGCGCAGTCGGTGCCGCGCAGTCGGTGCCGCCCGGTCAGGCTTGTCCGGCGGCACTGGTGAGGTGATCGGCGCCGCTAGTAGCCCTGGTAGCCGCCGCCGCCCGCCATCGACTTCAGGCCCGGGTGCCCCTCGAAGCCGCCGTAGCGGGAGAACGTGTAGCGGACGCCGGCGATGATGTTGTCGACCGGGTTCCAGATGTCGTCGTGGCCGGGCAGCTTGTGCGCCTGGAACGTCGGGTCGATGCACTGCATCAAGCCCTTCGAGGGCGTGCCCTTGGCGGCGTTGGAGTCCCAGTCGTTGATGGCGTGCGGGTTGCCGCCCGACTCCTTCTCGATGATCGTCCAGATCTCGTCGATGTTGTCCTCGGTCACCGGGATGCCGTTGGCCTGCAGGATCCGGATCGCCTCGCGGATCCACTCCTCGACGTTGCCGGGCGGCGGGCCGCTGGACGGCGGGCCACCGCTGGGCCCGAGGCCGCCCATGCCTCCACCGCCACCGCCTCCACCTCCGCCACCAGAGCCGGACCCGTGAGAGCTGCCACCGGGGCCGTGCGACTGGTCGGCGGGCTGCGACGGCGTGGACGACGGCGAGGTCCGGCCGTCGGACGGGGGTTCCGGCGTGGGGGTCCACTCGATCGGCTTGCCCGGCGCGGGCGTGAACGGTTGGGTGTCGGGGTCCGCCATGGTGGAGAAGGCAGGCGTGATCGCTCCCGCCCGGCCCTTCAACGCGCCCAGTGCCGCGCCGAGCGCCTGCTCGGCCTGGTCGATCACGGGCTGGGCGTCGCCCGCCGCCTCCTGGCACATGCCGCGGATGGCCGAGTCGACGTCCTCCTGCGGCATGCCGTGAGCCTGCCGGCGCAGCTGCCGGACCCGGCTGAGCAGGTTCTCGCAAATGCGCTCGACCGACGACTTCGCCGATTCCAGCGCCGCAGCCGCGGCCTCCAGATCACCGGCCGCCGCGGTCAACGCGTCGGTCAGCGAATTCCCGCTCTTGCCGAATCCCTCCATGTACGCGACAAATCCGTCGGCCGAACCGCCCTGCCACGCGCCGTCCAGCCGCGCGACCGACTGGCGGACCGCGTCGCCGCTTTCCACGGCCTTCGCCGCGGCCTGCTTCCACCGGTTCGCGATCTCCTTCACGGCATCCGGCCGGGCCGTGTCGACCTTGGCCGCGAGCTGCGCCAACGCCTGCCCACCGGGCAGGCCCGCGACCTCGTCCGAGGCTCCCATCAGCTCACACCGCCCGGAAGGAGCCCGCGTTGGCGGTCTCCACGTCGACCACGGACTGCTGCACGGCGTCGATCGCGCGTTCCACCTTGCCCAGCACTGACTCGGCCGCGGCGAACTCGGCGCCCGCCTTGCCGTCGAGTTCGGACGCCGCCGCGGAAAGCCCGCCCGAACTCGCCAGTTTGCCGAAGATGTCCGAATCGGGGTAATGACCGGAGAAGCCGTCACCCACCGCGCCGAATTGCCCTGCCTGCGTGCTCACCGTGCTCCGGCACTGCTCCATCGCCTCGGCGTTGAACTTCGCGACCGCCATTCTCCGACTGTAGGACGGAACGGGCGGCCGCACGGCGTTATCAGAGGAATTCGTCCAACAGGGCGCTGATCCTCTTCCGCAGCAGGTCCGGATCGGTCGGCCCGTGGAAGTCGACCACGTCCGCCGCCCGCCGTCGCCGCCCGGCCCGGTCGATCGCGGCGGCGCCGAACTGGCCGCGCAGGTCCGGTGCGCCGACCAGTCCGCCCGGGAGTTCCGGCAGCAGCCCGACCAGCGCGGTGGCGAGGTCGGCGTCCACCTCCCGCACGGTGAGCAGGTCCCGGGTCAGCACGGCCAGCACCGAGCCCGAGCCGCTGGACGCGGCCAGCGCGCGCACCGCGGCTCTGCCCATGCCGAGCCGCAGGTCCGCCGATCGAGGCGGGTAGGCGATGAGCTTGAACGCCGCGCCGAGCCACGGGTCGAGTTCGCCACCGCGTGCGAGTCCCTGGGCGGTGAGGTGGCTCCACGGCGTGGGGTCGTCCGGCACGTGCAGCACGATCGGCATGGCGCCGAGGTCGAGGTGTTCCCAGGCGGTGCGGAACGCGGTGGCGCTGAGGGTCGCTTTGGTCACCTGACGTCACTCCCGAATGACGGCGGGCATTGCTCCGGCCCCCCAGGCCCGCACCGGAACTGACGTCGTGGAGGACGCGCGGGTTCCGTATCGGCGCACAGGAACTCAGACCTCTTGGACCAGCTCCCACACGCACCCGGCGAGCCGGGCGTTGTCGATCGGAGTGATCGTGCTCCAGTTGCGGCCGTCCGAACTCGGCCGGACTTGGTGCAGGTACCGGCCGGACGGCGTGTCGTGCCAGGCGACCACGCGGCCGGCGCGCACGGGCGGCCCGCCGTGCTGGGCGCGTTCGACGCCGAACTGGCCGCGGGTGCTCATCCCGTCGCACATGCCGGCCAGCTCCTGCGCCTCGTGCAGCGGCAGGCCGTGCCGCTCCAACGCCAGCACCAGCTTCTCCGCGTCCCGCCCGGCCTCGTCGGACGCCGCGCGCAGCACGTCGTTCGGCAGGCTGATCGACCGGCCGTACCCGGCGGGCATCTCACCGGCGACCGACACCGCCGCCTCGGCCAGCGCACTGGCCCGTGACTCGATCAGCCACACCTCGTCGCCGTCGACCACGGCGAGGATGCCCTCGTCGCCGGCCGCCGCCGCAAGACCCTTGATCTTGCGGCGGTCGACCCAGATCCACAGGTCGATCGACAGCTGCGGGTTGGCCAGCAGCGCGAACGCGTCGGCCAGTTCGGCGGTCAGCCGCCGGTTGACCGCGAGCCCGCGCTCGGCGAGCGACGCCCACGCCTGTTCCACGAACACGGCGCGCTCGGTGTGCGTGACGCCTGGGCTCGGCACGTCCAGCGCCACGTTGCGGCGGGTCAGTCGTTCGCCCTCCCAGGCGACGTCGAACTCGAGCGTGGACAGGACAACCGTGCCGCTCACTTCACTTCTTCTCGGACTCGTCGCCGATGACCGACTGCACGACCATCCGCTCGTCACCGAACACGTCGTCGGAGTCGACGCCGTACTTGCGCACGTGCTCGCCGTCCTCCTCGCCCTCGCCGCCCTTGGCGCTGGCCGCCGGCTGCAACATCGAGGACCCGGAACCCGCCTTGCCCGCACCGCCGGCCGCGGCACGACCGGGCACGCGCTCGTCCGGGTCGATGGCGCCGATCGTCGCGGAGATGCCGGGCTTGCCGGTCAACGTGCCGGGCATCCCGTGCACACCGCCCTTGCCGCCACCGCCGCTCTTGCCACTCGCGTGGCCTTCGGGAGCCTTGCCGCCACCGGGCATCGCCGGAGCCGTGTTGCGCACGAGCCGACTACCGCGCGCCTGCGTGGCCGCGAGCCCCAACCCGAGCCCACCGGCCAACCCGAGCCCGAGCCCCAACCCGAAGTTGGACCCACCCGGCCTGCCACCCAACGCGGCCGGCGGCAGCACCGTCGACCCACCGGGCGTGCTCGGCAGCAACCCGGTCGAGTTACCGGGCATCTGGGGCGGCAACTGCGGCGCCACGCCGACCGACCCACCGGGCACGTGTCCGGTCACGCCACCGGGCAGACCGCCCGGCACGCCACCGGGGATGCCGGGCGCAGGCGCACCGGGCATGCCGACGCTCGCGACGGGCGTGCTGACGCTGGAGGCCGCCGTCACGTCGAACTGCGGCGGCTTGTTCATGCCCTGGTACTGGTTCAACGCGTCACGGCTGGCCTCGGTGTACTGGTCGAGCCCCCGAATCGCCTGCTCCCGCGCCGCCTGCGTCTCCTTGACCTCTTTGGCGTGATCGGTCTCGTACCCGAAGAACCCACCGACCTTGTCACCGAGATTGGTCTCCGTGTCACCGCGCAACTGCTGCGGCTCGGGCATGCCATTCCTGGCCTGGCTGTAGTTCGCGCCCTGGACCGCCGTCGCCTTGGAGTTCTGCTGGCCGGCTTCGGTGCCCGAAGTGGCCACGTCGGCCGACACCGTCACGGCTTGGCCCGCGTTGTCACCCGCCGCACCGCGCCAGTCGATGCCGAGCTTCTTCAGCTCGGTGCGCAAGGCCTCGTCCGTCTCGTCCAACGTGCTCGCGAGCTGCCGCAAGGCGTGGGACGCATCGCTGAACCGCTGTGCCGCGTCACCCGTCTGGAATTGCGCGACCAGCTCCGCCAACCCCCCGTTGGAGTACCCCTCGAAGCGGTGGTCGGTGATCTGCCTGAAGCCGCTCATGCCTCCCCCTTACTTCAAAGTCTTCAACGTCGTCAGCGCCATTTCCGCGCCCTTGGCCGCGTTCTGGCACATCTCGTCCTGGGTGAAGCTGTCGCCGATCGGCAGGAACGAGACGAACAGCTGCTGCCCGTCGGCCACGTCCACCGCGAGCGCGCAGTCGGCCTTGGACGTGCCGGCCAGCGTCACCTGCACCGCGCCGTACCCCGCGACTGTCTTGGGAACGACGTCGAGGTTGCCGCCGCTCTGCCAGTACCCGACGCCCTCGTCCGAGACGAGCGTCACCTCGTAGCTGTAGAGCGGGCGCGAGTTGGTCCGAAAACTGCACCCGGGCATCTTCCGGTCTTCGATGACGTCCATCATCTCGCTGTGCGCCGCGTCGATGCGCAACTCGCGCTGCTGGTCTTTCGTCAGCGTCGCGCAGGCATCCGCGATTCCGTCGACCTTGAGCTCCGCCGGTCGGGGCGGAAGGTCGACCGTCGGCTCGGAGGTCTTCGACGCAGTGGTCGTTCCGTTGGCGGTCGTCGAGGACGTCGCATCACCGGGCTCCTTCTGCGTGCAGCCCGCCAGCACCGCGCCACCGACGAGGACGAGCGCCAGGAAGGCCTTACTGCTGCGAAGCACTCGCCGCCCCCATAGCCGCCGTGACCTCTTCGTCGGTGTGGCCGTACTGCTTGGCCGCGGCCCGCAGCTGCTCGACCAGACCGACCAGGCTCTCGATGTACTGCTCGACCCGCTTCGCGTACGAGTCGTCGTGATCGAGCAGGCGCTCGTTCCACGCCTCGGCGATGTCCTCGTTCACGGCATCAAGGCCACCGAGGCTGACCCGGAGGTCGCGGACGGCCGCCCCGTAACTCGTCCACAGCGAGTCGATCTGCCCCTGGATGATCTTGCCTGCCTGGAGGACCGTGTCCTTCGTGACGTTGAACTGCTGCCCGCCGGCCGGACCACCGGCCATCGTGTCGCCCAGCCGCTTCTCCGCCGCGAACATCTCGCCGACCGCCTTGCCGACGGCTCCCCCGGCCGCGGCGACGGCTCCTAGTAGGCCGGTCTCCTGTTCCACGACGTCCTACCCCCGTACGGTCGGTAACGGATTGAACCCGGTTCGAGGCTACCAACGACCGCGTGAACCGGGTCTGAGGTTGGACGAAGAAACGCCCGACCCGGTTCCCGCGGGGTGGGAGTGGTCGACCGGGAGGTCCGCGGACCTGGTCAGGGGACGGTGATGTCGCCGTTCGCCGCGCGCAGCGCGATGTCCGTGCGGTGGTGGGAGCCGGTCAGGTGGACGCCTTCCACGCGCCGGTAGGCGTCCGCTCGGGCGTCGGCCAGGGTCTTGCCCGTGCCCACGACCGACAGGACGCGACCACCGATGGACACGACGGCGCCGTCCTCGCGGCGGCGGGTGCCCGCGTGCAGGACGCCGTCCGCCTCGGCGCCGCTGACCACGTCACCCGTGCGGGGACGGCCCGGGTAGCCCTCGGCGGCGATCACGACGGTCACGGCGTAGCCCTCGGACCAGTCCAGGGGCGGCGCGGAGGCGAGGGCGCCGGTGGCGGCGGCGTGGAACAGGCCCGCCAGCGGGGTGCGGAGCAGCGCCAGCACGGCCTGGGTCTCCGGGTCGCCGAACCGGCAGTTGAACTCGATGACCTGCGGGCCCGTGGAGGTCAGGGCCAGGCCCGCGTACAGCAGGCCGGTGAACGGGGTGTCGCGGCGCGCCAGCTCGTCCACGACCGGCTGGACGCAGGTGCGCACGATCTCGTCCACGAGGTCGGGCGCGGCCCAGGGCAGGGGGGAGTAGGCGCCCATGCCGCCGGTGTTCGGGCCCGAGTCGCCGTCACCGACGCGCTTGAAGTCCTGCGCGGGCAGCAGCGGCACCACGGTGGCGCCGTCGACCAGGCAGAACAGCGACACCTCGGGACCGTCGAGGAACGACTCCAGCAGCACCGGGTGGCCGTGGTCGAGCAAGGTCATGGCGTGCGCGCGGGCCACGGCGCGGTCGGCGGTGACGACCACGCCCTTGCCGGCGGCCAGGCCGTCGTCCTTCACCACCCACGTCGGGCCGAAGCGGTTCAGCGCCGAGTCGAGCCGGGCCGGGTTGTCCACGATCTCCGACACGGCGGTCGGCACGCCCGCGGCGGCCATGACGTCCTTCGCGAACGCCTTGGAGCCCTCGATCCGGGCCGCCGCGGCCGACGGGCCGAAGCAGGGGATCCCGATCGCGCGCACGGCGTCCGCCGCACCCGCCACCAGGGGCTGCTCCGGCCCGACCACGACCAGGTCGGCGTTCCACTCCTTGGCCAGCGCCGCGACGGCCGCTCCGTCGGTGACGTCGACCCCGTAGGTCTCGGCCGCGCCGGCGATGCCGGCGTTGCCCGGCGCGCAGGCCAACGCGATCACCGAAGGATCCCGCGACAAAGCGAGGACAAGGGCATGTTCACGGGCGCCAGACCCGATGACCAGGACACGCACGGTGCGGAAGCCTAGATGACTCGGCCGGTCATCCGCCCAGTGCGTCCAGCGAGCCGGGGTGCAGCGGCACCGGGTCGGTCAGGCCGGCCTTCTCCTTGACGATGTCCTTTGCCGCCGGGTGCACGGCTTCCAGGTCCGACTTCTTCTCGAAGATGAGCTTGGTCACGGCGCACGCGTCGCCCTCCGGGAAGTCCGCGCGCACGAGCAGCACGTTCGGCACGGCCACGGTCGGCACGTCCGCCGGCTGCCCGTAGGTGGCGGCCGGGATGACGCCCCGGTCGTACACCTGGTTGATCTTCTTCAACGCGTCCAGCTGCGGCGTGATGTCGATGAACTTGACCTGCCCCTTCAGCGACGTGGTGATGTCGGTGATCTGGGCGGTGGGCAGGCCGCCGGACCAGACGAGGCCGTCGATGCTGCCGTCCTTCATCCCGTCCGCGGTCTTGGCCAGGTCGAGCCGCTGCGCCTGCACGTCGGTCTCGGGGTTCAGGCCCGCGGCGGTGAGCAGGCGGTTCGCGATCACCTCGGTGCCCGACTTGGGCGACCCGGTGGAGATCCGCTTGCCGCGCATGTCGGCCACGGAGTCGATCCCGGAGTCGGCCCGGACCAGCACCTGCGTGTAGTTCGGGTACAGCCTGGTCAGCGCCTTCACCTGCTGGGGCTTGCCCTCGAACGCGCCCTTGCCCGCGACCGCGTCCGCCGCCGTGTCGGCCAGCGAGAACGCCATGTCGTAGTCGCCCGCGGCGAGCTGCTGGATGTTCTGCACGGACGCGCCGGTCTCGGCGGCGGTGGCCTTGAGCTTGGTGTTGTCGCTGATCAGCTTCGCCAGCCCGCCGCCCATGACGTAGTACACGCCACCGGAGTTGCCGGTCGCGATGGTGATCCGACCGTCCGCGGCCTCGCAGGCGGCCGCGCCCGCGTCACCGCCCGCCGCGTCCGGGGTCCGCTTCCCGCCGCACCCGGCGGCGACGAGGCCGACCGAGAGCACGCCCACGGCGACCTTAAGCGTCCAGCTGCGCATGCTGTTCCTCTCCCGAGTGGATCTTCCGACGTAGGACGACGTGCACCGCCACCGCGGCCAGCAGGAAGCCCAGGCCGACGGCGATGGTGGCGGGTTGCAGGTAGAGCAGGGCCACGGCGGCGGGCGCGCACAGCACGCGTTCCGGCCACCGCGCGCGACCGAACAGCCAGCCGCCGGTGAGCACGGCCAGCGCGGCCACGCCCAGCGCGGACACCGCGAACACCCACACGCCGTCGAGGAACGACGTGCGCAGCAGCAGCCCGGCGCCGTTGTCGGTCAGCACGAACGCCAGCGGCACGAGGAACGCGGGCAGCGTGTACTTCCACGTCCGCCACATCGTCTTCATCACGTCGCCGCCGGTGATCGCGGCGGCGGCCACGGCGGCGAGCGCGGTCGGCGGCGTCACCTCGGACAGCACCGCGTAGTAGAAGATGAACATGGCCGCTTCCTCGCGCGCCACGCCCAGCTCGATCAGCGCGGGCCCGATCACGACCCACGAGATGATGAACGACGCCGTCACCGGCACGGCCAGGCCGAGCAGGCTCACCGCCACCGCCGCCAGCACCACCGTGACGAACAGCACCACGGTCGGGTTGTCCGAGATCGCGCCGGCGACGTCCACCAGCGCCGACGCCAGCTCCTGGCCGAGCCCGGTCTTGGTGATCGTCGACGTGATCACGCCGGCCGCCGCGCACACCGCGATCACCGGCAACGCCGACCGCACGCCCAGCGACAGCGAGTCCGCCATCGCCCGCAGCCACGCCCGCAGGTCGCCGCGCTCGGCGATCAGCGCGAACACGGCCGCGACACCGGTCGCGTAGACGACGGCGGAGAACACCGGGATGTCCATCGCCAGGAACACCACGATCACCGCGAGCGACAGGAAGTGGTACCCGCCGCGCTTGAGCAGCGCCCACGGGCTCGGCGAGTCGATCTCCACCGGCTTCGCGCCGAACTTGCGCGCGTCGATCTCCACGGCCAGCGCGATGCCCAGGTAGTACAGCAGGGTCGGCAGGATCGCCCAGATCAGCACCTGCAGGTAGGACGTCTCCAGGTACTCGGCGATGATGAACGCCGCCGCGCCCAGGGTCGGCGGCGACAGGATCGCGCCGATGCCGGAGGCGGCGAGCAGGCCGCCCGCGTTCTCCTTGGGGTAGCCCGCCTTCTTCAGCATCGGCCACGTCACCGCGCCCAGCGACACGGTCGTCGCCGTGCCCGACCCGGACACGGTGCCGAGCAGGAACCCGGCGGTGGCGGCGGTGCGGCCCGGCGCGGTGCGGGACTTGCGGAACGCGGAGAAGCTGATGTCCACGAAGAACGTGCCCGCGCCGGACGCGTTGAGCACCGAGCCGTAGATCGTGAACAGCACGATGTAGGTGGCGGCGACGTCCAGCGGCGTGCCGTAGAACCCGGTGGCGTCGTTGTAGAAGCCGTTGATGATCTGCGCGAAGTCCACGCCGGCGTGCGAGATCGCCCAGGACGGCGGCAGGTACCCGCCGTAGTAGGCGAACGCGATGAACCCGACGCAGACGATCGGCAGCACCCAGCCGGTGGTCCGCCGGCACGCCTCCAGGACCAGCACCAGCAGCACGGACCCGGCGACGACGTCGAGCGGGGTCAGCTGCCCCTGGCGGTCGAGGAAGGCGTCGAACCCGCCGAACAGCGGGTACGCGCCCACCGCGAACGCCAGCGCGGCCAACGCCCAGTCCACGACACCGGGGTCGTCGCCCTCGCCACGCCTGCCGCGCGGCCGGTAGCAGAGGAACACCAGCGGCAGCGTCACCGCCAGGAAGATCACCAGGTAGAACTGGCCGCCCTTGCTGAACGGCCAGAACACCTGTTTGAGCACGAGCAGCGCGATGGCGAGACCGGCCACCGACACGCCCAGCTCCCACCGGCGCGACAAGGCGCGCGACGGGCGCTCCTCGTCGTACTCGGCGAGCAGTTCATCGACTTCGACCTGCGACTTGGTCGGCACGCGCACTCCTTCGTGTCGCGCTGGATGAAGCGCTCACGAAGCTACTTGTGTCGCCGGTCACAGCCATAGGGCGACCGTCTAAAGGGACTGTAAAGACGGCCGGGCGGGATCACACGATCCGGGAGTCCAGGTAGCACCAGCGCCAGTCCTCGCCCGGTTCGAACGACCGCATCACGGGGTGTTCCGAGGCGTGGAAGTGCGCGGTGGCGTGCCGGCGCGGGCTGGAGTCGCAGCACGCGACGTGGCCGCAGGACAGGCAGATCCGCAGGTGGGCCCAGTTGTGCTCGTCGTTGGCGAGGCAGTCGGCGCAGCCCTCGGGGTTGTCCGGGGCGACGGATTCCGGGAGCTCTGAGACGTGAGGACAGGTCATGCGAGCCATCATCACGCAAGATTGCGCCATGCACGGACCGGAACTGCTCCTGTTGCTCGTCGGCGCGCTGCTCGTCACGGCGGCGGCGAAACGCCTGAACTGGTCGGCGCCGCTGGTGCTGGTGGGCGTCGGGCTGGCGGTGTCGTTCATCCCGGGCCTGCCGGAGTTCGCCCTGGAGCCGGAGCTGATCCTGGTCCTGGTGCTGCCGCCGCTGCTGTACTCGGCCGCGCTGGACAGCTCCTACCACAACATCCGGGCCAACCTCCGGCCGATCGGCCTGCTCGCGGTGGGCCTGGTGCTGGCGACCACGATCGGCGTCGGCCTGGTCGCGCACCTCGTCCTGCCGGGGCTGTCGCTGCCCGCGGCGCTGGTGCTCGGCGCGGTGGTGGCGCCGCCGGACGCGGTCGCCGCGGTCGCGATCGGACGGCGGCTCAACCTGCCGCGCCGGACGATGACGCTGCTCACCGGCGAGAGCCTGATCAACGACGCGACCGCGTTGACGGTCTACAAGGTGGCCGTCGCGGCGGCCGCGGGCGTCGCCACGACCTGGGTCGACGGCACCCGCACGTTCGTGATCAGCGCGGGCGGCGGCGTGCTGGTCGGGTTGGCGATCGGCTGGATCGTGCGGTGGCTGCGCGACCGGCTCGACGACGGCGTGCTGGAGAGCGCGCTGGGGATGCTGGTGCCGTTCGGCGCGTACATCTTCGCCGAGGAGCTGCACGCCTCCGGTGTGCTCGCGGTCGTCATCGCCGGGCTCTACATCGGGCACAACGCGCCGCGCAGTTCGTACTACACGCGCTTGCAGGACACGGCGGTGTGGCGGTCGGTGGACGTGATGCTGGAGTCGTTCGTGTTCGCGTTGATCGGCTTGCAGCTCAACAGCGTGGTGCGGGACGTGGACATCACGGCCGGGCTGGTGTGGGCGGCGGCGGCCGTGCTGGCGGCGACGATCCTGGTGCGGTTCGCGTGGATGTACCCGGCGGCGTACCTGCCGCGGCTGCTGTCGAAGCGGGTCCGGCGGCGGGAGGGCCCGCCGGGGTGGCGCGCCGTGACCGTGCTGTCGTGGGCGGGGATGCGGGGTGTGGTGTCGCTGGCGGCGGCCAGCGCGTTGCCGCTGGACCTGCCGGGACGCGAGGTGATCGTGTTCTGCGCGTTCGTCGTCACCGTGGGCACGCTGCTCCTGCAAGGGCTGTCGCTGCCGTTCGTGATCCGCAAGCTGGCGTTCCGCGGCGACGAGGAGCGGACCGACGCGCTGGCCGAGGCGCAGGTGCAGCACGCCGCCGCGCAGGCCGCCGTGCGCAAGCTGGACGAGGTGATCGGGACCGACGACGGCACGCCCGGGCACGTCGTGGACCGGCTGCGGATCATGGCCGAGCACCGCGGCAACGCGGCGTGGGAGCGGCTGGGCAGGCAGGAGGACGAGAGCCCGGCCGCGTCGTACCGGAGGCTGCGGCGCACCATGCTGGAGGCCGAGCGCCAGGTGTTCGTCCAGGCGCGCGACGCCGGGCAGATCGACGACGAGGTGTTGTTCCGGGTGTTGCGCGAGCTCGACCTGGAGGAAGCGGCCATATCCAGGGAGTGACTGATCCCGAACTGCCCACTACGCGTTCACCGTGACGTGGTCTGCACTTCGCCCTAGCGTGTCCGGGACGTCGCGGTGCGCGACGAGGCTGCCGCGCGTCAGGAGTGAAGTCGAGGAGGTCGGCGATGGTGCGGACGAGGATCGTGGGTGCGGCGCTCGTGGCGCTCGCGGTGGCGGGGGCGGTGGCGCTGCCCTCGGCGTCGGCGAGCGGTGACGCGGAGGTGGCGTCGTCCCGCAAGGGCCCGCTGGTGATCGGCCACCGCGGTGCGTCGGGCTACCGGCCCGAGCACACGCTGGCGTCGTACGAGCTGGCCGCGCGGATGGGCGCCGACTTCATCGAGCCCGACCTGGTGGTGACCAAGGACGGCAGGCTGGTCACCCGGCACGAGAACGAGATCGGCGGCACCACCGACGTGTCGGCGCACCCGGAGTTCGCCGCGCGCAGGACCACCAAGGTCGTCGACGGCGCGTCGATCACCGGCTGGTTCACCGAGGACTTCACGCTCGCCGAGCTGAAGACCCTGCGGGCCAAGGAGCGCATCCCGGAGGTCCGGCCGCGCAACACGCTCTACGACGGCCGGTTCGAGGTGCCGACGCTGGAGGAGGTCATCGACCTGTCCCGGCGGCTGACCCGCGAGCTCGGCCGCGACATCGGCATCTACCCGGAGACCAAGCACCCGACGTACTTCCAGGACATCGGCCTGCCGCTGGAGCCGCGGCTGGTCGACGTGCTGACGAAGGCGGGCCTGAACCGGCACGGCGCGAAGGTGTACGTGCAGTCGTTCGAGGTGGCCAACCTCAAGCAGCTCAAGGGGAAGCTGCGCGTGCCGCTGGTGCAGCTGGTCAACGGTTCGGGCGCGCCGTACGACTTCGTCAAGGCCGGCGACAAGCGCACCTACAGCGACCTCGTGACGCCGGAGGGGCTGCGCGAGATCCGCACCTACGCGTCGGGCGTCGGGGTGGCGAAGGACCGGATCATCCCGCGCGACGCGGCGGGTTTCCTGCGGGAGCCGACCACGCTGGTGCGTGACGCGCACACGCGTGGCCTGATCGTGCACGCCTGGACGTTCCGCAACGAGAACACGTTCCTGCCGGCGGACTTCCGCACGTCCACCGACCCGGCCGCGTACGGCAACGCGTTCGGCGAGTACGCGAAGTTCTTCGCGACGGGCCTGGACGGCGTGTTCGCCGACAACCCCGACACCGCCGTGGAAGCCCGCAACGGCTGACAGCCCGTCCGGCTCGACCCGACCCGCGTCACACCGGGCCGGGTCGAGCCGGGGTGGTGGCGTGTTCGACGGCGGCGCTGTCGCGCTGGGATCAAGCTCCTGGACAACGCTCAAGGGCTCCGAGCCCGCACCGGCAGCACACCTGCGGACGACGGCCTGACCGCCGGGGGACGCCCGCACTCGGACGGGCGTCCCCCGGGTGATCAGGACGACCCGCCGTGCGCGGCTTCGCGAAGGTCCCCGCCAAGGGGAACCCTTGCTGCGATTCTACCGACGGGGTCCGACAATCCGGGGTCGGTGCGGGTAGTCGCGAGCAGGCCGCGCGCGGCCAGGACCGGGCGGACGCCCTCGCCGAACCAGTAGGCCTCCTCCAGGTGCGGGTAGCCGGAGAGGACGAACTCCTCCACGCCGAGCGCGTGGTACTCCTCGACCAGGTCCGCGACCTCCTCGTGGCTGCCGACCAGCGCCGTGCCCGCGCCGCCGCGCACCAGCCCGATGCCGGCCCACAGCCCGGGGTGGACCTCCAGGCCACGCACGCCCCGGCTCAGGTCGCCGCCGTGCAGCGCCACCATCCGCTGCTGCCCCACCGACTGCGACGCCCGCAGTTGCTCCTGCGCCCGGGCCACCTGCTCCGGGTCCAGCGCCTCCAGCAGCTTCTCCGCCTCACGCCACGCCTCGGCGGACGTGTCGCGGCTGATCGTGTGCAGCCGGATGCCGAACCGGATCGGCCGGTCGCCCGCCAGGGCCCGCACCCGCGCGATCTTCTCCGCCACCTGCGCCGGCGGCTCGCCCCACGTCAGGTACACGTCGGCCCGCCGGGCCGCGACCGGCAGCGCCGCGTCCGACGACCCGCCGAAGTAGATCGGCGGCACGGGGTCCGGCGCAGCGAGCAGGGTCGCGCCCGACACCCGGTAGTGCTCGCCCTCGAAGTCGACCGGCCGCCCCGACCACACCGCGCGCACCACGTGCAGGAACTCGTCCGTCCGCGCGTAGCGCCGGTCGTGGTCGAGCCAGTCGCCGAACCGGCGCTGCTCCACCTCGTCCCCGCCGGTCACCACGTTCAGCAGCAGCCGGCCGCGGGAGATCCGCTGGTAGGTCGCGGCCATCTGCGCGGCCAGCGTCGGCGAGATCACCCCCGGCCGGAACGCCACCAGGAACTTCAGCGTCGACGTCCGCGCGATCAACGCCGCCGTGGTCAGCCACGCGTCCTCGCACCACGTCCCGGTCGGCGTCAGCACCCCGCTGAACCCGTTGTGCTCGGCGGCCTGCGCGACCTGCGCCAGGTAGTCGACGTCCGGCTCCCGCAACGCCGCCGCGCCCAGCGACCGGTTGGCGTGGAAGCGCTCCACGACGGTCCGGCCGTCACCGGACGTGGGCAGGAACCAGTGCAGCACGACGCTCACGACAGCTCCTCCTGGAATCGGGTGTCCACGAACTTCCGGAAGTCCACCTTGCCCGGCAGCGTGCCGTCCGCGGTGAACGCGTCGGCCAGCTCCTGCTCGGACGCGATCACCGCGTCGTCCAGCTTCACCGGCAGGTCACCGCCGCGCTCCACGGCCGCCCGCGCCACCTCGGGCTTCAACCCGGTCTCGGCCACCCACGCCTTCGCCCACTCCTCGCGGTGCGCGTCGGCCCAGCGCTGCGCCTTGCCGATCCGCTTCACGAACTCCTTGATCGCCTCGCTCTTGCCCGGCGAGTCCAACGCCGCCCGGCCGGCCACCTGGAACGTGTAGCCGTTCGACTTGCCACGCCCGTCGGTCAGCACCCGCGCGCCGGCCTCCAACTGCGCCTGCGACGTGTACGGGTCCCACACGGCCCACGCGTCCACCCGCTGCTGCGTGAACGCCGAGTACGCGTCCGAGGGCTGCAGGAAGTTCAGCGTGACGTCCTTGGTCGTCAGCCCGGCCGAGGCGAGCGTGAGCAGCACCTGGCCGTGGGCCGAGCTGCCCTTGGCGACGGCGATGCCGCGCCCCTTGAGGTCCGGCACGGACTTCAACGGCGAGTCGGCGGGCACCAGCAGGGCGTCGCTCTCCACGTTGCCCTTCGCCGCGTACACCGCGGCGATCCTGGCGTTGGCCGCCGCCGCGAAGATCGGCGGCGTGTTCCCGACCCCGCCCACGTCGATCGCACCCGCCGACGCGGCCTCCAGCAACGGCGGGCCGGACGTGAACGTGGACCACTCGATCTCGTACGGGAAGTCGTCCAGCAGGCCGGCGGCCGTCAGCAGCGCCTTGGAACCGCCCTTCTGGTCGCCGACCTTGAGCACCACCGGGCCGTCCGCCGACTGGGCCGTGCCGCAGCCCGACAGCGCCAGCACCGCGACCACCAGCGCGCTAAGCAGCTTCGACATCGTCCACTCCCAGGTTCGACAGCACTTCCGACCGCAGGTCGGCGAACGACGCGCGGCGCCGCGGTCGCGGCAGGTCGACGCGGTGCTCGGCCACGATCCGACCCTCGTCCAGCACCACGACGCGGTCGGCCAGCAGCAGCGCCTCGTCCACGTCGTGGGTCACGAACAGCACGGCGGGCCGGTGCTCCCGCCACAGCTGCTCCACCAGGTGGTGCATGGCGAGCCGGGTCAACGCGTCCAACGCGCCGAACGGCTCGTCCAGCAGCAGCAACTCCGGCTCGCGCACCAGCGCCCGCGCCAGCGACACGCGCTGCGCCTCGCCACCGGACAGCGTCAACGGCCACGCGTCGGCGTGGTCGGCCAACCGCACCTCGCCCAGCGCCTTCTCCGCGATCGAACGGTGCCTGTCCTTCTGGCGACCGACACCCCTCAGCCCCAGCGAGACGTTGCGCCACACCCGCCGCCACGGCAGCAGCCGGGGCTGCTGGAACGCCACCGACACCCGTTCGGGCACCGAGAACGTCCCCTCGACCTCGTCGTCCAGGCCGGCCAGGATCCGCAGCAACGTCGACTTGCCGCACCCGCTGCGCCCCAGCAGCGCCACGAACTCGCCGTCCGCGACGTCCAGGTCCAGCCCCGCCAGCACCCGGCGCGGCCCGAAGTCCTTGACCAGCCCCCGGATCCTCACCGCGCCCGCCACCGCAGCACCCTCCTCTCCAGCGCGCGCACCAGGGCGTCCGTGGTCAGCCCGAGCAGCGCGTAGACCAGCAGGCCCACCACGACGACGTCGGTGCGCAGGAACTCGCGCGCGTTGTTGATGAGGTAGCCGATGCCCGCGTCGGCGTTGACCTGCTCGCCGACGATCAGCGACAGCCACGCGGTGCCGAGCGCGATCCGCAGCCCCACCAGCGTCTGCGGCACCGCCGACGGCAGCACGACGTGCAGGACGCGGTCGAGCCGCGTGTAGCCGAGCACCCGGGCGGCTTCCAGCAGCGCCGGGTCGGTCTGCCGGATGCCCGCGTGCAGGTTCAGGTAGAGCGGGAACGCCACCCCGGCCGCGACCAGCGCCAGCTTCGGCTCCTCGCCGATGCCGAACCACAGGATGAACAGCGGGATCAGGCCCAGGTGCGGCAGCGTGCGCAGCATCTGCACCGGAGGGTCGAGCAGCCGTTCACCCCAGCGGGACAGCCCGGAGGCCAGGCCGAGCACGCCGCCGACGACCGCCCCGATGGCGAACCCCACCGCGACGCGGCTCAGCGACACCAGGAACGCGTCCACCAGCTGCCCGTCCACGACCAGCTCGTAGGCGGAGCGGAACACCGTCACGGGGGACGCGAGCTTGTCCGGCGGCAGCACGCCGGTGCTGCTCGCGGCCTGCCACAGCAGGACCAGCCCCAGGGGGCTCAGCCACCGGCGCAGATCGGGCCACTTGCGTTGTTTCAGGGCGGGCGCACGCGCCGCGGCCGCATTTTCCGGGCGCACGACAACACCCGCGGTGGAAATCGACACGGATTTCTCCCAGCGGACAACGGACGAGGACGTGCTGATCAGCGCGTCCGAGTTTCGATATCCGGTCGGGAGAAGTCAACGCGTCCCGAACGATGAAAATGCCTCCGAGACCGATTGCGTCGGCCTCGGAGGCATTGCGTCGAGAACGGTCAGGCGAGCATGTCGTGCCGCACGATTGTCTGGTCGCGGCCGGGGCCGACGCCGATCGCGGACATGCGGGCGCCGGAGATCTCCTCCAGGTGCTCCACGTACGCGCGGGCGTTCGCGGGCAGCTCCTCGTACGTGCGGCAGTGGCTGATGTCCTCGAACCAGCCCGGCAGCTCCTCGTACACCGGCACGGCGTGGTGCACGTCGGTCTGCGTCATCGGCATGTCGTCGACCCGCTCGCCGTCGATCGTGTAGCCGACGCAGACCGGCACCTTCTCCAGCCCGGACAGCACGTCCAGCTTGGTCAGGAAGTAGTCGGTGATGCCGTTGACCCGCGCCGCGTACCGGGCGATCACCGCGTCGAACCAGCCCGTGCGCCGGGACCGCCCGGTCGTGACGCCGAACTCGCCGCCGGTCTTGCGCAGGTGCTCGCCCATCTCGTCGTTCAGCTCGGTCGGGAACGGGCCCGAGCCCACGCGCGTGGTGTACGCCTTCAGGATGCCGATGACCGTGGTGATCCTCGTCGGCCCGATGCCGGAACCGGCGCTCGCGCCGCCCGAGGTCGGGTTGGACGACGTCACGAACGGGTAGGTGCCGTGGTCGACGTCGAGCAGCGTGCCCTGCGAGCCCTCCAGCAGCACCGTCTCGCCGCGCTCCAGCGCCTGGTTGAGCAGCAGGCGGGTGTCGGCGATCCGGGAGGTGAACTTCGTGCCGTGCTCCAGCACGCTGTCCACCACCTGCTCGGGGTCGAGCGCCTTGCGGTTGTAGACCTTGACCAGGACCTGGTTCTTGAAGTCCAGCGCGGCTTCCACCTTCTGCCGCAGGATCTTCTCGTCCAGCAGGTCCTGGGCGCGCACGCCGACGCGGGCGATCTTGTCCTGGTAGCACGGGCCGATGCCGCGGCCGGTGGTGCCGATCTTGGCCTTGCCCAGGTACCGCTCGGTGACCTTATCGATCGCCACGTGGTAGGGCATGATCAAGTGCGCGTCCGCGGAGATGAGCAGCTTGCTGGTGTCGACGCCCTGGGCGTCCAGGCCCGCCAGCTCCTCGAGCAGCACGCCGGGGTCGACCACGACGCCGTTGCCGATGACGCTGGTGACGCCGGGGGTGAGGATGCCGGAGGGGATCAGGTGCAGGGCGAACTTCTGGCCGTCGGGCAGCACCACGGTGTGCCCGGCGTTGTTGCCGCCCTGGTACCGGACCACCCACTGCACGCGGTCACCGAGCAGGTCGGTTGCCTTGCCCTTGCCCTCATCGCCCCACTGGGCACCGATCAGCACGACGGCCGGCATGTGAAACTCCAAGCGGTTGGACGGGTAAAGAGCCGAATGCCTGCGACGGCCGAGCCGTCAGTGGACGGCTGTTGAGGGTAGACCAGGAGATGAAGGTGCGCGGAATCGTGCTGGCCTGCGGAAACTCGCAGTCGCCAATGATCACGGACGGTGACCGTTTCGAGGTCCGCCGGGTGGCGGAGCGGCCCGGGAAGGCCGAGGTGGACGCGGTGCTCGCCGATTCGGGTGACAAACGTCTCGTAGTGCACGGCACCGACGCCGACCTCAACGCCGTCGTGCTGCGGCTGCTGCGCACCGAGCGGCTCTCCGAAGTGCCGATCGGGTACGTGCCGGCGGACCCGCGGTCGGAGGTGGCCGGGTTGTGGGGCCTGCCGACCGACCAGGGCCGGGCGCTCGACCTCGCGCTGTCCGGTGAACCCGACCCGGTGCCGCTGGTGCGCGACGACGTCGGCGGCGTGCTCGTGGGCCTCGGCTCGCTCGGCCCGGTGCGCGGGGTCGGCTACGGGGACGACACCGTGGTGCTTCGGGGTCAGGCGTCCCGACTGGAGGTCACCCCGGACCCGGACGGCGGCCCGGGGCTGGTCGTGCGCGTCATCCACAAGCGGCTGCTCGGGCGGAAGGTGACCAGCACGCAGGCGCGCGCGTTCCAGCTCGGCTGCCTGCCGGTGCAGGTCGAGTCCGACGGCATCGCGCACCCGCGGCCGATGGGCAAGTGGACCTGGTACCGCCACACGGTGGACCTGCGGCTGGTCCGCGGGGTGCAGTGACGAAGGAATTCTCCCGCCATCCATTCAGGCGTCACTGGAAAGCGTTGTAACGGAAGGAGAATTGACCCAAGGTAATTCCGACAGCTTCCAACTAGGAAGGTCGGAATTATGTCAACAGTCAACAAACCCGCGCGATTCACCGCATCCCTGCGACTTCCGGCTATTTCCCTGCTCCTGGCTGGTGCGCTGGCGGTCGGCCTGGTCACCCCCGCCCAGGCGACGCCGCCGAACATCCCGAGCACGTCCACCGCGCTCGCGGAGCTGGCCGCGCTGAGGGTCGCCACCGAAGGGTCCACCAGCGGCTACTCGCGCGACCTGTTCCCGCACTGGAGCACCGTCTCGGGCGCCTGCAACACCCGCGAGACCGTGCTCAAGCGCGACGGCACGAACGTGGTCACCGATTCCAGCTGCGCGGCCACCTCCGGCCGCTGGTACAGCCCGTACGACGGCGCGACCTGGTCGGCGGCCTCCGACGTGGACATCGACCACGTCGTGCCGCTGGCCGAGGCGTGGCGCTCGGGCGCGTCGTCGTGGACCACCTCGCGGCGGGAGTCGTTCGCCAACGACCTGAGCGGCCCGCAGCTCATCGCCGTGACCGACAACGTCAACCAGGCCAAGGGCGACCAGGACCCGGCGCTGTGGAAGCCGCCGCTGACGTCGTACTGGTGCACGTACGCGAAGATGTGGACGCGCTCGAAGTACAAGTGGGGTTTGAGCGTGAACTCGGCGGAGAAGTCTGCACTGCAAAGCATGCTCGGGAGGTGCTGACGACCGATGGCTGACCTGTCTTCCGCGCTCGTGGCGGGACCTGGCGGCGTCATGACCGACGAGGTCGGCGTGGTGACCGGGGCCCTGGAACTGCGCACCACGCTGGAGAACGGCGAGCTGCGCGCGACCGTGCGCTACGAGGGCGCGGAGGAGTGGTACGCCGTCACCGGCGCGTCGTGCCGGCTCGCCGACGAGAAGGACCACGAGGCGGTGCACGCCGTCCTGCTCGGCGTGCTGAACCGCCCCGAAGGCTAGGAGTCGTTGCCGCTCCCGCGCGTCAGGGGCGGCAACGACTCGGCCGCCTCGACCCGCGAGAGGCCCGTCGCCTGCAACAGGTCGACGGCCACCGACCGGACCTGCGCCAGCACCACCTTCGTGGAGAACCCCTCGCCGCCCAGGTGCTGCGCCGTGGCGCAGGCCGCCGCGTCGCGGATCGCCGCCCGGGCCCGCTTCGGCTCGTCACCGCGGCCCAGCTCGTTCCGCAGCACGTCCACCGCGTCCGCGTACCGCCGCAGCACGTCGGGCAGCACGTCGGGCATCCGCTCGCCGTCCCGCAGCGCGGCCAGCGCCCGCCGGGCCAGCACCCTGGTGTTGCGCAGCGCGTAGTCCACCGGCGTGGCGGCCGTCTCGTACCGGCCCAGTTCGTGCCGCCTGCGCCAGCGGATCGGCGCGATGGTGGCGATCTCGCCGCCGGTCTTCAACGCCGACGCGAACTCGTCCACCGCCTCCTGGCTGCCGCGCAACCGCGCCAGCACCCCGGCGGCCTGCACCGCGTCGGCCTCCGCCACCGCCGTCGCCACACCGCGCAACGCCTCGGTCAGCTCGCCCAGCACCACCTTCGCCTGCCGGTGCGCCACGGTCAGCGGGTTGGCCGGCAGCAGCGCCGTCACGGCCAGCCCCACCAGCCCGCCGACCAGCGCGTCCACCATCCGGTCGAGCCCGCCGCCCGCGCTGGGCGGCAGCAGCGTGGCCACCAGCACCGCCGACGACCCCGACTGCAACGCGATCACCGCGCCACCGTCGAGCAGCACGGCCGTGGACATCGCCAACGCCACGACCAGCGCGATCTGCCACGGCCCGGAGCCGATCAGCGAGATCAGCACGTCACCGACGCCCACGCCCACGGACACGCCGACGACGAGCTCCACGACGCGCCGCAGCCGCTGCCCCAGCGACACGCCGAGGCACACGACGGCGGCGATCGGCGCGAAGAACGGGTGCGCGTGGCCCGCCACCTCGGTGGCGACCAGCCAGGCCAGACCGGCGGCGAGCGCGGCCTGCCCGATCGGCAAGGCCGTGCTCCGCCACCGCTTCAGCCTGCGCGCCACCTCGTCGCGCACGGCTCCCACGCGTCAGCTCAGGCCGAGCGCGGCGGGCGCCGCCGGGTCGCTGTCGCCGAGGAACTTGCGGCAGCGCTCGTACTCCTCGGTCTCGCCGATCTCGTCGGCGGCCCGCGCCAGGGCGGCCAACGCGCGCAGGAAGCCCTGGTTGCCGCGGTGCGACCACGGCACCGGGCCGTGGCCCTTCCACCCGGAGCGGCGGAGCTGGTCGAGACCGCGGTGGTAGCCCGTGCGCGCGAACGCGTAGCCGGCGACCGGGTCGCCGGTCTGCAGCGCCCGCTCGGCGAGCAGCGCCCACGCCTCGCTGAAGTCGGGGTACGCGCGGACGATCTTGGCCGGGTCGGTGCCCGCCTCGGCGGCGGCCTGCGCCTCCGGGCGGTCCGGCAGCAACGTGGGTTCGGGACCGAGCAGGTTCTCCATGGCGTCAGCTTAGGAATACCCGGGCCACCGCAGCGACCAGTGCCAGCACCAACGCGGTGACGATCAGGCCCGCCACGACCTTCTTGCCCATGAAACGGCTCCCGTTCTCAGTGAACTCTCAGTGCCGCACCCTTCCCGCCAGAGCCATTCGGAGCAACGTCGATCACCTGTTAGCATGAACGCAACCGGGAATGCACTGGTCATGGTGGCCCCCTAGGGGAAGTTCCGGGAAATACCAGGGCGGGGCACCCTTCCAGCGGCCCCCACCGGGACGCATCATGGGCGGGTGAACATGGGGGTAACCAACCGCGTCGCGCGTTTCCGCGACCAGTACTGGGAGCGCGGCGAGCCGGGGCGCGAGACGCCGCCGGCGCTCGTCGCCGGGCTCTACCAGCTCTGGCTGGCCGGTCTGCTGCTCAAGCTGCTCGGCTCCTCGTGGGACGTGGCCTGGCACTTCAAGTGGCTGCGCGACGAACTGGCGCCACCGCACATGCTCAACACCCTGGGCACGGTGATCGTGGTCGGGCTGACGCTGTTCCACACCTACACCGGCTACGGCGCGGACAAGACCGCGCTGCGGCTGATGCAGTGGGGCACCGGCGTCTTCCTGGTCGCGCTGCCCATCGACCTGATCAACCACCGGATCAACGGCCTCGACATCACGTCGTGGAGCGGGTCGCACGCCCTGCTGTACCTGGGCACCGCGATCATGCTGGCCGGCGCGCTGCGCGGGTGGATCAAGCTCTACCCGTCCGGCGGCCGGTGGCGGCGGTTCGGGCTGGCCGGGCTGTGGTTCTTCTTCCTGGAGAACATGTGGTTCCCCAACCAGCACCAGGAGTACGGGGTGCTGGAGATCGCCTCGTGGGACCGCGGCGACCCGTACGCCGAGCCGAGCCTGCTGCGGTTCGCCGCCGACCAGATCGGCCGCCCGGTCGACCGCGAGTCGATCGTGCAGTTCTCGCTGCCCATCCCCGACTGGGTCTACCCGGTGTGGGGCCTGGTCGCGGCGGCGCTCGTGCTGGTCGTCGCCCGGCGCACGATCGGCACGCCGTGGGCCGCGACGGCGGTGGCGGGCGGCTACGTCGCCTACCGCCTGCTGATCTGGCCGCTGCTCGGCGTCGCCGACTTCCCGCTGTCGACCGTGCCGGTGTTCCTGCTGCTCATCGGCCTGGCGGTGGACGCGGCGCACCTGGGCAGGCTGCCCGCGCCCCTGGCCGCGGTGCTCGGTTCGGCCGCCGTCACGGGCCTGGGCTACGGCGGGATCTGGGCGCAGCAGGCACTGGACGCCGCACCGCCGATCCTCTACCCGTCCGCGGTGGCGACGTTCGCCGTGCTGACCGCGCTGTGGCTGGTGGTCGACCGGGTCAAGGTGGGGCAGACCCCCGGGCGGCCACTGGTGGCCGCCTGATTCCGACCGACCCCGTTCCCCCCCGAGGATCGACCGGGTACCGACCCGAACCCCTGGGGGGAACATTCATGCGCCGACTTCTCCGCGCCGCCGCGGCCGGGGCGCTGGCCCTGTCGCTGACCGCGACCACCGCCGGCCTCGCGACCGCCGCCGCCCCGGACCGGCTCGCCGCCCTGGCCGACGACCTCGTCGCGGCGGGCGCGCCGGGCGTCGTGGTCCGGGTGGACGACGGCCGCCGCGTCACCGAGCTCGCCCGCCAGGCCCGCTGGACCGTCCGCGACCACCGCCTGCGACCCACCGACCGGTACCGGGTCGCCTCGAACACCAAGACGGTGACCGCGACGATCGCGCTCCAGCTCGTCGCCGAGGGCGTCCTGGCGCTGGAGGACCCGGTGGAGAAGTGGCTGCCGGGCGCCGTCCCGAACGGCCGGGCGATCACGCTGGAGATGCTGCTCAAGCAGACCACGGGGCTGTACGACTACCTCGACGACCCGCGGCTGCTCGGCCTGATCACCGGGCAGCGGCCGCACGGCTGGCAGCCCGCCGAGCTGGTCGCCGTCGCCGTCGAGCACCCGCCGCTGTCCGCCCCGGGCGAGCGCTGGGACTACAGCAACACCAACTACACGCTCGTCGGCATGGTCCTGGAGGCCGCGACCGGCCGCACCTACGCCGAGCTGGTCGAGCGGCGCGTCACCGGGCCGCTGGGGCTCACCGACACCCACGTGGCCACCGACGCGGCGTTCCCCGGCCCGCACGCCCACGGCTACGAGCCGGACGCCGAGCACCTGGCGCCGCACCTGCCGCCGGGCACCCCGGCGGGCCTCGGGTTCGCCGGTCCCGAGCACCACGGGCACGTGGACGTCACCGGCATCGACGTCAGCCCGGCCTGGGCGGCGGGCGGCATGACGTCCACGGCCCGCGACTGGCAGCGCTTCCAGTCCGCCCTGTTCTCCGGCCGGCTGCTCCCCCGCGAGCAGCTGCGGACCATGCTCGCGACCGTCCCGCAGGGCGACGGCGCGGACCGCTACGGCCTGGGCGTGATGGAGATCAGCACCCCGTGCGGCACGGTCTGGGGCCACACCGGCGGCATGCCCGGCTACTCCACCCACCACTTCGCCGACCGCACGGGCACGCGGACCCTCGCCGTGCTCACCACCCGGATGGAGCGGTTCGCGCCGGAGAACACCGCCCTCGAGCAGTCCCTCTTCCACGCGGCCGTCTGCCGCATGTACGGCCGGTAGGGCACACGCGAACGGCCCCCTCCGCGGATCCGGAGGGGGCCGTTCGACGTGCGGTGACGCGTCAGCCGGCGATCATGCGGCCGGACGACTTCAGGTGCTCGCACGCCTGCGCGATGCGGGCGGCCATGCCCTGCTCGGCGGCCTTGAGGTAGGACCGCGGGTCGTAGGCCTTCTTGTTGCCGACCTCGCCGTCCACCTTCAGCACGCCGTCGTAGTTCGCGAACATGTGGCCCACGATCGGCCGCGTGAACGCGTACTGCGTGTCGGTGTCGATGTTCATCTTGATCACGCCGTAGGTCACGGCCTCGTGGATCTCCTCGAGCAGCGAGCCGGAGCCGCCGTGGAAGACCAGGTCGAACGGCTTCGAGCCGGCCGGCAGGCCCAGCTTCTCGGCCACCACGTCCTGGCCCTGCTTGAGGATCTCGGGGCGCAGCTTCACGTTGCCCGGCTTGTACACGCCGTGCACGTTGCCGAACGTCGCCGCGACCAGGTAGCGGCCCTTCTCACCGGAGCCGAGGGCGTCCACCGTCTTCAGGTAGTCCTCGGGGGAGGTGTAGAGCTTCTCGTTGATCTCGTGCGCGACGCCGTCCTCCTCGCCGCCGACGACGCCCACCTCGATCTCGAGGATGATCTTCGCCTTGGCGGTGAGGTCGAGCAGCTCGGACGCGATCTTCAGGTTCTCGTCCAGCGGCACGGCCGAGCCGTCCCACATGTGCGACTGGAACAGCGGGTTGAGCCCGCGGTCCACCCGCTCCTGGCTGATCGCGACGAGCGGGCGCACGTAGCCGTCGAGCTTGTCCTTCGGGCAGTGGTCGGTGTGCAGCGCGATGTTCACCGGGTACTTCTCGGCGACCACGTGCGCGAACTCCGCCAGCGCAACCGCGCCGGTCACCATGTCCTTGACCTTGGTGCCCGAGGCGAACTCGGCACCACCGGTCGAGACCTGGATGATCCCGTCGCTCTCGGCTTCCGCGAATCCACGCAGGGCCGCGTTGAGGGTCTCGGACGAGGTGACGTTGATCGCGGGGTAGGCGAACTCGTTCGCCTTCGCGCGGTCGAGCATCTCGGCGTAGACCTCGGGGGTTGCGATGGGCATCGGTGGGTCCTCCTCGGGTGCCCGGAACGCGGTGTCGGCAGCATCCTACGGGCACGGCCCGGCGAGAGAAGATGATCAACGGCATAGTGGTGTCATGGCGATCGCACGGTGGAACGGCGAGATCATCGCCGAGAGTGACGAGACCGAGATGGTGGAGGGGAATCACTACTTCCCCCTGGAGTCTGTGCACGCCCAGTACCTCAGGCCGTCGGACACGACGACGGTCTGCCCCTGGAAGGGCACGGCGAGCTACTACACCCTGCACGTGAACGGCCGGGACAACCCGGACGCCGCGTGGTACTACCCGGAGCCCAAGCAGGCCGCGGCCAACATCAAGGACCACGTCGCGTTCTGGAACGGCGTCGAGGTCAGCGCGGGTTAGTCCGCCAGCGCGGCCGCGAGGTCGCGCAACGCCTGTTGGGCGTCGGAGGAGCCGACCACCTGCACGGCCACGTGGTCGGCGCCCGCCTCATGGTGCTCACGCAGGCGTTGCGCGACCCGTTCGACCGGTCCCCAGGCCACCAGGGCGTCCACCAGGCGGTCGCTGCCGCCGCGGGCCAGGTCGTCCTCGGTGAACCCGTGCCGCAGCCAGTTGCGGGTGTGGTCGGGTCGGGCCAGGTTCTCGGCCAGCGCCTCCCGCCCCAGGTCACGGGCGCGTGCCGGGTCCGACTCCAGCACCACGTGCTGCTCCGGCGCGAGCAGCACGCCCGCGCCGACGGTCTCGCGCGCCCTCGCCGTGTACTCGGGCGTCACCAGGTAGGGGTGGGCGACGCTGGTCCGCGCGGCGGCGAGCCGGAGCAGCCGCGGGCCGAGCGCGGCCAGCGCCAGCCGGTCGCGCGGCACGTCCAGCTCGTCCAGGTAGTGGATCAGCTTCTGGTAGGGGCTGTGATGAACCTCACCGGCCAGCTCGCCGTGCCCCGTGCCGATGCCGACCAGGAAGCGGTCGGTCCAGGCGAGCGCCCGGTAGCCGTCGTTCACCTCGCCCGCCGGGGTCGTCCACACGTTCATCACGGCGGTCGCCACCGTGATCTTCCCGGTGGCGTCCAAGAGCGCGGACACAGTGGTCATGACGCTGCCATCGGGGGATCCGCCCAGCCACAGGGTGCCGAAGCCGAGGTCTTCCAGCTCCGCGGCGTCCTCACCGCGGCCCACCCAGCGCGCGGCCCGGTCCCACACGCCGTACCTGCCCAACTCGACCGTCATTTCGTCTCCCCGCGAACTAGGTGCTGACGACTGCCAACCCCGCCGCGCCACCTTTTAGTCCTGGCTTCTCCATTCGGCGCCGATCGATCGCGCCGCCTAACTTCGGGACATGACGAAACTCGGAACCAGCGACCTCGACGTGTCGCGCCTGTGCCTGGGTGGCAACGTGTTCGGCTGGACCGCCGACGAGGAGGCGTCGTTCGCCGTGCTGGACGCCTTCGCGGCGGCCGGCGGCAATTTCGTGGACACCGCGGACGCGTACTCGGTGTGGGCCGAGGGGCACGTCGGCGGCGAGTCGGAGACGATCATCGGCCGGTGGCTGCGCAGCCGGGGCAACCGGGACGCGATCGTCGTCGCGACCAAGGTCGGCAGCCTGCCGGGCCTGGACAACCTCAGGGCCGCCACGATCGAGCGCGCCGCCGAGGACTCGCTGCGCCGCCTGGGCGTGGACCACATCGACCTGTACTACGCGCACAAGGACGACCCCGGCACGCCGCAGGAGGAAACGCTGGCGGCGTTCGACCGGCTGGTCCGCGCCGGCAAGGTCCGGCACGTCGCCGCGTCCAACTACACCGCCGAGCGGCTCACGTCCGCGCTGGCCGTGTCCGAGCGCGAGGGCTTCGCGAGGTTCGTCGCGCTCCAGCAGGCGTACAACCTGGTGGACCGCTCCTACGAGGGCGAGCTGTCCCGCGCGGTGGCCGACCACGGGCTGGCGTCCGCGCCGTACTGGGGCCTGGCGAAGGGGTTCCTGACCGGCAAGTACCGGCCCGGCGTCGCGGTGGACGGCCCGCGGGCCGCCGGCGCGTCGAAGTACCTCGACGAACGGGGCCTGCGCGTCCTGGCGGCGTTGGACGAGATCGCGGAGAGCCACGACACCACCCAGGCGGCGGTCGCCCTGGCGTGGCTGGCCGAGCAGCCGACGGTGGCCGCGCCCATCGCGTCGGCCCGCAGCGCGACGCAGCTCGCCGACCTGCTCCCGGCCCTGCACCTGGAGCTGAAGGCGGACGAGGTGGCGGCCCTGAGCGCGGCCAGTTCCGTTTAACTCTCCAGTAGCTTACTCGCGGTAAGTTGCGTTACGGTGGCCTCCCTGGCACAGCGGCTGAGGAGGTCACCGTGGACGTTGCGGGCAAGGTTGTCCTGATCACTGGCGCGGCCAGGGGCATCGGCGCGGAGGTGGCGCGGCGGTTGGCCGCGAAGGGCGCGAAGCTCGCCCTGGTCGGCCTGGAGGGCGACCAGCTCCGACAGGTGGCCGAGGCGTGCGGCGGCCGGGCGTGGGAGGCCGACGTCACCGACTGGAAGGCCCTGGAGGCCGCGGTGAACGGCGTGGTCGACCACTACGGCGGCATCGACGTGGTCGTGGCGAACGCGGGCGTCGCCGCCACCGGGTTCATCCGGTCGATGGACCCGGCCGCGTTCGAGCGGGTCATCGAGGTGAACCTGCTCGGGGTGTGGCGCACGGTCCGCACGTGCCTGCCGCACCTGATCGCGAGCCGGGGCTACTGCCTGGTCGTGTCGTCGCTGGCGGCGATCGTGCACATCCCGGGCAACGGCGCCTACTCGGCCGCGAAGGCGGGCTGCGAGGCGTTCGCGGACAGCCTGCGCGCCGAGGTGCGGCACTTGGGCGTGGACGTCGGCGTCGCGTACTTCTCGTGGATCGCCACGGACATGGTCAACAGCGCCGACGAGCACCCGGTGTTCGGCCCGATGCGCAGCGGCATGCCGGGGTTGGCGGGCAAGAAGTACCCGGTGTCCGACGTCGGCAAGGCCGTGGTGCGGGCGATCGGCAGGCGGTCGAAGGCCGTGCACGTGCCCGGCTGGGTCGGCGCCTTGAAGGTCTTCCGCGCGTTCACCCCGAAGGTGGTCGACCGGCAGGCGCCGAAGTCGGTGCCCGCGGCCGACCGCGAGATGGCGGCGAACGACCTGTCCGGCCTCGTCGGACCGGGCGGCACGGCCGCCGCCGCGGCGAAGAAGGGCTAGAGCCAGGCCCCCATCACCGTCTGCCACTCGTGCACGCGCGTCTCCTTCGCGACGTTGGCGCGCGTGTACGGGTCGGCGGCGATGACCTCGCGCAGCTCCGCCTCGTCGGCGACCTCGTAGACCAGCAGCGCGCCGGTCTGGTCCTCGTAGGGACCCGAGACGAGCAGCACACCCCGTTCGACCAGCGTCGCCAGGTACTCGCGGTGCGCGGGCCGGACCGCCAGCCGCTCCTCCGTGTTGTCGCCGTACACCAGTTCGACCGCGAACCGAGCCATCGAAAGCCCCCTCCGTTGTGCAGCGCCGCGCCGAAGCTACCGCGTGAGGAGGTAACGTCTTTTCCGTGGTCGGTCCCGATCGGAACAGCGGCGGCATCGCGCGTGTGCAGGACACGCTGACGAACCTGCGGATCCAGGACGGCGCGGCACCGGCCCCCACCGGCCCGCTCACCCTGGAGGACCTCTACCGCCAGCACCGGATGCGGCTCGTCCGGCTGGCGCTGCTGCTGGTCGACGAGCCCGCCACGGCGGAGGACGTGGTGCAGGAGGCGTTCACCGGCCTGTACCGCAACTGGTCGAACCTGCGGGACGCGCAGGCGGCCGTCGGCTACCTGAGGACGGCGGTCGTCAACGGCTCGCGCAGCGTGCTCCGCCGCCGCAAGACGGCCCGCGACTACACCCCGCCGCACGTGGCCAACGCCCGGTCGGCGGAGAGCCTGGCCATGCTGACCGCCGAGCACCAGGCCGTGGTGCGGGCGCTGTCCCAGCTTCCGCCGCGGCAGCGCGAGGTGCTCGTGCTGCGCTACTACGGCGACCTGTCGGAGGCCGAGATCGCCGAGGCCACCGGTATCAGCAAGGGCACCGTGAAGAGCACGGCGAGCCGCGCGCTCGACGCTCTGCAGAAGATCATGGCCGGCAACTAGCCGGTCGCCCGGAACCCCGCCGCCGCACCCGACCGATCCGGCCCTCGGCATTTTCCGGCGCGCAGAGCCCCATCGCGCTGTCCCGCCGGGCCGGCGCGCACTCGCGGAACGCGCATCCACGCGTTGCCGCAGCACCGCCGGTCCCGCCGCCCTGGGACGACACGCCCTGTCCGGTGCCCTGGACACGGCCGCACCGGGCCGCGCACGGCCCGGACAACCGCGCCCGGCGAACACGGGGTCCGGCGGCGCGGGACTCCCCGCGCGGTCACCTCGGATCGACAACCGGCTCCGCCGCCTCCGGATCGCCACCACGGCGAGGACGCCTCCCGGATCCGCACCGGCACAGCGCCCCGCGTCCTCGCCTCGCCGTCATGGTCTCGCCGCGCCGCCCGGTCATCAACGCACCCGCACCACCGGCGCGGCTCCTCGAAACCCCGCGCCCGAACGGCACCGACGGCTTCGCAGGCGTCCCCGCCCGGGGGACCCCTGTTCTTGATCCTGCCAGGTCGGGCCGACGAAAACCGCCCGTCGAGCGTCGCCTGTGGACAACTCCCGCCCGCCCCCACGGGGGCCGAAACCGTCTTCGCGAGCGCACGGGACGGACCCAATCGGACACTTGGTATAGACCAATGGCGGTCCATGCCGCAGTATCGGTCCTCGTGGCGCGCACAAGACACGTGATAGCCGTCGACGTCGGCGGGACCGGGATGAAGGCCGCACTGGTCACCGGCGACCCCGGCGGGGTCCGGGCGGTGGCGCAGCGGCGGCGCCCGACCAGGCCCGGCGGTGACGCGGTGGTCGAGGACGTCACCGCGCTGGTCGACGAGCTGCGCGCCGGCTCGGCGCACCCGGTCGACGCGGTCGGGCTGGTCGTGCCGGGCATCGTGGACGAGGTGACCGGCACCGGCGTCTACTCGGCCAACCTCGGCTGGGCCGACTTCCCGTTCCGCGAGCGGGTCGAGGCGGCCACGGGCCTGCGGGTCGCGTTCGGCCACGACGTCCGCGCCGGCGGCCTGGCCGAACTGCGCCAGGGCAGCGCGCGCGGCTTCACCAGCGCGGTGATCGTGCCGATCGGCACGGGCATCGCCGCCGCCCTCGTCCTGGACGGCAGGGTCTCCGCCGCGCCCGGCGAGATCGGACACGTGGACGTCGGCCACGGCGACCCGTGCGGCTGCGGCCAGACGGGGTGCGTCGAGGCGCGGGCGAGCAGCGCCGCGATCGCCCGCCGCTACACCGAGCGCACCGGCCGCCGCGTCGACGGCGCGGCCGAGGTGGCGAGGCTGCTCACGGAGGGCGACGCGGACGCCGCGGCGGTGTGGCGGGAGGCGGTCGACGCGCTCGCGAGGGGCATCCTGCTGGTAGCCGCACTGCTGGGGCCGCAAGCCGTGGTGCTGGGCGGAGGCCTGGCGCTGGCGGGTCCGAAGCTGACGGATCCGCTGGGCGGACGACTGGACGAGCTGATCACGTTCCAGCGACGCCCGGAACTGCGGCTGGCGGCGTTGGGCGACGAGGCCGGGTGCCTCGGAGCCGCGCTGCTGGCCATCGACATGCTGGAGGAGAGATGAGCACGTGGGGTGGACCCGTGGACGTGACCCTGACCGGTGGTCGGGTCGTCACGCCCGACGGGGTGCTCGAACAGGGGTGGGTGGCGGTGCGGGACGGCCTGATCGCGGCCGTCGGCCAGGGGGCGCCACCGGACGGCCCGACGGCGGACGTCGACGGCGGCTGGCTGGTGCCGGGCTTCGTGGACATCCACTGCCACGGTGGCGGCGGTGAGGCGTTCACCAGCGCCGACCCGGCCCGGGTGGTCAAGGCCGCGAACGCGCACCGCAGGCACGGCACCACCACGCTGCTGGCCAGCCTGGTGTCCCGGCCGATCCCGGAGCTGGCCGACCAGGTCAAGGCGCTGACCGAGCTGGTGCGGGACGACGTCCTCGCGGGCATCCACCTGGAGGGCCCGTTCCTGTCCGCCGCGCGCTGCGGCGCGCACGACCCCGCCATCCTCTGCCCACCCGACCGGGGGTCGATCGACAAGCTGCTGGACGCGGGCGGCGGCGCGGTCCGCATGATCACCGTCGCGCCCGAGCTGGAGCACGGCGTGGACGCGGTCCGCCACCTCGTGGGCAACGACGTGCTGGCCGCGATCGGGCACACCGACGCGACCGAGGCGCAGATCCGCCCGGCCGTCGAGGCGGGCGCGACCGTCGCCACGCACCTGTTCAACGGCATGCGCCCGCTGCACCACCGGGAGCCGGGCCCGATCGGCGCGCTGCTGGACGACGAGCGCGTCACGGTCGAGCTGATCTGCGACCTGGTGCACCTGCACCCCACCGCCGTCCGCCTCGCCGCGCGGCACGCGGGCGTGGGCCGGACCGTGCTGGTCACCGACGCGATCGCGGCGGCGGGCGTGGGCGACGGCGTCTACGACGTGGGCGGACTCGAAGTGCGGGTGGTGGACGGCGTGCCGACGCTCGCGGGCGGCGCGGCGCTGGCGGGCAGCACGCTGACCATGGACGCCGCGTTCCGCAACGCGGTGCAGTCGTGCGGGCTGACCGTGCAGGAGGCCGTGCACGCGACGTCGACCCGGCCCGCCCGGCTGCTCGGGCTGCAGGACCGCACGGGTGAGCTGCGCGCCGGTCTCGCCGCCGACGTCGTGGTGCTGGACGCCGAGCTGAAGCCGCGCGAGGTGATGGCGCGGGGCGTGTGGGTAGCCTCTGCCGGAGCAGGTAATCAGACGGGGGACTGACGGGGTGCCCGAGGACCACGAGAAGCTGGTGGCCGACGCGTTGCGCGCCCAGGCCACCAGCACCGGCGCGCACCCCCACGTGCGCCCGCGGCGGGCCCGCCCGTCGTTGGGCGCGGGGTGGGTGTTGTTGCTGGCGGTGCTGCTCGGGCTGGCCGCCGGCACGGTCGTGGCGGTCATGACGCTCAGGTGATGCCTGTACCGTGGTGGCCGTGACGGTCGCGCCCACCTCCACGATTGCCCTCGGTCCAGAATGGCTCGACCCGCAGGTCCTGCTCCAGGGACTCGGGCCGTACATGCTGGTCGGCCTGTGCTTCATCATCTTCGCGGAGTGCGGCCTGCTGGTGGGCTTCTTCCTGCCCGGCGACTCGCTGCTGTTCACCGCGGGCCTGTTCGTGGCCTCGGGGCTGCTGGAGTACCCGCTGTGGCTGGTGTGCCTCCTGCTCACGGCGTGCGCGCTGGCGGGCAACGTGGTCGGCTACTGGATCGGCCACCGGGCCGGGCCCGCGCTGTTCGCCAAGCCCGAGTCGAAGATCTTCAAGAAGGAGTACGTCGACAAGACGCACGAGTTCTTCGACAAGTACGGCGCCCGCGCGATCGTGATGGCCCGGTTCGTGCCGATCGTGCGCACGTTCATCACCGCGATGGCGGGCGTCGGCCGGATGGACCCGCGCAGGTACTTCACGTACTCGCTGATCGGCGGCGTCGCGTGGGCGGCGGGCCTGACGGTGCTGGGCTACTTCCTCGGCCAGATCGGGTTCGTGCGCGACAACCTCGAGATGATGCTGATCCTGATCGTGCTGATCTCGGTCGTGCCGATCATCATCGAGGTCGTCAAGGCGCGGCGGGAGAAGAAGACGCTGCTCGCCCAGGAGGCGGCCGACATCACCCAGGTCATCGACCGGGTGGACGACACGCAGCGCATCAAGCCCGTCGACTGAGCCGCCCCCGTCCGGGGAGCAGCGGCCATCACACAGCGAACATCGAGCCGGGGTTGAAGAGGTTCTCCGGGTCGAGCGCGCGCTTGATCTCGCGGTGCACGCGCAGTCCGACGGGGCCGATCTCGCGCGCCAGCCACTCGCGCTTGATCTTGCCGACGCCGTGCTCGCCGGTGATCGTGCCGCCCAGCGCCAGCCCCAGCTCCAGGATCTCGTCGAACGCCCGCCTGGCCCGCGCGAACTCGTCCCCGGACGACGGGTCGTAGACGATCGTCGGGTGCATGTTGCCGTCGCCGGCGTGCCCGACCACGGCGATCCGCAGGCCCACCGACGCGCTGATCCGCTCGCACCCGGCGATCAGGTCGGCGATCTTCGTCCGCGGCACGCACACGTCGTCGGTCAGCCAGGCGCCGAGGACCTCCAGCGCGTTCAGCACGGCCCGGCGCGCGGTGAGCAGGTCGCGGCCCTCGCCCAGGTCCTCCGTGGCGTAGACGAGGTCCGCGCCCGCCGCCACGCACGCCTGCTCGATCGCGGCCAGCTCGTGCCGCCCGGCCTCGCCGCCCGCGTCGGACTGGCACAGCAGCAGCGCTGCGTCGGCGTTCAGGTCGGTCTTGAGGTACTGCTCGACGGCCCGGATGGACGTGCGGTCCATGATCTCCATCAGCGACGGCACGAGGCCCTCGGCCACCACCCGGCTCACCGCCGCGCCCGCGTCCGCCGTGCTGCCGAACGCGGCCACCAGCGTCGCCGGCGCCTGGGGCAGCGGCCGCAGCGCCAGGGTGGCCCGGGTGATCACGCCGAGCGTGCCCTCGCTGCCGATGAACAGCTTGGTCAGGTCGTACCCGGCCACGCCCTTCACGGTCCGCCTGCCGGTGCGCAGCAGCTCGCCGTCGGCCAGCACCACGTCGAGCCCGAGCACGGAGTCCGTGGTCACGCCGTACTTCACGCAGCACAGCCCGCCCGCGTTCGTGGACAGGTTGCCGCCGATCGTGCACCAGTCGTAGCTGGACGGGTCGGGCGGGTAGAACAGCCCGTGCTTCTCCACCGCGTCGCGCAGGTGGAGGTTGACCACGCCGGGCTCGACCACGGCCAGCCGGTTGTCGGGGTCGATCTCCACGATCGCGTTCATCTTCGTGGTCACGAGCACCACGCAGCCGTCGACGGCGTTGGCCGCGCCGGACAGCCCGCTGCCCGCGCCGCGCGGCACGATCGGCGTCCGGGCCGCCGCACAGGCCCGCACGACCGCCTGCACCTGCGCGGCCGAGGTCGGCAGCACCACCGCCAGCGGTTGCCCGTAGGGCGCCAGCGGCATCATGTCGCGCTGGTAGGCCGCGGTGACGTCGACGTCGGTCAGCACCGCGTCGGCACCGACGGCGGAGCGCAGTTCGGCGAGCAAGGCCTCCATCCACCCACGCTAACCCGCGTGACCGCGCTCACTCCAGTACGTGTCCGAGTCCGCACGCACCGCAGTGATTCCGAGGCTTCGGCAAGGCGTTATCCCCATGTCGCCCAGCCGGCGGCTCCACCCCACGTAGGCTGCATGGCGTGGTGTTGTCCGCAACGTCCGAAGCTGTCGCATTCGTTCAGCTCGATTCCGCAGGCCCGCTGGCCGTGTGGCTCATCACGCTGAGCTTCATCTTCTTCGAGTGCGCGTTCGTCTTCGGCCTGTTCCTGCCCGGCGACTCGCTGCTGTTCGCCGCCGGTGTGGTGCTCGCGTCGCACGACAGCGAGCTGTCCGCCTGGCTGCTGTCGGGGACCGCGCTCGTCGTGGCCGTCGTCGGCAACCAGATCGGCTACTACATCGGCCGGCACACCGGCACGCGTCTGCTGGCCCGCCGCGGCGGCAAGGTCCTCAACAAGCAGAACCTCGCCAAGGCCCGCGACTTCCTCGACCGACGGGGCTTCTGGGCGATCGTGCTGGCGCGCTGGATCCCGTGGGTCCGCACGCTGGCGCCGATGATCGCGGGCGCGGCGCGGATGGACCCGAAGCGGTTCATGCTCGCCACGACCATCGGCGCGGTCGCGTGGGTGCCGACGCTGGTGCTGGCCGGCTACTACGGCGCGGGCCTGCTGGCCGCGGTGCCGTGGCTGGAGACGGTCGCGGTGATCGTCAGCATCGCGTTCTTCGTCGGCGGCACCGCCTACGGCCTCTACCGGTACCGGCAGGAGATGAAGAAGCCGGTGGACGAAGAGGTCACCACGGCCCCGTAGGGCTCACAGCACCTCGGTGATCACCAGGTCCGCGGCGGACTTGGAGGCGTTCACCATGAGCGCGTTCACGTGGTCGGTGCCGTGCAGGACGCGGTCGCGCGCGTCCTCCGGCGACCGGCCGTACCGGACGTGCCGGTCGATCAGCCGCGCCACCCGCAGGTCCTCGTCGATCATCAGGAACCACGCCTCGTCCAGCACGACCCGCACGCGCTTCCACTTGTCGTACTGGAGCAGCAGGTAGTTGCCCTCCGTGACGACCAGCGGCACGGACGGGTCGACCGGCACGGCGCAGGCGATCGGCTCCTCGATCTCGCGGCGGAACTCCGGCGCGTACACCACGTCCGGCCCGCAGGCCTTCAGCCTGCCGAGCAGGTCGGCGTAGCCGGGGATGTCGAACGTGTCCGGCGCGCCCTTGCGGTCGGCCGCGCCGAGGCGCTCCAGCTCCCGCTGAGCCAGGTGGAAGCCGTCCATGCCGACCAGGGCGGCGTCGTCGCCCAGCGCGTCGACCAGCCGGCGCGCCAGCGTCGACTTGCCCGAGCCCGGCGCGCCGCCGATGCCGAGGAGCTTGCGCTCGCCGGTGTCCACCAGCAGCCGCGCCCGGTCGACCAGCTCGTCGAACCTCACCCGCTGTCCCGCCACCGTCCCAGCTCCTCCACCCAGTCCCACGCGGTGTGGCGCACCCGCACCGCGGCGACCTCGTTCGCCCACCGGACGGCGTCGTCCACCGCCAGGCCGCGGGCGACCGCGACCGCCAGCGCACCGTGCCACACGTCGCCCGCGCCGTTGGTGTCGCGTGCCTCGACAACAGGTACCGGTTGCGAGCCGGTGGCACCACCACGCGACCAGGTGACGGGCCGCGGGCCGTGCGTGCGGATCACCAGCGGCACCCCGCGGGCGTGCACCTCGGCCTCCGACAGCTCGAACGCGGCCGAGCACGCGGCGACGTCCACCAGCGGCAGCAGGTCGTCCAGCACGGGCTTCCAGCTGCCCGCGTCCAGCACCACCGGCACGCCGAGGCGTTTCGCGTGCCGTGCGGCGGCCAGCGCCAGAGGTCCCAGGTGGCCGTCCACCAGCACCACGTCGGACGCCTCCACCAGCGCCGGGTCCACGTCCGGGTCCACCTCGGACCCGACCGCGTTGCGCGAGATCACGGTCCGCTCGCCGTCGCGCTCGCGGACCGCGACCATGCTCAGCGCCGGACCGCCGTCCCCGACCGAGCGCACCTCCACCGGGTGCAGCCGCGACCGGGCGAAGTCGCCGAGCTCGCCGCCCACCGCGGTCAGCAGCACGGCCCGGTGCCCCAGCGCGGCCACCGCGCGGGCCGCGTTCGCCGCCGGGCCGCCGGGCGCCAGGTGCACGCCGAGCGACTGCACCTTCTGCCCCGGGACGGGGAACTCGGCGACCCGCTGGCTCACGTCCACGGTCGTCAGCCCGACACACAGCACCGAAGCCACGGCACGCCCCTCCTACCCGGTAAAGTCCCCACGCAATCGCTTGCGCAAGCCCGAACGGGGACGAGTCCATGGTCACCATGCGGGAGGTCGCCAGTCTCTCCGGCGTCTCCATCACCACGGTCTCACACGTGATCAACGAGACCAGGCCGGTCGCGCCGGCCACCAAGGAGCGGGTGCTCAAGGCGATCGAGGAAACCGGCTACACCGGCGACGCCATCGCGCGCTCGCTCGTCACGGGCGGCACCAAGTCCCTGGGCCTCGCGGTGTCGCTGGTGTCGCACCCGTACTTCGCCGAGCTGATCGCGGCGATCGAGGGCGAGGCCACCCGGGCGGGCTACACGCTGGTGCTGATCGACACCCGGGACACCGCCGAGTCCGAGCAGGCCGCGGTGCGGATGCTGCGCTCACGGCGGGTGGACGGGGTGCTGCTCACGCCGACGTCCGGCTCGGCCGCGCTGCCCGAGCTGCGCCGGCTGGGCGTGCCGACGGTGCTGGTGGACCGGCTGACCGTGGCCCAGGACGTCGACCAGGTCGGCCCGGAGAACGTGCAGGCCACGTCCGCGCTGGTCAAGCACCTGGCGGAGCTGGGGCACCGGCGGATCGGGATGGTGTGCGGCACGCCGGGGCTCGCGACCACCGACGAGCGCGTGCTCGGCTACCGGCTCGGCCTCGGCCGGGCCGGGCTGGCGTGGGACGAGGAGCTGGTGGGGCAGTCGCTGGAGCCGCTGCTCGGGCGCGTCACGGGTGTCGTGGTGAGCGACCACCAGGTGCTGGTGGACGTGCTGAGCACGGCCCGCGCGCGGGGCGTGCGGATCGGGTCGGAACTGGCGCTGGTGACCTACGACGAGGTGGAGTGGGCCGAGCTGGTCGACCCGCCGCTGACCGCGATGGCGCAGCCGGTGGAGGAGATCGGGCGCACGGCGGTGCGGCTGCTGCTGTCCCGCATCGAGGACCCCGACCGGCCGCCGGAGACGATCCGGCTGCCACCCGTGCTGCGGCACCGCCGGTCGTGCGGCTGCCACTCAGCGGCGTGACGGCGCGATGTCGTTGCGCTCCAGCAGCGCGGCGGCCTCCAGCGCCATCCACCCCCCGAGCTGCACGGACAGGTCGCGTTCCGGGCCGTTGCCCTTGACCGCGGGCTCCGACCACTCCGGGCCGAACAGCGGCCCGCTCACCACCGCGGTCCGGTTCGCCCACACCGCGGTCGCCGAGCTGAACACGAGGTCCGCCGCCCGGGCCGCCTGCGGCCGGTCCAGCCGCAGCGCGGCCTGCGCGAGGTAGCGGGTGAGGATGCCGCCGAACAGGCCGCCGTCGCCGCCGCCGTGCCCGCGCAGGACGCCGTCGGTCGCCAGGTGCTTGTCCACGGCGTCGACGATCCGCGCCGCCTTGTCCTGGTAGCGGCCACCCAGCTCCACACACGCGCCGAGCAGGACGCCCTGGCAGTAGGTGTAGAAGTTCTTCTCGATCTCGCGGACCGTGCCGTCGGGGTGGACGTGCAGCCCGTCCCACGCCAACCCCGTCTCGGGGTCGACCAGGGCGTCCTCGATCCAGTCCACGATGGACCGGGCGCGGCCCAGGTCGGCCCGCGCGCCGAGGCGGGCGAAGAAGATCGCGGCGGGGCCGTTGGCCGGGACGTTCTTGAAGTCGTCGTCGCGCCGCCACCAGATCCCGCCGCCGCCGTGGTCGGTCCACCCGGAGCGGAGCCGGTCGGCGATCGTGGCGACCGCGCCCGGCCTGGCGATCCCGACCTCCCGCTCGGCGCGCAGCAGCGCCAGCCCGAGCCACGCCACGTCGTCGTAGTAGTCGTTGGTCCAGCCGGTCAGGTTGCGCACCCGGATGCCGCGCACGAGCCGCCGCACCAGCGCGACCCGCGCGTCCTTGGGCGAGCGGAGCTGGGCGTCGAGGACGCAGTCGAGCAGGTGCGCCTGCCACCAGTAGCCGAACCGGACGTGGGCCCGGCTCCGCCAGTCGGGCGGCCAGGCGGCCGCGCCGAGGGCGGTGCCCGGCACTCCCCAGACCCGACGCAGGTGCCGGGACTCGACCGCGCGTTCGGCGACACCGGCGCGCGCGGCGAGGATCTTCGGTGCGGTCACCCCACCAGCGTGCCGACTGAACCGTTCAAGAAGCGCGTCGGAACAGTTCCCAGTGGTACAGGCCCATGGCGACGCTGGTGGTCAGGTTGTAGCTGGACACCTTCGGCCGCATGGGCAGCGAGACGACCAGGTCGGCCCGGTCCCGCACCTCGGGCGACAGGCCGTGCCGCTCCGAGCCGAACGCCAGCACGACGTCGTCCGGTATCCGCACGTCCCGCAACGCCCGCCCGCCCGCGTCGAACGCGATCACCGGGCCGCGCAGCTCGTCGAGGCCGCCCAGCCGCCCCACGGGCAGCGCGAAGTGCAGGCCGGCGCTGCCGCGCAGGACGTTCGGGTGCCACGGGTCGACGTCGCCCGACGACACGACCCCGCCCGCCCCGAGCCCGGCCGCCACCCGGATCACCGCGCCGAAGTTGCCCAGGTTGCGCGGGTTGTCCAGCAGCACCAGCGGCCCGCGCACGTCCTCCAGGTCGACCGCGGGCCGTTCGGCGATCCCGCCGACCCCGGTCGGGTGCGACCGCCCGATCACCCGCTGGAACTCGGCCGCGCCCACCACCTCGGCCCGCGCGAGGACGTCCTCCAGGTCGGGCGCGTGCGACCGCGCCAGCCCCACCGCCTTGTCCCGGTCGAGCACCACCACGGTCCCGACGACCGCGCCGAACCGGACCGCGTGCTTGACCGCGTGAAACCCTTCGAGGACCACCCGCCCGACCACGTCAGCGACAGGCCTCGGTGCGGGTCGACGCCTGGTCGACGCGTCGCCGCAGGTAGTAGCCGGTCCACGAGGCCAGCACCACGAGCGCCACCACGACCTGCACCGCGCGTGCCGCCGAATCCGGGTAGAGGACACCGTCGATGTAGGTGTCGATGAAGCCGTTCGCGAGTTGCGGTCGGCCGGCGGCGGCGCGCAGTTCGTTCTCCAGCCAGGTCAGGGGGCAGGCGAGCGGGAACAGGACGATCAGCAGGCCCCAGGTGGCCATCGCGAGGTGGAAGTAGAGCACCCGCGGCCAGCGCCAGGCCAGGAACCCCCCGACGACCAGGAAGACCAGGACGCCGAAGTGCACCACCATGACCAGCTCGGCGAACGCGCGCGCGACCATAGCGACCTCCCTGCCTGCCAGAGTAGGCCGCCGGGCGATCACGTGCCCTGCAATTAGCGGCTCAGCCCCGGGGCAGGGCCTGCCAGGGCACCCGGCTCGCGACGTCCAGCAGCAGGTCGGCCAGGTGCGCCAGCGGCGCCTGGAGCAGCGGGCCCGGCACCGCGGCGGCGAGGTTGTGCTCGTCGAACGCGACCGCCACCCCGTTCGCCCGCGGGTCCTGGAGCAACGCCTGGGTGAGGCCGGAACCGAGCAGCGCCGACGCGAACGCGGGGTTGCGGCGGCGCACCTCGTAGCGGGCGTCGAACACCGGGTCGCCGGTCTCCACGAACTGCTCGAACAGGCCCCACACGCTGTCGTTGCGCGGGCTGATCAGCACCCACGGCCCCGGCATCGGGCGCGGCACGACGACCACCGTGTAGGTGCGGTACTCCGACGTGACGACGTTGTCCGCGCGGAACACGACCTCCACGGCCAGCACGGGCACACCGCGCCAGTGGCCGACGAGCTGGAACTTCACCCGGCTCCGGTCGGCCTCCAGCATCCGCCCGACCTGCGGCACGCGTTCGGAGAAGCCCTGGTCCTCGGCGACGAACCGCCAGCCCAGCGACGCCTCCAGCACCCGCATCCGCTGCTCCCACTGGTTCACGAACTGCTGGTTCGCGAACGGGTTCCGCTTGCGGCGCGACAACCCCACGGCGACCCCGACACCGAGGATCGCCACGATCACCAGCAGCAGGACCAGCGCGGCCACGTCAGGCCAGGCCCAGGTCGGCCAGGTCCAGCAGGTACCGGTACGGCAGGCCGGCCTCCTCGATCACCTCGCGCGCGCCCGTGCCGCGGTCCACGACCGTCGCGACGCCGACCACCGTGGCGCCGTGCGCGCGCAGGGCCTCGACCGCGGTCATGACGCTGCCGCCGGTGGTGGACGTGTCCTCGACCGCGAGCACCCGCTGCCCGGCGACCTCGATGCCCTCGATCTGGCGCTGCATGCCGTGCTGCTTGGCGGACTTGCGCACCACGAACGCGTCCAGCACCTCGCCCGCGTTCGCGGCGGCGTGCATCATCGCCACGGCGACCGGGTCCGCGCCCAGCGTGAGCCCGCCGGCGGCCACGTAGTCCCAGTCGGCGGTGAGCTGCCGGAGCAGCTTGCCGATCAGCGGGGCCGCGGCGTGGTGCAGCGTCGCCCGGCGCAGGTCGATGTAGTAGTCGGCCTCGGCTCCCGAGGACAACGTCACCTTGCCGTGCACCACGGCCAACTCGCTCACCAGTCGCGCCAGCTCGGCCTTCGCCGCGGCGTCCAGGACCACATCAGTTCGCACGGGTCCCAAGAGTGTCATACCGGGCCGTACGCTGGCACACCGTGACCCTTCCCGGCGCCGACACGCTGATCATCGAGCAGCCCTGGGGCCTGCTGCGCCACCTGCTCGGCACCCGGTACCGGAACGACGTGCACGACGTGGACGGCGCGGTGGTCGCGTCGGTGTCCGAACGCCGTGCCCCCGGCCCGGTCCGGAGGCTGTTGCGCGCCACGGCGTTCTCCGGCCGGACCACGTTCGACCTGGCGCTGTCGGACCGCGACCGGCAGCTCCTGCTGATCCGCAAGGGACCCGGCAAGCCGCCGACGCGGGTGACGTGGCCGAACGGCTCGGACGTCGGCTCGGTGCGGCACGAGGGGCACGGCGCCTACGCGCTGCTCGACCCGTCCGGCCAACGCCTGTGCCTGCTGCACGAGGTGGCGTCGTTCAGCCCGGGCGCGATCGTGAAGCGCGACGGTCGACGCGTGCGCCGGGACGTGCTGGCGCTGCGCCCCGGCACGCCGGACCCGGTCCGCTCCCTGGCCGTCGCCGCCGCCGTGGCCTACGACGTGGTGCGCGGCGTCGGCACGAACCACACCAGCGCCGGCGGCTTCGACTTCCCCACCCTCACCTGACGACCGGGGGCCGCCTACCAGGCGTCCTCGGTGAACCGGTCCGGCTCGTCGCCGTCGTCGTCACGACGTCCACCAGGCCGCCCCGTCCCTGCGGACACCACGTCCTCCGGGTCGTTGCCCTCCTGGATCGCCGCGTACGCGCGCCGCAAGTCCGGGACACCGGTCTGCAAGGCGCGCTGCACGCCCTCGTCGTCCACGGCCCGCCCGGACGCGACGTCCTCCCAGGACATCTCGCCCGCGTCGACCCGCCGCGCCAGCTCCTTCAGCTCCTTGGGCGCGCCGGCGCTGTGGGCGAACCGCGAGATCTCGGCGAAGTCGGCCTGCGTCAACCCGCGCGACCGCAACTGCACCCGGCTCGCCGCCCGCGCGGTCTGCTCGACGTTCGCCATCCGCTGCTCGACGTCGGCGACCAGCGCGTCCAGCCGCGCCTTGTCGTACGGGAACGTCATCGCCCCTCACCCCCGCCGGAGCCGGGCCCGGTGCCCGCCCCGGTCGCGGCAGGCGTCGGCGCTGTGGGCGGCGGCGCTGTGGGCGGCGGCTGGCTGTAACGGCCGTTCGCCGCGACCCCCGCCTTGCCCAGCCCGTACCCGCCCATCGCGACGCCGATCGCGCCCGACTTCGCCGCAGACACGCCGTTGTCGTACTTCTCCTTGCCGTCCTGGTACCCGTCGACCACGTCGAGCAGGTCGCCGACGTCGCGCACGTCCTTCAGCTTGGACAGCGCGGTGCCCATCGCCACGATCCCGTCGATCATGCCCTGGACGCCCTCGATCAGCGTCTGGATCGCGATGATGATCTTGCGGATGGCGTCCACGATCTGGATCGCGTCGTAGACCATCCACACCGCGCGGCCCCAGCCGACGACCGGGATCCACGCCGTCATCGCGGCTTCCATGAGCTTGCCGACCAGCATGTCCAGCAGCGTCAACGCCAGGCCGCACGCCGTGCGGCAGGTGCTCGCCGTCGACCGGAACTGGTTGCCGATGATCCGCGCGACCTGCGAGTCCGCCTCGATGGCGATCACCCACACGGTGCCCATGCGCGTCTCGAACGCCTTCGCCGCGTCACCGTCCCAGTGCGACGACAGCTGCTCCGCACCCGCGTCCACGTTGTGCCGCACGGAGTCCAGCGCCTTGGCGATCCGGTCCCACGCGTTCGCGTTCTCGTCGATCTTCTCGAAGTCGCCGAGCAGCGGCTTGATCAGCGCGTCGAGCAGGTTCTCGCCGGTGACCTTCTCGTAGATCCAGTTGACGCCCTGGAGCTTCCAGCCCGCCTTCTCGATGAGCTCCTTGGTCGACTGCCGACCGGGGCGGTCCTCCGCCGCCGCGCCGAGCGCGACCGACGGGTCCTCGACGTCCGCGTACGCGGTCACCGGCCGCCACCCCCGAGCGACGGCGCCTCGGCGACCGAGTGGAGCTGGGAGAGCAGCCGGTCCACTAGGCCCATCACCATCTCCTCGTTCTTCTCGTACATGTCGGCGGCCGTGGTGAGGCTCTCCGCCTCCTTGACCATCATCCGGTTGGCGAAGTCGAGGGTCTCGCCGTACAGGGACGCCACGCCGGTGACGAGGGGCTGGAGCAGCGACAGCAGGCCGGTGAACCCGGACGTGTCGCCGCCCTTGGAGATCGCGTGCTCCTTGATCGTCGTGAAGTGCTGCGCGTTGCGCGTCAGCAACTCGGCGTAACCGCGGAGCTCCGGCGGCTCCACTCTGAACTGCTCGCCCATGGGCGGTTCCTCCCTGTTCCGACTAGTGGAGTGGGACGAACCGGACCCGGTTCGGGTTCCGGGCACTTTTCGGGCGGCTGCTACGTGCGCCCCCGGCCGCCCGCGACCCGGGAGGCGATCCGCCTGACCAGCGCGCGCGGGACCAGCCGGGCGAACAGCGTGATCGCCTTGTACTGGGCGCTCGGCACCGACAGCACCTTGCCCGAGCGCAGGTCGGCGAGGCAGTCGTGCACCACCCGGTCGGCGTCGAGGTAGAGCAGGTCGGGCGTCTTGGTCATGTCGATCCGCGCCCGCTGGTGGAACTCGGTGCGCACGAACCCGGGGCACAGCGCCAGCACCCGCACGCCCGTGCCCGCCGTGGCCATCGCCATGCCCTCGGAGAACGACGTCACCCACGCCTTGTCCGCGCTGTAGGTCGTGCCGCGGCCCGGCAGGAAACCCGCCACGCTGGACACGTTGACCACCGCGCCACTCCCGCGGGCCACCATCCCCGGCAGCGCGGCGCGGGTCAGCCGCAGCACGCTGGTCACGTTCACGTCCAGTTGGGACTGGAGCTCGACCGGGTCGGCGGTGACGAACTCGTTCGAGAGGGCGAAGCCCGCGTTGTTGACCAGCAGGTCCACCTCGCGCTCGGCGAGGAAGTCGGCGACCTTGGCGCGGCCCGCGTCGGTCGCCAGGTCGGCGGGCAGCACCTCGGCGGTGATGCCGTGGGCGGCGCGCAGCTTCGCGGCCGTCTCCTCCAGCCGCCGCTCGTCGCGGGCGACCAGCACCAGGTCGTGGCCCTCGGCGGCGAGCCTGCGGGCGAACGCGGCGCCGATGCCCGACGACGCGCCCGTCACCAGGGCGGTCGGCGGCGTCACGGCTTGCGCCCGAACTGCGGGCGGTGGACCTCGCCACCGGCTTCGGACTCGGGGTCGGCCTCGAACGGGTCGATCACGTCGGCGAGCTCGCCGAGGTCGCGCAGCAGCCGTTCCAGGCGGGCGGGGGTGGAGTTGGGCGGCGCGGCGGCGAGCACCCAGTCGTCCTCCAGCCAGACGACGGTGACGTCCCCGCCGATCTCCTCGGCCGCGTCGACCAGGTCGGGGGTGATGAGCTTGCGCGCGGCGGGCAGCTCGCTGACGAACGCGTACCGCGAGCCGACCGGTCCGAGCAGGTCGGGCATCTGGTCGCGCTGGAACGGCACGCTGGGCAGCCACAGCTCGATGACCACCGACAGCGCCCGGCGGCAGCGCACGCCGACCAGGACGGAGTTGACCTTGCCGTTGGTCTCGTGGTCGAGCACGTAGACCTGCCGGCGGCCGTCGGCGGTGAAGGTGGAGCCCGCGACGACGTCCTTCGCCACGCCCGCGCCGTAGTAGGCGATCGCGCCGCTCTCCCAGCGGGTGGGCAGCACGTGGTCGGTCTCCTCGAACTGCCAGCCGCGCAGCGCCGCCCAGCGGCGGCGTTCGCGGTTACGCGCGGTTCGCTGTGCCCGGTCGGTCGCGAGCAGGGCGAACCCCGCGACGCCCGCTACCGCGGCGACGGTGAACCAGACCCACGCCGGTATGCCCACGGTGCGAGAGTAGCGGGCGGCGGTGAACAAACGAAGATCACTTGGGGCGTGGTTCGCGCAAACGGATCAAGCTGTTACCCGGATCGCGGCTCCCCGGCGCCGGGGTCCCCGCCCCTCCCGACGGCCGCGGGCCGGGACTTATCCACAGGCCACGGCGTTGTCCACAGGCACGACCCGGCCACACGCCGGGTGTCGGTGCCGGCCGGCAGAGTAAAAGCAGGGGTCCCCCGGTCGGGGACCCCTGCGTGAGCACAAAGCCGGCACCGCGGAGAACGGGCCACCCCGCCCAGCGCGGTCCGGCGAAGCACCACGACCTCCGCCGGACCGCGCCGCCGCCTCAGGTCCGCCCGACGATCAGCCCCGAGTGGTCGTCCAGGATCTCCACCCTCACCGTGTCGCCGTCGCGCACCTCGCCCGCCAGCAGCTCCTTCGCCAACTGGTCGCCGATCGACGACTGCACCAGCCGCCGCAACGGCCGCGCGCCGTACACCGGGTCGAAGCCGTTCAGCGCCAGCCACTCGCGCGCCGCCGGCGTGACGTCCAGGGTCAGCCGCCGCTGCGCCAGCCGCCGCGCGAGCCGGTCCACCTGGATGTCCACGATGGACGTCAGCTCCTCGGTGGCCAGCGAGTGGAACACCACCACGTCGTCCAGCCGGTTCAGGAACTCCGGCTTGAAGTGCGTCCGCACGACCGACATCACGGCGTCGTTGCGCTGCCGCTCGTCCAGGGTCGCATCCGCGATGACGTGCGAGCCGAGGTTCGAGGTCAGCACCAGGATGGTGTTGCGGAAGTCCACCGTCCGGCCCTGGCCGTCGGTCAGCCTGCCGTCGTCCAGCACCTGGAGCAGCACGTCGAACACGTCCGGGTGAGCTTTCTCGACCTCGTCCAGCAGCACCACCGAGTACGGCCGGCGGCGGACCGACTCGGTGAGCTGGCCGCCCTGGTCGTAGCCGACGTAGCCGGGGGGCGCGCCGACCAGGCGTGCCACCGAGTGCTTCTCGGAGTACTCGCTCATGTCGATCCGGATCATGGCCCGCTCGTCGTCGAACAGGAACTCGGCCAGCGCCTTGGCCAGCTCGGTCTTGCCGACGCCGGTCGGGCCGAGGAACAGGAACGACCCCGTCGGCCGGTCCGGGTCCGCCACGCCGGCACGGGTGCGGCGGACCGCGTCCGACACCACCCGGACCGCCTCGGCCTGCCCGACCACGCGCTTGGCCAGCTCGTCCTCCATGCGCAGCAGCTTCGCCGTCTCGCCCTCCAGCAGCCTGCCGGCCGGGATGCCCGTCCAGGCGGAGACCACGTCGGCCACGTCGTCCGGCCCGACCTCCTCCTTCAGCATCACGGCGGCGTCCTGCGTGGTGCGGGTGGCCTCCTCCAGCTCCTTCTCCAACGCCGGGATGCGCCCGTACCGCAGTTCCGCGGCCCGGCCCAGGTCACCGTCGCGCTCGGCCCGCTCCGACTCGCCGCGCAGCTGCTCCAGCCGCTCCTTGAGGTCGCGGACCTTCTCGATCGAGCCCTTCTCGTTCTGCCACCGCGCGGTCAGCCCGGCCAGGTCCTCGCGCTGCTCGGCCAGCTCGGCGCGCAGCGCGGCCAGCCGTTCCACCGAGGCCGGGTCCGACTCCTTGGCCAGCGCCATCTCCTCGATCTCCAGCCGGCGCACCGCGCGTTCGACCTCGTCGATCTCCACCGGCCGCGAGTCGATCTCCATGCGCAGCCGGGACGCGGACTCGTCCACCAGGTCGATGGCCTTGTCCGGGAGGAAGCGGGCGGTGATGTACCGGTCGGACAGGGTGGCGGCGGCGACCAGGGCCGCGTCCGTGATGCGCACGCCGTGGTGCACCTCGTAGCGGTCCTTGAGGCCGCGCAGGATGCCGATGGTGTCCTCGACCGACGGCTCGCCGACGAAGACCTGCTGGAAGCGCCGCTCCAGGGCCGGGTCCTTCTCCACGTGCTCGCGGTACTCGTCCAGCGTGGTCGCGCCGACCATGCGCAGCTCGCCGCGGGCCAGCATCGGCTTGATCATGTTGCCCGCGTCCATGGCGGACTCGCCGGTCGCGCCCGCGCCCACGATCGTGTGCAGCTCGTCGATGAACGTGATGACCTGGCCCGCGGAGTCGGTGATCTCCTTGAGCACGGCCTTGAGCCGCTCCTCGAACTCGCCCCGGTACTTCGCGCCCGCCACCATCGCGCCCAGGTCGAGCGCGACGACCTTCTTGCCGCGCAGGCTCTCGGGCACGTCACCGGCCACGATGCGCTGGGCGAGGCCCTCGACGATGGCGGTCTTGCCCACGCCGGGCTCGCCGATCAGCACCGGGTTGTTCTTCGTGCGGCGCGACAGCACCTGCACCACGCGGCGGATCTCGGTGTTGCGGCCGATGACCGGGTCGAGCTCGCCCTTGCGGGCCCGTTCGGTCAGGTCGACGCCGTACTTCTCCAACGCCTGGTAGGTGCCCTCCGGGTCCGGGCTGGTGACCCGGGCCGAGCCGCGGACCCTGCCGAACGCCTCCTTGAGCGCCTCGGGGTTCGCGCCGTGGCGGCGCAGCAGGTCGGCGACCTGGCCGCCGTGGTGGGCGAGGCCGACGAGCAGGTGCTCGGTCGACACGTACTCGTCGCCCATCTCGGTGGCGAGCTCCTGCGCCTTGCTCAGCACGCGGACCGCCTCGCGCGAGAACTGGGGCGCCGACACGGACGACCCGCTGGCCGCGGGCAGCGCCCTGGCCAGCTGTTCCAGCTCCTTGTGCACCTGCCTCGGGTCCGCGCCGACGGCGGACAGCAGGGGCGCGGTCAGGCCGTCGCCCTGGGCCAGCAGCGCGCCGAGGAGGTGGACCGGGCCGACGTCGGGGTTGCCCGCGATGGTCGCCGCCTGGACGGCGGCGGACACGGCCTGTTGCGTCTTGGTGGTCGGGTTGAAAGCGTCCATTCCTCACCTCGGTCGGGTGTTCGTGCGCAGGGCCGGCGTTCGCTCCGCCCACCCATCATCCCGTTCAACGTCAGAAAAGTTGAGTCGGTTCCACTCAACCTAGTGGAAGTCGTGTGGCGTGGGCCACGACCGGGGCGCGGCGGAAACCCGGGTGCGCCGCACCGGCCGGGACGGCGACGATCACCGCATGACCTCACTCGTGCACCACATCACGATCGACTGCGCGGACGCCTACGGCCTGGCCGGGTTCTGGAGCCAGGTGACCGGCCTGCCCATCTCCGACAACGACTTCCCGGGCGACCCCGAAGTGCTGATCGCGCTGCCCGAAGGGCCGAGCCTGCTGTTCATCCAGGTGCCCGAGCCCAAGTCGGTGAAGAACCGGCTCCACCTGGACCTCCAGCCCGACACCACCCGTGACGCCGAGGTGGAGCGGCTGCTCGGGCTCGGGGCCACCCTGGTGTCCGACATGCGCCGGCCGGACGGCAAGGGGTGGGTCGTGCTGGCCGACCCGGAGGGCAACGAGTTCTGCGTTGAACGCAGCGCAGCCGAGCGCGCCCAGCAGCCCTGACCCGCGTCACCCACATGTCGCAGCCGGTTGTCCACACCGGCCGCCGAGTTGTCCACAATCCGCAGGTCGGAATCCACAGGCGACTGCGGCCCACCGCACTGGTGCGGTCTGCGAGCCGCCACCAGGGTGAATATCGCCCGTGAAACCCCGCCGGACGCCCGGCCGAGGCCTCTCGTCGTGGCCTCGTCGTGTCGGGTGCGCCACTCCGCGACCGGGGCTGGGCGTCCGGCGGTGGGCCACAAGCGTCGGATTCGGTATATGTGGAGGGGAATGTCCACCCGTTCGACGCAACGGTGCGCGACCGTCCGTGACCGCACTGCACTCGAAGGTGGCATCAAGGAGTCGACCGGCCAGTTGGCGGGTTAGTGTCCCCTCGTCGGGGATGGAAGCTTGACGAGGACGTAGCGCCCTTGCTGGCGCCGCCAGAAACGTGGAGACTGCGCCCGGACCATGACTGCGAACGCTGTGTTGAGCCCCCTCCCGACCCCTCCACACCGAGAACCTCCTCCTGGTGTCACCGCTATGGTGCGGATGATCCGGGAGAGCTTCGCGGTCGTCGAGCCGCGCCAGGACGAAGTCGCGAAGTTCTTCTACGGCATGCTCTTCAGCCTCGCGCCGGCGACCCGCGAGATGTTCCCCGCGAACATGGAGGTCCAGCGCAGCCGACTGCTGCGCGCCCTGGTCCACGTCGTGCAGATGGTGGACAGACCCGACGACCTGATCCCATTCCTGCGGCAGCTCGGGCGCGACCACCGCAAGTTCGGCGTGGTCAACGTGCACTACGAGTCCGTCGGCACGGCGTTGTTGGCGGCGGTGAAGAAGTTCGCCGGGCCGGCGTGGACGCCGAAGGTCGAGATGGCCTGGGCCGAGGCGTACACGATCATGGCGCGGGCGATGCAGGAGGCGGCGGCGGCCGACGACGGGCCGGCCTACTGGCACGCCACCGTGCTGGAGCACCAGCGCGTGAGCTGGGACCTGGCGGTCGTGCGGCTCCAGCCGGATCACCCGGTCGGGTACCGCGCCGGGCAGTACGTGAGCGTCGAGACGCCGCAGCGCGCGCGGCTGTGGCGGTACTACTCGCCCGCGAACGCGCCCCGTGACGACGGCATCATCGAGTTCCACATCCGTTCGGTCGAGGGCGGGTGGGTCAGCCGGTCGATCGTCGGACACACCCAACCGGGTGACGTTTGGCGTCTCGGCCCGCCGATGGGCCGGCTGAGCGTCGACCGCAAGTCCGGGCGGGACGTGCTGATGGTCGCCGGTGGGACCGGCGTCGCGCCGATGCACGCGATCATCGACGAGATGGCGCAGTGGGGCGAGAACCCGCGGGTGCACCTGTTCATGGGCGGGCGGACCCGTGAGGACCTGTACGACCTGGACAACCTCCAGCGGTTCGCGATGACCAACCCGTGGCTGACCGTCGTGCCGGTGCTGGAGTCGGATCCCGGGGCGCGTGGGGTGGAGCAGGGCACGCTGGCCGACGTCGTGACGCGGTACGGGGCGTGGGAGGACCGGGACGTGCTGGTGTGCGGCTCGCCGTCCATGATCCGGGCGACCGTGTCCCGGATGCTGGTCGCCGGGACCCCGCTGGACCGGATCAGGTACGACCCGTTCACGCTGGACTGATCCTCTTTCTGAAGTTTCTTCACGTTCACCGCCGGGGTGGTGCGGAGCCCTTCGGCGGCACGCCCTTCGCGGCCGCTCAGCGCCCTCCCGGCCACCGTCCGCCCATCCCGGTCGGTTCCCTCCCGGTCTACCCCTGTCCCGGTCCGCCCCCGTCCCGGTCCACCGGCTTCACGGCGGACCCGGCCGCGCCGCACCCAACACGGCCGCCAACGTCTCCGGCCGACTGGTCTGCGGGCAGTGCCCACCGTCGACCTCGATCGCCTCGACCCCGAGCCGCTCGCGCGCAGCCCGGCGCATCCACGACGGGCGCAACGTGCGGTCGTCACGCGGCAGGACGTAGGTCGACGGCAGGTCCGGCAGCTCGTGCACCTCGCGGTACGTCGCGGCGGGGTAGAACAGCCGCAACGTCCGCAGTCCCGCGCGCACACCGGCCAGGTCGCAGTCGTGGAACAGGAAGTACGAGGCCACCACGGGGTCTGCGGTGGGCGGCTCGGTGAGGGAGCGCCACTCCGGGTTGAACATCTCACCCGTGTCGACGGCCAGTTCGTCGGCCAGCGAGACCGGTCCGGGGACCATCGCGGCGACCCAGACCAGGTGCGACGCGCCGACGGCACGCGCGACGGCCGGCATCAGCAGACCCGCGCCGGAGTGGCCGACCAGGATCGGCGCCAGCGCGTCGCCCGCCTGTGCCCGGACGATCGCCGCGTAGTCGACCGCCCGCAGTTCCGGCCGGTCGGTCGGCAGGTCCACGGCCACGGTGCGGTGGCCGCGCTGCCGGAGCAACTCCTCGACCGGCCGCCAGGCCGCTGGCGACTGGGTGGTGCCGTGCACGAAGACGTAGTCCACGGGGTCCAGTCTGGCGTGGATCGGCCTGCGTGGTCGGTCGGCCGGTGTTCGGGCTCGGCGGCGCGGGGGGGGCGGTCAGGTCGGTGGGGCAGGTGGGGTCGGTGGGGCAGGTCGGTCGTGCGGTCCGGCCGGTCGTGCGGTCCGGCCGGTCGGAGGGTGACCGGTCGTGCGCGGGCGGCGGGCTGTGCGGGTGGCCAGCGCCAGCCAGCGCGGTCGGCCAGTTGGTGCGGGGCGGCCAGTTGGGGCAGGTGGCCGGCCGGTGCGGTCGGGCAGTTGGTGCGGGTGGCCGGTTGTCGGGGTGGGCGGCTTGCGTGGGTGGCCCGGTCGTGACGGTGTTGGGGGTTGGGGTGGCCGGTGGGGGCGGCCGGTGTGGTGGGTCGGGTGGGGTGCCGGTCGGTGGGTGGTCGGGGTGGGTTGGTGGTCGCGGGGTTCCTCGTTTTAACCGAGGTACGGGAACAGTGTTTCCGTACATTTTCGCGCGATGATCACCCCATTGGGCGACGGGCGGCCCGTCCGGGGTTGGGCCGAGGTGAGCCAGGCAGGGCTCAGCGCTTGGAGTTCGGCTTCCAGACCACCAGGGCCGTCTCGTGCCGCACCGGCACCAGGTCACGGCGGTACGACGCGTGCACGGAGGCGGCGGCGTGTTCGGCGGCGGCCATGGCGGAGGACAGTTGTTCGGTCAGGTCCTGCACCTTGGCCCGCAGCGCGCCGACCTCGTTCTCCAGCTCGATGATCCGCTTGATCCCGGCGAGGTTGACGCCCTCCTCCTGCGAGAGGCGTTGCACCTCGCGCAGCAGCACGATGTCGCGCATCGAGTACCGGCGCCCGCCGCCGGACGTGCGGCCCGGCGACACGAGACCCAGCCGGTCGTAGGCGCGCAGCGTCTGCGCGTGCAGGCCCGACAACTGGGCCGCCACGGAGATGACGAAGAACGGGGTGTCCTCGTCGGTGCCGGGCGGGAACGGGAAGCTCACACCGACCTCTTCTCCAACAGGGCGTTGAGCTCCGCGCGCGGGTCGTGCTTCGCCGTCACCGACGCGTAGTTCTCCAACGCCTCCCTGGCTTCGGCGTCCATGTTGTTCGGCACCGCCACGTTCAGCGTGATGAGCAGGTCGCCGACCTGGCCGTCGCGCTTGGCGATGCCCTTGCCCTTGGCCCGGAGCACACGACCGCTGGCCGTGCCCGCGGGCACCTTCAACGTCACCTTGCCCTCGAGCGTCGGCACGGTCAACGTCGTGCCCAGCGCGAGCTCGGGGAAGGTCACCGGCACGGTCACGGTCAGGTCGTTGCCCGACCGGCCGAAGACGGGGTGCGGGTTGACGTGCACGCGCACGAAGAGGTCGCCCGCGGGACCGTTGTTGCGGCCCGGTTCGCCCTGCCCGGCCAGCCTGATCCGCTGGCCGTCGTCCACGCCGGCCGGGATGCGGATGGTCAGCGTCCTGGTCTTCGTGCTCACGCCGTCGCCGCCGCACTCCGGGCACGGGTCGTCCACGATCCGCCCGGTGCCGCGGCAGTCGGCGCACGGCTCGGAGAACGCGAACGCGCCCTGGCTGCGGGTCACCAGGCCGGCGCCGCCGCAGTTCGTGCAGGTCCGCGGCGACGTGCCGGGGCGCGCGCCGGAACCCGCGCAGGTGCCGCAGGTCGCCGGGCTGGACAGGCGCATGGGCACGGTCGCGCCCTTGACGGCCTCGGTGAAGTCGATCCGGACGTCGGTCTCGACGTCCTCGCCGCGACGGGGCCTGGTCGCCGACGCGGACGTGCCGCCGCGGCGGTTGAACAGCCCGCCGAGCAGGTCGCCGAGCCCGCCCATGCCACCGGCCTGGGCGCCGCCCTGGCGGCCGAACAGGTCGCCGACGTCGAAGCCGCCGCTGCCCGCGCCGAACCCGCCGGGGAACCCGCCGCCTCCGGAGAAGAGGCGGCGGGCCTCGTCGTACTGCTTGCGCTTGGCGGTGTCCGACAGCACGCCGTACGCCTCGGACACCGCCTTGAACCTCGCCTCGGCCTTGGCGTCACCGGGGTTGGCGTCGGGGTGCAGTTCCCGCGCCAGCTTCCGGTACGCCTTCTTGATCTCGTCTGCCGAGGCGTCCGAGGTGACGCCCAGCTCGCGGTAGAAGTCCTTCTCGATCCAGTCGCGAGCGCTCAACGGACGCCGCCCCCTTTCTCAGTCTTGCTGCTGCTGCTCTTCGACCGGCTTCTCGGCTGCCTCTTCGACGACCGGCTGCTCCGCGGCCGGCTGCTCCGCGACCGGCTGCTCGGCGGCCGGCTCGTGGTCGGTCACCGCGACCAGCGCGGGCCGCAGCACGCGCTCGCCGAACCGGTAGCCGCGGCGGAGCACGGCGGTGACGGTCGGCCCGGTGACGTCCGGCGAGGTGCCGTGCTGCACGGCCTCGTGGACGGACGGGTCGAACTCCTCGCCCTCGTGCCCGAACGGCTCCAGCCCGGTGCCGTGCAGCGCGCCGACGAGCTTGTCGGCGACCGCCTTGAACGCGCCGGTGAGGTCGCCGTGCGCGCCGGCCCGCTCGATGTCGTCCAGCACGCCCAGCAGCTCGCCGGCCACCTGCGCCTTGGCCGTGGTGATCACCAGTTCCCGGTCGCGCTCGACGCGCTTGCGGTAGTTGGCGTACTCGGCGGTCAGCCGCTGGAGGTCGGCGGTCCGCTCGTCGAGCTGCGCCTTGAGCTCGACGGACGGGTCGACGGACACGGCCTGGGCCTCGTCCGACGCCTCGGGGGCGGCGTGCTTGCCACCACCCTCCGCGGCACCGGTCGCCGGCTCGGCCGGGGCGTCGGCCTGCGGGTTCTCCTCCGTCACGGCCTGCCGCACCTCACCTGTGTCGGGGTCGATGCGCCTGCGGTCGCGCACCACCACGTGGGGCTGTTCCTCGGGCTGGGTCACTTCTTCTCGTCCTCGTCGACGATCTCCGCGTCCACCACGTCGTCGGCCTTCGGCGCGTCACCGGCGGCCTGGCCACCGGCGGCGCCCGCGGCGTCGGCCGTGGGTGCGGAGTTGGCGTACAGGGACTGGCCGATGGCCTGGGACTCCGTGGCGAGCTTCTCCACCGCGGCGCGGATCTTGGCGATGTCCTCGCCCTTGAGCGCCTCGCTGGTCTCGGCGACGGCCGCGGTGACCTTCTCCTTGACCTCGGCGGGGATCTTGTCCTCGTTCTCCTTGAGGACCTTCTCCGTCTGGTAGACGAGGGTCTCGGCCTGGTTGCGGACCTCGGCCTCGTCGCGGCGGCGCTTGTCCTCCTCGGCGTGCGCCTCGGCGTCCTTGATCATCCGCTCGATGTCGTCCTTCGGCAGCGCGGAGCCGCCGGTGATCGTCATCCGCTGCTCCTTGCCCGTGCCCATGTCCTTCGCGGACACGTGCACGATGCCGTTCGCGTCGATGTCGAAGGTGACCTCGATCTGCGGGACGCCGCGCGGGGCCGGGGGCAGGCCGGTCAGCTCGAACATGCCGAGCTTCTTGTTGTCCCGGGCGAACTCGCGCTCGCCCTGGAACACCTGGATCTGCACGGACGGCTGGTTGTCGTCGGCGGTGGTGAAGATCTCCGAGCGCTTGGTCGGGATCGTCGTGTTCCGCTCGATGAGCTTGGTCATCACGCCGCCCTTGGTCTCGATGCCCAGGGACAGCGGGGTGACGTCGAGCAGCAGGACGTCCTTGACCTCGCCCTTCAGCACACCGGCCTGCAGCGCCGCGCCGACCGCGACGACCTCGTCCGGGTTCACGCCCTTGTTCGGCTCACGGCCGCCGGTGAGCTCCTTGACCAGCTCGGCCACCGCGGGCATGCGGGTGGAGCCGCCGACCAGCACCACGTGGTCGATGTCGCCGACGCTGATGCCGGCGTCCTTGATCACGTTGTTGAACGGCGCGCGGGTGCGCTCCAGCAGGTCGTTGGTGATGCGCTGGAACTCGGCGCGCGACAGCGTCTCGTCCATGAACAGCGGGTTCTTGTCCGCGTCCACGGTGATGTAGGGCAGGTTGATGGAGGCGTTGTTCGAGCTGGACAGCTCGATCTTGGCCTTCTCGGCGGCCTCGCGGATGCGCTGCAACGCCATCTTGTCCTTGGTCAGGTCGATGCCGTTGGTCTGCTTGAACCGCTCGACCAGCCAGTCCACGATCCGCTGGTCCCAGTCGTCGCCGCCGAGGTGGTTGTCGCCGGAGGTCGCCTTGACCTCGACCACGCCCTCGGCCAGCTCCAGCAGCGAGACGTCGAACGTGCCGCCACCGAGGTCGAAGACCAGGATGGTCTGCTCCTTGTCGCCCTTGTCGAGGCCGTAGGCCAGGGCGGCGGAGGTCGGCTCGTTGACGATGCGCAGCACGTTGAGGCCCGCGATCTGGCCGGCCTCCTTGGTGGCCTGCCGCTGGGCGTCCTCGAAGTAGGCGGGGACGGTGATGACCGCGTCGGTGATCTCCTCGCCCAGGTAGGCCTCGGCGTCGCGCTTGAGCTTCATCAGCACGCGCGCGCTGATCTCCTGCGGCGTGTACTGCTTGCCGTCGACGTCGGCGGTCTTCCAGTCCGTGCCGATGTGGCGCTTGACGGACCGGATCGTCCGGTCGACGTTGGTCACCGCCTGGTTCTTGGCGGGCTGACCGGTGAGCACCTCGCCGTTCTTGGCGAAGGCCACGATGGACGGGGTGGTGCGCGACCCCTCGGAGTTGGCGATCACCGTCGGCTCGCCACCCTCGAGAACCGCGACGACGGAGTTGGTCGTCCCCAGGTCGATGCCGACCGCTCGCGCCATTGGATTCCTCCTGGTAGTGCGTCTGTGAGAGCCCCGCGTTGAGCGGTACCGACTCAAGTTTAGCCGGCGCCGGCGGACTTGAGTCCACCCGGCTCAATCTTTCTGCCTGTCCAACGGACGGGGAGGTCGCGGTGTTCCCGTCACGGGGTGATCCGGGACACCCGCGGCGGGCGTGACGCGGCCCCGGCCAGGCGGCGCACGAGGCGTCGCCGACCGGGGCCGAGGGCGAGCGGGACTGCGGCTAGGCGGCGGTGCGCACCGCCACGTCGCCGCTGCCCGCGCGCAGGATCAGCTGGGCGGAGGCGGTCGGGTCGTTCTTGACCTTGATGTCCTTCTCGCCGCTGCCCGCGTCCACGTCGATCTTGTAAGCGCCCTGCGGCACGTCGACGGTCAGGTTGCCGCTGCCCGCGTCGGCCCGCACGGAGGCCACCGCGGCGAGCTGCACGGTCACGTCGCCGGAGCTGCTGTCGATGGTCACCTGGCCGCGCATGTTCGACAGCCGGGTGTTGCCCGAGCCGACCTTGCCGGTGAAGTCGCCGCCCACGTCGGCCACTTCCAGGTCGCCCGAGCTGTTGTCGACGCTCACCACGCCCGCCACGTCGCGGACCGTCGCGTCACCGGAGCCGATCTCGACCTCCACGGCGGCGACGCCTTCGAGCCGGACGTCGCCGGAGGAGTTCTGCCCGGTGATCCGGACGTCCTTGGACGGGACGGTGACCTCGTAGTTCACGGAACAGCGGTTGCCGCAGCCGTCCAGGACGAGGGTGGAGCCCTCCATGCGGTGGGAGACGCCGCTGGGCTTGTCGGCGTCCTTGGGGTACTCGACGTGCCGGCGGATCTCGGTCTCCGTCGCGCCTTCCTTGCCGCGGACGACCACGTTGCCCGAGCCGTTCTGCAGCCGCACCTCGGTGACCTGCTCGGACACGGTGTTCTTGTCGTCGAAGCCGTTCTGCACGAGCCGCACGCACGACGTGAGCGCGAGCGCCGCGGCCACCGCCACACCGGCCGCCAACGCGATCCGCTTTACCACCGCTGCCCCCTCATCGGACGTCGAGTTGTCGACCTTCAAAGTAGGCGTACTCGACCGGCCGACCCACCGGGAAGACCCCCGAGCCGATACGGGGGCTGGCCCTACCCCCGCGGTCAGCGGGCGGTCAGCGACCGGGCCGCTCAGGCCAGGGACTCGACCACGGCGCGCAGGGCCGGGGCGGAGCGGGCCGGGTCGACCAGGAAGCGCTGCGAGGCGATGACGTGGGTCTCGGTCATCCGCTCCCACACCAGGCCCTCCACCGGCACCTCGGTGATCACCAGCCGGAATGGCCGCACGTACCGCCCGAGGCGGCCCTCGACCCCGCGCACCACCTCGCCGATCGGCAACGCGCCCCGCGACGTCACGTACCGCTGGTCGTACTCGGCCGCCGCCGCGCCCAGCGCCAGCACGGCCGCCCGCAGCGCGGGCCGCACCTGCAGCGACTGGCCGGCCGGGTCGGTGGGCGAGCCGCCCGCGAACTCGGCGCGGGCGTGGTCGAGCACGTCGGCCCACCAGCCGAGCCACTCCTCGGCCGCGCCCGCCCGGTCGACCCCCGGCGGCACCACGACCGGCACCGACGGGTCCAGGCCGGGCAGCTCCGGCACGGTCTCGACCGAGAGCGCGAGCGTGTCGCGGATGAACAGCGCGGTGTTGACCGTCTGACTCGTCCCGTGCGACACCTGCCACGACTCACGACCGGCGAACCTCATGGCACCAGTGTCCCGCGCGAAGGTCATCCGCCGAGCATCAGAAGGGACACGACAGGCTCCAAATCCTCCGCCATTGGGGGGAAATCCGCGATCAGCGCCTGGATCAGGAGCCCGTCGAGGCCCGCGAGGGCCGCCCGGAGCGCCACCGGGTCGCGCGGGCCGGCGACTTCGGCCATCAGCGAGATCCACCGGCGGGCCGCCGGGCGCAGCTCCGGCCGCCGTGCCGCCAGCAGGTACAGCTCGTACTCGGCGAGCGTGCGGCCGCGGTGCTCGCCGGCGGCGTCGGCGATGAACCGCGCCACGGCCGCGGGCGTCAGCGGCACCTCGCGGAAGCTCGCCGCCATCTCGTCGGCCGACCACGTGAGCGTGGCGATCAGCAGCTCGTCCAGCGTCGCGTAGTAGTAGGTGGTCGACGTGGTCGGCACGCCCGCCTCCCGCGCCACGGACCGGTGGCTCACGCCGGCCACGCCGTCGCGCTCCACGACCCGCAGCGTCGCCGCGAGGATCTCCCGCCGGCGTCGGTCGCCGCGCGCCCTCCGGCCGTCAGGCGGCACCGCTGCCCACCTCGATGGCCACCACGCCCGCGATCACGAGCAGCAGCCCCACCACCATCGTGGCGTTCAGCGGCTCCTTGAAGACCAGCACGCCGACGCTCGCGACCGCCGCGATCCCGAAGGCGCACCAGATCGCGTACGCCACGCCGATCGGCATGCCGAGCTGGAGCACCTTGCCCAGCGCGCCGAACGCGACCACGTACCCGACTATGACCACGACCGAGGGGATCGGCTTGGTGAAGCCCTCGGAGAGCTTGAGGAACACGGTGGCGGTGACCTCGCCGATGATCGCCACGGCCAGCGCCAGGTACACGAGCACGTCCCGCCCCCAAACAACTTGAACGTCTGTTCCACTAGTCTACCGGCCCTATGTGATCGACCACGTCCAAGTGGTTACCGGCCAGTAATCGGGCGTAGGCTGCCCAGCCAGGAGAACGGACGAGAAAGGCCGCCACCACAATGGGAGCCCTCCAGCTCACCCTCGGCGCCATCGGCGTCGCCGTCAGCGTGTTCGCCTGGGGTCTGTTCGTCGCCGGTGTCCTGCGGATGATCAGGATCATCCGCCTCGGCCAACCCGACGCCACCCGCAACGGGCCGTTCTGGCCCCGCCTGCGCACCCTGGTCGTGGAGTTCGCCGCGCACACCAGGATGGCCAAGTTCCGCAAGGTCGCCCCCTGGCACTGGATGGTGATGTGGGGCTTCCTGATCGGCTCCGCGGTGCTGTTCGAGGCCTACGGCGAGGTCTTCGACCCCGGCTTCCACTGGCCGGTGATCGGCACCTGGTCGATCTGGCTGCTGCTGGTCGAACTGCTCGGCATCGGCACCGTGGTCGGCGGCGTGGCGCTGGCGATCATCCGCCAGCTCAACCACCCGCGCCGCGCCGACCGGGTGTCGCGGTTCGCGGGCTCGGACTTCAAGTCCGCGTACTTCGTCGAAGCGGTCGTGGTCATCGAGGGCCTCGGCATCCTCGGTGTGAAGGCGTTCAAGCAGGCCTCCGGCCTGGAGGACCCGCCGCTGTGGACGTCGTTCGTCACCGGGCCGCTGTCGACCGTCCTGCCCGCGAGCCCCGACTGGGTCTCGATCATGGCGATCACCAAGCTGCTGTCCGGCATGGTCTGGCTGATCGTGGTGTCGAAGAACCTCACCATGGGCGTGGCCTGGCACCGGTTCAGCGCGTTCTTCAACATCTACTTCAAGCGCGAGGACGACGGCGGCGTCGCGCTCGGCGCGCTCAAGCCGATGATGAGCGGCGGCAAGGTCCTCGACCTGGAGGAGGCCGACCCCGACACGGACGTGTTCGGCGTCGGCAAGGTCGAGGACTTCTCCTGGAAGGGCTGGCTGGACTTCAGCACCTGCACCGAGTGCGGTCGCTGCCAGTCGCAGTGCCCCGCGTGGAACACCGGCAAGCCCCTCTCGCCCAAGCTCGTCATCACCCAGCTGCGCGACCACGCGTTCGCCAAGGCCCCGTACCTGCTGGCCGGCGGTTCGCGCGACATGGCGGGCGACGAGGTCGGCCTGGTCGAGGACAAGTACGAGGACTACAAGAAGCGCCTGGAGTCCATCGACGTGCTGGCGATAGCCGAGTCCGAGCGGCCGCTCGTCGGCGGCGTGGACGAGATGGGCGTCATCGACCCCGAGGTGCTGTGGTCGTGCACGACCTGCGGCGCGTGCGTCGAGCAGTGCCCGGTGGACATCGAGCACGTCGACCACATCGTCGACATGCGCCGCTACCAGGTGCTGATCGAGTCGAACTTCCCGTCCGAGCTGGGCGGCATGTTCAAGAACCTGGAGAACAAGGGCAACCCGTGGGGCCAGAACGCCAAGGACCGCCTGAGCTGGACCGAGGGCCTCGACTTCGAGGTGCCGGTGTTCGACGGCGAGCTGGGTGACGCCGAGTACCTGTTCTGGGTCGGCTGCGCGGGCGCGTTCGAGGACCGGGCGAAGAAGACCACGCGGGCGGTGGCCGAGCTGCTGCACACCGCAGGCGTCAAGTACACCGTGCTCGGGCCGGAGGAGTCCTGCACCGGCGACCCGGCGCGGCGCGCGGGCAACGAGTTCCTGTTCCAGATGCTGGCGCAGCAGAACGTCGAGGTGCTCAACACCGTGTTCGACGGTCGCGGGCCCGGTCAGCGCAAGATCGTCGTGACGTGCGCGCACTGCTTCAACACGCTGGCCAACGAGTACCCGCAGGTCGGCGGCCAGTTCGAGGTCGTGCACCACACGCAGCTGCTCAACCGGCTGGTGCGCGAGCGCAGGCTGGTGCCGGTGGCCGAGGTCGCCGAGGACGTCACCTACCACGACCCGTGCTACCTGGGCCGGCACAACAAGGTCTACGAGGCGCCGCGCGAGCTGGTCGGCGCGTCGGGGGCGACGCTGCGCGAGATGCCGCGCCACGAGGAGCGCTCCATGTGCTGCGGCGCGGGCGGCGCCCGGATGTGGATGGAGGAGCGGATCGGCAAGCGCATCAACCTCGACCGCGTGGACGAGGCGCTGGGCACGGCGCCGTCGAAGATCGCGACGGGCTGCCCGTTCTGCCGCGTGATGCTGACCGACGGCGTCACGGCCCGCCAGAACGAGGGCGCGGCGGGCTCGCACGTCGAGGTCGTGGACGTGGCGCAGCTGCTGCTGACGTCGGTGCGCCGGGGCCTGGAGCGCGAACGGCAGGACGTGCCGACGGACGAGTCGCCCACCGGCACCCCGCTGCCGGACGAGGACAAGGCCGCGTCGAGCTAGTCGGTGATGGACGAACGCCCCTCGGTCCGGTGTGGACCGAGGGGCGTCGTCGTCGGGTCAGTCGCGATCGGTGATGCGGTCGTAGGCGATGTTCAGCAGCCAGCTCGTGAGGGCGACGATGATCGCGCCCCAGAACGCCGGCCAGAAGCCCGTGACGTCGAACGGCAGGCCGAGCTCGTTCGCCAGCCAGCCGGTGAGCCAGAACAGCAGGGCGTTCACGACCAGGCCGATCAAGCCGAGCGTGACCAGGTAGAACAGGCAGCCGAAGAACTTCACCAGCGGCTTGACCACCGCGTTGACCAGGCCGAAGAGCAGCGCCACGCCGATCAGCGTGCCGATCTTCGCGGGCGTCGACGCGCCCGCCTCCAGGTCGATGCCCGGGATGAGCGTGGCGACCCAGACCGCCACCGCCGTCAGCAGTACGTGCACCAAAATGCCCATGCCGCAGGCTAACGGCAGCGGTGGTCCGTTCGGGTCAGGCGCGACGACGCCTGCGTGCCGCCAAGAAGGTCAACGCGCCTGCGCCCAGCAGCAGGCCGCCGATCGCGACCAACGGGAACGGCGCCGCGCCGGTGCCCGCCAAGCCGCTGCTGCTGCCCGCCACCTGAACCGCAGCCGGTGTCGTGGTGGTGGTCGTGGTGGGGCTCGCCGTCGTCGTGGTCGGCGGGGTGGTGGTGGTCGACTGTTCCCCGGACGCGTACTTCAGCGGCACGATCGCGTGGTTGTCCTTGAAGTTCGTCTCCCGGTGCCCCAGCGCCGAGAACGGCCGGATGAGCAGGTGGAACTGCTCGAACTCCGGCTTGTCGAGCCGGTAGGTCAGCCGCACGTCCACGGTCGCGCCGACCGCCATCGGGCCGGTCAGCCGGAACTCCTGACCCGGCGTGATCACCTCGACCCCGTCGCCCGCCGAGACGAACTCCGGGGTGGAGTCGAACACCACCATCACCGGGTTGTCCGGCGCCTCGCCCTTGTTGGTCACCGGCACGACCAGCGTGACGACATCACCCAGCCGGTACGCGTCCTCGGCCGGCTCCAGCCGCGGCGTGCCGGCCACGAAGTCGGCGTCCAGGTAGGTGTAGCGGACGTCCACGCGCGCGGTCTCGCCCGCCCGCACCACGAACGGCTTCTGCCGCGTCCCCGGGTCGATGTCGAACTCGGTCACCGGGTCCGCCAGCTTCAGCTCCGGCGCGACGTCGGCCACGATCGACATCGGCAACCACGTGCCCACCGGGACGTCGCGGAACTCGTACTCGCCGTTGACGCCGCGCGTCGCGGGAGCCCGGTCGTCCTTCCCGCCGACCAGCCGCACCGTCGGCGCGCCCGGCACGTCGCTCTCGTAGGTCTGCCGCACGCCGTCGCGGTTGGCGTCGTTGAACGAGAACCCGCGCACCGTGCCGCCGCGCACGCCGAAGTCGAACCTGCCGCCACCGGTGACGGGGTTGAACGTCGCCGGCGTCGTCGCCTCGAAGACGTCGGTGTTGGGCGTGTGGACGGTCAGCGGCACGTCGGGCAGGCCCTCGGCCTTGTAGTGCCCGTTCGCGTCGGTGCCGTAGGCCTTGATGAGGGACTTGGTGGCGACGTCGTAGACCTCCACACCGCGGCCGTTGGCCAGCGGCGGCTCGCCCGCGTCGACCACGCCGTTGGCGTTGCGGTCGAACCACACCAGGCCCTCCAGCGTGACGGTGTTCTCCTCCGCCACCGCGAGCGGGCTCACGAGCGCCGCCACCCCCACGGCCGTGAACAGGGCCGCGAAACGGCCGATCAGGTTGCGCACCTGGAATTCCCCCCGGAAAAGAAAGACCTCGTCACCTCGACGTCGTTCCGATGATCGTGATCGTTTCATGAGAGGGGTCACAACCGGCGGATCTTGCCGGCGCGGCCTAACGTCGGGGTATGGCAGCTGAGGAGTCCAAGGGCGGCGGCGAGAGCACGGTCACCGTCCTGCTCGCCCTCGCCGTGAACCTCGCCATCGCGGTGATGAAGGCGATCGCCGGGGTGATCACCGGGTCGGCGGCGATGATGGCGGAGGCGGCGCACTCGGTCGCCGACACGTTCACCGAGGCCCTGCTGCTGACGGCGCTGCGCCGCTCGGCCCGGCCCGCCGACCGCAGGCACCCGTTCGGCTACGGCAAGGACCGGTACTTCTGGTCGCTGCTCGCCGCCGTGTCGATCTTCGTGTCCGGCGCGGTGTTCGCGTTCTACGAGGGCATCCGGACCGTCTTCGGCGAACCGCAGGAGCAGACCAGCCCCGGTGTCGGGTACGTCGTGCTGGCCATCGCGTTCGCGCTGGAGTCGGTGTCGTGGACGCAGGCCGTGCGGCAGGTGCGGCGGGGCGCGCGGGCCGAGGGGCGGTCGATGCTCGCGTTCCTGCGGGTGTCGGACGACCCGACGGTGAAGACGGTGTTCCTGGAGGACTCGGCCGCGCTCGTCGGCCTGGTGCTCGCGTTCGGCGGGCTGGGGCTGCACCAGCTGACCGGGTCGTCGGTGTGGGACGGCGTGGCGTCGCTGGCGATCGGCGTGCTGCTCGCGTTCGCCGCGTACACGTTGGCGTCGACCAACCGGGGGCTGCTGATCGGCAGGCAGGCCGACCCGGTGCTGGTGCGGGCGGTGTGGGCGCGGCTGCGGGACGTGCCGGAGGTCGAGCAGGTGGTGGACCTGCTGACGATGGCCGTCGGCACCGACCGGGTGCTGGTGTGCGCGCGGCTCGACTTCGACGACTCGTTGGGCGCGGCCGACCTGGAGCGGGCGTGCGTGCGGATCGACGCCGAGCTGCGCGCCGCCCACCCCGAGCTGGACGAGGTGTTCCTGGAGCCCGTGCCGCGCAACGACCCGGAGCTGAGGTCGCGGGTGCTCGCCAGGTACGGGGACCTGAAGCTCTAGCGCTTGGTGTCCGTGCGGTGGAAGTTGAGGTACGCGCGTGACGGCGTCGGGCCGCGTTGGCCCTGGTAGCGGGAGCCCGCCTGGGCCGAGCCGTACGGGAACTCGGCCGCGCTGCTGAGCCGGAACAGGCACAGCTGGCCGATCTTCATGCCGGGCCAGAGCGTGATCGGGAGGTTGGCGACGTTCGACAGCTCCAGCGTGATGTGGCCGGAGAAGCCGGGGTCGATGAAGCCCGCCGTCGAGTGCGTGAGCAGGCCGAGGCGGCCGAGCGACGACTTGCCCTCCAGCCGGCCCGCCAGGTCGTCGGGGAGGGTGACGAGCTCGAAGGTGGAGCCGAGCACGAACTCGCCGGGGTGCAGCACGAACGGCTCGTCGTCGGCCGGCTCGACCAGCGAGGTGAGGTCGTCCTGCTGCATGGCGGGGTCGATGTGCGTGTACCGGGTGTTGTTGAAGACCCGGAAGAACCGGTCCAGCCGGACGTCGATGCTGGACGGCTGCACCATGACGTCGTCGAACGGCTCCAGCACCAACCGGCCGGACTCGACCTCTTTGCGCAGATCGCGGTCACTTAGCAGCACGCGCACAGCCTAGGTGACCGGCCGGGAGCGGCAGCCCTTGGCCACTCGCCCACCGGCTGTGTGTATGATCGGGCACGCAACGCGGGTGTAGTTCATTGGTAGAACGACAGCTTCCCAAGCTGTAGAGGCGGGTTCGATTCCCGTCACCCGCTCAGGTGCACGAAGGCCCAGGTCACGTCGACCTGGGCCTTTGTCGTGCGCGGACCTCGGACACCCGATCGGGTGGAGTGGGCGGACGGCCGTAGCGCCCGGTGGTGGGGTGGCGATTCTCCGGGCACGAGGGGTTGTCCGGGAGGCGCGCCATGTGGACGCAGGCGACGTGGGGTTTCGTGGTCCAGCAGGGTGTCTGCGTCGCCCTGGTGGTGGTCGGGCTCGTGCTGGTCTGGCGCGGTGGGACGGCGGTGGTCAGGTCGGCGACGTTGGCGGAGCGGGCCGCGCGGGTCGCGGAGCAGCAGGCGGAGTTGGCGACGGCGGCGGCGCTGGCCGATCCGGCGGAGGTCGGGACGCGGGCGGTGGTGGAGAGTGCGCGGGTGAAGGCGGAGGAGTTGAAGGGGCTGGTGACGGAGATCGCGAAGCTGCCCGCGGGTGACCGGCTGGTGGTCTGGGGCCTCGCGGTGGTGGCGTTGGGGGCGTTGATCGGCGGGTGGCTCGACCTCAGCGTCGGCGCGTCGTCCGGGGGCAAGTGAGCCTGCGCTTCAGGACCCGTTGTCCGTCGAACGCCACACCTGCGCGTAACGCTCCTGGTCGCGCGCCGTCCGCTCCTTGCGCACGGCCGCCGCCGCACCCGACGGGTAGCCGTACTTCGTCATCCGGTGGTCCGTGCTCTCGATCGCGTACGACACCCCGAAGTACACGCCCACCACGAGCCCCAGCGAGCCGCACGCGATCGCCAGCGGCCACGGCGAGCCCAGGCCAAGCACCAACGCCAGCGCCACCACCACGGTCAGCGGCAGCACCTGGAGGAACATCCGCACGCCGAACCACACCAGCCACGACGGCTTGGTCGCCTGCCGGAACACCCACTCCCGGTGCCGCACGGGCAGCCGGCCGCCGAGCAGGTACCAGACCCGCAGCGGCGCGGACGGCCCGTTCACGTCCGCTCCGTCGCGGCGATCACCCTGGTCAGGACGGCGTGCAGGTCGCGCAACTCGTCGAGCGACATGCCCAGCCGCTCCACCACCGCCGGCGGGATGTCCAGCGCACGCTCCCGCAGCGCCGCACCCGACTCCGTCAGCGTCACGGCGAGTTGCCGCTCGTCCGCCGCGTCCCGGGACCGCGTCACGTACCCGATCGCCTCCAGCCGCTTGAGCAGCGGCGACAGCGTCGCGGGCTCCAGTGCCAGCAACCGGCTCAGCTCCTTCACCGACAACGGCGCGCGGCCCCATAGGGCCAGCATCACCAGGTATTGCGGGTGGGTCAGCCCCATGGGCTCCAGCAGCGGCCGGTAGACGGCGACCACGTTCCTGGACGCGATGGAGAGCGCGAAGCAGACCTGCCGTTCCAGGGCCAGCGGGTCCTCGACACTTTGTGCACTAATCATTAGTACACACACTACACCCGTCGAGCCGCCGTGAGCAGGTGGGACGACGCGCCCAGCACGGACTCCTCCTGCTCGACCTGCCGCAACGCCCACATCAGGTAGTCCACGAGTTCCGGGTCGGCGTAGGCGGCGTCCAGGTCGGCGTCGGACCGCAGCCACGCGGCACCCTCCAGCGCGAACGTGCCGACCACGTCCAGGCCCGCCTCCCGCGCCTCCTCGGCCGCCTCCGCGGGGTGGTGCAGGTACGCGGTCGTGAACCAGGGCGTGTCGACGGGCGGCAGGTGGTGCCCGGTCCGCAGCCCGTGCGCCACGACGTCCCGGTACCGGGTGTCCAGCACGAAGTCCTTGCGCAGCCCGTCGAGCAGCGCCGCGAACCTCCCGATCACGGCCCCCAGCACCACCCCGCCCGGCCGCACCACGCGCAACGCCTCGCGCCACGCCCGCAGCCGGTCTTCCCGCGCGGTCAGGTGGTAGAGCGGCCCGAACAGCAGCACCACGTCGAACGGGCCGTCGACGGGCAGGTCGCGGGCGTCGCCCACCACGGCGGACACACCGGGCAGCGCGCCGGCCGTCTCGACGTGCGACGGCATCGCGTCGACCACGAGCACGTCGTGCCCGTCCTGCGCGAGCCACCCCGCGTGCACGCCGGTCGCCCCGCCGACGTCCAGCACCCGGCTGCGCTCACCGACGAACCGCCGCACGACCTCCTGCGTGCGCAGGAACTCCAACCGCCCGTTCCCGCCGCCGCGCAGCCGCTCGTCCTCGAAGCCCTGCGCGTAGAACTGCCTGATCTCCCGGTCCATCTTCCGACGGTATGAGCAGCGGCAACCGGTTTACCCGACGACCGCCGCGCGGGGGGGGGGGGGGGGGGGGCCCCCCCCCCCGCGGGGGCCCCCCCCGGCCCCCCCGCCCCCCACAACCCAGGGGGGGGGGGCGCGCGGGGCGCCCCCCCCCCCCGCCGCCCCCCC
>JBFBCZ010000025.1:0-149678 GCA_040689555.1 Actinosynnema sp. NPDC051121 | reverse complement strand
CCGGCCTGGTGGAGGTCGCGGTGCGGACGCCGCCCGGCCGGCACGCCCACTGGCCCGCCGCGCTGGCGCTGCCCGCGGTCGGGGGAGGGCTCGGCGCGGTGGCGTGGGTGGCGGCCAAGGTCGGCGCGCTGTCCTACGGCGGCGGGTTCGTGATCATCCCGCTGATGCGGCAGGACGCCGTGCACACGTACGGGTGGATGACCGACGCCCAGTTCCTCAACGCGGTGGCGCTCGGCCAGATCACCCCGGGTCCGGTGGTGCAGACGGTCGCGGTCGTCGGCTACGCCGCCGCCGGGCTGGGTGGCGGGCTGCTGGCCGCGCTCGTCGCGTTCGCGCCGTCGTTCGTGATGGTCATCGCGGGCGGTCCGAGGTTGCGGCGCCTGCGGGACGACGACAAGGCCCAGGCGTTCCTCACCGGGGCGGGTGCCGCGGCCATCGGCGCGATCGCGGGCTCCACCGTGCCGCTGGCCTGGTCGCTGCACGAGCCGTGGCAGTTCGTCCTGCTCGGCCTGGCCGCGGTGTGGCTGCTGCTCCTGCGCCGGGGCGTGGTGAGCGCGCTGGTCGCCGCCGGTGTCGTCGGCGCTCTGATCCCGTTGTTCTGAGCGGCCCGCGGGAGCACCCCGCGGGCCGCTCGGCCCGTTCTCAGCCCATCGCCGCGCGCAGCGACGCCGGCCGCATGTCGGTCCACACCTCGTCCACGTGCGCCGAGCACTCGTCCTTGGTGCCCTTGGTGCCCTCGAACCGCCACCCGGCGGGCACGTCGTGGTGCGCGGGCCACAGCGAGTACTGGCCCTCGTCGTTGACCAGGACCTGGTAGGTGATGTCGTCCCTCATGCCTTGTTCTCCTCTTGTGCTTTCGCGTACCCGCGCAGAGTCGGGCTCACCGTGACGAAAATCGTGATCAACAGAATGCCCGCCGCGCACACCACGACGGCGGACCGGGCCGACAGCACCTCGGTCAGCACGCCGCCCGCCAGAGGGCCGATCGCGCCGGCGCCACCGACGACGACGCCCATCACGCCGCTGAGCCGTCCGCGCAGCTCGTCGGGCGTGAGCAGCAGTTGGTGCGTGCCGATGGTGGTGTTGGCCGTCGGGGCCAGGAAGCTCATCAGGGCGAACAGCACCCCGATCAGGTAAGGCGACTCGACCAGCAACGCGCCCGGCACCAGCAGGGTCAGCACCCAGAACACGGAGGCGATCGACCGGTGCGGCCCGAGCGCGCTGTGCAGCCGTGGCGCGGCCAGCGCGCCGAGCACGCCGCCGACGCCGAGCATCGCCGCCATCACGCCGATCTGCGAGCCCGTCGCGCCCCGGCCCTCCACCAGCACGATGACGACCACGTAGAACGCGGTGAAGAACAGGTTCAGCACCACCGCGCACAACGCCGTCACCCGGATCTCGCGCCGGTTCCACACCCACCGCAGGCCCTCGCCGATCGACCGCAGCAGGTGCGGGTGCGACTCGACCGGCTCGGACGGCGGCATCCGCAGGAACAGCAGTGCCACGAACGCCACCGCGTGCATGACCATGTCCACCAGGAACGGCAGCCACCGCGCCGCGGCCAGCAGCACGCCGCCCAGCGCCGTGCCCGACATCTGCCCCAGCGACGACCGGGCGCCGTTCATCGCCAGGGCCGTGGCCAGTTGCGACTCGGGCACGAGCCGGGGAAGGCACGCGTCCTCGGCAGGCTCGAACAGCGCCCGGCACACGCCGAGCACCGCCGCGACCGCCATGACGTGCGGGATCGTCACCGCGTCCGCCCACACCGCGACCACGAGCCCGCCCAGGGTCACCACCTGGACGGCCTCGCAGCACAGCATGATCCGGCGGCGGTCCCACCGGTCGACCAGCGCGCCGGCGGGCAACCCCACCAGCAACTGCGCCGTGGCGTCCACGGTGAGCACCAGACCGGACAGCACCGGCGACCCGGTCAGGAACAGCACCAGCAGCGGGAGGGCCAGCATCGAGGCGCTGAACCCCACCTCGGCCAGCGCCTGACCGCCCCACAGCAGCGTGTAGTTGCGGTTGCGCGCCAACGACGTCGTCACAGCGCACCCCGGCAGTCCGCGGCGATCGCCCGCAACGCCTCGGCGAAGTCGGCGGCCACCGCCGCGATCTCCGCGGCCGAGTGCGTCGACGGGTGGTAGTACCAGGTGAAGCCCAACGTCTTCCCGGCCTCGCCGACCACGTCGATCAGGTGGTCACCGGCGTCGGACGGGTCGTGCGCCTCGCCGACCGACGGCCGCGCCGCCCGGTACAGGCCGGTCGACTCGGCCGACCCGCCGTCGAACTGGCCCAGGTAGTTGAACGACACCGCGGGCCGCCCGCCGTCGGGCACCAGGCCGTGCTGCCGCAACGCCCCGTACCCGAACCCGTTGCCCGGCACGGCCCGCAGTTGCCGCCGCACCGCCTTCACCCGGTCGCGCCACCCGCCGTCCGGCACTTCCAACGCCACCGGGAACACCGTGGTGAACCAGCCGACGGTCCGCGAGAGGTCCACGTCCAGCACGTCCTCGCGCCCGTGGCCCTCCAGGTCCACCGCGACCCGCGACGACCCCGTCCACCGGGACAGCGCCCAGGCCAGCGCGGCCAGCAGCACGTCGTTGATCCGGGTCCGGTAGGCGGCGGGCGCGCCGCGCAGCACCGCGTCGGTGTCCTCTTCGGACAGCTCCACCGTCACCGCCTCCGGCGGGTCGGCCGGCACCGTGAACGGCGGGAACGACTGGTTCCAGTGCTCGACCTCGTCGTCCAGCGCGCCGCCGAGCACGTGGGCCTCCAGCCGTCGCGACCACTCCTGGTACGAGGTGGTCTTGGCGCCCAGGTCCCCGCCCCGGTAGGCGGTGTCGAGGTCGTCCAGCAGGATCCGCCACGACACCCCGTCCACCACCAGGTGGTGCGCCACCAGCAACAGCAGCGGCCGGTCGGATTGGAAGAGCACGGCCCGGAACAGCGGGCCGTCGGACAGGTCGAACGACGAGTGCACGTCGTCCGCGACCTTCTCCAGCTCCTCCACGCCGTCCACGACGGTCAGCACGTCGACGTCGCGCACGTCGTCGTTGTGCTGCCGCCACACCCCGTCGACCGGGGTGAACCGCAGCCGCAGCGCGTCGTGGTGCGCCACCAGCACGCCCAGCGCCCGCCGCAGCGCGGCCACGTCCACCGCCGGGTCCAGCTCCACCAGGTGCGACTGGTTGAAGTGGTGCGGGCTGCGCCGCCCGGAGGTCAGGAACCAGTGCTGGATCGGCGTCAACGGCACCTCGCCCACCACCGGCGCCCGGTCGGCCGCCGACGAGACCTCCACCGTGACGTGCGGCGCGAGCGATGCCACGGTCTGGTGCGCGAACAGGTCGCGGGTGGCGAACCGGTACCCGGCCTGCCGCGCCCGCGCCACCACCTGCATGCTCAGGATCGAGTCGCCGCCCAAGGCGAAGAAGTTGTCCTGCGCGCCGACCCGCGGCACGCCGAGCACGTCCGCCCAGACCGCCGCCAACGCCTCCTCGACCGGTCCGGACGGCGCGACGTACCCGGCGCCGACGAGCGCGCCGAAGTCCGGCTCGGGCAGCCTGGCCCGGTCCACCTTGCCGTTGGGGCTGATCGGCAGCGCGTCCACCGGCACGAACAGCGACGGCACCAGGTAGTCGGGCAGCGACCCGCCCAGGAAGTCGCGGACCTCCTCGACCCGGAACCGGTCGGCCACGACATACGCGACGAGCCGCTTGTGGCCCCGCGCGTCCGCCTTGGCGACGACGACCGCCTCACGCACGTCGGGATGCTTGAGCAGGGCCGTCTCGATCTCGCCGAGCTCGATCCGGAACCCGCGGATCTTCACCTGCTCGTCGGCCCGGCCGACGAACTCCAGCACGCCGGCGGCGGTCCACCGCACCACGTCGCCGGTGCGGTACATGCGCGACCCGGGCGGCCCGAACGGGTTGGCCAGGAACCGCGAGGCGGTCAGCCCCGGCCGGTCGAGGTACCCGCGCGCCAAGCCGACGCCGGACACGTACAGCTCACCGGCCACGCCCACGGGCACGGGCTGGAGCTCGGCGTCCAGCACGTGCGCCCGCGTGCCGGGGACGGGCCGGCCGATCGGCGGCACGCCGCCCGGCTCCAGCGGCCCGCTCCACGACGCGACCACGGTGGACTCCGTGGGGCCGTAGGCGTTGATCATCCGGCGACCGGGGGCCCAGCGGCGCACCAGGTCGGCCGAGCAGGCGTCACCGCCCACCACGAGCGTGCGGAACGTCGGCAGCGGCACGTCCGGCACGGTGGCCAGCGCGACCGGCGGGATCAAGGCGTGCGTCACGCCGAACGCGTTCACCACCTCGGCGAGCTGGTCGCCCAGCAGCGGCCCGGGCGGGGGCACGACCAGCGCCGCGCCCGCGGGCCAGGCCAGGCACAGCTCCAGCACCGACGCGTCGAAGCTGGGGGAGGAGAACTCCAGCACCCGGTCGCCCGGCCGCACCTCGAAGTGCGCGATCTCGGCCGCCGAGAACGTGGCCAGGCCGGCGTGCGACACCACCACGCCCTTCGGCCGCCCGGTCGACCCGGACGTGTAGATCACGTAGGCCGGGTGCTCCGGCCACACCGCCACGCCGGGGTTCGCGTCGGGCTGCCCGGACACGTCCACCGGGCCGTCCAGCACGACCAGCGGCCGGGCGTCGTCGAGCATGAACGCGATCCGCTCGGCCGGGTACTCCGGGTCGACGGGCAGGAACGCCGCGCCGGCCTTGAGCACCGCCAGCTCCGCCACCAGCAGGTCCGCCGACCGGGGCAGCTTCAGCGCGACGATCCGCTCCGGACCCGCGCCGAGCCCGATCAGGTGGTGCGCCAGCCGGTTCGCGCGGGCGTTCAGCTCGGCGTAGGTCAGGTCGGCCGCACCGGTCACCGCCACCGCGCCCGGCGTGCGGGCCGCCTGCGCCTCGACCAGCTCCACGAAACCGGGGCCGTCGACGGCCGGTCCGGTGGAGCCCCACGCCGACAGCAGCTCCCGTTCGGCGTCGGGCAGCACCGGCAACGTCCACAGTGGACGGTCCGCGTCGGCGGCGATGCCGTCCAGCAGCACGCCCAGGTGCTCCACCAGCCGGTCGACCGTCTCCGCGTCGAACAGGTCGGTGTTGTACTCGACCGAGCCGTGCAGGCCGCCGTCCGGCGCCTCGGCGAACTCCAGCGTGACGTCGAAGCTGCTGCTCACCGTGGGCTGCGCGACGTCCTCCGCCTCCAGCCCCGGGAAGCCCGGCGCCTGCGGCGCGTTCTGCAGCGCCACCACGGCCTGGAACAGCGGCGTGCGGCTCGTGTCGCGGTCGGGCTGCACCGCGTCCACCACCCGCTCGAACGGCACGTCCTGGTGCGCGAACGCGTCCAGCACGGTCTTGCGGGTGCGGGCCAGGAACTCCGGGAACGTCGCCGACGGCTCGATCCGCGCCCGCAGCGCGACCGTGTTGACGAAGAACCCGACCAGGTCCTGCGTCTCCGGCCGGTCCCGCCCGGACGCCACCGTGCCGACCGCGAAGTCGTCCTGCCCGGACCACCGGTGCAGCAGCACCTCGCAGGCGGCCACCAGCGCCATGAACAGCGTGCCGTCCACGGCCCGCGCCAGCTCCCGCAGCCGTTGCGCGACGGCCGCCGGCACGGCGAACTCGGTGCGCGCGCCCGCCGTCGTCTGCACGGGCGGCCGGGGCCGGTCCGCGGGCAGCTCCAGCGCGGGCACGCCGGCCAGCTCGTCGCGCCAGAAGCCCAGTTGGGCGTCCAGCGGCTGCTCCCGCTGCCAGGCCGCGAAGTCGCCGTACGAGATGGGCAGCGGGGACAGCTCCTCGCCGCCGTACAGCGCGGCCAGGTCGGACATCAGCACCCCGCCGGACCAGCCGTCGGTGACGATGTGGTGCATCGTCAGCGCCAGCACGTGGTCGTCGGGCGCGCGGCGCACCAGCACCGGCCGGAACAGCGGCCCTTCGGCCAGGTCGAACGGCTCCACCGCGGGCATCTCCTCGACCACCGGCAGCGTGACGTCCGCCGGCCGCACCACCGCCACCGGCAGCCCGTCCACCGCCGGGAACGTGGTCCGCAGCGACTCGTGCCGCTCGACCAGCGCCGCCAGCGCCCGCTCCAGCCGCGGCACGTCCAGCGCACCGCGCAGCCGCACGGCCAGCGGCGTCACGTACTCCGTCCCGCCGGGCTGGAACTGGTCCAGGAACCACAGCCGCTGCTGCGCGAACGACAGCGGCGCGTCGCCCTCGACCCGGGGGATCACCGCGGCGTCCGACGCGGACCCGGACAGCCGGGCCGCGAGCGCCGCGACGGTCGGGTGGTCGAACAGGTCGCGCGGCGAGACGTCGAACGACGACCGCAGCCGCGACACCACCCGGATGCTGGAGATCGAGTCGCCGCCGAGGGTGAAGAAGTTGTCCTCCACGCCGACCTCGGCCAGCCCCAGCACCTCGGCCCACACGTCCGCGACCAGCCGTTCGGCCTCGGTGCGCGGCGCGACGAAACCGCCCGCCGCCGACGCCTCCCGCTCCGGCGCGGGCAGCGCGGCCCGGTCCAGCTTGCCGTTGGCGTTGAGCGGCAACCGCTCCAGCGCCACGTACGCGGTCGGCACCATGTAGTCGGGCAGCGACCGGCCGGCGTGCTCGCGCAGCCCGGTGGCGTCCGCCGTCCCGGCCGGCACGTAGTAGGCGACCAGCCGGTCCTCCCGCACGATCACCGCGACCTGCGCCACGGCGTCGTGCGCGGCCAGCACCGCCTCGATCTCGCCCAGCTCGATCCGGAACCCGCGGATCTTCACCTGCTGGTCGGCGCGGCCGAAGTACTCCAGCCTGCCGTCGACCCACCGGGCCAGGTCGCCGCTGCGGTACATGCGCTCGCCGGGCGCGCCGAACGGGTTGGCGACGAACCGGGACGCGGTCAGGCCGGGCCGCTTGAGGTAGCCGCGGGCCAGGCCGGGTCCGGCGACGTACATCTCGCCGACCACGCCGGGCGCGACCGGCCGCAGGTCGTCGTCCAGGACGTACACCCGCAGGTCGGGGATCGGCACGCCGATCGTGCCGTCCGCCTCGGTCCAGGTGACGTGCACCGTGGTCTCGGTGATCCCGTACATGTTGATCAACCGGCCGGGGCCGCGCCACGCCGAGACCTTGCGCAGGTCCAGCGCCTCGCCGCCGAAGACCACGTACCGCACCGACGGCAGCTCGGGCGTCTCGGCCAGGAGCTGGTAGAACGCCGAGGGCGTCTGGTTGAGCACCGTCACGCCCTCGTCGGCGACGAGCCGCGCGAAGTCCCGCGGCGACCGGGAGACGTCGAACGGCACCACCACGAGCCGCCCGCCGTGCAGCAGCGGTCCCCACAGCTCCCAGACCGAGAAGTCGAAGGCGTAGCTGTGGAACAGCGTCCACACGTCGTCGGGGCCGAAGCCGAACCAGTGGTCGGTCCGCGTCATCAGCCGCACCACGTTGGCGTGCGGGATGACGACGCCCTTGGGCTTGCCCGTCGAGCCGGACGTGTAGATGACGTAGGCGGCGTTGTCCGGCCGGATCGGCACGTCCGGCGCGGTGGCCGGGTGCGCCGAGAGGTCCGGCAGGGTGTGCAGCGTGAGCACCGGCCAGGCGTCCGCGACCATGTACGCCACCCGGTCGGCCGGGTAGTCGGGGTCGATCGGCAGGTAGGCCGCGCCGGCCTTGAGCACGCCCAGGACCGCCACCACGAGGTCGAGCGAGCGCGGGAACTTCAGCGCCACCAGGGTTTCCGGCCCGGCGCCCGCCCGGATCAGGTGGTGCGCGAGCCGGTTGGCGCGCTCGTCCAGCTCCCGGTAGGTCAGCGACTCGCCCCGGTAGGTGACCGCCGCCGCGTCGGGCGTGCGGGCGGCCTGCCGCGCGAACAGCGACGCGATGGTGTCCTCGACCGGCTCGGCGGGCGCGGCGCCGTTCCACGACACCAGCACCTGCTCCAGTTCGGCCTCGGACAGCCACGGCAGCTCCGCCACCCGGCGGTGCGGGTCGGCGCCGATCGCGTCGAGCAGGCGGGTCAGCCGGTCGCCCATCGCGGTGATCGTGGCCTCGTCGAACAGCCTCGGGTCGTACGTCAGCTCGACGTGCAACGACTGCTCGGCGTAGGCGCGCACGGTCAGCGGGAACGTGGTGGTGTCGAGGCTGTCGATCGCGCCGACGGTCGGCGCGTCGTCCGGCGTGTCGGCGTCGGCCGGGTAGTTCTCGAACGCCAGCAGGCTGTCGAACAGCCGGGTGCCGGCCCACTGCTGGACCTGCGCCAGCGACACGAAGTCGAACCGCCGCGACTCGGTCTGCTCCTGCTGGAGCCGGCGCAGCCAGTCGACCGCGGTCGCGTCCGGGTCCACGACGACGCGCGACGGCACGGTGTTGATGAACATGCCGATGATCGACTCGACGCCGGGCAGCTCGGCCGGGCGGCCGGACACCGTGCTGCCGAACACCACGTCCCGTCGACCGGAGGTGCGCGCCAGCAGCAGCGCCCACGCGCCCTGGACCACGGTGTTCACCGTCAGGCCGCAGCCGCGGGCCACCGCCTCCAGCCGGTCCAGCGGCAGGTCCAGCACGACCTGGCCGGAGGACTCGGCGCGGTGCGCCTGCTCCGGCGCGCGGTCGAACGGCAGCGGCGTCGGCGACTCGACCCCGGCCAGCACGTCACGCCAGTACGCCTCGGCGGCGGCCTGGTCCTGCCCGGCCAGGTGCGCCAGGTAGTCGCGGAACGGACGGCGAGACGCCGGCGACCCGCCCGCGTACTCGGCCAGCACGTCGCCGAACACCTGCGGCGTGCTCCAGCCGTCCAGGATCAGGTGGTGGGAGGTCCACAGCAGGTCGACCTCGGTGTCGGACACGCGCCCGATCACCACCCGCATCAGCGTCGGCCCGGCCAGGTCCAGCCCGGCCTCGGCGTCGGCGGCGACCAGCTCGTCGGTGACGTCCGCGTAGGCGACCGGCAGCCGCACGCCGCGCCGCACCACCTGCACGGGCTCGTCCAGGCCCTCCCAGACGACACCGGAGCGCAGCACCGGGGTGCGGTCGACCACCCGCTGCCACGCCTCGCCCAGCCGCCGCGGGTCGGTCACGTTCGACAGCCGCACGCGGGTCTGGTTGAGGTACGCCGTGCCGTCGTCCACGAGGTCGTGGAACAGCATGCCCGCCTGGAGCGGGGTGAGCGGGTAGACGTCCTCCACGTCCGGGTCGGCGATCCGGTCCACCTGCTCCTGGGTCAACCGCGCCAGCGGGAAGTCCGACGGGGTCCGCCCCCACGCGCCCGGTCGCGCGCAGAACTCGGCGATGCCGCGCAACGCGGCGAGCATCCGCTCCGCCAGCGCGCGCACCGCGGTCTCGTCGTGGGCCTCGGTCGAGTACTCCCACTCCACCGACAGCTCGCCACCGGACACCGCGGCGGTGATGTCGAGCAGGTGCGGGCGGGCGAAGTCGGCCGGCACCTCGCGGCCGTGCCCGGCGGCCTCGGTCGCCGCGCCGTCCCACTGGCCCAGGTAGTTGAAGCACACCTGCGGCAGCGACCCGGTCAGGCCCCGGTCGCCGTAGCGCAGGGCCTCGTAGCTGAGCCCCTTGTCGGGCACGGCCCGCAGCTGTTCCTTCACCGCCTTGAGCGCGGTGTCCCACTCACCGGTGGGCAGCTCCAGCGCCACCGGGAACTGCGCGGTGAACCAGCCGACCGTGCGCGAGAGGTCCACGCCGTCGAACAGCTCCTCGCGGCCGTGACCCTCCAGCGCCACCAGCGCCCGGCCGCCGAACGCCGAGGCGAGCGCGGTCAGCAGCACGTCGTTGACCTGGGTCCGGTACGCCTCGGGCACGTCGCGCAGCAGCGCGTCGGTCTCCTCGCGGCTCAGCCGCACCGTGACGCTGCGGGCGGTGTCCGCCCTGGTCGGCACGGGCTCCTCGACCGGCACCGCGGTCCAGTGCGGCAGGGCCGCGTCGAACCCGCCGCCGACGACGTGCCGGTCCAGCCGCCGCGCCCAGTCGGCGAACGCCGTGGTCTTCGGGCCGAGCGCGCCGCCGGCCAGCAGGGTCTCCAGGTCGGAGACGATGATCCGCCACGACACCGCGTCCACCACGAGGTGGTGGGCGGTGAGGAACAGCCGCCCGCCGGACAGCAGCACCGCGCGCAGCAACGGTCCGCGTTCGAGGTCCAGCTCCGCCCTGGCCCGCTCGGCCTCGGCGCGCAGGTCGTCGGTCGCGACCCGGAAGACCTCGGTGGCGTCGACCTCGGCGACCTGCTGCCGCCACTCGCCGTCGACCCGGGTGAACCGGGTGCGCAGCGCGTCGTGGTGGGCCACGACGGCCGACACCGCGGCGCGCACCGCCTCGGGCTCGACCTCGCCCAGCTCCGCCACCAGCGACATGGTGAAGTGCGGCAGCGGGCCGTGCTCGGTGAAGAACCAGCGCTGGATCGGGGTGAGCGGGACGGGGCCGGTGACGACCTCGTGGACCCGCGCCGCGTCCTCGGTGACCGCGAGCGCCAGGTCCTCGACCGTCTGCCGCAGGAAGATGTCCTTGGACGTCAGGCCCAACCCGGCCTGGCGGGCCCGGGACACCACCTGCATGGACAGGATCGAGTCGCCGCCCAGCGCGAAGAAGTTGTCGTGCGCGCCGACCCGGTCCACGCCCAGCACCTCGGCCCAGACCTCGGCCAGCCGTGCCGCGACACCGGGGGTGGGCGCGACGTAGCCGGTGCGGTCGGTGAACTCCGGCGCGGGCAGCGCGCGGCGGTCGACCTTGCCGCTGGGCGTCACCGGCAGCTCGTCCAGCGCGACGAACGCGGACGGGATCATGTGCTCCGGCAGCCGTTCCTTGAGCCACGGGCCCAGGTCGGTCGCCGTTCCGACGGTGTAGGCGACCAGCCTCGGGTGGCCGTGGTGCTCGCGGACCGCCGCGGCGGCCTGCACCACGCCGGGGTTGGCCAGCAACGCCGCCTCGACCTCGCCCAGCTCGATGCGGAAGCCGCGGATCTTGACCTGGTCGTCGGTGCGGCCGAGGTATTCGAGGAGGCCCGGCTGTGCCTGATCGTCGGCTCCGCCGGCGGAAGTCCACCGGACCCGGTCACCCGTGCGGTACATGCGCGACCCGGGCTCGCCGAACGGGTCGGCCAGGAAGCGCGACGCGGTCAGGCCGGGCCGGTTCAGGTAGCCGCGGGCCACCTGGGGTCCGGCGACGTACAGCTCGCCGGGCACCCCGGCGGGCACCGGCCGCAGGTCGTCGTCCAGCACCCGGGCGACCAGGTTGGCCAGCGGCGCGCCGATGACCGGTCGGTCGCCCTCGACGCGGCAGGAGACCGCGTCCACCGTGGTCTCGGTGGGGCCGTAGAAGTTGTACGCGGCCGTGTCCGCCCGCGCCAGCTCGCGCCACAGCGGTCCGGGCAGCGCCTCGCCGCCCAGCATCAGCACCCTCGGCCGGTGCTCGCCGTCGAGCAGGCCCGCGGGGAGCAGTTGCTGGACGTAGGACGGGGTCAGGTCGAGGAAGTCGATCCGGTTGCGGCGCACGTAGTCGACCAGGGCGGCGGGCTCCAGGCGCACGTCGTCGGTGAGCAGGTGCAGCTCGTGGCCGGCGGCCATGAGCAGCGGGCCTTCCCACGAGGTGTCGAAGGAGAACACCGCGGACAGGGCGACCCTCAGGTGCTCCTGGGCGAAGTCGGTGACGTGGTTGTGCAGCAGGTTCACGAGCTGCCGGTGCTCCACGACGACGCCCTTGGGCGTGCCGGTGGAGCCGGAGGTGTAGATGGTGTAGGCCGCGTGGTCCGGCCGCACCGGCACACCGGGGTCGGTGTCCGGCACCCCGTCGAGCTCCGGCCACGAGTCCAGCACCAGCGCGGGCCCGGCGTCGCGGAGCAGGAAGTCGACCCGCTCGCGCGGCAGGCCGCGGTCGACCGGCAGGTACACCGCGCCCGCCTTGTGCACGCCCAGGATCGCCACCACCGAGTCCGCCGAGCGGGGCAGCGTCACGGCCACCACCCGCTCGGGCCCGGCGCCGCGCTCGGCCAGCCAGTGCGCCAGCCGGTTGGCCCGCGCGTCCAGCTCGGCGAACGTGAGCCGGGTGTCGCCGCACACCAGCGCGGTCGCGTCCGGCGTCCGTGCGGCCTGCGCCGCGAACAGGGCGGGGAACGTGGTGTCGGGCACGTCCAGCGCCCGACCGCGGCCGTCCGGCTCGTCGGCGAGCAGCAGCGGCACCCGGGACAGCGGCCGGGTCGGGTCGGCGGTGACGCCCGCCAGCAGGGCCAGCAGGTGCCCCACCAGCCGGTCCACGGTGGCCGCGTCGAACAGGTCGGTGCTGTACTCCACCGCGCCGCTCAGCACGCCGTCCACGGCCTCGAACTCGAACGTGACGTCGCACGTCGAGGTGAGCTGCGGCAGCCGCACCGGTTCGACGTCCAGCCCGGGCAGCCGCGGCGGCTCGCCGCTCGCGTTCTGCAGCAGCACCATCGCGTCGAACAGCGGGTTGCGGCTCGGGTCGCGCTCCGGGCGCACCGCGTCCACCACGCGCTCGAACGGCACGTCCTGGTGCGCGAACGCCTCCCGCGCGGTCTCGCGGACCTGCGCCAGGAACTCGTCGAACGACCGGTCCAGGTCCACCGCGGACCGCAGCACGACCGTGTTGACGAACAGGCCGACGACGTCGTCCAGCTCGGCCCGGCCGCGACCGGAGACCGCCGTGCCGACCGCGATGTCGTCCTGGCCGCTGTAGCGCGCCAGCAGCACCTGGCAGGCGGCGACCAGCGCGGTGAACAGCGTGTCGCCGCGTTCGCGGACCAACTCGCCCAGCGCGGTCGCCACCTCCTCGGGAACGGTGAACTCGCGCACCGCGCCCGCCGCGCCGCGCACCGCCGCCCGCGGCCGGTCGGTGGGCAGCTCCAGCGGCGGCACCCCGCGCAGCTTGGTCGCCCAGTAGTCCACCGGCGGGTCCTGCCGCCACGCCGCGTAGTCCACGTACTGCACGGCGGGTGGCGTCGGCTCCTCACCCGCGTACAGGGCGCCGAGGTCGCGCAGCAGCACGCCGGTGGACCAGCCGTCGGTGACGATGTGGTGCACCGCCAGGGCGAACACGTGCTCGTGCTCGGTCACGCGGGCCAGCCGGACCCGCAGCAGCGGTCCGCGTTCCAGGTCGAACGGCGTGCCCGCCTCCTCGCGCAGCACCTGTGCCCACGGGGTGTCCTCCACCTCGAGCGGCACCGCGAACGGCTCGTGCACGACCTGCACGCCTTCGGCGAAGGTGGTGCGCAACGACTCGTGCCGCGCCACCAGCCCGTCGAGCGCGCGGCGCAGCGCGGCCACGTCCAGCGGTCCGCGCAGCCGCCACGCCGTCAGCGTCACGTACTCGGTGCTGCCGGGCTCGAACCGGTCCAGGAACCACAACCGCCGCTGGGCGGGGGACTGGGGGTGGACGCCATCGCGCGGGATCACCGGGATGACGTCCACCGCCTCCTCACCGGAGATCGCGGTCGCGAGTCCGGACACCGTGGGGTTCTCGAACAGCGCGCGCGGCGAGAGCTGCACGCCGAACCGCTCGCGCAGGCGCGAGGTCACGCGCATGCTGATGATCGAGTCGCCGCCCAGGGCGAAGAAGTCGTCGTGCGCGCCGACCCGGTCCACGCCGAGCACGTCGGCCCAGACGTCGGCGACGGCGCGTTCGGCGGCGGTGCGCGGCTCGACGTGCTGCCGCTCGCGGGTCGGCACGGGGTCGGGCAGCGCCCGGCGGTCGACCTTCCCGTTGCGGCTCAGCGGCAGCTCGTCGAGCACCACGAACGCCGCCGGGACCATGTAGTCGGGCAGCTCGCGCCGGACCGACTCGCCCAGCTCCGCCACGTCCAGCGGGCCCGTCGCCGGCACGACGTAGGCGACCAGCCGCTTGACGCCGCGCTCGTCCTGGCGGGGCGTCACCACGACCTCGCCGACCGCGGGGTGCGCGGCCAGCACGGCTTCGACCTCGCCGAGCTCGACCCGGAAACCGCGGATCTTGACCTGGTCGTCGGCCCGGCCGACGAACTCCAGCTCACCGTGCGAGGTCCAGCGGACCAGGTCGCCGGTGCGGTACATGCGCTCGCCGGGCACGCCGAACGGGTCGGCGAGGAACCGCTGCGCGGTCAGGCCGGGCCGGGCGAAGTAGCCGCGCGCCAGCCCCGTGCCGGCGACGAACAGCTCGCCGACGACACCCGGCGGCACGGGCCGCAGGTCGCCGTCGAGCACGTAGGCGCGCATGCCGTCCAGCGGCGTGCCGATCGGCACCGGGTCGGGCACCGGCTCGGCCGCGGTGAGCACCCGTCGGGACGCGAACGTGGTGGTCTCGGTGGGGCCGTAGCCGTCGACCACGACGAGGCCGGGGCAGGCGTCCAGCACCCGGCGCACCGCCGCGGCGGGCACCACGTCGCCGCCGGTCCACACCTCGCGCACGCCCGCCAGGCTCTCCGGCGCGTCCTGCGCCACGGCCCGGAACAGGCCCGCGGTCAGCCACAGGGCGGTGACGCCGGCGTCGGTGGTGATCCGGCGCAGCGCGTCGGCGTCCAGGTCGCCGGGCGGCGCCACCACGACCGCGCCGCCCCGCAGCAGCGGCACCCACAGCTCGTAGGTGGACGCGTCGAACGCCTGGGGCGAGTGCAGCAGGACCCGCTCGTGGCCGTGGTCGAAGGCGCGGTCGAAGGCCAGGCCGACGACGTCGCGCTGGCGCACCGCGACACCCTTGGGCGTGCCGGTCGAGCCGGAGGTGTGCATGACGTAGGCGAGGGTGTCCGGGTGCACCGCGACGGCCGGGTCGGTGTCCGGTTCGTCGGGCGTCACGTCGAGCAGCGCCACGGGCCCGTCGTGGACTTCCGCCGCCGTGCCGGCCCACTCGCGGTCGGCCAGCAGCACGGTGGCACCGGTGTCGGCCAGCAGCAGGCGCAGCCGGTCGTGCGGTGCGCGGACGTCCAGCGGCACGTACGCGCCGCCCGCCTTGGCGACCGCGAGCACGCCCACCACGAGGTCGGCGGACCTGGTCGCCAGCAGACCGACCCGGTCGTCGGGCCGCACGCCCAGCCGCACCAGGTGGTGGGCCAGCCGGTTGGCCCGCACGTCGAGCTCGGCGTAGTCGAGCACCGAGGAGCCCGACGCGGCGTCCCAGGACACCACGGCGGGGGCGTGCGGCGTGCTCCTGGCCTGCGCGGCGAACGCGGCGGCGATGCTCGTGGCCGGGCCGCCCGCGCCGGTGTCGTTCCAGTCCACCAGGACCGCGCGCAGTTCCTCGTCGGTGGCCATCGGCAGTGCGCGCACGGGCCGGTCGACGTCCTCGGCGACACCGCGCAGCAGCACGGCCAGGTGGGTGGCGAGCCGCCGCACGGTGGCCTCGTCGAACCGGTCGGCGTCGTAGAGCAGCCGCGCGGCGAGGCGGTCGGTCAGGTGGGCCACGAGCGTGAGGGCGAAGTTCGTGCCCTCCTCGGCGTCCAGGTCGCGCACCCGCACACCGGTGGTCTCGGTGACCTCGCTGAGCGGGTAGTTCTCGAACACCACGGCGCTGTCGAACAGCCGTGTGCCCGTCCACTGCTGCACCTGCGCCAGCGACACGAAGTCGAACCGCCGCGACTCGCTCTGCTCGGCCTGGATCGCCCGCAGCCACTCCGCGGCGGCGGCGTCGCCGTCCACCACGACCCTGGTGGGCACGGTGTTGATCAGCATGCCGATCACCGACTCGACGCCGGGCAGCTCGGCGGGCCGGCCGGAGACCGTGGCGCCGAACACCACGTCCCGCTCACCCGAGTGGCGGGACAGCAGCAGCGCCCACAGGCCCTGCACCACGGTGTTGACGGTGAGCCCGTGGCGGCGCGCGGTGTCGCGCAGCGCGGCGGACTCCCCGTCGGTCAGCGCGAGCCGGACCACGCCGGTGCGCCGGGTGCCGTGCCCGTCGGCGGGCTGCCGGTCGAAGGGCAGCGGCGTCTCGCCTTCCACGCCGGCCAGCAGCGTGCGCCAGTGCGCCTCGGCCTCGGCCGGGTCCTGCTCGGCCAACCAGCCCAGGTAGTCGCGGAACGGCCGGCGGGCGGGCAGCGCGGGCAGGTCGCCCGCGGTGATCGCCCGGTAGTGCTCCAGCACCTCGGCGAACACCTGGGCGGTGCTCCAGCCGTCCAGCAGGACGTGGTGCGAGGTCCACACGACCTCGACCCGGTCGTCGGCCAGCGGGGTGATGCCGACCCGCAGCAGCGGCGCGGCCGTCAGGTCGAACCGGTCGGACACCTCGTCGCCGCGCAGCACGGGCAGCTCGACCCGCCGGTGCACCACCTGCACGGGCTCGTCCACGCCTTCCCAGACGACGCTGGTGCGCAGCACGGGGGTGCGGTCCACGACCCGCTGCCACGCCCGCCGCAGCGCTGCGGGGTCGGTGACGCCGTCGAGCACGATCCGCATCCGGTCCACGTACGCGCCGGGGTCGACCAGGCTGTGGAACACCATGCCCGCCTGGAGCGGGGTGAGCGGGTAGGCGTCCTCCACGTCCCGGCCCGCGATGGCGTCGACCTGCTCCTGGGTGAGCCGGGCCAGCGGGAAGTCGCTCGGCGTGTGCCCGCCGACGTCCGGCCGCGCGCAGTGCGCCACGATCGCGCGCAGCCCGTCGAGCACCCGCTCGGCCAGCCGCCGCACGGTGCGCTCCTCGTGCAGGTTCGCCGAGTAGTGCCAGGTGAGCTCCAGCTCGCCGCGCTCGACCAGGCCGGTGACCTCCAGCAGGTGCTCGCGGGTCGCGTCGGGGTCGACGTCCGCGCCGACGCCGCGCCGCGACCGGAAGAGGCCGCCGTCGGCGACGTCGAACCGGCCGTGGTAGTTGAACGAGACGGCGGGCAGCGGGGCGGCGTGGTCGAGCGCGCCGAAGCTCAGGCCCTTGTGCGGCACCGCGCGCAGCGACTCCTTGACCGACTTCAGGGTGCGGTCCCAGTCGTCGCCGTGCGTGGGCAGCACCACCGGGAACTGGGTGGTGAACCAGCCGACCGTGCGGGACAGGTCCACGTCGGCCAGCAGTTCCTCGCGGCCGTGGCCCTCCAGCGCCACGCTCACCGCGTCCTGCCCCGTCCACTCGGCCAGGGCCCGGCCCAACGCGCTCAGCAGCACGTCGTTGACCTGCGTGCGGTAGACCGGCGGCACGGCGGTCAGCAGCGCGTCGGTGGTCGCGCGGTCCAGCCGGACGGACACCTCGCGGGTCGAGGCCGCGGTGTTCGCGCCGTCCCGGTCCACCGGCAGCGCCACCGGCTCGGGCAGCGCGTCCCAGTGCGCCCGGGCGTCGTCCAGCGCGCCGGAGCGGACGTGCTCGTCCAGCCGGTGCGCCCACTGCGTGAACGGAGTGCCGACCGGCTCCGGCGGCAGGCCGCGGTAGGTCCGCTCCACGTCGGCCAGCAGCACCCGCCACGACACGCCGTCCATCACCAGGTGGTGGGCGACCAGCAGGAGCTCCGGCCGTTCGCCGGGGAAGAACACCGCGCGCACCAACGGTCCGGAGGTGACGTCCAGGCCTCGTTGCGCGGCGAGCGCGACGGTCTCCGCGTCGGCGTCGTGCTCGACGGCGAACACCTCGCCCGCGTCGGCGGCGACCTCCTGCGCCCACCGGCCGTCGACCTCGCGGAACCGCAGCCGCAGCGCGTCGTGGTGGTCGACGGCGGTCCGCACGGCCGCCCGCAGGGCCTCGGCGTCGACGTCGGGCTCCAGCTCCAGCAGCAGCGTCATGGTGTAGTGCGGCAGCGGGCCGTGCTCGGTGAAGAACCAGCGCTGGATCGGGGTCAGCGGCGCGGGCCCGGTGAACACCCGGACCGGCTCCGCCTCCTCCTGGGTGGACACGACCAGCGCCAGCTCGGCGATGGTCTGGTGCCGGAACACGTCGCGCGAGGTCAGGCGCAGTCCGGCCTGCCTGGCCCGGGACACGAGCTGGATGGACAGGATCGAGTCGCCGCCCACCGCGAAGAAGTTGTCCTCGACGCCGATCCGCTCCGCCCCGAGCACCTCGGCCCAGATCCGGGCCAGCTCGGACTCGACGGGCGTGCGCGGCGCGACGAACTCGCGGTCGCCGACGACCTCCGGCGCGGGCAGGGCGGCCTTGTCCAGCTTGCCGTTGGGGGTGAGGGGGATCCGGTCCAGCACCACGAACGCGGACGGGACCTGGTACTCGGGCAGCGTCCGGCGCAGGTGCGCGCGCAGGTCGACCGGCCCGTCGGTGACCACGTAGGCGACCAGCCGGGTGTGGCCCTGGTCGGTGCGGGCGACCACGGCCGCCTCGCGCGCGGCGGGGTGGGCCAGGATCGCGGCCTCGACCTCGCCGGGCTCGATCCGGTAGCCGCGGATCTTGACCTGGTCGTCGGTGCGGCCGAGGTACTCGAGGACCGCCCCTCCGCTCCCGGCGGCCTGGCCTTCGGTCTCGTCGAGGATGATCCACCGGACCTTGTCGCCGGTCCGGTACATCCGCGTGCCCGGCTCGCCGTGCGGGTCGGCCAGGAACCGCTGCGCGGTCAGCCCGGGCCGGTTCAGGTAGCCGCGCGCCACCTGGGGACCGGCGATGAACAGCTCGCCCGGCACGCCGACCGGCACCGGCCGCAGGTGCTCGTCCAGCACCCGGGCGGTCAGGTTGGCCACCGGGCTGCCGATGACCGGCCGGTCGCCGAACAGCCGGGTGGTCACCGCGTCGACCGTGGCCTCGGTGGGGCCGTAGAAGTTGTAGGCGCGCACGCCCGCGCGGGACAGCTCGCGCCACAGGTCCGCGCCGAGCGCCTCGCCGCCCAGCGACAGGATCTCCGGCACGTGGTCGCCGGTCAGCAGCCCCGCCGGCAGCAGTTGCCGCACGTAGGACGGGGTCAGGTCCATGAAGTCGATCCGGTGCTCGCGGACGTAGGCCACCAGGGCGTCCGGCTCCAGCCGCACCTCGTCCGGGATCACGTGCAGCTCGTGCCCGTCCGCCATCAGCAGCGGGCCTTCCCACGACGTGTCGAACGAGAACACGGCGGTCAGCGCCACCCGCATGTGCCCGCGCACGAAGTCCGTGACGTGGTTGCGGAACAGGTTGACGAGCTGCCGGTGCTCGACCACGACGCCCTTGGGCAGTCCGGTGGAGCCGGAGGTGTAGATCACGTAGGCCGCGTTGCCCGGTCCGAACGGCACCTCGGGCCTGGTCGGCGCGCACGCCGAGGCGTCGATCCGCTCGTCCACGACCAGCACCGCGCCGGAGTCGCCGAGCAGGTGCTCGCGGCGGGCCTGCGGCAGGCCGGGGTCCACGGGCAGGTAGGCCGCGCCCGCTTTCATGATGCCGAGGATGCCGACGACGGACTCCGCGCCGCGCGGCAGCGACAGCGCCACCACCTGCTCGGGACGCACCCCGCTCGCCACCAGGTGGTTGGCCAGCCGGTTGGCCCGGGCGTCCAGCTCGGCGAACGTGAGCCGCTCGTCGCCGCACACCAGCGCGGTCGCGTCGGGCGTGCGGCGGACCTGCGCCTCGAACAGCTCCGGGAACGTGGTCGCGGGCACGTCCAGCGCCCGGCCGCGCCCGTCCGGCTCGTCGCCGAGCAGCAGCGGCACCTCGCCGATCGGCCGGTGCGGGTCGGCGGTGACGCCGTCGAGCAGGGCCAGCAGGTGCCGGCCCAACCGCCGGATCGTGGCTTCCTCGAACAGGTCGGTGCTGTACTCGACCAGCACGTGCAGGCCGTCGTCGGTGGGGGTGAAGTCGATGCTCAGGTCCAGGATCGCCTGGTCGCGGGTGAGCGGGTGCTCCTCGACCCGCAGGCCCGGCAGCTCCGGCAGCGCGCCGCCGACGTTCTGCAGGGCCACCATCACGTCGAACAGCGGGTTGCGGCTCGGGTCGCGGGTCGCGCCCACCGCCTCCACCACCCGGTCGAACGGCACGTCGTCGTGCCCGAACGCGTCCAGCGCGGTCCGGTTGACCTCCGCCAGGAACTCGGTGAACGACCGTGATCCGTCCACTGTGGACCGCAGCACCACGGTGCCGACCAGGAAGCCGACCAGCCCGGCCAGCTCGGGCCGGTTGCGCCCGCTGGTGACGGTGCCGATCGCGATGTCGTCCTGCCCGGAGTAGCGGGCCAGCAGCACCTGGCACGCGGCCGTCAGAGTGGTGAACAGGGTGGTCTCGTTGACCCGGGACAGCTCGACCAGGTCACCGGTCAGCCGGGCAGGCACCACGAACTCGTGCAGCGCGCCCGCGGTGGTGCGCTCGGCCGGGCGGGGCCGGTCCGTCGGCAGCTCCAGCGGCACGACGCCCGCGAGCCGGTCGACCCAGAAACCGGTGTCCACCGGCCGTCCCTGCTGCCAGACGGCGTAGTCGGCGTACTGCAACGTCGGCGGGGCCGGGGTTTCGCCGCGGTAGAGCGCGCCGAGCTCCTCGGTCAGCAGGCCGAGCGACCAGCCGTCCACCACGATGTGGTGCGAGGTCAGCAGCAGCACGTGCACGTCGTCGGACTCGGCGAGCAGGGCGGCCCGGAACAGCGGGCCGGTCCGCAGGTCGAACGGCCGGTCCAGCTCGGCGCGCAGGTCGTCGACGGCCACCAGGTCGACGTCGACGTCGTCGTGCACCACCTGGACGGGGCGGCCGTCGACCTGGTCGAACGTGGTGCGCAGCGACTCGTGCCTGCGCACCAGCCCGCGCACCGCGCCGGCCAGCCGGTCCCGGTCGAGCGAGCCGGTGAGCCGCAACGCGGTCGCGCTGGTGTACTCGGTGCTCTCCGGCTGGAACTGGGCCAGGAACCACAGCCGCTGCTGCCCCGCCGACAGCGGCAGCGGCTCGTCCCTCGGCGCGGGCGGGATCACGTCGGCCGCGGGCTGTGCCGCCGCCTTGCCCGCGAGGCGGGCGCGCAGCTTCTCTCTGAGGTGCTCGGGAAGCGCGGAAATGCGGTCGTTCTTGGACGTGGTCATGTCCGGTTCACGCCTCCGAGTCGGCAGCGAGGGCTTCGAGGTCCGCGAGCACCAGTTCCTCGACCAGTTCGGCCAGGGCGGAGACGGTGCGGGCGGTGAGGACGTCACGCGGTGAGAGGTCGACGCCGAACGCCGCCTTGGTCCGGGACGTGATGTGCAGGCTGCGGATCGAGTCGCCGCCGAGCGCGAAGAAGCTGTCGTCCACGCCGATCTCGCCGACGTCGAGCACCTCGGCCCAGATGGCCGCGATCGCCTCTTCGGTCTCGGTGCGGGGTGCCACGTACTCGGTGGACGTGACCGCGTCGCGCTCGGGCGCGGGGAGCGCGACGCGGTCGAGCTTGCCGTTCACGGTCAACGGCATGCTTTCCAGTGCGACGAACGCCGCGGGAACCATGTGGTCGGGCAGGACCTTGGCCGTGTGGTCGCGCAACTCCGAGGCCGTAGTCGGCTTGTCCGGCACGAAGTACGCCACCAAGCGTTGTTCGTTCGCCACTACAACGACCTGGGCGACGGCAGGATGCGCGGCGATCGCGGATTCCACTTCGCCCAGTTCGATCCGGAAGCCGCGGATCTTGACCTGGTGGTCGGCCCGGCCCAGGTAGTGCAGGGTGCCGGTGTCGTCCCAGCGGGCCAGGTCGCCGCTGCGGTACATGCGGGATCCCGGTGGCCCGAACGGGTCGGCGACGAACCGGGACGCGGTCAGGCCGGGCCGTTCGAGGTAGCCGCGGGCCAGGCCGGGGCCGGAGACGTACATCTCGCCGGGCACCCGCGGCGGCACCGGGTTCAGGTCCTCGTCCAGCACGTAGATCCGCAGGTCCGGCATGGCCACGCCGATGCTGCCGTCGGCCTCGGTGTAGGTGACGTGCACGGTCGTCTCGGTGATGCCGTACATGTTCACCAACGTGCCGGGGCCGTCCCAGCCGTCGAGCTTGCGCAGGTCGAGCGCCTCGCCGGCGAAGATGACGCAGCGCAGGCTCAACCCGGTCGGCCTCTCCGGGATCAACTGGTAGAACGCCGACGGCGTCTGGCTGAGGATCGTCACGCCCTCGTCGGCCAGCAGCCGGGCGAAGTCCCGCGGCGAGCGCGACACGGCGTGCGGCACGACCACGAGCCGGCCGCCGTGCAGCAGCGCGGCCCACAGCTCGAACACCGAGACGTCGAAGGCGTAGCTGTGGAACATCGACACGACGTCGTCGGGGCCGAGCCGGAACCAGTGGTCGGTGGCGGAGAACAGCCGCACCACGTTGCCGTGCGGGATGACCACGCCCTTGGGCCGTCCGGTGGAGCCGGAGGTGTAGATGACGTAGGCGGCGTTGTCGGGGCGCACGGCGGTCGTCGGCGCGGTCGTCGGCAGGCCGGTGAGGTCCGGGATCTCCGACAGCGTCGCCACCGGCCGGGCGTCCTCGACGGTGGCCGTGATCCGCTCGGCCGGGTAGGCCGGGTCCAGCGGCAGGTAGGCCGCGCCCGACTTGAGCACCGCCAGCACCGCGACCACCTGGTCGAGCGACCGCCCGAGCAGCAGCGCGACGATCCGCTCCGGCCCGGCGCCGAGCCCGATCAGGTGGTGCGCCAACCGGTTCGCGCGCTCGTCCAGCTCGCGGTAGGTCAGGTGCTCGCCCTCGCACGTCACCGCGACGGCGTCCGGCGTGCGGGCGGCCTGCGCGGCGAACAGCTCGGGGATGGTGGTGGTCGGCTCGCCGACCAGGTCGCCGTTGAAGTCGAAGACGACCTGGCACACCTCGTCGTCGGACAGCCACGGCACGTCGGCCACCGGCCGGTCCGGGTCGGCCACCAGGTTCACCAGCAGCCGGCGCAGCCGCTCGCCGAGCCGTTCCACGGTGGCCCGCTCGAACATCGCGGGCTCGTAGCCCAGCAGCACGCCCAGCCGCTCGGCCGGGTAGACGGTGGCGCTGAGGGGGAAGCTCGTGGTCTCGACCGCGGACAGCTCGCGCAGCCCCATGTCCTCGGCCAGGTCGACCGGGTAGTTCTCGAACACCACCACGCTGTCGAACAGGTTGGTGCCGCGTTCGACGCCGCTCCACGCCTGGATGTCGGTCAGCGGCACGTGCTCGAACCGCCGGGACTCGGCCTGGTCGTCCTGGAGCTCGCGCAGCCAGTCCGCGACCGGCGTGGCACCGTCGACGCGGGCCCGCACCGGCAGGGTGTTGATGAAGATGCCGGTGATCGCGTCCACGCCGGGCAGCTCCGCGGGCCGCCCGGAGACGGTCGCGCCGAAGCACACGTCACGCCGGCCGGCGGACCGGGCCAGCAGCAGCGCCCACGCGCCCTGCACGATCGCGCTCGGGGTGAGCCGGTGCGTCCGGGCGAACTCGTACAGCCGCGCGGACTCGGCGTCGGTCAGCTCGACCGACAGGCGCTGCGACGACGTGCCGTGGTCGGCGGGGTGGTCGGCGGGCAGCGGGGTCGGCGAGTCGAAGTCGCCCAGCGCCCGCCGCCAGTGCGCCTCGGCCGCGGCCTCGTCCTGCCCGGCCAGCCAGGCGACGTAGTCGCGGAACGGCGGGCGCTGCGCCGGGCCGTCGGGGGAGAGCACGTCGGCCAGCACGTGGAAGACGCTCCAGCCGTCCAGCAGGACGTGGTGGAACGTCCACAGCACCTGCACGCTGGTGGGCGACAGCCGGGCGATCGCGACCCGCATCAGCGGGGGTGCGGCCAGGTCCATGCCCCGCGCCCGGTCGTCGGCCAGCAGCTCGCGCAGCCGCTCGGCGCGGGCGTCCTCGTCCAGGTGGCTCCAGTCCAGGAAGGTGACCGGCAGCGTGACGTCCTCGTGCACCACCTGGAGGGGTTCGCGCACGCCTTCCCACAGCACGCTGCTGCGCAGCACGGGCGTCCGGTCGACGACCCGCTGCCAGGCGGCGGCGAACTCCGCCGGGTCGGTCACGCCGTCCACCACGAACGTCGTCTGCTGGAAGTACACGCCCCGGTCGCCCAGGCCGTGGAACACCATGCCCGCCTGCATGGGGGTGAGGGGGTAGGCGTCGGCGCCGGTGATCCGGTCCACCTCGTCCTGGGTGAGCGCGGCCAGCGGGAAGTCCGACGGCGTGCGCCCGCCCGCGCCGGGCTCGGCGCAGTGCTCCAGGATGCCGCGCAGCGCGGCGGCGAACCCGTCGGCGAGCATGCCGACCGTGGCCTCTTCGTGGGTGTTCTCGCTGTAGTAGAAGGTGAACTCCAGCCGGTCGCCGCGCACCTGGCCGACCACGTCGAGCAGGTGGGGGCGCGGCGCGGCCGGGTCGGCGGACAGCTCCAGGTCCCGCTGGTCCGCGGCGAACCGGCCCAGGTAGTTGAACGAGACCCGGGGGTCGCAGGCGGGCGCGGTGCGGGCCAGCCGGCGCAGCGCGCCGTACCCGAGGCCGCGGCCGGGCACCGCCCGCAGCTGCTCCTTCACCGACTTCAGCGCGACGCCCCAGTCCTCCTCGTCGGGCAGGTCGAGCGCGACCGGGAAGACGGTGGTGAACCAGCCGACCGTGCGGGACAGGTCGACGTCGCCGAACAGCTCCTCGCGGCCGTGGCCCTCCAGGTCGACCAGCACCCTGGACCGGCCGGTCCAGGCGGCCAGCACGCGGCCGAGCGCGGCCAGCAGCACGTCGTTGACCTGCGTGCGGTACACCCCGGGCACGTCGCGCAGCAACGCGCCGGTCTCCTCGGCGGTGAACCGCACGGTGACCTCGCGCTGCGAGCCGACAGTGTTCGGGCCGTGCCGGTCCAGCGGGACGTCGGTCGGGGTCGCGGCCACCGCCGCCCAGTGCTCCAGCTCGGAATCGAAGCCGTGGGAGGCGTGCGCGGCGAGCCGGATCGCCCAGTCCCGGAACGACGTCGTCTTGCGCCCCAGCCGGACCGCCTCGCCCGCGCAGGCCTGGCGGTAGCCGGTGGCCAGGTCCTCGACCAGCACGCGCCACGACACGCCGTCGACCACGAGGTGGTGCGCGGTCAGCCGGACCGACCCGCCGTCGAGCACCTCGGCGCGCAGCAGCGGGCCGCGGGTGAGGTCGAAGCGGTCCAGGTCCAGCGGGTGGGCGCGCGCGGCGGGTTCGACCACCTGGCGGTCGCCCTCGAACCGGGTGCGCAGCGCGTCGTGGTGCTCGACCAGCGCGGCGAGGGCGGCGCGCAGCGCGGGCAGGTCGAGGTCACCGCCCAGGTCGGCGACCACGGACTGGTCGAAGTGCTCGGGCCGCACGGTGTGGCTGTCGAGGAACCAGCGCTGGATCGGGGTCAGGGGCGCGTCGCCGCTGACCACGCCCTGGTCGGCGGCGGGCGGCAGGTCGCGGGTGACGTGCGGCGCGATGGCGGCGATGGTCTGGTGCGCGAAGATGTCCCGCGAGGTCAGCACGAGGCCGGCGCGCCGGGCCCGGGTGACCACCTGGATGCCCAGGATCGAGTCGCCGCCCAGCTCGAAGAAGTTGTCCCGCACGCCGACCCGGGCCGCGCCGAGCACGTCCGCGAACACCTCCGCCAGCACGGCCTCGACGGGCGTGCGCGGCGCGACGTAGCGGACCTCGGCCCGGTCGTCGGGCGGCGCCGGCAGCGCGTCCCGGTCGAGGTGGTCGAGGCCGACGAACGTCGTGGGCACGGAGTGCGCGGGCAGCACCTGTTCGAGGAACCCGCGCAGCGCGGACGCGCCGACGTCGGGCGTCACGTAGGCGACCAACCGGCCGTCCACCACGGACACGGCCGCGTCGGTCACCCCGTGGTGCCGCCGGATCGCCTCCTCCACCTCGGCGGGGTCGACCCGGACGCCCCGGACGCGGACCGACTCGTCGTGCGGGAAGTCGAGCTCGACCAGGCCGCGCAGCGGGCGGTCCGGGTCCTCGACCACCAGGCGCAGCAACGCTTCCAGGTCCTCGCCCAGCGACTCCACCGTGGCGGCGTCGAAGAGGTCGGTGTTGTACTCGAGGGTCAGCGCCAGGTCGTCACCGCGCGGCCAGAACTCCACCACCAGGTCGAACCGGGCCACCGGCCGCGGCAGGTCGTGCTCGGCCGCGGTCAGCTCGCCGAACGCGCCGGCGCGCAGCAGGGGCTGCTGCAAGGCCACCACGGCCTGCACCAGCGGCGTGCGGCTGGGGTCGGGGTCGGGGCGGACCTGCTCCACGACCCGGTCGAACGGCACGTCGTCGTGCGCGAACGCCTCCAGCGCGGTGTCGCGCACCTGGTCCAGGAACGCGGTGAACGGCAGGTCGGGGTCGACCCACGAGCGCAGCACGAGCGTGCGGACGAAGAAGCCGACCGCGCGGTCCAGGTCGGCGTGGTCACGGCCGGAGCCGACCGTGCCGACGGCGATGTCGCGCTGCCGGCTGCGGGCGGACAGCAGCACCTGCACGGCGGCGGTGAGCGTCATGAACAGGGTGGCGTCGTGTGCGCGGCCGACGCCGGCCAGCCTGCGGACCAGGTCGGCGGGCAGCGGGCGGCGCAGCACCGCGCCGGACGTGGTGCGCAACGGCGGTCGCGGCCGATCGGTGGGCAGGTCCAGCGCCTCGATCCCGGCCAGCCGGTCGCGCCAGTACGCCGGGTCGCCCCCGGGGCGGCCCCGGTCCCACGCGGTGTAGTCGGGGTACTGCACGGCCGGCTCACCGGGCCGCCCGCCCGCGTACAGCTCGGCCAGCTCCTCCAGCAGCACCTGCACCGACCAGCCGTCGGTGACGATGTGGTGCTGCACCAGGACCAGCAGGTGCTCGTCCGGGCCGAGCGGGCTGAGCACGGCCCGGGTCAGCGGGCCGCGGCGCAGGTCGAACGGCTCGGCCAGGCCGAGGTCGTCGACGCCGGCGGGCCCGGTCAGCACGCGCAGCGGGATCGTGCCGTGCGGCGAGACGACCTGCACCGGCTCGTCGCCCACGACGTCGAACGTGGTGCGCAGCGCGTCGTGCCGGGCCGCCAGCGCGTCCAGTGCCCGCGCCAGCCGCGCCGCGTCCAGCGGCCCGGTCAGCCGCACCCCGACCGCCGTGTTCTGCTCGGCGGTGCCGTCCAGCGAGAACAGCCTCCGCTGCGCGGCCGACAGCGGCAGCGGCCGGTCGCGGGGCACCCGGGGGATGGGCGCCTGTGCCTGGTCGGACACGGCCTCGGCCAGCGCGGCGACCGTGCGGTGGTCGAACATGGCCCGCACCGGCAGCCCGCCGAGCCGGGCCAGCGCCCGCACGGCCAGGATGGAGTCGCCGCCCAGGGCGAAGAAGTCGTCGTGCGCGCCGACCACCGGCACGCCCAGCACCTCGGACCACACCTCGGCCACGCGGCGCTCGGCGTCGGTCCGCGGCTCGACGTGACCCTCGGGGACGTCGCCGACGACCGGCTCGGGCAGCGCGTCGCGGTCCAGCTTGCCGTTGGGCGTCAACGGGAACGCCGCCAGCCCGACGAACGCGGACGGCACCAGGTAGTCCGGCAGCCTGGCGGCCAGGTGCTCGCGCAGCCCCGCCGTCTCACCGACCACGTAGGCCACCAGCCGCTTCGGCTCGCCGCGCGGGACGACGACGGCGTGCTCGACGCCGGGGTGCTCCCGCAGCAGCGCCTCGACCTCGCCCGGCTCGACCCGGAAGCCGCGGATCTTCACCTGGTGGTCGGCGCGGCCGACGAACTCGAGCTGCCCGTCGGCGCGGGTGCGGACCACGTCGCCGGTGCGGTACATGCGCCCGCCGGGCGCGCCGAACGGGTCGGCCACGAACCGCTGCGCGGTCAGGCCCGGCCGGCCCAGGTAGCCCCGCGCCAGGCCGACTCCGGTCACGTACAGCTCGCCCTCGGCGGCCGGGCGCAGCTCGTCGTCCAGCACCCGGACCTCGGTGCCCGGGATCGGCCTGCCGATCGGCGGCGTGCCGCCCGGCTCCAGCGGCTCGCTCCACGAGGTGACCACGGTGGACTCGGTCGGCCCGTAGGCGTTGATCATGCGACGGCCCGGCGCCCACTTCGCCACCAGGTCCGGCGGGCAGGCGTCACCGCCGACGACCAGGGTGCGGAACGCGGGCAGCTCGACGTCGGGCACGGTGGCCAGGGCGACCGGCGGGATCAGCGCGTGCGTGACGCCGAAGTCCGCGATCACCTGCGCGAGCTGGTCGCCCAGCAGCGGTCCCGGCGGCGGCACCACCAGCGCCGCGCCGGCGGGCAGGGCCATGCACAGCTCCAGCACCGAGGCGTCGAAGCTGGGGGAGGAGAACTGGAGCACCCGGTCACCCGGGCGCACGTCGAAGTGCCCGACCTCGGCGGCGGAGAACGCGGGCAGGCCCCGGTGCGGGACGACCACGCCCTTGGGTCGGCCGGTCGAGCCGGAGGTGTAGATCACGTAGGCCGGGTCGTCCGGGTGGATCGCCACGTCCGGCGCGGTGGTGGGCAGGTGGTCGGGTCCGGCCGGGTCGGTCGCGTCGGGCAGGTGGTCGTCGGGCAGGTGGTCGAGGACGAGCAGCGGTGCGGCGTCCTCGACCATGAAGGCGATCCGGTCGGCCGGGTACGCGGGGTCGATCGGCAGGTACGCGGCGCCGGTCTTCAGCACCGCGAGCCGGGCCACCACGTTGTCCACCGAGCGCGGCATCGCGACCGCCACCACCTGTTCCCGCCGCGCCCCCTTGGCGGCCAACAGGTGTGCGATCCGGTTCGCGCGTTCTTCCAGTTCCCGATAGCAGACCACCGCGTCGGCGGAGATGACCGCGGGTGCGTCGGGAGTGCGCAGCGCCTGCGCGGCGATCAATTCCGGCAGTGTCCGGGCGTGCGTCATCGCGAGAAGTGCCTTTCTGGTTCGGGGGCGCGCCCTACCCCATACGCGCGGGGTTCAAACGTGATTTCAGGCTGTTTTTGCGGACTGCCGGCGGGCGAGTCGGCCGCCGATCTGGATCCACCGGATCCCGCCGTCACCGGGGTCGCGCAGGAAACGACCGGTCTGGTTCGTGTCGCCGGTGTCGGAATCACGCATCGCGAACACCAGGCCGTCGAACAACGACAGGTCGGCGAACGGCTCCCCGTCCACGGTGAGCGCCAGCCGCTCCCGGTCGACGGCGCGCACCGCGTATTCGACATCGCCGTTGCGGAAGCTGCCGGTGCAGTCCGCCGGCGGCGGGATGCGGTGCCGCAGGCCGCTCAGGCCGTCGTAGTCCGCGACCGGCAGGCCCGCGTCGGCCAGCTCCGGGACCAGGTCGCGCCACAGCGCGAACCCGCTGCTCCCGTTGGTGGTCAGGGCCACCGCGGTGCCGTCGGAGGGGTTGATCCGCAGGTGGCAGGACGTGCCGTCGGCGGTGCCGTCGTGGCCGACCCACCGGACGCCGTCACGCTGGAACAGGGCCAGGCCCAGGCCCCAGCCGTCGGCCATGCCGAACGGCTCGGCGTGCTGGACGGGCTCGCGCATCAGGGCGAGCTCGTCGGGGCTCATCAGGTGCGGTGCCGCGCCGCCGAGCATCCGGCCGAGCTTCAGCAGGTCCGTCGCGCTGGCGGCGAGCGCGCCGGCCGGGGCCTCGACCGCGGCGAGCGACTGCGCCACCGGCACGACCCGGCCCGTGGCGGCGTTGACGGCGTGGCCGCTGACCACCGCGGGGTCGGGGCTCGTGGTGAACCTGGCGCGCACCCCGAGCGGGCGCAGCAGCACCGCTTCGACCGCCTCCGACCAGGTCATCCCGGTGGTGACCTCGATCAGGTGGCCGACCAGGCAGTAGCCGATGTTGGAGTAGGAGAAGCCCGCGCCGGGCTCGTGCAGCGGGTGCAGCTCGCGCAGCGCCTGCCGCACGTGGTGGCGCAGCGACGTGGTGCGCACGTCCTCCGGGCCCGACGGCAGGCCGCCGGTGTGGCTGAGCAGGTGGCGCAGCGTGAGTTCGTCGGTCACCCCGGGCAGGTGGTCCGACAGCGGCGCGTCGAGCTCCAGGTCGCCGTCGGAGACCAGGGCCATGGCGACGGTCGCGGTGAACGTCTTGGTGATCGAGCCGATGGGCACGGCGGCGTCGGCGGCCAGGCCGACCTCGTGCGACCACGTGCGGCCGGCGTGGTGCACGGCGAGCTGCGCCCCTGGTACGAGGTGCTCGCGAGCGAGCGCCGTTAATCGGGTGGTGATCCGGTGGGTGTCCATGCGTGAGTCCCTTGAGAATGAGCCCATAGCGGCTGCGGCCACAACGTTGACGTGACGGCCAGATGGTTACGACCGCCGAACGGAGCATTCCTGGGAATGGACAATCCCTATTTTGAGGGGGGCGTGACCGCGCGTCAGAATCGGGCCTCCCGGATTCACTCGAACGGTCGGGTTTGGACCGGCCCGTCTCGTATATACGTGCAGTACACGAGGATTATTCGCAGTCACGTGTCAACGCATCAGGGGTGGCGGGTCGGGGTCGATTGGGTGAGAATCAAATGACTTGGTAAACCGGCGGGACGGATTTCTCACAATAGTTCCGCATCACCGTAACCTTCTTGGTCGGGCGTCGTTTGACGTTACTTGGGCGTAGCGCGCCGGGGTATGTGGCCGGAAGATGTGGCGAAGCTCCGCGGCGGGTGTCCGATTCGGGACGTGGGGAACGCGGCGCGCGGCGTTGGGCGCGGGAGAAGGCGGCGGGGCGCGCGGGCCTGGAGCGCCGGGGGCTTGGCGCGCCGGCGCGCGGGTGCGGCGAGGCGCGGGGCTGCGCGGGGTGGCGCGCGAGGCGTGGGAGAACGCGGTGGGGCGCGCGGGCTTGGAGCGCCGGCGCGGGGTGGGGCTGCGCGGGTGGGCTGGGATGAGGAGCGCGGGGTGGGGCGAGGGGCGAGGGCGGAGGGCCTCTTGGGTCAGTCGCGCTGGACCTCGTGGTGCAGGGCTTCCATCCGGGCGTCCAGCTCGGCCGCGATGGCGGCGGTCGCGGTCAGCTCCTCGACGAAACCCGCGGGCACCTGGTCGTCGTACTTGTAGTACAGCTTGTGCTCCAGGGTGGCCCAGAAGTCCATCGCGATGGTGCGCAGCTGCACCTCGACCTTCACGTGCTCCACCCGGTCGGACAGGAACACCGGGATCCGCACGATCAGGTGCAGGCTGCGGTAGCCGTTGGGCTTCGGCGCGGAGACGTAGTCCTTGGTGCGCAGGATCTCCACGTCGTTCTGCCGGGCCAGCATGTCCCGCACCCGGTACACATCGGACACGAACGGGCACACCACCCGCACGCCCGCCACGTCGTCCAGGTGCTCGGCGGCCAGCGACAGGTCCGCCGGCAGCCCCTTGCGCCGGAGCTTGTCGAGGATCGCGTCGGGCCGCTTCACCCGGTGCGTCACGTGCTCGATCGGGTCGTGGCGGTGGACGAGGTCGAACTCCTCGCTGAGGATGCGCAGCTTCGTCATGAGTTCGTCGACCGCGAACTTGTAGACCACGAGGGACCGCCGCAGCAGGTCATCCGCGACGCCGATGTCCATGATCCCGAGGATACCGGGATTCGGGTGGTCTACGATCCCGGTCGTGAACACCCACTGGCACGTGGTCCTTCCGCCGCCGTGCGCCTGACCGGGCGCACTCGCTGACGCACGCCTCCACGCCTGCCTGATCCGACCCGGCCCGCCCGGTCCGATCACGCGGTGCGCCCGTTCGCGTCCTCTTCCCTCGTCTCGCGAACGGAGACCCCGTGTCGACCCTTGCCGTGGAAACACGCCCTCATCACACCCGCGGACCGCTGCCGATCCTGGCCGCGTGCGTCCTGTGGGGCACTACCGGCACCGCCGGCTCCCTGGCACCCGTCTCCGCACCGACCGCCGGCGTGGGCGCGGCGGGCCTGGTCGTCGGCGGCTGCCTGCTGTTCGTCACGTCCAGGGGCACGCGTGCCGTGCTGCGGACCGCCGACTGGCGGCTGCTGCTGCTCGGCGCGGTGACCGTGGCGGGCTACGTGCTCGCGTTCTACCCCGCGGTCGCCCGCACGGGCGTGGCGGTCGGCACCACCGTGGCGCTGGCCACCGCGCCGATCGTGCTCGGGATGCGGTCCCGGCCGGTGCTCACCTCGGCCGCCGTGGTCGGCTGCACGGCCCTCGTCCTGGGCGGCGGTGACGCGCACGTCGACCTGGTCGGGGTCGGGTTGGCGCTGGTGGCGGGCCTGTCGTACGCCGTGTACTCGGTGGTCTGCGCGCACCTGATCGGGCTGGGGCACCCGTCCCGGGCCGTGGTGGGCGTGGTGTTCGGCGGCGCGTCGGCGCTGACGTCGCCGGTGCTGGTGGCCGTCGGCGTGGGGTGGGTGGCGAGCCCGTCGGGGCTCGCGGTGACCGCGCACCTGGCGGTGTTCACCACGTTCGCCGCGTACCTGTTGTTCGCGCGTGGGCTTCGGCACACGGGCGCGGCGGCGGCGACCACGTTGACGCTCGCCGAGCCCGCGGTGGCGGCGGTGCTCGGCGTGGTGGTGCTCGACGAGCGGCTGTCGGTGGTGTCGTGGTGCGGGATGGCCGTGCTGGCGGGCGCGTTGGTGGCCCTCGCCCGGCGGTGACTCGGCGGCGGTGACTCGGCGGGTCGGTGCTGAAATGTGCCGGCCCGCCGGGTCGTTCGCCGGTGTCTCAGTCGGTCCGGTGCGCCCCGCCGCCCAGGCCGTAGAGGATGCGCTGGATGACCTCGGGGTCCACGTTCGGCTCGTCGCCCAGCGCCTCGGCGGCGGGGGAGCGGCGCGGTTCGCGGCGCGGCAGCGGCACGGCGGAGGCGTTCATGCCGGACGGCAGGGCCAGTTCGCACCACGCGAGGTGGCCGCCCGCGGTGAGGTCCACCAGGCCCGCGCGGGTCCCGGCCAGCTCCGGCGGCAGCGCCACGCGGTTGCCCTCGACCTCGACCACGAGGTAGGTGCCGGTCAGCCGCAGGCGCACCAGCAGGAAGCCGGGCGCGCGTCGGTCGGCCACGTCGACCGCGGCGCCGACCAGTCGGCGGACGGTCTGCGCGGCCTCGTCCTGCATCGCCCGCAAGCGCCACTCGCCGAGCGAGAAGCGCACGAACATGTCCGCGACGTTCACCGCGGTGGGCAACGCGACGAGTCGAAGGTCATCGACCTGTTCGGTCTGGGCGTTCACACCGATCCTCCTCGCCTGCGTCCGGCGCGTGCTGCGCCAGATGGTGCCATGAGTGCGTCCGGTGTCACCCACGTGGTCTACCGACCGTGAGCGGACTGTGTCCGCATCGAGTTCTACGGCTTCAGTGTGGACCGAAGCAGAACCCTGGTTCCACGACCTACTACGGGTGGAGACGGTGCGCGGTTCAGGCAGGTTGCGGCGGCGGGACGAAACTACCGAAATGCTCGGTGAAATGGAATGACGGTGAGGTTCGCCCGGTTCAGCGACCACGTCTACGCAGCGTAGGGCCCGCCGGGGGTGTCCGGCGGGCCCTACGGAGAGCTCGGGAAGCTGAGGTCTGGCTGGAGCAGCTCAGGCCTGCTTGGAGGCCTCGATCTCGAGCAGGATCGTGATCTTGTCGCCGACCATCGCGCCCGCGGCGCCACCGGTCACGCCGAAGTCGCGGCGGTTGATCTCGGTGGAGGCGGAGAAGCCGACGACCTTGGCGCCCTCGAAGCCGTCGCCGAAGCCGTTGATCTCCAGCTCCAGGGTGACCGGCTTGGTCACGCCGTGCAGGGACAGCTCGCCGTCGACGAGGAAGCCCTCGCCGTGGGCGCGCACGCCGGTGGAGGTGAAGGTGAGCTCCGGGAAGTTCGCCACGTCCAGGAAGTCGTCACCCTTGACGTGGGCGTCGCGCTGGTCGTTGCGGGTGTTGATCGAGCCGGCGTCGATCTTCGCCGTGACCGTGGACTCCAGCGGGTTCTCGGCGGTGACGATGGTGCCCTCGAAGGTCCCGAAGTGGCCGCGGACCTTGGACACGCCGAGGTGGCGCACCACGAAGGAGATGTCCGAGTGCACCGGGTCGATGGCCCACGTGCCCGCGAGGTAGCCGGGGATCTGCACAGTCTGCGAGGTCATGGATGGTCCTTCTCGGTTGGTCTGGTTGAACTCTCAACCGAATATAGCGCATCCTGGTTGAAGGTTCAACAACGGCCGTATGATGGGAGACATGAGCGACGTGCGGTGGCTGAGCGCCGAAGAGCAGCAGGTGTGGCGTGCCTTCATGACCGCCGTGACCAAGTTCACCGAACACCTGGACCGGCAGTTGCAACGTGACTCCGGGATGCCGATGGCCTACTACGAGATCCTGGTGGCCCTGTCGGAGGCCCCGGAGCGCGCGCTGCGGATGAGTGAGCTGGCGTCCGTGTGCCACTCGTCACGATCAAGACTCTCGCACGCCGTCGCCCGGCTGGAGAAGGAGGGTTGGGTGGAGCGGCAGGCCTGCCCGTCCGACCGGCGCGGATCCATCGCGGTGCTCACGGACGTCGGCTTCGGGGTGCTGGAGGCGGCCGCGGCGGGGCACGTGACGGCGGTGCGGGAGCACCTGTTCGACGTGTTGACGCCGGAGCAGCTGCGGTCGCTCGCGGAGATCAGCCGGGCCGTGGACGCGGGGTTGACGACGGAGTGCGCGAAGGTGCGGCGGGAGGAGTTCGCCGACCTGTAGGGCGGAGGGCGGTGGGCGGTAAGGGCAAGAGCGTCCTCGCCGGACGGGCAGATCAGCAGGATGACGGGGAGGGCACCGTCGGTGGCTGTTCCGGCGTGGGTCGGGTTTCGTGTCATCCCGCCGACCTCCACAAGGGCTACCACGCGTATCAAGAGGGCCGTTCCAGCCTGAAGGTGCGGTTGGGGTGGGAGGTGTCCCCTTGACACGCGCGGTAGGGCTGCGCCAGGTCGGCGGGATGACACGAAGCCCTTCTGTTGGGGAAGGGCGGCGGTGGGGGGCGTCCCGGGTCGGGTGATGGCGTGCGGTGACGGATGGTCCGATGTGGACGCATCCGGCGGAGTCGGTGTGGGCCGAGCGGAGCAGGCTCGGCGGTTGTCGCGGAATTGTCATACAGGGCCGTTAGCATCCCGGCCGTGGGAGCGAAGCTGGGCGGGATCGCGCGTCGGGTCATCGGCGCGGGCCGGCGTGAGTCGGCCAGCGTCAGCGCGGCCGCATTAGGGCTGTTGTTGCTGGTCGGCGCCGCTCTCGGCGACGGCATCTCGCGCACCGCGGTCGAGGTTTCGGATGGCTTGACGTGGCTGAACGACGACCAGCGCGGCGAGGTCGTGCAGGTCAACCCCAGCTCCGGGAAGCCGCAGACGCGGTTGCAGGTCAGCGGGGCGGACGCGCAGTTGGAGATCGCGCAGTCCGACGACAAGCTGATCGTGCTCGACCGCCGCACGGGGCAGATCACCGTGATCGACCTCGCCACGCTGCTGTCCTCCGGTCGCAGGCAGGCGCCTCCCGGGCCGTCGGCGAAGGTCCTCATCGCGTGGGACCGGGTGTTCGTGGTCGACCGCGCGGCGGGTTCGGTGCACAACGCGGATCCGGTGACGTTGGCCGACATCGGGTCGCCGTGGCTCGCGGGGCAGCCGTTGGCGGACGTGGTCGCGGATGACGACGGCGTGATCTGGGCCGTGGACCACGGCGGCAACCTGCACGCGTTGGAGTGGTCCGACGACGAGCAGAAGTTCCTGGAGCGTTCCAACAAAGCGGTGGCGGGGGCCGGTCCCCGGACGGCCCTGGTGCCGCACGAGCGCGGTGTGACGTTGCTCGGGTTGGAAGGCGGCGTGGTGGTGCGCGACGGCACCGGCCGCGACCTCACCGCGAGCACGGAGACGTTCGGCGGCGAGGTGTTGGCCGCGCAGACGAGCCCGACGGGCCTGGTGCCCGCCGCGATCCCGGACGCGGCGGCGGTCGTGCTGGTGAGCGGTGACGACGTGGTCCGGGTCGACCTGCGGCAGTTCGACTGCCCCAAGCCCGGTCGTCCGGCGGTGTTCCGCGACCGGGTCTACGTGCCGTGCCTCGGCTCGGGCAAGGTGGTGGTGCTGGACCGCAGCGGTCGGCGTGGCGCGGACGACGTGCGCACGGGTGGCTCGGGCGATCCGGCGCTGGTCTTCGACGACGGCAAGCTGTTCATCAACACGCCGGGCGCGGAGTCGGGCGTGATCGTGGACTCCGACGGGCGCACGCGCGCGGTGGTGATCCGCAGTCCCGAGTTGCCGGTGATGGACCCGGAGCGGTCGCCGATGCCGAGCGTGCCCAGCCCTCCGCCGCCGCGACCGGACCCGCCGGCGCAGAACAACAGGGGCAACGGCCAGAACCCGCAGGGCCGCGGCGAGCCGACGACCACCGTGCCGGTGACGACCGCGCCGAGCGCCGGTGCGTCGGGTGCCGCGCCCGGGCGTCCGGCGGGCGTGACGGTGACGCAGCGCAGCAACAACGGCACGTCGGTGATCGTGGCGGTGAGCTGGAGCGCGGTGCCGGACGGCGGTGAGCCGATCACGGGGTACTCGGTGACGGGGACCGGAGCGTTCACCGGTGGTGCGCGGGAGACGCGGGTGGCGGGCACGTCGGCCGAGTTGGTGTTGCCGTGCGCGGGTTCCACGTTCTGCGCCAGCGGGAGGCTGGACGTGGCGGTCGCGGCCTACAACCGGTTCGGCACGGGTGAGGCGGGCACGGCGTCGTGGACGGTTCGGCCGGCCGCGGTGATCACGACGACCACGACGACGACTCAGCCGCCTGTGGTGGTCACCACGACCACGACGACGAAGCCGCCTGAGCCGCCGGCTCCGACGACCACCACGACGACCGTGCCGCCGCCTCCTCCTCCGTCGTTGCCCCAGGCGGGTGCTGTGGTGATCAGCACCGTGGGCCCGGGTTCCCGCCAGTACGAGAAGAAGGTGACCACGGCGCCGCCGGCGGACTGGGCGAGCCATGGCGGGCAGTGCGAGGTCGTCAACCGCACCTTGGACGCCACCGCGCCGATCCCCTGTGCCGGTGGCTCGGTGATGATCGCGGTGGACGTCGGTCCGAACGAGCTCGTGGTGCGGGCGTACGCCGTGTCGGGGGCGGGTTCGGTGGATTCGGCGGTGCGCAACGCACCCGTGCGCGAGCCGATCGAGGACTGCGGCTCGCGGATCTGCCAACCGAGGAGCTTGCCCGCGTCGGAGGAGAGCAATCAGTTGGTCGGCGGTGGCATCGGGCTGCTGGCGACGGCGTGGTTGTTGACCCTGCGCAACCGGCGGCGGCGTGACGGGTCGGGCGAGTGACGAAGGGCGTGGCGTGACGACTACGGCGGTGCCGGCGATCGGCGAGGACGAGATCGCGGTGTTCCGCGCCCTGCACGCCCGGCTCGGCGACGCGGTCGAGTCGGCGGTGCGGGGCAAGCGGGACGTGGTCGACCTCGTGCTGGTCGCGATGTTCGCCGGTGGGCACGTGCTGCTGGAGGACGTGCCGGGCACGGGCAAGACGACGCTGGCCCGCGCGGTGGCGGGGGCGTTGGGAGGGGTGTCGCGGCGGGTGCAGTTCACGCCCGACCTGCTGCCCTCCGACGTCACCGGCACGTCGGTGTACGACCCGCAGACCGGCGAGGTGCGGTTCCGGCCGGGTCCGGTGTTCGCGAACATCGTGCTGGCGGACGAGATCAACCGCGCGGCGGCCAAGACGCAGTCGGCGTTGCTGGAGGTCATGGAGGAGCGGACGGTGACGGTGGACGGCGTCGCGCACGCCGTGCCCGCGCCGTTCCTGGTGGTCGCCACGCAGAACCCCATCGACCTGGACGGCACGTACCGGCTGCCCGAGGCGCAGCTGGACCGGTTCATGCTGCGCACGTCCATCGGCTACCCGGCGGTGGAGCACGAGATCGACGTGCTGCGGCCCGGCAGCGGCGCGGGCCAGGTGGGCGCGGTGCCCACGGTGAGCAACCCGCACGTGATCGCCGAGCAGGGGCGTCGGCTGGCGACGCTGCACGTGGCGGACCCGCTGTTGCGCTACATCAGCGACATCGGCGTGGCCTCGCGCGGGGACAGCCGGTTGCGGTTGGGCGCGAGCACGCGGGGGTTGCGCGCGTTGGTGCGGTGCGTGCAGGTGTACGCGGCGGCGCAGGGCAGGCACTTCGTGGTGCCGGGTGACGTGCAGGCGTTGGCCGTGCCGGTGCTGGCGCACCGGTTGGTGCTGACCCGCGAGGCGCAGTTGGCGGGCACGACGACCGAGGAGGTCCTGGCCGACGTCCTGGCGGGCGTGGCGGTGCCGCGACCGTCCACGCGATGACCGGGGTGCGGCTGACCGCGCGCGGGTTGGGCGCGGCGCTGCTGGGCGTGGTGTCGGCGGGGTTGGGGCTGTGGTGGCGTTATCCGGGTCTGGCGGGGTTGGGCCTGGCGCTGGTGGTGCTGGTGCTCGCGGGTGTGGTGTCGGTGTTGTCGCGCGCTCAGGTCGCGCCCCGGCGGACGGTGCGGCCGCGGACCGTGCAGCGGTTGGGCGCGTGCACCGGCGTGGTCGAGCTGACGGGCACCAGCAAGAGGTTCCCGGTGGTGTTCGACGCGACGGACGAGGTGGCCGGCGAGGTGGTGGCGGTGGACATCCCGCTGCTCGCGCCGGGGCAGAAGGTGAAGGTGGAGTACCCGATCCCGACGCACACGCGCGGCCTGCTGCGGGTGGGCCCGTTGACGTTGAGCCGTCGTGGGCTGGCCGGGTTGGCGCGGGCGCGGACGGTCGTCGGGGACGTCGTGGAGGTGCGCGTGGTGCCGCGCGTGCTGCCGGTGCGCGGCCTGCCCGGTGGGGTGCGGCGGGGGCACGTTGGCGCGGACGAGCGGGTCGAGCGCGGCGGCACGGACCTGGTGGGGCTGCGGGAGTACGTGCCGGGTGACGACCTGCGCCGGCTGCACTGGGCGACGTCGGCGCGCACCGGCACGTTGATGATCCGCGAGGACGCGGACCCGGCGCGCCCGCACCTGGCGGTGGTGCTCGACGATCGGGCCGAGGGGTATGCCGAGGCCAAGGACCTCGAGGACGCGGTGGAGGTGGCGGCGTCGCTGGTGACGGTGGCGATCGCCGAGGGCCACCCCGTCCGGCTCGTGTCGACGTCCGGTGCGGTGGACGTGGAACTGCCGGCGGGTGCCGTGGATGCCGACGCGTCGGTGGTGCTGGCGGCGCTGGCCGACCTGAAGGCCTCCGACGCCTCACCCACCACCCGTCCGCTGCCGATCCGGGATCTCGACGTGGTGGCGGTGGTGTGCGGGGCGAGGGCGGACCTGTCGGCGTTGGTGCTGGAGGCGGGGCGTGCCTCGGTGGGCGTGGTGCTGGCCGTCGACCCCGCGCCGACTGCTCCGATCTCGGCGGTCGGTTCGGTGCTGATGTTGAGCGACCCGAAGGCCGAGGGTCTGCTGGACGCCTGGAACACGGCGGTGTCCCGGTGAGGGCTGAGCGCGGTCACGTGCTGGTCCATCCGGCCGAAGATCACCCGATAGCGTCATGGGCTTCGGGGATGAATGGAAGCGCCGATTTCGTTGCCGGAAGTATGGAGGCGCGGCGCCCCCGGCCTCCGGTGTGTCCAGGCGGCGGGACCGTGAGGGTGCGGCGGCGCGCGAAGGCGGAGGGAGCAGAAGGAGCAGGGGGAGCACAGGGAACCGCCTACTCCGACTCCGACTTGGGCTATGGCTCGGACTCGGACTCGGACTTGCGCCCGGACCCGGACTGGGCGGGCGGCTCGGGCTTGGACTCGGCGGGCAGCTCGGGCGCGGTGTGCGGCTCGGCCTCGGCGGGCGGGCCAGGCTCGGCGGACTTGCCAGGCTCGGCGGGCGGGCAGGACTCGGCTGGCGGGCAGGACTCGGCGAGCGGGCCAGGCTCGGTGGGGACCGGTGCAGGACGTGCGGCGGGCGGGACAAGCTCGGCCGGGACTAGCGCAGGACGTGCGTCGGGCGGGCCGGGCTCGGCGGGTCGAGCTGGCGAGGCCAGCGCAGGACGCGCGTCGGGCGGTGCGAGCGCGGGCCGTGCTGCGGCCGCGGGAGGTGCGGCGAGCCTGCGAGGTGCGGCGGGCTTGCGAGGTGTGGCGGGCGTGGCTGGCGCAGGAGGCGTGGCCGGTTCGTCAGGTGCGGACCGCGCTGCGCCCGTGCCCGGTGCGTGCGATGCGCTCTACGTGCGAGGCGCGGGCCGTGTGGTGCGCATGCCCGGTGTGGCTGGTGCCGGCCGTGCGGCGAGCGTGCCCCACGGGGCTGTTGCGGGCGGTGCCGTTGGCGTGTTGAGGCCGGCGGGCGTGGGCGGTGCGGTGGGTGTGCTCGTGCGGCTGATGCTGGAAGTGGGGTTGGCGTGGCGGGTGCGGGAAGTGGGGTTGGTTCGGAGGGCGTGCTCGGGGCGGGCGGTGCGGTGGGTGAGGCTGGAGCGCGGGGTGCGGGTCGGGCGGTGGGCGCGGGTCGGGCGGTGGGCGCGGGTCGGGCGGCGGGCGCGGTTGGCGGGGTTGGTGCGGCCGGCGGGGTGGGCGAGGGATGCGCGGTGGGCGGTGTGAGCGTGCGGGTCGGTTGGGCGGCGTTGTTGCTCGTGGTGGCCGCGTTGCACCTCGGCTCGGGGTGGCAGGGGTACGTGGCGGGGTTGGTGTTCGTGGGTGCGGTGGTGGTGGGGTTCGGGTGCCTGCCGTTGTTGCGGTGGCGGCGGATGCCGGCTGGGCTCGTGGCGTTCTCGCTGGTCGCGCTGGCGCTGGTCGGCGGGTACTGGGTGGCGCGGGATTCGGCGGTCGACGCCACCGACCCCTCGGCCGTGTTGCTGGACCTCGTGCCGCGCCTCCTGACCGCCGCACGGCCCGCGCCCGCCACGCCCGAACTGGTGGCACCGGGCGCGTTGCTGGCGTTCGGCGTGTCGCTGGTCGTGGCACTGGCGGTGTCGGCGCGGGGACGGTCGTTGGTGGCGCCGGTCGCGGGGGCGGCGGTCCTGTACGGCTGCACGGCGCTGCTCACGGCGGGGCGGGCGGATCAGACCGGTGTGGTCGCGGTGGGGTTGGTGGCGTTGGCGGCGGTCGGGTGGTTGGTGGTGGATCGGGTGGAGGCCGGTGGCCGCGTGCTGCTCGGGCTGCCCGCCGTGGCGGTGGCGGTGGTGGCGGCGGTGGCCGTGGTGCTGCCGGCCGGTGGCGCGTTCGAGCCGCGGGAGTTGGTGGAGCCGCCGGTCAGCGACCTGGGGGTGGCCAGCCCGTTGCCGCAGTTGGCGTCCTGGGCGAACGCGGCCGACACCGAGCTGTTCCGGGTGCGCGGGCCGGAGCGGGCGGTGCGGTTGGTGGCGTTGTCGGACTACTCGGGTGCGGCGTGGCAGGCGGCGTCGTTGTACGGGCCGATCGGCGCGGTGGCGGAGCCGGACCTGCCGGCGGGCGCGCGGGTGGACGAGGCCGAGGTCGAGATCACCGTCGGCGAGCTCGGCGGTCGTTGGCTGCCGACGGTCGGTCGGCCGACGGCGGTCACGTTGGGCGGCGCGATGGTCGACCCGGACTCGGGCTCGCTGGTCCTCCTGGACGAGTTGACGCCGGGCCTGTCCTACCGGGTCCGGGGCGTGCTCGACGTGCCGGACGACAACGACCTGCTCAACGCCACCGTGCCGACCAACGCGGGCCGTTACCTGGAGCTGCCGGGGCTGCCGTACTCGTTGGCGGAGTACGCCCGGCAGATCGTGCAGAACGCGCGGACGCCGTACGAGCGGGCCGTGGCGATCGAGCAGGTGGTCAAGCAGGGGCGCACGCCGGACGCGCAGGCGCCGGTCGGGTCGTCGTACGCGCGGCTGGAGCGGTTCCTGTTCGGCAACCCCGGCGAGCCGGGGGCGAACGCGGGGACGGCGGAGCAGTTCGCGTCGGCGTTCGCCGTGCTGGCGCGGGCGGTCGGGTTGCCGACCAGGCTGGTGGTCGGCTTCCAGCCGGCCGGGGACGAAGGCGGCGAACGCGTGGTGCGCGGCAGTGACGCGACCGCGTGGCCCGAGGTGTACTTCGCCGGGTGGGGCTGGGTGCCGTTCGACCCGGTGTCCGGTGTGTCGTCGGGCGGTTCGAGCGCGGCGCAGAAGCGCGAGGTGCTGGACCGGTTGGCGTCGGTCACGGCCACGCCGACCAGCACCCCGCTGTCCGCCCCACCGCCGCTGGTGACGCCGTCGAGCCCCGTCGCGGCGCCGGCGTCGTCGGCCGGGTCGCAGCGGTGGATCGGGTACGCGGTGCTGGGCGGGGTGCCGCTGGTGCTGCTGCTGGTGCTCGGGATGGCCCGGTTGGCGCGGCGCAGGCGGCTGCGTGCCGCCGGTGCGACGGGGGCCTGGGCGTACGTGGTGGACGGGCTGTCGTTGGCCGGCCGGACACCCGCGCCCGATCGGACCGCGCCGGACATCGCGGCGGACCTGGGGTCGACGGCCGCGGTGGAGCTGGCCCGGCTGGCCGAGCGTGCCGCCTTCGCGCCGAAGCCCGCCGGTGACGCCGAGAGCCGAGCAGAACGTCCGGCGTGGCGGTTGGCACGGCAGGTGCGCAGCGGGCTGCGGCACGGCATCCCCTGGTACCGCAGGATGTTCTGGGCGATCGACCCGCGGCCCTTGTGGCGGCGCTAGCCGTTGCGCACGGCGCACGTGCGCGCCGACGCTCCGCGTTGCGTGGACGGGTCGTCGAGGCCGATCGCGAGCACCTGGAAGCAGTACTGCGGCGCCTTCGGCTCCAAGCCCTCCAGCACGTGTGACGTCGCGCCGGCCGCCACCGTCACCAGCGGCTTGGGCGACGGCCCCGTCACGTCCACCACCACGAACTGGGCCCTGCCCCCGCTCGGATCCGTCCAGATCAGCTCGATCCGGTCGCCGTCGTCCTCCAGCCGCTTGAGCACCGGCGTGAACTTCGGGTCGCCACCCTCCGGCACGCCCGCCGTCGTGGAGGTCGCGGACGCGGTAGGGGACGCCGTAGGGACAGCCGAAGCACTCGAAGCGACGGTGACCGGCGGCGGGGCGGCGACCTGCTCCGACCGGCCGGGCAGGCTCAACGCCACGCCGACCGCCACACCCACGAACACCGCGCTCGCCGCGGCCAGCTTCCACGACCGCCGCGGCCTGGACGGCGGCGGCTCCGGCAGCTCCACCAACGGCGGCGGGGGCGGCGGCACGGGCGGGCGGGGCTCGGTGTGGTGCCGGACGGTCAGGTCGGCCAGGTCCTCGGTCCACGTCCGCACCGGCTCGGGCGCGTCGGCGACGGGTTCCGGCGCGGCCTCGACCGGCGGCTTCGGGCCGAAGTCCGGCAGCTCCGTCGGGCCGTCCGGGAACCGCTCCGGCACCACCTGCCGCACCGCCGCGGTGTGATCGGGGTCCACAGTGGACTGGGGCGTCCACGTCGGCACCGCCGCCAGCGCCGCGCGCAGCGCCGCCGCGTCCGGGAACCGCTCCTCCCGCTCCTTGCGCAGGCACCGCAGGATGATCGCCACCAGCTCGACCGGCACGTCCCGCCGCAGCAACGACCGGGGCTGGGCCTCCCGCACCCGCCCCAGGTAGCCGAGCATGGTGTCCTCGCCCGGGTTGTCCGAGGCGAACGGCGGTTGCCCGTCCAGCAGGGTGAACAACGTCGAGCCCAGCGACCACAGGTCGTCGGCCGCGGCGGGCGGTCGGCCGTCCACCATCTGCGGCGCGGCGTGCCGGTAGCTCACCATCCCCAACGACGCCGTGTGCGCCGCGTCCGCCCCGCGCGCGATGCCGAAGTCGGCCAGCACGTACGACGTGGGCAGCACCAGGATGTTCTGCGGCTTCACGTCCCGGTGCAGGATGCCCTGGCCGTGCGCGAACGACAGCGCGTCGGCCACCGCGATCCCGGCCGCGACCACCTCCTGCACCGGCAGCGGCCCGCGCTGCCGCAACCGGTCGTGCAGCGACCCCAGGTCGTAGTACTCCATCACGATGCACGGCCGACCGGCGATCACGCCGGTGTCCAGCACGGTCACGATGTGCGGGTGCTGGCGGCCGAGCCGGACGGTGATCTCCAGCTCGCGGTGGAACCGGCTGACCGTGCCCGGGTCGGTCACGTCCAGCACCTTCACCGCGACGTCACGGCCCAGCCCGTCCTGCCTGGCCCGGTACACGGTGCCCTCGCCGCCGTGGGCGACGAGCCGGAAGTCGCTGTAGCCGGGCAGCGCGACGGCCTGCGCCGCACCGCTGTTCCGGTCGGGCGGGGGCGCCCAGGCCAGCAGGTCGTCGGCGGGATCCACGGCGCAGATCGTATCGGGCCGGCCCGACACCCGAAGGCGTTGTCGACGTGCGGCCGGTCGCCGGGCGTCCGATGGTGGGGGTGTCGCCGACGTCGGCTGGAGGGAACGCGTGATGAGTGGCCCGATCGTGGTGGGAGTGGACGGCTCGGAGTCGGCGCTGACGGCCGTGAGGTGGGCGGCCGAGGAAGCGGCGCGGCACCGCGTGCCGCTCCGGCTCGTGCACGCCTACCTGCTGCCCAAGCGCGGCTACCCCGACATCGTGGTGACCGGCAGCCAGGTGCGGCAGGCGTTCGAGGAGCAGGGCAGGCAGTGGCTGGAGACGGCCGCGGCGAGCGTGCGCGACCTCGTGCCCGAGGTGGAGACGGCGGTGGTGGCCGAGCAGCCCGCCGCCGCGATGGTCGACGCGTCGCGGGGTGCCCGCCTCGTCGTGCTGGGCTCCCGGGGGCTGGGCGGGTTCCTCGGCATGATCGTCGGGTCGGTCGCGGTGGCGGTCGCCGCGCACGGCCGCAGCCCGGTGGTCGTGGTCCGCGGCCCGTACCCGGCCACCGGCCCGGTCGTGCTCGGCGTGGACGGCTCGCCGGCGGGGGAGGCGGCGATCGCGCTCGCGTTCGAGGAGGCGTCGGCGCGCGACGCCACGCTCATCGCCCTGATCGCGTGGACGCCGTGGCTCGCGGGCACCCCGTACGCCGACGACATGCGGGTCCACTGGAGTGACATGGAGGAGGAGCAGCGGCAGTTGCTGGCCCAACGCCTGGCCGGCCGGCAGGAGGAGTACCCGGACGTGGCGGTCGACCGGCGGGTGGTGCGCGAGCGTGCCGCGAAAGCCCTGATCGACGTCTCGCGTGACGCGCAGCTGCTGGTCGTCGGCAGCCGTGGCCGCGGTGGCTTCGCGGGCCTGCTCCTCGGCTCCACGAGCCAGGCCCTCGTCCACCACGCGCCGTGCCCGCTGGCCGTGGTCCGACCGCACGGTTCGGTGGACTGACCCACCGCACCCGCCGGCGGAGGTGATCTTCGGGCATGATCGGCACCGCGAGGTGATCGCCTCGATCCGTACCGGCGACGCGGCGGGGGAGCGGAATGGTCGCAGTGCTCGGCGGTCTGCGGGGTAACCGCGACCTGGCGGTGCTGGTGGGCGGGTCCGGGCTGGCCGCCCTCGGCGCGCAGCTCACGCTGATCGGGTTCACCACCGCGCTGGCCGGGTCCGGCGCGTTCGCGGTGGCCGGGCTGTTCCTGGCGGTGGCGTTCGGCGCGGTGCTCGGCGCGCCCGTCGCCGGGTGGGCGGTCGACCGGTTCCCGCACCGCCTGCTGCTGTCCGTGGCGGTGTTCGCGCAGGTGTTGCTGCTGGTCGGGCTGCTGCTCGGGCACGCGCGGCCATCCGTGCTGTACGGGCTGGTGGCGTTGCTCGGCGTGTGCGGCGGTGTCGTGCGGACGTGCGAGTCGGCGCTGATCGGGCTCGCCACCGACCAGGCGGACGGCCACGCGGCCTCCGCCGGCGGTCACGCGGCGTTGTCGTCGGCGCAGAACACCGGTGCCGTGGCCGGGATCGTGCTCGGCGGCGTGATCGCGGTCGGGCCGGGTGTCGAGTGGGCCGTGATGCTCGACGCGGTGTGCGTGTTCGCCCACCTCGCGCTGGTGGTGCTGTGGCTGCGGGTGGACCGCGACCCGAGGCAGGACGACGGCGGCGCCGCGCCCGGCGGCCAGTGGAGCGGCCTGGTGCTGCTGCGCAGCGACCGGTTGCTGCTCGGGCGCGTGGCGGCGCAGGCCGTGGTCGGCGTCGCGGTGGCGATCGCGCTGGTCAACGAGGTGTTCCTGGTCCTCGGCCCGATCGGCGGCAACGGGTTCACCTACAGCGCGGTGCTCGCCTGCTGGACCGCGGGCCTGCTGCTCGGCGCGACCCTGACCCGCCGCTTCACCACGCCCCGCGCGCTGGTCGTGGCGTTCGCGGCGGCCAACCTGGTGCTGGCGTTGGCGCTGGCCGCGCCCGCGCAACTGCCGCACCTCCTGGTCAACGCGGTCGCGTGGCTGGTCGCCGGCGCGTGCGGCTCGGTGCAGAACGCGACGCTGAACGGCCTGGTCGAGGCCAGGACGTCGGAGGCGGTCCGGGGGCGGGTGTCCGCCGCCGTCGGCGTGGTCACCGCGTGCTCGGGCGCGGTGGGCATCCTGGTGGCGGGCGCGGTCGTGGGTGCGGCCGGACCGCTCGCCGCGCTGACCGTCGCCTCCGGGTTCGCGCTGGTCGCGGCCCTGATGGCGGTGCTGGCGGTGCTCCGGCGCGACCACCTGCGCGGGTCCGTGGTGTCACCGGACTTCGACCGCGTGCCGGCCTGACCGACCCGTCACCGCCACGACGAGGACCGCCACCGCACCGCCCGGCACCACGACCGCGGACGGCGAGGCCGCGTCCACCACGAGGCGTCCCGGCCGTGACGGCGCGGATCTTCTCGATCAGCGGCCGGTGCGCGGAGTCTGGCGGGTTCGCGACGGCTCGTTTATCGCTTGTCGGTCGACGGCACGTCGCTGATGATGGCGGGCATGGCCACGACCCGACGCGTTCGCGGGGCGTTCGACGACGACGTGAGTGGCCCGCAAGCGCCGGTTCGGGCGACGGCCCGTGCCCTGGCGAAGGTCCCCACCGCCGAGGCGTTGCTGCTCGTCGAGGGCATCAGCGACCAGATCGCGGTGGAGACGGCCGCGGTGGGCCTCGGTCGGGACCTCGACGCGGAGCGGGTCGTGGTGCTGCCGATCGGCGGCGCGCACGCGATCGGCCGCGTCCTGACCGGGTTGGGCTCGACCGGGGTGCGCCTGGCAGGCCTGTGCGACCTGGGGGAGCAGGAGGTGTTCCGGCGCGGGCTGGTCGCGGCGGGTGTCGGCGCGCCGCGCACGCGTGCCGACCTGGAGCTCCTGGGCTTCCACGTCTGCGTCGCCGACCTGGAGGACGAGCTGATCCGGGCGGTGGGCGTGGCGGGGGTCGAGGAGCTGTTCGACTCGCAGGGCGACCTCGGGCCGTTCCGCTCGATGCAGAACCAGCCCGCGTGGCGCGGCCGGGAGCCGGGCGCGCAGATGCGGCGGTTCCTGGGCAGCGGGTCGCGCCGCAAGCTGCGTTACGCGCGGCTGCTCGTGGAGGCGGCGATCGGCCGGGACGCCCTGCCCCGGCCGCTCGCCGCGGTGCTCACCGCCGTGATCAGGTGACCTTCGGGTGGATCTGGGTCTCCCGGCCGGTGACGGCGTCGATCGCGAACACCCGCTCGATCCTCGGGTTGGCCTGGAGCGTCGGGAAGTCCGCCAGGTCGACCGGGTCGTCCTCGTCGTGGTTGGGGCCGACGATGACGTAGACGTCGCCGTTCGCGCTGCGGGCCGGGCTGGCGGTGACGTCGTCCGAGAGCGGTGCGGGGGCGGAGCCGGGCTCGTCGGCGTCCAGGTTGGTCATGAACTCGGCCAGGTCCATGAGCGAGTGCCGCTGACCCTGGGCGTCGATGGTGTCGCCGGCCCAGAAGAAGGACCCCTCGCCCTTGGTGGCGAGGATGTCGCGGATGTTGTCCTGCCAGCGCTCGCCTTCCTCGGGCGGGAGTTCGCGCAGGTCGAGGCACGGTTTGCCGTCCACCGAGGTGATGGGGAAGCCGTGCTGCTCGCGCTCGTCCCGGCTGCCGCGCTCGCCGTGGTCGCCGTGGTCGCGGTGCTCGCCGTGGTGTTCGTGGTCGCTGCGGTGATCGCCGGTGTCGCGGTCGGGACGTTCCTCGCCGGTGCCCTTGCCGGTGTCCTTGTCCTTGTCCGAAGGGGTGCGGTCGTCCGGTGACTGCTCGCCGGGTCGGGGGTCGGTGTCGAGATCGGGCATCGTCGACTTGAACAGGTCTTTGGGCACTTCGGGGATCGGCGGGGTCGCGGGTGGTGTCGTGCCCGCAGACGGTGTGGTCGCGCTGCCGCCCGAGGTTCCGGAACTGCCGACCGGGTCGTGCTGCTTGAACAGGTCCTTCGGCACTTCGGGGATCGGCGGGGCTGCGGGTGGGGTCATGCCCGCAGACGGCGTGGTGGCGCTGCCGCCCGAGCCGCCCGAGCCGCCCGTGGTGGGGTCGGGGATCGTCGGCTGCTTGAACAAGTCCTTCGGAGCCTCGGGGATGGGAGGCATCGGTGGTGGGGCCGCGCCGGCGCTCGGGGTGGTCTTGAGGGCGTCCGCCGGGTTCGAACCGCCACCGGCCGCCGAGCCGTCGGGCACGGGAGGCGGGTCGGGGATCTCGGGGAAGGCGGGCATCGTCGGAGTGGGAGCGGGTGCGGCCGGGGTCCGGGCGGCGGCGGTGGTGGTCTCGGCGGTGGGAGGAGGCGGGGTGGGGGCCGCGCCTGCCTGGCCGGTCGGGGCCCCGGCCCCGGCACCGGAGGGCTCCGGGATGGGGGGCGGCGGTGCCTGGGTGGTGGCGGAGCCGCCGGGGCTGTCCGGCGGGCCTTGGGGGGCCGAGGCACCACCGCCAGGGCTGCCCGTCTGGCCTTGAAAGGCCGAGGCGGAGCCGCCGGAGCTGTCCGGCGGCCCTTGAGAGGCCGAAGCGTCACCGCCGGAGCTGTCCGGCGGGCCTTGAAAGGCCGAGGCGGAGCCGCCGGGGCTGTCCGGCGGCCCTTGAGAGGCCGAAGCGCCACCGGTGGGTGCGCTCACGGGCTTGTCGGCGAGCGCGGTGGACTCCATCGAGGTGAACTGCTCGCCGTTGGCCTGATCGGCTTCGAGGTGGGTCTGCGCGGTGGCCTTCAGGCCTTCGCCGACCAGGCCCAGCGTCGACGCCGCCTTGCCCGTCAGCTCGACCGACTTGCCGTGGGAGGCGTTGAAGGCCTCGACGGCGAACGTCCCGACGGTGCCGAACGCGTTGCCCGCCAGGGTGTGGCCGGACAGCCCCGACGAGACGTCCTGGTAGCCGGTGCGCAGGTCGTCGGCTTGTTGCCGGAGCGCGTCGAGCGCCGACTGGTCCATCGTGAAACCCGAGCCGCCGCCGGGCGGGGGCGTGCTGAGCGTGGTGGGTGACGGGTTGGTGACCATGGGGGTTCCTCGGAACGCAGGGAAGTGGCGGGGAGGTGGTCGGTCGGGAACCGACTACTCGGCGTCCTCGGCCAGCCGGACCGCGGCCTCACGGGTGGCCGACACCTCGCGCGCTTCCAGCCGTTCGGCGGTCCGGTAGTGGACGGCGGTCTCGGTGGCGGGGATCAGCGGCTGCGCCTCGTGCAGGACGGCGGCCTCCGCCCGCACCATCGGCTCGGCGCGGACGGCGTGACGCGCCTGGAGCGGCTCCTCGGCCCGCGCGAGGTGAACGGGCTCCTCGGCTCGCAGCATCGGCCGCAACGCCTCGGTCTCCTCGACCCTGAGCGCGCGGTGCGCCTCCACCGGCCGCGACACCTCGGACTCGGCGGTCGGCAACCGCCGCGCCTCCATGGGCTGCGACGCTTCGGCGGTCACCAGGCGGCCCCTCTCCATCGGACGCAACGCCTCCGACTCCTCGACCGCCACCGCACGCCGCGCCTCCAAGGCTTGCTGCGGGGTCAGCGCCGACTGCCGGGTCTCACCCGCCTGCAAGAGCGGCCGGGACGCGGTGCGGGCCAGGGTCGCCTCACCGCCCGCGACGGACTCGAAGCGCTCCCAGCTCCGGCCGATCTCGTCGGAGATCCCGTCGAGCTGCCTGACCCGGTCGACCTGGCGGGTCAGCGCCGCGTTGAGGTCGTCCATCTTGCCCGCGATGCTCGCGCCGAGCTGGGTCGCGCTGTCCACCACCGAGCCGAGGAACATCGCGATGGACGCGCCGAACGTGAACGGCGCGAAGACGTAGGCGTTGATCGCGCCCGGCACCAGCGAGTCGGAGTACTGGCCGACGGTGTGCAGGACGGCCTCGCGCAGCGCCTGCACCATCGCACCGGTGTTCTCGACGACCACCCCCTTCGCGGCCACCGCGCCCGCCATCGAGCGCAGCTCGTCCCCGAGCGCGTCCATGCTGGCCTGGTAGGCGTCCTTGGCCGGGCCGGTCCACCCCTCGGGCCTGGCCAGCGTCTCGCGCTGCGCCTCGGCCAGCTCGCGCAGCCGTTCCGCGGCGGCGCGGATGGCGTCCGCGGTGGCCCGCACGCCCTGCGGGTCGCCCGCGAGCTGCTCGATCGGCTCCTGCAGGAACGCCACGTAGTCGACGGCCCAGCCCGCCACGCCCCGCAGGCTCGCGAACGGGTCGGCGGGCACCTGGCCGCCGGTCGGCCTGCCCACCACGGAATCCGGCTCGGCCGCCGCATCACGGCCGATCGCCTCGATCTGCTGGTCGACGTCCGGCCTGACCACGCCCTGCCTGAGCGTGGTGCGCGTGGCCGCCACCGCGGCCGTGCCTGTTGCCATGAGCCGGACCTTCCTCGCGAGCGCCGGCGTTCGAGCCGGGACGGCTGACTCGGGCAGTCAAGTGATCGCCGCCAACGTCCCGCCAACGTTGAGCTAACGATCACCGTCCGGCACGGCCCCTCGCGCGCGGGAGGTCAGCGCGGAGGCGCGGGCACGCTCCACCGGTGCGTCGCGGTGCGCGACCGCTGCCGCAGCGCCCGCACCGCCACCGCGGTCGGGAAAGCGGCCGTGACGATCGACCCGAGCGCGACCAGGACCGCCGACGGCAGCGTCACGCCGGCGATGATGATCAGCAGCCCGGCCGCGTAGGTGAGGCACAGCGCCGCGGCGAACAGCACCCGCCTCGGGATGCGCAACCACGTGCGGGTGCGGGTGAGGCGGGCGGCGAAGCGAGGGTCTTCGTCGATCAGGTGCCGCTCGATCTCCGCCAGCGCAAGTGCTTCGTGGTCCGGCAGTCCCATCTCCCACTGACCTCCGCGTCGGTTTGCCCGGGCTCTGACTTCCCCATTGTGACCCGGACGAGACCGAAACGCTATGAAAGCCGTCCCCTCCGGCAATCGGTGAGAACACCCGGCCACGTGGTGGAACCGCCGGGGCCGATTGACGCGCCGCGCGAGTCGGACTTGGATTCGATCATGTCGAAGCGATCGACCGCCGTGGGCGACCGCGTGCTCGCCAAGGTCGCCGTCCGGATCCTGCCGTTCCTGGGACTGCTCTACTTCGTCAACTACCTGGACCGCGTCAACATCGGGTTCGCCGGCCCGAACGGGATGAACGACGAGCTCGGGCTCGGCGCGACCGCCTTCGGGTTCGCCTCGGGCATCTTCTTCCTCGGCTACCTGATCCTCGAAGTGCCGAGCAACCTCGCCCTGCACCGGTTCGGCGCGCGCCGCTGGATGGCCCGGATCATGATCACCTGGGGCGTGGTGGCCACCGCGATGGCCTTCGTGCCCAACGCGACCGCGCTGGTCGCGCTGCGGTTCCTGCTCGGAGTCGCGGAGGCCGGGTTCTTCCCCGGGATCATCCTCTACCTGACGTACTGGTTCCCGGCCGCGCAGCGCGCGAAGGCGGTCGCGCTGTTCATGGTGGCGATCCCGGTCTCGTCGGCGATCGGGTCCACCGTGTCCAGCCTGCTCATCGCGCACGGCGACGGCGTGTTCGGGCTGTCCGGCTGGCGGTTCATGTTCCTGGTCGAGGGCGTCCCGGCGATCCTGCTCGCGTTCGCCACCTGGTTCTACCTGACCGACCGGCCGGAGCAGGCCGGCTGGCTGGCCGAGGACGAGCGCCGCTGGCTGGTCGACGAGCTGGACGCCGAGCGCCGCGCCACCGAGGCCGAGCACCACTGGCCGCTGCGCAAGGCGCTGGCGCACCCGCGGATCCTGGGGCTGGCGTTCGTCTACTTCGCCCTCGCCTACGGCCTGTACGCGCTCGGGTTCTTCCTGCCCACCATCATCGCCGGCTTCGGCAGGCAGTACGGGACGAAGCTGACCGTGCTGGAAGCCGGGCTGGTGACCGCCGTCCCGTACGTCGTCGCGGCGACGGTGATGGTGTTCTGGGCCCGGCACGGCGACCGCTCCCGCGAGCGGAAGTGGCACGTGGCGCTGCCGATGCTGGTCGGCGGGTGCGCGATCCCGGTCGCGCTCTACCTCGGCAACCCGTACGCCGCGATGGTCGCGGTCACGGTCTGCGCGGTCGGCGTGTGCTGCGCGCTGCCGACGTTCTGGGCCCTGCCGTCGAACTTCCTGACCGGCGCCGCCGCGGCGGGCGGCATCGCGCTGATCAACTCGCTGGGCAACACCAGCGGTTTCGCCGCCCCCTACGTCACCGGCTGGCTGCGCGACCTCACCGGGAGCCAGCGCGCCGGCATGTGGATGGTCGGCGCGTGCATGGTCGGTGGCGCGCTCCTCGCCCTCGCGCTGGGCGCCAAGCCGAAGGACGCAGGCGACCCGGGGAACCGGGCCGAACCGCCACCCGGATGACGCGGTTGCGGCCCGTCGTCGGCGGGCTCCCGGTCACCAGGAGGCCGCCGGACCTCGGTCGCCGGCTGCACGGCGGGCGCTCGGGGTCGGATCGCTGACGCCCGACCGCCACACCGGGGCACGAGGGCGTGGGATCGATGGACGCCGTGGGACGCAACGGGGATGCGGGCGCGGTGGGACGGAACGCCGTCACCGGTGAAGCCGTCGTGAGCGCGCCGCGACCGGCCGGTCACGAGCACCGGACGTTCGCGGACGCATTCCGGCGGAGGAGATCCGGCCCGAAGAGTGCCCCGGAATGCTCTCCGGCGCGTGCCGGAAAACCTCGATCGTGACGGTTCCCGAATGGGCCGAAAAGCCGAGGGCCCGGGGGGACCGCCGGCGTGTGATCGACTGCACAGCCAGTTATGTCCCGTCTCGGCCGTTCGGGGCGATTTGTCACTCTGTCGAGCGTCACTCGAACGGGTGAAGGATGGTGCGGTCCCGCCGGGCGGGTGGATCCCCGCCCGGGTCCCGGTCCCCGAAGGGCTGCACTCGTGGCAAGAAGAGGCGTTGTCGCCATCGCCGTCCCTGTCGTCCTTTCCGCGTTGCTCACCGCCGGCGTCGCCCCGGCCCAGTCGCAGGTGCCCCTGCAGAGCCCGGTCGACATCACGCCCGCGTCGATCCGCGTGAACCCGCACCTGCCCCGGTTGGAGATCTCCTACGGCCACCACGCCGCCGGCGACCTGCACTACGTCCGCAAGGACGCCGCCGCGACCGACGGCTGCGCCGTGCGCGACCACGAGGAGACCGAGGAGTTCGAGGTCGAGCCCGGCGCCGGTCACGTGACGCTCGCGGGCGTCCGGTACGACCTGGTGCAGTTCCACTTCCACACCCCCTCGGAGCACCGGTTCGCGGGCCACGCCGACCCGCTGGAGATGCACCTGGTGCACCGCAGCGCGGCGGGCGCGCTCCTGGTGATCGGCGTGCCGCTGCGCGTCGGTGCCGAGTCCACTGTGGACAGCGTGCTGGCGCGGCTCGCGCCCGAGTGCGGCGAGGAGGTGCACCTCGGCGACATCGACCTCGACACGTTGCTGCCGGTGAACCGCGCCACCGCCCGCTACACCGGCTCGCTCACCACCGCGCCGTTCACCGAGGGCGTGCAGTGGTTCCTGATGAGCGAGAAGACGGTCACCCAGGCGACCGTGTCCCGCTTCCAGGGCTTGTTCTCCGCGGGCAACGCGCGTCCCGTGCAGCCGCTGAACGGCCGCACGGTCCAGGTCGAGCTGCCGCACATCTGACCGGTCGGTGGGGTGGGGGCACGCCCTCACCCCACCGCTCGGCCAGTGACGCGCCGCCCGGACACCGGCCGACGAACAGCCGACGTGGTCGAAGCGCGGCGGGCCGCGGGATGGTCAGGCCGGCGCGGTGTCACCGCACAGGAACGCGTACAGGGCGTCACCCGTCGGCACGGGCCGGTCCGGGGCGTGGCGCACCAGCCACAGGCACGCGTCGTCGGCCATGCCGTAGAGGTCGAAGTTCTCGCCCTGGGCCAGCACGACCAGGCAGTCGGCGACCCGCCAGACGGCGTGGTGCCACTCGTCGTCGTGCGTGCCGACCACCAGGGGCTCGCCCAGCTTCGCGGTCAGCCGCGCCACGGCCTCGTGGTGCCGCGCGTCGAACCCGGCACGGGTCGCGAGAGCGTCGGCCGACCACGGCGCGCCCCGTGACGACACGAGGTCGCGCACGTCCTGGTCGTCGGGGTCCTGCTCGTCGAGGTACGTGGCGAACGCCAGGAAGAAGCCAATCACCTCGTCCGGGTCGAACCGCATCGCCACGCCGACCCACCGGTGGTCGTCCAGGCCGAACCGGTGCTCGGCCGCGCCGTAGACCTCCTCCGCCACCGACCGCCCCCCGGGCAACGACCAGCCCGCCGCCACCACCGCGTCGTCCAAGTCCTCCCGCGCCCACGACGAGCCCGCCAACGCCACGATCCCGTCGACCGCGCGGTCGTCCAGGGGAAGCCACACCAGTGCCATGCGGCGAACCTAGGGCACGGACCGGACCGGCACGGCCGCGTTGCACACCCGGTCACGTCCGCTGCACGACCACGCACAACCCTTGTACGCACGGTGATCTTGCGGTAACGATGGGTAGATGTACACCCTGGACCCGACCGGTCGTGACATCCATGCCGAGGCGGCCGCGTTACGCGCGCTGGGACCGGTGACCCGAGTCGACCTCCTCGGCGGCGTCACGGCCTGGTCGATCAGCGACCTGGACCTGCTCCGCCGGCTGCTCAGCGACCCGCGCGTCTCCAAGGACGGGCACCGGCACTGGCCCGCGCTGATCGACGGCGAGGTGACGGAGGACTGGCCGCTGCACCTCTGGGTCTCGGTGCACAACATGTTCACCGCGTACGGGGACGACCACCGCAGGCTGCGGTCGTTGGTGTCCAAGGCCTTCACCGCCCGCCGGGCCGAGGAGCTGCGCCCGCGGGTGGAGGCCATCACGGCCGACCTGGTCGACGGGCTCGCCGCCGGACCCGACGTGGTCGACCTGCGCGCCGAGTTCGCCTACCCGTTGCCGATCGAGGTCATCTGCCGGTTGTTCGGCGTCCCCGACGACGCCCGCCCCGGCCTGCGCCGCACCGTGGACGGCGTCTTCGACACCACGCTCACGGGCGAGCAGGCGGCGGAGAACCAGCGGGAGCTCTACCGGATCCTGAACGACCTGGTGGCCCTCAAGCGGGGCGCCCCGGCCGACGACCTGACCAGCGGCCTGATCGCCGCCAGGGAGGAGGACGGCGCCCGGCTGCGCGAGGACGAGCTGGTCGACACCCTCGTCCTGATGATCGCCGCCGGCCACGAGACCACGGTCAACCTCCTCGACCACGCCGTCACCGCGCTGCTCACCCACCCCGACCAACTCGACCTGGTCCGCTCCGGCGAGCGCACGTGGGGCGACGTGATCGAGGAGTCGCTGAGGTGGCAGGCGCCGGTGGCGAACCTGCCGCTGCGCTACGCCGTCGAGGACCTGGAGGTGGCGGGCACGACGATCCGGCGCGGCGAGGCGATCCTGGCCGCCTACGCCGCCGCCGGGCGCGACCCGGCCTACCACGGCGACACGGCCGACCGGTTCGACATCACCCGCGCCGACAAGACGCACCTGGCCTTCGGCCACGGCGTCCACTACTGCCTGGGCGCGCCGCTGGCCCGCATCGAGGCCGAGGTGGCGCTGCCCGCGTTGTTCGGCCGCTTCCCCGACCTCGTCCTGGCCGTACCCGCGGACGAGCTGGAACCCGTGCGCTCGTTCATCTCCAACGGCCACGTCACGCTGCCGGTCAGGCTGCGGTAGCGAGCGCGTCGTAGGCGGCCAGCACGATCCCGAGGCCGCGGTGGTCGCCCAACGCGCCCTGCTCCAGCATCTGGTTCATCACGTACGCCACCGTCATCCGCCGGTCCAGGTCGACCACCACGACGGAGCCGCCCCACCCGCCCCACGAGCACGTCCGCCCCTCGACGCGATAACCCAGGCCGTACCGGATCGGCACGGCCAGGTAGTGGTCCACGCCCCGGAACTGCTCCTCCAGCACGCGCAGGCACCCCGCCTCCGACAGCAGCCGCACCCCGCCGACCGCGCCGCCGGACGCCAGCACCGACTGCACCAGGGCCACCGAGCGGGCGTTGCCGTGCCCGCCCGCGGACGGGATCTCCGCGCGCCGCCACGCCGCCGTGTTCGCGTCCTCCGCCACGATCACCGGGTTGGGCCGCTCGCCCGGCAGCCCCGGCGCGGCGCCGTCGGACGTGCCCGGCGGCGGGATCACCGGCGACACGCGGTGGTCGTGCTCGGCGGGCAGGCCGATGTGGAAGTCCGCGCCCAGCGGCCCGGCCACCTCCTCGGCGAAGAACGCGCCCAGGCCGCGGCCGGTGACCCGGCGGACCACCTCGCCGACCAGGAAGCCCTGCGTCAACGGGTGGTAGCAGCCGACCGCGCCCGGCTCCCACCGGGCGGGCTGCGCGGCCAGCCGCGCCGTCGCGTCCTCCCAGTCGAACAGGTCGGGCACGGTGATCGGCTCCGCCCACGTCGGCAGGCCGGCCGTGTAGCCGAGCACGTGCCGCACCAGCACGCCGCCCTTGCCCGCCGCGGCGAACTCCGGCCAGTACTCGGCGACCGGCGCGTCCAGGTCCAGCACGCCCCGGTCGGCGAGGATCAACGCGCACAGCGCCACCATCGTCTTGGTGGTGGACCAGACGTTGACGATCGTGTCGCGTTCCCACGGCGTGGCGCGGGCCGCGTCGACGTGACCGCCCCACAGGTCGACCACCGGCTCGCCGTCGAGGCGCACGGCGACCGACGCGCCGACGTCGTCCCGGTCCAACGAGGCCGCGAAGGTGTCGCGCAGCCCGCTGAACCGCTCGTCGCACGTGCCCCGGATCTCCGCCATCGACGGAACGTAACGCCGCCGGCCCGTGCGGGGCGACCGGATTGTTGCCCAACCCGGAGCCGTGCGGGACGATCCCGCTGCGCTGTTCGGCCCAACCTCCCGTCGGCGCCGCGCAGGGCCGCGCGGGCGCGCTTATGGTCTGATCATGAGCCCCGCCTTCTCCCGCCGCGGCTTCCTCGGAGCCGCCGCCTGGTTGCCCGTCGGCGCGCTGCTGCCGAGCGAGGGCGCGGGCGACCCGCCGCCCGCGTTCCCGCCGGGGATCGAGGTGTACCGGGAGACCTACCGGAACTGGGCGGGGGAGATCCGCGCCGACGACCTGTGGACGTGCGCCCCGCGCACCCCGGCCGACGTGGTGCTCCTCGCGAACTGGGCGCACGGCCAGGGATTCACCTTGCGCCCGCGTGGTTTCCGGCACGGCTGGTCGCCGCTGACCGTCACCGCGGGCACCACCGGCGCGGACCGCGTCGTGCTGGTGGACACCACGCGGTACCTGAAGGCGATGAGCCTGCTGCCCGACGCGGTGCGGACGCAGACCGGCGCGTCGATGGACGACCTGCTGGCGTTCCTGGAGGACGCGGGCCTGGGCGTGACCAACACCCCCGCGCCGGGCGACCTGACCGTGGGCGGTGTGCTGGCGATCAACGGTCACGGCACGTCCGTCCCGGCCGTCGGCGAGACGCGGGTCCCCGGCCACACCTACGGCTCGCTCAGCAACCTGATCGTGTCGCTGACCGCCGTGGTGTGGGACGGCGGCGAGTACCGGCTGCGCACGTTCCAGCGCGACGAGCCCGAGTGCGCCGCGCTGCTGACCCACGTGGGCCGCGCGTTCCTGACCGAGGTGACCCTGCGCGTGGGCGCGAACCAGAACCTGCGCTGCGTGAGCCGGGTCGACATCCCCACGAGCGAGCTGTTCGCCCCGCCGGGCAGCGGCGCGACCCGCACGTTCGCGAGCTTCCTCGACCAGACGGGCCGGGTCGAGGCCATCTGGTTCGCCTTCACCGACCACCCGTGGCTCAAGACGTGGAGCGTCGCGCCGACCAAGCCGCCGACCTCGCGGCACGTCGTCACGCCGTACAACTACGTGTTCTCCGACAACGTGCCCGAGCCGGTGTCCGACCTCGCCGACCTGCTCATCACCGGCGCGTGGGCGCTCACCCCGACGTTCGGGCAGTTGCAGTACACGACCGCCGCCACCGGGCTGACCGCCACGCTCACCACCGACCTGTGGGGCAAGTCGAAGAACCTGCTGCTCTACGTCAAGCCGACCACCCTGCGGGAGACCGCGAACGGGTACGCGGTGCTGACCGGCCGCGCCGAGGTGCAGCGCGTGGTCAGCGACTTCGCCGCGTTCTACGAAGACCTCCTGCGGTCCTACCAGAGCCGCGGGCTGTTCCCGGTGACCGGCCAGGTGGAGATCCGCGTCGGCGGCCTGGACGACCCGGCGCACGTCGGCGTGCCGGGCGCGCGGACGCCCGCGCTGTCAGCCGTGCGGCCGCGCGAGGACCACCCCGAGTGGGACGTCGCGGTGTGGTTCGACGTGCTGACCTTCCCGACCGCGCCGGGCGCGGCGGCGTTCTACCGGGAGCTGGAGCAGTTCTTCTTCACCCGGTACACGGGCGCGTACGCGGCGACGCGGGTCGAGTGGTCCAAGGGCTGGGCCTACACCGACCAGGCGGCCTGGGCCGACCACACCGTGCTCACCGCCACCGTGCCCGACAGCTACCGGCAGGGCCCGAACCCGAGCTGGGACGCCGCGCTGGCCACCCTCGACGCCTTCGACCCGCACCGGGTGTTCAGCAACCCGTTCCTGGACGTGCTGCTGCCCTGACGCGGGAACTCAGCCGGCGAGCACCTGCTCGCGCAGGATGTCGGCGTGCCCGCAGTGGTGCGCCAGCTCCCGCAGGACTTGCAGGTACACCCAGCGCAGCGTGCGCGGCCCGGTCCGGTGGCCGGTCGCCACGGTGTCCAGCGGCAGGTCCGCGACCACCGCCCGGGCCGTGGCGCAGGCGTCCCGGTGGGCCGCCGTGACGGAGGCGATGGTGTCGTCGTCGGCGAGCCGGAAGGAGTCGTCCGGACCCGCCACGAGACCGAGCTCCCGGCGGGACGTGCCGCCGACGCACTCCTCGAACCACACCCGCTGCATCCACGTCACGTGCTTGAGCAGCCCGAGCAACGTCGTCGCGGACGGGACGAGCCGGCGGCGGGCCTGCTCCTCGGTGAGACCGTCGAGGGTCGCTTCGATCGCACTGCGGTACTCCTCGACGAACGCGTCCAACTGGGTGCGCTCATCGTCCAGCGGCACGGCGAACGACCCCATCGGCGTCTCCTGCATCCCGGTCCCACGACTCCTGCCGCACGAGGCTGTGCGCGAGTCGATCCTAATCCCGTGGGTGCGGAGGAGGCGCGGGGAGTCGAGGCCGCGCCGTTGTCCGTGCCGTCGGAATTCCGGCGCAGTCCTGAGTGGACACTGGCGTTCAGTGCCGCCGGGGGAAGGTCGGCCTGCCACCGTGGCAAGCGTGGTCGGCCGGCGTCCTCACGGCTCTCGTGCCCCGCTACCGCGCGCTCGTCCCCGCTCGGATCGACGACCTCGAAGCACTGGACCGCCTCGGCGTCCGCCTCGATGTCTACGCCCGGATCACCGTGCCCACCCTGCTCTTGGGCGGCGACCGCAGCCCGCGCACCTGGCCGACCGGCTCGACGCCATCGCACGCGTGATGACCCACGCCGAACGGGTCGTGATGCGCGAGCGGGACCACGGCGCGGACCTCAAAGCCCCGGAACACGTCGCACGCATCATCGGGGCGTTCGCCGACAAGGTGCTGCACGACCCGAAGGGCTAGCCGAAGCGGACGGCCTGGACCCGATCGCCGGTCACGGCGTCCAACCGAGCTGTCGGTCAACGCAGGAAGTGGTCGAGCGTCACCGGCAGGTCGCGGACGCGGACGCCGGTCGCGTGGTGCGCCGCGTTCACGATGGCGGCGGCGGTGCCCACGATGCCGATCTCGCCGACCCCCTTGGTGCCCATGGGGTTGGTGTGCGGGTCGTGCTCCTCGACCCAGTGCGCCTCCACGTGCGGCACGTCGGCGTTGGCGGCGATGTGGTACTCGGCGAGGTCGTGGTTGACCACGTGCCCGAACCGCTCGTCCACCACGCTGTGCTCGTGCAGCGCCATGGACAGCCCCATGGTCATGCCGCCGACCAGTTGCGACCGGGCCAGGCGCGGGTTCACCACCCGGCCCACCGCGAACACGCCGAGCAGCCTGGGCACGCGCACCTCTCCGGTGTCCACGTGCACCCGGACCTCGGCGAACTGCGCGCCGAACGCGTGCATCGCGTACCGGTCGTCCGCTCCGGGCATCTCCGCGCCTGCCTCGTCGCCCTCGGCGGGGTCGTCGCCGAACTCCGCGCGGAACGCCTCGGCCGCCGCCACCACGGTCGAGCCCCACGACGTGATGCCGGACGAGCCGCCCGCCACCGACGCCCGGGGCAGCGTGGTGTCGCCGATCCGCAGCTCCACGTCGGCGAAGTCCACGCCCAGCGCGTCGGCGGCGACCTGCGCCAGCGACGTCCACGTGCCGGTGCCGAGGTCGGCCGCGCCGATCCGCACCAGGTAGCGACCAGGGCCCGTGCAGCGGATCGTGGCGGCCGAGCCGGGCGTCCGGTTCACCGGGTAGGTCGACGCCGCCACGCCGGTGCCGACCAGCCACCCCGACTCCTCCCGGGCGCGCGGCGTCGGATCGCGCCGCTCCCAGCCGAACCGGCGGGCGCCCTCGCGCAGGCACGCCACCAGGTTGCGGCTGGAGAACGGCTTGCCCGACTCCGGCTCCACGTCCGGCTCGTTGCGGACGCGGAACTCCACCGGGTCGACGCCGCACGCGCTCGCGAGCTCGTCCACCGCCACCTCGGGGCCGAACATGCCGGGGCACTCGCCGGGAGCGCGCATCCACGACGGCACGGGGACGTCCAGCCCGGCCAGCCGGTGGGTCGTGCGGCGGTTCGGCGCGGCGTACATCATCCGGGTCGGCACGGCGGTCTGCTCGGCGAACTCCTTGATCCGGGAGGTCTGGGACACGGCGTCGAGCCCGATCGCGGCCAGCCGCCCGTCCGCGTCGCACCCCAGCCGGACCCGCTGGATCGTGGGCGTGCGGTAGCCGGCCAGGGAGAAGAGCTGCTGCCGGGTGAGCGCGAGCTTGACCGGCGTGCCCGGCACCGCCCGCGCGGCCAGCGCGGCGATGATCGTGTGGACGTGCGCCGTGCCCTTGGAGCCGAAGCCGCCGCCGACGTGCGGCGCGATGACGTGCACGCGTTCCGGCGCGAGCCCGAGGACCTCCGCCACCGCCTCACGCGTGGTGTGCACGCCCTGCGTCGACTCGTAGAGGGCCAGGTCGCCGTCCAGCCACAGGGCCGTGGTGGTGTGCGGCTCCATCGGGTTGTTGTTGTACCAGGCCGTGGTGTAGGTCTGGTCGAGCGTGAACGGCGAGTGCGCGAGGCCCGTGCCGAGGTCACCCCGCTCGGTGTCGGTCTGCGCGCCGGTGTTCACCTGCTCCGGCGCGTACAGGTCGTCGCGGTCGGCGCTCAGGCGCACGTCGTGAGGCCGCCGGTCGATCGTGACGCGGACCAGTGACGCGGCCTGCCGGGCGATCTCCCGGGTGCGGGCGACCACCGCCGCGACGACCTGGCCGCGGAACGCGATGTCGTGCGACTGGAACGCCGCCAGCTCCTCGTCCTCCGTGGACGCCAGGCGGGGCGCGTTGTCGGGCGTGAGCACGGCCAGCACGCCGTCCAGGGCCCGCGCGGCGCCGACGTCCACACCGGTCAGCACACCGCGGGCGGCCTCGGCCTGCACCAGGTGCGCGTACGCGGGGTCCACCACGCGCTGGTCGCCCGCGTACCGCGCGGCGCCGGTCACCTTGGCCGGGCCGTCCACCCGCCGCGGCGACCGGCCGAGCACGCGTGGTCGCAGCAGGCCCGTCATCGTCCCTCCCGGCTCAGCTCGCGCAGCGCGGCCACCACGAGGTTGCGGGTCAGCGGCACCTTGAAACCGTTGCCCGCCAACGGCGCCGCGCCCGCCAGCTCGGCCTCGGCCGCCCGCCGGAACACCTCGTCGCCGACCGGTTCGCCGCGCAGGACGTCCTCCGCCCGCCGCGCCCGCCACGGCTTGTGCGCCACACCGCCGAGCGCGAGCCGCACGTCCCGCACCACGCCGTCCTCGACCCGCAGCACGGCCGCGACGGACACCAGCGCGAACGCGAACGACGCCCGGTCGCGCACCTTCCGGTACAGCGAGCGGGCGCCCGCGGGCAGCGGGGGCAGGTCCACCGCGGTGATCAGCTCGGCAGGCGACAGCACGGTGTCGCGGTGCGGCTCGTCGCCGGGCAACCGGTGCAGCTCGACCAGCGGGACCACCCGCCGACCGGTCGGGCCCAGCACGGCCACCTGCGCGTCCAGCGCCGCCATCGCCACCGCCATGTCCGACGGGTGGGTGGCGACGCAGTGCGCGGACGCGCCGAGGATCGCGTGGTGGCGCGTGTAGCCACCGATCGCCGAGCACCCCGTGCCGGGTTCGCGCTTGTTGCACGGCGTCGAGAGGTCCTGGAAGTACACGCACCGCGTGCGTTGCAGCAGGTTCCCACCGGTCGTGGCCAGGTTGCGGATCTGCCCGGACGCGCCGGACAGCAGCGCGCGGGCCAGGACCGGGTAGTCCCGCCGGACGACCGGGTGCGCGGCCAGGTCGGCGTTGCGCACGGTCGCCCCGATCCGCAGCCCGCCGTCCGGCAGCTCCTCCACGGCGTCCAGCGGCAGCCGGCTGATGTCGACCAGCACGTCGGGCGTGGCGAGGCCGAGCTTGAGGTGGTCGACCAGGTTGGTCCCGCCCGCGAGGAACGCCACGCCGGACCACCCGCTCGCGGCGGCGACGGCGGCCTCCGCGTCGGGCGCGCGCCGGTAGTCGAACGGCATCACCGCGCACCGTCCCGCACCGCGGCCACGATGTGGACGTACGCGCCGCACCGGCACAGGTTCCCGCTCATCCGCTCGCGGATCTCGTCGTCGGTCAGCTCCACCGGCCCGGTGAGGTCCGCCGTGACCGCGCTCGGGTGACCGGCCGCCACCTCGTCGAGCACCCCGATCGCCGAGCACACCTGTCCGGGCGTGCAGAAACCGCACTGCAACGCGTCCCGCTCCAGGAACGCCTCCTGCACGGGGTGCAGCCGCTCGCCGTCGGCGAACCCCGCGGCCGTGGTGACGTCCGCGCCGTCGTGCGCCACCGCGAGCGCGAGGCAGGTGATCGCCCGCCGCCCGTCCAGCAGCACCGTGCACGCGCCGCACTGGCCGTGGTCGCAGCCCTTCTTGGGCGCGGTCGCGCCGAGCCCGTCGCGCAACGCGTCCAGCAGCGTCGTCCTGGTGTCCACGCGCAAGCGCCTGCGCCGCCCGTCCACGCGCAGCTCGACCTCACCGTCCACGACCCGGCTCCTCCGACTCGGCGTCCCCCTGGGCTTCCCGGCGGCGGCACGGCCAACCAGGGTGTCACCGGGAGGGTGACGCGCGACTGCCGGCCCGGGCCACGACCGACCATTCCCGCGAATAGTCGAACCGCATTATTGCGGCCCTTTCGCGTTGCTGTCGAGAATGGTTACCCGGTCGGCGGTCGATGCCACACCGAATGGCATACAAGAATGACATCTTATTGGCGAACAGGTCGACGGTGATCCGCTACCGTGTGACTACCGGATGACTTCGGAGGCGTTGTCCCATGGCGTGGTCGAGTGGCGTGCCCGGCTGGCGGGCGGTACTACCGGGCAGGCGCGGTCCGAATTCGGATACCGCCCGCGCGGAATCGCTGTGGTCGCCGGACCACCCCGTGCGCGAAGTGCTGCTGCGGCGGCGTGCGAGCGGCAGCAAGCCCGGCCGGCGTGACGACGGGTTCAAGGTCGGGCTGGCCGTCGAGGGCGGCGGCCTGCGCGGCGTGGTCTCGGGCGCGATGCTGAGCGCGTTGGAGGACATGGGTTTCGCCGACGGCTTCGACGACGTCTACACCTGCTCGTCCGGCGCGGTGAACGGGGCGTACTTCATCACCCGGCGGACCTGGTTCCCGTTGTCCATCTACTTCGACGACCTGACCACCGGCGTTTTCCTGGACTTCCGGCGGGTGTTGCGCGGTATGGGCCCGATGAACCTGGAGTACGTGTTCGAGGAGGTGCTGGCCAATCGCAAACCCCTGGACTACGCCGCCATCATCGCGGCGGCGCAGCGGCTGCACGTCATGGTGACCAGCGTGGACGACCTGGAAACGCTGGACGTGAGCGAGTTCCGCTCGCCGGACGACCTGCGGTCCGCGTTGCGCGCCAGCACGTGGCTGCCGCTGGCGATTCGCGGCACGGCCGATTTCCGGGGTCGGCGCGCGATCGACGGGGGAGTGCTGAGGTTCCACCCGTTCCGCGCCGCCGTGCTGGACGGCTGCACGCACGTCCTCTCGTTGAGCACCCGGCCCGTCTCGCCACCGCGCACCGGCGGCACGCCGCTGGTCAACCAGGTCGTGGCACGCCACCTGGAGCGGGTGCGCCCCGGCCTGGGCAAGGGGTTCGTCACCGCGATGGACGAGTACCGGCTGCGGGACCGGCCCGCCCTCGACCGCGCCCGGCGGCACCCGGCCGACGACCCCGCGATCCTCGACCTCGCGCCGCTGCCGGGCACGCCGGAGGTGAGGCGGCACGAGGTGGACCGGGGCAAGCTCCTCGACGGGGCCCGCTCGGCGTACCGCCTCGCGCACCAGGTGCTCGAAGGCGAGGACGTGCTCGTCGTGCCGCGGTTGACCGTCTACCCGCCGCGGTCCGCCACGGAGGCGCCGTCGTGAGCGACCCCCGGCCGGACCGCGTGCGGGAGGAGGTCCTGCGGCACGTGCTGCGGCACGTGACGCGGCTGGAGCTGCGCGACTCCGACACCGATGTCCTGCGCGAGATCCACGCCCTGTGCGGCACCGCCGAGCGGTGGCGGCAGGCCATGGCCGGGATACCGCTCGACAAGCTGTCGTTCCAGCTCGAAGCCGGGGTCGAGCGGACCGAGGCGATCGCGGCGCTGACCCGGTGGTGCCGCGGCTTCAAGACCAGCCGCGCGGCCGGCCACCAGCGGCGCGAGTCCGAGGTGTTCGGCTACCTGTCCGTCCTGCTCATCACGTTGATCACGATGGAGCCGGCGCACGCCGACCCCGGCCCGCGGGGGCACGACTGCGCGAACCTGTGCTCGGTCCTGGTGCGGGACGCCTCGGTGCGGCGCGCGCTGGTCGACCTGTACGCGCCGGCCCGCACCTCCGCACCGCACGTCACCGCCGAGTGGGCCGCCGTGCGCGGCGCGGAGCTCACCTTCCACCGGCACGGGTCGACGTCGTTCCTCCTGCGGGGACGCCCGGACCGCCGGGCCGAGTTCGCGCTCAAGTGCGTGCTCTTCCCGTACGCGGACATCCCGGTGATCGCGGCGAAGACCCACTCCTACGAGGCCGAGCACAACGCGCTGGACGCCGACGGCCGCCTGGTCGGCCACATGGTCCAGGTCTGGGCGAGCACGGACAACTGGATCCTGATGGACTTCGCCGAGGGGCGGACCCTCGCCGAGGAGCTCGAGCGGCTCAAGGAGGAGAGCGCCGTCCCGGTCGTCGGCCGCTTCCGCCGCCGGCCGCCGTCCCCGGCCGGGAACGTGCGGCTCGACCTGATCCGCACGATCGGCCTGCCGCTGCTGTCCGCCCTGGCCGAGCTGCACCGGTCCGGCAAGCGCCACGAGGACCTCTCGCCGACCAACGTCATCGTGCGCAGGCGCGAGCCCGACCGGGACGGCCGCTCCTACGACCTGACGTTCGTCGACTTCGGCCGCAACTACCTCTACAGCGGCGCACTCGCGGGCCAGGGCAACGCCCAGAGCGTGTACGTCGCGCCCGAGGTGCGCTCCAACTCCGACGACGTGACCAAGGCCGACCTGTACTCGCTCGGCCGCATCCTGATCACCCTCGGCGACGTCGGCGAGAACCGCGACGACACCATCCCGGACCGCTTCTACGGCCAGGCGCCGCTGATCGCCCGGGTCGTCGAGGACCTGATCGACGTGCGCCCCGACCGCAGGCTGCTCGTGTTCCCGGTGCCGATCGCCGACGTGGACGTCTACCACTACCTGCGGCAGGTCGTGGAGCAGGAGCTCGACGTCACCCAGGCCGCGCTGGTGGACGACCCGGACCTGCGCCCGCGCGCGATCCCGTACGACCGGCACACCGTGACCGAGACGCTGCGGACCCTGTTCCCGGCCTCGCGCGAGCCCAAGCGCCGCCGCCGCGTGTACCGGATGCGCAAGCAGCAGGGCGTGCTGTCCGACCCGCGCCGGTCGATGCACGCGCGGTGGCTGCTGTTCTTCTCGGTCGTGTCGTCGCTGAGCTACTTCGTCAGCACCACGGTGTGCGTCCTGTGGTTCCTGCGCGACATCGGCATCGACGTGCTGGGCCCGCCGGTGCAGCTCCTGCTGCGACCGCTGGACGTGCGGCCGAACGTGATCCCGCTGATCGACGACCTGCGCGTGCCGGACTACCGGTTGGGCCGGGTGTGGGAGAACCTGCCGGCCCGGATCATCGGCCTGAGCTTCGCGCTCGCCTCCGTGCGGTACTACCAGAACATCCTCGGCGGCCTCACCACGCTGGTGGCGAGGTCACCGGCGCTGCCCGGGGCGTCGCTGCGGGTCGCGACCGAGTTCGCGATCCGGATCATGGCGCCGTGGGGGTCGTGGCTGATCCTCTGGGTGAACCTGGTGGACGTCCACGCGTGGCCCATCGGCACGGCCATCGGGTACACCGGCGTCGTGGGGTCCAACGTGCTGTGCGCGGTGTTCGCGTCACGGCACCTGGCGCGGGCCAGGGAGTCCCGGCTCAGCACCGTGCCGCCGGAGCACCAGAAGATCATCGGCCTGGACGCGTTCCGCCAGTGGGGGCCGACGGTCACGCTGTACAGCACCACGGTGTGGATCTTCGCCTACCTGATCGTGAACGGCACGCTCAAGGACACCTACGTGTACGCCCTGTCGGTGGCGCTGGTGAACGTGGGCCTGTTCTACGTGCTCAAGACGGGCATCAACGCCCTGGACGTCCGCACCGGCCTCAACCGCTGCTTCCTGGCCGCCGAACGCCTCCGCTACGAAGCGGAAGCCACCTACCACCCGAAACCCGTCCGGATCCCCGCGCCCCCGGTGCTGGTCAACCCCGACTGAGCGCGTACTGCACCGGGAGGCGAGCACGAAGATCTCGAGCGGCACCGATCGGGATGCCTTTATCGGGGGATGAGCGCAATCGAAGCCAGTGAGCGCCTGATCAAGTCGGTTCGCGCCAACGACGACATCGCGAACCACGCGGATGGCTGCGACGCGGGGACGATGACGCGTTCCGCTGGCGGGTGCGACCGTCACGCTGTACGGCACCACGGTGTGGAGCTTCGCCCACCTGATCGTGAACGGCAAGCTCAAGGACCCTGACATCCGATGTCTGTGGGAGTCGTCGCAGCCTGTCCGCGATTTCGCCACCAAAGGATGGCAACAGGTCGGACCTCTTGTTACCGTCTCCGAGCGCGAAGGTGTGACGGCGCCTGATGTGGGGGAAATGTGGCCGAGGTTGAGCAGGGGGTGCTCGCGCTCTGGTACGACGAGCCCGCCACCGACTGGGAGACGGAGTCGCTGCCCATCGGCAACGGTGCGCTGGGGGCCGGTGTGTTCGGCACGGTGGCTCGGGAGCGGCTCCTGGTCAACGAGAAGACACTGTGGACCGGTGGGCCCGGGTCGGTGCAGGGGTACGACTTCGGCAACTGGGCCAGTCCTCGGCCCGACGCGTTGCGCGAGGTGCGGGAGTTGGTCGGGCGCGAAGGTCGGGTTGCGCCGGAGGTGGTCGCGGCGGCGTTGGGGCAGCAGCGTCGGGGGTTCGGTGCCTACCAGCCGTTCGGTGAGCTGGTCCTCGCACTCGATGAGCCGCCGAACGAGGTCACGGGGTACCGGCGCGCGCTCGACCTGTCCCGGGCGGTCGCGGGGGTGGGGTACGTGGCGGGAGGGGTCGGGTTCACCCGGGAGTACTTCGCCACGGCGGTGGACGGGGTGATCGTGGCCCGGTTGTCCGCTGATCGGGCCGGTGCGGTCGGGTTCACCGCCTCCATCACCACGCCGGACAACCGCACCGCGCGCACCACGGCGAACGCGGGCCGCGTCACGCTCACCGGGGCGCTGCACGACAACGGCATGCGGTTCGAGGCGCAGTTCCAGGTGCTCAACCACGGCGGCACGCGTACCGACAACCCCGACGGCACCGTCACGGTCACCGGCGCCGACACCGTGGTCCTCGTGTTCGCGGCAGGCACGGACTACGCCGACGACTACCCGACCTACCGGGGTGCCGATCCGCACGACCGGGTCGGCGGGACGGTCGACGCGGCGGCCGAGAAGGGGTGGCGCCGGCTGCTCGACGACCACCTGCGCGACTACCGCGCGTTGTTCGACCGGGTGCGCCTGGACCTCGGGCAGCGGCCGGCGACCGTGCCCACCGACGAACTCCTGCGCACCTACGCCACCGCGCCGGCGGCGGACCGGCGCGCCCTGGAAGCCCTGTACTTCCAGTACGGCCGCTACCTCCTGATCTCCTCGTCGCGCACCGGATCGCTGCCCGCGAACCTCCAAGGCGTCTGGAACGACTCCACGTCACCCCCGTGGAGCGCCGACTACCACGTCAACATCAACCTCCAGATGAACTACTGGCCCGCCGAGACCACGAACCTCGCCGAGACCACCGGCCCGCTGTTCGATTACGTCGACTCGCTCCGCGAACCGGGCGCGGTCACGGCACGGGAGGTGCACGGCAGTCGGGGCTGGGTCGTCAACAACGAGACCAACCCGTTCGGGTTCACCGGGGTGCACGACTGGGCGACCGCGTTCTGGTTCCCGGAAGCGGGCGCGTGGCTCGCCCAGCACCACTACGAGCACTACCTGTTCACCCGCGACCACCGGTTCCTGCGCGAGCGGGCGTACCCGGTGATGCGGGAGCTCGCCCGGTTCTGGCTCGACAGCCTGGAGACCGACCCCCGTGACGGCACGCTCGTCGTCACGCCGAGCTACTCGCCCGAGCACGGGGACTTCTCCGCCGGCGCGGCCATGTCGCAGCAGATCGTGCGGCAGTTGTTCGTCACCGTCGCCTCCGCCGCCGACGTCCTCGGTGACACCGCGTTCGGCGCGGAGGTGCGCCAGGCGCTCGACCGGCTCGATCCCGGCCTCCGGATCGGCTCCTGGGGCCAGCTCCAGGAGTGGAAGGAGGACCTCGACGACCCGGCGGACACCCACCGGCACGTCTCGCACCTGTTCGCGCTGTTCCCCGGCAACGCCATCAGCGCCGGCACGGCCCTCGCCGCCGCCGCGAAGACCTCGCTGACCGCCCGCGGTGACGGCGGCACGGGGTGGAGCAAGGCATGGAAGATCAACTTCTGGGCCCGGCTGCTCGACGGCGACCACGCGCACCGGATGCTCGCCGGGCAGCTGACCGGCAGCACCCTGCCGAACCTCTGGGACACCCACCCGCCGTTCCAGCTCGACGGCAACTTCGGCGCGACGGCCGGCGTGGCCGAGATGCTGCTCCAGAGCCACGACGGCGTGGTGCACGTGCTCCCCGCGCTGCCGGGGGAGTGGTGTGACGGCTCGTACACCGGCCTGCGGGCGCGAGGTGACGTCACCGTCGACGCGCGGTGGTCGGAGGGCACGGCCCGCGAGATCACCCTGACCACCGGCCACGACGGCGAGATCACCGCGCGCAGCACCCTGTTCCGCGGGAGCTTCCGGTTGGTGGACGACGGCGAGCGGGTCCCGACCCGCGTGGACGGCGACATGATCACCTTCACCGCCCGCGCCGCCCGCCGCTACGTGGTCACGGCCGGGTGAACCGTCACTGGCCGACCCGGCCGTCGATCCGCTCGCGGAGGAGGTCGGCGTGGCCGTTGTGCCGGGCGTACTCCTCGATCATGTGGATCAGCACTTCCCGCAACGGGATCGGGGCCTGCTCCGGGTCGCCGACGCCGAGGACGTCGAGGTCCGGCGCCTCGGCCACGAACCGCTCCGCGAACGCCACCTCCTCGCGCCAGCCCGCCCACGCCTCCTCGACGACGGCCGGGTCCGCCGTCGCCCCGGTGAACGCCTCGTCCGACGCCGGGTAGCGCCGGGTGACGTCCTCGCCGGCCATCACCTGCCGGAACCAGTGCTGCTCGACCTCCGCGAGGTGCCGCACGAGACCGAGCAGCGACAGGTCCGACGGCGGCACGGACCGGCGCGCCAGGCCCTCGGCGTCCAGCCCGGCGCACTTCATCCGAAGCGTCAGCCGCCGGTCGCGCAGGTAGCGGACGAGGGTCTCGCGCTCGCCGGAGTACGGGCCGCCCGCCTCGCGCGGGTCGTCCTCCGGGGCGGCCCACATGTCCCACCAACCGAACGCCCGCTCGGGCACGGCCTCGCCGTCGTCCGTCATGGGGCCGATCGTCAGCGCCCGGCCTCGACCGGCGCAACCGAATAACGATCCCGTGCCCGGCGGCCGGGCACGCAACCGAATAACGGTCCCGTGCCCGGCGGCCGGGCACGGGACCGTCACGCGGTGCTGCCTCAGCCGATCCCGAAGCTCGGGTGCGGCGGCTGGTTGTACGCGGTGTTCTGCCAGGCCACGGCCACCCGGTACTGGCGGTCCTGCATCAGCGACGGCCGCGAGATGCTCGTCGGGTCGGTGGTCGCGTAGATGCGCAGCTTGGTGTTGTCCGACGTGCGCCAGATGACCTCCTCGCGCCAGTCGCCGAGGATGTCGGCCGACAGCGCGGGCGTGGACTTGGTGCCGTTGTTGGACGATACGCCCGACCCGGTCAGCAGCCGCGTGTCGCCGCTCGTGCCGTACTTGTCGATGTGGGTGCCGTCGAGCAGCTCGCGCTGCGCGTCACCGTCCCACCAGATCACGAAGTTCGCCGACGACGGGATGCGGCCCACGGTGTTGCCCGACGCGTTGAGCAGGCTCGACGGCGCGCCGCCGCCGGTCGCCCAGAACTCCGCGCCCGCGTTGCCCGCGTAGATGTCCGCGGCGACACCGCGGCCGGGGCCCTCGCCGCCGGTGTTGTTCGGCTTGGAGAAGATGATCGCGCCGGTCCGCGCGTCGTGCAGCTCGAGCCCGGTGGTGCCGCTCTCGTGGATGTCGAACACCTCCAGGCCCGCCCGGCTCGGCACGAAGTCGCCGACGTGCAGCGCGTCGCCGTGCCCGAGCCGCGTGGTGTAGAGCCCGGCGCCGTTGTCGTCCACGGTCATCGCGCCGTAGACGATCTCGTCACGGCCGTCGGAGTCCACGTCGGCGACGGACAGGTTGTGGTTGCCCTGGCCCGCCCACGCCGAGCCGTTGGTGGAGCTGTTGCTGTCGAACGTCCACCGCCGGGTCAGCTGCCCGTTGCGCCAGTCCCACGCGGTGATCACGGTCCGCGTGTAGTAGCCGCGCGCCATGATGATGCTCGGCCGCGAACCGTCCACGTACGCCGTGCCCGCGAGGAACCGGTCGACCCGGTTGCCGTAGGAATCGCCCCAACTGGACACCGTCCCGCGCGGCGGCACGTAGTCCGCGGTGGCGAGCACCGCGCCGTCGCTGCCCCGGAACACGGTCAGGAACTCCGGCCCGCTCAGGACGTAACCCGAGGAGTTGCGGTAGTCGGCGCCGGCGTTCCCGATCACCTGGCCGGTGCCCGAACGGGTGCCGTCGGCGGTCTTCATGACCACCTCGGCCCGGCCGTCGCCGTCGTAGTCGAACACCTGGAACTGGGTGTAGTGGGCGCCCGCGCGGATGTTGCGGCCCAGGTCGATCCGCCACAGCCGGGTGCCGTCCAGCCGGTAGGCGTCCACGTAGACGTTGCCCGTGTAGCCGGACTGCGAGTTGTCCTTGGCGTTGGTGGGGTCCCACTTGAGCACGATCTCGTACTGGCCGTCGCCGTCGAGGTCGCCGACGCTCGCGTCGTTCGCCGTGTAGGTGTAGTCCTCCCCGGACGGTGTGCGGCCGCCCGCCGGGATCTGCAACGGCACGTCGCGCGTGCTCGCCGCGATGCCGACGTCACCGGAGGTCGCGGTGAACCGCAGCGCCGGGTCCTCGGCCGCCGCGGAGACCTGCTCGACGCCGCCGACGACCGGTCGGACGACGTAGCCGGCGGTCGCGGGCGCGCCCTTGTCGACGTAGTTGGACGAGCCCGTGATCGGGGCCGCGTTGACCTTCACCCCGTCGCGGTAGAGGTTGAACGCGGTGCCGGGCGCGTCATCCGCCAGGACGCGCCAGCTGATGTAGTTGCCGCCGCCGGTCTGCACCGCGACCAGGCCGCGGTTCAGGTGCTCGACCTGCGGGCCGGGCGCCGATGTCGCGGCCGGGGCCGTCATGACGGCGGACGTCGTCACCGACGCCGCCGCGAGCACGATCGCGGCCAGGCCGCGACCGAGGGACTTTGCGCGCACGCTACCTCCACATGTGCGAGAACGACGTTGTTGTCGAACACATCCGGCGGCGAGACTCAGGACCGCGACTGTCCGTAACGGCCTGGATGGGGACCGTACACACGCATCCGGCGCACGCGCAATGGTCTGAAACGTATCAGCGCTTCGGTGACACCGTGATCCCTTGACGCGCTGTGGTGACCTGGATACGTTCCACTCGCAGCGGTGAAACGTTTCATAACCGAACGAACGAGGTCAGCGTGAGCCCACTGCTCCAGCTCCGCGACGTCAGCAAGTCGTTCCAGGCCGTGCGGGCGCTGCGCGGCGTCTCGCTCTCCCTGCACGCGGGGGAGGTGCACGCGCTGGCCGGCGAGAACGGCGCGGGCAAGTCGACGGTGGTGCGGATCATCGGCGGCGAGCACCGGCCGGACGCGGGGGAGGTGCTGCTCGACGGCGAGCCGGTGCGGTTCTCCTCGCCGCGTGACGCCCGGCAGCGCGGTGTCGCGGTCATCCACCAGGAGCCCGTGCAGTTCCCCGACCTCAGCGCGGCCGAGAACGTGTTCATGGGCAGGCAGCCGCTGCGCCGCGGCCGCCGGATCGACCGCCGCGAGATGCGCCGGCGCACGGCGGAGCTGTTCGACCGCCTCGGCGTGCCCCTCGACCCGGACCGACCGACCCGGGGCCTGTCGATCGCGGACCAGCAGGTCGTCGAGATCGCCAAGGCGCTGTCGGCCGACGCGCGGGTGATCGTGATGGACGAGCCGACCGCGGCGCTGTCCGCGATCGAGGCGGAACGGCTGTTCCGGGTGGCGCGGGGGCTGGCCGAGCGCGGTGCCGCGCTGCTGTTCATCTCGCACCGGCTGGAGGAGATGTACGAGCTGTGCGACCGCGTCACGGTGTTGCGCGACGGCGCGCTGGTCTCCTCCGACCCCATGGCCGACGTGCCGCGCGACGAGCTGGTCCGGCGCATGGTCGGCCGCTCGGTCGAGCAGCTGTTCCCCAAGCGGCGCACGGAGATCGGCGAGCCGCGGCTGGTCGTCGACGGCCTGACCCGCGCCGGGGCGTTCCGCGACGTCTCGTTCACCGTGCGGCGGGGCGAGATCGTCGGCCTGGCCGGACTGGTCGGTTCCGGGCGCACCGAGGTGGCGCGGGCGGTGTTCGGCGTGGACGGGCGGGACGCGGGCACGGTGTCGGTCGACGGCGTGGAGCTGCCCGCCGGCGATCCGCGCGCGGCCATCGACCGCGGCGTGGCGCTGGTGCCGGAGGACCGCCGCGAGCAGGGCCTGGTGCTGGAGCTGTCGATCGAGCGCAACGCGAGCCTGGCCCGGCTGCGGGAGGTCTCGCCCGGCTGGATCACCCGCCGGGGACGGGAGCGGGCGTTGGCGGGGGAGTGGGGACGGCGGCTGTCGTTGAAGGCCGGACGCCTCTCGGACCCGGCGGCCACGCTGTCCGGCGGCAACCAGCAGAAGGTCGTGCTGGGCAAGTGGCTGGCGACCGAGCCGTCCGTGCTGATCGTGGACGAGCCGACCCGGGGCATCGACGTCGGCACGAAGGTCGAGGTGCACGCCCTGCTGTCCGAGCTCGCGGCCGACGGTCTGGCCGTGCTGCTGATCTCCTCGGAGCTGCCCGAGGTGCTCGGCATGGCCGACCGGGTGCTGGTGGTGCACGAGGGCCGGATCACCGCGGAGCTGGCCGCCGACGAGGCCACCGAGGAGGCCGTGATGCGCGCGGCGACCGGGGGCGCCGCATGAGGCTGCGCGCGTTGCTGTCCGGCCGCGAGACGGGCATCGTGATCGCGCTCGTCGTGGTGGTCGGCGTGACCGCGGCGGTGCGGCCGGCGTTCCTCGACGCCCAGGGGCTGCACGACCTGTTCCTCAACGCCTCCATCATCTCGCTGCTGGCCATCGGGCAGGCGCTGCTGGTGATCACCCGCAACATCGACCTGTCCGTGGGCTCGGTGATGGGGCTGACCGCGTTCCTGTCGGGGCAGCTCTTCCTCGCCGACGCGGGCACGCCGGTCGTGCTGGTGCTGGTGGCGGGGATGGCGCTGGGCGCGGTCTGCGGCGCGGTCAACGGCGCGCTGGTCGCGGTGGCGAAGGTGCCCGCGCTGGTGGTCACGCTCGGCACGCTGTACGTGTTCCGCGGCCTGGACTACGGCTGGGCCACCGCGACCGGGGTGCGGCAGGTCAACGCCGACCGGATGGCGCCCGAGTTCCTCGCGTTCGGCAGCGGTGCCGTGCTCGGCATCCCGAACCTCGCGCTGATCGCGCTGGTGGCGCTCGCGGTGACCGGGTACGCGCTGCACAACCTGCGCTCCGGCCGCGAGTTGTACGCGATCGGGTCGAACCCCGAAGCCGCGCGGCTGGCGGGCATCCCCGCGGGCAGGCGGGTGTTCACCGCGTTCGTGGTGTCCGGCGCGCTGGTCGGGTTGGCCGGTGTGCTGCACGCGGCCTACTTCGGCACCATCAACGCCTCCGTCGGCGCGGGACGTGAGCTGGCGGTGGTGGCGGCGGTCGTGGTGGGTGGCGTGGCGATCTTCGGTGGCAGCGGGTCGGTGCGGGGTGCGGTGCTCGGCGCGCTGCTGCTGACCACGATCACCAGCGCGTTGCCGATCCTGGGCGTGCCCGCGTTCTGGCAGCGCGCGGTCGACGGCGCGGCGCTGCTGCTGGCCATCTCGCTGGACCGGGCCGTGATGCTGAGGCTGGCCGCCCGCCTGCGCCGCGAGAGGGGGCGCAACCGTGCGTGAGAAGCTGGTGCGCTGGGAGACCGTGCTGATCCTGTTGTGCGGCGCGGTGTTCGTGTTCGGCTCGTCGGGCACGCCGGGTTTCGCCGACGCGGACAACGTGGGCTTCCTGTTGCAGGACTTCGCCGAGGTGGCGTTGCTGGCGATGGCGCTGCTGCCGATCGTGCTCACCGGGGAGATCGACCTGTCGGTGGCGTCGATCCTCGGTTTCTGCTCGGCGCTGACGGGCGTGCTGTGGGACGCGGGCGTGCCGTTCGAGACGATCGCGCCGCTGGTGCTGGTCGCGGGCGCGGTGCTGGGCTCGGTCAACGCGGGCCTGATCGTGTGGTTCGGGCTGCCCGCGCTCGCCGTCACGATCGGCACGCTGGGCCTGTACCGGGGGCTGGCCTACGGGGTGCTCGGCGACGGCGCGGTGACCGGTTTCCCGGAGAACTACCGGCCGTTCGCCACCGACGCGATCCCCGGCACGTTCCTGCCGTACACCACGATCCCGGTGCTGGTGGTGGGGCTGCTGGCGGCGGTGGTCGTGCACCACACGCCGGTGGGGCGTTCGCTGTACGCCATCGGGCTGGGCGAGCAGACCGCCCGGTTCTCCGGGATCCGCGTGCACCGCGTCAAGTTCGCCCTGTACGTCGTGTCGGGCGTGCTGTGCGCGGTGGCGTCGCTGATCTACACCCTGCGGTACAACAGCGCCCGCGCGGACAACGCCAACGGCATGGAGCTGATCGCGGTCACGGCGGTGCTGCTCGGCGGTGTGTCGATCTTCGGCGGTCGCGGGACCGTGCTGGGGGTGGCGAGCGCGTTGCTGTTGATGGCCGGCCTGCGCAACGTGCTGTTCCTCAACGACGTGACCAACGAGGTCCAGAACGTCGTCAACGGGCTGCTGCTGATCGTGTCGGTGCTGGTGCCGGTGGCCGCGAACATGCTGCGGGGACGCCGTCGCCCGCGGCTCGGATGAGGAGGACCGACGATGATCCGTTCCGCGTCAGGGATGAGGGCGGCGGGTGCGCTGCTGGCGCTCGTGCTGGTCGGGGCGTGCGGTGGGACGACCAAGGATTCCACGGCCGGCACGGACGCGGGCGGCTCGACCGGCACCGCGAAGCCGGCCGACCCGAACGCGCCGATCAAGGAGGGGTTGAAGGTCGCTTTCCTGCCCAAGGAGGTCGACAACCCGTACGAGATCATCATGGACAGGGGCGGCATCGAGGCGGTGGCGGAGGTCAAGGGCGAGGGCAAGGAGGTCGGCCCGTCGGACGCCTCGGCGTCGTCCCAGGTGTCCTACATCAACACGCTCGTGCAGCAGCGGCAGGACGCGATCGTGATCGCGGCGAACGACCCGAACGCCGTCGCGCCCGCGTTGAAGGACGCGATGGCCAAGGGCGTCGCCGTGGTGACGGTCGACTCGGACGCCGCGCCCGACGCCCGCCGGGTGTTCGTCAACCAGGCCGATTCGGAGGAGATCGGCCGGTCGCAGATCAGGCTGGTCTCCGCGCAGGTCGGCGGCCAGGGCAAGATCGCGATCCTGTCCGCGACGCCGAACGCGACCAACCAGAACACGTGGATCGAGTTCATGAAGGACGAGCTGGCCAAGCCCGAGCACAAGGGGCTGGAGCTGGTGAAGGTCGCGTACGGGGACGACGACGACCAGAAGTCGTTCCAGGAGACGCAGGCGTTGTTGCAGTCCATCCCGGACCTCAAGGGCATCGTGTCGCCCACGACCGTGGGCATCTCCGCCGCCGCGCGGTACCTCTCGTCGTCGCCGTACAAGGGCAAGGTGGCGTTGACCGGGTTGGGCACGCCGAACCAGATGCGGCAGTTCGTCAAGGACGGCACCGTGACCGCTTTCGCGCTGTGGGACCCGAGCGAGCTCGGCTACCTGGCCGGTCACGCCGCGGCCGCGCTCGCGTCCGGCCGGATCACCGGGGCCGAGGGCGAGAAGTTCACGGCGGGCAAGCTCGGTGAGCGGACCGTCGGCGCGAAGGGTGAGGTGATCCTCGGCCCGCCGACGACGTTCGACGCGGGCAACATCGACAAGTTCGACTTCTGAGCAGGTCGGGGCCGGGCGGTGGTCACGGCCGCTTGAGCCGGTCCAGCACCGACCTCGCGTGCGATCGCGCGATCGCGGAGAGGTCGTCCAGGGCCGGTGGTCCGTCGCCACGTGCGCGGCGGACCGCGACCTGGATCTCCACCGACACGTTGCCGTCCTGCACCGCCACGATGTAGCTCGCACCGGGCACCGGGTCCGTGACGGCGATCGCGCGCCAGTGGTTGCGGGCGCCGAGCCCGGGGATCGTGCCGGTGTTCCACCTGTCGTACTCCGGTGGTTCCCCGGCGGCGGTGGACCCGACGCTGACGCCGATGCCGGCTTCGTCGGTCGTGACGCCGTCGATCGGGGACGGGCTGGTGTACCGCAGGGTGCACGTCAGGCCGCCACCGCAGCCGCCGCTCGGCGGGTGTTCGCCGTGCACCGGCGGGATCGGCGTGGAGGACCACTTCAGCAACGGCGTGGGGTCGAGCAGGTCGCAGGCGTTGGTGATCGCGCTCATCGAGTACTCGCCCGGCGGCGCGGAGGGCGGTGCGGTGGTCGTGGCCGGAACCTGGCTCGGTGCGGCCGGAACCGACGTGGTCACGGCCCCGATGGACGAGCCGCCGCTCACAGCGAGCCCGATCGCGACGACCACCGCCGGTCCGGTCTTGGAGCCGCCGGGCGGGGCCGGGGGTGTGGGGCCGTAGCCGGGGATCGGGGTCGGGACGTGCCCGGACGCGGGGGAGCCGGACGTGGACGAGCCCGCGACGGAACCGGGTGCGGCCGGGGCAGGACCGGTCGGCACGAGGCGGCGGAACGTTCCAGGCTGTCGTGAAGGAACCCGAGGTGTGCTCGACGTTGCCCGGAGCCCGCCGATCGTCGGGTTCGGTCATCAGCCGCGGCCTCTCCCGGCCGCCTGGTCGCCCTCGGACGGCCATCACCGGGTGCCTGCCACGGCGGCCGGTCGATCGCAGTGGATCCGGGCTACCGGCCGCCGCGGCCGGCCGCGGGTGTCGCCTTCGGGAGCATCAGGCCGAAGGCGACGCCCAGCAGGGTGAGACCCGCGGCGACGGCCATGGCGGGGCGGAAGCCGTCGGTGAAGGAGGACGACGAGGCGTACGTGCCCGTGGCGCTGAAGGCCGCGGCCAGGATGGCGATGCCGAAGGCCGCGCCCAGTTGCCGCGTGGTGCTGAACGCGCCGGACGCCTTGCCGATGTCACCGGGCGCGTTGGTGCTCACCACGGCCTTGGTCACGGCCGGGATGGCCAGCGCGAAGCCGATGCCGCCCAGCGCCATGGGGCCGACGAGCGCCAGGTACGGCGGGTCGCCCGCCGACACCAGGGCCAGCCACGCCAGGCCGAGCGACTGCAGTGCCAACCCGCCGACGACCAGCGGGCGCTCGCCGAGGCGGTCGGCGAGGGCGCCCGCGTGTGGTGCGATCAGGAACGGCGCGAGGCCCCACGGCAGCAGGCGCAGCCCGGTTTCGAGCGGGTCGTGGCCGAGGGCGACCTGGAGGTACTGGGCGATGAAGAAGATCGCGCCGGTCAGCGAGCCGTTGAGGAGGAAGATCACGGCGTTGCCCGCGGCGAACGCGCGCGACCGGTACAGGCGCACGGGCAGCATCGGCGCGGCGGCACGGCGCTGCCGCAGCACGAAGAGCACGGCGAAGACCGCGCCGCCGACGAGCGCGCCCACGACCTCGGCGCTGCCCCAGCCCGCCGCCTCGGCCCGGACCAGGCCCCAGACCAGGCCGACCGCGGCGACGCTGAACAGCCCCAGGCCGGGCAGGTCGATCGCCGTGCCCGCGCCGAAGCTCTCCTTGACGCGGGTCAGCACCAGCGGGATCGCCATGAGACCGATCGGGACGTTGAGCCAGAAGATCCACTCCCAGCCCAGGGTCTGGGTGAGCACGCCTCCGACGACCGGTCCCAGCAGCGCTGCCAAGCCCGTCACGCCGCCGTAGACGCCGAGCGCCCATCCCCGCCGCTGCGGTGGGAACGTGGCGTTCAGCAGGCCGAGCGCGAGCGGCATCACGATGGCCGCGCCGACGCCCTGGATGGTGCGTGCGGCGATCAGCGCGCCCGCGGACGGCGCCAGCGCGCAGGCGACCGAGGCCAGCGAGAACACCCCGAGCCCGGCCGCGAACAGCCGCCGCCTGCCGAAGCGGTCGCCGAGGGACGCGCTGGTCATCAGCAGCACCGCGAAGCTCAGCGTGTACGCGTTGACGGTCCACTCCAGGTCCGCCATCGAGGCGTTCAGGTCGCGCTGGATCGCGGTGAGGGCGGTCGCGACCGCCAGCAGGTCGAGCACGACCACGAAGGAACCCACGGAGGCCAGCACCAGCACCCACCGCTGACCCGCCCCCACGGCCCGGTCCTCTGCCACTGGTGGCTCCCGTCGAACGGCGCGGCACTCCGGCATCTCGGCACTTCGGCACCGAGCATGTCGAGCGGGAGGCGGGCGGGTCTTCCTCCCCGGTGCGGTTCTCGCGTTCCGGCGGTCGATAGCCTTGCGGAGTGGATCTCTTCCCCGGCCTGGACGACGTCGACTGGCACGCGCTGGAGCACGCCTACGGCCCGGCCGACGAGGTGCCGGACCTGCTGCGCGGCCTGGTGTCCGACGACCCGGCGGTGCGGGAGTCGGCGTTGGACGGCATGTACGGCGCGGTGCACCACCAGGGAGACGTCTACGACAGCACGGTCGCCGCGCTCCCGTTCCTGCTGGGACTCCTCGGTCACGCCGGTCTGCCGGGCCGGGACGGGGTGGTCGGGTTCCTGGCGAGCGTCGGCGAGAGCGGCGGGGAACCAGACCCCTGGGAGGAACGGGCCATCGAGGTGGTCCAGGCCGCGTTCCCCCTGTTCCTGACCTTGCTGGACGATCCCGAGCCGGCCGTGCGGAAAGCCGCGTGCGAAGCCCTGGCGGTGTGCCGCGCGGACGCCGCGCGGGCGGCCGACGCGCTGGGCGAGCGGATGCCGGTCGAGACCGACGCCGACGTGCGGGCCGCCATCGTGGCCGCGCTCGGGACGATCGGCGCGCACGGGTGGGTCACCGGTCAGGCCGCAGTGGGTGTGGCCCGGCGGCTCGCGACCGCGGCCGTCGACCACGCCGACCCGGCGGTGCGCCTCGGCGCGCTGGCAGAACTGGCCGGCTGCGCCCCGGACGCGCTGCCCGACGACGCGCTGCCCGACGACGTGCCCGCCTTCGCGCTGGACGCGTTCGCGCGGCTCTACGCCGCCGGCACGCCGACCACCGGACCGGCGGGCTTCTCCACCCCCACCTTGCTCGGCACGCTCCGCGAGCACGCCGAGGAAGACGCGGCCGGTCGGCGTGCGTCCGCGGCGTACCCCTTGCTGGCCAGGCTGAGCCGGGCACTCGGCGACCGGGTCGAGGACCGGACCCGGCTGCTCGTCCCGCTGCTGGAGTCACCCGACTGGGAGCAGCGGCTCGACGCCGTCCGGGTCGCGCGCGCCCTGGTCGAGCACTGGCGCGGCGACCACCGCGAGCTGGTCCGCCTGATCGCCGACCAGCTCCTCGCGCCGGAACCGCGGCTGCCGCCGGCCGCCGCGACCGCGTTGCGCCACCTCGGTCCCGTCGCCGCGCCCGCCGCCGACCGGCTCGCGCGCGGCATCGACGCGGCGCCCCGGGAATCCGGCCCGGGCGGTCCACCGGCCTGGATCACGGTGTGGCCGGCCGGCGGGTCCAGCGTAGGTCCCTCGCTGTGGACGTTGGCGGAGCTGGGCGACCCGAGGGCGTTGCCGCCCCTGCGGTGGGCGCTCGAACGCCGTGAGCCGCCCTCGGACATCGGTCACGCCGTGCGCGCGCTCGGCCCGTCGGCGGCCGACCTCGTGCCGCTGCTTCGGGCGCGGTTGCGCGACCTGCCGGCCGTGGAGGGGCACGATCCCGTCCGGAGCGGCCTGCTGTCGGCGCTGGGCGCGATGGGGGAGGCGGCGGTTCCCGCCGTGGGGGACGTCGTGCGGCACCTGCCCGAGTACGCCGCCCTGAGCGCGCTCGGAGCGCTCGGCGCCCACGCCGTCGAAGCCACCGGTGCGCTGCACGCCCTGCTCGACCACGCCGAACCGCGGCTCGCCGTCGAGGCGGCGGGCGCGTCGTGGCGGGTGGAGGGCGACCCGGACCGCGTGCTGCCGACGTTGTCGCGCCACCTCGACCACACCAAGGCGGTGGAGGTGATCGCCGAACTCGGGCCGGCCGCCGCCGCGCACCTGCCCGCGCTGCGGTCACGGCTGGACCCGCCCGACCCGACCGGGTGGCTGGACCTGTTCGTGGCGCGGGCGTCCTGGCGGGCGGCCGGTGACGCCGAGGCCGCGGTGGAGCTGCTGGCCGCCGCCTGGCGCAAGAACGTGCACGTCCGCGTCCCGGTCGCGCGCTGCCTGACCGAGCTGGGACGGGCGGCCGAGCCGGTCGCGCCGTTGCTGCGCGAGGAACTGGCACGCCCGCGGCGGCACGCCTCGACGGACGACGGGTGGAGCAGCGCCACCGTCACGGCCGACGAAGAGCTGGTGCGGCTGTGCCGGGACGTGCTCGCGGCGCTCTAGGTCGAGCTCCACTGCGAGAAGGCGACGAGGAACAGCGCGAAGACCGCGACGACGGTCGCGGAGCCGAGCGCGCCCGCGAGCACCGCGCCGGTGCCCACCGAGTTCCACGGCGGCCGGGCGAGCTTGAGCGCGCACCCCAGCACGATCGAGCCGAGCGCGATCCCGATGAACGCGTAGGCGTACTCGCCGCCGCGCCACCCGGCGTCCGCGAAGTACCCCGTTCGGAACGCGGCCACCACCGCGAGCTGGAGCGCGAACGGCGCCGCGAACCCCGCGACCGCCACCCAGGGTCGTTTCCGCTGCTGGACATCGGTCATGCGGCCAGTCTCGCGGACCGCCCGGCGGCACGCATGAGTACGACTACGCGTTGCGGCCGACGGCCCGGAGCGCGGTGCTCCGGGCCGTCGGGGGTGCCGCGCGCGAGCGGTCAGGAGGTGGTGCCGGTGACCGACGTGCCGGACTTGGTGACGTAGTAGGTGACCTTCGCCCCGCTCCAGTAGTGGAACGTGAGCGTCACCCGCGAGCCGTCCGTGACCTCGGCGAAGAACTCGGGCTTCAGCGTGGTCGTGTTGGCGGTGTAGTCCGGCGCGAACGTCACGTCGAACTCCTTGAAGGAGGTCCAGTTCTGCGGGCCGGCGTTGCTGCCGTCCGCGTACTTGGCCTCCATCGTGGCGAGCTGGTCGCCGCGGAACTGGGTCGGGACGGCGAACCCGCTCGTCGTGCCGGTCGCGTTCGACAGCACCGGCGTGTCGTAGGTGATCAGGTTGATCCGCCACGGCACGCCCGCCGAGAACCGGGCCGACAGCGTCGCGTTCGTGCCGTACGGCCGCGACCCGCTCAACCGGGTGATCGTCGCCGCCTTGATGGTCAACTGGTCACCGCTGACCGTGTAGTCGGTGCCGCGGACCAGCTCGGTGGTGCCGTTGCGCAGCCCGACGAACGACGTGCCGTTCAGGTTGAGCGTCAGCGCCTTGTCGGTGACGGCCGCGGACTTGGCGCTGAACACCTGGTCCGACGACGCCGTGCCGGACCGGGTGGTCCAGCTCGACTTGATCTGCGCGATCAGCTCGGGGTCGCTCCACTGGTAGGAGGTGCGGCCGAAGTGCTGGCCGTTGTCCCACAGCATGGTGGTGATCTTCTTCGTGCGGGCGTAGTAGCCGAGGAACTCGAAGAACTTCAGCTTCTCTCCCTGCTCGATGGTGCCGGTGTGCCGGTCGAAGCCCAGCAGCCCGTACTCGCCGAGGATGACCGGGATGCCGCGCGACACGAAGGCGTTGGCCATCCGGTCGAACGAGTCGGTCAGGTCCTTCTGCACGGTGGCGTCGAACTTGGTGCCGCCCGCCACGTTCACGCTGAACGGCCAGTAGCCGTAGAAGTGGAACGTCGCGATGAGGTTCGGGTCGTTGAGCGAGTTGAACGTGGTGACCAGCTCGTCCACCCGAGCCTGCTCCGACGACGTGTGCAGGGTCGGCAGGACGAGCAGGCGGGTGGCGTTGTTGCCGCCCGAGCCGCGCACGATCCGGTGGAACGACTTGTTGAGCTCGTCCAGCAGCTGCGCGTTCTGCGCGTCACCCGAGCTGTTGGCGAACTGCGGCTCGTTGACGCTCTCCAGCATGAGCTTCGGCGAGGTGTCCCGGAACGCGGTCGCGATCTGCGTCCACGCCGCGTTGTAGCGGGCCAGCACGTTCGCGCGGTCGGTCGGCATGGCGTTGATCCACTGCCACGAGTCGTGGTGGATGTTGATCATCACGTAGAAGCCGTCCGCCAAAGCCCAGTTCACCACCTCCTTCACGCGCGCGAGGTACGCCGCCTCGATCGTGTAGCCCGGCGCGCCGCCCTGGTGCGCGCTCCAGGTGACCGGGATGCGGATGCTCTTGAAGCCCTGCGCCCGGACGTTGTCCAGCAGCGCCTCGGTGATGCGCGGGTTGCCCCACGACGTCTCGTCGCTGCCCGTGGCGTCGAGCGAGTTGCCCAGGTTCCAGCCCGGCTGCATCTCCGCGACCCGTGCCATGGCGTCACCCGCCGGCGGGGTGCCGGTCGTGGTCGTCGTGGTGGTGGTCGTCGTCGTGCTGGTGGTGGTCGTGGTCGTGGTGTTGCCGGTGCAGGTGACGCCGTTGAGCGCGAACGACGTCGGGTTCGTGTTCGTGCCCGTCCACGAGCCGTTGAAGCCGAACGAGACGCTGCCGCCGGTGGCGATGGTGCCGTTGTAGCTCACGTTCGAAGCGGTGACCTGGCTGCCCGACGCCGTCACGGTGGCGTTCCACGCCTGGGTGACGGTCTGGCCGGACGGGAACGCCCACGTGAGTCGCCACCCGCCGGTGATGGGGTCGCCCAGGTTGGTGATGTCGACGTTGCCGCTGAAGCCGCCCTGCCACTGGCTGGGCACCGAGTACACCACCCGGCAACCGGCCGCCGCCTGGGCGTCGGTCACCGCGACCACGCCCAGGCCCGCGAGCAACGAGGCCATTCCGGTGGCCAGCAGGCCAACCCGCCAACGGACTTTTCTCAGCTTGTCGCGCATATCGGCCATGACGCTCCTCGTAATCGCGTGCGGCAGCGGGAGGGGTGGGAACCGAACGCGCGCGGGCGGCGAGGCCGGGCGCAGTGTGAATCCGGCTGCGCCGGTCGCCGCACGGCGCACCCGCGCGCCACGACCGTCGGACCGGGCGCGGCGGCGTGTTCCAGCGCTGCCTCGCCATGATGTTGACGGTAACGGATGGGTGACGCAAGGGTTTCGACGCGAATCGACTCGGGGGCGTCGGGGATGAATTCGGAATCGTCCCGGCAGGTCGACGTCATTCGACCGTGAAACGTTCGCCGTTCGACAAGTACGTCGAATGTGTTCGACGCCGTCGGGTCGAATGCGAGTGCTGCCGGTCACGGGTGGGATCGCCCGATCGTGGCGCGACGGCCATCGCTAGGTTGCCGCCGTGCCCCGCCCGAAGATCGGCGTCGTCCTCGCCGCGACCGGACGCCTGTCACCCCTCGGCGCGCCGCTGGAGTACGTCGCCACCGCGCTGCCCTGGCCCGCCGAGGTGGTGCTGCGCGACAGCGGGTCGACGCCCGAGGGCGCCCGTGCGGCGGTCCGGTCGCTGGTCGAGTCCGGGGTCCGGGTCGTCGTGACGCTGGGCGGCACGGCGACGCTGCCCGCGGTGGTGGACGCGTGCCTCGGGTACGACGTGCCGTGCGTGTCCACGACCTTGCCCTGGCAGGTGTTCGACGCGGGCCGGCGGCCGGGTCCGGCGTTCCACTTCTGCTGGGGCCTGGACGACATCGCGGCCGTGTTCGCCGACCTGTGGGAGCGGCTGGGCCCCGCCCGGACCGTCGGGTGCGTCTGGAACGACGGCCCGCAGGGCGTCGCGCTGCGGCGGTGGTTCGCGCCGGTCGCCGCCGCGCGCGGGCACCACCTGGTCGACCTGCCGTACCGGGAGTCGAGCGGTGTCGTGCCGGGCGTCGGCGACGTGGAGGTGGTGACCGCCGCCGCGACCGCCGCCGACCTCGCCGCCGTGGTGCGCGCGCGACGGCCGCGCGTGGTGACGTGCTCGCGGTGGCTGACCTACCCGTTCGGCGTGGTGCGGCACGGCCTGGACCGCGTCGCCACGATCGTGTCGTGGACGCCGGGGCACGACCACGTCGGGCGGGACGGCCGGACGCCGCGCGACCTGGCGCGGGCCTACGAGGGGGCCACCGGCTCGCCGTGGCTGCAACCGCTCGGGCTCGCGCACGCGTTGGTCGAGGTGGCGGTGCACGCGGTGAGCGAGGCGGACTCGGCCGCGTCCGTCGCCGACGTGCTGGCTCGGACGCGGCTGGCGACCGTGGCGGGCGTGCTCGACTGGACCCGCGGCCCGGCGCCCGGCGTGGCCTCGATCCCGGTGGCGGGCGGGCAGTGGCGCGCCGGCCCGCGACCGTCGCTCGTGGTCGTGGACAACCGCCGCGCGCCGCACGTGCCGGTGTCCGGCGAGCTGGTGGTCGACTAGTCGGCGAGGGTGAAGACGAACCGGTAGCCCACGCCCTGCCCGTTCGCCCGCGTCACCTTGCCCTGGCCGCGCGCGTTGGAGTACGCGCCGGTGCCGCCGACGACGGCGACGACGGTGTCCTCGAAACCGGACTCGATCGACTTGTACTTGCGCAGGCCGGACAGGTGCAGTTCGCCGTCGGCCAGCCGGAACGTGGACGTGCAGTGCGCGGTCACCTCCGGCGGCGCCGCCACCGACACCGCGACCACGCCGCAGTGCGAATAGCCCTCGCCGATCCGCGCGCCGTCGGGTTTGAGCAGATCGCCGCCGCTGACGAAGCCGAGGCCGACCGTGGGCGCCGCGGGCGCGGACATCAGCGTCCGCTTCGTCAGCACTTCCACGGTCGCCTGAGCGGTTTCGGCGCGGACCTGGTCCGCACCCATCAGACCGCCCACGAGCGCGAGCACCAGCCAGGGGTTGACCTGCACGACGACACCTCCGGATAGCGTGGTGAAACCGCCTTCGCCGTCGGAAGATAGTTCGGGAATGGCGACCACGACGGGTCAACTCCACGTTCGAAGGAAAAGTGCACGACTAACGTGTGACGGCACTTCACCCGGCCGTGTGCGATCACATCCGTGAAACCGGTCAGGAATGTGAACCGCAGCGGTAATCGTTGGGCCGACGAGAGGATCGACGCCGCGGAATTGCGCTGATAGGAACCAGGCATGACGAGAACAGCGGTCGTGACCGGCGGCGGGACGGGTATCGGCAGGGCGGTCGCCGCCGAATTGGTCGAGCAGGGCGTGGACGTCGTGGTGACCGGGCGGCGGGAGGACGTGCTCGCCGCCGCCGCGGCGGAGATCGGCGCGCGGGCGGTCGCGTTCGACGCGGCCGACCCGGCGCAGGTGCGGGCGGCGTTGGCCGACCTGCCCGAGCGGGTGGACGTGCTGGTGAACAACGCGGGCGGCAACGTGGCCCGACGCCGTCCCGCGCCCGAGGGGCTGGCGGACGTGCGGGAGCTGTGGCTGGCGAACTTCGAGTCCAACGTGCTCAGCGCCGTGCTGGTGACGACCGCGCTGCAAGCGCGGCTGGCCGACGACGCCAGGGTGGTCACCATCGGCTCCATCGCGGCCCGGCGCGGGTCCGGCAGCTACGGCGCGGCGAAGGCGGCGATCGAGGCGTGGACCGCGGACCTGGCGTTCGCGCTGGGCGGGCGCGGGATCACGGTCAACGTGGTGTCGCCGGGGGTGACCGAGGAGACCGAGTTCTTCGGCGGCACGCTGTCCGAGGAACGGCGGAAGAAGCTGGTCGGCAACCCGGCCAACGGTCGCGCCGGCAAGCCCTCCGACGTGGCCGCCGCGGTGACGTTCCTGACCTCGCCGGAGGCCGGCCACATCACCGGCCAGGTGATCGGCGTGAACGGCGGCGCCGGGCTGGGCCGCTGACCGTTCCCGTCCGGCCGCGACCGAAGAGGGGTGTCCGTGACCGTCGGCGCGGTCGGGCGGCGCGAGGTGTCAGTCGGCCGCCTTCACGGCGGCGAGGCGTTCGACCGTGCCGAGCTTGAGCCGTTCGCCGCGCCGCACGGTGAAGCCCGCCGCCTCCACCACCAGCCGGGGGCGGCGGGTCTGGTGGTCACCGATCATCCGCACCGTCAGCTTCTCCAGCAGGCGCTGGGCGAAGCGGATCGGCCGGTGGTGGCTGCCGACGTGGTCGAACAGCAGCAGCGCGCCGCCCGGCCGCAGGACGCGGTGCATCTCGGCGATGGCGGCGCGATCGTCCGGTATGCCGCACAGCCCGAGGGTGCAGACGACGGTGTCGAACGTGGCGTCGGCGAACGGCAGGGCCTGGGCGTCGCCTTCCCGGAACACCACGTCGAGGCCGAGTCCGGCGGCACGGGAACGGGCCAGGTCGAGCATGGCCGGGCTGAAGTCGAGGCAGGTCAGGCGGACGCCGGGCGGGTAGTGCGGCAGGTTGAGGCCGGTGCCGACGGCGATCTCCAGCACCTCGCCCGCGGCCTGGGCGCAGACCCACTGCCGGTCGCCGCCGAACTGGAGCCGCTCGAACAGCCGGATGTCGTCCTCGTACCGGGGCGCGTACTCGTCCCACTTGGCCCGGAGCCGTTCGTCCACGATGTCCTCCTCGATGCCTTTCGCCTACCGTGTGCCCATGCGGGTGTGCGTGTTCTGCGGTTCCTCCAGCGGACGGGTGCGGCACGTCGAGGCGGCCCGGGAGGTCGGCCGGACGTTGGCCGAACGGGGTATCGAGGTCGTCTACGGCGGCGGCCGGGTGGGCACGATGGGCGCGCTGGCCGAGGGCGCGCTCGCCGCGGGCGGGTCGGTGGTCGGGGTGATCCCGAGCAGCCTGGTCGACTGGGAGGTCGCGCACCAAGATCTCACGGAACTGCACGTCGTGGAGACCATGCACGAGCGCAAGGCGTTGATGGCGCAGCTCGCGGACGCCTTCATCACCCTTCCGGGTGGCGCTGGCACGTTGGAGGAGCTGTTCGAGGTGTGGACGTGGGCCCAGCTCGGCCTGCACGCCAAACCGGTCGGGCTGCTGGACGTGGACGGCTACTTCGCGCACCTGATCAGGATGGTCGACCACATGGTCGAGGAGGGCTTCCTCAAGCCGCCGTACCGGGACATGCTCCTGGTGGACGACGACCTCGACCTGCTGCTGGCCCGGTGCCGCGACTACCGGACCCCCGACTACGCGTGGACCGACGAGAACCCCCTGCCATAGATCATGGAAGTCGGTACGGTGTGATCAATGCGAAGGGATTTCGCAAAGTTTCGCGCCACCCGGGGGGAGCCGGCGATGGACATCAACCACTGGCAGCGGAGACTGGCGGAGCTGTGCGAGGCGCACCGGGTTCCCGGCGCCTCACTGGCCGTCCTGGTCGACGGCGAGGTGCACGAGTGCGCGACGGGCGTGCTGCACCTCGGCACCGGCGTCGAGGCCACCGCGGACTCGCTGTTCCAGATCGGCTCGATCACCAAGCTCTACACCGCCACCGTGGTCATGCAGCTCGTCGCCGAGGGCAGGCTGGACCTGGACGCGCCGGTCGTGTCGGTGCTGCCGGAGTTCGCCGTGGCCGACGCGCTGGCGACCAAGACCGTGACGCCGCGCCAGTTGCTGTCGCACACCAGCGGCATCGACGGCGACTTCTTCCACGACACCGGGCGCGGCGACGACTGCCTGGCCGGGTACGTCGCGGCGTGCGCGGAGCTCGGCCAGAACCACCCGCCGGGCGCGACGATGTCCTACTGCAACAGCGGGTTCACCGTGCTCGGCCGGATCGTCGAGGTGCTGACCGGCCAGGTCTGGGACGACGTCCTGCGCGAGCGCCTGCTCGACCCGCTCGGCGCGCGCCACACCGTGACCCTGCCCGAGGACGTGCTGAGGTTCCGCTCGGCCCTGGGGCACCTCGGCGAGCCCGGCGCGCAGCCCGTGCCCGCGCACCGCTGGGGGCTGTCGCGGTCCGCCGGACCGGCCGGGACGATCAACGCCACCGCCGCCGACGTGGTCCGCTTCGCCCGCCTGCACCTCGACGGCGGTCGCACGCCGGACGGCGCGGTGGTCCTGCCCGCCGAGCGCGTCGCCGAGATGCAACGACCGTTCGTGCGGCTGCCCGCGAGCCACGCGCACCGCATGTGCTGGGGCCTCGGGTGGATCTCCTACGACTGGCCCGGTGGCCGCGTGATCGGTCACGACGGCGCGACGATCGGGCAGAAGGCGTTCCTGCGGGTCGTGCCCGAGGCCGGGGTGGCGGTCGCGCTGCTCACCAACGGCGGCGTGCCCGCCGAGGTCTACCAGCGGCTGTTCACCGAGCTGCTGACCGAGCACGCCGGCGTCGCGGTGCCGGAGTTCGAGCCGCCCGCCGAGCCGCCCGCGGTGGACGTCTCCCGGTACGTCGGCTCGTACCTGCGGGAGGGCTACGACGTGGAGGTGACCGAGCGAGACGGTGTGCTGCGCCTGCGCGGCGTGACCACCGGCGAGCTGGCCGGGATCAACGCGGTGACCGACGTGGAGCTCGTGCCGGTGGAGGAGGGGCTGTTCGCCGCCCGGCGCAACGCGCACGAGCCGTGGGCTCCGGTGGCCTTCTACGCGCTGCCGGACGGCTCGCCGTACCTGCACTTCAGCATGCGCGCCGCGCCGCGCAGCTAGGGAGACGGCCACCCGTTCGGGCGGCACACCTCGCCGTCCGCCGGGGGTGGTGAGGTCGCCGTCGAGCGCGACCGCGCCCATCGGGCCACCACCGGGGGCATCCGGCAGGGCGAAGCCGGCCACCGATGCGTCGATCCACGACCGGCTGCCCGGCGGTCGACCCGGACCGGTCCGGAGTCCGGTCCACAGTGGACTCCCTTGCGATCGGGACCGGCGGGCGGCGCGGTGACGGCCGCGTGCGAACCGGGCGCGACGTGCCGCGCCACGCCGCCCGCGCCGTGCTCACCCGTCCTTGACGGTGAGGCCGAGCGCCTGCGCGAACGCGGGCGCGAGGTCGAGCGCCTGGGTGAAGGTGATCGTCGCGCCGCGCAGCGAGCCGAAACCGTTGCGGATCCCCAACCCGGCGGCGTCGCGGAGGTCCACCTGCTTGAGCTTCACGCCCTCGAAGCGGAGGTCTTCGAGCGTGGAACCGGGGAAGGTGACGTTGGTGAGGTCGGCTTCGGTGAAGTCCACGTCCCGCAGGACGCTGTTGACGAACGCGACGTCGCGCAGCGCCGCGCCGCGCAGGTTGACCGAGACGAGCTTGCAGCCGAAGAACGTGACGCGGCTCAGGCCGGCCTCGAACATCGCCACCCCGGCGAACGCGCTGTTCACCACTTCCGCGTCGAGCCAGCCGGTCTCGGCAAGGTCGGTGCCGATGACCTGCACGCCGTTCAGCCACACGTCGTTGAACCGCGACCGCCGCAGCGACCCGTCGGTGAACCGGACGCCTGACAGCGCCGACTCGCTGAACCGCGCGTTGCCCGCCGAGAGGTCGCCGAACTCCTGGTCGGCGAGGTGCACGACGTTGTAGTCGCCGCCGGGCTCGAGCGGGCGGCCGTCGTGGTCTTCCAGGTAGGAGGCGAACGGCAGATCCGCGAGCGCCCGGGGTTCCGGCATGTGGGTGATCGTAGTCGTCCGCCTCTGCGCGGTGCGGTGCCCGGGCCGGCCGGGATCGGCCCGGGCACCGCGCGCCGGTGGGTCAGGTGCGGGTCCAGCGCTGGTTCGTGCCGCCGTTGCAGTCCCAGATGACGACCTTCGCGGCGTTCGCGGTGCCGGTGCCGTCGAGGCACTTGCCGGCGCCCACCGCGGTGACCGTGCCGTCGGTGTTGACGGTGAACCGCTGGTTGGACCCTCCGTTGCAGTCCCAGACGGCCACCGCCGTGCCGTTGGCCGTGCCGCCGCCGATGACGTCCAGGCACTTGGCGTTGTCGTAGACGCGCAGTTCGCCCGCGGCGGTGGCGGCGAACCGCTGGTTGGCGCCGCCGTTGCAGTCCCAGAGCTGGGCCAGTGCGCCGTTGGTCTGGGAGCCGCCGGCGATGTCCAGGCACCGTGAGGACGCCGTGCCGCGCAGGGAGAACGTCGTGCCAGGATTGCTCCCGCCGCCGCTCACCACGTACATGGCCGCGCCGTGCGCGGGGATCGAGGCGCTGATGGCACCGGTGGTGGTGCCCGTGGTGTGCGCCCACAGGTCGCGCACCGAGTAGCTCGCCGCCGAACCCAGGCCGATCTGCGAGGCCGACGTGGAGACCGAGGCGGTGCCGCCGCCGCGGTTGAGCAGGACGACGGCGACCGAGCCGTTGGCCATGGGCTTGGTCCACACCTCGGCGTCGCCGTTGTCCACCAGCCGGTTGCCCTGCCGCCCGCCCCAGTCCTGGTTCACCGCGATGACCTCGGTGTTGGTCAGGATCGACCGGGTGGCCGCGGTCATGGTGCGCAGGTCGTTGCCGGCCAGCAGCGGTGCGTTGAGCAGTGCCCAGAGGCTGAAGTGGGCGCGTGACTCGGTGTCGGTCAGGCCGTGGCCGACCTCCAGCATGTCCGGGTCGTTCCACGCGCCCGGTCGGGAGACGCCCGCGTACCGCGGCTGGGCGTCCAGGATGCCCATGACCGAGCCCCAGTTGCCCTGGATGTCACCGGTGGTGCGCCACGAGTTGCCGGTGTCCGGGCCCCACTGGATGACGTTGTCGTTGCCCCAGTTGCAGATCGCGAAGAAGATCTTCCGGCCGGTCGCGGCCAGGGCGTCCCGCATCGCGGTGTAGCGGGCCTGGCCGCTCAGGCCGCGGTGGTCGCCGCAGTTGTCGTACTTGAGGTAGTCGATGCCCCAGGACGCCCACAGGTTCGCGTCGCGCTGCTCGTTGCCGAGGCTGGCGGGGTAGCCGGCGCAGGTCGTGACGCCCGCCGACGAGTAGATGCCGAGCTTGAGGCCCTTGCCGTGCACGTAGTCGGCGAGCGCCTTCATGCCGCTGGGGAACTTCGCGCGGGACGCGACCAGGTTGCCGCTGCTGTCGCGGCTGTTCTCCGACCAGCAGTCGTCGATGTTGACGTAGGAGTAGCCGGCCGCCGCCATGCCGCTGCTGACCATCACGTCGGCGGTCTGGCGGACCAGGGACTCGGTCACGTCGCAGCCGAAGCTGTTCCAGTTGTTCCAGCCGAGCTGGGGCGTGCGGCCCAGGCCGTTCTCCAGCGCCTGCGCCGGGGTGGCGAGCGACAGCACGACCGGCACGACGGCGGCGCCGAGCACCGCCGCCAGCACCGCGCGCAACGTTCTCTTCACAGCGATCTCCTCGGGTGGCGGGATTGCGCGGCGGCGGGAGGTGGAGACGGCGGCCGGACCGGGGCGCGGGCGTCCGCGGTCCGACTATGGCATGGCCCACCGGCCGACCAAAGGGTTAATTTCCTGTTGATACAAAGTGCTTGTGGGTGTTCGGGCGGGTGCGCTAGCGTGTCCGACGCGGACGTCGGCATCGCGCTCGGTTCACCCGAAAGTGCGCAGGGAACCCGGAATACGGGACGGTCGCCCGCAGGTTGGTGCCGGCATGACCGACACAGGATTCGACCCGCACGCGCTGCTCGCGCAGAGCAGGCTCGGCGTGCTCGCGACGATCAAGGCGGACGGCCGCCCGCAGCTCTCCCCGGTCACGCCCGCGTACGACCAGGACGCCGGCGTCATCAAGGTGGCGACCGGCGCCGGGACCGCCAAGCTCGCCAACCTGCGCCGCGACCCGCGGGTCGCGCTGGAGGTGACCAGCGAGGACGGCGCGCAGTGGGCCACCGCCGAGGGCACGGTGACGATCACCGGGCCCGGCACCGACCCGAACGGGCCGGAGGTCGAGGCGCTGGTGGAGTACTACCGACTCGCCGCGGGCGAGCACCCCGACTGGGACGAGTACCGGTCGGCCATGGTGTCGGACCGGCACGTGCTCCTGACCATCGAGGTCGACAAGGTGTACGGCCAGAAGGTCGGCTGACCGCGCCGCGCGCCCGGTTCCCGGCGGCACCACCGGGAACCGCGCGTCGGCGTCCGCCCGCTACCAGCGCCCGAAGTGCACGGCCTGCTCGAACGGCCGGCGCCCGCGGGTCCGCGGCGACGCGCCCGGCGAGACGTCCTCCTCCGCGCCGTGCCCGATCGCGATCGCGCCGATCGGCACGTGGCTCGCGGGCACGCCGAACGTCGCGCGCACCCCGTCGAAGTCGTCCTCGCCGATGCCGAAGTACACCGCGCCGAGCCCTTCGTCGACCGCGGTCTGCAGGACCAGCAGCACGGCCATGCCCGTGTCGACGTACCAGAACGGCACCGGCCAGCGGTCCTCGCGGCGGTCGGTCCACCCCTTGTCGGGCTCGGCGTAGCGGTCCAGGTAGGCGTCCTTCACCGCGAACGCGACCACGAGCACCGGCGCCGCCTTGACGGTGTCCCGGGTCCACAGCTGCCGCAGCGACCCGTAGAACGCCGCGGTCTCCTCGCCGCGCAGCACGAGGAACGCCTGCCCCTGCGAGTACCCGGCCGACGGGCCGCGCAGCGCGTTGCGCATGATCCGCCGCACGCTCTCGTCCGACACCGGCTCGTCGGTGAACGCCCGCACCATCCGCCTGCGCCGGACCACGTCCTGGAACTCCACGGAACCCCCCTTGGTCGGTCGACGCGGGCTCAGCGCAAGGTCGGCACGTCGCCGTTGCCCACCCGGACGACGTCGACACCGCGCAGCCCGCTCCTCCACGAGGCAACCACATCGGCGAACACACCCGCAGGGGCCGGATGGCGGCCCAACCCGATCGCGAACCGCACCGCGTCCGGCCGCCGCTCGACCGGCCGCGGCCACGCGCGCACGTCCGCGGCCCCGGCCGCCTCCAACGCCGCGAGCAACGCCCGTATCCGGCCGCGCACCGGGCCGACCAGGTGGTGCGGCACCGAGACCAGCGCCCACGCGGCGTGCGCGCGGTGCGCGTCGGGTGGCGCCGACAGGCCCGGCGCGCCGGACTCCACGATCTCCCAGGCCCGGTACAGCTCGGCCGTCAGCAGGTCCCGGAAGCCGGGGCCGACCTGCTCGGTGCACGAGCGGACGGGCGCGGCCGGCGTCGTGATCGTCACCGGGGCGCCGGTGCGGTCGGGTGACGTCACCAACCCGATCGGGTCACGCCAGTCCCACGCCGCCCAGGCCCCGAAGAACCCGGACAGCAGGTCCGGGCCGTCCCACTCGCGCACGGTCCGCGCCGCGAGCACCGCCCAGCCCACCCCCGGCACACCGCCGAACGGCGCCGAGTCCAGGCCACGCGCCCGTGCCCACGCCTTGACCTCGCGGGCGAGCCGCGCGAAGTCCGCGTGCCGCTCGCCGACCGCCGCCGACACCGCCTCCGCGTCACCGACGGCGCTCAGCGCCGCCCCGTCGTCACCGGCCACCGCGAGGTCGACCCCGAGCCCGGCCACGACCAGCCGCAACCCCGGCGACCGCGCGCCGACCACCGGCCGGACGTCCGACCCGGGGAGCGCGGCGGCCACCCGTGAGGCCACCGTCGCGGGTTCCGCCACCTCGGCCACCAGGTCCAGGTCCGCGTCGGGCAGCCCGCACCCCATCCGCCGCGAGCCGACGACGTGCACCACGTCCAGCACGCCCGACAACGCGCGGGTGACGCGGTCGGCCACGGCGTCCAGCGACGGTCCCGGCGCGGTGGCGGGTTCCTCGAACCACCGCACCTCGCCCGTGCCCGGCGCGACCGCCGCGCGGGGGAGCATCGGACCGTCACCGCGCCGCGACAGCACCACCACCTGCTCCGACCCCGCGCCGATCCGCTCGGCCACCACACCCGACCCGTCGAGCGGGAGGTGCGGATCAAGGGTGCAGGAGGGGAACAGCCGCCGCACCACGTCCCGCAGCGCCGCCGACGGCGTGGAATCGGCCGGGTCCGGCCGCACCTCGGCGACCGCCTCGGACAGCAGCGCCACGGCCCGCTCGAAGTCGGATTCCGGGACGAACCCGGACAGCAGCGCCACGTGCCGCCGGTCGACGTCCCCCGGCCCCGGCAGCCACACCACGGCGGTCCGCGGCGTCGGCGGCGAGTCGAGCACGCCGGCGGGCGGCACGACGGCCGCCAACCGCGCCAGCACCCCGTAGTGGTCGGAGGCGAACAGGCCGTCGACGGGCCGGTCACCCACCAGTTCCGCCCCGGCGCACCGCACCCGGCCGCGCGCGAACACCCGGTCCAGCCGCGCCGGCCGGCCCGTCAGCGAGGACACCGCGGCCAGCGGGTTCGCCACCGGGTCGAACGTGGGCGGCTCGTCGTCCCGCGCTTCCAGCCACACGTCCCGCATCCCGAGCGCGGCGGCCGTCCGCCGGCTGCCGTCGTTGAAGTCGCCGACCAGCACCACGTCCGCCTCCACCCCCGCGAACGCCTCCGCGACGCGGCCGAGCTGCGCGCGCCGCTTGGCCGCGCCGTTCGCGGTGTGGTCGCTGGTCAGGTGGGTGGCTGCCACGACCAGCGGCCCGTCGCCGGTCTCGACCACGACCGCGCTCACGGCCTTGTGCGCGCCGAGCGGGAACCGCGCGGCCTCCAGCACGGGCAGCCTGCTCAGCACGACCAGGCCGGTGCGGTCGACGTCCGGCCCTCTCGGGTCCACGTCGACCGCGTAGGCCGCGCGCACCCACGGCTGGGCGAGGAGCACGGCGAGCAGGTCGGGTTCGACCTCCTGCAACGCGATGACGTCCGCGTCGGCCGCGGCGAGTTCGCCCACCAGCAGGGGACGGCGGCGGGCCGTGTCGATGCGGTCGCCGTCGTACCGGTCCCACAGCACGTTCCACGTCAGCACCGTGGTGGACCGCTCCTGCCGCGCGGACGACTCGGCCGCCTCGAAACCGGCGGTCGGCGTCCAGCCGTGCAACGGGTCCCAGGCGTGCGGGGTGCTCGGGGTGAACAGGGGTGCGCGCAGCAGGCGTGGCGCGCGCACCCGTCCCGCGCCCGACTCGTCGACCCGGTCGAGCCCGGCGGCCCGGTCCCACACCACCTCGCCGTCCGCCTCCACGAACACCACCCGGTGCCACGGCACCTCGCCGCCCGGTGCGAACGCGGGCAGCGCGACCCGCTCGGTCCGCGCGCCGCGCTGCCGCACCCCGAGCACGAACCGGGCCGGGTCGAACCGCGGGTCCCAGCGCACCTGGTGGTAGACCTCCTCGCTGGTGCGCATCACGGCTCCCCGTCGTCTTCCACGGCGCCGCTCGCGCCGACGTACCAGGTGCGGTGGGCGTGCCACGGGTACGGCGGGCTGAACCGACGGGCCTGCGCGTCGAGCACCGCGGTCGGCACGGGGTGCGCGCGGGCGCCGTTGCGCCGGGCGACCTCCCGTTCGCCGGTCAGCACCACGGCGTGCGTCACCATCGCATCGTGCCGCCGCGCGACCGCGTGCACCACCGCCCGCTGCTGCTCGACCAGCGAGGTCGCGTCCCACACCACGGTCCGGCCGGCGCGCAGCGCGGCGTCGAGCCGGTCGAGCCCGGCCCGCAGCACCTCGGCGCCGGCCCGCTGGTCGGCCCGGTCGCCCGCCTCGTCGCGCAGGTCGTCCAGCGACACGCGGACGTCCGCGGGCAGCCCGGCGGCGAACGTCGACTTGCCGCTGCCCGACAGCCCCACGAGGTGCACCAGGCGCGGGAAGTCGCCGGACCGCCACCGCCACGTCGCCGCGACCGCCTCGTCCACGCCCAGCACCCGCCCGGCCCGGATGCTCGCGTCCCGCGCCTCGGGCCAGCACCGGTCCGGGTGCCCGCGCAGGCCCTCGCGCAGCCGGTCGAACGACCCGACGTCCTCCGCGTGCAGGGCGGACCAGGCCACGTGGTCGCGCGCGGCGCGGTCGGGCGCGACCGCGTCCGCCACGGCGTGCAGCACGTCGAGGTCCACCGCGGTCGAGAAGCGCAGCAGCCCGGCCCGCCGCGCCTCGTCCGGGAACGGCTCGTGCAGCAGCCGGTGCAGCCCCACGAGGTCGCCGACGCGCCGCGCCAAACCCACCCCGACCGGGCCCGCCAACGACGACATGACCCGTCCGCGCCGGACCCGGTGCAGCGCCGCCGCCAGCACGCCCGCCGGCCGGGCCTCCCCGCTCAACCGCGCCGCCACCGCCTCGGCGGCCCCCACGTCACCCTCGACCCCCACCGCCCCGAGCAGCGCGGGCACGTCGACCGGCGCGCCCGAGCGCAGGTCCCACAGCACCGAGGCGGGCCCGAGCCCGTTCGGCACCACCGGCGCCGTCATCCAGTGCGCGTCGGTCCGCACGTGGTGCGCCCGCACCCACTTCGCCACCCGCCGCCCGAACTCGTCGAGCCGGAACCCCTCGGCGGTCCGCACGACGAACCCCTCCTGCCGGACCGGGTCGACCCGCAGCCGCCGCAACGCCCGCTCGTCGAACACCCCGCGCCACAGCACCGGGGGCACGGGCACGCCGACCCCGCGCAGGAACCGCGTGGTCCGGTCCCAGTCGAGGCAGCGGTCGCCGTCCCACACCGAGAACCCGTAGAACCAGCTCTCCAGCTCCGCGTACTCGATCGAGTGGCGTGCGTAGACGTTCTCGCCGCAGATCCGCCACCCCGCGGGCAGCCGCGACCCGATCCGGCCCTGGAGCCCCTTGACCCACGACCGGGACGGGTGGTGCGCCGAGTCGAGCGACCGCGCGTGCACGCCGTCGGCGTAGAGGGTGGTGTTCTCCCCGTCGAGCTTCTCGGTGACCACCACCTCACGGCCGCGCAGCCCGTCCAGGTCGGCGACCCGCACGTCGTCCGCCGACGCGCCGGGCGACCAGGGCAGGTGCGGCGTGCGCGGGTAGGCCGTGCGCATTACCCCTCCCACCGCCGGACTCCGCGTGGACGATAGAGATCGCGGCGCGGCCGATCGACCGGTTTTCGGCGTCCCGCCGGCCGGGACGGCGACTGGATACGATGACGGGTCGAGGCAGGTCGGAAGAGAAAGGACGAACGTGGAAACGCTCGAGTTCCAGTCGGAGGCGCGTCAGCTCCTGCGGCTGATGATCCACTCGGTCTACTCGAACAAGGACACGTTCCTGCGAGAGCTGGTGTCCAACGCGTCGGACGCGCTGGACAAGCTCAGGCTGGAGACGTTCCGCGACAAGGACCTGGTCGCGGACACCTCGGACCTCCACGTCGCCATCGAGGTGGACCGGGAGGCGCGCACGCTGACGATCCGCGACAACGGCATCGGCATGACCCGCGACGACGTGGTCGGGCTCATCGGCACGATCGCGAAGTCCGGCACGGCCGAGTTCCTGCAGAAGCTGAAGGAGTCCCAGGACGCCACCGCCTCGCAGGACCTCATCGGCCAGTTCGGCATCGGCTTCTACTCGTCGTTCATGGTCGCCGACAAGGTCACGCTGGTGACCAGGCACCCGCGGGCCGAGAAGGGCGTCCGGTGGGAGTCCGAGGGCGAGGGCACCTACACGATCGAGGACGTGGACGACGCGCCGCAGGGCACCGCCGTCACCCTCCACCTCAAGCCGGCCGACCCCGAGGACCACCTCGCCGACTACACGTCGACGGCGAAGATCACCGAGATCGTGAAGCGGTACGCCGACTTCATCACCTGGCCGATCAGGATGGCCAAGGAGGACGGCGCCGAGCCGGACACGATCAACTCCCGCAAGGCGCTGTGGGCGCGGCCCGCCTCGGAGGTCACCGAGGACGAGTACGCCGAGTTCTATCGGCACGTCAGCCACGACTGGAACAAGCCGCTCGAGACCATCCGCATGCACGGCGAGGGCGTCTTCGAGTACCAGGCGCTGTTGTTCATCCCGTCGCAGGCGCCGCTGGACCTGTTCATGCGCGAGCGCAAGCGGGGCGTGCAGCTCTACGTCAAGCGCGTCTTCATCATGGACGACTGCGAAGAGCTGATGCCGGAGTACCTGCGGTTCGTCAAGGGCGTGGTGGACGCCCAGGACCTGTCGCTGAACGTGTCGCGGGAACTGCTCCAGCACGACCGCCAGATCCAGTCGGTCCGCCGCCGGCTGGTGAAGAAGGTGCTCTCGACCGTCAAGGGGCTGATGGCCGACAAGCCGGAGTCGTACGAGACGTTCTGGCGCGAGTTCGGCGGCGCGGTCAAGGAGGGCCTGCTCAGCGACCCCGAGAACCGCGACGCCATCCTCGACATCGCCTCGTTCGCCTCCACCGCCGACGCCGAGAAGCCGACCACGCTCGCGCGGTACGTCGAGCGGATGAAGGACGACCAGCAGCACATCTACTACATGACCGGCGACTCGCGGGCCACCGTGGAGAACTCGCCGCACCTGGAAGCGCTGCGGGCCAAGGGCTTCGAGGTGCTGATCCTCACCGACCCGATCGACGAGATGTGGGTCGACGCGGTGCCGGGGTACCGGGACAAGACGTTCCAGTCGATCGCCAAGGGGCAGGTCGACCTGGAGACCGACGAGGAGAAGGCGCGGGCCGAGGAGCGGCAGAAGGACTTCGCCGACTTCCTGGGCTGGATGTCGACCACCCTGGCCGACAAGGTCAAGGAGGTGCGGCTGTCGTCGCGCCTGACCACGTCGCCCGCGTGCGTCGTCGGCGACGCCCACGACCTCACCCCGACCCTGGAGAAGATGTACCGGGCGATGGGGCAGGAACTGCCGCCGGTCAAGCGGATCCTCGAGCTCAACCCCGACCACGCGCTGGTCTCCGGGCTGCGCGCGGCGTTCGCCGACCGCGGTGGCGAGGACGGGTCGCTGGCCGAGTCGGCCGAGCTGCTGCACGGCATGGCGCTGCTGGCCGAGGGCGGCGAACTGCCCGACCCGTCCCGCTTCGTCCGGTTGATGTCGGAGCACCTGGAACGGGCCCTGTGAGGTGCTGAGAGCCGCGGGCTCCCCGGTCGACGCCGCCGACCGGGGAGCACGCGGGACCTGTCCGCCGGGCGCGTCCCCCGGTGAGGCAGGCTGACCTCGTGGCCGAGTTGGACGTGCGCAAGCTGAGGGTGCTGCGGGAGCTGGACGAGCGCGGCACGGTCGCGGCGGTGGCGCAGGCGATGCACCTCACGCCGTCGGCCGTGTCGCAGCAGCTCGTCGCGCTGGGCAAGGAGACCGGGGTCCGGCTGGTCGAGCCGGTCGGCCGCCGGGTGCGGCTCACCGACGCGGCCCGGGTGCTGCTCCGCCACGCCGACGACCTCTTCGCCCGGCTCGAACTGGTGCGGGCGGACCTGGCCGCGCACACCGCCGGGTTCGTCGCGGACGTCCGGGTCGCGGGTTTCGCCGCGACGCTGTCCGGGATCGTGCTGCCCGCGCTGCGCCTGCTGCGCAGCAGCCACCCGGACATCGCCGTGCGCCTGGTCGAGTCGGACCCGCCGCGCTCGTTCGACCGGCTGGCCCGCGGCGACGTGGACGTGGCGCTCGCCCTGGAGTCCCAGGACGGCCCGTCGAGCGCCGACCGCCGGTTCCACCGCGTCGCGCTGCTGGCCGAGCGGTTCGACCTCGCCCTGCCCCGGCGGCACCCGCTGGCGCACGCCCCCGAGGTGCGGCTGGCGGACCTCGCGGGGGAGCGGTGGATCTTCTCCGACACCGACAGCTGCCGGGACGTCTCGCTGGCCGCCTGCGTCGCGGCCGGGTTCACGCCCGAGATCGCGCACCACATCGACGACTGGGAGGCGACGCTCGGCGCTGTGGGCCTCGGCCTCGGGCTGGCGCTGGTGCCGCGCCTGGTCCACGTCGGCGCACGGGACGACGTGGTGATCAGGGCGCTCGACGCCGAACACCCCACCCGCCACCTGTTCGCCGCCGTGCGCCGGGGCGGCGAGGAGCTGCCGCACCTCAAGGCCGTGCTGGGCGCCCTGCGGGCGGCGGCCGAGGCCAAGGGCGGCGCGCCCGGCTGACCGTTCAGGTTTCCTGCACGGTCGACCACGCGAAGTCTCGCTGGTCCGGGCGGGCGCGCGAGGCGAGACTCCGATCATGGTCACGAGATCGCACGCGTCCGCAGGGTTCTCGACGGCCGGCCTGCTGCGACTGGGAGCGCTCGGCCTCATCTGGGGCTCGGTGTTCCTGGTCATCAAGGTCGCCGGGTACGCGGTGTCGCCGGTGCAGATGGTGTTCACGCGGCTGGTGCTCGGCGCGGTGGTGCTGCTGCCGTTCGTGCGCCGTCGAGGCCTGCGGCTGCCCGTGGGGTTCGCGGTGTGGGGCCACCTCACCGTCGCGGCGCTGCTCGGCAACGCCGTGCCGTGGGTGCTGTTCGCCTGGGGTGAGCGCGACGGCGCGTCCAGCGTCGCCGGGGTGGTCAACTCGACCACGCCGCTGTGGACGATCGTCGCGGCGTTCCTGCTGTCCCGGGACCGGAGGCCGGGTGCGACGGCGGTGGCGGGCATCGTGCTGGGGATGGCCGGCACGGCGCTGGTCGCCGCGCCGTGGAACTCCGCGTCGGGCGGCGCGAACGGGGTGGTGGCCTTCGTCGTCGGCACGGTCAGCCTCGGCGCGAGCTTCGCCTACATGGGCAGGTTCCTCACCGGACGGGGGCACCCGCCGCTGGTCCTCGCCGCCGCCCAGCTCACCGCCGCGTCGGCGTTGCTGCTGGTCGCGATGCCGTTCGCGGGTCTGCAACCGGTCGTCTTCCGGCTCGACTCGCTGCTCTGCCTGGTGGTCCTCGGCGTGGTGTGCACCGGCTTGGCGTACGTCCTCAACTTCCAGCTGATCGCGCACGACGGGCCCGCGGTCGCCTCCACGGTCACGTACCTGTTCCCGGTGGTCTCGGTGCTGCTCGGCGCCGTGGTGCTGGACGAGCCGATCGGCTGGCCGGTCTACGTCGGCGCGGTCACGTCCCTCGCCGGGATCGTGCTGGTGCGGCACAAGCCGAAGAGGGCCGTACCCGGGTGAGCCGTGGCCGCGACGGATCTTGGGCAGAGTCTGGACTGTCGTCACGAAACTGCCGTATGTTCGCCGTCATGGACGTGCGGGGGAAGGTCGCGGTGGTCACCGGCGCCGGCCGGGGACTGGGTCGGGCGTACGCGGAAGCGCTGGCGCGGGCGGGTGCGGCGGTCGTGGTCAACGACGTGGACGCCGAGGCCGCGGGCTCGGTCGTGAAGGCGATCGAGGCCGACGGCGGGCAGGCGGTCGAGGTGGTCGCGCCGGTCGGGCCGACCCCGACCGCGGACCTGCTGGTCACGACCGCCGTCGAGGCGTTCGGCGGGCTGGACGTGCTGGTCGCGAACGCGGGCGTGCTGCGCGACCGGGTGCTGTGGAAGATGTCCGACGACGATTTCGACGCGGTGGTCGACGTGCACCTGCGCGGCACGTTCACCTGCGCCCGCGCGGCGGCGGTCCGGATGCGGGAGCAGGGCCGGGGCGGTCGCCTCGTGCTGGTCTCGTCACCCGCCGGCCAGCGCGGCAACTTCGGGCAGGCGAACTACGCCGCGGCCAAGGCGGGCATCGTGGCCATGGCCCGCACCTGGGCGTTGGAACTGGCCCGCGCGGACATCACCGTCAACGCCGTGGTGCCGGTCGCGGCGACCGCGATGACCCGGACCATCCCGGCGTTCGCGCCCGCCATCGAGGAGGCCGAGCGCACCGGCGCGCCGTTGCCGGACTGGCTGCGCCGCGACGAGGGCCTGGGCACGGTCGAGGACGCCGCGTCGCTGGTCGTCTTCCTGGCCTCCGACGCGGCGCGGCACGTCACCGGCCAGGCCATCGGCATCGGCGGCGACCGGCTGGCCCTGTGGTCGCACCCGAGCGAGAAGGCGGTGGCGTTCGCCGACGGCGGCTGGACCGCGCGGGCCATCGCCGAGTCGTGGGACACCGGCGTCGGCGCCGAGCCGGAGACCTACGGCATCCCCGCGCCGAACCCGCCGGCGGCCTGACGTGGACCTCGCGCTGGACGACCTCGTGGCCATCGACGTCCACACCCACGCCGAGGTGTCGCGGGACGGCCACCCGTCGTTGAGCCCCGAGCTGCTGGCGGCCTCCGAGGAGTACTTCCGGGCGCACGGCCACCGCCGGCCGACCATCGACGAGCTGGCGGCGCACTACCGGGACCGGCGGATGGCGGCGGTCGTCTTCACCGTCGACGCCGAGCACGCCACCGGCCACCCGCGCATCCCGAACGAAGAGGTCGCCGAGAACTGCGCCGAGCACCCCGACGTGCTGATCCCGTTCGCGAGCGTGGACCCGTGGCGGGGGCGCGCGGGCGCACGGGAGGCGCGCCGGCTGGTGGAGCGGCACGGCGTGCGCGGCTTCAAGTTCCACCCCAGCCTCCAGGGCTTCGCGCCGAACGACCCGGTGGCGTACCCGCTGTACGAGGTGATCGAGGAACTCGGCGTGCCCGCGCTGTTCCACACCGGGCAGACCGGGATCGGCGCGGGCGTGCCCGGCGGTGGCGGCATCCGCCTGAAGTACTCCGACCCGATGCTGGTGGACGACGTGGCGGTGGACTTCCCCGAGCTGCGGATCATCCTCGCGCACCCGTCGTTCCCGTGGCAGGACGAGGCGCTGGCGGTGGCCACGCACAAGCCGCACGTGCACATCGACCTGTCCGGGTGGTCGCCCAAGTACTTCCCGCCGCAGCTCGTCCGCTACGCGAACTCCCTGCTGCAGGACAAGGTCCTGTTCGGCTCGGATTACCCGCTGATCACCCCGGACCGCTGGCTGGCCGACTTCGACGCGCTGGAGATCAAGCCCGCCGTCCGGCCCAAGATCCTCAAGCACAACGCCGCCAGGCTGCTCGGCCTCGGCACGACGGACCCGGAGCGCACATGACCACCACCGTGAACGGCCCGGCGGCACTGCTCGCGCTGGCCGGGCAGGACCTCGGGCACACCGCGTGGCGCGAGATCACCCAGGACCGCGTCGACACCTTCGCCGACGCCACCGACGACCACCAGTGGATCCACGTCGACCCCGCGCGGGCCGCCGCCGGGCCGTTCGGCACGACCATCGCGCACGGCTACCTCACGTTGGCGCTGATCATCCCGATGTTCGGGGAGCTGCTGGCCGTCGACGGCGTGCGGATGAGCGTGAACTACGGCCTGGAGAAGGTGCGCTTCCCCAGCCCGGTGCGCGTCGGCGACAAGATCAGGCTGACCGGTCGCGTGGTGTCGGCGGACGAGGTCGCGGGTGACGGCGTCGCGCTGGTGCTGGACTTCACCGTCGAGATCGACGGCTCGGACAAGCCGGCGTGCGTCGCGCGCGCCGTGTACCGGCACTACAGCTGAGGACGGCCGCCATGCCGAACGCCGCACTTCGCCGCGCCGTCGCGTCGAGCTTCCTCGGCAGCGTGATCGAGTACTACGACTTCCTGCTCTACGCCACCGCGTCCGCCGTGGTGTTCAACAAGGTCTTCTTCTCCTCCCTCGACCCGCTCGTGGCCACCATCGCGAGCTTCGGCACGTTCGCCACCGGCTACCTGGCCCGTCCGCTGGGCGGGCTCCTGTTCGGGCACTTCGGCGACCTGCTGGGGCGCAAGAGGATGCTCGTGCTGACCATGGCGCTGATGGGCGTGGCGAGCTCGCTCATCGGCCTGCTCCCGACCTACGCCCAGGTGGGCTGGATCGCGCCGGTCGGCCTGGTGGTGCTGCGCGTGGTGCAGGGCATCGCGGTCGGCGGCGAGTGGGGCGGGGCGGTGCTGATGTCCGTCGAGCACGCCACGCGCAGGCGCGGGCTGTGGGCCGGGTTCACCAACGCCGGCGCGCCGTGCGGGCTGGTGCTGTCGACGGTGGCGCTGACGGCGACCGCCGCGGCGGTGGGGGAGCGGGCGTTCCTGGACTGGGGCTGGCGCATCCCGTTCCTGATCAGCGTCGTGCTGCTCGGTGTCGGGCTGTTCGTGCGGCACCGGGTCGAGGAGACGCCCGCGTTCCAGGCGGTGCGCGAGGCGGGCGTCAAGCGGCGGGTGCCGGTGGTGGAGGTGCTGCGCGACCACCGGCGCGTGCTGCTGCTGGGCATCGGCGTGGGGCTGGCGGCGTTCGTCGCGCAGTCGACGTTGACCACGTTCGTCGTGGCGCACGGCGTGGCGGTCGGGCACGCGCGGCAGACCGTGCTGAACGCGCTCACGGTGTCGTCCGCGGTCGCGGTCGTCGCCATCCTCGGCTGGTCGGCGGCCTCGGACCGGTTCGGCCGGCGTCCGGTCGTGGTGGCGGGCGCGCTGGCGATGGCGGTGTACGCGTTCGTGCTGTTCCCGTTGGTGGACAGCGGTGACACCGTGCTGCTGACCGTCGCGCTGGTGCTCGGCCAGGGCGTGATCCACCCGATGATGTACGGGCCGCTCGCGGCGCTGTACAGCGAGCTGTTCGGCACCCGCAACCGGTACACCGGCGCGTCGTTGGGCTACCAGGTCGCCGGGCTGGGCGCGGGGCTCGCGCCGGTGCTGTTCGCCGGGATCCAGCGGGCGAGCGGGGGAGGGGGCCTGGTCCTGATCTCGGCCGCCATCGCCGGGTTCTGCCTGCTCACCGTCGTGTGCGTGCTGGCGTTGAAGGAGACCGGCACGCGTGACCTCCAGCCGGTTCCCGTTCCCTGACAGGAGGACCGCGGTGCGCAACTCGGGGCTCGGGAGCTGGCCCTACCGGCGGGCGCGGATGTCGCCGGACCGGGTGGCGATCGTCCACTCCGGACACATCACCTACGCCGGGTTCGCCGTCCGCGTCACGCGCCTGGCCCACCGGCTGCGCGAGGCGGGCGTGCGCCCGGGCGACCGGGTCGCCTACCTCGGGCCCAACCACCCGTCGTTCGTGGAGGTGATGTTCGCCGCGCACGTGCTGGGCGCGATCTTCGTGCCGGTGAACTTCCGCCTCACCGCGCCGGAGGTGGCGTACGTGCTGGCGGACTCGGAACCGCTGGTGCTGCTGCACGCGCCGCACTGCGCGGAGGTCGTGCGCGAGTCGGGCTTCGCCGGCGTGGTCGTCGCGGTGGACGAGGGCTACGAGCAGTGGCTGGCCGCGGGGCGCGCCGAGCCCATCGACGAAGCCGTCGGCCAGGACGACATCGCCCTCGTCCTCTACACGTCCGGCACGACCGGCCGTCCGAAGGGGGCGGTGCTCACCCACGCCAACCTGATCTGGAACACCTGCAACCTGCTGGTGGGCATGGACGTCACGAGCTCCGAGCGGACCCTGGTGTCCGCGCCGCTGTTCCACGTCGCCGCGCTCTCCCAGACGTTGCTGCCCACGTTCATCAAGGGCGGCACGGCGGTGATCACGTCCTCGTGGGACGTCGACCGGGTGTACGACCTGATCGAGCGGGAACGGGTGACTTACACGTTCGGCGTCGCCACGATGTACGCCGACCTCGCCGCCTCACCCCGTTGGGCGACCGCCGACCTGTCGTCGTTGCGGCACCTGCTGTGCGGCGGCGCGGCCGTGCCCGATTCGCTGATCCGCGCCTACCAGGAGCGCGGGCTGACGTTCTGCCAGGGCTACGGCCTCACCGAGACCGCGCCCGGCGCGACGGCCCTGGAGGCGGGGGAGAGCGTCCGCAAGGCCGGGTCGGCGGGGGTGCCGGTGTTCTTCGGCGACGTCCGGGTGGTGCGTGACGACGGCGCGGACGCGGGGGTGGACGAGCCGGGGGAGGTGCTGGTGCGCGGCCCGAACGTCAGCCCCGGCTACTGGCGCGACCCCGCCGCGACGGCCGCCGCGTTCGGCCGGGACGGGTGGTTCCGCACCGGTGACGTCGGCCGGATCGACGCCGAGGGTCACCTGTACGTGGTGGACCGGTTGAAGGACATGTTCATCTCCGGCGGCGAGAACGTCTACCCGGCCGAGGTGGAGAACGCGCTGGTCGAGCACCCGGACGTGGTCGAGGCCGCGGTGGTCGGCGTGCCGGACCCCAGGTGGGGCGAGGTCGGCCGGGCGTTCGTGCGCTACGCCGACCGCGGCGGGCCGACGCGGGACGAACTGCGGGCGTTCCTGCTCACCCGGCTGGCCAAGTACAAGGTCCCGCGCCACATCGACGTCGTCACCCACCTGCCCCGCACCAGCTCCGGCAAGGTCCGCAAATCCGACCTCCGCCACCTCCCCCTCCCCTGACCCCCACGCGTGTCGAACGCTCAGTCCCCGCGTGTCCTACGTTCAGAACGCGCGTGTCCTACGTTCAGGTCCCGCGTGTCCTACGTTCAGGTCGCGCGTGTCCTACGTTCAGGACCCCCGAATTCAACGCTCAGGTCACCCGGACCCGCGTGGCGCGGACGCCTCGTCCAGCCGTCGGGCGATCGCGTCCGCCGCCGCACGCAGTTCCGGCACGAGCCGGTGCAGGTCCGTGCGCACCGAGCGCACCACGACGCCCAGCGCGCCGGCGGGCTCGGGGCCTGCGGACGGGATCGGCACGGCGACCGAGCACGACCCGAGCGTCATCTCCTCGTTGGTCAGCGCGTACCCGCGCTCCGCCGTCACGCGCAGCTCGCGCGCCAGCCGTGCGGGCTCGGTGATCGTGTACCGGGTGAAGCGGGCCAGCGGGCGTTCCAGGTAACCGCGCACGAACTCGCGATCGGCACGGGCGAGCAGCGCCTTGCCGACACCCGTCGGGTGCAGCGGCAGCCGGGCGCCGATCCGGGAGATCACGGGCACCGACCGGTGACCGGACAGCTTCTCCACGTACAGCGCGTCGAACCCGTCGTGCACGGCCAGGTGGATGTTCTCGCGCGTCGTCCCGTACAGGTCCTGCATGAACGGCAGGGCGATCTCGCGCAGCCGACCGGCCACCGGCGCCAGCGTCGCCGCCTCCCACAGCCGCAGCCCGATGCTGTAGCACCCCTCCGCGTCACGCTCCAGCGCGCCCCACGACACCAGCTCGCCGGCCAGCCGGTGCACCGTCGCCAGCGGCAGGTCCGCGCGCCGCGCCAGCTCGGTCAGCTTGAGCCGGGGGTGGGCGGCGTCGAACACGCCGAGCAGCGCCAGCGCCCGCCCGGCCGTCGACCGCCGGGGCGCGTCGCGGTTGGCCGCCATTCCGTCTCCTTCGAACACCGGGCACCGACCGTAACCGCGCAGCCGCCCCGAAATCGCCGCCACTTTCACCCAGTGGAAGTCGATCCTGGCGAACGGCCGCGCCCCGCCCTTGGGTTGACCCCATGCGAACGAGGGTCGGAATCATCGGGGCGGGCCCGGCCGGGCTGGTGCTGTCCCACCTGCTGGCCGAACGCGGCATCGACTCCGTGGTGGTCGAGACGCGCGGTCGTGCCGAGATCGAGCGCACCATCCGCGCCGGCGTCCTGGAACAGGGCACGGTGGAGCTGCTGACCGCGATGGGCGTCGGCGCGCGGGTGACGGCCGAGGGCGCGCGGCACGAGGGGATCGAGCTGCGGTTCGGCGGCGAGGGCCACCGGATCGACTTCACCGGGCTCACCGGCCGCGCGGTCTGGCTCTACCCGCAGCACGAGGTGCTCAAGGACCTCATCGAGGCACGGCTCGCGAGCGGCGCGGACCTCCGGTTCGGGGCGGCCGACGTGCGGCTGCACGGCATCACGTCCGACGAGCCGGTCCTGGCGTTCACCGACGCCGACGGCACGCCGGTGCGGCTGCGGTGCGACGTGATCGCCGGCTGCGACGGCTCCTCGGGCATCAGCAGGCGCGCCATCCCCGACGACGCGCGCACCGACTACTTCCGCGCTTACCCGTTCGGGTGGTTCGGCATCCTGGCCGAGGCGCCGCCGTCGGCGAAGGAGTTGATCTACGCCCACTCCGAACGCGGGTTCGCGCTCATCAGCACGCGCACGCCCCGGGTGCAGCGGATGTACTTCCAGTGCGACCCGGACGAGCGCGCCGAGGACTGGAGCGACGACCGGATCTGGGCCGAGCTGAACGCCCGGGTCGCAGGCGACGGCTTCAGCCTGGCCGAGGGCCGCATCTTCGACCGGGGCGTGATCCCGATGCGCAGCTACGTGTGCGAGCCGATGCGGCACGGCCGGCTGTTCCTGGCCGGGGACGCGGCGCACGTCGTGCCGCCCACTGGCGCGAAGGGCCTCAACCTCGCGGTGGCGGACGTGGTCGTGCTGGCCCGCGCCCTGGAGGAGCACTTCGCCACCGGAGCCACCGAGCCGCTGGACGCCTACGGCCCGACCGCGGCGCGCCGGGTGTGGCGGGCGCAGCACTTCTCGTGGTGGATGACGTCCATGCTGCACACCGACCCGGCCGGCACGCCGTTCGACGTGAAGCGGCAGCTCGGCGAGCTGGACCTGGTCACCTCCGGCACGGCCGCCGCCACGCACCTCGCCGAGGCCTACACCGGCTGGCCGCTCGGGTGACCGCCTCGGGGCACGTCAGACGCGCCACCTCTCGCGGCCCGGCGGTTCGGGGACCAGGTCGTTGTCGAAGGCGTCGGCGATCGCGTCCACGTCCCACGAGTCGCGGGTCAGGACGGGCCGCTTCACGGCGTGCTGCGAGATCACGTGCAGCTTGTCCGGCAGGAAGCGGACCAACTGGCCGGTCACGCCCTGGGCGCGGTCGCTGAGCAGGTACGTCACCAGCGGCGCCATCCTGTCCGGGGTCTGGTCCCGGGAGCTGATCTGCCCGGCACGGGGGTCGCGGTCCATCATCGGGGTCCACGCCAGCGGCGCGACGGCGTTCACCCGGACGTCGCGGGCGGCCAGGGAGCCGGCCCACGACGAGGTCAGGGCGGCGACCGCGCCCTTCGACGCCGAGTAGGCCGCGGCGTCGGCCCGGCCCAGCATCGCGCCCGACACGACGTTCACGATCGACCCGCCCCGCATGACCTTCGCCGCCGCCGTGCCGCAGTACAGCGTGCCCAGCACGTTCACCTCGATCACGGACCGCAGCACGTCCGGCTCGTCCTCCCAGGGCTGGGCGAAGTGCGTGACGCCGGCGTTGTTCACCAGGCCGTCCACCCGCCCGAACGACGCCGTGCACAGCTCCACGAGCGCCGACGCGACGGAGGGGTCGGTCACCGACCCGGTGAGCGCCACGGCCTCACCACCCGCCGCCACGATCGAGGCCACGACGTCGTCGGCACGCTCGACGTCGTTCACCACCACCCGCGCACCCGACGCCGCCGCGTGCCGCGCGTACGCCTCGCCCAACCCGCGACCCGCGCCGGTCACGATCACGGCCTTGCCGTCCAGGACGCCCACGCCTACCCCCGGTACCCGGCCGCGGCGTCGGACGCGCGCAACCGGTCGAGCTCGGCGCGCTCCAGCCGGGCCGTCACGACCCGCGAGCCCGTGCCCGCGGCGACCAGCCGCTCCCCATCGGGGTGCCACACCCCGCTGCCGCCGCACGAGCGCCACCCCGGACCCGCGCCCGCCAGGTTGGCCACCAGCGCGTACATCCGGTGGTCCATCGCGCGGGCCGCGGGGTGCACGTCGAGCCGCCGTTCCTGGCCCTCGGTGTACAGCGCCGACACCGCGTAGACGTCCGCGCCCCGCCGCGCCATCTCCAGCGCGTGCTCGGGAGCCGCGGCGTCGAAGCACACGGCCAGTGCCACCCGCCACCCCCGGACGCCCACCGGCGGCGCGGGCTCGGCCGGCTCGAACAATTCCCGCTCGGCCCGGCTCAGGTAGTGCTTGCCGACCACGTCGACCGAGCCGTCCGGGGACAGCGCCACCGACGCCAGCAACCGGCGGCCGTCCGGCCCCGACCACGCCGCGCCGACCACCGCCGTCACCCCGTGGGCCCGGCTCGCCTCCCGCACGACGTCCAGCCGCGGGTCGTCCGGGACCACCCAGGACGCCGACTCGGCGAGCCGGCCCAGGTCGTAGCCGGTCAACGACAGCAGGGGGAACAGCAGCAGGTCCGCGGCCTCCGCGTCGGCCACCACCCGGGCCGCGCGGCGCGCGTTCTCCGCGACGTCACCGGGCACGGGCGCGTGCTGTGCGACGGCCACCACCAACTCGTCGGATTCCACGCCACCGATCATTTCACGCGATCGGACGACACGAAGCCGCCGCCGCGAAACGTGCGCGGAAATGTGGTAAACATAAAGGTTGCGTTTCGCCGTGAATGGCGGAATGGAGCTGATCCCAGTATATCACAGGGGGCAAGCGTGAACACCGGGGAATTGTCCGCCGAACAGGAGCGGATCGCTTTCCTGCACGACAGGCTGGAGCGGGAGAGGGTCGCGGCGCAAGCGGGCCTGGACGCCGCGCTCCGGGACGGCGACGAGCAGCGCTGGCACCGCGAAGTGGCCGTGCGGACGCTGTCCGAGCAGGTCAGCCGCTTGAACGTGGCCGACGAGAACCTGTGCTTCGGCCGCATCGACACCGCCGACGGCCGCGTCTACGTCGGCCGGATCGGCCTGTTCGACACCGAGGACGACTACGAGCCGTTGTTGACCGACTGGCGCGCACCGGCCGCCCGCCCGTTCTACACCGCGACCGCGGCCAACCCGGAAGGGGTGACGCTGCGCCGCCATTTCCGGACCAGGCGCGCCCGGCTGATCGCCTTCCACGACGACGAACTCCAGCTCACCTCGAAAGCGCTGCTCGACGCGCTGGACGCGCCCCGCTCGGACACCATGCGCGACATCGTGGCCACGATCCAGGCCGAGCAGGACGAGATCATCCGCCTGCCGCACCGGGGCGTGCTGGTGATCGAAGGCGGGCCGGGCACCGGCAAGACGGCCGTCGCGCTGCACCGCGTCGCCTACCTGCTCTACACCCAGCGCGAGCGGCTGTCCCGGCAAGGCGTGCTGGTCGTCGGCCCGAACCTCGGGTTCATGCGGTACATCGACGAGGTCCTGCCGTCGCTGGGCGAGACCGACGTCGTGTTCGCCACGCCGGGCGAGCTGTTCCCCGGCGTCCGGACCGAACGGGAGGACACCCCGGAGCTCCAGGCGCTCAAGGGCGGCCTCTCGGCGGTGGACCTGGTCGTGGAGGCCGTCGCGGACCGGCAGGAACTGCCCGTCGAACCCATCCCGGTCGAGCTGGAGGACGTCACGGTCCCGCTGACCGCCGAGATCGCCGACCGGGCCAGGCGACGGGCGCGTGACGCCGGCCTCAAGCACAACGAGGCCCGGCCGGCGTTCCACCGGGCGCTGGTGGACGCCCTGGTCGCGCCCGCGCTCGACCTCATCGGCGAGGACTGGCCGGAACTGGCGGCCGACGTGCGCCGCGAGCTCACCGGCCACCCCGACGTGCGCCGGGCGGTCGACCTGCTGTGGCCGGTCCTCACGCCCGAGGTCCTGCTGGCCGACTACTACGCCGGCCGCTGCGTCGCCCTCGGCCACCCGGAACTGCGCCGCGACGACCCGCGCGCGTGGACGGTCTCCGACGTGCCGCTGCTGGACGAGGCCGCCGAGCTGCTCGGCTCCGACGGCGAGGCCGAACGCCGCGCGGCCGAGGAGCGCAGGCAGGCCGTCGAGTACGCCCGGGGCGTGCTGCACGTCATCGACAGCGACGCGGCGATGTACGAAGAGGACCTGCGGGCCGTGGACCTCGTCCACGCCGAGTGGCTGGCCGACCGCCACACCCCCGTCGACCACCGGGACCTGGCCGAACGCGCCGTCGTCGACCGCGAGTGGACCTACGGCCACATCGTGGTGGACGAGGCGCAGGAGCTGTCCGGGATGGACTGGCGGCTGCTGTCCCGGCGCGGGCCGAACCGGTCCATGACCATCGTCGGCGACCTGGCCCAGCGCCAGTCCGAGGCGGGCGCGCGCGACTGGGGGACGGTGCTGGCCCCGCTGGCGGGCGACCGCTGGCAGTACCGCGGGCTCACGGTCAACTACCGCACCCCCGCCGAGATCATGGCCTACGCCGCCCGCGCGCTGGCCGAGGTTGACCCCACCGCCGTCCCGCCGACGTCCGTGCGACACGGCGAGCCGCCGCTGGAGGTCACCGGCGCCGACCCGGAGTCGTTCCGCCCGGCCACCGGCACGTTCGCGGTGATCAGCCCGACCGGCCCGCTCACCCCGCGTGCGGCCAAGGGGCTGGAGTTCGACACGGTCGTCGTGGTCGACCCCGAGCGGATGACGCCTGCCGAGCGGTACGTCGCCCTGACCCGCGCCACCCGGCGCCTGGTCGTCGTGCGCACGTAGGGATCGGCGGCGCACGCCGCGTCCGCCGGGAGCACTCGCTCCTCCCGGCGGACGCGGCCACTGCTGCTCGTCAACCCGTCGTCACCCCGTGGGCGGCGTCTCGTTCGGCGCGGGCCTGTTCGGCGGGGGTGGCTCGGGCGTGGGAGGGATCGGCGGCTCGGTGGCGGGCGTCGGCTCCCGAGGGGGCTGGGGTACCGGCTTGGGCACCGGCACGGGCCGCGGTTCGGGCGGTTGAGGCTGGACCATGTCGACCTCCTTCCCCACCGGACTACCCAAAACCCGCGAGTCCTACATCCAGAACGCGTGTGTCCTACATCCAGACCGCGCGTGTCCTACGTTCGCAACGCGTGTGTCCTACGTTCGGAACACCCGAATTCAACGCTCAGGACGCCCGCGGCGGGTCCGTCACCCGGGACGACGCGGGGGTCAGGTTCGGCAGGACCTCCCGCCCGAACAGGCGGATCGCGTCGAGCACGGCCTGGTGCGGCAGACCCCCTATGTCCACCATGACCAGCTGCGCGTCCAGGCACAGCAGCTCGGTCAACCGGTTCAGCCGCTCCGTCACCTCCGCCGGGTCGCCGCACACCGCCGCGCCCTCCATCAGCACGTCCACGTCCACCTCGCCGTCACCTCGCCACGGGTCGGCGAACTCCGCGTACGCGGCCAGGTGCGGGCGCCAGGTGTCACGGGCCTGCGCCGCCGTCGGCGCCACGAACACGTGACTCGGCAACGCCACCCGTCCGCGCCCGCCCATCGCCGCCCGATAACGCTCCACCACCGGCCGGTGCGTGCTCGGGTCGCGCAACGTGCTCGGCAGCATCAGCGGCAGCCCCAGCTCCACCGCCAGGTCCGCCGATACCGCCGACGCGCTGCCGATCCACACCAGCGGCCTGGGCTGCTGCACCGGCCGCGGCGTCGTCGTGACGTCCACCAGCGGACTGCGGTACTTGCCCTCCCACGTGACGTGCTTCTCCTCCAGCAGCCGCAGCAGCAGCCGCAGGTTCTCGTCGAACCGCGCCCGCAGGTCGTCCTGCACGCCGAACGCCGCGTCGGTGCGCTGCGACACACCCCGCGCCACGATCAGCTCGGCCCGACCCCGCGACAGCACGTCCAAAGTGGCCAGGTTCTCCGCCACCCGGACCGGGTCGTGGTGCGCGAGCAACGTCACACCGGTGGACAGCCGCAACGTCGACGTGCGCTCGGCGATCGTGGCCAGCAGCAGCTCGGGGGCCGACACGATGTACCGGGTGAAGTGGTGCTCGCCGATGGCCACCCCGGCGAACCCGGCTTCCTCCGCCACGACGGCCTGCTCGATCATCGCGCGCAGCCGGTCGCACTCGGAGACCTCCCGACCCGTGCGCGGGTTGGGCAGGTGATCGCCCAGGATCAGCAGATACACGTCCATCCGACAATCTTGCACGCTGCCGCTACGGTGGCACCTGCCAAGCCCGAGCGCGGAGGAGCACCGGTGACCGCAGCGTCCGTGTCCGACAACCCCGAGCAGTCCCGCTACGAGGTCCGCCTGGACGGCGAACTGGGCGGCGTCGCCGAGTACACCTCGGCGGACGGCGTGATCACGTTCACCCACACCGAGGTCGCGATCGAGGGCAAGGGCCTCGGCAGCGCGCTGGTACGGCACGCGCTGGAGGACGCGCGCGCCAAGGGCCTGACCGTCGTCGCCCAGTGCCCGTTCGTGCGCGGCTACCTGGAGAAGCACCCCGAGCTCGCGACGGGGTGACGCGACCCGGCCCACCAGCGCATACCCCACCGAGGTTGCTCCTCCGTGTGAATCATCACAAAGCGGGGTAACAACACGGCTAAGTAGGCGGCTTTTGGTCAACAGTGGTAGCTGATCGTGTCAACATTACTGATCGTGGCCTCATTCGTCCTTGATCCCCGCCATGATGGTGATGTCGTCGGCAACAGACGCGGTCGACGCGGTAGAGGACCGAACACGAGACCGATGAGGTGGGCCTGGCTGTGACCGCCGAGGTGAGCGGAAGTGGCGCACGTACGGACGGCCCGGCTCGCAAGGCCGGCACGTGGGGGACGGTCCTCCGGCAGGTTCCGCCCCCGGTGCTGCGCCTCGGCGCGCTCGGCGGCCTGCTGATCACGATCGGCGGCATCGGCGCGGGCGCGGTGCTGCGGCGCGACCCCCTGCTGAGCGGCACGATCCTCAACGCGGTGCGGTACGGCCACGGCCGCGAACTCGCCACCGCCGTGGTGTTCGTCGGCGTGGCCCTGCTGGTGTACTCCTGGGTCCGGCTCGGCCGGATGGTGCGGGCCGGCGAGGTCGGCGGGCGCGGCGTGGTGCTGGCCGCCGCCGCGTGGACCGCGCCGCTGCTCATCGCGCCGCCGCTGTACAGCCGGGACGTCTACAGCTACCTGGCGCAGGGCGCGGTCGCGCTCAACGGGTACGACCCCTACACGACCGGCGCGTCCGCGCTGCCCCTGCCGCTGGGCGGGAACGTGGCGTCGCTGTGGCAGGACACGCCGTCGCCGTACGGGCCGCTGTTCCTGCTGGTGGCCAAGTCCACGGTCGCGATCACCGGCGACAACGTGATCATCGGCGCCATCCTCATGCGGATCGCCGTGCTGGGCGGGCTCCTGCTGCTCGCCTGGGCGACGCCCGGGCTGGCGCGGCACCTGGGCGGGCGCACGTCGACGGCGCTGTGGCTCACGGTGGCGAACCCGTTCGTGATCGCCGTCGGCATCGGCGGCGCGCACAACGACATCCTGATGGTCGGCCTGATGGCGGCCGGCGTGCTGATGGTGCTGGACCGCAAGCACGTGCGCGGCATCGCGGTGATCGCCCTGGCCACCGCGGTGAAGGCGACCGCGATCCTGGTCGTGCCGTTCCTGGTGTGGGTGTGGGTGGCGCGGCTGTCCGGCCCGGCGCGGCAGCGGTTCCTCCAGTCGTGCGCGGTGGGCGGCATCACGTTCGCGGGCGTCTTCGCGCTGTCCACGATCGTCGCCGGGGTCGACCTCGGCTGGATCCACGTGCTGCAGAGCCAGACGCCGCTGCTGACCTGGATGTCGCTGCCCTGCGCCGCCGCCGAGCTGCTGTACCACTCGATCGGGCGGCACTTCCCGGGCGCCACCTACGAGGGCTTCCTCGGGTTCTTCCGGTCGGCGGGCGTGTACGTGCTCGCCGTCGTGCTGGTCCGCCAGTGGTGGCTCGCCCGCGCGGGCGGCGTGGACGCCGTGCGGCGCGCCGCGATCGCCCTGCTCGCCGCGTCCGTGCTCGCGCCGTCCGTGCTCCCGTGGTACTTCACCTGGGTCCTGGCGATCGCCGCCGCGTTCGCCTGGAAGGACCGGTGGCTCGCCGTCGCGGCCGGGTTCTCCGTCTGGATGGTCCTCGTCACGCTCCCCGACGGCACCATCGTCGCCCGGTGGCACTATGGTTCGGCGAACCCCGTCATCTGGTGGTCCTACTTCGCCGTCACCGTCCTGATCGGCGTGTGGGTGGGCCGGTCGCTCCTGGGCCGCAGGCCCGTGTGGTCGCTGCTGCTGGAGCTGAAGGCGCGGGCGGACGACGCGGAGCAGCAGGGCCGCGTGGTCGAGCAGGCCCCGCCCGAGGTGGAGGCGGCGCCGGTGGCCGAGGACGACGACGTGGCGGGCGATCAGGACGCGTCCGGGAAGCAGCGCGGGAGCACGGGTGGTTGAGCGGTTCGAACAGCGGGCGCTGAGGTTCGCCCCGCTGGTGCTGTGCCTGTCGCTGGGCTGGTACTTCTGGCGGCTGGGTGCGCCGAGCGGCTGGGGCATGATCGACCTCAAGGTCTACTGGAGCCTCGCGCCGAACCTGCTGACCGACCAGCTCTACACGATCGACATGCCGTTCACGGCGGACTTCCCGCTGCCGTTCACCTACCCGCCGTTCGCGGCCGTGGTGTTCCTCCCGCTGTCCTGGCTGCCGTGGGTGGCCGCGCGGATCGTGTGGCAGGCGCTGTCGCTGGTGTGCCTGTGGTGGCTGGTGCGGACGGCGTTGGCGCTGGTCGCGGCGCGGTCGGGGCAGCGGTTCGACGCCACCTGGTCGCGTCGGGCGGCGTTGTGGACGGCCCTGGCGCTGTGGTGCGAGCCGGTGCGCAAGACGCTCGACTTCGGGCAGATCAACCTGGTGCTGATCGCCGGCACGTTCGCCGCCGTGGTCGCGACCCGTCACCTGGTCGCGGGCGTCGGCGTCGGGGTCGCGGCCGGGTTGAAGCTCACCCCGGCCGTCTCGGTGCTGTACTTCCTGGTGACGCGCCGGTTCAAGGCCGCGCTGTGGACGGCGGTCGGCTTCGCGTTCACCGTGGCCGTCGGCTTCGCCGTCTCGGCGTCCGACTCGTGGCGCTACTGGTTCGAGCTGCTCGGCGCGGCGGACCGGGTCGGCCCCGTCGGGTCGGCGATCAACCAGTCGCTGCGGGGCGCGTTGTCGCGCAGCCTCGGCCACGACGTGGGCATGAGCTGGCCGTGGCTGCTCGCGGTGCTGGTGTCGGCCGTGCTGACGGGGTTCGCGCTGCGTGCCGCCGTGCGCGCGGGGGACACCCTGGCGACCGTGGTCGCGGTGCAGCTGTTCGGGCTGCTGCTCTCGCCGATCTCGTGGAGCCACCACTGGGTGTGGGTGATCCCGCTGGTGCTCTGGGCCGTCTACGGCGCCCACCGCGCGTGGCCGGTGCTGGCGGTCGCCGCCGCGTGGGTCGTGGTGACGGGCGCGGACCTGATCACCTTCCTGATCGACCAGCAGCCGACGATCTGGGAGATCCCCCGGCCGTGGCCGCTGGCCGCGCTCGGCTGGTGCTACCCGCTGCTCGGGCTGCTCACCCTCGCCGTGATGCCGATGGGGCTGCGCACCCGCGAGCCGGTCGACGCCACGCCGCTCACCACGACGTCGAAGGTCGAACCCAGTGTCAGCTGAACCGTCGTCCGCGCGGGTCGTGCCGGTGAACGCGGAGCGGTGGCTGCTGGCCGCCGCGCCGGTGCTGCTGGTGGCGTCCGCGCTCGGCCGCACCTGGACCATCGTCACCGGGTTCGGCAACGAGACGATCGACCTGTACGTGTACTGGGCGCTCGCGCCGCACGTGCTCTCCGGCGACCTCTACGACGTCTTCTCGCCGAACTCGCCGCCCGACTTCCCGCTGCCGTTCACCTACCCGCCGTTCGGCGCGCTGGTGTTCCTGCCGATGACGTGGCTGCCGTGGGTCGCCGCCCAGTGGGTGCTGCGGCTGTTGTCCGGGCTGTGCCTGTACTGGATGGTGCGGGTGGCGCTGCGGCTGGTCGCGGGCGAGGGCTGGACGGCGGACGCGGCGCTGTGGCGTCGTCGGGCGCTGCTGTGGACCGCCGTGCTGCTGTGGCTCCAACCGGTCGTGCACACGTTCGACTTCGGGCAGGTCAACCTGCTGCTGGCGGGGGTGGTGCTCGGCGCCATGGCGGCCCGGGACGCACGGCTCGCGGGCGCCGGGGTCGGGTTCGCGGCGGGCGTGAAGCTCGTGCCCGCCATCTCCGGGCTGTACTACCTGGCCACGCGCAGGTTCGCGGCGGCGGCGTGGTCGGTCGTCGCGTTCGCGGTGAGCGTCGGCCTCGGCTTCCTGGCGGACCCGGCGCAGGCGAAGCGCTACTGGTTCGAGCTGCTCGGCGCGGCCGACCGGGTCGGCCCGATCGGCACCGCGCACAACCAGTCGTTGCGCGGCGCGCTGTCGCGGACCCTCGGTCACGACGTCGGGATGACGTGGCCGTGGCTGGTCGCGGTGCTGGTGTCGGCCGTGCTCGCGGGCTTCGCGCTGCGTGCCGCGGTGCGGGCGGGCGACGTGCTGATCGGCGTGCTGGTCGTGCAGGTCCTCGGGCTGCTGGTGTCGCCGATCTCGTGGGACCACCACTGGGTGTGGATCGCGCCGCTGCTGGTCTGGCTGGTGCACAGCCGGATCGCCCGGTGGGCCAAGGGCGTGCTGCTGGTGCTGTGGTGCCCGGTGATGTTCCTGGACGTGATCGCCTTCCAGCTCGACCGGCAGCCCACGATCTGGACGATCCCGAGGCCCGGCTACCTGTCCGCGATCGGCTGGGCGTACCCGGCGTTGGCGCTGCTCACGCTCGTCGTGGTCCCGTTCGTGGTGAAGGCGGCGGCACGGCGTGAGCCGGCGGGCGCGGCACGGGCGAGCCAGGCCGAGGTTACCGGCAAGTAGGATCCGGGGATGGAGTGGACCGAACCCGGAGTCTTCGAGGTCGCGCCCGGTGTGCACCGGATACCGCTGCCCCTGCCCAACGACGGGCTGCACACCGTCAACGTCTACGCGATCGAGGACGGCGACGGCCTCGTCCTGATCGACTCCGGGTGGGCCCTCGACGCCGGTGAGACGGCGCTGGAATCGGCCCTGGGCGCGCTCGGGCGCGGTTTCGAGGACGTCCGCCGCTTCCTGGTCACCCACGTCCACCGCGACCACTACACGATGGCCGTGGCCCTGCGCCGCCGGTTCGGCACGAGGATCGCGCTCGGCGCGGGGGAGCAGCCGTCGCTGGCGAAGGTCATCGGCCGGGCCCGGGACGGGCACCGCGACCTCGTCACGTGGGGCGCGCCGCACCTGGCCGAGCAGTGGCGCGCGGTGGTCGCGTCGGTCGGCGAGGACGAGCTGCGCGACTACGAGGAGCCCGACGAGTGGCTCCACGACGCCGACCTGGCGCTCGACAAGCGGGTGCTGCGCGTCCTGCCGACGCCCGGCCACACCCGCGGCCACGTGGTGTTCCTGGACGTCGACTCGTCGCTGCTGTTCTCGGGCGACCACGTGCTGCCGCACATCACCCCGTCGATCGGCTTCGAGCCCGCCCGGCCCGCGCTGCCGCTCGGCGACTACCTGGACTCGCTGCGCCTGGTCCGCGAGTTCCCGGACCTGCGCTTGCTGCCCGCCCACGGGCCCGTGACGGAGTCCAGCCACGCCAGGGTGGACGAGCTGCTCGCCCACCACGAAGACCGCCTGGCGGCCACGCTGGAGGCCGTGCGCGCGGGCACCGGCACCGCCTTCGAGACCGCGCGCAAGCTCGGCTGGACCCGGCGCGCCCGGAAGTTCGACGACCTCGACCTGTTCAACCAGGTGCTGGCGACCGGGGAGACGGCCGCGCACCTCGACGTGCTGGTCCACCGCGGCCTGCTGGCCGCCGAGCGGGACGACGGCGTGGTGCGGTACTCGATCGGCTGACGGGCTGCGGCCGGCCGGGGTGCTGCGGTCGGCTGGAGTGCTCGGGTCGGCCGGGGTGCTGCGCTTGGCGGTGTGCTGTGGTCGGCGGGGGTGCTCGGGTCGGCCGGGGGTGTGGCGATCGGCCGGCGTGCTCGGGTCGGCGGGGGTGCCGCGGTCAGCCGGCGTGCGCCGATCGGCCGAAGTGCTCGGCCAGCACGGGCGCGAGCACGTCCGGCGCGACGCCGTGCCAGCCGCCCGCCAGCGTCCGACGCCCGGCGTTCGGCAGGCGTTCGGCCACGCCGTCGGCCCACCCGCGCAGACGCCCGTCGCTGCCCTCGCTGTCCAGCACGAGCGCCGGCGCGGTGACCGACGCCAGGTCCGGCACGGTGCGGGTGATGGTCAGGTCGTAGGCGGTGGTGTGGGCCATCGCCTCCAGTGCCGGCCAGCCCGGCGACTGCCGCATCCCGGCGGTGAACTCCTCCGGGACGCCGCACGCCACCTGGAACCGGATCACCGCGTCACCACGCCGACCGGCCGCCACCAGGGCCTCGATCTCGTCCCGCGGGTCCGGCCCGGTCGGCTCCTCGAACGACAGCGGCGGCTCCAGCAGCGTCAGCGCCCGGATCGGCACCCCGGCCGCCGCCGCGTGCAGGGCCAGCACCGCGCCCGACGAGAAGCCGTGGACGAACGCCGAGCCGCCGGCCGCCTCCACGACCGCCGCCAGGTCCTCCACCTCGCGCTCGATCGCGTACGGCGCGGTGTCCGTGCTCTCACCGCGGCCACGCCGGTCGTAGGTGTAGGCGGTGAACCCGGTCAGCGCCTCCGCGACCGCGGGCATCGGGCCGCCGCCCCGGAAGCAGCACGCGGCGTCGACCAGCACCACCGCCGGACCCCCGCCGGACCGCGAGAACCCGATCGTCGTGCCGTCCTTCGAGGTCACCGTGCCCATGACGACTCCTCCAACTCGGGAACTGGACGGTACGGTACTCGCGTGGGTACTGGACGGTCCAGTACCGTGACCGGCGTGGAAGAGGGACGATCCGCCCGCAAGCGCCGGGCCATCCTGGACGCGGCGCGCACGGTGTTCCTGCGGCACGGCTACGTCGGCGCGAGCATGGACGAGGTCGCCGCGCTCGCCGAGGTCTCCAAGCAGACCGTCTACAAGCACTTCGCGGACAAGCAGCGGCTGTTCACCGAGACGATCACCGCCGACATCCGCGCGGCCGAGCAGCGGTCCGACGCCGTGGTCGAGGGGCTGGCCGAGACCGCCGACCTGGTGGGCGACCTGCGGGAGATCGCCCGCAAGCTGGTCACCGTCGTCACCCAGCCGCACCTGGTCCGGCTGCGGCAGGTCGTCATCGGCGAGGCCGACCGGTTCCCCGACCTGGCCCGCACCTGGTACGCCTCGGGGCCGCAGCGCGGCCACCAGCGCCTCGCCGAGCAGTTCGCCCGCCTCGCCGAGCAGGGCAGGCTGAACGCGCCGGACCCGCTGCTGGCCGCGCAGCACTTCGCCTGGCTCGCGCTGTCCGTGCCGCTGAACCGGGCCATGTTCGACCCGGAGCCCTACCCGGAGGACGAGCTGCTCCGGTTCGCCGACGAGGCCGTCCGCGTCTTCCTCGCGGCCTACCGGCCCTAGCGGGGCAGCTTCACCACGGTCACGAAGAAGTCGTCGATCTGCCGCACGACCTCGATGAACCGGTCGAAGTCCACCGGCTTGGTGACGTAGGCGTTGGCGTGCAGGTTGTAGCTGCGCAGGATGTCCTCCTCCGCCTCCGACGTGGTCAGCACCACCACGGGGATGGGCCGCAGCGTCTCGTCCGCCTTGATCTCGGCCAGCACCTCCCGGCCGTCCATCTTCGGCAGGTTCAGGTCCAGCAGGATCAGCCCCGGCCGCGGCGCGTCCGCGTACTGGCCCTCGCGGCGCAGGAACTCCAGCGCCTCGACGCCGTCGCGCACGACGTGCAGCTGGTTGCGGATCTTGTGGTGCTCGAACGCCTCCTGCGTCATCAACGCGTCGCCGGGGTCGTCTTCCACCAGCAGGACGTCGATCACGTTCAGCGGGTTGCTCATTGCTCGTCGTCCTCTACTGCCGGCAGCGTGAACTTGAACGTGGTCCCGGCGTCCGCCTCGCTGGTGTCCAGCCAGATCGTGCCGCCGTGGTACTCGATGATCTTCCTGCACATGGCCAGCCCGATGCCGGTGCCGGGGTAGTCGTCCTTGTGGTGCAGGCGCTGGAAGATCACGAAGATCCGCTCAGCGTACTCGGTGTCGATGCCGATGCCGTTGTCGCTCACCGTGAACGTCCAGAATTCGCCCGTCCGCTCCACGTCGACGCGGACGTGCGGCGGCTCCTCGCCGTGGAACTTCAGCGCGTTGCTGACCAGGTTGCCGAACACTCCGCCCAGCAACGACGCCTCGCCGCGCACCGTCGGCAGGTCCGCCACCTCGACCGTGGCGTGCGTCCGCTCGATGACCTCGGAGTAGTTGTCCAGCACCTGGGCGACCAGCTCGTCGCAGTCCACGAGGGTCTGCTCGCGGGTGATGCGGCCCACCCGGGAGAACGCCAGCAGGTCGTTGATCAGCACCTGCATCCGCTTCGCGCCGTCGACGGCGAACCTCAGGTACTGCTCGCCGCGCTCGTCCAGCTCACCGGAGTAGCGCCGCTCCAGCAGCTGGCAGAAGCTCGCGACCTTGCGCAACGGCTCCTGCAGGTCGTGCGAGGCGACGTAGGCGAACTGCTCCAGCTCGGAGTTCGACCGCCGCAGGTCCTCGACGTCGGACAGGATGCGCACCCGCATGGTCTCGACGTCCTGGCCCAGCATCACCGTCTCCCGCGGCCCGCTCGCGACGACGGGGTGCGCGAAGTCCCCGGACGACACCTGCCGCACGTCCGCGGCCAGCCCGCGCAGCGGCGCGATCAGGATCCGGTACAGCAGCACCGCCACGCCCGTGATGAGCAGCACCAGCAGCAGGCCCAGGCCGATGAGCAGCCACAACTGCTGGCGGGCCACGTCGTCGAGGTCGTGGCGCGCCTCGCCCGCCACCCGGTCCAGCTCGGTGCCCAGCGCGTCGCTCGCGACCCGGACCTGGTCGAACAGCTCCTTGCCGCGCTGGGCGTCGATCAGCAGCGTCTGCGGCACGCCGGACCGCCGCACGTCGTCGATCAGCGGCTCGGCGTAGCTGTCCCGCCAGTTGTCCGCGAGCCGGTCCAGCTCGTCCAGGTCGTGCACGAGGTCCGGGCCCTCCGAGTCGAGCAGGCGCCGGGCGGAGTCCAGGTCCCGCTGTTCGGCCGCCTTCCCCTCGGTGTAGGGGGTGAGGAAGTCCTCGTTGGCGGTGAGCACGAACCCGCGCACACCGGACTCCTGGTCGATCAGCGCGGTGTCCACGTCGTGGACCAGGCTGCGGGCGGGCAGGATCTGGTCCAGCAGCCGCGCCCGCGCGTCGGACAGGCCGGCCAGGGCCACGCCCAGGCTGCCCACCGTGGCCGCGCACACGATGATCAGGACCGTCACGGCCGCGATCAGCAGCCTGCTCGCGGGCCAGCGGGTGCGAGGGTCCATCAGGCGCGGTCCGAGATCAGCAGCACGGCCATGTCGTCGTCCAACTCCCCGCCGTTGAGTTCCTTCACCCGGCTGATCAGGTCGTTCAGCAGGGTCTTGGGCGTGCGCGCCCAGTCCGGCTTCGCCCGGGTGATCCCGCCGATCAGGTCGATCAGCCGTTCCGAGCCCAACCGCTCGGTGTCGCCCTGCACCCGGCCCTCGACCAGGCCGTCGGTGTAGAGCAGCAGCGACCACCCCGGCGGCAGCGGCACGTCCAGGCCGCTCCAGGTGCTGTCCGGCAGCACGCCGAGCGGCAAGCCCGCCCGGTCGCGGGGCAGCTCCACCACCCGGTCGCCGACCAGCAGCATCGGCTCGGGGTGCCCGGCCAGGTAGACCCGCGCCCACCGGCGGTCCGGCGAGATCGTCACCATGCACGCCGTGGTGAACAGGCCGGGCTGGTGGCGCTCGTGCTCCAGGATCTCGTGCAGCGTGCGCAGCACCCGGGACGGCTCCTGGCCCGCCAGCACCAGCGCCCGCCACGCGATGCGCAGGAACACGCCGATCGCGGCCTCGTCCGGGCCGTGCCCGCACACGTCGCCGATGAGCAGCTGGAGCGTGCCGTCGGCGGTGCGCACGGCGTCGTAGAAGTCGCCGCCCAGCAGCATCCGGCTGCCGCCCGGGCGGTAGCTGACCTCCCAGCCGATGTCCTCGCCGTGGATGATCGGCGACGGCAGCAGGCCGCGTTCCAGGCGCGTCTTCTCGGCCGCCAGCAGTTGCTCGTCGCGCAGTTGGCGCTGGGTCTCCTCGACCCGCTTGCGGCCGACCGCGTACCGGATGCTGCGGGCCAGGCCCACGCCGTCGACCTGGCCCTTGACCAGGTAGTCCTCCGCGCCCTGGGCCACCGCGCGGGTGCCCTGGTGCTCGTCGTTGAGGCCGGTGAGCACGATGATCGCCACCGGCGCGGGGTGGGCGAGCATCCTGGTCAGCCCGTCGAGCCCGGTCGTGTCGGGCAGGCCGAGGTCGAGCAGCACGCAGTCCGCCTTGGGCAGCAGGCCCTCGGCTTCGCGCAGGGTCCGCGCCCGGTGCAGGGCGACGTCCGCGTCCACCTCGTCCAGCAGGGCTTCGACCAGCACGGCGTCGCCCTCGTCGTCTTCGACGAGGAGCACGTTGATCCGGTTCACCGCTGTCCGCGGTGTGGGGAGCCCTGCCACGGGGGAGGAGATTAGTCGAACTCGATCAGACCGGGGCGACGGCGGTGCGGTGGGGCGCGGTGACGGCCCCCGAGGGCATGACCGAAGATCCTGGTGTGACGTTCTCCCAGATGGTGGCGCTGACGACCCGCCTGCCCCGGCGGGGCCGCGGTTTCTGGTACTCGGTGGCCATCGACCTGCTGTGGCCGCTGGTGGTGCTGTTCGTGCGGATGCGGATGGCCGGCCGGACCAACATCCCGCGCGAGGGCGCGGTGCTGCTGGCGTCCAACCACCTGTCCTTCGCCGACCCGGTGACGCTGACCGCGTTCGCGCTCGCGTCCGGCCGGGTGCCCCGCTACCTGGCCAAGGCGAGCCTGTGGAAGGCGCCGGTGCTCGGGTGGGTCATGTCGTCGGGGCGGCACATCCCGGTCGACCGCGACAGCGTGCGGGCGGGTCGGGCGCTGGACAGCGCGCGCACGTCGCTGGACGCCGGGGAGTGCGTGATCGTCTACCCCGAGGGCACCTTCACCAACGACCCCGACGGCTGGCCCATGCGCGGCAAGAACGGGGTCGCGCGGCTGGCGTTGACGACGCGCACCCCCGTCGTGCCGGTGGCGCAGTGGGGCACCCGGGAGCTGCTGCCGCCGGGGAAGTTCGTGCCGCGGCCGTGGCGCAAGGTGTCTGTGGTGGCGGGCGCGGAGGTCGACCTGTCGGACCTGTACGGGCTGGAGCCGACCAAGGCCGTGCTGGACGAGGCGACCGCGCGGATCATGGGCGCGGTGACGACGCTGCTCAGCGGCGTGCGCGAGCTGCCGCAGCCGGGCGGGCGGTGACGGTCAGCGGGTCGTGGGCGTCCCGGGCGTTCCGGGTGTCCTGGGGATCTTGCGGGACTTGCCCGAGCGCTCGCGTTCCCAGCGCAGGTACTGGCCCGTGACGGTGGACACGCTGGTGAGCAACCACACGGCCACGCCCGCGTCGTCGGTGACGCCGATCAGCGGCAGCAGTTCGGGCAGCAGGTCGATCGGCGAGACCAGGTAGACGACGGCGAACGCCCACGTCGCCAGGGTGGTGGTGGGCAGGCCGTAGGCCTTGCGCTCGCGCAGCAGCCGGGGCAGCGCCTTGGCCCGGTCGAAGACGTTGCCGACCGGGCGCGGCTCGCCGTTGCGCTCCCACCGGCGACGCCGGCGCACGACCCACAGGACGCCGGCCGCCACGCCCAGCACCACCAGCGCGGAACCGGCGACGGCGGGCGGCAGGCCGATCAGCTCGTCGTCACGCCACAGCAACGTGCTCAGCCCGAGCAGGGTGAGGACCACGCTGACGAGGATCACAGGTCTCATGGTAATGGCGGCGGGTCGCTCGCGCGGGTTGCCGACGGGCCCCTGGTCACGGGGCGGAAACTTCCGGATCAAGCGGGGCGCGGCGCGGGCGGGCCGGTCAATACCATGGCCGCGTGCCCGAATCCCCCCGGTTACCAGCGCGATCGGTCGTGGTGGCGTTGTTCGCCGTCGCCGCGTGCGCGGTCCTCGCGGCGGGCGGGCTGACCGCCGCGGTCCTCGCCGACGACGGGCCGCGGCAGGCCGTCACGACGGCGGCCGGACGCCCCTCGCCCACCGCCCGGGAGGAGACCACCCGCGCGATCGGTCCGCCGTTGTGCCTGATCGGCTCGTGGCGCACGGTGGAGGAGCAGGTGATGGTCAAGTTCTACAACAACGAGGACCCCATCCCGTTCACCACCAGCGGCCGGTCCTACGAGTTCCGGCCGGACGGCACCGGGACCGAGCGGATGGACGACGTCGTGTTCCGCGGCGCGTTCCAGGGCAACGAGCTGCGCCTGGTCGGCAACGGGTTCATCGAGTTCACCTGGTCCGCGACCGACAAGGCCATCACGTACGGCGCGCCGACCCGCGCGGAGTACACGTGGGCCTACTACGACCAGCGCGGGCTGGTGGAGACGCAGACGATCCCGTCGGAGCAGGCGCGGCACGAGGTGGACGACTACGCGTGCCAGGGCACGCAGCTCGTGGAGAGCAACGCCCGCGGCTACCGGTCGGTGTGGGCGCGGACCACCGGGTTCGGGGTGTACGGCTGATGCGTGCCGTGTTGGCCGTCGCGGGGTTGCTGGCGCTCCTGGCGCCGCCCGCGGTCGCGCAGCCGTCCAGCCCGGAGGAGCTGGCCGCCGCCATCGCGCGGCCCGCGATCGTGCTCATCACCGTGGAGTGGCACGGCTGGGTGCGGGACAAGCGCACCGGGGAGGTGTTCGGCGGGGCGAAGGGCTACGTGGTCGAGGCGACCTGCAGCGGTGTGGTGATCAGGCCGGACGGGCACGTGGCGACCGCGAGCCACTGCGTCCACACCGGACCGCAGGGTGGCGCGGGAGCGTTGTTCGACGCGGCGGTCCGGGATTTGTCGGCGGCGGGGCGGATCGCCGACCCGGTCGCGGCCAAGGCGCAGTTGGCCGAGCACGCCGTCGCCGAGGGGGCGGCACCGGACCGCCCGATCGACCGCTCGATCCGGGTCGAGCGGATGGAGGCGACCGGTGACGGCCCGATCCGCGACGTCGCGCCCGCGACCGTGGTGGACCTCGTCGCGCCGACCGACGGTGACGTGGCGGTGCTGAAGGTGCCGCGGGACCACCTGCCGTCGTTGGCGATCAGGGAGGACCAGACGCCGGTGGGCACGCCGATCCTGGCGATCGGGTACCCCGGTTCGGCGGGGGCGGCGGTCGACCCGAGCCTGGAGCCGAGCAGCAAGAACGGTCAGGTGTCGGCGCGGCGGACGCAGGACGACCGGCCGTTCTACGAGTTCAGCGCCGCCGCCACGCAGGGCATGAGCGGTGGGCCGGTGGTGGACGTGGAGGGGCGGATCGTCGGGCTGGTGAGCCGGGGTTCGCCGGGGGAGACGCAGTCGTTCAACTTCGCGGCGGCGTCCACGACGTTGCTGGACCTGTTGGCGGGCAAGGGCGTGAAGGCGGAGCCGGGTGAGCACGACCGGGACTACCGGGCGGCGCTGGACCGCTACTTCGCGGACGACTTCGACGGCGCGGTGGAGGGGTTCGACGACGTGCTGGCCGCGTCGCCGGGGCACCTGCAGGCGAGCGAGTACCGGCGGCTGGCGGTGGATCGCGGCGGGTCGGCGGGCGGTGGGTCGTCGTGGCTGATCGGGTTGGCGGTGCTGTGCGGGGGCGTGGCCGTGGGGACTGCCACGGCCGGCACGGCGATCGCGTTGGCGCGGCGGCGAGAAGGGGTACCGGGTCCTCCGCCACCGGTGGTGTCCGATGTGGACACTCCGCGTCCTGAGCGTTGAATTCAGGGGTCCTGAACGTAGGACACGCGGGTCCTGAGCGTAGGACTCGCGCGTTCTGAGCGTAGGACACGCGGGTTCTGAACGTAGGACACGCGGGTTCTGGAGGTTGGACACGCGGGGGGTCAGGAGGGTGGGGGGTTGGGGGTGCGGGATTTGACGGCGCGGGTGACGGTGGTCAGGTCGGCGGCGGTGACGAGGCGGACTTCGGCGGCGCGGCGGGCGACGGCGTACCTGGTGTTCTGCAGGCGGCCCGCGTGCGGGGAGCGGAAGGGGTCGTCGGCCGCGCCGAACGCGATCGCCGAGATGGCGCGGATGGCGTCGTCCACGCGTTGCGGCCGGTGGAGGTTCCAGGCGTAGCCGTGCCACTCGAGGACGCGTTCGTGGATCTCCCGGTTCGACGGCGGTCGCGGGTAGTCGTCCGCGCCGACCAGCCACGGCTCGCACAGCGCCAGCGCGACGTACCAGTCACGGCCGCCGCGCACGAGCCCCGGGCCCGTGCGGGTGTCGTCGCCGGCCGAGCCGAGCGGCAGGTCGGGCGTCACCGGCGAGTGCTCCACGTCGACGGTGAGCTGGAGGTCGGCGAACCCGTCGCCGGCACCGAGCCTGCCCAGCAGCAGCACGAGCTGGTTCTCGCCCGCGTCCAGCAACGCCGACGCCGACCGGGTCAGGATCACCCGCCGCGCGCCGCCCGGCGCGTCGAACAGGCTCGACAACTGCGCCTCGCCCGCGCCGAGCCACGTCAGCGACACCACGTCCGCGCCCACCGCCAGCTCGCCGACCAGCCGCGACACGTGCGGCGCGCAGTCCGGCAGCGCCACCACCACCCGCCCGGGACGGGTCGGGCCGACGACCCCGTGCGGCGCACGTCCGAACAGCAACGACTCGCCCGGCCCCAGCACGATCGAGGCCAGGCCCGCGCCCCGCACCACCACCCGCGGCACGGCGCTACTCCGGGCAGCCGGGCGGGTCGCCCCGGTCCGGCCCCAGCGCGCGCCACTCCTCGGCCAGCGAGTCCCGGTCGAGCAACCCGCACAGCACGCCGACCGCGTGGTCCGGCACGAGGTCCCAGATCCGGACGGTCCCGTCGGCGCTCGCCGACGCGATCCGCTCGCCGCCCGGGTCGAACGCGACGTCGTTCAGCTCCGCGCCGTGCCGGTCGAGCCGCGCGAGCTGCCTGCCGCCGTCGACCTCCCACAACCGCACCACGGTGTCCTGGCTCGCGGTGGCCAGCGTCCGGCCGTCCGGGCTCCACGCCACCCGGCGCACCGGCGCGTCGTTGCCGGTGAGCGTGCCCACCTCGACGCCGTCCTCGACCCGCCACAGCCGCACCAACCGGTCACCGCCTCCCGTCGCCAGCACCGAGCCGTCCGGGCTGAACTCGACGTCGATCGCGACGCTGTCGTGTCCGTCCAGGGTCCTCCACTCCGAGCCGGGGTCCACCATGTCCCACAGGCCGATCCTGCCCGCCGCCAGCGTCACGGCCACGGTGCGGCCGTCCGGGCTGAACGCGATCGCGGTCGGGTAGTTGGGCTCCACCCCGTTGGCCCCCGTGTTGCGCGGCTCGTCCTTCGTCGGCCGGCGCCCGGTCACGCGCAGGTCGGCGGCGTCGAGCAGGAGCACCTCGTCGCGGTCCTCCCGCGATCCCGCGGGCGTGCGGCCCGCGACGGCGATCGTCCGGCCGTCCGGGCTGAACCTCACCGCGGTGAACTCCGTGCCGGGACGGGAGAACCGGCGCGCCTCCGCACCCGTCGCCGCCTTCCACACCACGACCGCGCCGTCCTCGCCGACGGTGGCCAGCTCCGCGCCGTCCGGGCTGAACGCCACGTCGTAGGCGTCGTCACCGTGGCCCGGTTTCTCCCAGACCAGTCGCGCGTCCCGGTGGTCCCACAACCGCACCACGCCGTTGCCGCTGGTCGTGGCGAGCAGCCCGCCACCGGGCTGGAACGCCGTGCCGAGCACGACGGAGTCGCGCGGCCCCAGCGTGAACCGCAGGTAGGACCACACCGTGATCACGCCGGTGGAGTCGGCGCTGAGCAGCGTGTGGCCGTCGGCGGGCAGCGCCAGGTCGAAGGTCGTCACGCCGGCCGCGTACTGGGTCAGCAGCTCGCCGGTCGCCGTGTCCCACGAGTAGACGCTCGACCCCACCGCGCCCGCGACGACGGCCGCGCCGGACGGCGTGAACGCCACCGAGCTCAACCCCACCTCGGCCGCCCGCAGCACCCGGCGCGTAGTCCACGTGGCGACGTCCCACAACCGGACGGTCGAGTCCATCCCGGTGGACGCCAGGACTCCGCCGCCGCGCGCGAACGCCAGCGCGCTCACCCCGCCGGTGTGCCCGGTCAGGTTCGCGACCCGCACGCCGTCGGACGCCCGGTGCACGGCGACGTCGTTGCCGTTGGTCAACGCGATCAGGCCGGGGTCGGCCAGGAACGCCATCCGGATCGACGGCGCGGCCTCGAACACCACCCGCTCGGTGAAGCCCGCCGTCGCGTACACCACGACACCGCGATCGGTGTAGGCGACGAGCGTGCCGCCGTCGGGCGAGAGGGCCGTGTCGATCCCGTCGCCCGGCACGGTGAACACCCGCCTGCGCGCCGGCACGTCCCACAGCTCGACCTTGCGGCGGTCCGGGTCGGCGGTGGCCAGCAGCCGGCCGTCGGAGCTCATCGACACCGTCCGGTACCAGCCGCCCCCGTCGTCCAGCACGGCCAGTTGCCGGCGCGCGGGCACGTCCCACAGCCGCAGGGTGCCGTCCCGGCCGCCGGACGCCGCCGTCGTCCCGTCGTCGCTCACCGCGAGCGAGTTGATCGCGCCGACGTGCCCGGTCATCCGACCGCGGTAGGAGTCGGTGACGGACGCCAGCAGCGCGCTGCGGCCCTCGACGGTCGGGCTCGCCCGCCACGCGCCCAGCGCGGCCAGCGCGGCCCGCCGCGGGTCCACCGTCCTGGCCAACGCCGACTCCGCCGCGAGCTGCCGCGACAGGTTCTGCTGCCGCCCGGTGTCGGCCCGGTCCCGTTCCGCCTGCGCCGCCTGCTGCGACCGCGTCGCCACGACGACCGCCACGGCCGCGACCACCAGCAGCAGGCTCAACGCGACCACCAGGCCGCGCAACCGGTTCGTGCGCCGCCGTGCCGCCACCTGGCCCGCGTGCTCGGCCGCCGTGGAGCGGGCCAGGAACTCCTGCTCGACCGGCTGCAACCGGACCCGGTCCCGGGCCGCCTCCAGCCACGCGGTCAGCGACGCCAGCCGCACGCCCCGGTACAGGTCGTCGTCGTGCTGCCCGGAGTCGACCCACGCCCGGACGGAGTCGGTGAACCGCCGGTGCTGCACCAGCCCGGCGCGGTCCTCCTCGATCCAGTCCCGCAGCCGCGGCCACGCGGTGAACAACGCCTCGTGGCTGAGCCGCGCGCCCGAGCCGTCCACGGTCACCAGCCGGGCCGCGATCAACCGGTCCAGCACGTGCCGCCGCGCGGCGAACTCGGCCGGGTCGACCCGCCGCCGGACCACCGCGCCGTCGTCCAGCACCGCGACCAGCCGCAGCAGGATCGCCCGCAACGCCTGCCTGCCCGCCGGGTCCAGCGCGGCGTGGATCTCCTCCGCCGTGCGCGACACCGCGCCGTCGATCCCGCCCGCGCGGCGGTAGGCGGCCAGCGTCAGCACCGGGCCGTCGCGGTGCAGCCACGTCTCGCGCAGGGCGTGCGCCAACCGGGGCAGCGCGCCGGGGTCGTAGCCGATCTCGCCGCGCACGCCCAGGTCGGCGATCATCCGCTCCGGCAACCCGGGCTCCACGTCCACGCCGAAGTCCTTGGCGGGGCTGACGATCGCCTGCCGCAGGCCGGTCGCGTCCAGCGGTCCCAGCAGCACCGGTGCGGCCAGCGCGGGCCGCAGCGGGGCCAGCTCGATGCACCGGTCCACCAGGTCGGCCCGGACGGCCAGCACGACCAGCGCGGGTCGGGCGGCGGTCAGCGCGTCCGCGAACGCCAACCGGTCGGCCTCCGGCGCGTCGAACACCTCCTCGAACTGGTCGACCACGATCACCGGCCGCGCCGCGCCCGCGCAGAACTCGCCGAACCGGCCCGGGGACTCCCGGATCACCCGCGCCCACTCGGCCGCGCCGACCGCCGTGCGCGCGGCCATCGCGGCGGCCAGGTTGCCGACCGGGTCCACGCCGGGCGTCAGCACGACCTGCGGCCACGTCTCGTCGCCGTTTCCGGCCAGCGCGGGCAGCAGGCCCGCCTTGAGCACGGACGACTTGCCCGCGCCCGACGCGCCGACCAGCACCACCGGCTCACCGCCGCGGACCTGCTCGGCCAACCGGACCAGCAGCTCGGTGACGACGTGCTCGCGGCCGTGGAACAGGTCGGCGTCGGCCCGCTCGAACCCGCTCAGGCCGGGGTACGGGCCCGCGGCCGACCTCGGCCCCGGGGTGCGGGGCCTGTTGGCGGAACGCAGGATCGCCCGCACCAACCGGCCCTGGTCCTCACCGGGCCCCGCCGACGTGGGTGGTGCCGCAGGCGCGGTGTCGCCGTCGAACGCGGCGGCCAGCGCCGCCGCGATCAGCGCCGTGGCCGACTCGAACCGCCGCGCCGGGTCCTTCGCCAGGCCGCGCAGCACCACCGCGTCCAGGGCCGGGGTGACGGTCGGGCTGAACACCGAGGGCGCGGGCGGTGGTTGCAGCAGGTGGGCGGCGACCTTGGCGGCCGGGTCGGCGGCCGGGTGCGGCAGGCGGCCGGTCAGGCACTCGAACAGCACGCACGCCAACGAGTACTGGTCCGAACGGCCGTCGACCGGGCCGCCGGACAGGCGTTCCGGCGCCATGTAGTCCCACGAGCCGACCAGGTCGCCGGACCGGGTCAGCGCGGTGGCCTCGGGCGAGGTCTCCCGGGCGATGCCGAAGTCGGCCAGGTAGGCGTGGTCGTCGGCGGTGACGAGGATGTTGGACGGCTTCACGTCCCGGTGCACGAGGCCTTGCCCGTGCGCGGCGTCCAGGGCGGAGGCGACCTGGCGGAGGATGCCCAGCGCCCGGACCGGGTCGACCTGTCCCGCGCCGAGCGCGCGCCGCAGGTCCGTGCCGTCGACCAGCATCATGTCGAGGAAGAGGTGGCCGTCGACCTCGCCGAAGTCGTGGACCGGGACGACGTTCGGGTGGCGCAGCGCGGCGACGATGCGCGACTCGCGCTGGAACCGGGCGCGGTACTCGTGATCGGTGATGTCGGGGGAGAGCCGCTTCAGCGCGACGACCCGGTCTTCGACGGTGTCGTAAGCGCGGTGCACCACGCCCATCCCGCCCTGCCCGAGCAGCTCGCGGATCTCGTACCGCCCGAAGTCGGCTGATCCGGATCGCGCCCCCATAGCGCCCCCTCACCTCGCCCGCCCGAACTTTACTGGGGGACAGGCGCCGCGGGCCGCGGACGGGTTGTGGGAGCCCGTCCGCGGTCCTTTCGGCGGATCCCGCGGTGAAGGGGTGGTGTCCGCGGGATCCGGGGTTCGGCGACCGCGGGTCGAGGGGTGGGCCCGCGGGGCGCCGGGAACGACGTCCCGGCGGATCGGTCAGATGCCGCAGGACGGGGCCGACCAGAAGCGGCTGGCCCGGTGGTCGACGTGGGTGTGGTCGTTGTGGTCGGGGTAGCCCGGGCCGAGGATGCCGTTGAACCCGTGGTTGCGGGCCTGCTTCGCCAGCGTGCACAGGGAGTGCGGGCTGACGCCCAGGTCGACCGCGTCGCCGTACAGGTGCCGCGAGTTCGACGCGCCGCCGGCCGCGTTGTTGCACGCGACGCTGCGGAACCCGCTGGTGACCCGGATCGGCTGGTCACCGAGCGCGTGCCGCATCGCCTGCAACTTCCACATCGACACCAGGGCGTTGAACTTGGCCGTCGCCGCGGAGACGGCGCCGCCCGACCAGGTCGAGTTGCAGTTGTTCAGCTCCGCGTAGGAGAAGTTGATCGGCGTGCAGTCGTCGTCCTGCAGGGCGTAGAGCTTCGAGTACGTGGCGTTGCCCGCGATGCCGTCCGCCGCCAGGCCGTAAGCCTGCTGGAAGCGCACGAGCGCGGACTTCGTCGCCGGGCCGAACTCGCCGTCGAGGCCGAGCACCGCGCCGTAGCCGGGGTAGCCGGACAGCCGGATCTGCAACTGCCGCACGTCCTCACCGGACGCGCCCTGGGACAGGGATCGGTTCCACGTGTAGCAGCCGTCGGCTTGCGCCGTGCCACCACCAGCCACGAGAACCACGGCGACGAGCGCCAGTGAGGCCAGATAGGAAACTAGTCGGAGCACAGGGACCTCCAGACCGGGTTGGGGACGGGTCTGGAGCCTGTCGGAGAGGTAAACTTGCGTCAATCTGTCGCGGATGTCCGAATATTTCACACCACACGAACAGTTTGTGAACAGCGGGTCGCCGTGCCGCCCTCCGCCGCAGGTGCCTTCGGTGCCGCGAAGGCGTGGCGCGTCCGGCGGTCACCGGGGTCTCGCCTTCGGCCCGGTGCGCGCCAGCGACCGCCCGTACCCGCGCGACTTCACGACCGGGGCGTGCGAGGGCGGCAGGGGCAGGGGCTGGGACTCCTGCTGCTGACGCGGCACCCCGGCGAGCTCGACCGGGTCCGAGAACCGCGTGCGGTTCGGCCCCGGTTCCGCTCTCACGGATTCTGCCCGCACCGGCTCGGCCCGCAACGATTCCGCGCGCGCGGCTTCGGCCCGTGCCCCGGACCGGACCGCTTCCTGGAGGAGCGCGTTCTCCAGCCGCAGCGCCTCGGAGCGCACGGCCTCGAACCGCATCGACTGCTCCGACCTGGTCGGCTGGTAGCGCCCCGATGCGCGCGGCGCTTCGAACCGCACGGACTCCTCGAACCGGGTCGGCGCCGCCATCGGGCCGGCCGCCGCGACCGGTGCGGGGGCGTGCACCGGCTCCGGCGGGCGCACCGACGGCGCGTGCTGCGGTACGGGGCTCTGGGGCGGCACGGGGTTCTGCGCCGGCACCGGGTTCTGCTGCGGCACGTGCTGAGCCGGGCGGCGCTGCGGACCGCTCGCGGTCACCCGGTTCTGCCGCCACAGCTCCGTCGACAGCTTGATCATCGCGGTCGGCGCGTCCAGCCCGACCATCCCGACCAGGCGGCCGTCGGCGATGAACCCGGTGATCGTCCGGTGGTCCTTCTGCGACCCGGCCAGCGTCGTCGTGTCCTTGCCCATCGCGGGCAGCCCCGAACCCTGGATGCGCATCCCGTACTGCTCGGTCCAGAACCGGGGGACCGGGGTGAACGGCCGCGAATTCTCCCTGCCCGCCAACAGGTTCTCCGCGGCCGCCCGCCCCATTTCCACCGCGTTGAGCCAGTGCTCCACCCGACGCGGTTGCCCTCCGAACCGGAGGTTCGGCCACCGCGCGACGTCACCCGCGGCCACGATGTCGGTCCCGCCGACCACGTGGCACGTGGGGTCGCACAGCACGCCGTCCTCCAGCACCAGACCCGAGCCGCGCAGCCAGGCGACCGACGGCGAGGCGCCCACCGCGATCACCACGACCGCGGCGAAGAACACCTGCCCGTCGGACAGGTGGATCGCCACCCCGCCCGCCTGGCGCACCCAGTGCCGGATCTTCACGCCCATCGCCATCCGGACACCGCGCACCCGGTGCGCCTCGGTGACGGTGTCGGCGATGTTCTTGCCGACCGCGCTGCCCAGCAGCGTGGACGACCGGCTCACGATGGCCACGTCACGGCCCATCGTCTTCACCGACGCGGCCATCTCGCAGCCGATCAGGCCACCGCCGACCACCACGACCAGGCCCTGCGTGGAGTTGATCGCCTGCTTGATCGCGATCGCGTCGTCCACGGTCCGCAGCACGTGGATGCGCGGGTCCTGGCGCGGCGCGCCCGCGAGGTGGCGCGGCTCGACGCCGGTCGCGATGACCAGCCCGTCGTAGCGCAGCTCCTCACCGCCGGGCAGGCCGACCACGTGCCGGTCCGGTTCCAGGTGGGTGACCGCGGTGCCCAACCGCCACACCGCGTTCAGCTCGCGGCTGATGGTCAGCCGCAGGTCGGACGCGATCAGCTCGCCGTTGATGGCCTCCTTGGACAGCGCCGGCCGGTGGTAGGGCAGGTGCCGTTCCGCGCCCACGATGACGATCTCGCCGCGGAAGCCCAGCTCCCGCAGCCGCTCGCCCGCGCGCAGGCCGGCCAGCCCGCCGCCCGCGATGACCACGCGCTCCTCGTTCTTCACCGGACACGCTCCCGCAGCTCGATCGCGCGCATCGGGCACGCGCGCGCCGCGGCCCGCGCCTTCGCGAACTGCTCGGGCGGCGGTCTGCGCTCGTAGCGCAGCCGCTCGTCGTCCACGAGTTGGAACAGCCCCGGCGCCTCGGCCTGGCAGATGCCGTAGCGGTGGCAGCGCTCGTTGTCGACGCTGATGTCCAACGCGCTGCCGCCCGCGCCGTCCGGCTCCGGCTCGAAACCGGGCTCCGGTTCCAGCATGCCCAGCTTCACCAGCCAGTCGGGCGGCAGGAAGCGGGCGACGGAGATGGTCGCCGTGGGGATCAGGATGGTGAGGCCGGCCAGCCACAGCACGGCCAGGTTGCCGTTGGCGACGGCGCCGAACCAGGAGTGCACGACGGTGACGGTGACCGCGAGGTAGGCGAGCTGGTGCAGCCGCAGCCACTTGCGGTAGTAGACCTTCTTGCGCAGGCCCGCGGTGATCGCGATGGTCAGCATCACCTCCAGGCCGAGGATGCCCAGGCCGTGCCGGAGCAGGCCGCCGTCGTACAGCGGCACCAGGAGCTTCAAGTACGGGAAAGCGCCGAGCTGCAACAGGGTGAACGCGAACGCGTGCAGCGACCCGAACGTCAGGGCCATGGTCGCCAGCACCATGTGGCTGTTGCGCAACCCCTGCCTGCCGGAGATCTTGTTGGCCCAGCCCGTGGCGATCAGCACGCCCCAGCACAGGGTGGCGCACATCGACGCGTAGGCCAGGCGCGCCGAGATCTGCGCCACGTGGCGCACTCCGGCGTCGTGGTCGCCGCCGGTCGCCTGGGCGATCAGCAGCGGAACCTGGGTGAGCACTGGTCTTTACCTCCGAGATGGCGGGAGAGAACTCGCAGGCGGTGGGGGAGAAGCGGGGGTCGACCCGCCCGGCCGGCCGCGCAGGAGTGGTCACGACCTGCCGGGCGGGTTCGAGGGTGTGGAAGTTCTCCGCGACGGGAGACGCGCTGTGGTGTCGGTCCGGCCACCACCTCCTTTCACTTGACGTCGGCGCGGGGCCGCAGCAGGCGCAGGATCGCGATCGTCACCACCGCGCCTGCCAGGCACATGAGGAGCACGACGAGAGGGCTCGGGCCGCCCGCGGGGAGCTGGGTCGCGGCGCGCACCGGATCGGCGTTCACCGCCGCCGCGGGCGCCGCACCGGCGGCGACCGGTTTGGACAGGCCCACGTCGGTGACCATGTTGGTGCTCTCCAACAAGGTCATGTGCTTGAGCACGATCTGGTTGCACACCTGGGCGAACTGCCGGATCGCCTCGTTGCGGGTGGTGGCCCGGATCGTGCCGATGACGGGGAACAGCGAGCCGTGCGCGGCCCGCAGCCGGTTGGCGAACGAGTCGTCGAACGCCGCGCCGGTGCGGGACCGCATCTCCGCCATCCACGACTGCTGGTCGGCGTTGGCCTCGTCCGGCAGCGCGACGCCCATCTGGGACGCCAGCCGCACCACCCGCTCGTCCAGGAACGAGTGGTCGCTCGCCAGTTGCGCGCCGACCTCCTTGACCCGGGTGCTGCCGGCGCGGGTCTGCGCCTCTTCGCCCATGGGCATCTCCCACAGGCCCGCCAGCCGCACCTTGACCAGCAGTTCCTTGTCCAGCGCGGTGATCGGGCCGAGCGGCGTCTGCTCCACCGGCCCCGGCGCGGGCGGGTCGTCGGCGTGCGCGACGCCGGGCAGCGCCGGGAGCAACAACAGGTGCAAGGACAGCACGACCGCCGCGAAACGCTTGACTGACATGGGTTTCTCGTCCTAGTAGCCGTCGCCGGTGGACGGTTGTCCGGTCGCCGCGCCGGCGTCGGCCTGCGCCTTCCTGCCCTCGGGCGTCACCGCGAACCAGGCGCCGCCCTTGCCCTGCCCGGCCAGGTCTCCCACCTTCTTGTCGCCCGTGTACCGGTACAGCGGCCAGCCGGCCAGCGTGACCTGCTTCGTGCCGTCGGCGCGCGCCACCGAGCCGACCAGCGTCGGGTCGACGCCGGAGGTCATGGTGTGCTCGCCGACCAGCACCGGCGGCCACGTCTTCGCGCACTCCGCGTCGCAAGTGGACTTCGGTGGTTTCGCGGTGTCCTTGTCGTAGCGGTACAGCGCGAAACCGCCCGCGTCCGCCACGAACCACCCGACCTGTTCCGACTCGGTGGCCGACAGCATCTGGTGCGGCTCCTTGCCGAATTCCGGCGGTTGTCGGAGAGTCGTCGAACCGGAACCGGCGCCGTTCGCGGGATTCTGGCTCGCCGCGTTGTCGACGCCGGTCACGCCACACGCGCTGACCAGCACCGACAGCGCGGCTGCCAGAACCGGCGGCAATGCCTTCCGGGTACGTCGACTTCGCATCATTGGTCCTTTCTCCTGCCGGCGGGTCCGCCGAAAGGGCTAGCGGACCGGCTGGCCGGGTCCGTGCCTTCGAAGCGGATACCGTGGAGTACGGACACGAAGCGGTGACGGTTCACGAACAGATCGACGACTTTTTTTGCGGCCAAACCCTCGACGCGGCAGCCCTCGGCGCGCTTGGATGCTCGGCGTGGCGCGGCACAGACGCAGCACTTCCCCCCGAAGAGATCACAGTTGGCCGGACGTGAGCCTGGAAGACGAGCTGATCCGCAGGCTCTACCAGGAGTTCGGCAGCGCGCTGCTCGGGCATGCCATGAGGCTGACGGGCAGCGACCGGCAATGGGCAGAGGACATCGTCCAGGAGACGCTCGTGCGGGCGTGGCGCAACGCCGAGAAGCTGGAGCGGGACCCGGTCCTGCTGCGCTCCTGGCTGTTCACCGTGGCCCGGCGGCTGGTCATCGACGACCGTCGCAAGCGGAGCGTCCGACCGCAGGAGTCGGAGTTGACGCCGTCCGACGAGGCCCCGCAGCGGGACGAAGCGGACCGCACGCTGGCGGCCATAGTCGTAGCCGAAGCGATGAACGGACTGACGGAGGAACACCGGGAGGCTATTCTCGAGACGTACTTGAGGGATCGGACGGTCGGGGAAGCCGCAGCGGTGCTCGGGGTACCGCCCGGCACGGTGAAGTCCAGGGTGTACTACGCGCTTCGCGCCCTGCGGCGTGCTTTGCAGGATCGGGGCTGAACAGGTGACTTCGCAGCCGGCCCACGTCGACGTGGCGGCGTACGTCCTCGGTGTCCTCGACGAGGACGAGGTCGACGCGTTCGAGAACCACCTCGCCCAGTGCCGTCGATGTGCGCTCGACCTGCGCGATTTCGCCGAACTGCCCGACCTGCTCGACGAGGCCGACGCCAACGGGATGCTGCGCGCCAACGCGGGGGAGCGGCCCGACGGCCGTTCGGTGCGCGCGATGCTCGACTCGGTCTCGGAAACCAGGGCGCGCAAGCGCCGCACCACCGCGCTGCTGACCGCCGCCGCCGCGGTGCTGCTCGTCGTGCTGACCGCGGTCGTGTCGGTGAACGTCGCCGCACCGTCCGACCCGGTCGCCGGCTCGTCGTCCACGCCGTCCGTGCCGGAGCAGTCCAACGTGGCGAAGGGCGCGCCGGACGCGTCCGGCACCATCACCCGCACCGACACCACGACCGGCGTGTCCGCCCGGCTCTCGGCGAGCCCCGAGCCGTGGGGCACGTCGTTGCAGGTCGAGGTGAAGGGCGCCAAGGGGCCCACGCGGTGCGAGCTGGTGGCGAAGTCGCGCACGGGCGAGGCGGTGGTCGTCGGCTCGTGGCTGGTGACCACGTCGGGCGCGGGCAAGGACCCGGTCACCGTCCAGGCCTCGGTGGGCCTGCGCTGGCACGACATCGAGGAGTTCGTCGTGCGCGACACCGCGGGAGGCGCGACCCTGCTCCGCCTCCCCACCTCCTGACCACCCCGCGCGAGTCCTACGTTCAGACCGCGCGTGTCCTACGTTCGGACCGCGTGTGTCCTACGTTCGGAACGCGTGAGTCCTACGTTCGGAACAGGTGAGTTGAACGCTCAGGACCCGCCGAGCGCACCACCGTTCAAGACCGGCACCACCGGCACGGCGTTGAATCCCACCCAGGGAGGCGGCGCCGTGCCGTCGTGCGAGGAGGTCGCGGTGGAGGTCGGATTCGTCGGACTCGGCATCATGGGGCAGCCGATGGCGCTCAACCTGGCCCGGTCCGGCCGGCCGCTGGTGGTGTGGAACCGCTCGCCGCACCGGACCGAGCCGTTGCGCGACGCGGGCGCACGGGTCGCCGCGTCACCCGCCGAGGTGTTCTCCAGTGCCGAAGTGGTGATCCTCATGCTCGCCCACGAGGACGCGATCGACGCCGTCCTCGACCGCCGCACGGACCGGTTCGCCGAGCTCGTCGCCGGTCGCACCGTCGTGCACATGGGCACGACCTCGCCGGGCTTCTCGCGCGCCCTCGGGGCCGACATCCGCGCCGCCGGCGGCGACTACGTCGAAGCGCCCGTCTCCGGCTCGCGCGGACCGGCCGAGGCCGGGGAGCTTGTCGCGATGCTGGCGGGCGACCCCGACGCCGTGGCACGGGTCCGCGACGTGATCGGGCCGATGTGCGCCGAAGTCGTGGACTGCGGCCCGCCGCCCAACGCGCTGCTGATGAAGCTGGCCGTGAACCTGTTCCTCATCACCATGACCACCGGCCTCACCGAGTCGTTCCACTTCGCCGAACGGCACGGGCTCGACCTCGGCACGCTGGTCGAGGTGCTGGACAAGGGCCCGATGGCCAGCAAGGTGTCGCGCGCCAAGACGGCGAAGCTGCTCACCGACGACTACGACGCCCAGGCGGCGGCCCGCGACGTGCTCACGAACAACGAGCTGATCGCCGCCGCCGCGCGGGCCGCCGGCGTCGCCTCGCCGCTGCTGGACGTGTGCCTGGCGCTGTTCACCCGCGCGGTGGAACTCGGGCACGGCAAAGAGGACATGATCGCCGTCGTGCACGCGTTGCGGGAACGCTCAGATTCGGCGCAACCCCATCAGGACGCGTTCCATCAACTCCAGTGACGGGCGGCCCTTCTCGTCGATCGCGCGATCCTCGTGCACGTTGATCAGGCTCATGTCGGACATATCGGCCAGCAGGACGCGCACCACTCCCAGTGGCAACCGCAGCGTCGCCGCCACTTCCGCGACGGAATGCGGATTGCGGCACAGATCGCTGATCACGCGGTGTTCCGCGGTCGACGTGAGGGCGTCTCTCGCCGCCCTTTCATTCGTCGTCACGATGGTCTCGATGGCCAGCGTGGTCGCGGAACGCGTGCGTCCGCCGGTTCTGGTGTAGGGGCGCACCCGGAGGGTCGACACACCAGCTCCTCAAAGCCGTCGGCGTTGATCTTGGTCGCGCGGGCGTCAGGGTCGCTGACGCCGGTAGACCCTACGAGTGATCACGGCTCCTGTCTCGGTTTTCCCGCCATGTGGGAGGAATGGCGTGTCGTCGCGACGGTCTGTGCCCGGTCGTGTCCGGGCGGTGTCCATCGCTGTGGGAGGCCTGTGCGCAGCCATCGGATGATCGGCCCGCTTCACCCTCCGTTCGCCGTCCGTTCGGCTCCGGATCGCCTGGGACTGCTCGTCCCAGGCGTCCGCCGGGGATCTACCCGATGGGTGTGGGATTAGCGATCACGCTGACCTCGCAGAACACTTGGGGGGATTTCCGGTGTCCTGGCGATGAGCTCACCACCGAGCGGCTTGTGGCCGAAACCCAACGTAGTGACGGGTGGAGCGCTCTCACAACGGTTGTTGACCAAGGTTTGAGGTTCGGGCTTTCCCGTGGTCATCGGCGGAATTGCGCGGACCGCGATTCCGGATCATTTCGGGCTGGGCGAGATCCGCAGCACCGCGGCGGCGTCCACGACGGCGACGACCGTCACGGCGACCCCGTTGAACTTGGCGGTCGTCCCCGCCGGAACGGTCGCGATGCTGCCCTGCTTCCCGTCCACCAGCGTCAGTCGGCTGGTGCAGCCGCACTCGAACGAGAAGTCCACGCCGGTCGGCGCGAACGCCAGCCGCGCCGCGGCGCCGTCGACGGAGTCCACGACGAGCGTGGCCCCGGCGGTGTCGGGCAGCGGGACCGCGGTGGCGGCGGAGACCCGCACCTCGCAGGTGCCCGCCGCGCAGGCGGCCACATCGGCCCCGTCGGCGGCAGCGGGAAGCGTGGCCTGCGGCGGGATGCCCACCTCGGACGTGACCGTCGTGGTCGTGGTCGTGGGGGCGGAGGGCGCTGCCTGCTCCACGGGTGAGGCGCACCCGGCCGCCGCGAGCAGTGCGAGGCCGCCGAGTACCCGAACCAGTCGTGTCGTCATGCGCCCAGGACACCGCCTCCCGGGGCCTCACCGGGACTCCGTGACCGCTACCGGCCGCGCGCGACCCCCGTGCCGGAACCAGCCTTCCCCGCGCTCAGGGCCGGTCGGGCGTCGACCTCACCGCCGCGGGCAGCGTGAACCGGATCGTCTCCCGCGTCGTCTCCCGCACCTGCACGTCCCACGCTCCCAGCGCCTCGACCACCTCGTCCACCAGCCGCGGCGGCGCCGACGCGCCCGCGCTCACCCCGATCACCCGCGCGCCCTCCAGCCACTCGGCCCGCAGGTCGGAGACGTCGTCGATCAGGTGTGCGGGCGTGCCCATCCGGCGGGCGGTCTCCACCAGCCGCACCGAGTTGGACGAGTTCGGCGAACCCACCACCAGCACCAGGTCCGCGTCCCGCGCCACGTCCCGCACCGCGTCCTGCCGGTTCGTGGTGGCGTAGCAGATGTCCGCCGACGAAGGGCCCCGCAGCGCCGGGAACTTCGCCCGCAACGCGGTCAGCACCTCGGTCGTCTCGTCCATCGCCAGCGTCGTCTGGGTCAGGTAGGACACCCTGGTCGGGTCCGGCACCTCCAGCGCCTCCACGTCCGCCACCGACTCCACCAGCACGGTCTGCGCGGGAGCCTCGCCCAGCGTGCCCTCGACCTCCTCGTGCCCGGCGTGCCCGATCAGCACCACCGTGTCGCCGCGGGCGGCGTACCGCCTCGCCTCCGCGTGCACCTTCGTCACCAGCGGGCACGTCGCGTCGACGACCTCCAGCCCGCGCCGCGCGGCCTCCTCCCGCACCGCGGGCGACACCCCGTGCGCGGAGAACACCACGGTCGCACCGTCGGGCACCGCGTCCAGCTCGTCCACGAACACCGCGCCGCGCGCCTCCAACCCGGCCACCACGTGCGAGTTGTGCACGATCTGCTTCCGCACGTGGATCGGCCCACCGCGCTGGTCGAGCAGCCGGTCGACGATGTCGATGGCACGTTCCACCCCGGCGCAGAACGACCGGGGCGACGCCAGGAGCACAACGGGGAAGGCCATGCTGAGGTCTCCTGTGGTTGGTGGCCGCTGCCGCGCGAACGGCGACCTCGCGGTGCGGATCGGGATCAGTGGTCGCGGCGGGTGGCCAGGCGGGCCACGGCGTCCAGCTCACGGGCGGCGCGCTCGGCCGGGTCGGCTGCGCCCAGGTGCTCGCGCGCCGTGACCAGCAGGTCGTCCGCCCGGCGCTGGCTCCACTCCCGCGCGCCCGAGGTCTCGATCAGCTCCGCGGCCCGGGTCAGGTCGGCCTCGGTGAGCGGCTGCTCGGCGTGGTAGAGCGCGTCCAGCTCGCGGCCGGCGGGGGTGTCCGACGTCAGCGCGGCCACCACGGGCAGCGACTTCTTGCGGTTCTGGAGGTCGGAGTACACCGGCTTGCCGGTCACCGCCGGGTCGCCCCAGATGCCGAGCAGGTCGTCCACGAACTGGAACGCCAGCCCCATCCGCTCGCCGAACGACCGCAGGTGCTCCACCTGGTCGGGCCGCCCGTTGCCGTACAACGCCCCCAACGCGCACGACGCGCCCAGCAGCGCGCCGGTCTTGCACTCGGCCATCCGCACGCACTCCGCCAGCCGCACGTCGGTCCGCTCCTCGAACGACAGGTCCGCGCTCTGGCCGTCCAGCAGCCGCTGCACCGCGTTCGACAGCACCCCGATCGCCTGCCGCGCCCGCGGGTGGCCGCTGCCCGCCAGCACGTCCAGCGCTAACGTCAGCAGCGCGTCGCCGGCCAGGATCGCCGGGTTCATGCCGAACACGTGCCACGCCGTCGGCCGGTGCCGCCGGGTCGTGTCGCCGTCCATCGCGTCGTCGTGCAGCAGCGAGAAGTTGTGCACCAGTTCCACCGCCACCGCGGCCGGCAGCGCCGAGTGCGCCGCGCCGCCCACCGCCTGCGCGCCCAGCAGCACCAGCGCCGGCCGGATCGCCTTGCCCGGGTCCGCGCCGGTCGGCCTGCCGCCCTCGTCCCACCACCCGAAGTGGTACCCGGCGATCGCCCGCATCGAGTCCGGCAACCGGTCCACCGCCGTGCGCAGCGCCGGGTCGACCCCGGCACGGCTCCAGTCCAGCACCTCGCGCGCGGTCCGGTGGTCCAGGCTCACGTCCAGGTCGGTCATCGGCACAACTCCTGTTCGGGGGATGCGCCCGGCCGCGGCCGGCACGGGCGGGGGAAGGACCGGCAGCCGGGCGTGGCGACCCGGCTGCCCTCCACGACGGCCCGGATCAGGACCGGCCGATCTCCACGTGCTCCAGGATCCCGAGCGCGTCGGGCACCATCACGGCGACCGAGAAGTAGGCGCTGACGAGGTAGGACACGATCGCCTTCTCGTCGATGCCCATGAACCGCGCGTTCAGGCTGGGCTGCACCTCGTCCGGGATGCCCGGCTGGTGCAGCCCGATCACGCCGTTGTCCTGCTCGCCGACGCGCATGGCGAGGATCGACGTCGTGCCCTGCGGGCTGATCGGGATCTTGTTCGACGGCAGCAGCGGGATCCCGCGCCAGGTGACGACCTGCGTGCCGTCCACGTTGGCCGTGCCGGGGTACAGGCCGCGCTTGCTGGCCTCCCGGCCGAATGCCGCGATCGCGCGCGGGTGGGCCAGCATGAACGCCGTCTTGCGCCGCCGTGACACCAGCTCGTCCAGGTCGTCCGGGGTGGGCGGGCCGGTGCGGGTGTGGATGCGCTGCTTGAGGTCGGCGTTGTGCAGCAACCCGATCCGGCGGTTGTTGATCATCTCGTGCTCCTGGCGCTCGCGCAGGGCCTCGATGGTCAGCCGCAACTGCTGCTCGGTCTGGTTCATCGGGTGGTTGTAGAGGTCGGCGACGCGGGAGTGCACCCGCAGCACGGTCTGGGCCACCTCCAGCTCGTACTCGCGCGGCGACAGCTCGTAGTCCACGTAGGTCGCCGGCAGGTCCGGCTCACCCTCGTGGCCGGAGGCGATCTCGATCGCCGCCTCGCCGTGCTTGTTCTGCGGCTTGCCCGAGGTGCGGGCGTACGCGTCGACGTGCGCCCGCAGCGCCTCGGCCCGGCCGTTGAGCTCCTGCACGTCCCGCCAGGACAGCACGAGCGCGATCACGGGGGTGAGCGCCTTGACGGTGAACTCCCACTCCACCTCGTCGCCGTACATCACCTCGTCGCCGAAGTGGTCGCCGTCGGCGAGCGTGTCGAGCACGGTCTGGTCGCCGTACTTGCCCTGCCCGAGCTTGTTCACCTTGCCGTGCGCGACGAGGTAGACCTCCTCGGCCCGGTCGCCCGCCGAGACCAGGACGTCGCCCGGCTGGAACTCCCGCTGCCGGAACCGGTCGGCGAGCGCGACCAGCACGTCGTCCTCCGGGAAGTCCCGCAGCACGGGCAGCTCGCGCAGCTCCTGCGGGATGACCCGGATGTCGGCGCCCGTGCTGGTGAAGCTCACCCGACCGTCGCCGAGCGCGTAGGTGAGGCGGCGGTTGACCCGGTACGTGCCTGCCTGGGTGGCCACCCAGGGCAGCTTGCGCAGCAGCCACCGGGGCGAGATGCCCTGCATCTGCGGGGTGGACTTGGTGGTGCTCGCCAGGTTCCGCGCGGCGGCGGTGCTCAGGCTGTGCCGGTGCTGCTCGGCCTCGTCGGGGACGAGGTCGGGGTCTGTCACGGTCACTTCAGCTGCCCAATCTGGTCGGGGGGACTAGTCAGTCTTCGCGGCCGAGTTCCACGTGTTCGAGCACTCCGATCGCGTCCGGCACGAGGATCGCGGTGGAGTAGTACGCGCTGACGAGGTAGGAGATGATCGCCTTCTCGTTGATGCCCATGAACCGCACGTTGAGGCCGGGCTGGTACTCGTCGGGCAGGCCGGTCTGGTGCAGCCCGATGACGCCCTGGTTCTGCTCGCCGGCGCGCAGCAGCATGATGGAGCTGGTGCGGGTCCTGGTGACCGGGATCTTGTTGCACGGCAGCACCGGCACGCCGCGCCACGCGGGCACGTGGTGGCCGTTGAGGTCGATCGTCGACGGGTAGATCCCGCGCTTGCTGCACTCGCGGCCGAACGCGGCGATGGTGCGCGGGTGGGCCAGGAACGCGGTCGGCTCCTTCCACACCGTGGCCAGCAGGTCGTCCATGTCGTCGGGGGTGGGCGGGCCGGTGCGGGTGTGGATGCGCTGCTTGAGGTCGGCGCTGTTGAGCAGGCCGAAGTCGCGGTTGTTGACCATCTCGTGCTCCTGGCGCTCGCGCAGCGCCTCGATGGTCAGCCTCAACTGCTGCTCGACCTGGTCCATCGGCTGGTTGTAGAGGTCCGCGACGCGGCTGTGGATCCGCAGCACGGTCTGCGCGACGCTCAGCTCCAGCTCGCGCGGCGCGACCTCGTAGTCGACGTACGTGCCGGGCAGGTCCGGCTCGCCCTCGTGGCCCGAGGCGATGTCGATCTCGGCCTCGCCGTAGGCGTTGGACTTGCCGCCGCCCGCGGCGAGCATCCGCTGGATGTGCGCGCGCAGGCCGCCCGCCTCACCGTTGAGCTGCTCGAACGTCTCCCACGGCAGCACCAGGGCGATCACCGGGGTGACGGCCTTGATGGTGAACTCCCACTCGCCCTGCGGCCCGGCGAGGACGTCGCCGCCGAAGTGCTCGCCGTCGGCCAGCGTGCCGAGCACGGTCTGGTCGCCGTACTCGCCCTGGCCGATCTTGTTCACCTTGCCGTGCGCGATGAGGTACACCGCGTTCTGCGGGCGGCCCTCCTCCACGATCACCGCGCCGGGCTCGTACTCGTGCTGCGTGAAGCGGTCCGCGAGCGCGCTCAGCGCCTCGACGTCCTCGTAGCCGCGCAGCAGCGCCAGCTCGGTCAGCTCCTGGGGGACCACCCGCACGTCCGCGCCGATGTTGGTGAAGGTCAGCCGTCCGTCACCGATCTCGTAGCTGAGCCTGCGGTTGACCCGGAAGGCACCGCCCTTCGCCTCCACCCAGGGCAGGATCTTCAGCAGCCACCGCGAGGTGATGCCCTGCATCTGGGGAACGGACTTGGTCGTGGTCGCCAGGTTCCGCGCTGCCGCCGTGCCGAGGCTCAAGCGTGGTCGCTCGGTCTCCAAGTCCGGATCGGTCACAGTCACCGCTCACACCGCCAATCGGATTTTGCTCATTGGTCCGGATCGACGGTAGTGAGCCTGAATGCGCGACGGGAAGCGGCCGATGTGACGACACCCCTGAGGGTCATATGGGCCCGTTGTGTGTACTCACTGTGGACCTTGTCCACCTCGCAAGTAATTAACGGGTGATCTTTCATGAGGTGGTGTCAATATTCGCCCTGACCGAGAATGTTTACCACGTTCGGCGCAGTGTTTTTAGCTGGGAAGTGTTATTGACGATGTGCTGAATGATCGCTCAGTTATTGATCCGCACAGTTGCGGCTCGAAGTTCAGTCTTGCGTGGGTACCTCGTTCGGGTGTTCGTTACCCGAATCTTGCGGAGTGCTCCTGCGAGTGGTCCTTTCCGTCGGAAACGCCGACGCGACGCCGACGGTGAGGTCGGCGCCGCGAGGCCGGCACGAGGGCCGGGCGTGACGCCGCGTGTGGTCGCGACGCCACGCCCGAGTCGGTGGTGGCGGATCAGACGGTGTGCGGGCAGGTGTCCCGGTACTCCTCGATCAGGAGGCTGCGACCCGGCGCGGGGCACAGGAACTGCTCGTAGCGGGTGTCGTTGTCGATGAACCGCTTGAGCCACGCGATGCTGTACTTCGCGATCGTCGTGTCGGGCGAGTTGGGCGCGAAGTGGGTGGCGTTGTTCAGCTCCAGGTACGCCTTGTCCAGCGTGGACGGCAGCGAGGTGTAGAACGGCTCGGAGTGCGTCGCCACCGGCGCCACCGTGTCGCTCTCGGCGCCGACCACCAGGGTCGGCACCCGGACGTTGCCCCAGCTCTTGTCGGTGTGCCACGCGGTGAGCGGGATCGCCGCCTGGAGCGAGGGTCGCTGCTCGGCGGCGCGCAGGGTGCCGCCGCCGCCCATCGAGTGGCCCATGACGCCGAGCCGGGAGGTGTCGATCCGGCTGCGCACCGAGCTGGACTGGGTCAGGTAGTCCAGCGCGGCAAGTAGCTGGCTCGCCCGGCTGTCGGGCTGGTCGTAGATGGTGATCGTGTCGATGGTGAACACCACGAAGCCCTGCGACGCGATGCGCGGGCCCAGCCAGGAGATGCTGGACTGCGTGCCGGTGAAGCCGGGCGAGACGACCACCGCGCCGAAGGTGCCCTCGGCGGTGCTGGTCGGGTAGTAGATCGTGCCGCCGCCGAAGCCGGAGACCAGCGAGGACACCGTGGTGGTGGCCGTGGCGAACGGCCCGCGGGACGCCTCGATGCTCGACACGGTCGGCGCGGGACCGCGGCGGTACTCGGTCTCGGCGGCGTGGGCCGGCGTCACGCCGACCAACGACAGGACCAGCGCGGGGATCAGCGCGGGGATCAGTTTGCGGAGTTGCACGTCGGTGTACACCTCGCTTGGCAGGGAACTACGGACAGCGATGACCCTGCGCCACCACGTGACCGCTCCGCATCGGTGCAACCACCGGTCCGGTCCGAAAACTAACGCTGGTAGATAATTTTTCGCCGATCTCTTCCGCTCGCCGTGGCCCTCCGGCCAGACTGGCCGCATGCTGCGCGGACGTGACCGGCAGCGCGTCGCCGTCGACGCGTTGCTCGCCCGCGCCCGGGCCGGACACGGCGGGGCGCTGGTGCTGCGCGGCGGCCCCGGGTCGGGTAAGACCGCCGTGCTCGCCGCCGCGCGGCAGGCCGCCGCCACGACGGACCGCCAGGTGGTGCTGTGTGTGGACGACGCCCACCTCCTGGAGGACACCGACTGGCTGGTGGAGCTGGCCGCGCACGCCGCCGACGAGCCGGTGGCCGTGCTGATCGCCACCGAGGGCGAGCCGCTGGGCCTGCCGTGGGTGCGGCTGGACCCGCTCGACCACGCCGACAGCCTGCGCGTGCTGCGCGACCTGCGGCCCGGCCTCGCGCCCGGCCTGGCCGACGACGTCGCCGACCTGGCCAGGGGCAACCCGCTCGCGCTCACCGAACTGGCCCGCGCGCTGACCTCCGAGCAGCTCGGCGGCACCGCCCCCGCCCCGGACGCCCTGCCCGAGGACAGCTCGCTGCGGGCCCGGTTCGGCGCCCGCTTCCAGGCGCTGTCGCCGCAGGCCCGGTTCGCGGTGGCGTTGAGCGTGGTGGACGACGAGGTCGACGCCGACGCCCTGGCCCGGCGGGCACGTCCAGGTCGACCTGGGCCGCGGCACGGCGTTCCGGCGGGTGGCGATCGACAGCGGCGGCAACCTGGGCGACTACGCGCGCGG
>JBFBCZ010000024.1:0-150278 GCA_040689555.1 Actinosynnema sp. NPDC051121 | reverse complement strand
CGGGCAGGCCTGGCGGATAAAGCGCCCGCCAAGCCTGCCCGGCTTCGTCCAGCCTAAGGCACCCGAACCCATGTCAAATCGGGCCTCGGTGGGTCCGTTTCGGTGGTTGTGGGGCCGTCTTTCTCAGTTGGCCGTGAGGGTTTGTTCGAGGTCGGTGAGGACGTTTTCGGCGGCGAGGACGCCTAGGCCGAGGAACCAGGTTTCGTCGCTGACCGGTTTGGCGTGGTTGGACTTGACGGCGGACAGGGTTTGCCAGAGGGGGCCGGCCAGGACTTGTTGTTGGGCGGTTTTGGTCTGGTCGCCGTAGGTACCGATGAGGATCCAGTCGGCGTCGGCCTGGGTGATCTGCTCGGTGCTCACCTCGACGGCCAGGTCGTCCGCTTGGCTGGCCGGGGGTTGGGGGATGCCGGCGTCGATGAGGATCGTGCCGATGAAGCTCTTCTTGGCGTAGAGCCTGATCTTGCCCGGCATGAAGCGGAGCATGGTGACGGTTGGGCGCTTGCCCGTCTTGGCCTCGACGTTCGCGCCGACCTGCTTGGCGTGGGTTTCGTAGTCGGTGAGGAGCTTCTCGGCCTCGGCGGTGCGGTCGAGGGCGGCGGCGTTGAGGCGGAAGTTCTCCTTCCACGTGTAGCCGGGGCGGGCGGAGAAGACGGTCGGGGCGATTTCCGAGAGCTTCGGGTACTGCTGTTCGGCGCGCAGTTGGGAGCCGATGATGAGGTCCGGCTGGAGCTTGGCGATCGTCTCCAGGTTGAGGCTGGTGGTGCCGCCGACGTTCTCCGGGTTGCCCGCCTTGCCACCGATGTAGCTCGGCATGGTGGGCGCGCCGTCCGGGTAGGCGACGCCGACCGGCTTGACGCCCAGCGCGACCACGTTGTCCAGTTCGCCGCCGTCGAGGACGACGACGCGTTCCGGGCGCTTCTCGATCACGGTCTCGCCCATGGCGTGCTTGATCGTGCGGGGGAACTGGCCGGGTTGGGCGTCGGTGCCGAAGCCCGCGCTCTTCTCGCCCGCCTTGCCGAACTCCGAGCCGCCCTGGGCCACCGCGGGCTTGTCGGTGGGCGTGTCGGTCTGGCCGCACGCCGCGAGGGTGAGGGCGGCTGCCAGCAGCGCCGCGATCCTGGTGTTCGACACTCCGGGGTTCCTCCACTACTCCAGGTCACTGACCTGCTGTTCTTAGGGTTGCCTCACCGTAGCTTCCGCTTTCGGGGCCGCTTGCGGTGGAGTAGTAATGGGGTGATCAGCGTCGATCGGGAGGTCCACCCGTGAAGAAGATCATCAACGATCCGGCGACCGTGGTGGTCGACGCGTTGCGGGGCATGGCCCTCGCGCACGCGGATCTGCTGAACGTCCAGTACGACCCGGCGGTGGTGGTGCGGGCGGACGCCCCGGTGCCGCGCAAGGTCGCCCTCGTCTCGGGCGGGGGATCGGGGCACGAGCCGTTGCACGGCGGGTTCGTCGGGCGGGGGATGCTCGACGCGGCCTGCCCCGGCGCCGTCTTCACGTCACCCACCCCCGATCAGGTGGCGGCGGCGGTGGCGCGGACCGATGGCGGGGCGGGTGCGTTGCTGATCGTGAAGAACTACACGGGTGACGTGCTGAACTTCGAGACGGCGGCGGAGCTCGCGGCGGCTGACGGTGTCGACGTTCGGACCGTGGTGATCGACGACGACGTGGCCGTGAAGGACTCGCTGTACACGGCGGGGCGGCGTGGTGTCGGCGGCACGGTGTTGCTGGAGAAGATCGTCGGGGCGGCGGCGGAACGGGGCGTCGACCTCGACGGGTGCGAGGCGTTGGCGCGGCGGGTGGTCGCGCAGGTGCGCAGCATGGGGCTGGCGTTGACGGCTTGCACCGTGCCGCACGCGGGGGAGCCGTCGTTCACGCTCGCCGACGACGAGATGGAGCTGGGGATCGGCATCCACGGTGAGCCGGGGCGGCGGCGGGTGGCGGTGGGGTCCGCCGACGAGATGGTGCGGGCGCTGCTCGACCCGGTGCTGGAGGACCTGCCGTTCGCCGAGGGTGACCGGGTGCTGCTGTTCACGAACTCGATGGGCGGGACGCCGTTGATCGAGCTGTACTTGGCGCACGGGATCGCGGAACGGCTGCTGGCGGAGAAGGGGATCGTGGTGGAGCGGCGGCTGGTCGGCCCGTACATCACGAGCCTGGAGATGCAGGGCATGAGCCTGACGGTGTTGAAGCTGGACGACGAGATGGTCGAGCTGTGGGACGCGCCCGTGCACACCCCGGCGCTGCGGTGGGGCGTCTGATGGAGTGCACGGCGGAGTCGGTCGCGGAGGCGGTGCGCGCGGTGGCGGCGGTCGTGGCCGAGCACCGCGAGGAGCTGATCCGGCTGGACCGGGAGATCGGCGACGGTGATCACGGCGAGAACCTGGCGCGCGGCTTCACGGCGCTGGTGTCCAAGTTGGACGAGGTGCCGTCGTCGCCCGGTGGGGTGTTGAGGTTGGCGGCCACGACGTTGATCTCCACGGTGGGCGGGGCCGCCGGGCCGCTGTACGGGACGGCGTTCCTGCGTGCGGCCACGTCGGTCGGGGACGTCGCGTCGATGGACGGGGCGGTCGTGGCGGCGGCGTTGCGGGCGGCGTTGGAGGGGGTGGTGGCGCGGGGGAAGGCGTCGTTGGGGGACAAGACGATGGTGGACGCGTTGACGCCCGCGGTGGCGGCGGCGGAGTCCGTGGCGGCCGGTGGTGGTGGGGTCGCGGAGGTGCTGGGCGCGGCTGCCGACGCGGCCGAGATGGGCGCTGAGTCGACCGTGCCGATGGTGGCACGGAAGGGGCGCGCGTCGTACCTGGGCGAGCGCAGCGCGGGGCACCTGGACCCGGGCGCGCGGTCGACGGCGTTGCTGCTGCGGACGTTGGCGGGGAGGGCGCGGTGATCGGGCTCGTCGTGGTGTCGCACAGCCGGCAGTTGGCGGCGGGGGTGGCCGAGTTGGCCGGGCAGATGGCGCCGTCGGTGGCGATCGTGCCGTGCGGCGGTGACGGGTCCGGGGGCTTGGGCACGGATTACGTGGCGGTCGGGGAGGCGATCGTCCGGGCTGATTCGGGGTCTGGCGTGGTGGTGTTGTTCGACCTCGGTAGCGCGAAGATGGTGGCGGACATGGCCGCCGAGGAGGCCGAGGGGTCGGTCGTGGTGGTGGACGCGCCGTTGGTGGAGGGTGCGGTGGCGGCTGCCGTCCGGGCGCAGGGCGGTGCCGGGTTGGCGGAGGTGGCCGCGGCGGCGTCGTCGGCGCCCGGAGCGGTTGCGGCGGAGTCGGTGGTGGACGGGGACGTGGTGCGGGCCGAGGTGGAGCTGACGAACCCGGTCGGGTTGCACGCCCGGCCGGCGGCGTTGGTGGTGCGGGCGTTGGACTCGTTGGACGCGTCGGTGGTCGTGCGGTTCGGGGACGAGTCGGCGGACGCCAAGAGCGTGTTGGCGTTGATGGGGTTGGGTGCGCCCGGGGGTGCGCGGGTGGAGGTGGTGGCGTCGGGCGCTGATGCCGCCGAGGCCGTGCGCAGGGTGGAGGAGTTGGCCGCGCGCCGGTTCGACGACTGAGCCTGGACCGATTACTTGCTCGATACCGATGGTGAAGCTCACGCCTACGACGCGTGACGACCGTGGAATAGTCGCGGGCAAGTTACCGATCGGTAGCCACTCCGGTGAGTGGGAGGTCAACAGTGACGCGGCAGTTCAACGCGGTCGGAGTCGTGGGTCTCGGCACGATGGGCGCGGGCATCGCCGAGGTACTCGCCCGGACCGGCATCACCGTGGTGGCGGTCGACGTGGACGAGGCGGGCCTGGCTCGCGGTCGCGGCCACCTGGACCACTCGACGGACCGCGCGGTGGCGGGCGGCAAGCTGTCGTCGGACGAGCGTGACGCCACGTTGGCCCGCATCTCGTACGCCACGTCGCTGGACGCGTTGGCGGGCGTGGACCTCGTCATCGAGGCGGTGCCCGAGCGGATCGAGCTGAAGGCGGCCGTGTTCGCCGAGCTGGACCGGATCTGCGGCCCGGACACGGTGTTCGCGTCGAACACGTCGTCGTTGTCGATCACCGAGATCGGTGTCCACACCCGACGACCGGGCAAGGTCGTCGGCCTGCACTTCTTCAACCCCGCCCCGGTGCTGAAGCTGGTCGAGGTGATCCGCACGGTCGTCACGGAACCGGACGTGGTCACCGACGTGGTCGCGTTCGCCGAAGGGCTGGGCAAGACGCCGGTCGTCATCGGGGACCGGGCCGGGTTCATCGCCAACGCGCTGCTGTTCGGGTACCTGAACCACGCGGTGCGGATGTACGAGACCCGTTACGCGACAAGGGAAGACCTCGACGCGGCCATGCGGTATGGGTGCGGCTACCCGATGGGGCCGTTGGCGGTGCTCGACCTCATCGGCTTGGACACCGCGTACGAGATCCTGGACACGATGTACCACCAGTCGCGCAACCGGCTGCACGCGCCGGCGCCGCTGCTGAAGCAGATGATCACGGCGGGGCTGCTCGGGCGCAAGAGCGGGCGCGGCTTCTACACCTACGACGGGCCCGACTCGCCGGTCGTCGTGCCGGACGTGCTCACGCCGGTCGCCTCGGCGGACGACGTGGCCGCGCGCGAGATCCAGCGGGTCGGGGTCATCGGCACCGGGACCATGGCTACCGGGATCGTGGAGGTGTTCGCCAAGCGCGGGTACGACGTGGTGCTGCGGGCGCGGTCGGAGGACAAGGCCGCCGCGGCGGTCGGCAAGGTGCGCAAGTCGTTGGAGAAGGCGGTCTCGCGGGGCAAGCTGTCGGAGCAGGACCGGGACGCGGCGTTGGCCCGGGTGACGCCGGTGGTGGACTTCGCGGACCTGGCCGACTGCGACCTGGTGGTCGAGGCGGTGGCCGAGGAGCTGGCGGTCAAGAAGTCGGTGTTCGAGGCGCTGGACGAGGTGTGCAAGCCGGGCGCGGTGCTGGCGACCACGACGTCCTCGCTGCCGGTGATCGAGTGCGCCGCCGCGACCGCGCGGCCCGGTGACGTCGTCGGCCTGCACTTCTTCAACCCGGCGCAGGTGATGAAGCTGGTCGAGGTCGTGGAGACCATCTCGACGTCGGCCGAGGTGGTGGCGACGGCGCGTCGGGTGTGCCTGGACCTGGGCAAGGTGCCGGTGCACTGCGGCGACCGGGCCGGGTTCATCGTCAACGCGCTGCTGTTCCCGTACCTCAACGACGCGGTGAAGATGCTGGAGGCGCACTACGCGTCGGCCGACGACATCGACAACGCGATGAAGGTCGGCTGCTCGTTGCCGATGGGGCCGTTCGAGCTGCTGGACGTGGTGGGTCTGGACGTGTCGCTGGCGATCGAGCGGACCCTCTACCTGGAGTTCCGCGAGGCCGGCTTCGCCCCCGCGCCGTTGCTGGAGCACCTGGTGAAGGCCGGGCGGCTGGGTCGCAAGACGGGCAAGGGATTCCGCGACTACGTGTCCTGAGGGACGCGTTGAGCGGGCTGATGACGTGGCGCGTTCCGGCGTTTGGCATCGTGGTCACCATGCGGCGTGTGGTGATCTCGCTCCTGGTGGCGGCGTTCGGTCTGACGAGCGCCTGCGCGTACACGGTCAACGGCACCCCGGTGGCGGAGCAGTTGCTCGACGTCGACCCGCCGTTCACGTCGGCCAAGCCCACTCCGACGGGGTCCGCGGACCCGTCCGGTGAGCCGACCGGGAAGGTCGGCGACATCTGCGCGTTGATCGGGTGGAAGGACCTGCCCTACGACGTGCCGGACAAGAAGGCCGCGCCCACGGAGACCGGCTACGACAAGTCGTTCGACCAGTCGTGCAAGTGGCAGACGACGGTCGGGTCGCTGGACGTCGGCGTGACGCTGCGGTTCCGCGAGGGGCGGCCGATCACGCTGGAGCAGAGCAACGGCGAGTTCGACCTGGGCGACCGGAAGGTCACTTATTTCGACCGGACCACGGACACGTCCGTGCAGCCGTCGTGCGTGCTGGTGATGGACTACGCCGGTGGCGGCATCGGGATCATCGTGATCGACGGTTCGGCGCGGTTCGGTGCGATCTGCGACCAGGGCAAGAAGGTGGCGCAGTTGCTGGTGGAGAAGGAGCCTGCGAGCTGAGCTGAGCTCGGCTGGTTGGTGGGGTGCTGGGCCTGCGCCGAGGTGTTCTGTTCGCCCGGTTCGTTCGGGTGGTTTTGGCGCAGGCCCAGCCCGGTCCTGGGTTCAGGAGCAGCAGCCCCCGCCGCAGCATCCGCCCCCACCGCCGGCGGGCGCGTCGGCCTTGCCGCTCAGACCGGCCATGGAGAGCAGCTTCACGGTGTCGTCGTGGCCGTTCGGGCACGGCGCGGGCGCGGAGGCCTCGTCCATCGACCGCTTCACGTCGAAGGTCGACCCGCACGCCTTGCAGCGGAATTCGTAGGTTGGCACGCCGCTCATTGTCCCCGGACCGGCGGTGCCAGCACCAGCAAGGGCACCCCAACAGCTGACACCGCGGCGAGCAACGTCAACAGCGGCAGGCCGTGCACCCAGCCGAGCCCGGCGGCGGCCAGGTGGGTGCCGGTGAACGTGGCGACCCAGGTCCGCGATCTCGGCCGCAACCACACCGGCGCCAACGCCGACAGCGCTGTGACCAGCATCAACACCGTCGTGCTGAGCAGCACGCCCTGTCGGAGCCCGCGCGGCTGGGCGATGGGCACATCACGCTCCTCGAACACCGGGCGCACCCCGTGACCAGGTCCGATGTCCGGCGGCGACAGCTCGACCAGCAGCCCGCGCACCACCGGCAGCAGGGTCACCGCCACCTCGGTCATCAGGAGCAGGGTTAATACGACCCGTTGCCACTTGCTCACCCAGTGGACCGTAGGCGATCACCCAGGGCGAGCCCGGATACCCTCGTTTCTCGTGCCACGCCGCAACCGCCCGCAACGCCCGTCCGAGCCCTCACCCATCGGTGGGCACGGCTGGGCGCGGGCCGAGAGCGCCCCGGACGGCGAGTGGCTGGTGCGCACCGTCTCCGGCACCGCCACCACCAAGACCTACCGGTGCCCGGGCTGCGACCACGAGATCCGCCCCGGCACCCCGCACGTCGTCGCCTGGCCCGCCGCCGACTACGGCTCGGTAGAAGACCGCCGCCACTGGCACCAGGGCTGCTGGTCATCCCGAACCCGCCGAGGCCCCACCACCCGTCGCTGGTAACGCTCCGTACCGATAACCCGGTGGCACGCCCACCACACCGCACGCCCCACGCCTCATGCCCACAGGGAACGGCTCGCTGCCGGACCGGCGGAGCACCCCACCACTGCCGCACGGCTCCCGCCGCTCCCTGCCCCTGTCCACCCCGCGCCGAACCGGACCGGACCACACCGGGCCGATCCGGGTCCCGCCGTCCCTGTGCCCCCACGACCCGCCACGCCGCACCAGGCCGGGCGTACTCGCCTGCCCTGGTGCGCGGCCTGCCCTGCCACACCACCGGTCCCGTCGCGCCAGACGCACCGGTCCCACCCTGCCCAAGCTGCGCCGAGCCGAGGCTCGACCCGGCTGGCGGCTTCCGTCGTCCGTGAATTTGAGCGCGGCGTCGGAGGTGGGGAGATGGCGGCGGTGCTGTGTCGACAGGGCGGGCGGGCCGTGGGGGCGGAGCAGGTGTGGTGGAACGATGACGGGGTGGGTCAGGTTCCGATCAAGGCCAACACCGTGCTCCCGGCGCGCCGGGAGGCGGTGACGTTGCGGACGGCGGACGGGTTGGGGTTGGTCGGCGAGTTGGCGTTGCCCGTCGACCGGGAGCCCTCGGCCACGGTGGTGTTGTTGCACCCGTTGCCGACGCACGGCGGGATGATGGACTCCCACCTCTACCGCAAGGCGGCGTGGCGGTTGCCCGCGTTGGCCGGCCTGGCGGTGTTGCGGTTCAACACCAGGGGCACGGCCAGTGCCGCCGGGCGTAGTGAGGGCGCGTTCGACCACGCCGTGGGCGAGCGGCTGGATGTCGCTGCCGCCCTGGCGTTCGCCGCCGAACGGGGGTTGCCCTCGGTGTGGCTCGTCGGCTGGTCCTTCGGCACCGACCTCGCGCTGATGCACGGGTGCGAGCCGATGGTCGAGGGTGCCGTGTTGATCTCACCTCCTCTGCGGTGGAGCAGGGCTGAGCACTTGCGGGCGTGGGCGAGGGCCGGCAAGCCGGTGGTGTGCCTGGTGCCCGAGTTCGACACCTACCTGCCACCGGCCGAGGCCAGGCGGCGGTTCGGCGCGGACATCCCGACCGCGGACGTCATCGACTTCCCCGGCGCCAAGCACCTCATGGTCGGACACGCCGACGAGGTGCTGGACGCGATCGTGTCCGCGGCCGTGCCCGAGGTGCCCACGCCGTTGCCGCGCACCTGGTCCGGCCCCCACGAGCAGCATCAGGCGACCATCGCGGCCTCCTGACGCCGCCAGACCAGCACCGGGCCCTCGACGGTCCTGCTTTCGCCCACGTGCGCGAAGCCCAGCTTCTCCGCGACGCGCTGGGAGGGCGCGTTGTCGGGGTCGGTGATGATCGTGACCGGACGGTCCGGCCGGACCCGGCGTGCCCAGTCGATGGCCGCGCGCGCCATCTCCGGTGCGTAGCCGCGCCCCCAGTGCCGAGGGCGGAACCGGTAGAACAGGTTCAGCGTCCGCTCGCCGTCCAGGTCGTGGTGGCGCAGGCCGCCGAAGCCGATGACCTCCCCGGTCTCCGGCAGCTCCACGGCCCAGTACCCGATGCCGTCGTGCGCCCAGTGCAGCTGCCACTCGGCCAGCATCTTCGCCGCTTGCTCCGCCGACGGTGGCCCCGCCGGGTTGAAGCGGTTCGTCTCCGGATCGGACAGCACCGCGATCGCCGCGCGCACGTCACCCGGGCCGACGCGCCTGAGCACGAGGCGGTCGGTGCGCATCTCGTCCGGTTCCGGGGATGAGGTCATGCGACGAAGCTAGCCCGGGGGTCCGACAATTCCGGGTATGGACTCCACTCCGCTCGTCCTGCTGCACGCGTTCCCGTTCGACTCACGGATGTGGGACGAGGTGCGTGACCTGCTGAAACCGATCACGCCCGACCAGCGGGGCGGTGGACGTTCACCCGATCTGGTGGCTATTGCGGACGACGTGCTGCGGTTGCTCGACGCGCGCGGGATCGAGCGGGCGGTGCTGGGCGGGTGCTCCATGGGCGGGTACGTGGCGATGGCCGTGCTGCGGCGTGACGCGTCCCGGGTGGCGGGGCTCGTGCTGGCCGATACGCGTGCCGGTGCGGACACCGACGAGGCGCGTACGAACCGGCTGACGATGGCGACACGGGTCGAGGCGGAGGGCCTCGAGTGGGTGCCGGACACGGTCGCGGGTGGGCTGCTCGGGCCGGCGGCGGACGACGCCGTGATCGGTCGGGTGCGGGAGCTGATCCTCGACCAGGAACCGGCGGAGGTCGTGTGGGCGCAACGGGCGATGGCCGCGCGGCCCGACTCGACCGACGTGCTAGCGCAGGTGGACGTGCCGGCGTTGGTGCTGGTCGGGGAGCACGACGCCCTCACACCGCCCGCGTTGGCGCGGGAGCTGGCCGGGACGCTGCGTCAGGCCGAGTACGTCGAGCTGCCCGGCGTCGGCCACCTGACCCCGCTGGAGGCACCGGACGCGTTCGCCGCCGCCGTGCTCGACTGGCGACGCCGCGTCGGCGTGTGACCGCGCGTCCTGAGCGTTGAATTCAGGGGTCCTGAACGTAGGACACGCGCGACCTGAACGTAGGACACGCGCGTTCTGAACGTAGGACTCTCGGTCAGCGCTTGGCGGTTTGGGGCTTGGGGCGGGCGATCTTCTGGGTCGGGCCGTCCGGGGTCGGCTTCGCGGGGTCCGCGGTTCCGGGGGCGGAGGGCTCGGGGGTCGGTTCCGGGGCGGCCGAGTCGGACGGAGTGGTGGGGGTCGGCTTGGCGGCGGTGGCGCCGGAGCCCGAGGCTGCGGCGGAGGGGCCGGAGGTCGGGGTGGGAGGAGTGCTGGAGGTGGGTGTGGAGGTCGGCTGCTGCGGTGGCTTGGGGCGTTCCTCCTCCAGCGGGTCCAGGAGGGGGGTCACGTCGTGCAGGGCCGAGCTCACGGCGTGCAGCTGCTGGGACAGGCGGTTGCGGAGCTGGCGGAGGGCGTCCACCTTCTGGCTCGCCTGGGTGACGCGGCGGTTCGCTTCCTCCGTCGCCTCGCGCACCCGGCGGTTCGCCTCGTCGGTCGCCTCCTGCACGCGCGCGGTGGCCTCGCTGATCGAGTCGTGACGGCGGCGGTTGGCCTCTTCGGTCGCCTCCCGCACCAGGCGCTGGGCCTCGGCGTTCGACGCGGCCTGCTCCTGCGCGATCTGGGCGCGCACCCGGGCGGCCTCCTCCGCCGCCTCGCGCCGCCGCCGCTCGGCCTCGGCCTTCGACGACGCCTCCTGCTCGGCCAGCGTCTTCATCGACTCGACCCGCCGGGCCGCCATCGCGATCTCGAAGTCCTCCTCGACCGTGGTCCGGCGCTGGAGCGACTCCTCGTCCAACCGCGCCGCCTCGGCCCGCGCCTCGCCCACGACCCGCTCGGCCTCGGCCCGCGCCGTCTCCAGCACGCCCCGGTGCTCGGCCTCCATCTCGGCGCGCCGCTGGTCCAGCTCGGCGATCAGCTTCTCGTACCGGGTGCGCAGCACCCCCGCGTCGGCCTCGGCCTTGGCGCGGATGTGCCCGCCCTCGGCCTCGGCCCGCGCCTTGATCTCGTTGGCCTCGTCCTGCGCGAGCCGCAGCATCCGCTGCAACCGCTCGCTCAGGCCCTCCAGGGTGGTCGGCGGCAGCGACAGCCGCTCCACCTGGCCGCGCAGCTCCGCGATCTCGGACCGGGCCGCTTCGAGCTGCCGGGCCAGGTCGTTGGTCTGCGACACCGCCGCGTCCCGGTCGGCCGCGAGCAGGCGCAGGTCGGAGTCCAGGCGTTCCAGGTGGTCCTCGACCTGGGCGCGGTCGTACCCGCGCTTGACGATGTCGAAGCCGGATCCCAGGGGGACGAGGTCACGGTCGTCGGCGAGGCCCATGCCGCTCACGCTACCCGCTCCCGATGTGCGGCGGTCACCCGAGCGCCGCACATCGGGGGTGATTTCGCTTTAGACGCCCCGGAAACGGTTGATCGCGTCCAGGTGCGCGGCCCGCAGCTCGTGGTCGCGCACGCCCAGGCCCTCCTCCGGCGCGAGCGTCAGCACGCCGACCTTGCCCTGGTGGGCGTTGCGGTGCACGTCGTGCGCGGCCTGCCCGGTGTCCTCCATGGAGTACACCTTGGACAGTGTCGGGTGGATCTTCCCCTTGGCGACCAACCGGTTGGCCTCCCACGCCTCCCGGTAGTTCGCGAAGTGCGACCCGACGATCCGCTTGAGGTGCATCCACAGGTACCGGTTGTCGTACTGGTGCATGTACCCGCTGGTAGAGGCGCACGTCACGATCGTGCCGCCCTTGCGGGCCACGTAGACCGACGCGCCGAACGTCTCCCGGCCGGGGTGCTCGAACACGATGTCCGGGTCGTCGCCGCCGGTCAGCTCGCGGATCTTCGCGCCGAGCCGCTTCCACTCGCGCACGTCCTGCTCGTGCTCGTCCTTCCAGAACCGGTAGCCCTCGGCGCTGCGGTCGATGATCAGCTCCGCGCCCATCCGGCGGCAGATCTCGGCCTTCTCCGGTGAGGACACCACGCACACCGGGGTCGCGCCGCCGTTCAGCGCGAACTGGGTCGCGTAGGAGCCGAGGCCGCCCGACGCGCCCCAGATCAGCACGGTGTCGCCCTGCTTCATGTTCGCGCCGTTGGTCGACACGAGCTGCCGGTAGGCGGTGGAGTTCACCAGACCGGGTGACGCCGCCTCCTCCCACGTCAGGTGGGCGGGCATCGGCATGAGCTGGTTGGCCTTGACCAGCGCGATCTCGGCCAGGCCGCCGTAGTTGGTCTCGAAGCCCCAGATGCGCTGCTCCGGGTCGAGCATGGTGTCGCCGTGGCCGTCGTGGTGCTCCAGCTGCACGTCGAGGCAGTGCGCGACGACCCGGTCGCCGGGCCGCCACGCGTTCACGCCGGGGCCGGTGCGCAGCACCACGCCCGCCAGGTCGGAGCCCACCACGTGGAACGGCTGGTCGTGCCTGCCGCCGTACTTCTTCAGGAACGCGAACGTGGGCAGCGGCTCGAAGATCGAGGTCCACACCGTGTTGTAGTTGATGGCGCTCGCCATCACGGCGACCAGCGCCTCACCGGGGCCGAGCTCCGGCGTGGCGACCTCGTCCACGTGCAGCGACTTGCGCGGGTCCTTGTCCTTGGTGTCCAGGCCGTCGAACATCGTGACCTCGTCGGCGTGCACCGTCACGCCCCGGTAGCTGTCCGGTACGTCCAGCGATCCGATCGCGTCCAGTTCGTCCGCGAGGATCGCGTCGAGGATCTTCTGCACGGCGTTCCCTCCCAATGGGGGCTTCGGGATGGTCGGGTGTGGCGGGCTCTAGAGGTCCACGCAGGTGGCCGGAGGTTACCCACGGGTAACCGATTCAGAACCGGCGCTGTGAGCCACCGCACTGGGTTTTCCCCCGGTCGGGCGTTCTTGACCGGGCGGCCAACCAAGCGCACCATCGACGGTGTCCGACAGAGGAGGACGGAGGTGCATGTCATGGCAAAGGCGTGGACCAGGTGGCAGGACTGGGTCGAGGTCGTCATCGGCGTCCTGGTGCTGCTCTCGCCCCTGGTGGTCGAGACGACCACCGCGGCCATGTGGACGATGATCGTGCTCGGCGCACTGATCGCCATCGACGGCCTCGCGTCGCTCGCGATGCCCGGGATGGTGTACGGCGAGTGGTTCCAGATGGTCCTGGGCGCGCTGCTGTTCATCTCACCGTGGGTGATGGGCTACAGCGACCTGACCGGGGCGTCGTGGGTCTCGTGGATCGGCGGCGTGCTGACGGTCGCGGCGGGCGCCATGGCGCTCCCGCTGGCGAACGCGGCGCACAGCCACCGGATCCCCGGAACCGCCTGAGAGCGACGACAACCGGGCCCACGGCAGCCGCCGTGGGCCCGACCGATGGGAAAGGGCCACAGGACATTGGCAGAGGACTCGTCGGCCAGGGAGCGGATCCTGCGAGCGGCCGAGGAGCTGTTCGCCGAGTCGGGTTTCGACGCGACGCCGACCTCCCGCATCGCCGAACGGGCCGCGGTGCCCAAAGGGCTCGTGCACTACTACTTCCGCCGCAAGGCCGACCTGCTGGCCGCGCTCGTGCAACGACTGCCGGACGGCGCAGTGGATGCGCGCCGGGTGGTGGTCGTCGGCGACATCGCGGAGAGCCTGCGCAGGCTCGTCGCCGCACTGGACGCCCGGCTCGACGCGTCACCGCTGCTCAGCCACCTGCTGTGGCGCGAGGCGGACACGCACAAGGCGGTCCGCGACGCGCTGCACGAGCGCTACCGGTCGGTGGCGCGGCAGATCCGCAACGTGATCGTCGCCGCCGGCGGCGCGGCGGTGGCCGCGAAGGACGTCGACAGCGCCTCCGCGCTGCTCGCGCTCGCGGTCAGCTACCGGCACTCGGTGGCCCGGCACGCGCCGGACGACGACCGGATGGACCTGGAGCTGTCGTTCGTGGCCGCCGCCCTGGAACGGCCCTAGCGGGCGGGCTCCACCAGCTCCACCAGCACGCCGCCCGCGTCCTTCGGGTGCACGAAGTTGACCCGGCTGTCGGACGTGCCGCGCCGCGCCGCCTCGTACAGCAGCCGCAAGCCCTTCGCGCGCAGCGCGTCCGCCGCCGCGTCCACATCGGACACCCGGTAGGCCAGCTGCTGGAGCCCCGGACCGGACCGGCCGATGAACTTCGCGATGGTGGACTCCGGCGTCAGCGGCGCGAGCAGTTGCACGGCGGTGCCCGTGCCGTCGTCACCGGGCGCGCGCAGCATCGCCTCGCGGACGCCCTGCTCCTCGTTGACCTCCTCGTGCGCGACTTCGAGCCCGAAGTGCTCGCGGTGGAACGCGATCGCGGCGTCGAGGTCGGGCACGGCGATGCCCACGTGGTCGATGGCGGTGACGAATCCCCGGAGTTCTTCCATGGTCGTGAAGGCTAGCGGCCGAATCGGTGCAGGTCCCGCTGTGCGACGCCTCACAGGGCTACTCCGTGGTAACGGTGGGTATCGTGGCGTGTTAACAACCGCTTACACCCGCTGTGGAGGCCGCTGTGTCCGGTTCCGTCATCGTCGCCGGGGCCCGAACCCCGATGGGGCGACTGCTCGGATCGTTGAAGGACTTCTCCGGCGCCCAGCTCGGCGGCGTCGCGATCAAGGCGGCCCTGGAGCGGGCCGGTGTCGCGCCCGAGCAGGTCCAGTACGTGATCATGGGCCAGGTGCTGACCGCGGGCGCGGGCCAGATCCCGGCGCGCCAGGCGGCGGTGCACGCGGGCATCCCCATGACCGTGCCGGCGCTGACGATCAACAAGGTGTGCCTGTCCGGCATCGACGCGATCGCGCTGGCCGACCAGCTGATCCGCGCGGGCGAGTTCGACATCGTGGTGGCGGGCGGCCAGGAGTCCATGACGCAGGCGCCGCACCTGCTGCAGAAGTCGCGCGGCGGGTTCAAGTTCGGTGACGTCACGATGCTCGACCACATGTCCCACGACGGTCTGTTCTGCGCGTTCGACCAGGTCGCGATGGGCATGTCGACGGAGAAGTTCAACGCACGGCACGGCCTGACCCGCGAGGAGCAGGACGCGTTCGCGGCCCGGTCGCACCAGCTCGCCGCCAAGGCCGCGGGCAACGGCGTCTTCGCCGAGGAGATCGCGCCGGTGGAGATCCCGCAGCGCAAGGGCGACCCGATCGTGTTCGCCGAGGACGAGGGCGTGCGCGGCGACACCACCCCGGAGACGCTGGCCAGGCTGCGCCCGGCGTTCGCGCCCGACGGCACCATCACCGCGGGCTCGGCGTCGCAGATCTCCGACGGCGCGGCGGCCGTGGTCGTGATGAGCAAGGCCAAGGCCGAGGAGCTGGGCCTGACCTGGCTGGCCGAGATCGGCGCGCACGGCGTGGTGGCCGGTCCGGACGCGAGCCTGCACCAGCAGCCGTCGAACGCGATCAAGGCCGCGTGCGCCAAGGAGGGCATCGACCCGGCCGACCTCGACCTGGTCGAGATCAACGAGGCGTTCGCCGCGGTCGGCATCGTCTCCACGCGCGAGCTCGGCCTGCCCGAGGACAAGGTCAACGTCAACGGCGGCGCGATCGCGCTGGGTCACCCGATCGGCATGTCGGGCGCGCGCATCGCGCTGCACCTCGCGCTGGAGCTCAAGCGGCGCGGTGGCGGCGTGGGCGCGGCGGCGCTGTGCGGCGGCGGCGGTCAGGGCGACGCCCTGATCGTCCGCGTGCCTAAGGTCTAGAGGTGTGGCCCGCACCGTTGACGTAGCCGAGCTGGTCGACCGCGCGCGCGAGGGACAGCCGCGCGCGGTCGCCCGGTTGATCTCGCTGGTCGAGGACTCCAGCCCGCAGCTGCGCGAGGTGGCGGGCGCGCTGGCCCCGTTCTGCGGGAACGCGCAGGTCATCGGCTTGACGGGCGCTCCGGGCGTGGGCAAGTCCACGTCCACCTCCGCGCTGGTCGCGGCCTACCGCCGGCGCGGCAAGCGGGTCGGGGTGCTGGCCGTGGACCCGTCGTCGCCGTTCTCCGGCGGCGCGCTGCTCGGCGACCGGGTGCGGATGGGCGAGCACGCCACCGACCCCGGCGTGTTCATCCGGTCCATGGCCACCCGCGGTCACCTGGGCGGGCTGTCCTGGGCCACGCCGCAGGCGCTGCGCGTGCTCGACGCGGCGGGCTGCGACGTGGTGCTGGTCGAGACGGTCGGCGTCGGCCAGTCCGAGGTCGAGGTGGTGTCGCTGGCCGACACCACGGTGGTGCTGCTCGCGCCCGGCATGGGCGACGGCATCCAGGCCGCGAAGGCGGGCATCCTGGAGATCGCCGACGTGTTCGTGGTCAACAAGGCCGACCGCGACGGCGCCGACCGGACCGCGCGCGACCTCAAGCACGTGATCTCGCTGGGCCGCCGCGAGCGGGAGGGCGGGCTGTGGCGGCCTCCCGTGGTGAAGACGGTCGCGTCCCGCGCCGAAGGGCTGGACGAGGTCGTGGACGCCGTCGACGCGCACCACGCGTGGCTGGTCGAACGCGGTGAGCTGGACCGACGCCGCGCGTCCAGGGCCGCGGGCGAGATCGAGGCCATCGCGCTGGCACGGCTGCGTGCCCGGATCGGCGGCTTGCGCGGCGCTTCCGCGCTCGAAACCCTCGCCAAACGGGTCGTGGCGGGTGAGCTGGACCCCTACGCTGCGGCTGATCGACTGGTCGAGGGGGTGGGGGCATGACGCCCGTGGAGATCGACATCGGCAGGCGGGACGTCCGCAAGCGGATCTCGCGACCGCGCGAGCTCGTGTTCGAGGTGCAGGGCGTGCGGTGGGACGACCCCGCCGGCGCGCCGTGGGCCGTGGCCTGGCAGGAGTCGGGCGCGGTGCCCGGGTTCGCGCCGCACCTGTACCGAGGGGTGCGGGACGAGGGCTTCGTGGTGGGGTTGTCATGAGAGAGATCGAGATCCCCTTCGGCAACCGGGCCGAGCGGAGGGCCGGGCTCGCGGTCCAGCTCGGCTTCACGGCGTTCGGCGTGCTGCTGATGTTCCTGTCCTACGCCGACGGGCACCTGGCGGCGATGTTCGTCGGGCCGCTGGTGGCGGTCGGCGGCTTGATCGGCGGCGGCGTCTGGCGGCGCAAGGCCAGGCCGCGCCTGCTCGTGGCCGAGGGGCAGGGCCTGCGCTGGGAGGAGAAGGGCCGCACGTGGGCGGTGCCGTGGTACGAGCTGTCCGCGGTGGCGCTGGCGCGCGGCGGCCCCAAGTCGGCGCTCTGGCTGCACCTGGTGCCGAACGACCCGCAGGCGTTCGCCGGCACCTACCGCAGCATCCCGACGACCCCGTACGGCCACTGGGTCCAGCTGCCCGACGACACCGGCGGCGACCTGCTGGACCTGGCGCTGAAGCGGCACGCACCGCAGATCTACCGCGGGTACGTGCCGCACTTCGGCGACGGGCAGGGCGTGTCGTTCTGACCGCCTAGGCGGTCGCGGCCAGGTGCGCCTCGTGCTGGGACACCGCCTTGCGCCACAGCGGGTCGCGGTCGGGTTCGGCGACGACCAGCCCGTAGACGTCGGCCAGGGCGGTGAACCAGTCGGCCCGGTCGTCCAGCAGGGTCCTGGTGGTGGTCTCCCCGACCCTGGCCAGCGTGAGCGCGCGCAGCACGTCCCAGCCCCGGCCGTCGGCCCGCAGCACGCCGAACGTGCGCACGAACCCCGACTCCGGTGACGTGGACAGGTACACGTGCCGGTCGGCGAAGTGGTCCATCCCGACCGCGGCCGGGGCGAAGTGCATGGCGTGGATGCTCGCGCGCGGGTCGTTGCGCAACCGCCACGCGCCCGGCCCGACCGGCGACGGCGCCACCTCGAACTCGAACGGCCCCTGGCGGTGGACGCCGGCGCGCAGCGGCAACGGCGAGTGCAGCCCGTCGCCCAGCCCGGCGTCCACCAGCCAGGTGTCCTCGGAATCAGGCAGGTCACGCACGGTCAGCGCGAGGTGGTTGCGGGTGATGACCGGCGTGTCGTCCGCGGTCCGCTGGATCCCGGCCGCGTGCCTGGTCACGCGGTAGCCGAGCGCGTGCAGCAGCTCGGCGAACGCGCCGTTGAGGTGGAAGCAGTACCCGCCGCGGCCCGCCAGCACCCGGGCCACCGAGTCCAGCGGGTTCACCGTGGTCGGCCGGCCCAGTTGGATCTCCACCGTCTCGTACGGCACCCGTTCGACGAACGCCTGGTGCAACCGGGTCAACGTCTCCGCGCTCGGCGGTTCGGCCTCGGTCAGGCCGAGGCGGCGCAAGAACGCGGTTACGTCGAACGGAGCCATCTGGAAATCCCCCATCCGGGTTGGATATCGAAGCCGGGACTTCCGACTCTAGGCAAGGACGATCACAGCGCCGAACGTTTATCCCAGCGACCGGGTGACGAAGAGGTGCGATGTACGACTCCGCTGGGCTTCAGGTCCTGTCCCGCGAGGAATGCCTGAAGCTGCTCGGCACGGCCGCCGTCGGCCGCCTGGTCTACACCGACAAGGCGCTGCCGGTGGTGCACCCCGTCGTGTTCGTGCTCGACGGCGAGTGCGTCGTGCTGCGCGTGCCCGACGGCAGCGCCACGCTCGTCGCCCGTGACACGATCGTCGCGTTCCAGATCGACGACATCGCGCCCGACCTGTCCCGCGGCTGGTCGGTGATGGCGGTCGGGCACGTCACGGAGGTCGAGGAGCCGACGCGGCTGGCCCGGCTCCAGCAGTTGCCGCTGGCCTCGCGCGGGCACCCCGGCGGCGACCACTTCCTGGTGGTCGACCTCGAGGTGCTGTCGGGTCGTCGCATCCCCTAGGCGGAGGCGATAACCTCGGACACCTCCGACTCTTCAGGGTGGTCTCGGGTGGCCGGATCCCCGGACGCGAACGCGGCGACGCGGCTTGACGGCCTGCTGCGCGAGCTGACCGACCGCACCGCCGAGGCGGTCGTCTCGCAGGAGCGGCTGCACCGGCTGCTGACCGCGGTCGTGTCGCTGGCCAGCGACCTGTCGCTGCCCGACGTGCTGCGCCGGATCGTGGAGTCCTCGTGCGGACTGGTCGGTGCCCGCTACGGCGCGCTGGCCGTGGTCGGGCCGAACCGGCAGCTGCTGGAGTTCACCTACGACGACGGCCACCACAACACCGACTTCGAGAAGCCCGGGTCGGAGGCGACCGCGTTCGACCCGTCCGGGCCGGGCTTCCTCGGCGTGCCGGTGCACGTGCGCGGCGCGGTGTTCGGCAACCTCTACCTCAGCGACAAGGAGGACGGGTCCGACTTCACCCGCGCCGACCGCGAGGTCGTGACCGCGATCGCCGCGGCGGCGGGCATCGCGATCGAGAACGCCCGGCTCTACGCCCAGTCGCAGCAGCGCGAGGTGTGGCTGCGCGCGTCCAACGAGGTGACGAACGCCCTGCTCACCGGCACCCCGGACCGGGACGCGCTGCGCCTGGTCGCGGTCCGCGCCCGGCTGGCCGCCGACGGCGTCAACGCGCTGCTGGCGCTGCCCGACGTGCAGGGCGAGCTGGCCGTGCGGGTGGTGGACGGCGAGGTGCGCGGGTTCAGCGCGGCCGGCGAGGGCGGACCGGCCCACGAGGTGTTCGAGACCGGCAAGGCCAAGGTGCTCGACGGGCTGCCCGGCCAGGCGCGGATCGGCCCGGTGGTGTTCGTGCCGCTGGCCGCGGGGGACCGGGTGCTCGGCGTGCTCATGGTGGCGCGGGCGCGGGAGCAGCGGGCGTTCGACGCCTCGGACGTGGCGCTGGTCGAGTCGTTCGCCCGGCAGGCCGCGCTGATCCTGGAGTTCACCCGGGCCACCGGGGCGGGACGGCGGCTGGCCGTGCTGGAGGACCGCGACCGGATCGCCCGCGACCTGCACGACCTGGTCGTGCAGCGGCTGTTCGGGCTCGGCCTGGGGTTGCAGAGCATGAACGGGCTGGTCGAGCAGCCGATGGTGGCGCAGCGGCTGGCGGACTTCGTCACCGAGGTCGACCAGACCATCCGGGAGATCCGGCGCACCATCTTCTCGTTGCAGGAGCCGCCCGCGGGCGCGGCCGACCTGCGCGCCCAGCTGATGAAGGTGGTGCAGGAGTCGACCCGGCTGCTCGGGTTCGAGCCCGCGCTGGCGATGGACGGCCCGATCGACTCGGTGGTGCCCGACCACGTGCGGCCCGACCTGCTGGCCACCCTGCGCGAGGCGCTGGCGAACGCGGCTCGGCACGCGTCGGCGAAGAAGGTCGAGGTCGAGGTGGTGGTGGACCGGGCGGCGACGAACCTGCGCCTGGTCGTGCGCGACGACGGCGAGGGCCTGCCGCCCGGTCGCGGCAGGCACACCGGCGGCCTGGTGAACATGGCGGCGCGCGCCGCGAGGTGGGACGGTTCGTGCGAGGTCGAGTCGGTCGGGGGCCGTGGTGTAACGCTGACGTGGTCCGTGCCGTTGGTATCGGTGTAGGGAGGGCCCATGTCCATCTCGGTGCTGTTGGTCGACGACCACGAGATCGTGCGCCGCGGTCTGCAGCAGTTGCTGGCCGTCGAGTCGGACATCGAGGTCGTCGGTGAGGCGGAGAGCGCCGCCGCGGCCGTGTCCGCCGCCGCGTTCCACCGGCCCGACGTCGCCGTGATCGACGTGCGCCTGCCCGACGGCGACGGCGTGACCGTGTGCCGGGAGATCCGCTCGACGGTGCAGCCGCCGCCCGCGTGCCTGATGCTGACCTCGTACTCCGACGACGAGGCGCTGTTCGGCGCGATCATGGCGGGCGCGGCCGGCTACATGCTCAAGCAGGTCTCCGGCAACGACCTGGTGTCCGCGATCCGCACCCTGGCCGCGGGCGGCTCGCTGCTGCACTCGGACGTGACCGCGACCGTGCTGCAACGGCTGCGCGGCGGACCGGTCGAGGACCCGCGCTACGCGACGTTGAGCCCGCAGGAGCGGCGGATCCTCGACCTGATCGCCGAGGGCCTGACCAACCGGCAGATCGCGAACCGGCTGTTCCTGGCCGAGAAGACGGTGAAGAACTACGTCTCCTCGCTGCTGCACAAGCTCGGCTTCGACCGCCGGACCGAGGCCGGTGTCTACGCCGCCCGCCGGCGCCAGGCCGGCGGGCTCTAGGCCTCCCGCTACAGCGGCCAGCCGACCAGCGGCCGGGTGGACGCGGCGGCGGGCGCGGTCGGGTCGGGCAGCGGCATCCCCGGGCAGGTCAGGTCACCGGGCGGCACCACGCCGTCCACGATGAACGCCTCCACGACCTCGTCCACGCACGGGTTGCCGAAGGCGTAGATGCCGTGATCGCCCTCGTCGGTCACGGTGAGCAGCCGCGAGCCCTGGAACTTGCGGTGGGCCCGCTGGGCGCCCTCGATCGGCGTGGCCGGGTCGCGTTCCGACTGCACCATCAGCACCGGCGGCACGCCCTTGCCGGTCGGTTCCTTGAGCTCCAGCGGCGGCCGGTCCCAGAACGCGCAGGGCGCGAGCCGCTGGTAGTAGCCGAACAGCGGGTAGCGCTTGCCCAGCCGTTCGGCCTCCGCGGCCAGGGTGGCGCGGTTGTGCCGGAACGGCGTGTCGTTGCAGGTGATGGCGTAGAGCGTGGCGTTGGGCGCGTCCGGGAACACGGCCGACCCCGGCGCGGCCGTCGCCGTGGGGTCGCGCAGCCACGCCAGGACCTCCGCCGCCTCCGGGAACGACTCCTTGCGGTACTGGGCCCGGACCAGCACCAGGTCCAGCAGCACGCCGTCGACCACCGTGCCGTCCGGCAGCGTCAACGGGTCCGCGGCCAGATCCGCCCGGGTCGCCTCGTAGACCTGGCGGACCTGCTCGCCGGTCGTGCCCAGGTGGTAGAGGCCGTCGTAGCGGGCCACCCAGGGCAGGAAGTCGGTCCGGAACCGGCGTTCGACGGCGTAGCCGAAGTTGTCGAAGACGTCCTGGAACGTCGAGGTGAAGTCGGCGTTGGAGTCGAGCACGAACTTGTCCACCCGGTCCGGGAAGTAGGTGGCGTAGTAGGCGCCCATCCAGGTGCCGCCCGAGTAGCCGATCCAGCTGACCTTGTCCCGGCCCAGCAGGCGGCGCAGCAGGTCCAGGTCGCGGACGGTCTGCTCGGTGTTGACCACCTCGTCGAAGTCGCCGGACCGGGTCTGGCACGCGGTGGCCTGCAGCTCGGCGGTGTCGTAGAGCAGCCTGGTGTTGGCCCGGCCGCGGTCGCGGGGGTCGGTGATGCCGAGCCAGTCGTACCCGCCGCAGGTGGCGTTCGTGCTCGCGCCCGTGCCGCGCGGGTCGATGCCGATGATCTCCATCCGGTCGACCAGCTTGGCGTGGCCGGTGTAGAGCAGCGGCTGGGACCGGCCCGGTGCCCCCGGACCGCCCGGGTTGGTCAGCACGACCCCCTTGGCCTGGCCGTCGCGCGGCCTGAGCCGGCTCACCGCGATGGTGACCGTGCGGCCGTCGGCCGGCGTGCGCCAGTCGAACGGCGCCTGGAACGTGCCGCACTCCAGACCCTCGTACTCGGCGCACGCGGACCACGTGATGGCCTGGTCGGGCCGTGGCTCCGGTGCCGCCTGCGCTGCCTGCGGGTACGCCGGCAGGACCGCGCCGATCAGGGCCGCGGTCGCGACCGCGGCGAATCTCCCTCGCATGGATGTCCCCCTCCTCCGAGGCCTCCACTCCACCGCGCACGTACTCTGGGGGCAACCGCAGAAAGGCCCTGTTCGGCTCTACGAAAGACTTAAGCCACTCGGGCTCGGAGGAAAGTAAGGTCGCTGGAGTGGGGATTTTCCGGAGGAAGCGGCCTGCCGCGCTCGCCCGTGAAGTGGTGCGGGACCACACCTACGACGACGCGATCCTGGACATCGCGGCGGAGGAGATGGACGCGGGCCACCTGAGGGCGGCGACCACGGTGCTCGCGGAGTGCCGCGACGAGCCGGAGGTGCGGGCGCTGCGGGCCGAGGTGCTGGGCGAGCACGCCATCGGCCACGCCGACGAGCTGCTGGAGCTGGCGAAGAACAACACCGACCCGGACCTGTGGCTGCTGGCCGGCACGGCGTTCATCCGGGAGGCGTGGGCGATCCGCGGCTCGGGGCGGGCCGACAGCGTCGGCAAGGACCGGTTCAAGGTCTTCTTCGGCACCCTCCGCAAGGCCGTCGGCCCGCTGCACGAGGCCGCGAAGCTCCTGCCGCGCGACGCCGTGCCGTGGGCGCAGCTGCAGACCGCCGGCCTCGGGCTCCAGGTGGACCGCGACCAGAAGGACGAGGTGTGGCGGGAGATCGTGGCGCGGTGCGCGACGCTGTACCCGGCGCACTGGACCCGGTTGCAGATCCTGGCGTCGAAGTGGGGCGGCTCGGCCGAGGAGATGATGGCGTTCGCGCAGGGCAGCGTCGACGCGGCCCCGCCCGGCGACCCGGTGGTGGCCATGCTGCCGCTGGCGCACTTCGAGATCTTCCTGGAGCAGTTCGAGGACGCCGTGCAGGCGCGGTCGGCGTTGAAGATCGCCTCGCTGAAGATGCGCTACTTCACCCGGAACCGGGAGGAGATCGCCACGGCGGCGGACAAGTGGGACTCCACCCCGACCAAGCCCCACCCGCGCGCGTTGCAGGCGCACAACCTGTTCGCGGCGGCGTTCGCCCTGGCAGACGACGCGCCCCGGGCGAAGCGCCACCTGCTGGGCATGCGCGACCACGTGCACGAGGTGCCCTGGGCGTACGTCGCCTACCTGGCCGACGACCTGGAGAAGGAGTACTCGGAGCTGGCCAACAAGTACCTGTGACGGCGGGTGGCCGGGCCGGGTGCCCTGCGGCCGGCGGCACCCGGTTCGGCACGCCGAACCAAGTCCCGTCGTCCGGCACGCCGGCCACGTCTCGAGCCGTCGGAGATCAGCTCCGCACCGATGGCGGCCTGCACCGGATGGCGACCACGTCGCCGGTCACCACGACCTCGCCCGCCGCGTGCGGCACGACCACGGTGCTGCCCCGGTGCACCGCGACGGGTCCCAGCGTGCCGGCGCCCTCCAGCACCACGAACACGCCGAACGAGGGCTCCAGCGCCGCCGTGCCGGAGACGTGCAGCCGGTCGGCGCGGAAGAACGGGTCGGCCTGGGCGTCGAACAGGTCCACCGACGCCCCGGTGAGCGCCCGCGTGCGGCGGACGAGGTCGTCGGGGGACTGGGCGCGGCGCTCCAGGCAGTCCAGCGCCCTGTCGTAACCCAGGCCGAGGTGCCCGGCCTCGGCGTCGGCCAGGAAACCCCGCCACTCCAACGTGATCGAGAAGTCCGTCGGCTGCTGGAGCTCCACGATGAACACGCCCTCGCCGATCGCGTGCGGCACGCCGGCGGGCACGAACACCGTGTCGCCGGGCGAGACCTTGACCGGGTTCAGCGCGGCCAGCATGGCGGCGGAGTCCTGTGTGGACACCCACTGCGCGGCGACCTCGGCGGGCACGTCCTCGCGGAACCCGATGTACACCGTCGGGTCGGGCCCGGACGTGCCGATCACGATCCACGCCTCGGTCTTGCCGTGCCGGCAGCCCAGGTGCGCGGCGGCGAACGCGTCGGACGGGTGGCAGTGCACCGGCAGCCGCTGCCCGGCGTCGAGCAGCTTCACCAGCAGCGCGGTGTCCGCCCCGAACTCCGCCGCGTGCACCGCGCCCAACCACGTCTCCGGGTCGTCCGCCACCGCGTCCCGCAGCCACCGCCCGTCCGGCAGCCGCGACAACCCGGCCTCGTCCTTGCCGAACTGCGTGGTGGTCGACGCGACCCAGTCCTCGGGCCCGGCGTCGGCGTCGTCCCGGCTCCGGAACGCCGCGATCGCCGCACCGCCCCGGTAGAACTGCCGTGGCTGGTTGGCCTCCAGCGCGACGGGCTGGGTGTCGACGGAACTCATGCGGGTACCTCTCCTGATCCACGGGCCACCAACCGGACCGGCAGGACGACGCGGCGCGGTGGGGAGCCGTCGCCGTCCAGGCGGGCGAAGAGCAAGTCTGCCGCCGCCTTGCCGAGCGCGCTCGCGTCGTGCGCGATCACGGTCACCGGCGGCGACAGCAGGTCGGCCAGCTCGAAGTCGTCGAAGCCCACCAGAGCGGGCCGCTCGGCGCTGCCCGCCAGCGCCCGCACCGCGTGCACGGTGATCCGGTTGTTGCCGGTCACCACGGCGGTCGCCGGGTCGGCGGCGTTGCGCAGGCCCTGCAACGCCTTGCGCACCGACTCCTCGTCGTGCGGGCCCATGACCACCAGCGACTCGTGGTAGCCGATACCGGCCCGCACGCAGCCCTCCCGGTAGCCGCGCAGCCGTTCGTTGGCGGTGAAGATGTCCGGCGCGTCGCCGAGGAACGCGATCCGCCGGTGCCCGAACGACGCCAGGTGCGCGACCGCCTCGGCGGTGCCGCCGATGTTGTCCACCAGCACGGTGTCGGCGACGACGTCACCGGCCGGCCGGTCCAGGAACACGACCGGCGTGCCCGCCCGCATCTCCGGCACCAGGTACCCGTGCTGCAACCCGGCGGGCACGACCAGCAGGCCGTCCACCCGCCGCGAGCAGAACTCCAGCGACAGCTCGCGCTCCCGCGCCGGGTCCTCGTCGGACGAGCCGGTGATCACCTGGCGGCCACGGAGCCGGGCGACCTCCTCGACCGCGCGGGTCACCCCCGAGTAGAACGGGTTGCCGACGTCCTCCAGCACCAGCCCGACGGTGCCGGTGGACGAGCCGCGGCGCAGGTTGCGGGCGCTGAGGTTGCGCCGGAAGCCGAGCTGGTCGATCGCCGCGAGCACCCGCTCGGCGGTGGCCGGGTGCACGCCCGCCTCGTCGTTCACCACGCGGGAGACGGTCTTGATGCTGACGCCCGCCAACCGCGCCACGTCGTTCATCGTGGCACGCCGCACCTTGCGGACGCCTGCCGCGCCGTTAGGGGACAACGTTGTCATAGTGCGCGAATCACACACCCCGTGTTCACAGATGTCAACGTCCGCCCCTGTCTCGAAACGGACAACACCCGGCCTCGGGGTTGACGTCACCCCCGCACTCTCCGCGAGTATGCGATTACGGAACGTTCGTGGACAGCGTTGTCAACGGGAGGCGGCTCGTGCGAAAAGCTCTCGCGCTCACGGCGGTGCTGGGTCTTTCGGCGGCACTCGCGGTGGTGCACCCGGTCGCAGGGGAGGCGCAGGTGGACGACCTGGCGAGGTGGGTGAACCCGTTCGTCGGCACCCGGCCGGGTGGCCCGGACCACGGCACCGGCGGCGGTGCGGGCAACAACTTCCCGGGCGCGGACGTGCCGTTCGGCATGGTGCAGTGGAGCCCGGACACGGTGACCCGCCAGCACGGCGGCTACGCCTACGCCGACGACCGGATCAAGGGCTTCAGCCTCACCCACCTGTCCGGGGCGGGCTGCTCGACCTACCAGGACATCCCGATCACGCCGTTCGCCGGAGAAGTCACCACGTCGCCCGCCAGTGATCCCGACCGGTACGTGTCGACGTTCTCGCACGGCAACGAGACCGCGTCCCCCGGCTACTACGGGGTGACCCTCGACAGTGGGACGAAGGTCGAGCTGACGGTCACGCAGCGCACCGGCATCGGCCGGTTCGCCTACCCCGGCGGGCCGACGTCGACGTTGCTGGTCAACACGTCCGGCTCGATCTCGGGTACGGACGACGCCGAGATCACCATCGGCGCGGACAGCATCAGCGGCTGGGCCACCAGCGGCCGGTTCTGCGGCGCGGACCACCGCTACCGGGTCTACTTCCACGCCCGGTTCGACCAGCCGTTCGCGTCCGTCGGCACCTGGCGCAACGGCGCGGTGACGCCCGGCCGGTCGTCGGAACGCGGCGGCTCCGGCATCCGCGAAGGTTTGGGCAACGCGCCGAAGACCCTTGAGGCGCAGGGCGGGCACCAGGTCGAAGCCGAGGACACCACCGTCTCCGGGCCCGGTTCCGGCGGGTGGGTGACGTTCGACGACCCGGACGTGACCATGCGCGTCGGACTGTCGTTCGTCTCGATCGACGGCGCGAAGCGGAACCTGGAGGTGGAGAACGCCGGCAAGCCGTTCGACGCCGTGCACGCCGCCGCCCGCCAGGCGTGGAACGACCGGCTCGGCCAGGTGGCGGTCACCGGTGGCACGGACGCCCAGCGCACCACGTTCTACACCGCGCTGTACCACTCCCTGTTGCAGCCCAACGTCTTCTCCGACGTCGACGGCCGCTACCCGGGCTTCGACGGCCGCCTCCACACCGCCGAGGGCGGCCACGCCGTCTACACCAACTTCTCCGGCTGGGACGTCTACCGCTCGGAGATGCAACTGCTGTCGCTGCTCGCGCCGGCGGAGGCCTCGGACATGATCCGCTCGCTGGTGGCCTTCGCCGAGCAGGGCGGCTCGTGGGACCGCTGGACGGTGGCCAACGGCTACACCGGCGTGATGGTCGGCGACCCGTACCACGTGATGGTGGCGAGCGCGTACGCGTTCGGGGCCAAGGACTTCGACGCGCGCAAGGCGCTGCTGCTGATGCTGCGCGGCGCGACCCAGCCGACCCAGGGCTACGAGGAACGCCCCGGCCTCACCGAGTACATGGACCTCGGCTACGTGCCGGTCGGCGTGCGCGACGTGTGGGGCGCGCCCGCGACGACCCTGGAGTACACGACGGCGGACTTCGCGATCGCCGACCTGGCCCGCCGCCTCGGCGACGGCGCGACCTGGCGGGCGTTCACGGCCCGCGCCCAGTACTGGCAGAACATCTTCAACCCGGCCACCGGCTACACCCAGGCCCGCAACGCCGACGGCTCGTACGTGGAGCCGTTCGCGCCGGGCAGCCCGGACAACTGGGTCGAGGGCAACGCCGCCCAGTACACCTGGATGGTGCCCCACAACGTGCGCGGCCTGATCAACGCGATGGGCGGTGACGCGAAGGCCCGCGACCGGCTGGACACCTTCTTCACCAAGCTGAACGCGGGCCCGGACGAGCCGTACGCGTTCCTCGGCAACGAGCCGATCATGCACTCGCTGTGGCTGTACAACTGGGCGGGCGCGCCCGCGCGGACGGCGGCCGTGACGCGGCGCGCGGTGACCGAGCTGTTCGGCCCCGGACCGGACGGCCTGATGGGCAACGACGACCTCGGCCAGATGTCGTCCTGGTACGTGTGGGCGGCGCTGGGCATGTACCCGGTGATCCCCGGCCGGGCCGAGCTGGTGGTCAACAGCCCGCTGTTCGGCGAGGTCGCGATCACCCGCCCGAACGGCGCGCGGATCGTGATCAAGGCGTCCGGGAGCGGCACGTACGTGTCCGGCCTCAAGCTCAACGGCCGCGCGCAGACCCGCACCTGGCTGCCCGAGTCGCTGGTGGCCAACGGCGGCACGGTGGAGTTCGGCCTCTCCGAGTCGCCCACCGACTGGGGCACGGGCCCGGCCGACGCGCCGCCGTCGTTCCGCGACGGCGAGGTGGGGGAGCAGGCGTTCGTGGAGCCGGGACGGCTGGTGCTCCCGGCGGGTGGCCGCGGCACGGTGACCATCGGCGCGCAGGACTTCTCCGGCGACGGCGGCAAGGTCACGTGGACCGCCCAGCCGCCGGCGGGGATCACGCTCACCCCGTCGTCCGGCGCGGTGACGATCCCGGCGGGGGAGAAGGCGGGCACCGAGGTCGCCGTCGCGGTCGCGGCGGACGCGCCCGAGCAGACCCTCCGCGTGCCGCTGACGTTCTCCAACGGCCAGCGGAACACGATCTCCGTGCTGGTGGCGGAGCCGGGGAGCCTGCGCGCGGCGTTCGACAACGTCGGCACGTCACCGGACGACGACCAGGCGTCGGGCAACTTCGACGGCGGCGGGTGGAGCTACTCGCGCGACGCGTTGGCGGACGCGGGCGTGACACCGGGCGGCACGGTCGTCGCCGACGGCCTGACCTACACCTGGCCGACGTCACCGGTCGGCGAGGCGGACAACGTCAACGCCTCCGGCGAGGTGGTGACGATCACCGCGCCGGAGGGTGCGACGAAGCTCGGGCTGCTGGGCGCGGGCGGCAACGGCAAGGCGTCCGGCACGCTGACCGTCACCTACGCCGACGGCAGCACGCAGACCGCCGAGGTCGGGTTCTCCGACTGGGCGCTGGGCGGCGCGGCGAACCTGCCGCCCTCGTTCGACAACCGGGTCGTGGCCACGATGCCGTACCGCAACAACACCAGCGGCGAGCCGCAGCAGCTCAAGGTGCACGTGTTCGCCACCGCGCCGATCGCGTTGCAGGCGGGCAAGCGGGTCCGCTCGGTGACGCTGCCCGCGTCGGTGACCGGTGGGACGTTCCACGTGTTCGCCATCGCGGTGGCCTGACCCTATGGTGGATCGGTGACGGCTGACCCGGTGGAGTCGGTGAACACGTTCATCGGCACGAAGGACGACGGGAACACGTTCCCGGGCGCGTCGATGCCGTTCGGGATGGCGCACTCCAGCCCGATCGGCTCGCACTACGCCGGCTACCGCTACGACGACCCGGTGATCCGCGGGTTCGGCCACTTCTTCCTGTCCGGCGCGGGGTGCTCGGAGCAGGGCGGGCTGGTGTCGGTGCTGCCGACCACCGGCCTGCCGCGCACCTTCGACCACCGGCAGTACGGTGCGGCGTACACGCACGACGGCGAGGTCGGCAAGCCCGGCTACTACCGCGTGCGGCTGGCGTCCGGCATCACGGTGGAGACGACGGCGACCACCCGCGTCGGGGTGGAGAGGTTCACGTTCCCGGCCGGCGCGACGCCGCACGTGCTGGTCAACGTGGGCCAGGCGAACGACGGCGAGCCGGTGTCCGCCAGCAGCGTGCGGGTGGTGGACGACCGCACGCTGGCGGGGACCGTGGTGGCGCAGGCGTTCTGCGGCGGCAAGCCGTACACGACGTACTTCACCACGACGTTCGACCGGCCGTTCGCCAGGACCGGCAACTGGGGTGGCGCGGAGGGCGGCGCGGGGCTGCGCGGGCAGTGGGTGACCTTCGACGGCGGCCCGGTGACCGCCGCGACCGCGATCTCGCACGTGGACGCGGACGGCGCGGCGAAGAACCTCGCCGAGGCGCGGGGGAAGCCGTTCGACTCGTTGCGCGCGGAGGCCCGGGAGGCGTGGCGGCGGGAGCTGTCGTGCGTCGAGACCTCCTCGGACGGGGACGATCGCACCGTCTTCTACACCGCGCTCTACCACGTGCTGCTGCAGCCGTTGACGGGCAACGACGTGGACGGCCGGTACCGCGGGTTCGACGGGCGGGTGCACACCGCGGACGGCTGGACCTACCACGAGTTCTTCTCGCTGTGGGACACCTACCGGGCGCACAACCAGTTGCTCGCGCTGCTGCGGCCGTCGCGGGCGAAGGACATCGCGCGGTCGTTGCTCGCGATCCAGGAGCAGGGCGGGTGGCTGCCCCGCTGGGCGTACGCCAACCAGGAGACGAACACCATGACCGGCGACCCGGTCACGCCGTTCCTGGTGGACCTGTGGCGGTTCGGCGCGCTGGAAGGGCTGGAGGAGCGGGCCTACGAGGCGTTGTGGCAGAACGCGACGGGCGTGCCGCCCGCGTCGTCGCCGTTCGAGGGCCGTGCGGGCAACCCGTCCTACCTGCGCGGCGGTTTCGTCCAGTACGACAAGGGCTTCCGCAAGAAGGGTCAGGACGTCGACCCGCACCACGGCGCTTCGGCGACGTTGGAGTACGCGCTGGCGGACAGCTCGCTGTCGATCATGGCCGCCGCGCTGGGGCACGCGGACGACGCCGAGGTCCTGCGCCGACGCGGGCAGAACTACCGGGTGCTGTGGGACGGCACGGTGTCCGACCGCGGGTTCACCGGCTTCCCGCGGCCGAAGCTGGGCGACGGCCGGTGGCTGGCCCCGTTCACCCCGCAGGGACCGGACGGCTTCCACGAGGGCACGGCGTGGCAGTACCAGTGGCTGGCGCAGCAGGACGTGCCCGGCCTGGTGGAGCTGCTCGGCGGGCGTGCCGCGGCACTGGCCCGGCTGGACGACTTCTTCGCCTACCCGGACCTGGTGGCGGACCCGGCGCGGACCGTGCGGGAGAAGTGGGTCGTCGGGCCGTACGAGTACTACAACCAGTTCCGGTACAACCCGAACAACGAGCCGGACCTGCACGTGCCGTGGATGTACGCCCTGGTGGGGCAGCCGTGGAAGACGTCGGCGGTGGTGCGGGCGGCGCAGACGCTGTTCGTGAACGCGCCGAACGGCGTGACCGGGAACGACGACCTGGGCCAGATGTCGGCCTGGTACGTGTTCAGCGCCCTGGGCCTGTACCCGGTGGTGCCCGGCACGGGCGACTTCGTGCTGAACGCGCCGAGGTTCGGCCGGGCGGTGGTCCACCTGGAGGACGGCCGTGACATCACCGTCACGGCGGAGGGCGCGGACCCGTCGCGGCTGCGGTACGTGCGATCGCTGAGCGTCGACGCGCAACCGTGGGACGAGGTGCGCCTGAACGTCGATCGCCTCGACGGCGCGCGGCTGGACTTCGTGCTCACCCCGGACCCGGCGGAGGCGACCTGGGCGACGAGCCCGAAGCCCTCTCCCGGCACAGGTGAGCACGGCTCGTAATCGTCGGCACGCGTACAGCTACCAGCGGATACGCCCAAAGTATCGATCGTCGCCTACTTCGGTCGCGAACGGATCGAAGTGCCACCACCGGTGCCCGGCACCGCTTACCTTCCAGCCATGACTGGGGCACGCATACCGGCCGTCGTGGTAGCCGACATCAGAAAGAGCTACGGCGAGCTGAAGGCGGTGGACGGCGTTTCGTTCACCGTCGCCGAGGGGGAGTTCTTCGGCATCCTGGGGCCGAACGGCGCCGGCAAGACCACCACGCTGGAGATCGTCGAGGGCCTGCGCGAGGCCGACGGCGGCCAGGTGACCTTGCTCGGCGAGCACCCGTGGCCGCGCAACCCGAAGCTGCTGCCGCGCATCGGAGTGCAGCTGCAGGCGTCGAGCTTCTTCGAGAAGCTGACCGCCCGCGAGCAGCTCCAGACGTTCGGCTCGCTGTACGGCGTGAGCAGGCGCACGGCCGACGAGATGCTGGAGCTCGTCGGCCTCACCGACAAGGCGGACGTGCAGGAGAACAAGCTCTCCGGCGGCCAGCGGCAGCGCCTGTCGATCGCGTGCGCGCTCGTCCACGACCCGGACATCGTCTTCCTGGACGAGCCGACCGCCGCGCTGGACCCGCAGGCCCGGCGCAACCTGTGGGACGTGCTGCGCGCGATCCAGGCCAGGGGCAAGACCATCGTCTACACGACGCACTACCTCGACGAGGCCGAGATCCTGTGCGACCGCGTGGCGATCATGGACCGGGGTCGGATCCTCGCCATGGACGCGCCCGCGACGCTCGTGCGCGGTCTCGACGCGCCCACGCACGTGGTGCTGCAGAAGGGGTTGCTGACGCGTGAGGCGGCCCGGGACATCACCGGGGTCGAGGACGCGCACGAGGACGAGGTGTCGTTGACCATCTCGACCCGCAGGCCCGCGCCGGTGCTGTCCGCGCTCGCCGAACGGGGCACGTTGGACGGGTTGCAGGTGCGCACGGCCACGTTGGAGGACGTCTTCCTCGACCTGACCGGACGGGAGTACCGGGCATGACCGCGTTCCAGAGCCTGTCGGCCGCCATGGTCAAGGGCTTCCTGCGGGACAAGATGACGTTGTTCTTCGTCTTCCTGTTCCCGCTGATGTTCCTGGTGGTGTTCGGGCTGCTGTTCGGTGACTCGGGCAGCGACAAGACCAAGGTCGCGGCGGTGGGCGACGGGCCCGTGCTGACGACGTTGGAGCAGACCGGCGCGATCGAGCTGGAGAAGTACGACGACGTCGCGACCGCGCGGCGGAAGGTGGACGACGGCGACCTGCCCGCCGCCGTGATCGTGTCCGGCGACGAGGTGGAGCTGATCTACGCGGCCAGCGACCAGGTCGCGGCGGGCACCGTGCTGGGGATCGTGTCGGGTGTGGTCGACAAGATCAACCTGGGTGCGGCGGACGTGCCACCGCGGTTCACGCTGGAGACGAAGTCGGTCGAGGACGCGTCGCTCAAGCCGATCCAGTACCTGACGCCGGGCATCCTGTCGTGGGCGATCTCGATCTCGGGCGTGTTCGGCTCGGCGTTGACGATGGTGTCGTGGCGCAAGAAGCAGGTGCTGCGGCGGATCCGGCTGGCGCCGGTGAGCACGACGACCGTGCTGACGTCGCGGCTGCTCGTGAGCATCGGCACGGCGGTGGCGCAGGGCGTGGTGTTCGTGGCGGTGGCGTTGCTGCCGGTGTTCGGGTTGCGGCTGACCGGCCAGTGGTACCTCGCGCTGCCGTTGCTGGTGCTGGGCACGACGGCGTTCTTCGCGATCGGGATGCTCGTGGGCGCGTTCTGCAAGACGGAGGAGGCGGCGTCCGGGGCGGCGAACATCATCATCATGCCGATGGCGTTCCTGTCGGGCACGTTCTTCCCGGTGGAGAACGCCCCGGCGTGGCTCCAGGCGGTCTCGAACGTCTTCCCGTTGCGCCACATGAACGACGGCATGCTGGACGTCCTGGTGCGGGGCAAGGGCGTCGAAGCCCTCCTCGTCCCCTCCGCCGTCCTGCTCGCTTTCACCCTGGTCGTGGGCTTCATCGCCGCCCGAATCTTCCGCTGGGAAGACTGACCGCGAGAGTCCTACCTCCAGAACGCGCGTGTCCTACGTTCGCGTACCCCGAGTTGAACGTTCAGAACAAGATCGGCTGTTCTGAGCGTTCAACTCGGGTGTTCTGAACGTAGGACTCTCGCGTTCTGAACGTAGGACTCGCGTGGGGGTGGGGAGGGGGTGAGGGCGGTCACGCAGCACAATGGGGTGCATGTTCAGCAGCGCTGTTGGTCGGTTTCGCCTGCTCGCCCTGGCCGAGGCGGTGTCGTGGGCCGGTCTGTTGATCGGCATGTTCTTCAAGTACGTCGTGGTGGGCAACGAGATCGGCGTGAAGGTCTTCGGGCCGATCCACGGCGCGATCTTCGTCGGCTACGTCCTGGTGACGTTGATGCTGGCGCACCGCTGGGACCGCCGGACGCTCGTCCTCGGCCTGGTCGCGAGCATCCCGCCGTTCGGCACCGTCGTCTTCGAGCGCTGGGCCAACAAGACCGGTCGCCTCGACGAGGTCGAGGGTCAGACCGCCAACGACTGAGCGCGCTCCAACTCCGCCTCGGGGTCACCCAGGTGGTAGACGCGTTCGCTCGGCTCGATGTTGTCCAGGAACTCCTGGTACACCACCGCGCCGACGAGGTGTGACGCCGGCCGGGCGTGCCGCAGCGCGCTCGCCGGATCACTCGACGGGTAGTGGCGCAACCACGCGTCGACCCACGCGCGCTCGATCGACGGCCGGAACTCCGGCGCGACGAACCCGATCAGCCGCGCCGCGTCCAGCGCCGGGTGACCCCAGTGCGCGTCACCCCAGTCCAGCACCACCCCGCCGGAACGCCAGTTGCCCGGGTGGAAGTCGCCGTGCAGCAGCGTGTCCGGCAACCCGAAATCCGGCACCGGCACCCCGCGCACCCGCAACCGCACCCCACCCGCCAACGCCCCACCCGCCGACGCCGAGTCGGCCGACGCCGAGCCCGCCAACGCCGCCTGCACCGCCACCCACCGCGGCACGATCCGCTCGACCACGTCGTCACCGGGCTGCCAGCAGTCCACCCCGGGCGCCTCGGCGAGCAGCACCCGGCCGGGCTCCGACGCGATCAGCCGCGGCGCCAACGACGGGTCGACCGACGCCACCATCCCGATCACCTCGGCCTCGTCCGCCATGAATGGCGGCGTCGCCTTCGCCCACACGGCCCCGTCCGCGGTCGGCAGCCGGTACAGGCACGACAGGTTCCACGTCTTCACCTGCACCACCGGCCCCGTCACGTCCACGTGCCGCCGCGCCCACGCCACCAGCTCCGCCGGACCACCCGGACGCGCCCACGGCATCCGCAACGGGTGATCGGGGAACGAGTGCCGCCCGCCGGGGGTCAGCCCCCGACCCGGCACCCGGTCGGCCTCCACCTGGTACGTCACCACCCCGTCACGCGACCCGCGCGCAGTGGTCCCGACCAGCCGCAACACGCTCGTCGTCACGCCGAGCACCTCGTCCAGACGCGCCGTCACCGGCTCGACGTCGTTCCACCACGGGCTGTCGACGGTGAACGGTTCCGCCTCGCCCACGAACCGGTCGCCGACCGTCACCAGAGCCCTGATCTCCCGCACGCCGTGCAGCGTGGCCCGCGCCACCGGTCCCTGTCGACCGGATTCAGTCCTCGAAGTCGCCGACCGCGCGGCGGACCTTCGCCAGCAGGTCGGTCAGCTGCTCGGTCTGCCGGTCGGTCAGCCCGCGCAACCCGAACTCGACGCTCGTCACGGCTTCGGTGGCGGCCTCGCGGCGCGCGTGCCCGGCCTCGGTGATCTCCACGAGGGTGGTGCGCCGGTCGGTGGGGTGGGGGTTGCGGCGCACGAGCCCGTCGGCTTCCAGCCGGTCCACGATGTTCGTGACGCTCGTCGGGTGCAGCTGGAGGCGTTCGCCCATGACCCGCATCGGCAGGCTGCCCGTGCGGGCGAACGTCAGCAGCACCAGCGCCTCGAACCGCGCGAACGTCAGCCCGTGCGGCTTGAGGGCGGCGTCCACGGCGGACTGGATGATCTGCTGTACTCGCATGACGCTGGTGACCGCCGCCATCGCGGTCGACGGTCCGATCCGCTTCTCCCACAGCTCGGCGGCGCGCGCGATGGGGTCGAACGGCAGCGGCTGGGACGTCATGCGCCGAAGCTACCAGTGAGTACCCCGACCAGGAGGCAGTAGTGCTCGTCGCGTTCAGTGTCAGCCCGCTCGGCGGGGAGTCCGACGGGGTGGCCGAGGCCGTCGCCCAGGCCGTGCGGGTGGTCCGCGAGTCCGGCCTGCCCAACGAGACCAACGCCATGTTCACGCTGGTCGAGGGCGAGTGGGACGAGGTGATGGCGGTGGTGAAGAAGGCCACGGAGGCCGTGCAGGCGAGCGCGCCCCGGGTCAGCCTGGTGCTGAAGGCGGACATCCGGCCGGGCTGGACGGGCCAGCTCACGGCCAAGGTGGAACGGCTCGAACAGCACCTGACCGGAGACAAGTAGTAGGACGTCCTACTAAATTGACGGCCATGGAGCCTCGAGACCTGTGGTTGCGCTTCGAGACGTACCACGACGTCACGTACTTCTCGCCCGAGTCACGGGCGGTGACCGACGCGCTGGGCTGCAAGGGCGGCTGGATGGGCTACTTCGGCCAGCGCGCCGCCCCGCTGGGCGCGGTGTCGCCGGAGGTGGTGACCGCCGCGTTCTTCAGCTTCCACCCGCGCATGGTGGCCCGCGCGCTGCCCGACGCGTGGGACGTCGCCAGTCCGGCCCGGTTCCTGGAGGCACGGCTGGAGGGCGTCGACCGGGCGTTGCGGCGGATGCTGGAGAGCCTGGACGTCGCCGAAGCCGCCGACCTGGCCCTGCGGGCGGCGGAGGCGGTGCCGCTGCACGGCCGGGTGCTGGGCGCGGCGAACCGCGTGCTGCCCGTGCCCGACGAGCCGCACCTGGCGCTGTGGCAGGCGTGCACGACGTTGCGCGAGTCGCGTGGTGACGGCCACATCGCCGCGCTGGTGGCCGCCGACCTGGGGCCGTGCGAGACGTTGGTGCTGTTCAGCGCCGACAACGACCTCGACCCGGCGTACATGCGGACCGCGCGCGGCTGGTCGGAGCAGGAGTGGCGGGAAGCCGAAGCGGCGCTCGCCGAGCGCGGGTTGTTCGACGGCGGCCTCACCCCGGAGGGTGGGGCGCTGCGCGAGGACGTCGAACGCCGCACCGACGAGGCCGCCACCCGTCCGTGGGACGTCCTGGGCGCCGCCGGCACCGCCCGCTTCGCGGAGTTGACGACCCCGATCGCGCTCCGCCTGGGACATCTCAACGAGGCCATGCGGATCAACCCGATGGCGATCGACCCGGTCGCGCAACTCCCCGGCTAGCCGCGCGCGGCCGGCCGCCGGACTCGTGCCAGGATGGAAGGCGTGACAAGGCCAGACCCGCGAAAGACCGCCGCACTGTCCGCCGCGTTGTCCGGGGCGGTCGACCTCGGCGCGCTGAAGGCCCGGGCCGACGCCGCGAGGCAGCGCGCCACCACCCCACCACCGTCACCGGGCGCCGGTTCGGACGCCGGTCCGAGCCCGTGGGTGCTGGACGTCACCGAGGCGACGTTCCAGTCGGTGGTCGAGCGTTCCCTGGACATCCCGGTCGTGGTCGAGCTGACCGCGTCGTGGAGCCCCGAGGCGGGCCAGCTCTCGCCCGTGCTGGACCGCGCCGCGAGGGCGGGCGGCGGCACGTGGCTGCTGGCCCGGGTCGACCTGGACGCCAGCCCGCGCATCGGCCAGGTGTTCGGCGTGCAGTCGGTGCCGACCGTGGTCGCGATCGCCGGTGGCCAGCCCATCGACGCCTTCGCGGGCCCGTTGCCGGAGGCCGAGTTCGGCCAGTGGATCACCCGCCTGCTGGACGCCCTGCGCGACCGGCTGCCGGGCATCAAGGCGGCGGAGGCCAACCGCGCCGCGCAGCCGGGCGAGGAACCCGCGGCCGAGCCGGAGGACCCCCGCTTCGCCGCCGCCGAGGATGCGTTCGAGCAGGGCGACTTCGCCGCCGCCGAGGCCGCGTACGAGGCGATCCTGGCCGCCGAACCCGCCAACGCCGAGGCGAAGGCCGCGCTGGCGCAGGTGCGGTTCACGGCCCGGGCCGAGGCGGTGCCCGCGGACGCCATCGCGAAGGCCGACGCCGACCCGGAGGACGTGGACGCCCAACTGGCCGCCGCGGACCTGGAACTGGCGACCAACGACGTCGAGCAGTCGTTCAAGCGCCTGGTCGACACGGTCCGTCGGGTCTACGGCGACGACCGCGACCGGGTCCGCGAGCACCTGGTGGGCCTGTTCGAGCTCTTCCCGCCGGACGACGACCGGGTCGCCAAGGCGCGCCGCAACCTGGCCAGCGCCCTGTTCTGAGCACCTCCCGCCCGGCCGGGGTCTCCCGGCCGGGCGGATCCGGTGCGGCGGCTCAGCCCGCGTACTTGCGGGTGCAGAGGCCCGCGCCCTGGTAGAAGCCGTCGCGGAACGCCTCGACGCGCGCGAAGCCCGAGGGCACCACGGTGCCGTTCACGTCCGCCGCGATCAGGCTCTTGTCCGCCAGCAGCTCGGCCACCGCCTCGTCCAGGTCGCCGGACGACAGCCGCAGCGTGGGCTTGCCCTGCGTCGGCTTGCCCTGGTTGGTCGTGCCGGCCCACGCGCCGGTCAGGCACGCCGTGCGCAACCCCGCCGCCGGGCCCTCCAGCCCGTACCCGGTCGCCTTCTGGATCGACAGCGCGAACCGCGACGCGATCTCGGCGAACGCGGCGAAGTCGCCGATCCCGCCCTTCTGCCCGCGCTTCGGCGGCGTGCCGATCTTCACCAGGTCGGGCAGGTCGATGGAGATCGAGTTCGTGGACGGGCAGTACGCCGCCGGGGACGTGTCGCCGCCGTCGGAGCAGTCCTCGGCGCCGTCGGTCGACAAGGTCGGCGGGGTGGCGGCGGCGTCCTTGAACGCCTCGCGCAGCGACTCCTCCAGCAGTTGGAGCGAACGTTCCTCGTCCACCTTCAGGTTGCCCTTGCCCTGCCCGGTGTCCTTGTCGTCCGAGTCGAACTTCTGCTGCGTGATGCGCGCCTTGATCTCGGCCTCGTCGATCTCCGCGCACCGCGACGGGTCGCCCGCGAACCCGAACTGGAACGCCGACACGCGGTCGAACGCGCTGCCGTGCGCACCCTGCTTCTCGGCCGACGTGCCCGCCGCGTCACGGATGAAGAACATCGTCGCCAGCACCTGGTTCAGCCCGGGCCCGGTCGAGATGCGGAAGTGCTTGGACTTGCCCTCGGCCACCCAGCGGAAGAAGTTGCCCGCGTAGCAGTCGGCCTGCTGCTCCTTGATGATCGACGGCGTGGCCTGGTCGATCCCGCTGACCTCACCGAGCTTGTACTGGATCGCGTGACCCATCTCGTGCGCCAGCACGGTCACCACCGACATCGGCCCGAACGCGTCGTCCAGCATCGGCAGCAGCTCGCCGCGGTCCCACGCGATCGAGTCGTCCAGCGAGCAGTAGAACGCGTTGGCCACGCCCGCGGTGTTGGTGCGGCAGATGTCGACGCCCTTGCCGTTGGAGTCGTAGGACACCAACCGCTTCACCGGCACGAACTCCTTGCCGAACCGGGCGGGCAGCTGCTCGGTCCAGTACTCCTCGACGTCGGCGAGCGTGTTGACGGCCAGCCGGTCCATCTCGCCGCCGTCGCCGTTCTCGACCTGGAGGTCCGCGTCGGGCACACCGGGCTTCGCGCCGCTCTCACCGGTGGTGATCTCCAGCCCGGCCACCTTGGTGACGTCGGGCCGCTCCGAGCGCCCCTGCCCGCTCACCGTCTGGGTGCACCCGGTCAACGCCAACGCGGCGGCGAGCGTCGCAGCAACCCAAACCCGTCGAGCCATGCCCAAGCCCCATCCCGGTCGTGCCGATCCAAGCCCGAACCCTACTTGGCCGGCCGGCGCGGCTACGCCAAACCGCAGGCTTTGGTGCCCTCGAACACGCCGCCGCGGAACACCTCGACCCGCTTGAAGCCGGGTTCGAGGGACGTCGACCCCGTCGCGTCACGCGCCGCGTAGTCGTAGGCCAGCAGCACCTGCACCGCCTCGTCCAGGTCACCGGGCGAGAGCCCGAACCCCTGCTGCCGGGTGAACACCTCCCGCGTGTACGCGCCGGCCAGGCACAACGCGCCGGTCGACGCGCGCTCGCCCTCGAGGTCCACGCCGACCGCCGCCATCGCGGCCAACCCGTACCGGCTGGCCAGCAGCACGCCCGTGGCGTAGTCGCCGATCTCGGCGTGCAGCTCGGGCAGGTCGGCCTCGACCTCGAACTCCACCGACTTGTCGGCCGGGCAGAACGCCACCGGGCCCTGGTCGCCGGAGCAGTCGGGCTCCTCCTCGGTGGGCGTGGACTTCGGCTCGGTCCACTTCTTGCCCGCCTGCTCGACCAGGGCCTTGTAGTACAGGTTCAGGTCGGGGGTGACGTTGGCCAGCATCTCGTCGAACGGCAGGTTGCCGCCGCGGTCGCGGTCGTCGGCCGACGTGAACGCCTGCTGGGTGAAGACCCGGTTCTCGGTCGTCATGGCCGCGCAGAACTTGGTGCCCTGCTGGTAGCCGTCCTGGAACGCGGACACCCGGTCGAACGCGTTGCCGTGCGCGGACCGGTCCTCCGGCGAGGTGCCGACCGGGTCGCGGAACGTGATCAGCGCGCCGAGCGCCGAGTCCAGCGTGTCGGAGCCGATGTCGAGGTGCTCGGACCTGCCGTCGTTGACCCACTTGATGAACGCGCCCGCGAAGCAGTCGGCCATCGCCTCGGTGAGGATCGTGGGGAAGCGCTGCGGCTCGCGCCGCTCCGCCTCGGGGGTGATGCCCATCCGGTTCTGCACGGCGTGGCCCATCTCGTGGGCCAGCACGATCACCACGGCCGCGTCGCCGAACCGGTCCTTGAGCACGGGCAGCAGCGCGGCGCGGTCCCAGGCGATGGCGTCGGCGCTGGGGCAGTAGAACGCGTTGCCCTCGACGTCACTGGCCTTCTCCGTGCACGGCGGCGGCTTGGCGGAGGCGTCGGTCGTGTCGACGGAGTAGATGCCGCCGTCGATCGGCTTCCACGGCTTGTCGAACGTGTCCGGGAACGCTTCCTGCCAGTACGTGTCGATGTCGGTGACGGCGGTGGCCGCGAGCTGGTCGATCGGACCGCCGTCGGTGCCCCGGATGAAGCTCGGGTCGACCGTGCCCTTGGTGACGGCTTCGCCGGCCACCGGTTTGCCGGGGATCACCTGGGCGCACGCACTGGCCGTGAGCATGACCGCCGCCAGCAGGACCAGCCGAGCCGATACGAGCCGCATTGGCCCATTGTGCCTGCCGCGAACCCCTACGGTGTCGTGTTCGACAGCACCGGCCGTTCCCGCGTGCGCGTGGCCCACCTCGTCAACGCCGGCACGGGCGCGACCGCGACCAGGAAGATCACCGCCACGGCGAGCCAGCCGCCCGCGCCGAAACCGCCGAGCGCGAACGTGAAGACGGCGGGTCCGAAGAGCTGCACCGTTGCCGTGGCGGCCTCGTTCACGCCCTGGTACGCGCCCCGCGACTCGTCCCGCATCAGGCCGACCGACAGACCCCAGTTCGCGGCCACGTACCCCAGTTCGCCGACCACGTGCAACGCCGCCGCGGCTACCACGATCACCACGCCGACCGCACCGGAGCGGCCCGCCGTCGTCGCGAGCAGCACGCAACTCGCGGCGAGCACGATCCCGGACCGCACCGCCGTGCGCGCGGCCTGGTCCGGGGTGCGGGCGAAGCGCGAGAACGGCACCTGGAACACGGCGATGCCCACCGAGCTGACGACCACCACCACGCCGCCCAGCGCGAGCGGCAGTCCGGTCGACCGGGACAGCCACAGCGGCAGCCCGGTGGACAGCATCGCCCAGCACAGCGACAGGACCGAGGTGACCGCGACGACGGCCAGGTAGGGGCGGTCGCCCAGCGCGGCACGCGCGCGTGGCGCGCCCCGGGGCGACGACGGCTTGCGCACGGCGAGGGTCGTCGCCGCCAGCACGCCGAACGTGATCGCGTTGCCGGTGATCGCCAGGGTGTAGGCGGAGCGGTCGTCGGCGGTGAGCACGAGCGCACCGATCCCGGCCCCGATCGCGTAGCCGACGTGCTGCGCCACCCGCTGCTGCGCCAGCGCCCGCACCCTGGCCGCGTTGTCGGCCACCAGGCCCGCGATCAACGCCGTCCGCACGGCGTTGCCACCGTTGGCGGGCGCGGTGAACGCCACCGTCGCCACGAGGAACGACCACGTGCCGTCCACCGCGAGGTAGGACGCCATGGCCAGCGCGCGGACGACCGTGATCACCGCCAGCACCGGCCTGGGGTCGAAGCGGTCCGCCAGCGCGCCGAGCGGCACCGCCGCGACCAACCCCGCCGCGCCCGCGACCGCCATCCCGACACCGACCGTGACCAGCGGCAACCCGAGGACGCGGGTGAAGAACAACGCCCAGGTGGTGAACCACAGGCCGTCGCCGAGCGCCGAGACACCGCGTCCCCACAGCAGTACGCGCAACCCCATCGACGCTCACCCTTCACGGTTGGCTGAACTGTGACGGTAACCCGGCGCCGAGCGGCGTCGCAACCGGAGTTCAGGACATCGTGAATGGTGATACGGTGAGCTCGTGGCGGGATGGGTCGACTCCGGCAACGCCGTGCAGGCGTCGGTCGTCGCGCTGGCCCGCGAGCTGTCCGACCCGGTCCGGCTCACCGCGCTGCAACTGCTGGCCGCCGAGGGTCCGCACACGATGGTGCAGCTGGCCGACGCCATGGGTGTCACGCCGCCGCGCCTGGGCAACCACCTGGCCCGCCTGCGCGCCGCCGGTCTCGTCACGGTCGAGCACACCGGCCGCCACGCCGTCTACCGGGTGGCGCGCGCCGACATCGCCGACGTCCTGACCGCACTGGCCCGTTACGCCCACCAGGACGACCTCGCCACGCCGCGGCGCACGTCATCGCCGGTGGACGTCGCCCACACCTGCTACGACCACGCGGCCGGTCGGCTGGGGATCTCGGTGTTCGCGACCCTGGTCGACGCCGGCGCCCTCAGCCCGCCCGACGGCCGCACCGGCGAGCTCGCGCTGGGCGAGGACCTGACCGCGTTGCACCGCTTGGGCGTCGACCCGCACGCCGTCGCGCCGCGCCGTCGCCTCGCGCTGGCCTGCCTGGACCGCACGCACCGCGTCCCGCACCTGGGCGGCGACCTCGGCCGGCTCGTGCTGGACGCGTTCGTGGCCGACGACCTGGTCCGCCGTCAGGACGGCACCAGGGAGCTCCTCGTCACCGCACGGGGCGTCGAACTCCTGCCGACACTGCTGCCGACCTTCACGCCGGCCCCCTGACGCCCCGCACCGCCCACGCCCGCGCGGTGAGCCGGATGGAGCCGTCCGGCTGGGTGGGCAGGCGGGTGCGGAGCAGGTCGCGGAGGGCACGCCTGCGGTCCTCGGGCAGCGAGGCGGTGTAGCCGGGCGCCGGTCCCTGGCCGCCGAGGAACGGACGCCAGTAGTCGGCGAAGTCGGTGAACGTCGTCGGCACCTCCAGCGCCTCGACGCGCACCCCGGTCAGCCCGGCGTCGGTCCACAGCTTCCGGAGCGGCTCGGGACGGCAGAGCGGGAAGCGCCTGCCCTCGTGCAGGGCCGCCGCGCCGGGGTCGAGGTCGGTGGCCGCGTCCCAGAAGAACCGGGTGATCGCCATGCCCTCGGCGTAGTCCCAGACGTAGGCGGCGACCACCCCGCCGGGCGCCGCGACCCTGGTGAACTCGGCGACCGCGCGGACGGGGTCCGGCACGAAGTTCAGCGCGAGACCGCTGACCACGGCGTCGAAGGCGCGGTCGGGCAGCGGGAGGGACCGGGCGTCACCGACCTGGAAGCCCGCCCTCGGGTCGGCGACCCGGTGCTTGGCCGTGGCCAGGAACCCCTCGGACGGGTCCACCCCGACCACCTCGGCCGGCTGCGCGACCTCGAGCACGCCCTTCGTCAACGCCCCCGTGCCGCACCCGACGTCCACCCACCGCCGCCCCGCCGGCACGTCCAGCAACCGGAGGAACCGCCGCGCGACAGGCGCGCTCCAACGCCCGACGTAAGCCTCATAAGCCTCGCCGACCGCCCACACCTCGTCCGCCATGGGCCCAGCATGGCAGGCACCACCCCCTGCCGACGACGTTCTGCACCGCACGGTTCGGTCCCGACCTGACGAAGCAGGGGTCCCCGTGGCGGGGACCCTGCGAAGACGCGACGTCCGGTCAGGTGTTGTCGAGCGCGGTCCGGTTCGGCGCGAGGTCGGCCGGGTCCGCGCTGTCGGTCGGGGTGACGGCCGGGTCCGCGGCGGCGGGCGGTTCGGCCTCGGTGATGGCGGTGGCGACGGCGGTGGCCGGGGTCGGGGCGGTTTCCGGGGTCAGCCAGAGGACGCCCGCCGGGGGGAGTTGGAGCACGGCCGAAGCGGGGCGGCCGTGCCAGGGGTGCTCCTCCGCCTCCACGACGCCCAGGTTGCCGACGCCGGACCCGCCGTAGACCTCCGAGTCCGTGTTCACCACCTCGCGCCACCGGCCTGCCACCGGCAGCCCCACCCGGTAGTCCCGGTGCGGCATCCCGGCGAAGTTCGCCACGCACGCGAGCACCGAGCCGTCCTCACCGATCCGCAGGAAGCTCAGCACGTTCCCGGCCGAGTCGTTCGCGTCGATCCACGAGAACCCCTCGGGCCGGTTGTCCGCGCTGTACAACGCGGGCGAGCCGCGGTAGACCCGGTTCAGGTCACCGATCAGCCGGTGCAGGCCGCCGTGCAGCGGCGACTCCAGCAGGTGCCAGTCCAGCGACCGGCCCTCCGACCACTCCTCCCGCTGCCCGAACTCGCCGCCCATGAACAGCAGCTGCTTTCCCGGGTGCGCCCACATGAACGCCAGCAGCGACCGCAGCCCGGCCGCCTTGTTCCAGTCGTCACCGGGCATCCGCTGCCACAGCGACCCCTTGCCGTGCACGACCTCGTCGTGCGACAGCGGCAGCACGAAGTTCTCGCTCCACGCGTACACCAGCGAGAACGTGATCTCGTTGTGGTGGAACGACCGGTGGATGGGCTCGCGCGACAGGTAGTGCAGCGTGTCGTGCATCCAGCCCATGTTCCACTTGAACCCGAACCCGAGGCCGCCCAGGTGCGTCGGCCGCGTCACGCCCGGCCACGCCGTCGACTCCTCCGCCACCATCACCACGCCGGGGTGGCGCTTGTAGACGGTCGCGTTCAGCTCCTGCAGGAACCGGACCGCGTCCAGGTTCTCCCGCCCGCCGTACTGGTTGGGCAGCCACTGCCCTTCCTGCCGCGAGTAGTCCAGGTACAGCATCGAGGCCACCGCGTCGACCCGCAGGCCGTCGATGTGGAACTCCTCGATCCAGTACAGCGCGTTGGCGACCAGGAAGTTGCGCACCTCGTTGCGCCCGAAGTCGAACACGAGCGTGCCCCAGTCGGGGTGCTCGCCCCGGCGCGGGTCCTCGTGCTCGTACAGCGCGCTGCCGTCGAACTTCGCCAACGCCCACGAGTCCTTCGGGAAGTGCGCCGGCACCCAGTCCATGATCACGCCGACGCCGCGCTGGTGCAGCACGTCCACGAAGTGCCGGAAGTCGTCCGGCGAGCCGAACCTCGACGTCGGCGCGTAGTACGACGTCACCTGGTAGCCCCACGACCCGCCGAACGGGTGCTCGGCCACCGGCATCAGCTCCACGTGCGTGAACCCGGCGCTCACCACGTAGTCGGCCAGCTCCGTGGCCAGCTCCCGGTACCCCAGCCCGGGCTTCCACGAGCCCAGGTGCACCTCGTACACGCTCATGGGTGCGTTGATCCACTGCGTGGCGTCACGCCTGGCCTGCCACTCCGCGTCACCCCACTCGTGCGCGGACCGGGTGACGACCGACGCGGTCTGGGGCGGTGTCTCGGTGGCGAACGCCATCGGGTCGGCCTTCTCGTGCCACCCGCCGTCCCGGCCGAGGATGCGGAACTTGTACCGGGTGCCCTCCGGGACGCCGGGGATGAAGATCTCCCACACACCGGACGACCCCAGCGAGCGCATCGGGTTCGCGCGCCCGTCCCAGCCGTCGAAGTCGCCGCACACCCGCACACCGCGCGCGGTCGGGGCCCACACGGCGAACGAGACGCCCGAGACGACGCCGTCGGGCGTGTCGTAGGTGCGCACCCGCGCGCCCAGCACGTCCCACAGCCGCTCGTGCCGCCCCTCGCCGATCAGGTGCAGGTCCAGCTCGCCGACGGTCGGCAGCCAGCGGTACGGGTCGTCCACCTCGACGACGTGGTCGCCGTACTCGACCTCCAGGCGGTAGTTGCCGCCCGGGTGCTCGGGCAGGTCGCCGGCGAACAGCCCGTCGGTGACCCGGTCGAGCTCGAAGCGCTTGTCGTTCGCGATCACCGCCACCGCGGTCGCACCCGGCCGCAGCGCCCGCGCGACCACGCCCTCCGGGACGTGGTGCACGCCGAGCACCGCGTGCGGGTCGTGGTGCGCCCCGGCCAGCAGCCGGTCGACGTCCTCGGGCGAGATCATGACTGCACCGCTCCCTCTCCAGTGATCCGCGCGATCGACGACAACGGGACCGTCAACCACTCCGGCCTGTTCGCGTGCTCGTAGGCGACCTCGTACACCGCCTTGTCCAGCTCGAACGCCCGCAGCAGGTAGCCGCGCTTGCGCGGGTCGCCGACCGAGTCCGACGCCGCCTCCGCGTAGCCCTCGGTGAACGCCGCGCGGTTGCGCCGCGCCCACTCCAGCGCCCGGACGGTCAGCTGGTGGTCCTCCGGCTGGCCGACCAGGAGCTGGTGCGCCGCGTAGTCGAACGACCGCAGCATCCCCGCCACGTCGCGCAACGGCGACCGCAGCGCGGTGCGCTCGGCGATCGGCGAGCCCGGCTCGCCCTCGAAGTCGATCAGCAGCCACCCCTGCACGGTCCGCAGCACCTGGCCCAGGTGCAGGTCGCCGTGGATGTGCTGCACGGCGATCGCGTCCGGGGTCTCCCTGGCCTGCTCGAACGCCTCCCGCAGCGCGGGCACGTACGGCCGCAGCTCCGGCACCGCGGCGACCACCTCGTCCAGCCGCCGCACCATCGCCCGCACGGTCCGGTCGATGTCCTCGGCGTCCGCGTGCTGCACGCCCAGCGCGCGCTCCAGGTCCGCGTGCACGCTGGCCACGGCCTGGCCGAGCCGCTGCGCCTCGCCGGCGAAGTCGCCGCCCACCTCGTCGGCGTGCAGGTCGGCCTCGGCCATCAGGTCCCGCACGCTCGTCGTGGCCATCGCCCAGCCGTCCACCGCGTCCGGCATGAACTGCTGCACCATGCCGACGGTCGTGGTCCGGCCGTCCAGCCTGCCCGTGATCGACCCGAGCGGCTGGGCGATGTGCTCGCACCCGACCTGGCGCAACGCCCGGTGCAGCACCAGGTCCGGGTTCTCGCCCTGGGTCAGCTTGCGGAACAGCTTGAGGATGTACTGGCTGCCGTACACGATCGAGGTGTTCGACTGCTCGGACGTGATCGGACGGCCGCGCAGCCCGGTCTGCAGCTCCGCGCCCGGCTCGTGCGCGAACCTCAGGCCGTCGACCTCGGCGCCCTCGGCGATCAGGTCGAGCAGCACACCGGTCAGCTCCGGCACCTGCGTGGCGTCGTAGTTCTCCACGTGGTCGGTGATCAGCAGCTGGTAGGGCTCCCGCCGGTCCGGCTGCTCGACCTCCACCACGAGGTGCACCAGCACCGGCTCTTCGGCCCGCAGCACCACCGTGCGCAGCGGCCGGATCGAGGTGACCGGGCGGTCCTTCCCGCCGAACCACCGCTGCGCGGGCAACCACTCGGGCAGCTCGGCCATCACCTTGTCGACCAGGTCGTGCGGTTCGGTCACGTCCATCACCTCGGCTCGCTGTCGTCGCCGGCTTCCACGAGCTGGAACCAGTAGAAGCCGTGACCGGGCAGGGTCAGCAGGTAGGGCAGGTCGCCCACGGTGGGGAAGACCACGCCGCCGGTCAGCTCCACCGGCCTGCTGCCGTGGTGCTCCGACAGGTCGAGCTCGACCGGCTGCGGGAACCGCGACAGGTTGTTCACGCACAGCACGACGTCCTCGTGGCCGTCGGGCCGCAGCCACCGCCGCCGGTAGGCCAGCACGCTCGGGTTCGAGCCACCGAGGTCGGTGAAGTCACCCTCGGCGAACGCGTGGTGCTGCTTGCGCACCTCGATCATCCGGCGGGTCCAGTGCAGCAGCGAGGACTGGTTGTTCAGCTGGGCCTCGACGTTGAGCCCCTGGTAGCCGTACACCGGGTCCATGATCACCGGCAGGTAGATCCGGCCGGGGTCGCAGCTGGAGAACCCGGCGTTGCGGTCCGGGGTCCACTGCATGGGCGTGCGGACCGCGTCGCGGTCGCCCAGCCAGATGTTGTCGCCCATGCCGATCTCGTCACCGTAGTAGAGAACGGGCGACCCGGGCAGGGACAGCAGCATCGCGGTGAACAGCTCCTGCTGGTTGCGGTCGTTCTCCAGCAGCGGGGCCAGCCGCCGTCTGATCCCGATGTTCGCCTTCATCCGCGGGTCCTTGGCGTACTCCGCGTACATGTAGTCGCGCTCTTCGTCGGTGACCATCTCGAGCGTCAGCTCGTCGTGGTTGCGCAGGAAGATGCCCCACTGCGCGCCGGACGGGATCTCCGGGGTCTGCGCCAGGATCTCCGAGATCGGGAACCGCGACTCCCGCCGCACCGCCATGAAGATGCGCGGCATCAGCGGGAAGTGGAACGCCATGTGGCACTCGTCCCCGCCGACCTCGGGGTCGCCGAAGTACTCCACCACGTCCGACGGCCACTGGTTGGCCTCGGCGAGCAGCACCCGGCCGGGGTACTCGTCGTCCACGACCTTGCGGCAGCGCTTGAGGAAGTCGTGCGTGCGCGGCAGGTTCTCGCAGTTCGTGCCCTCCTGCTCGAACAGGTACGGCACGGCGTCGAGCCGGAACCCGTCGATGCCCAGGTCGAGCCAGAACCGCAGCGTGTCCAGCATCGCCTCCTGGACGTGCGGGTTCTCGAAGTTCAGGTCCGGCTGGTGGGAGAAGAACCGGTGCCAGTAGAACTGGCCGCGCACCGGGTCGTAGGTCCAGTTGGACGACTCGGTGTCGACGAAGATGATCCGCGCGTCGGCGTACTTCGAATCGTCGTCGCTCCACACGTAGTAATCGCCGTAGGGGCCGTCGGGATCCGTTCGGGACTGCTGGAACCAGGGGTGGGCGTCGCTGGTGTGGTTGAGCACCAGGTCGGTGATCACCCGGATGCCGCGCCGGTGCGCCTCGTCCAGCAGGTACACGAAGTCCTCGACCGAGCCGAACTCCGGCAGCACCGCGCGGAAGTCCGAGATGTCGTACCCGCCGTCGCGCAGCGGCGAGGCGTAGAACGGCGGCAGCCACAGGCAGTCGACGCCGAGCCACTCCAGGTAGTCCAACCGGGACGCGAGGCCCCGCAGGTCGCCGGTGCCGTCACCGTTGGAGTCGCTGAACGCGCGCACCAGCACCTCGTAGAACACCGCGCCCTTGAACCAGTTCCGCTCGCGCGGCACGAGCTTGGCCGACCGGAAGTCCTCGGCCTGCGGCTCCACCAGCAGGCCGTCGGCGCCGATGGCCTCACCGGTGTGCGGCACGTTCTCCAGGCCTACCAGCGCGGCGTCGGGTCGGGCCTCTTCTTGCATGTGTGCTCCACCTCGTCCCACCTCATTGGGGGTGCGTTCGATCGTCCCTCGTGTCCTTCGGCGGGCACGGGGACTCAGGTTTGGGGACCGGGCAGGGTAGTGCTGCTGGACCTCGCCCTAGGAGAACCTGCGCTGCACGCCCACGATGTGCGCCGGGGCGCGCCAGGGTTCCAGGCGGACGTAGTTCGCCTGACCCCAGTCCCAGGTCTCCCCGGACACCTCGTCGTGCGCGATCAGCCGCTCGTGCCAGTCGGCGCCGAGCGCGGGCAGGTCCAGCCAGACGGTGCCGTCCTGCGCGTTGTGCGGATCCAGGTTGACCACGACGACGACCGTGTCGCCGGAGCCCGGGTCCTGCTTGGAGTAGGCGATCAGCGCGGGGTTGTCGACGTGGTGGAACCGGAGTGTTCGCATCTGCTGCATCGCCGGGTGCGCCCGGCGGATCGCGTTCAGCTTGCGCAACCACGGTTCCAGCGACCGTCCCTCGGCCACCGCCGCCGCGTAGTCGCGGGGGCGGAGCTGGTACTTCTCCGAGTTCAGGTACTCCTCGCTGCCCGGCTTGACGGCCTCGTGCTCGAACAGCTCGTAGCCCGAGTACACACCCCAGGTCGGCGCCATCGTCGCCGCCAGCGCCGCGCGCAGCGCGAACATGCCCGGACCGCCGTGCTGCAGCGATTCGTGCAGGATGTCGGGGGTGTTGACGAACAGGTTGGGCCGCGCTTCGTCCCAGTGCGCGACCAGTTCGGCGCCGAACTCGGTCAGCTCCTCCTTGGTCGTGCGCCAGGTGAAGTAGGTGTAGCTCTGCGTGAAGCCGAGCTTGGCCAGGCCGTACAGGCGGGCCGGGCGGGTGAAGGCCTCGGACAGGAACAGCACGTCCGGGTGCCGGTCCTTGACCGCCCAGATCAGCCACGCCCAGAAGTCCGGCGGCTTGGTGTGCGGGTTGTCGACCCGGAAGATGCGCACCCCGTGGTCCACCCAGTGCAGCACGACCCGCAGCACCTCGTTGTAGATGCCCTGCGGGTCGTTGTCGAAGTTGACCGGGTAGATGTCCTGGTACTTCTTCGGCGGGTTCTCCGCGTAGGCGATCGAGCCGTCCGGGCGGGTGGTGAACCACTCGGGGTTCTTCAGCACCCACGGGTGGTCGGGGGCGCACTGCAGCGCCAGGTCCAGCGCCACCTCGATGTTCAGCTCGCGCGCGCGGGCCACGAACGCGTCGAAGTCCTCGATCGTGCCCAGCTCGGGGTGGATCGCGTCGTGCCCGCCCTCGTCCGCGCCGATGGCCCAGGTCGAGCCCGGGTCGTCCTCGGTGGCGGTGAGCGAGTTGTTCGGGCCCTTGCGGTTGACCCGGCCGATGGGGTGGATCGGCGGCAGGTACGCCACGTCGAAGCCCATGGCCGCGATGCGGTCCAGCTCCTTGGCGGCGGTGACGAACGTGCCGTGCACCGGGACGCCCGACTCGTCCACGCCGCCCGTGCTGCGGGGGAAGAACTCGTACCAGGACCCGAACGCGGCCCGCTTGCGGTCGACCCACACCTTCTGCGGCTTGCCCTTGGTGACCAGCTCGCGGACCGGGTGGTCGTGCATGATCTGGCGGACGTCGCCCGCCAGCGCGGGCGCGACCCGCTCGGCGAGGGGGCGGTGCTCGTCGCGCAGCGCGATGGCCGCGTTGACCAGCAGCGGCTTCTCCTTGCGCCGGTCCGGGCGGCGGCTGACCCGGTCGAGCAGCAGCGCGCCGCTCTCCAGGTCGTTGGCCAGCTCGTGCGCGCTCTGCCCGGCGGCGATCTTGACCTCGACGGCGTGCTGCCAGGTGGCCCACGGGTCGCTCCAGGCGTCCACCCGGAACGTCCACGCGCCCTCGGCGTCCGGCACGATCGTGGCGGCCCAGCGGTCCAGCCCGACGCCGTGCGGGACCATGCGCGTCTGTCTGGCGACCCGGTCGTTCGGCCCCCGCCACGCCACCGTGGCGGCCACGGCGTCGTGGCCCTCGCGCCACACCGTGGCCTCGACCGGGACGTGCTCGCCGACCACGGCCTTCGCCGGGTAGCGACCGCCGCTCACGGTCGGGGAGACATCGTCGATTCCGAGTCGTCCGCTCATCGGCAGCGCCCCTCTCGCCTGGTGTGACGCTTGCGCGTGCAAGTCTGCCCGCAGTGATCGGACCGGCCGTCACCGGGGCGTACCTGGTGTTCCTACCCCTTCTGCCTGAATTCCACACGTAACGGCGGTGGCCGTCGGGCGGTGGAAGAGCAGATTCCCAGGCCGTGATCAGCGTGGACAGGCTGCCACGCCGGTATCGATCGGGCGAAAATTGATCACTCGGACGGGGTCGTGATCGCCGGCGGCATCACGGAGCGGCAGGCCGTTGCCGGTTGCGGGCTGTGGCCGAAATAACTTGCAGCGCGCCGTTTGCGCTGGTGAGCCTGTATCGGTCCCTGCATCGGTTCGGGTGACCGGTGTCCCGCACCGCTGGATGGGGGATAAGGTCCGACGCCATGCGAGCACTTCGCCGGTTCACCGTCCGAGCCAGTCTGCCCGAGCCGTTGGCGGCGCTGGGCACCCTCGCCACGAACCTGCGCTGGACGTGGCACCAGCCCACCCAGGACCTGTTCGCGTCGGTCGACCCGGAGCTGTGGGCCGAGAGCGGCGACCCGCTGCGCCTGCTGTCCGTGGTCGCGCCCGAACGGCTCGAAGCGCTATCCCGCGACGAGCAGTTCCTGGCCCACGCCCGAGCACTGGCCGACGACCTGCACCGCTACACCACCGGGCCGCGCTGGTTCCAGCGCCGCCAGGACGAGATCGCCCAGCGCCGCGAGCACGGCAACCACGACCTGAACCCCCTGCCGAACGCGATCGCCTACTTCTCCATGGAGTTCGGCGTCACCGAGGCCCTGCCGAACTACTCCGGCGGCCTCGGCGTGCTGGCGGGCGACCACCTCAAGGCCGCCTCCGACCTGGGCGTGCCGCTGATCGCGGTCGGGCTGCTCTACCGGTCCGGCTACTTCCGGCAGGCGCTGAGCCTGGACGGCTGGCAGATCGAGCACTACCCCGTCCTCGACCCGCGCGGCCTGCCGCTCGAGCTGCTCACCGAGCCGTCCGGCGCGCCGATCCTGGTGCACGTCGCCATGCCCGGCGACCGGGTGCTGCGGGCCAAGGTGTGGAAGGCCCAGGTCGGCCGCATCCCGCTGCTGCTGCTCGACTCCGACGTGGAGGAGAACGACGACGACCTGCGCGGCGTCACCGACCGGCTCTACGGCGGCGACCAGGACCACCGCATCCGGCAGGAGATCCTGGCCGGCGTCGGCGGCGTCCGCGCCGTGCGCACGTACTGCGACCTGACCGGCCACCCCGCGCCCCAGGTGTTCCACACCAACGAGGGCCACGCGGGCTTCCTCGGCCTGGAGCGCGTCCGCGAGCTGGTCACGGGCGAGGGCCTGGACTTCGACCAGGCGCTCGCGGCCGTCCGCGCGGGCACGGTGTTCACCACGCACACGCCGGTCCCCGCCGGTATCGACCGGTTCCCCGTCGACCTCGTGCAGCACTACTTCGGCGCCGAGACCCTGCTTCCGGGCGTGAACACCCAGCGGGTCCTCGCGCTGGGCGCCGAGGAGAACCCCGGCCTGTTCAACATGGCGCACATGGGGCTGAGGCTCGCGCAGCGCGCCAACGGCGTCTCCAAGCTGCACGGCACCGTGAGCCGTGACATGTTCCGCGGCCTGTGGCCGGGCTTCGACGCCTCGGAGGTGCCGATCGGCTCGGTCACCAACGGCGTGCACGGCCCGACCTGGGCGGCCACCGAGATGAGCAGGCTGGTCGGCGACACCGAGGACGCGGGCGTCGGCCTGCGCGGGTTCGAGCCCGTCACCGACCAGCGGCTGTGGGAGCTGCGCAACGACCTGCGCGCCAAGCTCGTCGGCGAGGTCCGCCGCCGCACGCGCGCGTCGTGGCTGCAGCGCGGCGCGTCGGCGTTGGAGCTGGGCTGGACCGACTCGGTGTTCGACCCGGACGTGCTGACCGTCGGCTTCGCCCGCCGCGTGCCGACCTACAAGCGGCTGACGCTGATGCTGCGCGACCCGGAGCGGCTGCGCGCGATGCTGCTGCACCCCGAGCGGCCGGTGCAGCTGGTCGTGGCGGGCAAGTCGCACCCGGCCGACGACGGCGGCAAGGCGTTGATCCAGCAGATCGTGCGGTACGCCGACGACGCGGGCGTGAGGCACCGGATCGTGTTCCTGCCCGACTACGACATGTCCATGGCCCGGTACCTGTACTGGGGCTGCGACGTCTGGCTGAACAACCCGATGCGCCCGCTGGAGGCCTGCGGCACGTCCGGCATGAAGTCCGCGCTCAACGGCGGGCTGAACCTGTCGATCCGCGACGGCTGGTGGGACGAGCTGTACGACGGCAGCAACGGCTGGGCCATCCCGACCGCCGACGGCGTCACCGACCCGACCAGGCGCGACGACCTGGAGGCCGCCGCGCTGTACGACCTGCTGGGCAGCCAGGTCGCGCCGCTGTTCTACGACCGCGGCGAGGACGGCGTGCCGACGCGCTGGCTGGCCATGGTGCGGCACACGCTGGCGTCGCTCGGCCCGGCCGTGCAGGCGTCGCGGATGGTGCGCGAGTACGTGGAGAACCTGTACGCGCCCGCCGCGTCGTCGGCCGCCTCGGTGGTCGGCGAGGGGTTCCGGGGCGCGAAGGAGCTGGCCGCGTACCGGCAGCGGCTGCGGGCGTCGTGGACGCGGGTGCGGGTGCTGGACTCGGAGATGTCGCTGAACGGGTCGGCCACGCCGCAGCTCGGCGCGCCGGTGGGCGTGCGGGCGCGGATCGAGCTGGCCGGGCTGGAACCGTCCGAAGTGGACGTTCAGGTGGCGCTGGGCCGGGTCGGCGACTCCGACGAGCTGTACGACGTGGTCACGCACGGCATGCGTTACGCGGGCAACGGCAACTACGAGATCGAGGTGCCGCTGCCGCACGCGGGCGCGGTGGGCTACACGGTGCGGGTGCTGCCGCGGCACGACCTCCTCGCGTCACCCGCGGAACTCGGTCGGGTCGTGCTGGCGGGCTGAAACCGCTCGATCAGATGACCGTCGGTGTGACCGGCGGTCATCTGATCCGTGGTCCTTTCACACCTTCGCACCGGCATTGTTCGGTCGGGTGAACCGGTCCTTTTCGCCGTGAGGTCCCGGCGCGTCCGCGCCTACGCTTCCGGGTGTGAAGAAATTCGCGACTATCGGCACGGTGCTCGCCGTGGTGCTCGCGGTGGCCGTCATCCCGGCCGCGTCGGCGCAGCGGCGGTCGGCGGAACCTCCCGCCGCGTGCGCGGGGCTGGTGACCCAGCTCGCGGACACGCTGAAGAAGGCCATCGAGCCGTTGGCCGCGAATCCGCCCACACCCGACAAGGCCGCCGTCCCGATGGGTGACGCGCTGCGGCTGCTGGCGGCGATGACGGCGGCGAAGTGCCTGCCCACGCCGCCGATGACGGCGCCGGCGGACGTCCGGTCCCCGGGGCCGGAGCTGTGCCTGTCCCAGTCCATGGCGATGTTCGCCGGGCTGTTCAGCGTGCTGAGCAAGATCGTGCCCGGCGCGGTGGCGCCGGATCCGGGGAAGCTGCGCGCCGAAGTGCAGAACTGGCTGAAGACGGTGACCGACGCGCTGACGACGTGCGGCCTGCCCGCGCCACCCGGAGGAATGCCGGCCTTCCCGAACCCGCCCGCCTGAGCGTCAGGAGGCGTTGCGCATGTGCGGCATCATCCACCTCGGTGGTCAAGTGATCGAGATCTTCTGCCATGAGATCGATCCGGACTGGTGGCGACACCCGTGGCCGCCGGTCGACCTCACGCAGATCGGGTGGGACGGTGAGGCCGGGGGCCCGCAACCCGATCCGTGGAGGGTCGAGCTCACCAAGCTCGGCGATGTGCTGGCGACCGCGGGTCACCTCCGGGACGCGGAGCAGGCCGACCGCCTGGGCGCGGTCGTCGTCGAGGTCGGCAACGCCATCGCCGAGCAGGCGCGGGCGAACGTCCGGTTCGAGTGGGCGTCGCACGCGGGCTAGCTCAGCCTGCGTCGCCGGAGCCCGGCCCGGCCGGTGGGCCCGTGCTCGAGTGAGGCGGTGCCGGGTCCCGGTCAGGAGATGTCGAGCCGGGCGGAGGTTTCCGCGACCCGGGGCATCCACCCGGCGAGTCGGCGTGCTTCGACCAGGGTCTCGCGGGCCGCCGCGTTGTCACCGGCCGCCATCTGCGCGCGGGCGATCGTGGCGAGCGCGTCGGCGCGGGACAGGCCGCTCTCGCTGGTCGCCCTGGCCTGCCGGGCGAGGTCGAGCGCGGCGGCGTGGTCGTGCTCGATCAGGGCGAGTTGCGCGAGCGTGCCGGTGACGCGGTAGCGGGGGTAGCCGAACTTCATCGCGCCGTCCGCCGCCCGCTTCGCCGCGGGCACGCCGACGTCCGCGGGCAGTTGGCCGCCCTCGACGGCGTTGGCCGTGGAACTGGCCATCGCCGCCAGCACGAACGCCATGTCGCGCTGCTCCAGGTCCGTGCGGCCCATCAGGCTGCTGACCGCGTGCAGCGCCTCGCCGTACTTGGCGCGCAGGGTCAGCACGGCGGTCCGCGCGCCGATGGCGACGAGCAGCGTGGGGTGGCGTCGCACCAGGTCGTCGGCGATCGCCTCGGCCCGGTCGAGGTCGCCGACTTCGAGCGCGTCGGACACCTCGTTGACCAGGGGCGTGGCCTCGAACTCGGCCGCCGGCCGGCCCGACAGGCGGGGCAGGGAGAACAGGAACCAGCCGGGTGAGGTGGTGCCCGCGCCGCGTCGCGGCCACAGGGCGTTGAGGAGCACGGCGGTGCCCGCGACGGCGAGCCCGCGCAGGAACGGCCGGTCCGCGTCCGACCAGGCCAGTGCGCCGAGCCAGACCGCCGCCACGACCACCGTGCCCAGCACCACCGAGGTGAGACCGGCCAGCCACAGTCGGCGGCGGACCGGAGCCTTGACCGACGTGAGGCCGATCGACATCAGCAGCGGGACGGTCCGCCACACGATTCGCAGGTGGGGCTTGGTCCACGTGCGGATCTCGCCGCCGACGCCGATCTCGACCAGTGACACCCGCACCCGGAACGCCAGCGCGCCCGCCAGCAACCCGACCTGGACCACCGCGTGCACCGCCCACGTCCCGAACGCGGCCCCACCGAACGTCGCGACACCCGGCCGCCAGAGCACGAGGACGACCAGGGCCAACCCGGTCAGCGCTTTCCACACGAACCTGGAGACGCTACCGCCGACCTCCCGGTTCCCGATCCGCCGGTCCTGAGCGCTGAACTCGGCCAACCTGAACGCAGGACACACCCAACCTGAGCGTTCGACACGCCCAACCTGAGCGTTCGACACGCGCGACGTGAACGTAGGACTCTCGCGCGTGTCCTACGTTCGGAACGCGCGTGTCGAACCTTCAGGACGCGCGTGTCGAACGTTCGGAACGCGCGTGTCGAACCTTCAGGACGCGCGTGTCGAACGTTCGGAACGCGCGTGTCGAACCTTCAGGACGCGCGTGTCGAACGTTCAGGACGGGTGTGTCGAACGGTCGGGTACCGAGTGTCGAACGGTCAGGGTGGGTGGGTCAGGTGACGGCTTGGGTGGCGCCGGGGCGGACGGGGAGGCCGGACGCGGCGTAGGCGCGGAAGCCGCCCACCAGGTCGGTGGCGCGGGGCAGGCCCACGCGTCGCAGGTCGCGGGCGGCCAGGCTGGAGGCGTAGCCCTCGTTGCACAGCACGACCACGGTGGTGTCGGCGGTGAAGCCGGGGATCCGGTGGTCGCCGTGCGGGTCCAGCCGCCACTCCAGCACGATCCGCTCCACCGGGATCGAGCCGGGGATCTCGCCCTCCGCCGCGCGGTTGTGGTGCGGCCGGATGTCGACCACCAGCACGTCCGACAGCCCGGCCAGCTCGTGCGGCTCGACCCGGGTCAGCTCCCGGCGCGCTTCCTCCAGCAACTGCTCGGCACTCACGGGCCCTCCTGGTCGGCCAGAACGCGCAGCTGCTCCAGCGGCAGCCGCAGGGCGGGCAACGGCGAGATCTCCTGCGGGATGTCGGCGAGGCTCGGGTACTCCCGGGTCGGCACCAACGGCGGCGAGTAGGCGTGCACGCTCGCCGCACCGACGGTGCCCCGGTTCACCACCTGGTGCGCCCGCCCGGCACCGAAGCCCAGAGCACTGCCGACGGGTCGCAGCGCGCTGCGGATCGGCCCACCGGGGTAGCGGTAGTCCTCGGCCAGCTCACCCGTCAGCACGGTGAACGAGCCCGCCGCGCCGCCGTGGTCGTGCGGCTCGGTGCCCTGGCCGGGCAGCCAGCTCAGCAGCCACAGCTCGACGCCCTCGGTCAGCCCGAGCCGCGCCCACCAGCGCTGGTCGGGGTCGAACCGGAGGATGTCCAGCAACGGGGTGGTCAGCTCGGTGGCGACGGTGGAGGTCAGCTCGCGCAGCTCGCGCGGCGTCCACAGGTCGCGGTCCGGGTGGATGATGTCGCGCAGGAACCGCACGTCCAGCTTCGGGTGCAGGTCGGCGCGCGCGATCGTCGCGGTCACGGTGGGTCGCTCCTGAAGGCTACGAAGTCGGGCGGGGTAGCGATCAAGACGCGACGCGGCGTCAACCCGAGGAGCGGGAGCGGCCACGTCGCGTCCCGCTACACCCGCACGACGCCACCAGCAGGAGGTCGATCGTACGGTCGCACCAGGTCAGCAACGGGCGGGCCACCTCGGCATCGTGCCACGGATCGGCGACCCGCGCCGAGGCCTCTCACCAGGCAGGATTGCGTCGGTGGCGGAGGCAGTCGGCCACCGACACACCTCAGTTCGGCACCCGGAGCAGCAGCAGCGAGCGCCCCTCCAGCACGACGGTCGCGCCGGCCGCCAGGCTCTCCGCGATCACCGGCGAGCCGTCGGCGGTGGTGGAGTCGATCGTCGGCTCGTAGCGCCCGCCGTACTCCGGCCCCGGGAGGGTGACCTCCAGCGGCTCCGCCCCGGCGTGCAGGAGGAGCAACCACGAGTCGTCCGACACCAGCTCGCCGTCGCGCGAGCGGGACAGGCTGTTCGACCCGTCGATCCACATGCCCAGGAACCGGCGGCCCTCGTCGAACCAGTCGGTCTCGGCCATCTCCTCGCCGTCCGGCCGGAACCACACCAGGTCGGGCGCGCCGGAGGCGGTGGTGCGGCCGTCGAAGAACTGCGGCTGCCGCAACGCGGGCGACGCGCGGCGCACGGCGATCAGCCGCCGTGAGAACGCCAGCATCGCCTCACCCTCGCCGCCGATCCTCCAGTCCACCCACGACGTCTCCTCGTCCAGGCAGTAGGCGTTGTTGTTGCCGCCCTGCGTGCGCCACTGCTCGTCACCCGCGGTGAGCATCGGCGTGCCGGTGGACAGCATCAGCGTGGCGAGCAGGTTGCGGGCCTGCCGGGCCCGCAGCGCCAGCACCTCGGGGTCGTCGGTCTCGCCCTCGACGCCGCAGTTCCACGACCGGTTGTCGTTGGTGCCGTCCCGGTTGTCCTCGCCATTGGCCAGGTTGTGCTTCTCGTTGTACGACACGAGGTCGCGCAGCGTGAACCCGTCGTGCGCGGTGACGAAGTTGACCGACTGCCACGGTCGCCGCAGGTCGTCGGCGTACAGGTCGGACGACCCGGACAGCCGGTACGCCAGGTCGCGCACGCTGGTCATGCCGCGCCAGAAGTCGCGCACGGTGTCGCGGTACCGACCGTTCCACTCGGCCCACTGCACGCCGAAGTCGCCGACCCGGTAGCCGTCGCCGGTGGCGTCCCACGGCTCCGCGATCAGTTTGCACCGCGACAGCACCGGGTCCTGGGTGATCGCGGTCAGCATCGCCGACGCCCGGTCGAATCGGCCGCCGCCGGGCCTGCCCAGCGTCGAGGCCAGGTCGAACCGGAACCCGTCCACGCCCATCTCGGTCGCCCAGTACCGCAGCGAGTCGGTCACGAGCCGCACGAACTGCGGCGACCCGGCCTCGGTGGTGTTGCCGCAGCCGGTGATGTCGAGCGTGCCGCCGCCGTCGATGTGCAGGTAGTAGCCGGGCGCGTCGAAGCCCCGGTAGGACAGCGTCGGACCCTCCGGCCCGCCCTCGCACGTGTGGTTGAACACCACGTCGATGATCACTTCGATCTCCGCGGCGTGCAGCGCGGCCACCATCGTGCGGAACTCCTCCACCTCGCGGCCCGGCTCGCTGGCGTAGGCGGGGTGCGGCGCGAAGTAGCTCAGCGGCGAGTAGCCCCAGTAGTTGTGCCTGCCGTCGCGGATCAACGACGGCTCGTCCACGAACGCGTGCACGGGCAGCAGCTCCACCGACGTCACGCCGAGCCGCGTCAGGTGCTCCAGCACGGCCGGGTGCGCCAGCCCCAGGTAGGTGCCGCGCTGGTGCTCGGGCACGGCCGGGTGCTGCTTGGTGAACCCGCGCACGTGCAACTCGTAGACCACCGCCTCCTCGAACGGCACCTCGGGCTTCACGCCCGTGTCGGGCCCGCCGGGCGAGGTGACCACGGACAGCGGCACGCTGCCCAGCGAGTCGACCGGGGACGGCCCGCCGAGCATCGGGTCGTCCACGTAGCCCAGCGCCGCGTCGAGGTCGGACAAAGTGCCCGTGATTCGCGTCGCATAAGGGTCGACCAAGAGCTTCGCGGGGTTGCACCGCAGCCCTCGGGAGGGGTCGTACGGGCCGTGGACGCGGTAGCCGTAGCGCTGGCCGGGGGTGACGCCGGAGATCAACCCGTGCCACACGCCGAACGTGCGCTCGGTCAGCTCGACCCGCTCCTCGGTCCCGTCTTCGCTGATCAGGCACACTTCCACGGCGTCGGCGGGCGGCGCCGAGACCGCGAAGCGCACACCTCCGGCCTCGGGGTGCGCCCCGAGGGGGAACGGTCGGCCCGCGAGCAGGATCGAGTCGGCAGCCATGCGCCCGATCTTTCCAGCACACACGCCCCGTGTGGGCATGAGCGCGCTCAGGTTCACCGACCCCGCCCATACCTCCCCCCACCGGACCGCGGGCGGGAGGACGTGCAGAACAATGGCGGCGGCGATGCATCGACGGGGCGAGGGCAGGCGTGGAAAACGAAGATCTGGTCATCCACATGCAGGGTGTTTCGGTTCGACGTGGCAAGACCACGCTGGTCGGGGACGTCGACTGGAGCGTGGAGCTGGACGAGCGCTGGGTCGTGCTCGGTCCCAACGGGGCCGGCAAGACCACGCTGCTGAGGCTGGCCGGCGCGGAGCTGCACCCGACCAAGGGCAAGGTGCACCTGCTCGGCGAGCAGATCGGCCGGACCGACATGGCCGAGCTCAGGCCCCGGATCGGGTTGTCCTCGTCGGCGTTGAACGGGCGCATCCCGCCCGACGAGAAGGTGGTCGACCTGGTGGTCAGCGCCGGGTACGCGGTGCTGGGCCGCTGGCGCGAGGAGTACGACAGGCTCGACACCGGCCGCGCCAGGGAGCTGCTGGCCGCGATGGGCATCGAGCACCTGGCCGACCGCGCCTACGGCACGCTGTCCGAGGGTGAGCGCAAGCGCACGCTGATCTCCCGGGCGTTGATGACCGACCCCGAGATGCTGCTGCTGGACGAGCCCGCGGCGGGCCTGGACCTGGGTGGCCGCGAGGACCTGGTCGCCCGGCTGTCGGAGCTGGCGCTCGACCCGGACGCGCCGGCGATCGTGCTGGTCACGCACCACGTGGAGGAGATCCCGCCCGGCTTCACGCACGCGCTGCTGCTGCGTGACGGCGGCATCGTGGCGCAGGGCCTGCTGGCCGACGTGCTGACCGAGGAGAACCTGTCGAAGACGTTCGACCAGCCGCTGGAACTCCAGCGGTCGGGTGACCGGTACTTCGCCCGCCGCAAAACTACCGAGGGGTAACCTGCGAGGCGCACCGACGGAGGTCGAGGAGGACCGCGTGGCTGAGTTCGTGAGGCTCGAAGTCGAGGACGGGATCGGCACCATCCGGCTGGACCGCCCGCCGATGAACGCGCTCAACCGGCAGGTCCAGGAGGAGATCCGGTCCGCCGCGCTGGAGGCGACCGACCGGGCCGACGTCTACTCGGTGATCGTGTACGGCGGTCCCAAGGTGTTCGCGGCGGGCGCGGACATCAAGGAGATGGCCGAGCTGTCCTACGCCGAGATGGCGGCCCGCGCGGGCGCGTTCACCTCGGCGTTGCGCGCGGTGGAGGAGATCCCCAAGCCGACCGTGGCCGCCATCACCGGGTACGCCCTGGGCGGCGGGTTCGAGCTGGCGCTGTGCGCGGACCGGCGGATCGCGGGCGACAACGCCAAGGTCGGCCAGCCGGAGATCCTGCTCGGCGTCATCCCCGGCATGGGCGGCACGCAGCGCCTGCCGCGGCTGATCGGGCCGTCGCGCGCCAAGGACCTGATCTACACCGGCCGGTTCGTCGGCGCCGAGGAGGCGTTGCGGATCGGGATGGTGGACGAGGTCGTGGCACCCGACGACGTGTACGAGGCGGCCAGGCGGTGGGCCGGCCAGTTCGTCAACGGCCCGGTGCGGGCGTACGCCGCCGCGAAGGCCGCGATCGACGGCGGGCTGGACACCGACCTGGGCAGCGGGCTGAAGCTGGAGAGCCAGCTGTTCGCCGCGATGTTCGCCACCGAGGACCAGAAGACCGGCATGGCGTCGTTCATCGAGAACGGCCCGGGGAAGGCGAAGTTCAGTGGCCGTTGATCCGAAGCCCAACCCGCACGCCACCGCCGAGGAGATCGAGGCGGCGTACAAGGACCCCAAGCTCGCGAACGTGCTCTACCACGACTGGGAAGCAGGCACGTACGACGAGAAGTGGTCGATCTCGTACGACGAGCGCTGCATCACCTACGCCAAGGACCGCTTCCGGGCGGTCGCGGGTGACACCGGGCCGTACGAGCACGCGCTGGAGCTGGGCTGCGGCACCGGGTTCTTCCTGCTCAACCTGATGCAGGGCGGCGTGATCAAGCGCGGCTCGGTGACCGACCTGTCGCCGGGCATGGTCGAGGTGGCGTTGCGCAACGCGGAGCAGCTGGACCTGCCGGTGGACGGCCGGGTGGCCGACGCCGAGCGCATCCCGTACGACGACGACACGTTCGACCTGGTCGTGGGGCACGCGGTGCTGCACCACATCCCGGACGTGCCCGCCGCGATGCGCGAGGTGCTGCGGGTGCTCAAGCCGGGCGGCAAGTTCGTGTTCGCTGGCGACCCGACGAACGTGGGCAACTTCTACGCCCGCAAGCTCGGCCAGCTGACCTGGTGGCTGACCACGAACGTGACCAGGCTGGGCCCGCTCACCGAGTGGCGCCGGCCCCAGGAGGAGCTGGACGAGTCCTCCCGGGCGGCGGCGCTGGAAGCGGTCGTGGACCTGCACACGTTCGACCCGTCGGACCTGGAGCGGACGGCGCGCGGCGCGGGCGCGGTCGGCGTGCGCGCGGTGACCGAGGAGCTGTCGGCGGCGTTGTTCGGCTGGCCGGTGCGCACGTTCGAGGCCGCCGTGCCGCGCGAGAAGCTGGGCTTCGGCTGGGCGATGTTCGCCTACCGCACCTGGCAGCGGCTGTCCTGGGTGGACGAGAACGTGCTGGCCAAGGTGCTGCCGCGGGAGGTCTTCTACAACGTCTCCGTGACGGGTCGCAAGCCGGTCTAGTGGCCTACGCCTTCAGCCTCGACGACGTGGCGTACCTGCGGTCGGACGCCGGGCGCGCCGCGTTGTCGGCGCTGGCCGACCTGCCGCTGACCCCCGCGTCACGGCTGGCCGACGTGAACCGGGCCAGGCAGGTCTCGCCGACGCGCTTCGCGGCCGTGCTGGAGACGGTGCTGCTGCGGCGCAAGTCGGCCAAGGTCGGGTTCACCGACGGCCTGTTCACCTCCGACGCGTTGCAGCAGGCGACCGCGCACCCCGTGGCGGTGCACCGGGCCCGCCGGTTCACCGGGCCCGCGCACGACGTGACGTGCTCGATCGGCGCGGACCTGGCGGCGTTGCCGGAGGGCTCGGTCGGGTCGGACCTGGACCCGGTGCGGCTGGCCATGGCGCGGCACAACCTGGGTGACGCGGTGCCGCTGGTGCGGGCGGACGCGTTGCGGCCGGTGTCGCGGGGCACGGCGGTGCTGGCCGACCCGGCCCGCCGCGACTCCAGCGGGCGGCGCACGTGGCGACCGTCGGACTTCGCGCCGCCGCTGGACGAGCTGGCGGCGGCCTACGCGGGACGCGACCTGGCGGTGAAGTGCGCGCCGGGCGTGGACTTCGCGGTCGCGCCGTGGGCGGACGAGGTCGAGCTGGTGTCGTTGGACGGGCAGGTGCGGGAGGCGTGCCTGTGGACGCGCGGCCTGGCCACGCCGGGCGTGACGCGGCGGGCGACCGTGCTGCGGTCGGACGGTCCGGAGTGGACGATCACGTCCGCCGAGCCGGACGACTGTCCGGTGCGCGAGCCGGACGAGTGGCTGGTCGACCCGGATGGCGCGGTGGTGCGGGCCGGGCTGGTGCGGCACTACGCGGCCCGGCACGGGTTGGCGCAGTTGGACGAGCGGATCGCCTACCTGACCGGGCCCACGCCGCCGCCGGGCGTGCGGGCGTTCCGGGTGGTGGAGCACGGGCACTACAGCGAGAAGGCGTTGCGGTCCGTGCTGCGGTCGCACGACGTGGGCCGGCTGGAGATCCTGGTGCGGGGGTTGGACGTGGACCCGAACGCGCTGCGGCCGAGGCTGAAGCTGTCCGGGTCGGCCGAGGCGACCGTGGCGCTGACCCGCATCGGCCGCCGTCCGGTCTTCCTACTGGCGCACGCCGAGCGCACCTAGCCGTTCGAACAGGAACGCGCGCAGGCCGTCGAGGTCGGCGTCCACCGTGATGTCGAGGGTCTTGGGCGCGTCCACCTCCCGCCGCTGGTCGACCACGAGCGCGCCCCGGTTCGGGCCGTACGAGCAGTCGACGTCGACCGGGAACGGGGTGGCGGCGAGGATGCCCGGGCGGACCGCCTCGGCCACCGCGACCGCGTCGTGCACCGCCATGCCGTCCCAGCCGAGGAACCGCCGGTAGGTCGCCAGGTAGTCGGGGGTGAGGCCGACCAGGGTCTTCGCGACCTCGGACGTCCTGGCCAGCGCGTCCAGCCACTCGGCGCCGACCGCGCAGCGGCGGGTCAGGTCCATCGGCACCAGCGTGGTCGGCACGTCCTCCTCGACCAGCACGCGGCGGGCGGCCTCGGGGTCGCTCCAGACGTTGAACTCGGCCGTGGCGGTGACGTTGCCGCCGTTCACCCCGCCGCCCATGACGACGAGCCTGCCGATCTTCGGCTTGAGGCCGGGGTGGGCGGCGAGCAGCAGCGCGACGTTGGTCAGCGGGCCGATCGGGACGATCGTGACGGGCCGGTCGGCCTGGTCGAGCAGGTCGCGCATCAGGGTGACGGCGTCACGCCCGTCCACGTCGCGGGTCGGCTCGGGCAGCGTGTGGGCGAAGCCGGACAGGCCGTCGGAACCGTGCGCGCTGGACAGGTGCGGGTGGGGGTGGACCAGGGGCCGGGACGCGCCGACACCGACCGGCACGTCGTCGCGGCCGAGCAGGGTGAGCAGGCGCAGGGCGTTGCGCGTGGTGTTCTCCAGCGACACGTTGCCGAAGACCGTGGTCACCCCGATCAACTCGACCTCGGGGCTGGCGGCGGCGAGGGCGAGGGCGAACGCGTCGTCCACGCCGGGGTCGGTGTCGATGATCAGAGGTGTCGTCACGTGCACCACTGTGACACGGCCGCCGCTCGCCGGACGGCGGCGACCTGGCACTTTGCCGTTCGCCGGCGGAAGTTAGAGTGCCGGGCGTGACGAGCATGTGGGGTGCCCCGGTCTGGACGAGGTGGAGCAGGTCGCGGCGTGACCCGGCGCAGGCCCGGTTCCTCACCCTCGCCTCGCTGCGCTGGGTCCTCCGCCACCGCGCGTACACGCCCTGGTACCTGGTGCGGTACTGGCGGCTGCTGAAGTTCCGGATCGCGAACCCGCACGTGGTGCTGCGGGGCATGGTGTTCCTGGGCAAGAAGGTCGAGCTGCACTGCCGCCCCGGTTACGGCCGGCTGGAGATCGGGCGCTGGGTGCACATCGGGGACGGCAACGCGATCCGCTGCCACGAGGGCTCGTTGCGGATCGGCGACAAGGCCGTGTTCGGCAAGGACAACACCGTGAACTGCTACCTGGACGTGGAGATCGGCGCGGCCACGTTGATCGCGGACTGGGTGTACGTCTGCGACTTCGACCACGTGACGGCGGACATCACGCTGCCGATCAAGGACCAGGGCATCGTGAAGTCGCCGGTGCGCATCGGGCCGGACTGCTGGCTCGGCACGAAGGTCACCGTGACGCGCGGCACGCGGATCGGGCGCGGGTGCGTGATCGGCGCGCACGCCGTGGTGCGCGGCGACGTGCCGGACTTCAAGATCGCCGTGGGCATGCCGGCGCGGGTCGTCAAGGACCGCCGCGCGGACTACGAGGCGGACGCGGCGCGCCGCGCCGCCGTCGCCGACATGGCCCGCAAGGCGCAGGAGGCCCTGGAGCGGTCCCGCAACGGCTCCTAGACCGGCTGCAGCTCCTCGCCCGCCTTGCGGTCGTACTCGTCCTGCGCGGCGCGGATGTCGTCGATGTGGTGCTCCGACCACGCCCTGATCGCGTCCATCAGGCCGCCCACGTCCTCACCCAGCGGCGTGAGGCTGTACTCCACGCGCGGCGGCACGCTCGGGTAGACGGCGCGGTGCACGAGACCGGCGCGTTCCAGGTCGCGCAGGGTCTGGGTGAGCATCTTCTGGGTGATGCCGTCGAGGCGGCGGCGCAGTTCGCCGAAGCGCATGGTGCCCGGCCGCAGCGCGCCCACGACCAGGCACACCCACTTGTTGGCCAGCAGGTCGAGCACCGCCCGTGAGGCGCAGGTGCGGAGGTAGGCGTCCGCGCCGCCGTGGGCGCGCAGGTCAGTGACGGTATACACAAGGTACCTAGATACCATTAAGGTGCCTTCTTCACAACAGGTACCACGCCGGATGATCCTTTCACCATGACGAACGAGATGCGCGCGGTTGTGGTCGAGGCCTTCGGTGAGCCCGAGGCGATGCAGGTGCGGGCGGTCGAGCGGCCGGAGGCCGCGAAGGACGAGATCGTGGTGGAGGTGCGGGCGGCGGGCGTGAACGCGTTCGACTGGCTGGTGCGGCGCCACGGCTTCTGGTTCACCACGCCGTGGGTGCCGGGTTGGGACGTGTCCGGCGTGGTGGCGTCCGTGCCGGCGGGGGAGAACCGGTTCCGGGTCGGCGACGAGGTGTTCGGGATGCCCCACCTGCCGCGGCCGGCCGGCGCGTACGCCGAGTACGTCGCCGCCCCCGCGCGCCACTTCGCCCGCAAGCCCGCCAACGTCGACCACGTGCACGCGGCGGCCGTGCCGCTGGCCGCGCTCACCGCCTGGCAGGTCCTCACCGAAGCCGCGCGGGTCGAGCCGGGTGACCGGGTGCTGGTCCACGCCGCCGCCGGCGGTTTCGGGCACATCGCGGTGCAGGTCGCGAAGTCGCTCGGCGCGTACGTGATCGGCACCGCGAGCGCGGGCAAGCACGACCTGCTGCGCGAGCTGGGCGCGGACGAGGTGGTCGACTACCGGACGCGGGACTTCGGCGAGCTGGACGCCGTGGACGTGGTCGTCGACCCGGTCGGCGGCGACTACGAGGAGCGGTCGATGCGGGTGCTGCGGCCAGGCGGGGTGTACGTGGGCCTGACCGATCCCAGCCGCCTGCCCGAGCTCCGGGCGATGGCCGAGCCGCTGGGCGTGCGTGCCGCGACCGTGTCCGTGGTGCCCGACCACGCCGCGCTGGAGCACATCGCCGGGCTCGTCGAGCGCGGCGAGCTGCGTGCCGTCGTCGCCGAGACGTTCCCGCTGGAGGACGCCGTCAAGGCGCACGAGGTCGGCGAGGCCAACCGGACCACCGGCAAGCTCGTGCTGACCCTCTGAGGCCCGCGGGCCGCAGAACTGCGGCTCAGCGGAGTCGATCTCCTGCGAGGATCGGCCGAACCCACCGCCTTTGCCTCGTGGAGCGCCCGTGTCGCGACCCGACCTGTTCACGTACACGGGTGCTCTGCGCGTGCTGGGGAAGTACGAACGGCCGTGGTTCGAGAAGTTCGACCGGGCGTTGGGCGGCGCGATCCTGGCCGGTGGCGCGCTCGGCGGCGCGGGCGTGCTCGGGCTGATCGACCCGAAGAACGAGGCCATGTCGTCGTTGCGGAAGGTGCTCGACGGTCTGTCGGCCAGGCTGACCGGCTTGTCGGGCGTGCACCGGCAGGAGTTGGTGTCCGCCGCGCACACCGTGATCGCGGTGAACTCGGTGTTCGACGCCTTCCGCGACGCGATCGGTCCCGCGTTCGACCGGCTCGACATCACCGACCGCGAGAAGTTCCGGGTGCTCGGCGTCGAGCCGGCGGGGAAGAACGCGGCCCTGTCCACGTTGGCGGCACTGGGTGTTCCGGCACCGGATGCCGCGCGGGGCTTCCAGGAGAACCTCGATGGCCGGCTCGCGAACTTCTTCTTGATGGCCGCGACGGCGGTGGCGGACTTCCTCGAGGGATTGTCGTCCAGGTCGGGTCCCGACTGGCAGTCGCTCGTCGGAGCGAGCCGCGAGAAGTACGTGCACCACTACCTCGGGCTCGCGTCGGCGATCCCGGAGTTCGCGATCTGGACGTTCATCGGCGAGCACTCGGCCACCCGCGCCGCCGTCGAGGCGGGCAACGCCCGACTGGCGCAAGCCCTCGCCGCGCAGACCGAGTCGCTGGAGCGCTTCGCCCGGCTGCTGGAGCTGTCCACGCCGGGGCAGGCGGGCCCGGGGGCGTACCGGGGCAAGCTGGAGCGGGCCGCGCTGGCCACGCTCGCCAAGCCCCTGCTCCGGACCGACCCGGACACCCACCCCGTCAACGCCCGCTTCCCGTCCGTCGAACGGGGTTTCGTCGCGCCTCGCTACCGCGTCGCCGTCCAGGACGAGAACGCCGTGCCGTCGTCCGAGGAGTGGTGGTCGTCGCACCCGGTAGAGGAGGACATCGACGCGTTCCTGGCCGCGCACCTGTCGAGCCCGACGAGCACCGTCCGACCGCTGCTGGTCCTGGGCCATCCCGGCGCGGGGAAGTCGTTGCTGATGGAAGTGCTCGCGGCCAGGCTGCCTGCCTCCGGGTACACGGTGGTCAACGTCCAGCTGCGCAAGGTCGACGCCGACGACAGCGTGCCGGAGCAGATCGAGACCGCGCTGACCGAGGTCCTGAGGGAGAAGGTCGACTGGGGCAGGCTCGCCGACGAGTGCGCCGACAGCATCCGCGTCGTGCTGCTGGACGGGTTCGACGAACTCGTCCAGGCCAGTGGCGTGACGCAGTCCAACTACCTCAAGCAGGTGCGCGACTTCCAGGAGGGCGAAGCGGCCTTGGGGCGGCCGGTGGCGGTCGTCATCACGTCGAGGACCCTCGTCGTGGACCGAGCGCGCATCCCTCCCGGTGTGCCGATCGTGAAGCTGGAGGAGTTCGACAACCCCCGCATCGGCAAGTGGCTGGACGCGTGGAACCACGCGAACACCGCGACCCCGGACTTCCGCCCGCTCGACGCGGACGACGTGCTCCGACACGGCGACCTGGCCCGGCAGCCGCTGATCCTGCTCATGCTGGCCATTTACGCGGCCGACGCGGAGAGCAGTCGGCTGGACGACGAGGACCTGTCGCAGGCCGAGCTGTACGAGCGCCTGATCGACTCGTTCGTCGTGCGGCAGGCCCGTGACAAGAGCCGCGCGCAGCCGTCCGAGGCGCAGGTCGCCAAGCGGGTCAAGCAGGGCAGGTGGCAGCTCGGCATCGCGGCGCTGGCCATGTTCAACCGGGGACGGCAGTACGTGGAGGACGCGGAACTGGAACGCGACCTCAAGCCGTTCCTGCCGTCGCCGGAGGCGGTGCAGCGCAACACGTTCGACGACCCCCTCACCCTCGCCGACCGGACTGTCGGTGACTTCTTCTTCATCCACTCGGCGCAGCTGAACGAGCGTGACGGCAAGTCCGGCCGGCGGACCTACGAGTTCCTGCACGCCACGTTCGGCGAGTACCTGATCGCCGAAGTGACCCTGAACCTGCTCCGCACGGTCCTGACGGACAAGCAGCGGCGCGAGTCACGCCCGTTCGAGGACTTCGGGCTCTTGGACGACGCCCTCGTGTACGCGCTCGTCTCTCACCAGGCGTTCACCAAGAGGCCGCCGATCCTCGACTTCGCCTCCGGCTTGTTCCGCGCGCTCGATCAGGACACCCGCACCGGCATTCTCGACGTGCTGGACCGGCTGATCCGCTCGGTCCACCAGCGGGTGAAGCACGACCAACACCCGACCTACGACCCGTCCGGGGCGACGCTCGTGTCACGGGTGGCGGCCTACTCGGCGAACCTGATCTGCCTCCGGGTCGGCCTGGGCAACGGGGCCGTGCCGCTGGACGGCCTGTTCACGGAACTGGACGACTGGCGGTCCGCGGTCCACCTCTGGCACTCCGGGCTGGACGCCGAAGGCTGGCAGAGCGTGCTCCAGACGCTCACCCTGAGCTGGCTCGACCACGAGGCGCACCTCGTCGCCGAGGAGTCCGCCGACAACGCCCACGTGCGCGAGGCCCGGCTCCTGGGCGATCCGGTGCTCGAAGGCATGGCCCGCACCGGTGAGTTCTTCGTCGAGGCCGACATCACCTCCGACACCCGCGAGCAGGACCTGCTGGAAAGCCTCTCCCGGTGGATCGCCATGAACACCGGGATGGCCGGCATGCGCACCGTCCTCGCCTACGACCTCGCGGCCTTCGACGCGATCATCACCGAGCTCGAGGACGGGGTGGCGCTGAACTTCGGTGGTCGCCGCGCCCTGCTCTACGCGCTGTCCCGGGAGGCGTGGCGGCTTCCCCGGGACGTGGTGAGCCGGGCGGTCACGCATCTCATGCGGTACCCGCCGGACGCCACCATGGCGTCCGAGATGTGCTCCGTCGTGTGCGCACACCCGCGGTTGCTGGACGAGCTCGGCCACCTGGCGGACCGGTTGGGCGACTGGATCACCGGCAACCGGCACAACGCCCCGGCCAACCTGACCCTGCTGTGGCGGGCCCGGTCGAGCGCCGACGGCGGCCGAGACCGGCTCGACGCGCTGCTCGCCGCCGTGGACGCCGTCGCCCGCCGGCTCGACGGCGGCGGGTGGGGCAGGCAGATCTACTTCCCGGTCGACTTCTTCGACTACCTGACCAGCGCCGAGGCGGTGGACTGGGTGTTCGACCAGACGCTGCTCGTGACGTTGCGGGAAGCCGCCGAGCACTCCTTGAACCGGGTCGAGCCGCGGCACTTCCTGGAGGTGGTCCGGAGGTTCCTCGCCGGCCCCGCCCCGCAGGACAGCGTCCTGCACTTCGCCCAGGACTACCTCGCCGCGCACCGGGTCGAGGGGACCTTCCCGGACCTCGACTCGGCCCTCGCCGCGATCCGACGACTGGACTAGAGGAACACGTTGCCGGTCGGGATCTTGGGGCGGCCGAGCACCGGGTGGTCGCGGACGGCGGCCGAGCGGTAGACCGCAGCGGTGCCCTCGGCGATCCTCGCCCAGTCGAAGTCCGTGGCCAGGCGTGCCTTCGCGGCCCGGGCACGGCGGACGGCGGCGGGCCGGTCGTCCAGCACGGACCGGACCGCCCCCGCCAGCGCCTCGACGTCACCGGGGGCGAAGGACAGGCCCGTGACGCCGTCCAGCACGACCTCGCCCAGGCCACCGGCGGTGGACGCGACCAGCGGGGTGCCGGCCGCCGCCGCTTCCAGCGCCACGATGCCGAACGGCTCGTACCTGCTCGGCAGCACCACGGCGTCCGCCGCCGCCAGGGCCGCCGCCAGCGCGCGGTCCGGCAGGTGGCCGACGAAGTCCACCGCCCGGCGCACCTTGTGCTTGCGCGCCTGGTCCTCCAGCCACTCCCGGTGGGTGCCGGTGCCGGCCACGACCAGTCGCGCGCCGGGATGGGCGCGGCGGATCCGGGGCAGGGCGGCGATCAGGTCCTGCACGCCCTTCTCCCACTCCAGCCGCCCGAAGAACAGCAGCAGCGGCGCGCCCGACGGGCTGTGGGCGGCACGAGCGGCGGCCACGTCGGCCGAGCGGACCCGCCACCGGCGCGGCTCGATGCCGTTGTGCAGCACGGTGATCGTCGACGGCTCCACCTCGAACAGGTGCGCCACCTCCCGCCGCATCGCCGACGAGCACGTGATCAGCGCGTCCGCCCGGTTCGCCAGCCACCACTCGACCGAGTGCACCTGCTGGTTCAACGTCTGCGACAGCCACCCGCTGTGCCGCCCGGCCTCGGTCGCGTGCACGGTCGCCACCAACGGCGCGCCGCACACCTGCGCCAGCGCGATCGCGGGGTGCGTGACCAGCCAGTCGTGCGCGTGCACGACGTCCGGCCGCCAGTCGCGCAGCAGCGCCAGCCCGGCCCGGGTCATCGCGTGGCCCATGGCCAGCGTCCACGCCACCAGGTCCCGCTCGAACACCAGGTGCGTCGGGTCCTCGGCCACCCGGATCAGCCGCACGCCGTCGACCTCGGTGTCCGACGTGGGGTGCGTGAGCGCGTCCGTCCCGGCCGGCTGCCGGCACAGCACGACCACGTCGTGCCCCTGCGCCGCGAGGTGCCCGGCCAGGGCGTGCACGTGCCGGCCCAACCCGCCCACGACGACCGGCGGGTACTCCCAGGACAACATCAGCACGCGCATGGGCCATCCTCGCATCTCTGCACCGCTACCCTGGGGACAAACGGGGGAAGTGGGGGAACGGTCATGCAGCCTTGGGTCTGGGCGGTTCTGTTCTGCGCCGCGGTGCTGGCGATCGGGTACGCGGTCGACCGGAGGGCCCGCGCCAAGCGCGCCGGCCTCGAACGGCCGGCCGACACGAAGGGCCGCTCGAAGGTGCACCCGGTGGTGCAGGCCCGGATCGACCACCCCGGTTCGGCGGGCATCGCGTACCGGCAGGAGGGCGGCGACGCCGGCGCCGGGAGCGTCATGTAGCCAGCCCTCGCGCGTCGAGGTGGCCGAACGGACCGTCGACCAGGCGCAGTTCGGCCGCCCGACCGCGCCCGCGCCCGGCCCGCCGCAGCGCGACCAGCTCGCTGAACCGGTCGGCGTGCACCTTGGCCCGGTAGCGGGCGTAGTCGGCGGCCGAGTCCTTGGTGACCATGAACGCCCAGTCGCTGGACAGCGCCAGCAGCGCCTCGCGCACGGCCTGGTCGGCCACCGGGTCGCGCACCACGCCGGACAGGTCCAGCGCGAGCAGCTCCCGCTGCACCGCCGCGTTGCCGTGCACGATGTCGGCGACCTGCGGGCCGTTCCACACCTGCCAGTCCTTGCCCGAGCCCCACGAGGACGGCGGCACGTCGACCGGCGCGCCCACGTGCCCGGCCTCGACCGCGCCACGCAGCGTCGTCACCCGCACCCCGGCCTCGGGCAGCCGCCGCAGCACGGCTTCCAGCCACGCCGGGCCCTCGTGCCACCAGTGCCCGTACAGCTCGGTGTCGTACGCGGCGACCACCAGGGACGGCTTGCCGTGCTGCTCCTTCAACGCCCGCAGCCGCCGCACCACCGTGTCCACGAAGTCCGCCGCGTGCCGCCCGACCGTCTCCGCCGCCGACTCCGGGTCGTACGGCCGCTTGTCGGACGGCTCGACGTTCTTGCCGGTCACCCGGGACGGCTTGAGCCCGCTGGGGTGGTCGTAGGTGTGGAAGTCCCGGTAGGCCGGGTCGCCGGGGTAGCCGACCTTCGGCGACCACACCCGGTACGACACCTCCAGGTCGCGCCCGAAGGCCACCACGTCCGACGTGCCGACCGGCCGGCCCGCGGCGGTGTCGCCGCGCAGCGACGGGCCGTCCACCAGGAACCGCCGCACGCCGGCCCGCGCGTAGTCGTGCTCCATGCCCGGCGCGTACGCGCACTCCGGCGCCCAGATGCCCTCGGGCGCCGAGCCGATCCGCAACGCGGTGTCGGCCAGCCCGGCGCTCAGCGAGAACGCCCGCAGCCGCGGGTCGAGCAACGGCTGGAACGGGTGCGCGGCCGGTCCGCCCAGCAGCTCGACCGTCCGCGAGTCCACGAGGGACCGCAGCACCGGCGAGAAGCCGTGCCGCCAGCGCGTCTCGAAGCGGTCCAGCGCCCACGCCGACGCGCGGTGCTCCCGCGCGGCCAGGTCGGGCAGCCGGAACGACGCGCCGTGCGCGCGCAGCTGCCAGTTGCCCAGCCAGTCGTGCAGCCCGCGCAGGCTGTACGGGTCGTCGAGCTGCGCGGCCAGGACCGGCGTGACGCCCAGCGTGAGCACGTCGTCGCGGCCCTCGGCGGCGAAGCGCTCCAGCAGGTCCACCACCGGCAGGTACGAGTGCGCCCACGCCTGGTACAGCCACTCCTCGCCGACCGGCCAGGCGCCGTGGTGCGCCAGCCACGGCAGGTGGCTGTGCAGGACCAGGCAGAACGTCCCCTCGCGCGTCACGGCCGCACCGCCACGGCCACCAGGTCCAGGCTCGCGTCCAGGTCGTCGGTGGTGATCTCGAAGTCCTCGCTGCGCACCGACGCCACGGCGGCCAGCAGGTCCTCGGGCCACCCGCCGCCACCCACCACCACGGCCACCTGCGCGTCGATCACCGACCCGCCGAACCGCTCGTCCAGCGCGCGCAGCGCGGGGCCGTGCCGCAGCCCGGCCAGCAGCTCTACCCGCAGGCCCGCGCCGACCAGCAGCCCGCGCAGCTCGGCGGCGGACAGCTCGCGGGTGTGGAAGGGGTTGAGCGGGGTGTCGCGGCCGGGGGAGAAGGTGATCCGGTTCGGCGTCGTGACCAGCAGCCTGCCGCCGGGCCGCAGCACCCGCGCGCACTCGGCCAGGAAGCCCTCCTGGTCCCACAGGTGCTCGATGACCTGGAGGTTCGCCACCACGTCCACGCTCCCGTCGCGCAGCGGCAGCGAAGCGAGGTTGCCGCGCAGCACCGCCAGTTCCGGGTACGCCCGGTGCGCGTGCGCGGCGGTCGTCTCGTCGTAGTCGAGCGCGACGACCCGGGCCGCGTGCCGGGCGATCAGCGCCGCGCCGTAGCCCTCGCCGCAGCCCGCCTCCAGCACCACCGCGCCGGCGCAGTGCCCGACCAGGTCGAGGTACGCCGCCTCGTGACGCCGGAACCAGTAGTTCTCCTCGGCGATCCCGGGCACGGTGCGCTCACCGGTGAGGGGCAGCGGCTCGACGGTCACGCGGCCAGCCTAGTTGCCCGTTACTCGCGGGTAGCCAGGGCCCGCCCGTCAGAGGGTCACTGTTTCGTGTGAACCTACGACGGCTCGACACCGCGCATTTGTCGCACTGGGCATTCTCGATAACCCGATTGATTCCCGGTAAATAACACCATCGGGTGACCTACATCTATCCTGCGTCGATCTTCCCTGATGGTGTTTGCCCTGCAAGGACAAGGCATCGACGGCGTCGTGCCCGGGTAGTCGTGGGTGGTCATGTGCCGGTTGGGTGCCTTACGCTCGGCACCTCGGCCAATCTTCGAACGAGCGGGGCCGCCATGGGTGCGAAAGAGCCGGAGATTGTTCCGCTGCACGCGGGTTTCGACGTCGTCTACCGAGGTTTCCACCGCCGCCAGGTGATCGAGCACCTGGAGAACCTGGACGAGCAGCTCAAGTACATGTCACTCGACCGCTCGGAGGCGCTGGCGCAGGCCGCCGACCTCCGCAAGCTGCTGGAGATGACCAGGCGCGACCTGGACGAGGCGCGGACCCGCATCGAGCGGCTGGAGCTGTCGCCGAACACGACCTCCGGCGCGTCCGAGCGCCTGCACCGGATGCTGACGCTCGCCGAGGACGAGGCGAACGACCTGCGGCTGCGCGCCGAGCACGAGGTGGCGGCGCTGCGCGAGCGCACCGAGGCGGAGGTGGCCGAGCGGCGTCGCGAGGTCGAGGAGGAGCTGGCCGCGCAACGGGCCGAGGCCGACGCGCACGCGCGCGAGCAGCGCGAGGCGGCCAACCGGCGTGCCGCCGAGCTGGACCAGCGCGAGGTCGACCTGGAACGCCGCCGGGCCGAGGTCGAGGCGCACCTGCGGGCGCGGGCCGAGGAGGTCGAGGCCGAGTGCGCCGCCGCCGTGGCCAGGACGGAGCAGGAGGCGGACCGGATCCTGCGGGAGGCCGCCGAGCGGTGCTCGCAGCTGGAGGCCGAGTCCGACGCCAGGCGCACCAAGGCGCAGAACTTCTTCGAGCTGACCATGAACCGCCGCCGGCACGAGGCCGAGCAGCACTTCGCCGAGCAGGAGGAGCTGGCGAAGGCGCGGGCCGCGTTCCTGATCAAGCTCGCCGCCCGGGAGGCGCACCGGCGCATCGGCGAGATCCAGCAGCAGGCCGACGACCTGCGCGAGCTGCACCACGCGGTGGCCACCCAGCTCGCGTCGGCCCGCGTCGCGCTGGACTCGGCGGCCGACCACGTGCCGAGCCTGATCCCGGAGCAGACGACCGTCGAGCAGGCGAGCGCCGAGCCCGCGGTCGCCGTGCAGGTGAGCCGTGAGCAGGTGAGCCCTGAGCAGGCGGATGCCGACGACCAGCGGGTCGGAGCCTCCTGATGCCGGTGGGGCGTGCCGTGGTGGTGGCCGGTTCGGCGGCGGCGCGCCGGTCGAGTGAGGACGGGTGATGTCCGGGGTGGCGGTCGTGTTCGGGTTGTGCGCCTTGTCGTTCGCGGCGGGCTGCGTGCTGACGGCGGTCATGCTCCGCCGCGACCAACCGCCCGAGCCCACTCCTGAACCGGCGCCCGCCCCACCGCCGCCGCCCCGGTTCGAACCCCGGCTCCCGCCGGACGACTACGCGACCAAGCCGATCCACCGCAACCCGGTGATGGGCCTCCCGACGGCGCTGCCCGCGCCCCGGCCGGCCCGCCCGAACCTGGTGCTGGTGCCGGATCCACCTCCGGGCGCGGAACTGCCCGTGCGCCAGGACGCGGTGCGCCGGATGCACGTGGTCCGCCCCGACCCGGCACCGGTCGTGCCGACGGGATCGGCCGCCGAGGGCGCGGAACCCGCCGAACCGGTGGTGGAGCGCGCCGAACCGGCCGAGCGCGCGACCACACCGGAAACCGTCGCGGGGCCGGCCGAGCGTGCCGGGACCGCCGGGCCGGCAGGCAACGAGGCGCGGGCGCACGCCGCCGAAACGGGGACAGCGCCCGGCGACTCACCGCGCGCCGTGGAGGCGGCCCGCCGGGAGTCCAACCGGTAGCGGGCCGCCGAACGTCGCACGGCTGTCAGCGCTTGCGTCAGCGCTTGCGGAACTTGCGGATCAGTTGCTGCGCCTTGGCCTTGTTGCGGGGGTCGCGAGCCGCGTGCTTGACCTGCTCGGCGACCCGACGGCCCTGCGGACTGCGGGCGAACGCGGCGAGCTTGCTGAACAGAGATGCCATGCCCACCTCCTTCCCCGCCAGGCCAACGTTCAAACCTCGCAGGGAGTTCCTAAACCGGCGAAACGGTCACGCCCAGCGCCCCGGGGCCGACGTGCGCGCCGATCGCGGAGCTGACCTGCGTCACCAGGAACCGCCGCACGTTGGGCAGTTTCGCGCGCAGCTGCTCCAGCACGGTCCCCGCCCGCTCGGCCGCGTCGAAGTGCTCGACCGCGATGTCGACCTGCTCCTCGCCCGCCCGCTTGGCCGCGATGTCGACCAGCTTGCGCACCGCCCGCTCCGCGCCGAGCACCTTGTCCAGCGGCGCGATCTGCCCGTCGGTCACGGTCAGCAGCGGCTTCATCGACAGCGCCGAGCCGAGCAGCGCGGTGGCCCTGCCGATCCGCCCGCCGCGTTGCAGGTACTCCAACGTGTCCACGTAGATCAGCTCGGTGCTGCGCCGGACGCTGTGCTGCGCGGCCGACAGCACGAGGTCGGCGCCACCGCCCGCGGCGGCCACGGTGGCGGCGGCCACGACCGCGTAACCCAGGCTCATGCCGCACGTCTGCGTGTCGACCACGTGCACCGGCACCTGCACCTGCGCGGCGGCCTGCCGGGCCGCCTCCACGGTCTGCGACAGGCCGGTCGACACGTGCAGCGACACGATCGCCTCCGCGCCGGCGGCCACCGCGTCGGCGTAGGACCAGAAGAACGCGCCGGGGTCCGGTGGCGCGGTGGTGACGTCGAGCTGGCCGCGCAGGGCGTCCACGAGCTTCGGCACGGGCACGCGGACCTCGTCGTCCACCCAGTCCCCGATGCGCACCTGGATCTGCGCGACGGTGACGCCGAGCTTCTCGGTCAGCTGGGGCGGCAGGCAGGCGGTGGAGTCCGTGACAATCGCTACTCGCCGGGGCATGTGGTCGAACCTAGCCCAGACGGGGGATGGTCTGTAACGCCATCGTGCGGACAGACGACATTGTCCGAATGGCCGGAAACGCGCCAGTGAGCATCATCACCCGCCGGGGGTGCTTGCTGCCGTTTGCACCTCTGCTACCGGTGGGTAACATTCGGGTGGCCGACACCACCATGCCAATGCGGCGATGACATGGCAGGGTCGCGAACAGTCCGGCGACCGCGGGCAACCACCGTCGCCCACCCCACGTCGCCGCCCGTCCGCAGGAGGTCGAAGAGGACCCATGAACATTGTCGTCCTGGTCAAGCAGGTGCCCGACACCTGGTCCGAGCGCAAGCTCGCCGACGCCGACCACACCCTCGACCGCGAGTCCGCGGACGCCGTGCTCGACGAGATCAACGAGCGCGCCGTGGAAGAGGCGCTGCTGCTCCAGGAGGCGCACGGCGGCGAGGTGACCGTCGTCGCGATGGGTCCCGACCGCGCGACCGACGCGATCCGCAAGGCGCTCTCCATGGGCGCGGACAAGGCCGTGCACGTCTCCGACGAGGCCCTGCACGGTTCCGACGCGCTCACCACCGCCAAGGTGCTGGCCAAGGCCATCGGCACGGTCGAGGGCTTCGACCTGGTCATCGCGGGCAACGAGGCCACCGACGGCCGCGCGGGCGCGGTGCCCGCGATGCTGGCCGAGCTGCTGGGCCTGCCGCAGGTGACGCAGGTGCGCAAGCTCACCGTCGAGGGCGGCGTGGTGAAGGCCGAGCGGGAGACCGACGAGGGCGTCGCGCACCTGGAAGCGAGCCTGCCCGCGGTCGTCAGCGTGAACGAGAAGATCAACGAGCCGCGGTACCCGTCGTTCAAGGGCATCATGGCGGCCAAGAAGAAGCCGGTCAGCACCCTCACGGTCGCCGACCTCGGGCTGGACGCGGGCGAGGTCGGCCTCGGCGCCTCGTGGTCGCAGGTGCTCGAGTCGGCCCCCAAGCCGCCGCGCGGCGCCGGTCAGCGTGTCGAGGACTCGGGTGACGGCGGTTCGAAGATCGCCGAGTACCTGGTCGGCCAGAAGCTCATCTGAAGGCGAGGAATCCAATGTCTGAGGTACTCGTCCTCGTCGACCACGTCGACGGCGAGGTCAAGAAGGTCACCTATGAGCTTCTATCCGCCGCGCGCCGTCTCGGCGAGCCGGCCGCGGTGGTGGTCGGATCGCCCGGGACCGCGGGCAAGGTGAGGGAGTCCCTGGGCCGCTACGGCGCGGTGAAGGTGTACGCGGCGGAGTCCGAGGAGGCGGTGAACCACCTGGTCACGCCCAAGGTGGACGCGCTCGCCGCGATCGCGGGCACCGCGTCACCCGCCGCCGTGCTGGTCTCGGCGACGTTGGAGGGCAAGGAGGTCGCGGGCCGGCTGGCCGTGCGCCTGGGCTCCGGCCTGCTCTACGACGCCGTCGACCTCGACGGCGAGGGCGTCGCCACGCAGTCGATCTTCGGTGGCGCGTACGTGGTGAAGTCCAAGGTCACCAACGGGGTGCCGGTCATCGCCGTGCGGCCGGGTGGCGTCGAGGCGTCCGAGTCGCCCGCCGACGCGGTCGAGCAGGCCGTCGAGGTGCCCGCAGGCAACCCGGCGCTGGTGACGAAGGTGACCGGCCGCGAGCCGATCGTCGGCGGCGACCGGCCGGAGCTGACCGAGGCGTCGGTCGTCGTGTCCGGTGGTCGTGGCGTGGGCAGCGCGGAGAGCTTCGCGGTCGTGGAGAAGCTGGCCGACAGCCTCGGCGCGGCGGTGGGCGCGTCCCGCGCCGCGGTGGACTCCGGCTACTACCCGCACCAGTTCCAGGTCGGCCAGACCGGCAAGACGGTCTCGCCGCAGCTGTACATCGCGCTGGGCATCTCGGGCGCGATCCAGCACCGGGCGGGCATGCAGACGTCCAAGACGATCGTGGCGGTCAACAAGGACCCGGAGGCGCCGATCTTCGAGATCGCCGACTTCGGCGTCGTCGGCGACCTGTTCGCGGTCGCGCCGCAGCTGACCGACGAGGTCGCCAAGCGCAAGGGCTGACCTGCCCGTTCGTCCCGAGGGCCGTCCCGCTTCGCGCGGGGCGGCCCTCGTGGCGTCCGCGGCCTCACCGCGCCTTAACCGACCTGCCACTGAGGCGTCATCGGAACGACCTGATCCCGGTCGCCAACCGGTCGGTAGACCAGACCCATGACGCAGCCGCAACTGCTTGTCAGCACCGGTGACGCCGCTTCCGACGCGCCGCGCTACTCCCTGTTGGTCGCGCGTGACAGCGACGAGGTCGTGGCCGCCCAGCGGCTGCGGCACCAGGTCTTCGCCACCGAGATGGGCGCCGTGCTGCACAGCTCCGTGCCGGGGCACGACGTCGACTACTTCGACGAGTTCTGCGACCACCTCGTGGTGCGCGACGACCGGACCGGCGACATCGTCGGCACCTACCGGATGCTGCCGCCCGAGCGCGCCGCCGAGGCGGGCCGGCTGTACTCCGACGGCGAGTTCGACCTGTCCGCGCTCGACGCCCTGCGGCCGTCCCTGGTGGAGACCGGCCGGTCCTGCGTGCACCCCGACCACCGCAACGGCGCCGTGGTGTCGTTGGTGTGGGCCGGGATCGCGCGGTACATGCTGCTGTCCGGCCACTCGTGGCTGATCGGCTGCGCCTCCGTGCCGCTGCACGACGGCGGGTCGTTCGCGGCGGGCGTGTGGGACGTCGTGCGGGCCAAGCACCACGCGCCCGAGGAGTACCGGGTGACGCCGTTGACGCCGTGGGACGTCGACCCGGTGGCGCGGCCGGACCGGACCGTGCTGCCGCCGTTGCTGAAGGGGTACCTGCGGCTGGGCGCGTGGGTCGCCGGGCGGCCCGCGCTGGACGTCGACTTCGGCGTGGTCGACCTGCCGGTGCTGCTCGGGATGGACCGGGTGGACCAGCGGTACCTGAAGTTCTTCCTCGGGGAGACGGCGTGACCAAGCACGCGTGGATGCCCGTGTCGCCGTGCGGTGACGGGTGCGTGGACCACTCGACGGCCTCCGTCGGCGCGGTCCGGGTGGCGTGGCGGGTGCTGGCGGCGTCGACCGTGATGCTGTCCGGGGTGCTCGTCGTCCTCGCCGTGCTGTGCGTGCGGGGACGGGCGCGGACCGTGCTGCTGCGGCGCTGGTTCCGGGCCCTCCTGGGAGCGTTCGGCGTGCGGCTGCGCGTGATCGGGCCGGTGTTCCAGGACAACCCGGGACGTGGCGTGCTGGTGGTGTCCAACCACGTGTCCTGGTTGGACGAGCTGGCGATCGACGCCGTGCAGCCCATCCGGATGGTGGCCAAGCGGGACATCCGGGACTGGCCGGTGCTCGGCCGGCTGATCACCGCCGCCCGCACGGTGTACCTGGACCGGGAGCGGCTGTCGCTGCTGCCGGGGACGGTGGCCGAACTGGCGGCGGCGCTGCGGGACGGCGCGGCGGTCGGCATCCACGCGGAGGGGACGACGTGGTGCGGTGTGGCGTCCGGGCGCTACCGGCCGGCGTTGTTCCAGGCCGCGCTGGACGCCGGCGTGCCCGTGCGGCCCGTGGTGCTGCGCTACCGGCAGGGTTCGGCGACGTCCACCCGGCCCGCGTTCGTGGGGTCCGACACGCTGGTCGATTCGGTGCTGCGGGTGCTGCGGTCGCGCGGCCTGGTGGTGGAGGTGCACGTGCTGGACGAGGTCGCGCCCGGCCGCGCGTCGACCCGCCGCGAGCTGGCGGCACTCGTGCAGCAGGAAGCCGAACGGGCGGCGTACGGGTCCTTCGAGGTCCCCTCGCCACGCCGGCACGCCACCGCTCAGGCCGCCTGAGCGGAGGCGCACGGGTGGCCCGCCGGTGGCGAGCCACCCGTGACTGTCCCAGCCGTCCTGCGCGCGTGGCGCACGAGAAGTGGCGTCCCGTCGTCCGCGCCTTCGACCGAGCTCGACCGCCTCGCCCGCGAGGACGTCACCGCGCGGGATCGGCTGGTGAGGGCTCCGGACTGCGTCATATTGCCTTGACCTCCACCGGGGTAGAGGTTGAACCATTGGTCCGTGACGACGACGAGCGACACCCCCGCTAAGAGCAACCTGTGGACACCGGAACGGCGGGGTCCGACGCTCGGGATCATCCTGCTCGTCACGTTGCTCGCGTTCGAGAACATGGGTGTCAGCACGGCCATGCCGCGGATGGTCGCCGACCTGGACGGCAACGACCTGTACGCGTGGCCGTTCCTGGCGTTCCTCGCCGCGAGCGTGGTCGCCACCGTGCTGTCGGGACGGCTCAGCGACCTGCGCGGGCCGCGGCCGTCCCTGTTGGTGGGCCCCGCCCTGTTCCTGGTCGGTCTGATCGTCGCCGGGCTGGCCCAGGACATGCCGCTGCTGCTCCTCGGCCGCGTGCTGCAGGGCATCGGCGGCGGCGCGCAGGTGGTCGCGGTCTACGTGCTGATCGGCCTGGTCTACCCCGAGCGCGACCGGCCCGCGGTGTTCGGGATGCTCGCCTCGGCGTGGGTGGTGCCGTCGCTGGTCGGACCGGCGCTGGCCGGGTGGTTGACCGAGACGTTGAGCTGGCGCTGGGTGTTCCTGGGGCTGGCGCCGTTCGTGCTGCTGGGCGTGCTGCTGCTGGTGCCCGTGCTGCGGAACCTGCCGCCGCACACCCCGGACCACAACACCCGGCGCGGGTTGCCGTTGGCGGCGCTCGGCGCGGGCTTCGGCGTCGCGGCGCTGAGCTGGGCCGCGCAGCACCCGACCGGCGTGAACCTGGTGATCGGCGTGGCCGGCCTGGCCGTGCTCGCCCCGGCGCTGCGCGTGCTGCTGCCCAAGGGCACGCTCACCGCGCGTCGCGGCCTGCCGGTGACGATCCTGGCCCGCGCGCTGCTGGCGGGCTCGTTCTTCGCCGCGGAGGCGTTCATCCCGCTGACCCTGACCGCCGTGCACGGCTACTCGGCCATCGCCTCCGGCATCCCGCTCACGCTGAGCGCGTTGGGCTGGTCCAGCGCCGCCTGGTGGCAGTCGCGCAAGCCGGACATCCCGCGCGAGAAGCTGGTGCGTTGGGGATTCGTGCTCAATGCCGTGGGTATTTCCGGAGTGACGCTCATCGCACCGTCGTGGGGGCCGGCCTGGGCCACCCCGATCCTGTGGGCGGTCGCCGGAGCGGGGATGGGGATGGCGATGTCGAGCCTGAGCGTGCTCACCCTGGGCGCGTCGTCCGAGGTCGACCGGGGGTTCAACTCCTCGGCGCTGCAGATCAGCGACATGCTCGGGTCGGCGCTGCTGGTCGGCCTCGGCGGTGTGCTCGTCACCACGTTCGCCTCGGCCGCCGCGCCGACGGCCGCCGTGGTGCCGTTCGACCTGCTGATGGTGGGCGTCGCGGTGCTCGGTGCGGTGCTCGCCGGACGACTGCGCCGGGCTACCCTGGAAAGCTGATGGCCTACTTCGACCACGCCGCCACGACCCCCATGCTCCCCGAGGCGATCGAGGCGATGACTCGGGCGTTGTCCACCACGGGCAACGCCTCGTCGTTGCACACCTCGGGACGGCGGGCGCGGCGGCTGGTCGAGGAGGCGCGGGAGGACATCGCGGACGCCCTCGGCGCGCGACCCTCCGAAGTGATCTTCACCAGCGGCGGCACGGAGAGCGACAACCTCGCGGTCAAGGGCGTCTACTGGTCCCGCCGCACCTCCCGCCGCCGTCGCGTGGTGGCCACGTCGGTCGAGCACCACGCCGTGCTGGACGCCGTGCAGTGGCTGGTCGAGCACGAGGACGCCGAGGTCACCTGGCTGGAGCCCGACGGGCTCGGCCGGATCCGCCCCGAGGTGCTGCGCGACGTGCTGGACGACGACGTCGCCCTGGTCACCGCCATGTGGGCGAACAACGAGGTCGGCACGATCAACCCGGTGCGCGAGCTGGCCGCGCTGGCCGCCGAGCGCTCGGTGCCGTTCCACACCGACGCGGTGCAGGCCGTCGGCGCGGTGCCGGTCGACTTCGCCGACTCCGGCGCGTCGGCGCTGACCCTCACCGGCCACAAGATCGGCGGGCCGTACGGCGTCGGCGTGCTGCTGCTGGGCCGTGACGTGGCGACGACGCCCGTGCTGCACGGCGGCGGGCAGGAGCGGGAAGTGCGGTCCGGCACGTTGGACGTGCCGTCGATCGTCGCCCTCGCCGCGGCGGTGCGGCACGCGGTGGACCACCGGGCCGAGACCTCCGCGGCGGTCGCCGCGCTGCGCGACGAGCTGATCGAGGCGGTGCGGCGGGTGGTGCCGGACGTGGCGGTGAACGGCGACCCGGTGCACCGGCTGCCCGGCAACGCCCACCTGACGTTCCCCGGCTGCGAGGGCGACAGCCTGCTGATGCTGCTGGACGCCAAGGGCATCGAGTGCTCCACCGGCTCCGCCTGCACGGCGGGCGTGGCGCAGCCCAGCCACGTGCTGCTGGCCATGGGCGTGGACCCGGTGCCGGCCCGAGGCTCGCTGCGGTTCTCCCTCGGCCACACGTCCACGGCGGCCGACGTGCGCGAACTGGCCGAGGTGATCGGCCCGGTGGTCGAACGCGCCCGCACGGCGGGCATCGCGGGGTTGAAGCGGCTTGCGGGCAAGGCGACGGCGGAGGTGTGACGGGCATGCGGGTGCTGGCGGCGATGAGCGGCGGGGTGGATTCCGCCGTGGCTGCGGCGCGGGCGGTGGCGGCGGGGCACGAGGTGACCGGCGTGCACCTGGCGTTGTCGGCCAAGCCCGGCACGCTGCGCACCGGCGCGCGCGGCTGCTGCACCGTCGAGGACGCCCGGGACGCGCGGCGCGCGGCGGACGTGCTCGGCATCCCGTTCTACGTCTGGGACTTCGCGGAGCGGTTCACCGAGGAGGTCGTGGACGAGTTCGTGGCCGAGTACGCGGCCGGCCGCACGCCCAACCCGTGCCTGCGCTGCAACGAGAAGATCAAGTTCGAGGCGCTGCTGGACAAGGCGATCGCGCTCGGCTTCGACGCCGTCGCCACCGGGCACTACGCCCGACTGTCCACTGTGGACGGCGTGCCGGAGCTGCGCCGCTCGGCCGACGACGGCAAGGACCAGTCCTACGTGCTGGCGTCGTTGACGCACGAGCAGCTCGCCCACGCGATGTTCCCGCTGGGCGACTCGACCAAGGCGCAGGTCCGGGCCGAGGCCGCCGAGCGCGGGCTCCAGGTCGCGGAGAAGCCCGACAGCCACGACATCTGCTTCATCCCCGACGGCGACACCCGCGGCTTCCTGACCCGGCGGTTGGGCGAGCAGCCCGGCGTGCTGGTGGACGACGAGACCGGCGCGGTGCTCGGGCGGCACGTGGGCGTGCACGAGTTCACCGTCGGCCAGCGCAAGGGCCTGGGCATCGACGCGCCCGCGCCCGACGGGCGGCCCCGGTACGTGCTGTCGCTGGAGCCGGTGAGCGGCACGGTGCGGGTCGGCTCGGCGGAGAAGCTGGCCGTCACCGAGATCGTCGCGCGGCGGCCCGTGACGCGGGTCCGGTTCGACGGGCCGGTGGAGTGCGTGGCCCAGGTGCGGGCGCACGGCGGTCTGGCCCCTGCGGTGGCCGAAGTCGTCGGCGACGAGCTGCTGGTGCGGCTCCGCGAGCCGTTGAGCGGCGTCGCCCCTGGTCAGGCGGTCGCGGTGTACCGGGAGGACGCGGCGGCGGGCGACCTGGTGCTCGCCAGCGCCACCATCAGTTCGACCCGGTGAGGTCGGCGTTTGTTGTTTTGTCGGTGTCGCCTGCGACACTGCGTGCGTGCCGTATGACAACGCACGACGCCGGAGGTCGCTGGTGGAGATCGGGACCCGGGTGAGGGTGCTTTCGAGCAAGCTCGACCACCCGTCCGCGCAACGTCTCGACGCGGAGCAGTTCGAACGGCTGCGCGCGGAGGTCCGCACGCTGCGCTGGGTGGTCCGGGAGCGCCTGCACCGCCCCGAGTGGGCCGATCTGATCGCCGAGGTGGAGGGCATGGTGGAACGGGTGGAGCGGCTCGACCCGGCGCTCGCGCTGGAGGTCGAGGTGCCGCCACAGGCGGGCGCGTTCCAGGGGCGCGTGTCGCCGGATCGGGGTTCGGCCGAGCGGGGGTCGGTCGAGCGTGCGGAGCACGGGTCGGCAGAGAGGGTGACCGAGTGCCGCTGAGAGGTCAGACCAGGGCGTTGTAGGCGCCCGCGGCGGCGATCAGGCCGCAGTAGGCGATCGAGGCGAGGGCGACGGTCCGGGTGCGCTGGTGCTCGGACCACGTCGTGAAGCTCAACGCCCAGGCCAGCGCGGGCAGCAGCAGCACGCCGTGCATGGCCACGCCGTGGGCGAGCTTCCACGAGCCGCCGCGCTCGGCGATCATCAGGCCGCCGAACGCCAGCGCCACCACCAGCGTGGACGTGCCGACCCGTGCCGCGAGCCGCATGCTCGGCGCGAGGTGCGCGGCCCGGAACGCGGCCACGGTCAGGGCCAGCACGGACACGACGATCGTCACGCCGCCGACGGTCAGGCCGCGGGTGACCAGCGTGTCGAACGTCGTGGCCTCGTTGAAGTGCGACGGCACCCGTCGCCACGCCTGGAGCGTGATGAGCGCCACCTCCACCACCGACACGCCGGTGAACAGCCACACCCAGCCGCGCCTCAGGCGCAGCCGTCCGCCGACCCACGCGTAGGTGGCGAGGGTGAGGCCGAACGACAGGCCGAACGTGACCGGTTTGCGCCACGACACCGGCCCTTCCCACGGCCCGCCGTCCACGGCGAACACCACGAGGTGGAACAGGCCGGAGGCGAACAGCGCGGCGGCCACCCGGTAGGCGAAACGAGTCGGCATCATGCCACCTGATGGTGGTCACCCGGCCGGGTCACGGCGTCGGGCGCGGGGCGGCTTTCCCCCGTACGCCCGGCGACGTACTAGGGCGTCCAGTCGGTGTTCGCGCCGCACAGCACGACGCACGCCAGTTCGCCCGGCACCCGTCCGTCCAGCCACGCCGCGAACGGCACGGCCGCCGCCGGTTCCACGGCCAGCCGGAACTCCTCCCACAGCCGGTCGCGCGCGGCCAGGATCTCCGCCTCGGACACGAGTACCGACGTCACCGGGTGCGACCGCAGGATCCCGAACGGGACGTCACCCACCCGAGTGGCGCCCAGCGCCGACGCGGCGACCGAGTCCACCTCGGCGTCGACCGGCTCGCCCGCGTCCAGCGCGTGGCGCAGCGCGCAGCACCGCTCGGGCTCCACGGCGACCGTGAGCCGACCCGAGGCCAGCGCCGTGCCGGCGGCCAGCCCACCGCCGCCGACCGCCACCGCGATCGCGTCCACGTCCGGCGCGTCCTGCACGACCTCCGCCGCCACCGTGCCCTGACCTGCGACGACGATCGGGTCGTTGTACGCCTCGACGTAGAACCCGGGCGTCTCGCGGGCCGCCAGGACGGCCTCGGCGTACGTGTCGCCGTGCCGGATGAGCTTCGCGCCCGCCGCCTCGATCCGCCGCACCTTGCCCTCCGGCGCGCTCACCGGCACGAACACCGTGGCGTGCAGCCCGAGCAGTTGGGCGGCCTTCGCCACGCCGAGGCCGTGGTTGCCACCGGACGCCGTGACCACTCGATCAGGTGAACCGGCGGCGATCAGGGTGTTCAGCGCGCCGCGCAGCTTGAACGACCCGGTGAGCTGGAGGTGCTCGAGCTTGAACACGATCGGGCGACCGTCGACCTCGGTGCGCCACAACGGGGTGCGGCGGGCGTGCGGGCGGATGCGGTCAGCGGCGGCGGCGACGTCGGGGGTCATGCCTCCAGCATGCGCTCATCCGGCGAACCACCTGTAGGCCCACATGACCAGCGTCACCGCGCCCACCACGAAGCACAGCAGCACGATCACCAGGCCCGCGAGCACCAGCACGTTCGTCCGCCACGACGAGTCGCGGTCGTCGGCCACCGACAGCTCGGCGCGCAACTGGTCGTTCGCCGCGGCCTGCAGGGCCACCAGCCGTTCCCGGGCGGTCTCGGTCGCCGCGCCCGCCTCGCCGCTGACCCAGTTCATCGCCTCCAGCCGCGCCAGTGGCGTGCGGTAGGCGCGTTCGAACGCCGCCACCTCCGCGTCGTCGCGCACCTCGGACAGGTAGCTCCACCGCCCGGCCTGCGCCGCGTCGCCGAGCACCCGGTACACCCCGGCGAGGCGCTCGCGCAGGTCCAGCCGGTCGGGGTAGCTCGACACGAGCCCGACCAGACGCTGCCGGGCGCGCAGGACACTGGCCAGATCACCGCGTTCGACCTCTTCGGCGGCCTTGCGGAGCGTCGGCTCGAGCGGCATGGACCACATGGTCCCAGCCCGGGCAACCGTACGATCGCCGGGTGATCGCGGTGTCGGTGGTGACGTTCGGCCTCGCCTGGTGGCTCGGGCTCTACCTGCTCGTGCGTGATCCCCGCAAGCACCTGCTCCAGCGAGCCTCGATCGGGTTGCTCGCCTACGCGCTGGTGATCGTCCTCCCGCTGCCGCCGATGGCGATGGCGGTGCCCGCGGTGGCGTGGACCGGGGTGGTCGTGTGCTGGCTGCCCGTGCGCTACGACCGGTGGTGGCGGTACAGCGCGCTGCCGCTGCTGGTGGCGGCCTTCTTCGCGCCCGCGGTGGTCCTGGTCCCGCTGGCCGCGGCCCTGGTGCTGTGCCTGCGGGTGCGGCGGGCGTTGCTGGGCGCGGCGACGGTCCTGTTCGGGTTGAGCTGCGCGTTGCTGCTGGTGGACGTGCTGCCGGAGCCGTTGGTGATCGCGTCGGCCGGGGTGGACCTGCTGGTGTTCGGCGTGGTCGTGGCGGTGGCGGACGCGTTCGACGAGGGTGAGGCGATCCGCGCGGACATGGTCCGGTCGCTGCTCACGTCGGCGGGGCTGGCGGCGGTGTTCGGCGGCCAGGTGGCGTTGTTCCTGGACGAGCGGCTGGTGCCGCTGCTGTACGGCACGGTCGCCGCCGCGATCGCGGTGCAGGTGCTGGCCAACCCGCTGGCGCTGCTGGTGGACCGGGTCGCGGTGCCCGACGTGGCCGCCGAGCGGGCCGAGCTGCGTGACGCGGCCGAGGCGCTGCCCCGCCGTGCCGCGCTCGACCCGGCCGAATTCGTGAAGCTGACCAGGCGTGCGCTGAGCAATTACGGCGACCTGGGCAAGTTGGTCGCCAGCCCGTTGACGCAATTGCCGGTGATCGACGCCCGACTCGCCGCGCGGGGTGCGTCGGACCAGCCGCTGGAACGTGCCGCGGAGTTGAAGTCCCTGTTGTTGGAGAGCATTTCCCGGCTGAAACCGCGGGACGGCGATTTCGGCACCAGCGACGAATGGCGTCACTACAACGCGCTGTACTTCTACTACGTGGTCGGCATCCGGCCGTACAGCAGGCGGACCAAGCGCGAGGACCTCGACCCGCAGGCGCGGCGGGCGCTGGCGTGGTTCGTCAACCAGGTGCCCGAGCGGACGCTGCACAACTGGCAGAACGCGGGGGCGAAGCTGGTGGCCGAGGACTTGTCCGCGCAGGTCGAGGCCGCGTGACTGGCAGGCGTTGGCAGTGTTCGGCGTTCCGCCGGCAGTACGACCGGACCTAGCTTTCGGGGCATGACGACAACTCAGGTTCGCAACGACAGCCTCCTCCGCTTCGCCCTCAAGCTCGACGGTGTCGCCTCGGGCGGACTGGGCCTGCTGGCCCTGGTCTTCGACCTCCCGACCGGTTTGCCGCGCGGTCTGGTGATCGGGCTCGGCGCCTTCCTCGTGGCTTATGGCGTGGGTGTTTTCCTGCTCGGCCTGCGGCCCGTCCGGCCCTTGGTCGCGGTGGTGGTCATCGGCAATGCGGTGTGGGTGCTGGACAGTTTCCTCACCGCGTTCGCCGGGTGGTTCCCGGTGACCGGGCTGGGTGTTTTCCTGATCGTCGCCCAGGCGGTCGCCGTGATGGGTTTCATCACCCTTCAGGTGCTGGGTCTGCGCCGTTCGGCTTGAGGGTCCGGCTCCGGCCGCGGAACTCGGCCACCACCTGGTCGCCCCGGCGCACGGTGACGTCGTAGATGCCGCTGCGCCCGAATCGCGCCCGTTCCACCGCCTCGGCCACCAGCTCGTCCCCCTCGTGCACGGGGGCGATGAAGTCGATCTCCGCCTGCGCCGCCACGGTCACCGCGCCGTGGCGGTTGCACGCGCAGGCGAAGGCGGTGTCGGCGAGCAGGAACACGTACCCGCCGTGCCCGATCCCGTGCCCGTTGACCATCCGGTCGGTGACGGTCATGGCGAGCGTCGCGGCACCGTCGCCGAGGTGGAGCGCCCGGATGCCGAGCGCGGCCGACGCGGCGTCGTTGGCGAGCATCTCCGCGGGTCCGTTCATCCCTGCACCTTAAGGTTCGCGGGTGCTGGACATCATCCGTGCCGTCGGGCTGTTCGCGGTGACGAACGTGGACGACATCGTGCTGCTGGCGTTGTTCTTCGCCCGGGGCGTGCCCGCGTGGCGCGTCGTGCTCGGCCAGTACCTGGGGTTCGCCGGGATCCTGGCCGTCGCCATCGGGGCTGCCCTCGGCGCCACCCTGCTACCCCCGGCGGTGCTCCCGTGGCTCGGCCTCCTGCCGCTGGCGCTGGGCGTGAAGGCGGCCTGGCAGGCGTGGCGCGGCGGTGACGACTCCGCGCCGACCGCGACGGGCGCGCTCGGCGTGGCCGCGGTGACGTTCGCCAACGGCGGCGACAACATCGGCGTCTACGTCCCGGTCTTCGCCACCACCGGAATCACCCGATACGTGATCGTCTTCCTGGTCCTGGTGGCAGTGTGGTGCGGTGCGGGCCGCTACTTCGCGACCCGACCCGTCATCGCCCGCGCCCTGAGCCGCTGGGGGCACGTGGCGCTGCCGGCCGTGCTGATCGCGATCGGTGTCCTGATCCTGCTGGGAGGCTAGGTGTTCAAGTCGAAGCGTGAAGCCGACGAGCTGCGCGCCCGGGTGGCCGACCTGGAACGCCAAGTCGCCACCCTGTCCGCCCAACTCTCCGCCACCCGCCCACTCCTGGACGACACGGCCAGGCTCGAATCCCTGACGCGCCAGGCCGAGTCGGCCGTGCGCTCCCTCGAAGCCCGCACCACCCCGCTGTCCGTGGGCGGCCCCCGCACCACCCCGAAACTCGACACCCTGTACCGCGCCGACGTGCCGGGCTACGTGTCGGTCTACTTCATCACGGGCTACATGGCGACCGTGAAGCTGACCGTGGGCACCACCAACCCACCGACCGACGTCGTCGGCATCGCCGGCAACGGCGAGCACTACGCCTACGCGGGCACCATCGTCCGTCCAGGCGAGTACTGGATCGCCGCCACCGATGGCGCCCGGGCGAACTACAACTTCGCCCTCCACTTCACACCGCTGTACTGACCCGCGTCAGGCCGTGAAGCCTTTGAAGATGTTCGTGAACTCGTACTGGGTCTGGCTGATGCTGCTGCACGTCGGAGAGATGCCGCCGCCCGGGCAGCCGCCGTTGTCACGGCCCACCGACCAGAAGCCCAGCAGGCCGATGCGGTTCGTGTTGGCCCACGTCACGAGCTTGCGCGCGTGCGCCTGGGTGAAGACCTTGCCGTTGTAGTTGCGGCCGATCATCGGGGTGACGCCGAGCAGGCGCTTCAGCTCCGCGTCCGACTTGGCGGGCCAGATCTGCTTCAGCTGGCGGAGGCTGCTCTCGGCCGCCGCGATGACGGCGTCACCCCAGTCCGCGCGGGACGAGCCGAACTCCATGGTCATCGGGTTGACGAGCACGGTCAGGCCCTTGGCGGCGGCGTTCTGGAGGATCTGCACCGAGTAGGGGTCCATGCCGTAGTCGTCGCCCTGCACGCGCATGGTGTAGCTGATCGACGTGCCGCGCTCGGCCTGCAGGCGCTTCAACGCCGTGTTCACCATGTCGTGCGGGATGGACGCCTCGACGTCCACGTCCAGGTGGTTGCTGCCCACCGCGTCGAGCACCTTCTTGTACGCGGCCAGCAACGCGTCGGCGGTGGAGCACGAGTACTCCAGGTACGGTCCGGCCGCACCGCCGGTGGCCACGATCACGTCACCGCCCAGCGCCTTCAGCGCCCGCACGTCGTTGACGATCCGGCTGTCGTCCAACGGGATGGTGCCGCCCCAAGACGGGTTGCAGCCGCTGCTGTCCGCCAGCGCGAACGCGAGCGTGAACACCTTCTGGCCGGTGGCCCGCGCGACCGACTCCAGCGACGGCGTCGGCATGGTGATGTCGACGTACGGCGCGGACTTCAGGCTGCCTGGGAGCGGCGGTTGGTCGGACGTGGTGGTGGTAGTGGTGGTCGTCGTAGTGGGGGAAGTGGTCGTGCCGCCGGTGCAGAGTTGGCCGTTGAGCTTGCAGTTGGCGGGCACGCCGGTGCCGTTCACCAGGAACCCGAACGACGTGGACGCGCCCGCCGCCAGGCTGCCGTTGTACTCGCGGCTGCCGAACGTGTGGTGAGAGCCGCTGCTGGTCAGCGTCGCGTCCCAGTACGAACCGGGCGTGCTGCCCGCCGGCAGGTCGAACTCGACCTTCCACCCGGACACCGCGCCGGAACCGGCGGTGACGGTGAACTTGCCCTGGTAGCCGGAACTCCAGGTCGAGTCCTGGCTGAACACGGCGGTCGGGGTCGGCGCGGCGCCCGCGGGGGCGGCCGGCAGCAGACCGGCGGTCAGGACGGCGGTGACGCCTGCCGCCAACGCGGCCAGGCTCTTGCGCTTCGAGGACATGGGTGCCTACTCCCGTGCAGGGGGGAACGGGGTGGGAGTGGTGCGGGGGCGCGGGGCGCGGCACGCCCCCGCACCACGTCGTGGCGGTGCCCTTGGCCACTGTCGGCACCGACAAGGTGACGGTAGGTGGACTGGACCACGTCGTCAATGGGTCTAGACCTTTTCGGGGTCGGACGGCCTGGCGGCCGTGGTGGGAGACTGTGCGCGTGGATGCCCTCCCTTGGTCCGCCGGCGCCGCAACCGGCATCGGCTCGCTACCCGGAACCGACCCGCTGGAGGCCGCCAGGATCGTTCTCGGCGAACTCCCCGACCTGCCCCACCTGCCCGAACTGCCCGCACGGGGCGTCGGCGCGGACATGATCGGCCGCACCGCCGCGCTCCTGGTCGACCTGCCGGTCGAGGTGGTCCCGTCCGGCTGGCGGACCGCCGCGCACCCCGGCAGGGACCACCGGCGCGCGGTGGACCTGCTGCGCCGCGACCTGGACGCGTTCGAGGAGGCCGCCGACGCCCTGCCGCCGGCGGTGGTCAAGGTGCAGGCCGCCGGTCCGTGGACGCTCACCGCGAGCGTCGAGCTGCTGCGCGGCCACCGCGTGCTGACCGACAAGGGCGCGCTGCGCGAGTTCACCCAGTCGCTGGTCGAAGGGCTCAACCGGCACGTCGCCGAGGTCGCCAAGCGCACCGGCGCGACGGTCGTCGTGCAGCTGGACGAACCCGGCCTGCCCGCCGTGCTGCACGGCCTGCTGCCGACGCCGTCCAAGCTCGGCACGGTCGCCGCCGTCCCCGAGCCGGACGCGCGCGCCGTGCTCCAGACCGTGATCGACGGCGTCGACGCGGACGTGATCGTGCACTGCTGCGCCCCGAAGCCGCCCGTCACGCTGATCCGCCAGGCGGGCGCGCGGGCCGTGTCGTTCGACGTCACGGTCCTGGACGACACGATGTGGGACGAGCTCGGCGAGGCGTGGGAGGAGAAGACCCAGCTGTTCCTCGGTCTGGCACCGAGCACCGACCCGGCCACGCCGCAGACGCTGAAGTCGCTCGCGCAGCCGGCGCTGGACCTGGTGGACCGGCTCGGCTTCCCGCGGTCCATCCTCGGCACGCACGCGGTGCCGACGCCGACCTGCGGCATGGCCGGTGCGAGCGAGAAGTGGGTGCGGCGGGCACTGGCGCTGACCCGGGACGTGGGCAAGGCGTTCGTGGAGCCGCCCGAGGGCTGGTGACCTGTCCTGCGCCGGGGCGTGGGACTCTCACGGGCCCACCAGGTGCACCCCCGGAGGCATCTCCGCCCCGCGCAGGAACGCCAGCAGCACGCTCTGGAACGCCCGCCCGGCCGACGTCGGCGCGACGTCCGTCCGGTGCGCCAGCGCCACCGTGCGGGTGGTCGCCGGGGTCAGCGGCGTCCCGTGCAACGACCGCGTGGCCAGCACCGTGCTCGGCACGATCGCCACCCCCAGCCCCACCTCCACGAACCGCAGCACGGCGTCCATCTCCCCGCCCTCCACCGCGAACCGCGGCTCGAACCCCGCCTGCCGGCACGCCGCCAACGTCGTCTCCCGCAGGTCGTACCCCGGCCGGAACATCACCAGCGGCTGCTCGCGCAGGTCCGTCAACCCCATCCGGTCCACGCCCAGCGGCGCGGCCGACGCCACCACCAGCTCCTCCCGCAGCACCGGCACCACGGTCAGCGCGCGCTCGGCGTCCGCGGGCGACACGATCACCAGCGCCAGGTCCAGCTGACCGGCCTCCAACGCCGCGACCAGGTCACGCGAGCCGCCCTCGGTCACCGACACCTGGATGCCGGGGTAGGCGTCGTGGTAGCGCTTGATCACGTCCGCGAACAGGCTCACGCACAGGCTCGGCGTGGCGCCCACCCGCACCCGCCCCCGCCGCAGCCCCACCAGCTCGGCCACCTCCAGCCGGGCCGTGTCCACATCGGACAGGATCCGCGCCGCCACGGGCAGCAGCGCCTCGCCCGCCGGCGTCAGCGTGACGTTGCCGCGCGCCCGGCTGAACAGCTCCGCGCCCAGCTCCTTCTCCAGCGCGTGGATCTGCTTGGACAGTGAGGGCTGCGCCACACGCGCCTCCGCCGCCGCCCGCGTGAAGTGCCGCGTCCGGGCCACTGCCAGGAAGTACACGAGCTGCTGGAGCGTCATAGCCCCAGGCTATCTTCAGGCAGCCCACGATGTATTGGACGACTCGTCGCCCCCGTTCCTAGCGTCAGCGACGTGGACACGATCGGGCTCTACCGCACCACCGTCGGCAAGAAGGCCGTCATGGCGGTCACCGGCGCCGGACTGCTGCTGTACGTCGTCGTGCACATGCTCGGCAACCTCACGGTGTTCTCCGGCGCGGACGCGATCGACGGCTACGGCCGGTGGCTGCGCGAGATCGGCGCGGTCTGGCCGACGCGCGCGGCCCTGCTCGCCTGCGTCGCGCTGCACTTCGCCGCCGCGTACCAACTGACCGCGAAGGCGCGCAAGGCCAGGGGCCGGTACGAGCACCGCAGGCGCGTCCAGGGCAGTTACGCGGCCCGCACGATGCGCTGGGGCGGCGTGATCATCGCCCTGTTCGTGGTCTACCACCTGCTCGACCTCACGGCCGGGTGGCTCAACCCCCACGGCGTGCCCGGCGAGATTCACGCGAACGTGGTCGCCGACTTCCAGCACTGGTACGTGGTGCTGGCCTACGCGGTGGCCGTGCTCGCCCTGGGCTTCCACGTCCGCCACGGCGTGTGGAGCGCCACCCAGACCCTCGGCGTCACCACCTCGCGCGTGATCGGCCTCGCCGTCGCCGTGGTGATCTGCGCCGGTTTCCTCTCCGTTCCCTTCGCCGTCTTCACCGGATTGGTGAGCTGACATGCTCTTCGCAGAAGGTGCCCCGATCTCCGACCAGCGCGTGCCGGCGGGGCCGATCGAGACCCGCTGGGACCGCCGCCGGTTCTCCGCCCGCCTGGTCAACCCCGCGAACCGGCGCAACCGCAGCGTGATCGTGGTCGGCACGGGCCTCGCGGGCGGCTCGGCGGCGGCGACGCTGGCCGAGCTCGGCTACCAGGTCAAGTCGTTCTGCTACCAGGACAGCCCGCGCCGCGCGCACAGCATCGCCGCGCAGGGCGGCATCAACGCGGCCAAGAACTACCGCAACGACGGCGACAGCGTGCACCGCCTGTTCCACGACACGGTCAAGGGCGGCGACTTCCGCTCCCGCGAGTCGAACGTGCACCGGTTGGCGCAGATCAGCGTCGAGATCATCGACCAGTGCGTGGCGCAGGGCGTGCCGTTCGCACGCGAGTACGGCGGGCTGCTGGACACCAGGTCATTCGGCGGCGCGCAGGTCTCCCGCACGTTCTACGCCCGAGGCCAGACCGGGCAGCAGCTCCTGCTGGGCGCCTACCAGGCGTTGGAGCGGCAGGTCGCCGCCGGACGCGTCGAGATGCACCCGCGCACCGAGATGCTGGACCTGATCGTGGTGGACGGCCGGGCGCGCGGGATCGTCGTGCGCGACCTGGTCGGCGGCGGGGTGTCCACGCACTTCGCGGACGCCGTGGTGCTCGCGACCGGCGGTTACGGCAACGTGTTCCACCTCTCCACCAACGCCAAGGGCTGCAACGCCACCGCGATCTGGCGGGCGCACCGGCGGGGCGCGCTGTTCGCGAACCCGTGCTTCACCCAGATCCACCCGACGTGCATCCCGATCAGCGGCGACCACCAGTCGAAGCTCACGCTGATGAGCGAATCCCTGCGCAACGACGGTCGCGTGTGGGTGCCGCGCGACCCCCACGACACCCGTGCGCCCAACGACATCCCCGAGGCCGACCGGGACTACTTCCTGGAGCGCATGTACCCGAGCTTCGGCAACCTGGTGCCGCGTGACATCGCCTCCCGCGCGGCGAAGAACATCTCCGACGAGAAGCGGGGCGTGTACCTGGACTTCGCCGACGCCATCCGACGCCTCGGCGCGCTCGCCGTCGAACAGCGCTACGGGAACCTGTTCGAGATGTACCAGCGCATCACCGGCGACGACCCCTACCGGACGCCGATGCGCATCTACCCGGCCGTGCACTACACGATGGGCGGCCTGTGGGTCGACTACGACCTGCGGTCCACGATCCCCGGCCTGTACGTGATCGGCGAGGCGAACTTCTCCGACCACGGCGCGAACCGGCTGGGCGCGTCGGCGCTGATGCAGGGCCTGGCGGACGGCTACTTCGTGCTGCCCGGCGTGATCGGCGACTACCTGGCCGACGCGCCGTTCGGGCCGGTGGACGACAGCCACCCGGTGGTCGCCGACACCGTGTCCGAGGTGCGCGGCCGGGTGAAGACGCTGCTGGCCGTGGACGGCGACCGCACGGTCGAGTCGTTCCACCGCGAGCTGGGCCGGCTGATGTGGGACGAGTGCGGCATGGAGCGCGACGCGGCCGGGCTGCGCAAGGCGCTGGAGCGGATCCCGGAGCTGCGCGAGGAGTTCTGGCAGCGGGTGAAGGTGCCGGGCACCGGCGAGCGGCTCAACCAGGAGCTGGAGAAGGCCGGCCGGGTCGCGGACTTCTTCGAGCTGGCCGAGCTGATGTGCGTCGACGCCCTGCACCGCGAGGAGTCGTGCGGCGGGCACTTCCGGTCCGAGAGCCGGACGTCGGACGGCGAGGCGTTGCGCGACGACGCGAACTTCTCGTACGTCGCCGCCTGGGAGTACACGGGTGTCGGCCAACCGCCCGTGCTGCACAAGGAAGAACTGGTCTTCGAACACATCACGCCGAGCACCCGGAGCTACTCGTGAAGCTGACCTTGAGGATCTGGCGGCAGAGCGGCGCCACCGGGCGGCTGGTGACCTACGACCTGGACGGCCTGTCGCCGGACATGTCGTTCCTGGAAGCGCTGGACGTGCTCAACGAGCGGCTGATCACGGCCGGGCAGGAGCCGGTGGCGTTCGACCACGACTGCCGCGAGGGCATCTGCGGTGCGTGCGGGATGATGATCAACGGGATGGCGCACGGGCCGGAGAAGGCCACCACGGCCTGCCAGCTGCACCTGCGGCACTTCCGCGACGGCGACGTGGTGACCGTGGAGCCGTGGCGGGCCGAGCCGTTCCCGGTGGTGCGCGACCTGGTGGTGGACCGGTCGGCGTTCGACCGGATCGTGGCGGCCGGCGGGTACATCAGCGTGCCGGCGGGCTCCGCGCCGGATGCGCACGCGACACCCGTGCCCAAGCCGGACGCGGACACCGCCTTCGAGGCGGCGGCGTGCATCGGCTGCGGCGCGTGCGTGGCGGCGTGCCCCAACGGGTCGGCGATGCTGTTCACGGCCGCGAAGGCCACCCACCTCGGCGTGCTGCCGCAGGGTCAGCCGGAGCGGTACTCGCGGGCCCGGGACATGGTCGCCGAGCACGACGCGGCGGGGTTCGGCGGCTGCACGAACACCGGCGAGTGCACGTCGGCGTGCCCCAAGGGCATCCCGCTGACCACCATCGCCCGCTTGAACGCCGACCTGCTGCGCGCTCACACCACCCGCAGCGACAGGTAGCCCGTCCCGCACACCAGCAGCGTGGAGACCAGCCCCAGGAGCAGCACCCTGGGACTGGTCCGCAACAGGGCTTTGAGACGCACGGACGTGCCCAGACCGAACAGCGCGGCGGCCAGCACGACCGTCGTCACGGTCTTCGCCACATCCAGGACGGCGGTCGGCAGCAGCGGGCTGACCAGCATCGACGCCAGGAAACCGAGCAGGAAACCGGGCACCGGCGGCGCGCCACGACCACCCACCCCCGCCACGATCGGCGCCAGCAACGCCACCCGACCGAGCTTCACCGCCATCGCCGTCGCCAACCCGCCCGCGGGTGCGGCGGCGGCCACCTGCGCGACCTCGTGCACGCTCAGCCCGATCCACTGCGGCGAGGCGTTCAGCAGCGGCAACGCGACCATCGCCAGCGTGCCGTAGAGCGTGACGAGGGCGACGCTGGTGGCCACGTGCTCGTCCTCGCGGTCCACCCGGCCCTCGACGGCGGCGATGGCCGACGCGCCGCAGATCGAGAAACCGCTCGCCACCAGCACGTACAGGCCGCGCGGCAGGCGCAGCCACCGGCCGAGCAGGACGGTGCCGAAGAACGTGACCGAGACCGTGGCCACCACCGCGAGCAGAACACCCGGTCCCAGAGCGACGAGTTGCGCCACGGACAGTTGCAGCCCGAGCAGCACCACTCCGGTGCGCAGCAGCTTGCGCGTGACGCCGGCGAGGTCCGGCAGGCGTCCACCCACGAGCACACCCAGGACCAGCGCGGCGATCAGCACACCACCCAGCCTCCGGTCCGGCGCCCGCTTCCGGTAGGCGGCCGTCGACTCTGGGGTCATACCCTGTGGCTATGACCCCGGACCTCGAATCGCTGCGCCTGCTGGTGCTGGTCGGGGAGCTGGGCAGCCTCGGCCGGGCCGCCGCCGAACTCGGCATCGCCCAGCCGTCGGCGAGCAAGCGCCTGTCCACACTGGAACGCCGACTGGGCGTGGTGCTCGTGGACCGGGGACGGCGGGGCTCCGCGCTCACGCCCGCCGGCGTGGTCGTGACCGAACGGGCGAGACGGGTGCTGGACGAGGTCGCGGGCCTGGTCGAGGGCGCGCGGGCGCTGCGGTCGGCACGGGAAGCCGAGCTGCGCGTCGCCGCCAGCATGACCGTCGCCGAGCACCTCGCGCCGAGCTGGATCGGCGAACTGCGCCGGACCCGACCGGACCTGCGCGTGGGACTGCGCGTGACGAACTCGGAGACCGTCGGCGCACTCGTCCGCGACGGCGTGGTCGACCTCGGCTTCGTCGAAGCGCCAGGGTCCCTACCAGGGCTTTCCTCGCGGAAGGTGGCCGTGGACCGGCTCGCGCTGGTCGTCGCACCCGGCCACCCCTGGTCCCGCAGGCGCCGACCGCTCACCCCGCCGGAACTCGCCGCGACACCGCTCGTCATGCGCGAACGTGGCTCCGGCACGCGTGACACCCTCGACCGCGCGCTGCCCGACGCGTGCCCGCCCGCGCTGGAGCTGGGCTCGACCACGGCGGTGCGCGGCGCGGTGGTCGCCGGTGTCGCGCCCGCCGTGCTGAGCGTGCTCGCCGTCGGCGTCGACCTCGCCGAAGGGCGGCTCGTGGAAGTGCCCGTGGACCTCGACCTGCGCCGCGTCCTGCGCGCCGTGTGGCCGGGCGGGCGCAAGCTCGTCGGACCTGCCGCGGAACTCCTCGCGGTGGCCACCCGGCGTAGTTCAATGGAGCCATGAGCTGGTTCCGCCGCCGCACCGAACCCGAGCCCCGGCCCGTCCACCTGCCCAACCCGGACGAGGCCGCGGCCGCGTTCTGGCAAGAGTGGTTCGAGCTGCTGCCCACCGTGAGCGCGGCCCTGGGCGACGGCGAGCCGTACCGGGTGGAGGGCGAACTGGGCGCGATGGTCGCCGCCATGCACCCCGACCTGGAGTTCTCCCTCGAACGCGGGCACCGCGCGATCTACGCCCTGGTGATCACCAGCCGCGAGGACCCGAAGCTGCGCCCCTACACCGACGCGTGGATCGCGGCCGCGCCGAACGAGGACATGATCTGGGAGTACCACGACTCGGTGCCCGCCGTGCCCGACCCGACGGCCGTCACGATCAACCTCGGCCCCCGCCGCATCCGGCTCGCCGACGTCCGCGTGGTCGCCCAGGTCTCCGACGGGCTGGTCGACGTCGCCGTCTACCACCCCGAGTTCGCCGCCCTGGACGACACGGCCCGGCAGACCATGACGTTCCTGCCCCTCGACGTCACTCTGGGTGAGCGCCTGGCGGGTGAACGCCTCGGCCGGGTGGAAACCGCGTCCGCCGAGCCGGAGGGCACGATCGGCCTGCTCGAACTGCGCGACCTGGTGCGCGCCATGGTCGAGGATCCCTCCTGAAATTGTCAGACCCCCTGGTTACGCTCATGCCGTGACCAGCGACGACCCGTTGAACCCGGCCCAGGCCCCCGCCGAGGGCGTCGAGGACGTGCCCGCCGACGTGCGCGAGCGCCACGCCGCGCTGGCCGAGGTGGTGCGCGGGCACCAGTTCCGCTACTACGTCCTCGACTCGCCGACGGTCAGTGACGGCGAGTTCGACGCGCTGCTCCGCGAGCTGGAGGCGATGGAGCAGGCGCACCCCGGGCTCGCCACGCCCGATTCGCCCACCCAGCTCGTCGGCGGCACGTTCTCGACCGAGTTCAAGGCGGTCGACCACCTGGAGCGGATGCTCAGCCTCGACAACGTGTTCTCGCAGGAGGAGCTGGAGGCCTGGTTCGAGCGCGTCCGCAAGGAGATCGGCCCGGACGCCCACTTCCTGTGCGAGCTGAAGATCGACGGCCTGGCCGTCAACCTGCTCTACGAGCACGGCCGGCTGGTCCGGGCGCTGACCCGCGGTGACGGCCGGACCGGCGAGGACGTGACGCTGAACGTGCGCACCCTCCAGGACGTGCCGGAGACGCTGACCGGCACCGACGAGCGCCCCGTGCCCGCGCTGGTGGAGGTGCGCGGCGAGGTGTTCTTCGCTGTGGAGGACTTCCTGGAGCTCAACGCGCGGCTGGTGGAAGCGGGCAAGCCGCCGTTCGCGAACCCCCGCAACACCGCCGCCGGGTCGTTGCGGCAGAAGGACCCGAAGGTCACCGCGTCCCGCCGGCTGCGGATGATCTGCCACGGGCTGGGCAAGCGCGAGGGGTTCGAGCTGACCAGGCAGTCGTCGGCCTACGAGGCGCTGCGGGCGTGGGGGCTGCCGGTGTCGCCGCACACCGCCGTGCTGAGCACGTTCGAGGAGATCGGCGCGCACGTCGTCCACTGGGGCGAGCACCGGCACGACGCCGTGCACGAGATCGACGGCGTGGTCGTCAAGGTGGACGAGGTGTCGTTGCAGCGGCGGCTCGGCAGCACGTCCCGCGCGCCGCGGTGGGCGATCGCGTTCAAGTACCCGCCGGAGGAGGCCACCACCACGCTGCTGGACATCAAGGTGCAGGTCGGCCGCACGGGCCGGGTGACGCCGTTCGCCGTGATGGAGCCGGTGAAGGTGGCCGGGTCGACGGTCGCGCGCGCCACCCTGCACAACGCGAGCGAGGTCAAGCGCAAGGGCGTGCTCATCGGCGACCGCATCGTGATCCGCAAGGCCGGTGACGTGATCCCCGAGGTGCTCGGCCCGGTGATCGACGCCCGGCCCGCCGACGCCCACCCGTTCGAGATGCCCCTGACCTGCCCCGAGTGCGGCCACGCGTTGCGCCCGATGAAGGAAGGCGACGTGGACATCCGCTGCCCCAACGCGGCGGGGTGCCCGGGTCAGCTGCGCGAGCGCTTGGCGTACCTGGCGTCGCGTTCGGCGCTGGACGTCGAGGTGCTGGGCTTCGAGGCGGCGGCGGCACTGGTCGACTCCCCGGTGTACGGGGACGAGGGCGACCTGTTCGACCTGGACGCGGACAAACTGCGGCAGGTCGACCTGTTCCGCACCAAGGACGGTGACCTGACCGCGAACGCCGTGAAGCTGCTGGACAACCTGGAGGCGGTCAAGCAACGTCCACTGTGGAGAGTGCTGGTCGCGCTGTCGATCCGTCACGTCGGCCCGACGGCCGCCCGTGCCCTGGCGCAGGAATTCGGCTCCCTCTCACGCATCGTCACGGCCACCGAGGAGGAATTGGCCTCCGCCGAGGGCGTCGGGCCGACCATCGCCGCGGCCGTGCGCGAGTGGGTCGAAACACCCTGGCGTCAGGCGATCGTCGCCAAGTGGCAAGCCGCCGGCGTTCGGACGGCGGAGGAACGTGACACGACGATCCCGCGCAACCTGGAGGGGTTGTCGATCGTGGTGACGGGTTCGCTGGAGACCTTCTCGCGGGACGAGGCCAAGGAAGCCATCCTGTCGCGCGGCGGCAAGGCGGCGGGCTCGGTGTCGAAGAAGACGGCGTTCGTCGTCGTCGGCGAGTCCCCCGGGTCCAAGGCGGACAAGGCAGCGGAACTGAAGGTCCCGATCCTGGACGAATCGGGCTTCCGCGTCCTGCTCTCGGAAGGCCCCCAAGCCGCCACCGCGGTCGCCACCACCACCGAAGCCCCAACCGACCCCCTAGCCCCCTGACCAGCGACTTCACCGACTACGCCATCCCCAATCGAGTGATCACGATCGGAGGACCAAGCCAAAACGCCGTTACCAAAGCCCTGAAACGTCGGTTGAAACAACGAGGCCGCCAACCAACCCCACCCTCGAATCCCCTGACCCCAACGCCTTCCCCGCCACCGGAAAGCCCATCTCAGCGTCCCTCCCAACCCGAAGAACACGGGGCCGCTGATCACCGTTTCCGTTCCGGCGCAACGAGTCCAAAGGCCTTCCCAGCCGAGCCCCACCGCTCGCACCCGCCAGCCCGCCCGCCCCCCGCTCGCCTTCCTCACCCGTCGTGAAGAACCCGAACCGCCACCGAGAACGCCTCCCCGCTGTCACCGGTGGCCCCCACCGCCCACCGCCCACCGCCCGCCCACGGCCACACCAACGCCCACGGCCACACCAACGCCCCGCCCCGCCTTCGCCCCCGCCTTCCGCCCCCCCGCCTTCGCCCCGCCCCGCCTTGGCCTCGCCTCGCCTTCGCCCCGCCCTCGCCCCGCCTTCGCCTCGCCCTCTCCGGACCGCTGCGGGCAGATGGTGGTCGTCACCGCCGCCGCCCAGCGACGAACGCCACCGGAGCCACCGGCCAGGAGCACCGCGAGCCGATCAGCCCGCACTCCTGCGGGCCGACCGGGATCATCCGGCCCGGATCCCGTCGGAATCTTGATCGAAGGCCCGCCGGCGCAGTTGGCTGGACGACAATCGGGGACGATCCGATGACGCAGAGGGGAACCCAGATGGCCGACATCGTGGTGAGGCCCGCCAGGGAAGACGAGTGGGCGGCGGCGGGGAAGATCACCGTGGCCGCCTACCAAGCCGACCGCCACATCGACAGCCACACCGGCGGGTACGCCGACACGTTGGTCGACGCGCGCACCCGCGCCCGGGAAGCGGAGCTGCTGGTGGCGGTGGACGCCGAGAACACGGTGCTCGGCACCGTCACGGTGGTCCGGCCGGGCACCCCGTACGCCGAGGTCAGCAGGGACGGCGAGGTGGAGTTCCGGATGCTCGCGGTGAGCCCGACCGCCCGCGGGCGAGGGGTCGGTGAGGCGCTGGTGCACGCGGTGATCGTGCGGGCACGAGAACTCGGCGCGCGGCGGCTCGTGATGAGCAGCTCCGAGCACATGACCACGGCCCACCGGCTCTACCGGCGGCTGGGGTTCCAGCGGCTGCCTGAGCGCGACTGGCAGCCGGTGCCGGGCGTCGACATCACCGCGCTCGGGTTCAGCCTCGAACTCGCATGATCTCGTCACGCAGCGAACGGTCCCGCGCGGCCCGGTCGTAGAGCAGCTCGACCAGCGTCGCGTGGTCGAGTTCGGCGAGCCGGACGCGCAGCTCCTCGTCCTCCGCGTCCGGCGGCGGCACGGTCAGCCCGCGCGCCAGCAGCACCAGGCCGACCGCCACGCAGTGCTTGCAGAAGAATCCCTGCGACCCGTACGGGCACGTGCACGCACCGGCGAGGCGGGTGTCGGCCCACTCCAACGTCACCCGGTACTCGGCCGCGCCCACCACCAGCGCCTCGACGTGCCGCGAGCGGATGGCCAACTCGACCACGGCGTCCCGGTAGGTCAACCCGCGCCAGTACGACTTCGCGCCCGCGTGGTGGCGCAGCAGGGCTGGGGTCAGCGTCGGCATGGCGGTATCCAACACCTTGTGGTTCGGTGGGTTCCGTGCTCCAGGCTTGTCTGAACGGCGCCCGTGAGCCGGGCAGCCACCCTAGTCTGCCGATCACCCCGCAGCAGTTGGCGGCCGACGCCGCCGGGTGCGCCGAGCTGGGCGTGACGTCGTTCCACCTGCACCCGCGTGACGCCGTGGGGCTGGAGGTGCTGGCCGGTCCGGAGGTCGCCACATCGGTGTCGGTGGTGCGGGCCGCGGTCGCGCGGGCGGAGATCGGCGTGACGACCGGCGCCTGGATCGTGCCGGACCCCGTGCGGCGGGCGGAACTCGTGCGCGGGTGGGCGGGGCTGGCGGCCGGACGTCCCGACTTCGCCTCGGTCAACGTCCACGAGGACGGCTGGCTCGCCGTCGCGGACGCGTTGCGCGACGCCGGGATCGGGATCGAGCTGGGCGTGTTCCACGTCGCGGCGGTGCGGACGCTGCTGGACGCCGGCGTGCCTCCGGGAACGGTTCGGGTGCTGGCGGAGGTGCAGCCGGGGGAGACGGTGGAGCACGCGGAACGGCTGCTCGACCTGCTCACGCCGCTCGGCCTGCCGATCCTGCTGCACGGTGAGGACGACAGCGCGTGGCCGGTGCTCGACCACGCCGCGGCGCGCGGGCTCGACACCCGCATCGGCCTCGAGGACACGCTCACCGCGCGTGACGGCACGGTCGCCGCCGACAACGCGCAACTCGTCCGACTCGCCCGCTGAAGTCCTGGAAAAGCACTGGTAGCACGGGTGCCGGGCGTGGTTTCGTTGCGCCATGGTGACCACCGACCGGCTCCTCGCCTTCGCGGCCATGTCGTTCCTGCTGATCGTGATCCCCGGGCCCAGCGTGCTGTTCGTGGTGGGACGGGCGTTGGCGCAGGGGCGTCGGGCGGCGTTGATCACGGTGTTGGGGAACACGCTCGGCGCGTACGCCCTGGTCGTGGCCGTCGCGTTCGGCGTCGGGGCGATCGTGGAGCGCTCGGCGGTCGTGTTCACGACGTTGAAGCTGGTCGGCGCGGCGTACCTGGTGTACCTGGGGGTGAAGGCAGTGCGGCAGCGCGGGTCGCTGCACGGCACGTTCACGGCGGGCGGTCCGGCGCGCGGCGGTCTGCGCACGTTGTGGGAGGGCTTCGCGGTCGGCGTGGCGAACCCCAAGACGATCGTGTTCTTCGCCGCCGTGCTGCCGCAGTTCGTGGACCGCGCCCAAGGCCACGTGGCGGCCCAGATGCTCGTGCTCGGCCTGGTGTTCAACGTCATCGCGGTGGTGTCCGACAGCGTCTGGGGCCTGGCCGCCGCCACCGCCCGCGCCTGGTTCGCCCGCTCACCCCGCCGCCTGGCCCTGGTCGGCGGCTTCGGCGGCCTGACCATGATCGGCCTGGGCGTGACCATCGCCACCACCGGCCGCAAGGACTGACCCCCGCGTGTCGAACGTTCAGGTCCCGCGTGTCGAACCTCCAGCACCCCCGAATTCAACGCTCAGGTCGGCGCGAACGGGGAACTCGGAGGTCCTGAGCGTTCGACACGCCCGACCTGAGCGTTCGACACGCGCGTTCTGAGCGTTCGACACGCGCGTTCTGAGCGTTCGACACGCGCGTTCTGAGCGTTCGACACGCGCGTTCTGAGCGTAGGACACGCGGGTTAGTCGGGGAGGACGACGGAGACGATGCCGGCCAGGTGGGCCAGGCGGGCGACTTCGGCGGCGCGGAACATCGGGCCGCCCGGGCGGCCCACCAGCAGGACGCGGTCCGGCTTGCCCAGGGGGGTGGCGGCCAGTTCGGTGCCCAGTTCCTGCCACGTCTCCGGCACCCACGAGTCCTCGCCGTCCAGGACGGTGGCACGGGCCAGCGGCAGCCACGGCGGGGTCTGGAGCCTGGTCTCGGGAGCGGCGGACGACGAGGTCAGGCGGCGCACGGTGCTGCCGTCCCACGACACGACCACCGCCCAACCCGCCCGGATGATCTTCGGCACGCCCTCGGTGAACACCGCGAGCCCGTTGCGCGGGTCCTCGGCGATGTCCTCCACCAGCTCCAGCTCGCGGTGGGTGTCCAGCACCCCCGCGTACGGCCGGACCGCGTCCACCTCCACGCCTTCGATGGACTCCGCGGCCGTGATGAGCACGTCCGGCAGCCGCCCGGACGGCAGCTCGACCACCAGGTCGTCGATGGCCAGGCCTGCCCCGCGCTCCACCACGTCCACGCTGAGGATGTCGGCCCCGATCGCGCCGAGCGCGGAGGCGACCGCGCCCAGGGTGCCGGGACGGTCCGGCAGCTGGACCCGGATCAGGAAGGACACGGTGCACGCCTCCAAAGGCTGTGGTGGAGCATCGAGGTGGAAACTCGCCGGTCGATGATTCTCGCAGACGCAGCTTCGCTTTCCGACCCACCGGGCGCGTTGCACACGGGTAAAATCGCGCACCCACGCGCGCGAGCGCGGGTAACCCGGTCGAAGGTCGCCCTGACCAGCCAATAGACTCGGCAGGTCCAAAACCATGAAACCAGACCCCCGGGGGTTGACGAGGTGCCCAGCATCTCCCGCGACGAGGTCGCGCACCTGGCCCGCCTGGCGAGGCTCGCCGTCACCGACGACGAGCTGGACCTGTTCGCGGGCCAGTTGGACGTGATCCTGCAGTCGGTGGCCACGGTGGGCGACATCGCCACCGCGGACATCCCGCCCACTTCGCACGCCGTTCCGCTGACCAACGTGTTCCGCGAGGACGTGGTGCGTCCCAGCCTCGGTCAGCAGCAGGCGCTCGCGGGCGCCCCCGCCGCCGAGGACGGCCGCTTCCGCGTGCCCCGCATCCTGGGGGAGGAAGCATGACCGACGACCTGATCCGCAGCACCGCCGCCGAGCTGGCGGCCAAGATCGCGAGCCGCGAGGTCTCCGCGGTGGAGGTCGCCCAGGCCCACCTCGACCGGATCGGCGAGGTCGACGGCTCGGTCAACGCGTTCCTGCACGTCGACACCGAGGGCGCGCTCGAGGCCGCCGGCAAGGTGGACGACGCCGTCGCCGCCGGCACGCAGGTGGGTCCGCTGGCCGGTGTGCCGATCGCGCTCAAGGACGTGCTCACCACCGAGGGCGTGCCGACCACGGTCGGCTCGAAGATCCTCGAGGGCTGGGTGCCGCCCTACGACGCCACGGTCACCCGCAGGCTGAAGGAAGCCGGCGTGGTGATCCTCGGCAAGACCAACATGGACGAGTTCGCGATGGGCTCCTCCACCGAGAACTCCGCGTACGGCCCGACCCGCAACCCGTGGGACCTGGACCGCATCCCGGGCGGCTCGGGTGGCGGCTCGGCGGCGGCGCTGGCCGCGTTCGAGGCGCCGCTGTCCATCGGCACGGACACCGGCGGCTCGATCCGCCAGCCCGGCGCGGTCACCGGCACGGTCGGCGTGAAGCCCACCTACGGCGGCGTGTCGCGGTACGGGCTGGTGGCGTTCTCGTCGTCGCTGGACCAGGCCGGGCCGTGCGCCCGCACGGTGCTGGACGCGGCCCTGCTGCACGAGGTCATCGCGGGCTACGACCCGATGGACTCCACCTCGATCGACGCGCCGGTCCCGCCCGTGGTGGCCGCCGCCCGCGAGGGCGCGAACGGCGACCTGTCGGGCGTGCGCGTCGGCGTGGTCACGCAGTTCAGCGGCGAGGGCTACCAGGCGGGCGTGCTGCGCAGCTTCGAGGCGGCCGTGGCGCAGCTCAAGCAGCTCGGCGCGGAGATCGTCGAGGTCTCGTGCCCGAGCTTCGACTACGCGCTGCCCGCGTACTACCTGATCGCGCCCAGCGAGGCGTCGTCCAACCTGGCCCGGTTCGACGCGATGCGCTACGGCATCCGGGTCGGCGACGACGGCACGCGCAGCGCCGAGGAGGTCATGTCGCTGACCCGCGAGGCCGGTTTCGGGCCCGAGGTGAAGCGCCGGATCATGATCGGCACGTACGCGCTGTCGTCGGGCTACTACGACGCGTACTACGGCTCGGCGCAGAAGGTGCGCACGCTGATCAGCCGCGACTTCGACGCCGCGTTCGCCACCGTGGACGTGCTGGTCTCGCCGACCACGCCGACCACGGCGTTCCCGATCGGGGAGCGCACGAACGACCCGATCGCGATGTACAAGGCGGACCTGTGCACGATCCCGGCGAACCTGGCCGGCAACGCCGCCATGAGCGTCCCGAGCGGTCTGTCCGACGAGGACGGCCTGCCGGTGGGGCTGCAGATCATGGCGCCCGCGTTGCAGGACCACCGGATGTACCGGGTGGCGGCGGCGTACGAGGTGGCGCGTGACGCGGCCCTGGGCGCGACGGTGATCAGCGGCGTGCCGCAGTTGGCGGGTGCGTCCCGATGAAGAGGGCTCGGACGGTCCTGGCGCTGGTCGGCGCGGCGGGTGCGGCCACCAGCGCGTTCTCGACGTTGAAGTCGGCTCGCGGCAAGAACGACAAGCTCGCCCTGGTCAACGCGGCGGCGAGCATCCTGGTGGCGATCACCGGCGCGGCGCTGGCCGTGCGGGGTCTGCGGAAGGACGGGAAGGCATGACGTCGGTGCACGAGCTGATGGACTACGCCGAGGTCATCGAGCGCTTCGACCCGGTGCTGGGGTTGGAGGTGCACGTCGAGCTGCACACCAACACGAAGATGTTCTGCGGCTGCGCGAACGTCTTCGGCGGCGAGCCCAACACCCAGGTCTGCCCCGTCTGCCTGGGCATGCCGGGCGCGCTGCCCGCGGTGAACGGCAAGGCGGTGGAGTCGGCGATCCGGATCGGGCTGGCGCTCAACTGCGAGATCGCGGAGTGGTGCCGGTTCGCCCGGAAGAACTACTTCTACCCGGACATGCCGAAGAACTTCCAGACCTCGCAGTACGACGAGCCGATCGCGTTCAACGGCTTCCTCGACGTGACGCTGGACGACGGCTCGCTGTTCCGGGTCGAGATCGAGCGCGCGCACATGGAGGAGGACACCGGCAAGTCGCTGCACGTCGGCGGCTCGGACGGGCGCATCCACGGCGCGGAGCACTCGCTGCTGGACTACAACCGCGCGGGCGTGCCGCTGATCGAGATCGTCACCAAGCCGATCACGGGCACCGGCGAGCGGGCGCCCGAGGTGGCGCGCGCCTACGTCACGGCGCTGCGCGACCTGCTCAAGGCGCTCGACGTGTCGGACGTGCGGATGGACCAGGGTTCGCTGCGCTGCGACGCGAACGTGTCGCTGATGGCCAAGGACGCGACCGAGTTCGGCACCCGCACCGAGACCAAGAACGTCAACTCGCTGCGCAGCGTCGAGCGGGCGGTGCGGTTCGAGATGACCCGCCAGGCGGCGGTGCTGGCGGGCGGCGGCACGATCACGCAGGAGACCCGGCACTTCGACGAGTCGACGGGCTCCACCTCGTCGGGCCGCACGAAGGAGACCGCGGAGGACTACCGGTACTTCCCGGAGCCCGACCTGGTCCCGATCGCGCCGTCCCGCGAGTGGGTGGAGGAGCTGCGCGGCACGCTGCCGGAGCTGCCGTGGGAGCGCCGCAAGCGGGTGCAGCAGGAGTGGTCGCTGACCGACGCCGAGCTGCGCGACCTGGTCAACGCCGGCGCGGTGGACCTGGTGGCGGCCACGGTGGAGGCGGGCGCGACGCCCGTCGAGGCCCGGTCGTGGTGGGTGGCCTACCTGACCAAGGAGGCCAACGCGCGTGGGGTCGAGCTGGCCGAGCTGGGCATCACGCCGGCGCAGATCGCGCGGGTGATCGCGCTGGTGAACGCCGGTGAGCTGACCAACAAGCTCGCGCGCGAGGTCGTCACGGGCGTGCTGGAGGGCGAGGGCGAGCCCGAGGCCGTCGTGGAGGCGCGCGGGCTGAAGGTCGTCTCGGACGACTCCGCGCTGGAGCAGGCCGTGGACGAGGCGCTTGCCGCGCAGCCGGACGTGGCGGCGAAGATCCGCGACGGCAAGGTGGCCGCGGCGGGTGCGATCGTCGGCGCGGTGATGAAGGCGACGAAGGGCCAGGCGGACGCGAAGCGCGTGCGCGAGCTGATCATCGCCCGCTGCTCGTAGTGGTCGGTCCGGTGGGGCGGTGCCGCGTTCGCGGTGCCGCCCCACCGCCGTTTCCGCGTCCCGCGCCGGTCCGTCCATTCGCGACCGGTCCCATTCGGACACCGTTGGTCACCATTCCGGGACGGCCCGTGTCCACCGGGAGAATTCCCGCGGTGTGATTCCACGTCGGGCGGACCGCGTGGACCGGCCCTATTGCGGACGCGGAGTGCCTGCACGCTGTTAACACATTCGCCCATTCGAGTGGTAACACTTTCGGGGGTACCCCTCCCGTGCTGGTCAGCGGAGGCCTGGATCGGCCCGGTAGTCGCTCTCGGTGAATTTCCTTCTCCCCAGGTACGGCCATCTGTGTCAGGCTTGGGCCGTTCGGTCGGGCCGGGGGGCCGCCGAATCGACCAGGACCAACGCCGAGGATGCCCCGTTCAGGGGACCCGTTGTAGGGGAGGCAACGCCATGACACGCACTGACCCGAAGCTCGTCGCCGCGATCGACGCCATCGAGGACAAGGTCGCCGACGAAGTGGTCGCCACCGATCAGACCGGCGTCGACCTGGTCGACGTCGGCGGCGTGGAGCCGACCGGCGGCCCGTACAAGCCGACCACCGACGACCCGGAGGTCCAGCGGCTGGTCGCGCCGATGGGCGGCCCGTACAAGCCGACCGGCGACCCCGAGACGAACGGCGGCCCCTACAAGCCGACGACGGACGAGCCGGTGGCGGTCACCCAGACGAAGTAATACGGGTCGCCGATAATCACGGTGACGTCACACCGAATGCCGTCGGCCACCGGCCGGCGGCATTCTGCTTCCGCTTGTGATCTCATAGGACCGTGCCTGGCGAAACGCGTGGCTCCTCCGGACCGGATCACGCGGTCAGGCTGGCCCGGCAGTTGCACCGCAGCGCGCGTGACGCGGCCACCGCCGACCGCCACCCGTCCGCGATCCGGCAGATGCGCCGGGGGCTGGCGCTGCTGGAGACCCCGGGCATCGACCCGCAGGAGCGGCTCGAGGTCCGCACCCGGCTGCTGAACACCCTCGCGTTCTGCCTCGCCGAGACCGGCAAGGTGGACGACGGCCTCACCCAGCTCGCGGGCGTCGACGCCGAGCTCGCCGGGCTGCGGGACGAGGCGCTGCGGGCCCACCTGTCCACCCTGGTCAACCTCAACCGCGCCGCGCTGCTGTGCCGGGTGGGCCGCATCGACGAGGGCATCGCGCAGCTGGACCGGGAGATCGAGCGCAGCGAACGGCGCCTGCCCGCGCACGCCGACCCCGAGGCCGTCGACCTGCTCGCGCTGGCCCTGTCCAACCGGGGCAACGCGCACGGCGAGGTGCACCGCCACGACAAGGCCGTCCGCGACCTCAACCGCGCGGTCGAGCTCGCCGACGCGCACGGCCTGCCGCTGCGCGCCGCGATCGCCAAGCACGCGTTGGGCAACGCGGTGCAGCGCGCCGGTGACATCCCGGCCGCCCTGCGGCACTACCACGAGGCCAACCGGTCGTTCCAGGAACTGGAACCCGGCCTGCTGCTGCGCCTGCGCATCGACCAGGCCGAGGCGATGATCAGCGTGGGCCTGGCCGACGAGGCGGGCCGGCTGCTGGACGAGGTGCTGCCGGAGCTGCGCCGCCAGCGCATCGGGCAGGACGTCGCCGAGGCCGAGCTGTTCCGCGCGGCGGCGGCGTTGCAGGACGGCGACCTGGTGCTGGCCCGGCGGACGGCGACCTCGGCGCAGCGCAAGCTGGTGCGGCGCGGCAGCCCGGCGTGGGCGGCGGTGGCGGGGCTGATCGCGCTGCGGGTGGACGCGGCGCGGGTGCTCGACTCACGACGCCCGGTCGCCGGGGTGGTGCGGCGCGCGGTCGAGCTGTCCGCCGAGCTGGCCGGGCTGAAGCTGCACGACCAGTCGGCGTTCGCGCTGGTGCTGGCCGCCCGGCTGGAGATCCGCCGCGGCGACCCCGACCGCGGCGCCGAGCTGCTGCGCAGCGTGCCCAAGTCGCGCCGGATCGCGCCGATCGACCACCGGATGCTGCTGCGGCTGTGCCGGGCCGAGCTGGCGCTGGCCCGCGGCAACCAGCGGGTGGCGTTGGCGCAGGCCAAGGCGGGCCTGGCGGAGCTGGGCCGGATGCGGGACCGGCTCGGCGGGCTGGAACTGGTGTCCGGCACCGCCGTGCACGGCCGTGAGCTGGGCGAACTCGCCGTGCGGCTGGTGCTGGGCGGCCGTGACTCGACGGCCAACGCCAAGCGCCTGTTCACCTGGCTGGAGCGCACCAGGGCCCAGCTGTACCGGTACGACCCGGCCGAGTCCACTGTGGACTCCGAACTGGGCGAGCGGATCACCGAGGTGCGCCGGCTCAGCCGCGCCCTGCTGCGGGCACGCCTGGACGGCCTGCCGACCGCGGAGCTGGAGGCGCGGCTCAAGGCGAGCCAACGCGCCGCCACCCGGATGGGCTGGGGCTCGGGCCCGTGGGGCACGCCGCGCCCGGTCGTCACGCCCGACGAGGTGCTGATCCGGCTGCGCGGGCAGGCGATGGTGAGCTTCGCCGTGTCCGACGACGAGCTGATCGCCGTGGTGTTCGCCGGCGCGCGGGTGCGGATGGTGCGCCTCGGGTCGGCCGCCGAGGCCACCGAGGGCGCGCGTCGCCTGCACGCCGACCTCAACGCGCTCGCCCCCGACCACCTGCCGTCCGCGTTGGTGGAGGTCATCTCGGCGTCCGCGCGCCGTGAGGCGGAGAAGCTCGACCGGCTGCTGCTGCGGCCCTTGGCGCCGATGATCGGCAACCGGTCGCTGGTCGTGGTGCCGACCGGCGCGCTGTACGTGGTGCCGTGGGGCGTGCTGCCGACGTGTGCGAACCGGCCGACGACGGCGGTGCCGTCGGCCACCGCCTGGGTGTCGGCGATCCGCCGGGAACGGGACGAGGTCGACGGGGTGCTGCTGGTGCGCGGGCCCGGGTTGCAGGCCGCGCAGGGCGAGATCGACCGGCTCGCGGGCTACCACGGCGACGCGAAGCTGCTCGGCGTGAGCGAGGCCAAGGTCGGCGCGGTGCTGGCGGCGCTGGACGGGGTGGAGCTGGCGCACATCGCCGCGCACGGCGAGCACGAACCGGAGAACGCGCTGTTCTCCCGGCTGGAGCTGGCGGACGGCGCGATGTTCGCGCACGAGATCGGCCGGGTCCGCCGCCCGCCGCACCAGGTCGTGCTGGCCGCGTGCGAACTGGCGCTCAACCGGGTGCGGCCCGGTGACGAGCCGCTGGGGTTCGCGGGCGCGTTGCTGGCAGGCGGCGCGCGCACGGTGATCGCCGCGTCCAGCCGGGTGGGCGACCAGCCGGCCGCCGCGGCGATGGCCGACTTCCACCGCATCCTGGCGGGCGGCGCGTCGCCGGCCGTGGCGCTGGCCGAGGCCGTCGCGGTGGACCCGCTGCGTCGCCCGTTCGTGTGTCTCGGCTCCGGCTGAGCGGCTGACCAGCCGTTCGACCGGTTGACCGGGCTCGCCCGCACCCGCTAGTCAGGGTGGACGAGTTCTTCGGCGATCACCCCTAGGGGGCCCGGTGCGCTGGTTGACGCTCACGGTGCTGTTGCTGGCCACGATGACCACCCCCGCGACCGCCGCGACCGCGGTCGGCCGGTCCGACGAGCCGGGCAACGGCCCGGAGCGCAACCAGGTCGCCGCCGTCGACCCGCCGTCGGGCGCCACCGCGCGCGGCGACAACTGGCCCGGCACGAACCCCGGCTACCCCCGCCGCACGCTGCTGCGCGTCTACCCCGAGGACCAGTCCGACCGGGCGATCAAGCTCGGCCTCGCGCCCTACCACTCGCTCGCGCCGCGCCTCAACGACCTGCAACGGCGCAGCGACCGGGTGTCCGTCGAGGTCATCGGCCGGTCGACGGCGGGCCGTGACCTGTACCTGGTGACGCTCACCGCGCCGGAGAGCCCGGCCGAGACCCGCAGGCAGGACGCGTGGCGCGAGAAGATCGAGGACGACCCGGTCGCCGCCGCCCGCGACGTGTTCCTGCGCGGCGGCTACAAAGCGCCGGTGTGGGTCAACGCCAACATCCACGGCGACGAGTGGGAGGGCACCGACGGCGCGCTGCGCGTGCTCGAAGACCTCGCCTTCGACCCGGCCGCCGCCGACTTCCTGCGTCACCACCGGGTCTACCTGAACCTGACCGCGAACCCGGACGGCAGGGTGGCAGGCACCCGCGTCAACGCGGCGGGGTTCGACCTGAACCGCGACTTCGTCACCTCGTCGCAGCCGGAGTCGCGGGCGATGCGGGACGTGGTCAAGCGCGTCCAGCCGCTGCTGGCGCTCGACGAGCACGGCTACGTGGCCGCCACGCTGATCGAGCCGACCACCCCGCCGCACGGCCAGAACTACGACTTCGACCTCTACATCGAGCACGGCTACGCGGCCGGCCTGCGCATGGAGCACGCCGTCCAGGCCCTGGGCCACCCGGAAACGGCCGCGCCGGAGATCCCGTTCCGGGACTACGAGCCGGGCGTGTGGGACGGCTGGGCGCCGATCTACACCGCGCAGTACTCGATGTACCACGGCGCGGTGGCCTACACGATCGAGATCCCCATGCGCGTGAACCGGGGCGACTACACGACACAGCCGGTGACGGAGCTGCGGCGGCGTTCGGCGATCAACATCGACGTGGTCGAAGCGACGATCCGCAGCGCGCTCGCGTACGTCGAGGAGCACCGGGTCGAGATGGTGGACAACCAGATCGAGGTGTTCCGCCGCGGCCTGGCGGGCGAGCCGCAGCGGTTCGTGCCGGACGGCTTCGTGCCCGGCTTCGGCCCCGAGGACCGCTACACCACCGAGTTCCCGCGCGGGTACGTCATACCGGTGGGTGACGGGCAGCGGTCCGGGCAGGCCGCCGCACGGCTCGTCGACCACCTGGTCGCGCACGACGTCCGGGTGAAGCGGGCCGACCGGCCGTTCACGGCGGGTGACCGCGAGTACCCGGCCGGGTCGTACGTGGTGGACCTGCGGCAGCCGAAGCGGGCGCTCGCGAACGTGATGCTGGAGGCGGGCCGCGACCTCTCCGGCCAGGTGCCGGTCATGTACGACATCAGCGGCTGGAGCCACCGGCTGCTGTGGGGCGCGTCGGTGGACGTCGTGCGCGACGGGCCGCTGGACGTGCGCGGGCACGAGGTGGCGGCGGCGTCGCCCACGGGCTCCCTGCCCGCGCCGGACGGCGGCGACCTGGCCCTCGCACTGGCCGACGGCAAGGACGTGGCGGCGGTGAACGACCTGCTCGCGCGGGGTATCGGGCTGCGCAGGCAGGACGACGGCACGATCGTGGTGCCCGCGTCGGCGCGGTCGGCGGCCGAGGACGTCTCGGACCGGTACGGGGCGCGGTTCACCGCCGCGCGGCCGGGCGGCACGCCGCTGCGGCGTCCCGCGGTGGCGGGCGCGGTGGCGGCGGACGAGCTGAAGGCGTTGCGGGACATGGGGTTCGACGTGCGGCCGGTGTCGACGGCCGCGCTGGACGCCGGGTTCGACCTGTCGGCGGTGGACGTGCTGCTCGTGTCGTCCGGCCTGCGGTACGACCAGCTCGGCGCACCCGCCAAGGCGGCCGTGGACGTGTTCCTGGCTCGCGGCGGCGTGGTGACGCGCGGCGCGACCGGGGTGCGGTTCAACGCCGACGCCGGTGTGCTGCCGGTGCGCGCGGTCGCGGGCCGGGAGGACGCGAACGGCGTGGTGTCGGTGGTGGACGAGTCGGGCGCCGTCGATCACTCGTTCGTGTACGCGCCGTACTCGTTCACCGAGCTGGGGCCGGGCGTGAGCGCGCGGCAGCGGTACCAGGGCCTGGTCGCCGGGCACTGGGCCACCCGTCCCGACGGCACCGGCGGCAGCGCGGAGGCGGCCGGTCGGGCGGCGGTCGTGGCGGGCACGTCGCCGCGGGGCGCGCGGGCGGTGCTGTTCGGCACCGAACCGCTGTTCCGCGACCACCCGAAGGGCCTGTACTGGCAGGTCGCGGACGCCATCTACCGGACCGCGGCGCCGTGACCTAGTCCTTGCCGCCGATCTCGCCGCCGGGCCGCACGATGATCACCACGCGGTCGTCGCTGGAGACCGGCGAGCCGCCCGCGTTCTTGTTCACCGTGCCGGACAGCGCGGTCGTGTCGTCCAGCATGACCAGCGGGCCGAGCCGGCCGAAGGCGTCCTCGCCGGTCATGGTCGCCTCCGGCTTGCCGGTGAAGCTGCCGTCGGGGTTCATGGGCAGGTTGAGCAGGCCGGCGGTGGCGCTCGTGGCCACCGACACCATGTTCGAGAACGACGCGCAGCCGCCGACGCCGGGGCGCTCGGGCCACGACCACGCCGCGTCGCCCAGCGCCTTGCCCGGCTCCACCCGGTACAGCAGGTCGGCGGTCGCACCCGCGTCGGTCACCCACGTCTTGGAGCCGTCGCCGGACACGCACAGCCCGCCCGGCGACTTCAGGCCGCTCGCCACCACCCGCGAGCCCGCCGTCGGGTTGCCCGCCGCGGGCTGCCCCGTGCCGTCGATCCGCAGCACCTTCCCGGCCAGCGAGTTCGGGTCGGCCGCCGCCGCCGGGCTGCCCGCGTCACCGGTCGCCACCAGCAACGCGCCGGCGCGGTCGTAGGCGAGCACGCCCCGGTTGCCGGTCGGGCCCTTCGGGATGCCGGTCAGCACCGGCTTCGGCACGTCGCCCGGCGCGAGCCGCAGCACCCGGTTGTCGGTCGCCGTGGTCACGTACACGTAGACGAGCTGGTCCTCGGGGTAGGTCGGCGACAGCGTGAGCCCGGTGAGCCCGCCGTCACCGGCCGCGTCCACCTCGAACTTCGCCACCTCGACCGGGTCGACGTCCTTGGTCACCTTGAGCAGCCGCCCGGTGGCGCGCTCGGTCGCCAGCGCCGTCACCGCGCCGGTGGTCTGGTTGACGTCGGTCAGCGCCACGCCGGAGACCGGGTTCAGGCACGTGCCGACCACGGCCGGGTTGAAGTCCTTGCAGCCCTGCGGCGGCGGCACCGACGTCGGCGGCTGGCCGGGCTGCTGGCCCTGCGCCGGGCCCTTGGGCAGCTCGCCGGGCAGTTCGGGCACCGGCCCGGCCTGCGGCGTCAACTGCTGGGCGGCGCTCCACCCCGCCGGTGCCGGCTGCTCGGGGAAGCTCGCGCAGCCCGCGGCCAGCAGGCCGAGGGCCGAGCCGATCAGCACTCCACGCAGTCGTGACACGGGTCCCAGGTTAGGCGCGCGGCCGTGAACGCGAGGTGAGCGGCCCTTCCACGTCCTCGTGCACGGCCCGGCGCACGGCGTCGGCGCGGTCGAGCAGCAGCTCCAGTTCGTCCACCACCACCCGCGGGTCCTCCAGCGGCAGGAAGTGCGTGTTCGGCAGCACCCGCACCCTGGCCTGGGGCAGGGCCGCGACCGGCCCGAGCACCCCGTCGGCCGACGCCAGGAAGTCGTACCGGCCGGCCAGCACCGTTGTGGGGCACGTCACGCCGGCCAGGTCGAGCCGGGGCGTGCGGCCCAGGGCGAGCGCGAGCGTGCAGTACCAGCGCCAGTCGTGCCGGAGGTAGCGGCGCAGCGACCCGGTCAGCGGCCCGCCGACGTCCGGCACCGGCACGCGGTGCAGCACGGCGTCCAGCAGCGGCCCGGCGGCCTTCAACGCCGTCACGCCGCCCACGCCGATCAGCCGCCGCAGCGGCGCGGGCACGCCGGGGAAGCCGAGCGCGCTCGCGAACGTGTCACCCGGCGCGCCCGTGACCAGCATCAGGCCGGCGACCCGGTCGGGGTGCCGCAGCGCCAGCTCGGCGGCCACCGTCACGCCCATCGACCAGCCCACCACCACGCACCGCTCGACGCCGCCGTCGTCCAGCACGGCCAGCGCGTCGGCGACGTGGTCGGCCAGCTCCACGCGGGCCGGGTCGGCGGGCCGGTCCGAGTCCAGCGTGCCGCGGTGGTGCCAGCTGTGCACGCGGGCCGACGGCAGCTCCGGCCACAGCGCGGGCACGACACCCAGACCGGGGCTGAGCAGCACGTCCGGCCCGTCGCCGTCGGTGCGCCACAACCTGATCCGCGTGCCGTCCGCGGAGAAGACGTCGTGCTCCCGCATGGCGGCCAGTGTGCCGTAACGTGCCGACCCGTGAGCCTCGCCGTGCTGGTCCCCGACGACCTGGGTGTCCGCCTGCTGTCCGACGTGGAGGGTGTGCGGCCCGTCCGCTACGAGCCGGGGCAGCCGCTGCCCGCGGAGGCCGCGCACGCGCAGGTTCTGGTGCCGAAGTTCCTGCTGGGCACGGACCCGCGGGACGTGTTCGCGCAGCTGCCGTCGTTGAAGCTGGTGCAGCTGCTGTCGGCGGGCGCCGAGCGGTTCATCGGCGTCGTACCCGAAGGGGTGATGCTGTCGACGTGCCGCGGCGCGCACGGCGGCAGCACGGCCGAGTGGGCGATCGGCGCGCTGCTGGCCGTGTACCGGGACTTCCCGGTGTTCGAGCGGGCCAGGGCGGAGCGCCGGTGGGACTACCGCTTCACCGACACGTTGCAGGACAAGAAGGTGCTCGTGGTCGGCGCGGGCGACCTGGGCGAGCAGTTCCGGCGCAGGCTGGAGCCGTTCGACGCGACCGCGACCCTGGTCGGCCGCACGGCGCGGCCCGGCGTGCACGGCGTCGAGGAGCTGCCCGGGCTGCTGGGCGGGTTCGACGCGGTGCTGGTCGTGGTGCCGCTGACCGAGGAGACCACCGGGATGGTGGACGCGGAGTTCCTGTCCCGGATGAAGGACGGCGCGATCCTGGTGAACGCGGCGCGGGGCGCGGTGGTCGACACCGACGCGCTGCTGGCCGAGCTGCGGTCGGGGCGGCTGCGCGCGGCGCTGGACGTGACCGACCCGGAGCCGCTGCCGTCGGACCACCCCCTGTGGACGGCGCCGGGCCTGTTCCTCACGCCGCACGTGGCCGGCAGCTGCACGGGCCACGCCGAGCGCGCCTACGCCGTGGTGGCCGGCGAGGTCGCCAGGTTCGCCCGCGGCGAGCTCCCCCGGAACCTGGTCCGAGGCGATTACTAGCCCGTTCGGGTGAATGCGGGCGGCGGAACGGACGCTCGCGGACGTCGTCCGAACCTCCTAACGTGCGGGTGCGTGGCTACTCACGACGACCGTTCGAGGACATCGGGCGGCTACTCCGACGACGGGCTCTACTCGACGAGTGGCGTGGGCGGAGGAGTTCACCACTTCGACGACGGCACGCGGGAGATCGGCGGCGACGCGTTCGGCAAGGACACCGCCGCGTTCGGCAAGGACACCGCCGCGTTCGGCAAGGACACCAAGGGCTTCGACGCGACCGGCTACACGCCGATCGCGGACCTGGACAAACCCGCCCACTACGACGCGTTCGACGAGGACGAGCGCAAGCCGTTCGGCTGGACCGCCAGTGCCGACATCGGCCTGCTGGTGCTGCGGCTCGCGCTGGGCGGCGCGTTCGTCGTGCACGGCCTGCAGAAGGTGTTCGGCCTGTTCGGCGGGCCGGGCATCGACGGGTTCGCCCGGTACCTGCAGACCGCCGGGTTCCGCGAGGCCCGGATCCTGGCGTGGGTCACCGGCGTGACCGAGCTCGGCGGCGGCGCGCTGCTGGTCCTCGGCCTGTTCACGCCGCTGGCGGCGGCCGGCGTGCTCGGCGTGATGGCGAACGTCATCGCGCTGAAGTACCGGGGCGGCTTCTTCGCGCCCGACGGCGTGGAGCTGGAGGCGGTGTACGCGGCGATGGCGTTCGCGACCCTGTTCGCGGGCCCCGGCCGGGCCGCGCTGGACTACAACCGCAGCTGGTTCCGCCACCCGCTGCTGTCCGGTTTCCTGTGCCTGGTGCTGTCCGCCGGCGCGACCGCGGCCACGCTCTACGTCTTCCGGTGACGCGCCCCCGCCGGTGAAACCGGGGTGCCCGCCGGCCGGTCGCGCACTGGCGTGGCCGGCCGTGGAGGAAGACGGCCGCCCCGTCACGGAGCCGTGAGACCGGCCGACGCGCGCGGCGCCGGCCGGTTTTCCGGCACGACCTACTTGTTCACGTCCCGCACCGCGCCCGTGGACGCGTCGGTGGCCATCCGGGCGTAGGCGCGCAGCGCCGCCGTCACCGGGCGGACCCGGTCCACCGGCTGCCACGGCCGCTCCGAGGCCTCCATCTTCGCCCGCCGCTCGGCCAGCACCTCGTCGTCCACCAGCAGCTCGAGCCGCCGCTCGTGGATGTCGATCAGGATCCGGTCGCCGTCCTGGACCAGGCCGATCACGCCGCCGCCCGCCGCCTCCGGCGAGACGTGGCCGATCGACAGCCCGGACGTGCCGCCGGAGAACCGGCCGTCGGTGATCAGCGCGCACTTCCTGCCGAGCCCCGCGCCCTTGAGGAACGCGGTCGGGTGCAGCATCTCCTGCATGCCCGGACCGCCCGCCGGGCCCTCGTAGCGGACCACGAGCACGTCACCGGGCTGGATCTCCTTCTTCAGGATCGCCGAGACGGCCTCCTCCTGGGACTCCACCACCCGCGCCGGCCCCTCGAAGCGCCACAGCTCCTCGTCGATGCCCGCCGCCTTGATCACCGCGCCGCGCTCGGCCAGGTTGCCGTGCAGGACGGCCAGCCCGCCGTCCTTGGTGTAGGCGTGCGCGACGTCGCGGATGCAGCCGCCGGCCGCGTCCGTGTCCAGCTTCGACCACCGGTTGGACGTGGAGAACGCCTGAGTGGTGCGGACACCGCCCGGCGCGGCGTGGAACAGCTCGACCGCGCGCTGCGACGGCGACTCGGCCCGCACGTCCCACTCGCCCAGCCACGACGCGACGTCCGGGCTGTGCACGGTGTGCACGTCCTCGTTGAGCAGCCCGGCCCGCCACAGCTCGCCCAGCAGGGCCGGGATGCCGCCCGCCCGGTGCACGTCCTCCATGTGGTAGTCCGAGTTCGGCGACACCTTCGACAGGCACGGCACGCGCCGGCTCAGCGCGTCGACGTCGGCCAGCGTGAAGTCGACCTCGCCCTCCTGCGCGGCGGCGAGGATGTGCAGCACGGTGTTCGTGGAGCCGCCCATCGCCATGTCCAGCGCCATGGCGTTCTCGAACGCCTTGCGGTTCGCGATCGAGCGCGGCAGCACCGACTCGTCGTCCTGCTCGTAGTACCGCTTGCACAGGTCCACGACCGTGCGGCCGGCCTCGGCGAACAGCTCGCGGCGCGCGGAGTGCGTGGCCAGCGTGGAGCCGTTGCCCGGCAGCGCGAGGCCCAGCGCCTCGGTGAGGCAGTTCATCGAGTTCGCGGTGAACATGCCCGAGCAGGACCCGCAGGTCGGGCACGCCGACCGCTCGACCTCGGCCAGCCCGGCCTCGTCCACGTCCGGCGAGGCGGACGCGGAGATCGCGGTGATCAGGTCGGTGGGCGCGACGGCGACGCCGTCCACCACGACCGCCTTGCCCGCCTCCATCGGCCCGCCCGAGACGAACACCACCGGGATGTTGAGCCGCATCGCCGCGTTGAGCATCCCCGGCGTGATCTTGTCGCAGTTGGAGATGCACACGATCGCGTCGGCCTGGTGCGCGTTGACCATGTACTCGACCGAGTCGGCGATGATCTCGCGCGACGGCAGCGAGTACAGCATCCCGCCGTGCCCCATGGCGATGCCGTCGTCCACCGCGATCGTGTGGAACTCGCGCGGCACCCCGCCCGCCTCGCGGATCGCCTCGGCCACGATGTCGCCGAGGTCGCGCAGGTGCACGTGCCCGGGCACGAACTGCGTGTAGGAGTTGGCGATGGCCACGATCGGCTTGCCGAAGTCGCTGTCGGTCATGCCCGTCGCGCGCCACAGCGCGCGTGCGCCCGCGGCGTTGCGGCCGTGGGTGGTGGTGCGGGAACGGAGCGGTGGCACGGCTCCTCCAGAAGTCTTTGCCAGGAGATTCGCGAACGACGCGCGCGGGGGTGGGGGCGCGGGAAGGCGGAGCGGTGCTTCAGAGGTTACTCCGCCGCAGCGCGCCGGCGACCAGCACGGCGGCGAGCGCGAGCGTGATCACGTGCACGGCCGTGCACCACAGGCAGATCTTCCCGATCAGCAGGAACTCGGCGGCCACCAGGTACACCACGAACAGCACGCCGACGCCGGCCGACACCAGCCGCGCCCAGTGCAGCGCCTCGCTGCGCCACGCGAACGGCAGGCACGCCGCGGTCAGGAACGCGAAGAACGCCAGGCCCAGCACCGCGACCGGGATGCCGAACAGCTCCGACTGCTCGCTGGAGGTGACCGTGCCGCAGTCGACCACCTCGCCCTCGGCGCACAGCAGCGCGCCCGAGGCGAAGTGCGTCACGGTGAGGTAGGCCGAGACGGCCAGGCCCGCCAGGGACAGCACCAGGCTGACGACGGGCACCCACCCGAGGGTGCGCGTGTTCGAACTCACTCCTCGGACTCTACGGGCGGCGGCGTTGCGTCCAGGTCAGGCTCGGTGGCCGCCGGATCGGCTTCTCCTGCCGCCGCCACGGCCGTCGGATCGGCCACCCGACCCCCGCTGACCTGCGACAACATCGGCAGGTGCGAGGCGCGGACGGCGGGCAGCCGGACGAGCGAGTCGTCCGTGAGCACCGCCGACAACCACCCCTTCGGGACCACCTTGATCGCCTTCACCTCCGACCACGGCACGACCCGCTTGCCGAACGTGCCGCGCGCCACGATCCGCTCGCCGTCGACGGTCGTCCGGTTGCGCACCACCCACCACGCGAACGCCGCCGGCAGCAGGTAGAGGACCTGGAGACCGGGGACGCCCCAGGCCACGGGCGTGGCGCAGATGGCGGCGGACCCGGCGGCGAACAGGGCCGGGGTGGGGATGCGGAAGACGACTTTCGGCACGAATCGAGATGCTGTCACCCGTCGTCCGAGAGGGTGACTCCGGCCCACGTCCACGCACGTGAGGGCTTCCACCATCCGGGAGTGCCGTCCCGCACAGTTGACGCTCCACCCGCTTGACGGTTAACGTCAGCGGCATGCAGCGCAACCTCGTTCTCGTACTTCCCAGGCGCGTCGACGCCTAGGCATTCGAGCTTGCGTCGACGCGCGACCCTCGTACGACCCGTTCGGGTTGGCGAGGGTTTTTTCGTGCCCGGACCGTGCATTCTCCTTACCCACGAGGCAGACAGATGACCAGCGCAACCTCGCGACCGGCTCCCGGAGAGTCGTCGTCGCCCCGCCCTGGACCGCGGCCGAAACCGGCCCCGCCGAGCGGCGCTCCCATCCGCGTGACCGGTGCCCAGTCCCTCGTCCGCTCGCTGGAGGCAGTGGGCTGCGAAGTGGTCTTCGGCATTCCCGGCGGCACGATCCTGCCTGCCTACGACCCGCTCCTCGACTCCACCAAGGTGCGCCACATCCTGGTCCGCCACGAGCAGGGCGCGGGCCACGCCGCCACCGGGTACGCCCAGGCCACCGGCAAGGTCGGGGTCTGCATGGCGACCTCGGGACCCGGCGCGACGAACCTGGTCACGCCCCTCGCCGACGCCAACATGGACTCCGTCCCGGTGGTCGCCATCACCGGCCAGCAGTCCCGCCCGCTGATCGGCACCGACGCGTTCCAGGAAGCCGACATCTGCGGCATCACGATGCCGATCACCAAGCACAACTTCCTCGTCACCGACGCCGCGGACATCCCGCGCGCCATCGCCGAGGCGTTCCACCTGGCCTCCACGGGCCGACCCGGCCCCGTCCTGGTGGACATCCCCAAGGACGTGCTCCAGGAGATGACCTCGTTCTCCTGGCCGCCGGAGCTGCGCCTGCCCGGTTACCGGCCGACGACCCGGCCGCACGGCAAGCAGGTGCGCGAGGCCGCGAAGCTGATCGCCGCGGCCCGCCGCCCCGTCCTGTACGTCGGCGGCGGCGTGATCAAGGCCGACGCCTCGCCCGAGCTGCTGGAGCTGGCCGAGTCCACCGGCATCCCGGTGGTGACCACGCTGATGGCGCGCGGCGCGTTCCCCGACTCGCACCCCCTGCACCTGGGCATGCCCGGCATGCACGGCACGGTCTCGGCGGTCGCCGCGATGCAGAAGTCGGACCTGCTGATCGCCCTGGGCGCGCGGTTCGACGACCGGGTCACCGGCCAGCTGTCCACGTTCGCGCCGGACGCGCAGGTCGTGCACGCCGACATCGACCCGGCCGAGATCTCCAAGAACCGCCGCGCGGACGTCCCGATCGTCGGCGACTGCAAGGAGATCATCAGCGAGCTGGTCGACGCGGTCCGGGCGGAGAAGGAGAACACGGCCCGCACGGTCGACCTGGCGCCGTGGTGGGAGCAGCTCGACGCGCTGCGCGAGACGTTCCCGCTCGGCTACGACTGGCCCGAGGACGGCACGCTGTCGCCGCAGTACGTCATCGAGCGGATCGGCGCGCTGACCCCGGCGGACACCCTGTTCACCGCGGGCGTCGGCCAGCACCAGATGTGGGCGGCGCAGTTCGTCAAGTACGAGCGCCCGCGCACGTGGATCAACTCCGGCGGCCTGGGCACGATGGGCTACGCGGTGCCCGCCGCGATGGGCGCGAAGGCGGGCATGCCGGATGTCCAGGTGTGGGCGATCGACGGCGACGGCTGCTTCCAGATGACCAACCAGGAGCTGGCCACCTGCGCCATCGAGGGCATCCCGATCAAGGTCGCCGTCATCAACAACGGCAACCTGGGCATGGTCCGCCAGTGGCAGACCCTGTTCTACGGCGAGCGCTACTCCAGCACCGACCTGGGCACGCACAAGCACCGCATCCCCGACTTCAAGCTGCTCGCCGAGGCCTACGGCTGCGCCGGCCTGCGCGCCGAGTCGCGCGAGGAGGTCGACGCGGTCGTCCAGAAGGCCATGGAGATCAACGACCGGCCGGTCGTCATCGACTTCGTGGTCGGCAAGGACGCCCAGGTGTGGCCCATGGTGGCCGCCGGCACCGGCAACAGCGAGATCATGGCCGCGCGCGGCATCCGCCCGCTGTTCGACGAGGACGAGTGACGAGATGACTAGGCACACCCTGAGCGTTCTGGTCGAGGACAAGCCCGGTGTCCTCGCGCGTGTGGCGGGCCTGTTCTCGCGGCGCGGCTTCAACATCGAGTCGCTGGCCGTCGGCCGCACCGAGCACCCGGACATCTCCCGGATGACCATCGTGGTGTCGGTCGAGGAGCTGCCGCTGGAGCAGGTCACCAAGCAGCTCAACAAGCTCATCAACGTCATCAAGATCGTGGAGCTGGAGCCCGCCGCGTCGGTCCAGCGGCAGCTCCTGCTCGTCAAGGTGCGCGCCGACGCCACGGTGCGCAGCCAGGTGCTCGAGACGGTGCAGCTGTTCCGCGCGAAGGTCGTCGACGTCTCCCCGGAGGCGGTCACCGTCGAGGCCACCGGCACGTCTGAGAAGCTCGACGCGCTGCTGCGGATGCTGGAGCCGTACGGGCTCCGCGAGATCGTCCAGTCCGGCATGGTCGCCATCGGCCGTGGCGCCCGCTCCATCACCGCGACCGCGGTGCGCTGATTTTCCAGTTCCGAGGAAGGAAGTACCACCAGTGAGCGTCGAGATCTTCTACGACGACGATGCCGACCTGAGCATCATCCAGGGGCGCAAGGTCGCGGTCATCGGCTACGGCAGCCAGGGCCACGCGCACGCGCTGAGCCTGCGCGACTCGGGCGTCGACGTCCGGATCGGCCTGCCCGAGGGCTCCAAGTCCCGCGCCAAGGCCGAGGAGGAGGGCCTGCCCGTCGGCACCCCCGCCGAGGTCTCCGCCGAGGCGGACCTGATCATGATCCTGGCGCCGGACACCGCCCAGCGGCACATCTACGCCAACGACATCGCGCCGAACCTCAAGGACGGCGACGCGGTCTTCTTCGGCCACGGCTTCAACATCCGCTACGGCCTGATCACCGTGCCGTCCAATGTGGATGTCGCCATGGTCGCGCCGAAGGGGCCGGGCCACCTGGTGCGCCGCCAGTTCGTCGACGGCAAGGGCGTGCCCGCGCTGATCGCGGTCGAGCAGGACGCCTCCGGCAACGCGCAGGCGCTGGCGCTGTCCTACGCCAAGGGCATCGGCGGCACGCGCGCGGGCGTCATCAAGACGACGTTCAAGGAGGAGACCGAGACCGACCTGTTCGGTGAGCAGGCCGTGCTCTGCGGTGGCGCGTCCGCGCTGGTGCAGGCCGGTTTCGAGGTGCTGACCGAGGCCGGCTACGCGCCCGAGGTCGCCTACTTCGAGTGCCTGCACGAGCTCAAGCTCATCGTGGACCTCATGTACGAGGGCGGCATCGCCCGCATGCGCTACTCGATCTCCGACACCGCCGAGTACGGCGACCTCACCCGCGGTCCGCGCGTGGTGACGCCGGGCGTCAAGGAGGAGATGCGCAAGATCCTCGGTGAGATCCAGGACGGCACCTTCGCCACCGAGTGGGTGAACGAGGACGACGCCGGCCGCGGCAACTACAAGAAGTTGCAGCAGGAAGGCGAGCAGCACCCGATCGAGGAGGTCGGCAAGAAGCTGCGCGGCCTGATGTCCTGGGTCGACCGCCCCATCACCGAAACGGCGTAAGATCAGCGGTTTTTTCGGCGGGGCCCGCGGTTTCGACCGCGGGCCCCGGTATACCTAGGCCCATGACCGACAGCGCGCCCATCTACGACGACAAGGCCCACGTCCGGGGCAACCTCGACCTCAGCGGAGCCGAGTGGATCCGCAGCGACGAGGGCGCCGAGGACGAGGAGGAGCACGTCGAGATCGCGTTCGTCGAGCACACCGACGGCGTGACGTACACGGCGATGCGCAACTCCGCGCAGCCGGACGGCCCGGTCCTGGTCTTCACGCCCGCCGAGTGGGAGGCGTTCATCCTCGGCGTGAAGGACGGCGAGTTCGACGAGCCGTGGTAGCCGTTCGCGGGCTCCCCGGGACCACGGGCACCACGTCCCGGGGGAGCCTGAGGCGACGTCACTTCGGTCAGTCGATGCCCTCGACGATGCGGAAGTCGCGCTCGACGCCGTCGGCGAGGGCGGCCAGCGCCTCCTGGTAGGCCGCGCTCTCGTGCGCCGCGACGGCCTGCTCGAAGCTGTCGAACTCGATCAGGACGGTGCGCTCGGCGATCCCGGCGTCGTGCGCCACGACCCGACCGCCGCGGACGAGGACCCGACCGCCCCCGGCCTGGACGGCCGGACGGGCCAGCTCGTTGTAGGCAGCCAGCTTCTCCGGGTCCGAAATGGTGCGGTAGACGCTGACCCAGTAGCCCTTGGGCATGGAACCTCCAGTGTCGTGATGAGTGCGTTCGACTTGCGGGACGGTCCCGGACGAGCGTCGGCGGGCGAGCGCGAGGCTGGTCAGCGTCGTGATCGCCATGGCGCCGAGGCCGACCAGCGCCGCGGTGGTGTAGGCGCTGTCGTCGGGGAAGAGGTGGCCGGGGCCGGTGCCCGCGGCGAGGACCAGGCCGCCGATCGCGCTGCCCAGGGAGTACCCGACGCTGCGGACGACGTAGTTGACGCTCATGGCGCTCGACGTCTCGCTCTTGGCGGTGACGGCCAGGATGACGCCGGGCATCGCGGCCGAGAAGCCGCCGACGCCGAAGCCGAGCACGCCCATCGCCGCGAACAGTTCGGCCAGGTCCGACCGGGCCACCGCGAACAGGGCGAACCCGCCGCCGACCACGACGGCGCTGCCGGCCAGGAGCAGGGGGTCGGCGATCCGCGCCCGGACGCGCGGCGTGAGCTTGCCGGCGACGAACCCCAGCACCGAGAACGGGACGAGGACCAGCCCGGCGACGAAGGTCGTCAGGCCGAAGCCGTAGCCGGCTCCGTGCGGCGTCTGCGCGTACCGGGTGATGAGCGTGAGCAGGAGGTACATGCCGATCCCGCCGACGAACGTGGCGAGGTTCGCCCCGGCGACCGCCGGGTGCCGCACCGCCCGCACGTCGACCAGCGGCGTCGTGGTGCGCAGCTCGATGACGGCCCAGACGCCCAGCAGCGCCACCGCGACGACGGCTAGGCCGGCCGCCACGGCGAGGTGCCGGGTCCACAGGGTCCGTTCGCCGGCGAGGAGCAGCACCAGGAGCAGCGCGGCGGCCAGGACGACCGCGCCTGCCACGTCCACGCGGGCGGAGCGGCCTCCGGGGGCTTCGGGCACGGAGCGCCACGCGGTCAGGAGGGCGGCGGAGGTGACGACCAGGCCGAGGCCGTAGGCGGCCCGTACCCCGCCGAGCTCGGCGAGCAGTGCGGCCAGCGGGTAGCCGATGCCGGCCCCGATGATCGAGACGACCGAGATCAGGGCGATCACGGCCGCGCTGCGCTCCTCGGGGAGGTGGTCCCGGGCCACGCCCATCATCAGCGCCGTCAGCCCGAGCCCGATGCCCTGGGCCGCCCTGCCCGCCAGCAGCCACGCGAACGGCAGCGGCAGCACGGTGAGCGCGCTGCCGGCGACGACGACCGCCAGCGTGGCGAGGATCGTGGCCCGCCGGTGCGGGCCGGCTCCGAGCCTGCCCAGGACCGGCGTGGCGACGGCGCCGCTGAGCAGCGCGACGGTCAGCGTCCACTGCGCGCTGCCGAGCGAGACGTGGAACGAGGTCGCCACGCTGGTGATGAGCGGCGTCCCGAGGCTGGCGACCGCCGCCACGACCAGGGCGATGAACACCAGCGCGGGGACCAGCAGCCGCACCTCGGAGCGCGCCACCGGGAACGCCCTCACCGGGACCCCGCGACCGGCTGCGCGGTCACCGCTTCGGCCCTTCGCGGTCCCGGCTCTCGAGCTCCGCCAGGTGTTCCAGCGCCGGGAGGGCCGCCGCCAGCGCCTCGACCTCGTCGTCGGTGAGCTCGCCGATCAACCGCTCGAACGCCTGGACGCCCGCCTGCCGCCGGCTCCGGACGTAGGAGGCGCCGGCCTCGGTCAGGCACACGAGCGTGACCCGCTTGTCGGACGCATCGCCCCGTCGCTCGACCAGGCCGGCCTCCTCCAGCACCCGGACCAGGGCGGTCATCGCGGGCTGGGTGACGCCCTCGACCGCGGCCAGGTCGGTGATGCGCCGCGGACCGGTCCGGTCCAGGGTGGCCAGGGTGGCGGCGGACGTCAGGCTCATGTCCCGGGGCAGGCGTCTCGCGGCCCTGGTGGCCAGGCCGTAGAGGGCCGCCCCGATGGCGGCGGACGCGCCGGGAGCGGTGGCTTGACGGCTCATGCCCAAAGCATAACATTCTTATATTCACACTTTATGGGAATGGTCGAACGGCGTGGGTCCCGCAAGACCCGCACGTCACCGGTGGTGATCCGTTCGCTCCGGACGACGTCACCGCGCGAGCGCCGCCACCGTGAACTCCTCGGGGTACGGCGAGCGCGCGACGGCCTGCTCCGCGTCCAGCGTCCCGGCGGCGACCTGCCGGCACAGCTCGGCGACCAGCGCCAGTTCCGCGCGCTGGTCCCGGACGAAGTCGCGGTCCACCGGGTCGCCGTGGCCGGGCAGGACGATCGGCGCGCCGAGCGCGAGGACGCCGTCCAGCGCGACCGGCCAGCCCTGGGGGAACGCGTCGCCGAACTGCGGCGGCGGGCCGTGCTCCACGAGGTCGCCCGCGAACACCGCGCCCGCGTCCGGGACGTGCACGACCAGGTCGTGGTCGGAGTGCGCGGGCCCGAAGTGCCGCAGCTCCACGCGGCGTCCGCCGAGGTCCAGCTCCGCGTGGTCGTCGACCAGGTGGTCGGGCAGGACCAGGCGCACGGCCGCGATCCGATCGCCGACCTCGACCTCGCCGCGTTCCCGGTAGCGCCTCGCCCACTTCTCGCGCTGCTGCTCGCCGGTGGCCACCAGGTCGGCGTGGCAGCGCCGGTGCGCCCACACCGCGCAGGGCGCGAAGACCTCGGTGCCGAAGCTGTGGTCGAAGTGGGAGTGGGTCAGCGCCACCTGCCACGGCAGCGGCGTCACCTCCCGCACGGCGGAGGCGAGCTCCGCGCCCTGCCCGGCGTCACCGCCGGTGTCCACGACCAGGCACGACTCGCCGCCGACCACGAGACCGACCGACAGGTCCAACTCCTCGTACCGCCGCACCAGCACGCCGTCCGCGACGTCGATCCACGTTCCCATGGTGGTCGAGCCAAGCAGACCGGTGTGGACGCGGGAAACCGGAACCACGGGGGGCCGGTTCCGGTGACCGCGGCGAGACCTCCCGCGCCCGCTATGACCGGTTCGTCGCACACGACGGCGAGCGGGTCCAAGTAGGACGCGCGTACCGGGTTCCAGCAGGTGAAACGGGACACCCGGGTGACGGGCGCCGGGTGGGCGCTGACTATGCTCGTTAACAACCCGGACACATTGCCGTGGCCGGCCGGCGCGGGTGACGACCTGCTCGACGGCCCCGCGCTCCCCACCCGTTCACACCACCGGGAGCGACGTCCGTGACCAAGCCCGTTGTCCTCATCGCCGAGAAGCTCGCACCGTCCGTTCTCGACGTCTTCGGTGATGGCATCGAGGTGCGCCACGTCGACGGCACCGACCGTCCCGCGCTGCTCGAAGCCGTCGCCGACGCCGACGCCCTCCTGGTCCGCTCCGCCACCAAGGTGGACGCCGAGGTCTTCAAGGCCACCACCAAGCTCAAGGTCGTCGCCCGCGCGGGCGTCGGGCTGGACAACGTCGAGGTGCCCGCCGCCACCGAGCGCGGCGTCATGGTCGTCAACGCGCCCACCTCGAACATCGTCAGCGCCGCCGAGCACGCGGTCGCGCTGCTGCTGTCCACCGCGCGCCAGATCCCGGCCGCGCACGCCACGCTGCAGAACCACGAGTGGAAGCGCAGCAAGTTCAACGGCGTCGAGGTCCAGGGCAAGACCGTCGGCGTGGTCGGCCTCGGCAAGATCGGCCAGCTGTTCGCGGCCCGCATCGCCGCCTTCGGCACCACGCTCATCGCCTACGACCCGTACGTCAGCGCCGCCCGCGCCGCGCAGCTCGGCATCGAGCTGGTGACGCTGGAGGAGCTGCTGGAGCGCGCCGACTTCATCTCGATCCACCTGCCGAAGACCCCGGAGACCAAGGGCCTGATCGGCGCCGAGCAGCTGGCCAAGGCCAAGCGCGGCGTGATCATCGTCAACGCCGCCCGCGGCGGCCTGGTGGACGAGGAGGCGCTGGCCGAGGCCGTGAAGGAGGGCCAGGTCGGCGGCGCGGGCATCGACGTGTTCTCCACCGAGCCCACCACCGAGAGCCCCCTGTTCGGGCTGCCGAACGTCGTCGTCACCCCGCATCTGGGCGCGTCGACCACCGAGGCGCAGGACCGGGCGGGTACGGACGTGGCCAAGTCGGTGCTGCTCGCGCTGGCGGGCGACTTCGTGCCGGACGCGGTGAACGTGCAGGGCGGCGGCGTGGTCGGCGAGGAGGTCCGCCCGTACCTGCCGCTGGTGCAGAAGCTGGGCACGGTGGTCGCCGCGCTGAGCGCGAAGGCCCCGACCAGCGTCACCGTCGAGGTGCGCGGCGAACTGTCCAACGAGGACGTCGCGGTGCTGCCGCTGGCCGCGCTGCGCGGCGTGTTCTCCAGCGTGGTCGAGGAGCAGGTCACCTTCGTCAACGCCCCGGCGCTGGCCACCTCGCTCGGCGTGAGCGTCGACCTGGTGAAGGAGCCGGAGAGCGCCAACCACCGCAGCCTCGTCACGGTGCGCGCGGTGCAGGCCGACGGCGCGGTCATCACGGTGTCCGGCACGCTCGCGGGCCTGGACCAGGTCGAGAAGCTGGTCGGCGTCAACGGCCGCGGCTTCGACCTGCGCGCCGAGGGCAACGTGCTGCTGCTGGAGTACCCGGACCGGCCGGGCGTGATGGGCACCGTCGGCACCCTGCTCGGCGAGGCCGGCGTGAACGTCGAGGCCGCCCAGATCAGCCAGACCAAGGACGGCGCGGACGCGTTCATGCTGCTGCGCGTCGACCGCCCGGTGGACACCGCGGTGCTCGACCCGATCGGCGCGGCCGTCGGCGCCCGCACGGTGCGCTCGGTCAACTTCGACTGACCGAAGGTCCCTGGAACGGAGTAACGCCGCCGAGACCTGCCGGTGTATATCGCTGCAGGTCTCGGCGGTGTGACACTTAACCGTTAGTTGTCAAAACTGTGGTTGCCATCACTCGTTCGGGCTAACTGATCAGCTCGACCGAGCGATTAGGTTCCTCCCACGAGGTTGACCCGGTGTCGTAGAGGGCACGGCACCACGCGGGCAGTTCCCTCATTGGACGACGCTGCCTGCCCGGTCGAATCCGACCTCGCTTGGGGCACGTTGTGAGCCGATCTCGCGTTGTCGCCAGATCTGCCGTACCGGTGCTGGCCGCGATACTCGTCGCCGGTTCCACCGCCGGTACCGCGCTGGCCGCGGAAGATCCACTGGCGCCGTCCGTCGCGAACGCGCGCGGGCTGGATGCGGGCAAGTTGCAGTTGAAGGTGTCCGACCGGCTGTCGGCCGCCAAGGGCAGGGTCACCGCGTTCGTGGAGTTGGAGGCCAAGCCGGCCGTCGACGCGTTCGCCGAGAAGACCAGCCAGGGCGCGACCAAGCAGCAGGCCAAGGACGCCGCCAAGGCGACCAGGAACGACACCGGTCGGGTCACCGACCAGGTCGTGGGTGCGTTGCGGGGCAAGGACTCCGCCACCAAGGAGCTGTACCGGACCGCCAACGGCGTGCCGGGCGTGGTCGTCCAGGCCGACGCCACCAAGGTGCGCGAGCTGGCCCAGCGCGCGGACGTGAAGTCCGTCCGCACCGTGGTGCCGAAGAGCCGGCAGAACTCCACCGCCGTGCAGCTGACGAACACGCTCAAGGCGTGGCAGGAGTACGGCAAGCTCGGTGACGACACCCGCATCGGCATCATCGACACGGGCATCGACTACACCCACAGCGACTTCGCGGGCCCCGGCACCATCGAGGCGTTCAAGGCGATCGACGAGACCAAGGTCGACGCCTCGTACTTCCCGACCGCCAAGGTGGTCGGCGGCTACGACTTCGTCGGCAACGCCTACGACGGCGAGAGCGACGACCCGGCGATCAACACCCCGAAGCCGGACCCGAACCCGCTGGACTGCAACGGCCACGGCTCGCACGTCGCCGGCACCGCCGCGGGCTTCGGCGTCAACGCCGACGGCAGCACCTTCAAGGGCGACTACACCAAGCTCACCCCCGCGGCGCTCGACGCCATGCGCATCGGCCCCGGCACCGCGCCGAAGGCCCTGCTGTACGCGCTGAAGGTGTTCGGCTGCGAGGGCTCGACCAACGTCACCGCGCAGGCCCTGGACTGGGCGCTCGACCCCGACGGCGACGGCGACTTCTCCGACCACCTCGACGTGGTCAACCTCTCGCTCGGCTCGGACTACGGCGCACCGGACGACCCGGACAGCCTGTTCGTGCGCAAGCTCAACGCCTCCGGCGTGCTGACCGTGTTCTCCGCGGGCAACGGCGGCGACCTGTACGACATCGGCGGCTCGCCGGGCAGCACCCCCGAGTCGCTGACCGTGGCCAGCGTCCGCGACTCCTACGTGCTGCGCGACGCGGTCGAGGTGACCGCCCCGGCCGGCTCGGCGGGCCGCAAGCCCGGCCAGTACAGCGTGGCCTTCGACTACGAGGGCCTGGACGTCACCGCCCCGGTCGTGGCGATGAGCGACGCGGCCAACAAGGACGGCTGCCTGCCGTTCTCGGCCGCGGACAAGGCCGCCGTCGCGGGCAAGATGGTGTGGCTGGAGTGGGACGACAACGACGCCACGCGTCGCTGCGGCTCGGCCGGCCGAACCAACAACGCCACCGCCGCGGGCGCCGTCGGCGCGGTGTTCTCCTCGAACCTGGAGCACTTCAACGCGGGCATCTCCGGCAACGCGGTGATCCCGGTGTTCCAGTTCACCGGCTCGGCGACCGCCGCGCTGCGCCCGGCGCTGGCCGCGGGCACGCTGGTGGTCCACCAGGCGGGCGACCTGCGCACCTCGCTGCCCACGTTCGACCCGTCGATCAGCGACACCCCGAGCTCGTTCACCTCGCGCGGCGTGCGCGGCCCGGTCGTGAAGCCGGACGTGGCCGCCCCCGGTGACACCATCGCCTCGGCGCTGGTCGGCTCGGGCAACAAGACGATGGTCAACTCGGGCACGTCGATGGCCGCACCGCACATCACCGGCATCGCGGCGCTCGTGCGCCAGGTCCACCCGGACTGGACGCCGGAAGAGGTCAAGGCCGCGGTCATGAACACCGCGGGCCACGACGTGAAGGCCGACGGCAAGACCTACGCGCCCAACCGCGTCGGCGCCGGCCGCGTCGACGGCAAGGCCGCGGTCGAGAACCAGGTCCTCGCCTACGTGCAGGACGACCCGGGCGCGGTGTCCGCGTCCTTCGGCACGGTCGAGGTGGCCGCGCCGGTCAGCCTCACCAAGACCATCAAGGTGGTCAACAAGTCCACCAAGTGGGTGGACTACACCGTGGGCTACGAGGCGCTGACCCAGATCCCGGGCGTGCGCTACGAGCTGTCCGCCACCACCGTGCGGCTCAGCCCGCGCGGCATCGCCAAGATCGCCGTCACGCTGAAGATCGACGACCCGAAGGCGCTGCGCAAGACCGTCGACCCGACGGTCGAGCCGACCCACCTCGACGTGCCGCGCCAGTACCTGGCCGACGCGTCGGGCCGGGTCGTGCTCACGCCGAAGTCCGGTTCGTCGGTCGCGCTGCGGGTGCCGGTGTACTCCGCGCCGAAGCCGGTGGCCGACATCAACGTGGCCAACAGCGTGCGGGTGAACCGCGACGGCCAGGGCGTGCTGAACCTGACCGGTCGGGCCGTCAACCAGGGCGCCTACCAGTCGCTGGTCAGCGTGCTGGAGCTGCAGGCGTCCTCGCCCCGGCTGCCGGACTGCCGCCGCAACGTCACCACCAACTGCGTGCTGAACAACACCGCCAAGGGCGGCGACCTGCGCTACGTCGGCGCGGCCTCGACCGCCCCGCTGGCCAAGGCGCAGGGCACGCCGGAGAACGCGATGCTCGCGTTCGGCCTCGCCACCTGGGGCAACTGGTACAACCTGGGCAGCAACACCATCCCGTTCGTCGACATCGACACCAACGGTGACGGCGCGTTCGACTACGAGGTCTACGCGACCAAGCTGACCGACACCGACCTGCTGGTCGCGGCCACGGTCGACCTGAGCACCGGCGACACGGTCGACCTGCAGGGCGTGAACGGCCAGTTCGGCGACGTCGACACGAACGTGTTCGACACGAACGTGGTGGTCTTGCCGGTGCTGCTGTCGGCGCTGGGCATCGACCCGTCCGCGGACACCTCGCGGATCGGCTACGCGGTCGGCGTGGCCGGGTTCTACGTCGCTCCGGGCACGTCCAACGGCCTGATCGACTCGATCCCGGGCACGCTGTCGTTCGACCCGCTCAAGCCGGGCCTGTCCGTCCAGGGCGGCGGCGACCCGGCGCTGTCCTACCAGGCGCGTCCGGGCACCGCTCTCGTGGTCAACCACGACGCGGCGTCGGCCGCGGCCGACGGTGCGGACAGCCTGCTGGTCCTGCACCACCACAACGCCTCGGGTGACAAGGCGGACGTGGTGAGGGTCCGGGCGCAGGCGCGCCCGAGCCCCGCCTCCCACTCCGTGGGCTGATCGTCGTGCACCGCTCTGGCCGGTCGGGGACTCCCCCGGCCGGCCAGAGCCGTTTACGCGCATCGGGTGACGACCGAACGGGGGCACTGAACCGTTCGGGTGTCCCGCAGTCCGGGAGATATGGCCACGGAGGGGTGTTCCGAGTGCGGTTTCACCGCTTCGGACCGGTAGCCTTTCGCAATGGAAACTAGTCCCGTGCAATGGGACTGATACCTGGGAGGTGTGTGGATGCGGCTCGCAGTGATCCCAGGAGACGGGATCGGGCCCGAGGTCGTCGCCGAGGCCCTGAAGGTGCTCGGTGAGGTCGTTCCAGCGGCTGAGATCACCCGCTACGACCTCGGCGCGGCGCGCTGGCACGCCACAGGTGAGTTGCTGCCGGAGTCCGTGCTCGGGGAACTCCGCCAGCACGACGCGATCCTGCTCGGCGCCGTGGGCGACCCGTCGGTGCCCAGCGGAATCCTGGAACGCGGCCTGTTGCTGCGGCTCCGGTTCGAGCTCGACCACCACGTGAACCTGCGCCCGGCCCGGCTCTACCCCGGTGTCCGCAGCCCGATCGCCGACCCGCCGGAGATCGACATGGTGGTGGTGCGTGAGGGCACGGAGGGGCTGTACGCGGGCAACGGCGGCCTGCTCCGCAAGGACACGCCGCACGAGATCGCGACCGAGGTGTCGATCAACACGTCGTTCGGCGTGGAGCGGGTGGTGCGCGACGCGTTCTCCCGGGCCGCGAACCGGCCGCGCAAGCACCTCACGCTCGTGCACAAGACCAACGTGCTCACGCACGCCGGGTCGCTGTGGTCGCGCGTGGTGGAGGAGGTGTCGTTGCAGCACCCGGACGTGACGGTGGCCTACCAGCACGTGGACGCGGCGACGATCCACCTGGTCACCGACCCGGGCCGGTACGACGTGATCGTGACGGACAACCTGTTCGGCGACATCCTGACCGACCTGGCGGCGGCCGTGACCGGCGGCATCGGGCTGGCGGCGTCGGGCAACCTCGACGTGACCAGGCGCAACCCGAGCATGTTCGAGCCGGTGCACGGCAGCGCGCCGGACATCGCGGGCCAGGGCATCGCCGACCCGACGGCGGCGGTCCTCTCCGTCGCCCTGATGCTCGACCACCTGGGCGAGTCGGAGGCGGCGCGCCGGATCGAGGCGTCGGTGGCGTTCGACCTGGCGACTCGTGACCACTCGTCGCCGGGCGCGACCTACGCGGTGGGCGACCGCCTGGCCGCTCTCGTCTCCTCCAACGTCCGAACCGCCTAAACCCCGCGCGAGTCCTACCTCCAGAACGCGAGAGTCCTACGTTCGGAACGCGAGAGTCCTACGTTCAGAACACCCGAGTTCAACGCTCAGGAGCCAGGTGACCGGACCTGAGCGTTGAACTCGGCCAGTCCGAACGTAGGACTCTCGGCCGCTGAACGTAGGACTCTCGCGGTTGCGGTAGTGATCAGGGCCACCACGGCGGTGTCGTGGTGGCCCTGACGCGTCACGGGACCGTAGGGTCGCCGGAGCCGCCCGTGGGGGAAGTCCGGTCGAAGTCCGGCGCTGACCCGCAACGGTAGGCCGAGCACCACGCTCGGCGAGCCCGATCACCCGCGGGCGGTGGGAAGAAGCTCCAACTCCTGCCGTGGTCTGCGGGACGGGTGCGCCGGCCTGCCACGAGCGGGTGCGGCCGGCCGGTCGGGACCACCCGTCCGGAAGGCGACCGGTGACCTCCACCAGCAGCCAGGCGCGCCCGTCGCCGCCGACACCGCGCCGCCCGCCCACCGCGGCCCTGTGCCTGGTCCTCGCCGCCGTCCTGGCCGCCTCGGTCGTCGCCGGCGTCGCGCTGGGACCGGTGCGCGTCCCGTTCGCAGACGTCCTCCGCCACCTCGCCGCCGCGCTCACCGGCGGCACGGTCGACGCCGCCGAAGCGGGCCCCTACCGGATCGTCTGGGACATCCGCCTGCCCCGCGTGCTGCTCGCCGCCGTGGTCGGCGCGGGGCTGTCCGCGGTCGGCGTCGCCATCCAGGCCGTGGTCCGCAACGCCCTCGCCGACCCGTACGTGCTGGGCATCTCCTCCGGCGCGAGCGTCGGCGCGACCGCCGTCGTCACTACGGGCCTGTTCGCCTCACTCGGCATCTACGCCCTGTCCGCGGCCGCGTTCCTCGCCGCCCTCGCCGCCATGGCCCTGGTCTACGTCGTCACGGGCCGCGACCTCACCCCGCTGCGCCTGGTCCTCACCGGCACCGCCCTGGCCTACGGCTTCTCGGCCGTCGCCATGCTGCTGGTCTTCCGGTCGCCGCGCGGCGAGACCGCCCGGGCCGCGATGTTCTGGCTGCTCGGCAGCCTCGGCGGCGTCACGTGGACGTCACTGCCGATCGCGGCCGCCGTCACCGCGGCGGGCACCGCCTACCTCCTGACCCGCGCCAAGCACCTCAACGCCCTCTCGATGGGCGACGAGACCGCCACCACCCTCGGCATCGACGTCCCCCGCACCCGCAAGGCGCTGTTCGGCGTCACCGCCGCCATGACCGGCGTGCTGGTCGCGGTCAGCGGCGCGGTCGGGTTCGTCGGCCTCATGCTGCCGCACCTGGTCCGCCTCACGGTCGGCGCGGACCACCGCAAGGTGCTCGCCGTGGCACCGCTCGCGGGCGCGTGCTTCCTCATCTGGGTCGACGTCGCCGCCCGCCTGCTCGCCGCGCCCGAGGAACTGCCGCTGGGCGTCATCACGGCCGCGCTGGGCGTGCCGTGCTTCATCCTGCTGATGCGCCGCCGCGGCTACGTCTTCGGCGGTCGCTGATGGACGTCCGACTCGAAGACGTCACCGTCGACGGCATCCTGCACGGCATCGACCTGCACGCCCCGGACCACGAGGTGCACGGCATCGTCGGCCCGAACGGCAGCGGCAAGTCCACCACGCTGCGCTGCGTGTACCGGGCGCTGCGACCGTCCGGGGGAGTGGTCCGCGTCGGCGGCCGGGACATCGCCGGCGCCAGGGTCCGCGACACCGCCGAGCACCTCGCCGCGCTCACCCAGGACAGCCGCGTCGAGTTCGACTTCACCGTCACGGAGGTCGTCGCGATGGGACGCCTCCCGCACCGCGGCACCCCCGAGCACGACGCCGACGTGGTGGCCGACGCACTGTCCCGAGTGGATGCCGCCCACCTCGCCCACCGGGGCTTCCTGAGCCTGTCCGGCGGCGAGCGGCAACGCGTCCTCATCGCCCGCGCCCTCGCCCAGCAGCCGAAGGTGCTGGTCCTGGACGAGCCGACCAACCACCTCGACATCAGCCACCAGCTCGCGGTCCTCGGGCTGGTCCGGGGCCTGGGCGTGACCGTCCTCGCGGTCCTGCACGACCTCAACCTCGCCGCCGCCTACTGCGACCGCCTGCACGTGCTCGACCACGGCCGGGTGGTGCGCAGCGGCACGCCGGAGGACGTGCTCACCCCCGAGGTGCTGGGCGAGGTCTTCCACGTCCGCGCCCACGTCGTGCGCCACCCCGTCAGCGGCGTGCCCCAACTGCTGTTCGACCACAGGGAGCCCCACCCGTGAAGAAGCTCGTCGCCCTCGCCCTGGTCCTCACGACGGGCTGCGGCGCCCACATCGCACCCGCCGCCGCCACCGGCACGGTCACCGTCACCAACTGCGGGCAGCAGGTCGCCTACGCGAGACCGTCCCGTGTGGTCACCAACGACACCGGCATCACCGAGCTCATGTTCGCGCTCGGCCTGGGCGACCGGATGGCCGGTTACGTGATCGGCGGCGGGCAGGCGGGGGACGTCGCCTCCTCGCCGTGGAAGGCGGACTTCGACCGGGTGCCGAACCTCGGCGAGCAGATCACCAAGGAACTCGTCCAGGGCGCCGGTGCCGATCTCGTGTTCGCCGGCTGGAACTACGGCTTCTCCGAGGCCACCGGCTTCACCCCGGACGCCCTGGCGGACCTCGGCATCGCCACCTACCAGCTCACGGAGGCGTGCCGCAACGGCGTGGGCGAGCAGCGCGGCATCATGCCACCGCTGGACGCCCTCTACACCGACCTGCGCAACCTCGGCCGGGTCTTCGGGGTCGAGGCCAGGGCCGAGGAGCTGATCGCCGGCTACCGGAAGCAGGTCTCCGACGCGGAGCGACTGGCCGGACCGGACCGCCCGAAGGTGTTCCTCTACGACAGCGGCCTCGACCAGCCGTTCACCTCCGGCCGCAACGCCGCGCCGCACGACATCATCGCCCACGCGGGCGGCGACAACGTCTTCGGCGACCTGGACGACAGCTGGACCACGGTCGGCTGGGAGGCCGTCGTGGACCGCGCCCCGGACGTCGTGCTGATCAACGACTACGCCGACGGCGAGGCGGCCACACCGGACCGGAAGCGGGCGTTCCTGGAGTCCTACCCGCCGCTCGCCGACGTGCCCGCCATCAGGCACAAGAGGTTCTTCGTGCTGCCCTACGCGGCCCTGGTGGAGAGCCCGCGCAACCCGGCCGCCATCGAGGCGTTCGCCAGGTTCTTGGTCGATAGCGCCCACCCATAGGGTGAGACGACCCGTCCGCGGCTTGGTATCCGCGGACGGGTTGTGGCACCATCGGCGACGTGGCTCTCCACACCGCGATCATTATTTCCCAGCGCGTCGGGTAGTGCTCCCTCGAAGCACCCGACGCGCCGACCTCTCGCATCCTGCGGGGGGTCTTTTTGTTTTCCAAGATCCTTAGGAGCCCCCACGTGACCCCCCTCGGCGATTCATTCCACGTCTTCGACACGACCTTGCGGGACGGTGCCCAGCGCGAGGGCATCTCCTACTCGGTCAACGACAAGCTGGCCGTCGCCCGCCTGCTCGACTCGCTCGGCGTCGGCTTCATCGAGGGTGGCTGGCCGGGCGCCATGCCGAAGGACACGGAGTTCTTCGCCCGCGCCGCCGAGGGGGAGCTCACGCTCAAGCACGCGCAGCTCGTCGCGTTCGGCTCGACCCGCAAGGCGGGCGTCAAGGTCCACGAAGACGCGCAGGTCAGGGCCTTGCTGGAGGCGCGGACGCCGGTCGTGACGCTGGTCGCGAAGTCCGACCGCAGGCACATCGAGCGGGCCTTGCGCACCGACGTGGCGGAGAACTGCGCGATGGTCCGCGACACCGTCGCGCACCTGGTCGGCGAGGGCCGCCGGGTCTTCCTCGACGCCGAGCACTTCTTCGACGGCTTCGCGTTCGACCCGGACACCGCGCTGCGGGTGCTGGAGTCCGCTGTGGAGGGTGGCGCGGACGTCGTCGTGCTGTGCGACACCAACGGCGGCCAGTTGCCCCTGGGCCTGGCCGAGACCGTCGCCGACGTGGTCGCCCGCACGGGCTTCCGGGTCGGCATCCACTGCCAGGACGACACGTCCTGCGCGGTGGCCAACACCATCGCCGCGGTGCAGGCGGGGGCGACCCACGTCCAGTGCACCGCGAACGGCTACGGCGAGCGGGCGGGCAACGCGGACCTGTTCGCCGTCGTCGGGAACCTCGTGACCAAGCTCGGCCTTCAGGTGCTACCGCACGAGTCGCTGGCCGAGCTCACCCGGGTCTCCCATGCGCTGGCCGAGATCGCGAACATCGCACCCGACACCCACCAGGCCTACGTCGGGTCGTCGGCCTTCGCCCACAAGGCGGGGCTGCACGCGAGCGCGATCAAGGTGGACCCGGAGCTGTACAACCACATCGATCCGGACACCGTCGGCAACGACATGCGGGTGCTGGTCACCGAGATGGCGGGTCGGGCCAGTCTCGAGCTCAAGGGACGTGAGTTCGGGATCGACCTGACCCGCCGGCCCGACGCGCTCACCAACGTGGTGCGCAAGGTCAAGGACCTGGAGGCGGGCGGCTGGTCGTTCGAGGCCGCCGACGCCTCCCTGGAACTGCTGCTCAAGGCGGAGCTGTCCGATCTGGACACGCCACCGTTCGTGCTCGAGTCGTACCGCGTCGTGCTCGACCACCACCAGGACGGCCGGATCGTGGCGGAGGCCACGGTGAAGGTGCACGTGGCCGGGGAGCGCGTCATCGCCACCGCCGAGGGCAACGGTCCGGTGCACGCGCTGGACGCCGCGCTGCGCAAGGCGCTCCTGCCCCACCTGTCGTGGTTGGACGCGGTGGAGCTGAACGACTACAAGGTGCGCATCCTCACCGACCACCACGGCACCGACGCCGTCACCCGCGTGCTGGTGGAGTCCACCGACGGCGAGCGCGAGTGGACCACCGTGGGCGTGCACGGCAACATCGTCGAGGCCAGTTGGCTTGCCCTGTGCGACGCGCTCGTGCACAAGGCGATGCGGGTCAGCCCGTCACCAGCGTGAATCCCCCCTCGGCCAGGATCCGGTTGATCGGGTAGAAGTAGGACGTGCCGCCGGTGGTGCAGTTGCCGCTGCCGCCGAGCACGTGCCCTTGGGCCTGGGAGCCGGTGAACAGCGGTGCCCACTGGTCGCCGGGCTCGACGCACAGGTTCGTGCGCGTCAGCCCGTAGACCACCCCGGTGGGGAAGTCGACCGTGACGTTCTTGGCCAGCACGGTGCCGCACCGCACACCGGTGGTGCGGCCCGCCGCGCACACCTGGCCGCCGACCGGTGTCTCGGCCGAGCCGCGGATCGTGGTGCCGGTGTACCCGGCGATGGTGGGCCGCTGGACCCACGCGGAGGTGTCTGCGATCCGGACGACGGAGTAGGTGGACCTGACCGCGACGACCGGGCCGACGTCCACGCCGCCGGGCCCGCGGACGATCCCGCCGAGGGTCGCGCACCCCGGCGGGACCAGCAGGTGCCCGCGGACGTTGAAGCCGTTGGAGCAGCGCAGGCCGGTGGACGAGGACAGGGGCGTGCCGGCTTCCAGCGGGGTCGCGGCCGCCCACGCCGGGGTGGCCGCGGCGACGAGCAGGGTCAGCACGAGCAGCAGGGTTCGCATCCCTCCGACGCTAGGCACGCACGGTGGCGATTCCAGCCGCCGGTTAGGGTGATCTCCGTGCGCATTGCCCGTATCGCCCAACCCGACGGCCTGGCCTTCGCCGCGATCGAAGGCGACGGCGACGACCTCACCGCCGTCGAGATCGCCGACGACCCCTTCGCCAACCCGACGTTCACCGGCCGCCGCTGGCCGCTGGCCGACGTCCGCCTGCTGGCGCCGTTCCTGCCGCCCAAGATCGTGGCCATCGGCCGCAACTACGCCGAGCACGCCGCCGAGCTGGGCAACGAGGTGCCCGAGAACCCGTTGATGTTCCTCAAGCCCAACACCGCGGTGATCGGGCCGAACGCGGACATCAAGCTGCCCGCGGTCTCCGAGAGGGTGGACTTCGAGGGCGAGCTGGCCGTCGTGGTCGGCGTCGGCGGGCGGGACATCCCCGCCGCCCGCGCCCGCCAGTCCGTCCTCGGCTACACGATCGCCAACGACGTCACCGCCCGCGACCTGCAGAAGGCCGACGGGCAGTGGACGCGGGCCAAGGGCTTCGACACGTTCTGCCCGCTGGGGCCGTGGGTGGAGACCGAGTTCGACCCGTCCGACGTGGCCATCCGCACCGAGGTGGACGGCGTGGTCAAGCAGGACTCGCGCACCTCGCTGCTGGTGCACGGCATCCCCGAGCTGATCGAGTACATCTCCTCGGTGATGACCCTGCGGCCGCTGGACGTGATCCTCACCGGCACGCCCGCCGGCGTCGGCCCGCTGACCGCCGGGCAGACCGTGTCGGTGAGCGTCGAGGGCCTCGGCACGCTGACGAACACCGTCACCAACCGCTGAGGGTCAGCTCCGTTCGATGCGCTCGGGCGCGCGCCGGGCGAACTCCGGCGCGTGCTCGGGCCGCAGCCCGATGGCCACCAGGTACGCGGGCACCCCTTGCAGCCACGGGAACCGCCCCATCAGCCGCACCGGCAGCGGCGCACGCCCCGGCGCGGCGGCCGGCGTGCCCGTGAGCGTCGGCTTGAGGAACGAGTCCTGGATCCGCCGCTGGAGCGCCTGGGTCACCACCGTGGGCAGCCACCGCCTGCGCCGCACCTTCGCCAGCACGTCGGGGCTCAGCCGACCGCGGCGCAGCGGCGCGGCGACGAGCGCGGCGGCGGCCACCGCGTCCTGCACCGCCAGGTTGATGCCGACGCCGCCGATGGGCGACATGGCGTGCGCCGCGTCACCGATGCACAGCGCGCCGTCGGCGTGCCAGCGCCGCAGCCGGTCGAGCTTGACGTCCAGCAGCTTCACGTCGTCCAGCGACTCGACGGTCCCCATCCGCTCCGCCAGCCACGGCACCAGCGTCACCACCCGCTGCCGGAACGCGGCGACCCCCTCCGACCGCAGCAGCTCGTCGGTGCCCTTGCGGATGAGGTACGCGCACTGGAAGTAGTCGCCGCGGGGGATCAGCACCATCGCCTGGCCCTGGGTGAACCGCCCGGTGGCACCGGTGAGCTCGCCGGGATCGCGCGGCAGCCGGAACCACCACACGTCCATCGGCGCGCCGAACTCGTGCACCGGCAGCCCGAGCTGCTCCCGCACCAGCGAGCGCCGCCCGTCGGCCGCGATGACCAGGTCGGCCGCCAGCTCGCCGGTCTCGCCGCCGGCCGTGCGGTAGCGGACGCCGGTCACCTTGCCGCCGCTCCTGACCAGGCCGGTGAACTCGGTGTTCATCCGCAGCGAGAACATCGGCTCGCGCTTGCCCGCGTCGGCGAGCAGGTCCAGGAAGTCCCACTGCGGCACGAACGCGATGTGCTTGTGCGGCCCGGGGAGCCGGGTGAGGTCGCCCATCGTCTGCGGGCCGCTGTCCAGCAGCACCTGCACCTTGTCCACGAGCTGGTGCGGCACCTCGGCGAACGACGGCCCCAGGCCCAGCTCGTCCAGCAGCGTCAACGTCGACGCGTGCACCGTGTCGCCGCGGAAGTCGCGCAGGAAGTCGCCGTGCTTCTCCAGCACTGTCACCTCGACACCGGCCCTGGCCAGCAACAACGCGGCCACCATGCCCGCCGGGCCGCCCCCGACGACCACGACACCTGTCCGCTCCATGATCCACCCCTCTGTTTTCAACACCAGTTGAATAAGACCAGGATGCTCCGACGTGCGGCCGCGGTCAAGCCGGATACGCTGATCGGGTCATGAGCGCATCAGCAGCTCCGCCCGCCGGGGCCGGTCCCGGGGTCCGCGTCCGCTTCAGCCCCTCGCCCACCGGCACGCCGCACGTGGGGCTCGTCCGCACCGCCCTGTTCAACTGGGCGTACGCGCGCCACGCCGGCGGCAAGGTGGTCTTCCGGATCGAGGACACCGACGCGGCCCGCGACTCCGAGGAGTCCTACCTCCAGCTCCTGGAAGCCCTGCGGTGGCTCGGCCTCGACTGGGACGAGGGCCCCGAGGTCGGCGGGCCGCACGCGCCCTACCGGCAGAGCCTGCGCCGACACCTCTACGACGACATCGCCGAGCGCCTGTTCGAGGCGGGGGAGCTGTACGAGTCGTTCTCCACGGCCGAGGAGATCGAGGCGCGCCGCAAGGCCGCGGGCCAGGACCCGAAGCTCGGCTACGACGGCCACGACCGCGGCCTCACCGAGGAGCGGAAGGCCGCGTTCCGCGCCGAGGGGCGCGAACCGGTGCTGCGCCTGAAGATGCCCGACGAGGACATCACGTGGGTCGACCTGGTGCGCGGCGAGATCACGTTCAAGGCGGGCAGCACGCCCGACCCGGTCCTGGTGCGCGCCAACGGCGACCCGCTGTACCCGTTCGTGAACCCGGTGGACGACGCCCTGATGGGCATCACGCACGTGCTGCGCGGCGAGGACCTGCTCCCGTCGACGCCCCGCCAGATCGCGCTGTACCGGGCGTTGACCCGGATCGGCGTGACGTCGTCCACACCGCGCTTCGGGCACCTGCCCCACGTGCTGGGCGAGGGCAACAAGAAGCTCTCCAAGCGCGACCCGCAGTCGGACCTGTTCCGCTACCGCGACCGCGGCTTCGTGCCCGAGGGCCTGCTGAACTACCTGGCGCTGCTGGGCTGGTCCATCGCCGACGACCGCGACGTCTTCTCGGTCGCGGAGCTGGTCGAGGCGTTCGAGCTGGAGAAGGTCAGCCCCAACCCGGCCCGCTTCGACCTGAAGAAGGCCGAGGCGATCAACGCCACGCACCTGCGCGCGCTGCCCGTCGAGGACTTCCTCGCCCGCGTGCTGCCCCACCTCGTCAAGGACGGCGTGCTGCCGGCGCGGCCGACGGCCGAGCAGCTCGCGGTGCTGTCGGGCGTCGCGCCGCTGGTGCAGGAGCGGCTGGTGGTGCTGTCCGAAGCGTCCGGGATGGTGCGGTTCCTGTTCGTGCCGGAGGGGGACTTCGCCCCCGAGGACGACGCCGCGGCCAAGGCGCTCGGCGAGGACGCCCGGCCCGTGCTGGAGGCGGCCGTCGGAGCCCTGGAGCCGCTTCCGGAGTGGACGGCCGCCGCGATCGAGGCCGCGCTGAAAGCGTCGCTTGTGGACGGATTGGGGCTCAAACCCCGCCAGGCCTACGCCCCGGTGCGGGTCGCCGTGACGGGCCGTACCGTCTCGCCGCCGCTCTACGAATCCCTGGAACTACTGGGTCGGAGTCGCTCGATCGGGCGATTGCGCCGCGCGCTCGGGGCAATCTGACTGGTTCCTTCTGGCGATTCAGCGGTGCTTGACCGTGCAAGAACCCCTAGATATCACCTCTCTGGTCGAGTCGGACGAGGGGTGAGCGCACCTAGCCTCACGGGGTGACAACCGCAGCCCCGACTTTCACCCCTCGGAGAACCGGCGAGATCCGGGCCGTGTGCCTCGACGTCGACGACACCCTCGTCGACTACAGCACCTCGTCCCGGGCCGCCCTGGCCGCGATGGTCGGCAACGCCGACGCCTGGCCGCTGTGGCAGCGCATCACCGATGAGCACTGCGAACGCCTCCTCGCGGGCGAGCTCGAGTACGAGACCATGCGGAACATCCGGACCCGCGCCTTCTTCGCGGCGCTGGGCGAGGAGCTGGACCAGGAGGAGGCGACCCGCCGGGAACTGCTCCGGCAGGAAGTCCTCGCGTCCGGCTGGCGGCTGTTCCCCGACGTGGTGCCCTGCCTGGAGTGGCTGCGGGCCACCGGTCTGCCCATGGCCGCCGTGAGCAACGCCTCGGGGCGCCACCAACGGGTGAAGATCGCCTCGCTCGGGCTGGCCCAGTACTTCGACACGGTCCTCATCGCGGGCGAGGTCGGCGCCGCGAAACCGGACCGGGTGATCTTCGACACCGCGTGCGCCGACCTGGGCGTCGAGCTGAGTGACACGGTGCACATCGGCGACCGCCTGCACGCCGACGCGATCGGCGCGCGTGACGCGGGCATGAAGGGCGTGTGGCTGAACCGCCAGGGTCCGCGCGAGGGCGCGCTGCCCTCCGGCATCGCCGCTATCAGCAGCCTCGCTGAGCTGCCCGAACTCCTGGTCTGCGAGCTCTCGGCCGCCTCCGCGTGACCCCGATTTCCGTTCCGCCGGGGCCGTGGTCTAGTATTCCTTCCGGCGGAACGGAGTGGCCCCCTGAGCAGGACGGACGGGGAGTCGGGCCGGGAACCCAATGGGGTATGGTGTAATTGGCAGCACGACTGATTCTGGTTCAGTTAGTCTAGGTTCGAGTCCTGGTACCCCAGCTGCGAAGTGGTAAACCGAGTGTGGTAAGCTACTCGCACCGCAGGACAGCAAGACAAAGTAAATAGAAAGTTCCTGGCCCCGTCGTCTAGCGGCCTAGGACGCCGCCCTCTCAAGGCGGTAGCGTGGGTTCGAATCCCATCGGGGCTACATTCAGAAGACCCGCACCTGATCCAGGTGCGGGTCTTCTGCTTTCTCGTGCGTTCCAGGACACGACGTCGGCCCGTCACCGATCCGGTCGGTGACGGGCCGCGCGCGTGCTCAGAGGCGGGACTGGAGGGCTTCGGCGGCGGCCAGGAGGTCCGCGGCCCAGCGAGCGCCCGGGCGGCGGCCCATGCGGTCGATGGGGCCCGAAACGGAGACCGCCGCGACCACGCTCCCGGTGCTGTCCCTTACCGGCGCGGAAACGCTCGCTACGCCCGGTTCGCGTTCCGCTACCGATTGCGCCCAACCGCGGCGGCGCACTTCCAACAATGTGCGCTCGCCGTAAACCGCGTCGGCGAGAACGGAACGTTGAGTTCCCGGATCCGCCCACGCCGCCAATACCTTCGCGCCCGAACCCGCCGTCATCGGCAATCGCGCGCCGATCGGCACGGTGTCGCGCAAACCACTCGGTGGTTCCGCTGAGGACACGCAGATCCGCTGCATCCCGTCCCGCCGGTACAACTGGACGCTCTCGCCCGTGATGTCGCGCAACCTCGGCAACACCGAGGACGCCGCGTCGAGCAGCGGGTCGGTGGCCCCGCCCGCCAACTCCGCCAGTGCCGCGCCCGGACGCCAGCGGCCGTCGGAACCCCGTCGCAGCAACCGGTGCACCTCGAGCCCGACCGCCAACCGGTGCGCGGTAGCCCTCGGCAAGCCCGTCCGGTTGCACAACTCGGCGAGCCCACACGGATCCTTTGCGACGGCGTTCAAGACAGCCACTGCCTTGTCCAGCACGCCGATCCCGCTATGCTGTCCCACAAGCCGATACTAACTTCCCACTGTCTGGGAAGTCCAGATCTATCGACTGTCCAGATCTTGGGAGAGTTGCGATGAGCCGCACGCTCGCGGAGAAGGTGTGGGAAGCACACGTCGTGCGCCACGGCAGTGGCGCGGAGCCGGACCTGCTCTACATCGACCTCCACCTGCTGCACGAAGTGACCAGCCCGCAGGCGTTCGACGGCCTGCGGCTCGCCGGTCGGCAGCTGCGCCGACCCGACCTGACGATCGCCACCGAGGACCACAACGTCCCGACGATCGACATCGAGCTCCCCATCGCCGACCCGGTGTCGCGCACGCAGGTCGAGACGCTGCGCAAGAACTGCGCGGAGTTCGGCGTGCGGCTGCACCCGATGGGCGACGCGGAGCAGGGCATCGTGCACGTCGTGGGCCCGCAGCTGGGCCTGACCCAGCCGGGCATGACCGTCGTCTGCGGTGACAGCCACACGTCCACGCACGGCGCGTTCGGCGCGCTCGCGTTCGGCATCGGCACGTCCGAGGTCGAGCACGTGATGGCCACCCAGACGCTGCCGCTGCGGCCGTTCAAGACGATGGCCATCACGGTCGACGGCGAGCTGAAGCCCGGCGTCACGGCGAAGGACATCATCCTCGCGGTGATCGCGAAGATCGGCACCGGCGGCGGCCAGGGCTACGTCCTGGAGTACCGGGGCAGCGCGATCGAGGCGCTGTCCATGGAGGCCCGCATGACCGTGTGCAACATGTCGATCGAGGCCGGGGCCCGGGCGGGCATGATCGCGCCGGACCAGACCACGTTCGACTACATCGAGGGCCGCCCGCACGCGCCGTCCGGCGCGGACTGGGACGCGGCCGTCGAGTACTGGAAGACGCTGCGCACCGACGACGACGCCGAGTTCGACGCCGAGGTCCGCCTCGACGCCGACGAGCTCACGCCGTTCGTGACCTGGGGCACCAACCCCGGCCAGGGCCTGCCGCTGAGCGCCTCCGTGCCCGACCCCGAGGCCATCGTCGACGAGAACGAGCGCGTCGCGGCGGAGAAGGCCCTGACCTACATGGGGCTGGAGGCGGGCACCCCGCTGCGCGACATCCGCGTCGACACCGTCTTCCTCGGCTCGTGCACCAACGGCCGCATCGAGGACCTGCGCGCGGCGGCGGACGTCCTGCGCGGCCACAAGGTCGCCGACGGCGTCCGGATGCTCGTCGTGCCCGGGTCCATGCGGGTGCGCGCGCAGGCCGAGTCCGAGGGGCTGCACGAGGTGTTCCTGGAGGCGGGCGCGGAGTGGCGCCAGGCCGGGTGCTCGATGTGCCTGGGCATGAACCCGGACCAGCTCAAGCCGGGCGAGCGCAGCGCGTCGACCTCCAACCGCAACTTCGAGGGCAGGCAGGGCAAGGGTGGCCGCACCCACCTGGTTTCGCCACTCGTGGCCGCCGCCACCGCCGTGCGCGGCACCCTGTCGTCGCCCGCCGACCTGGTCTGAGGGAGTTCTACGAAGATGGATGCGTTCACCAGGCACACCGGGGTCGGCGTTCCGCTGCGCAGGTCCAACGTGGACACCGACCAGATCATCCCGGCCGTCTACCTCAAGCGCGTGACCCGCACGGGCTTCGAGGACGGCCTGTTCGCCGCCTGGCGCGGCGACGAGCAGTTCGTGCTCAACCAGGAACCCTTCCGGGCGGGCAGCGTGCTCGTCGCCGGGCCCGATTTCGGCACCGGGTCGTCCCGGGAGCACGCCGTCTGGGCGCTCATGGATTACGGCTTCCGGGTGGTCATCTCGTCCCGGTTCGCCGACATCTTCCGGGGCAACGCGGGCAAGCAGGGCCTCGTGGCGGCCCAGTGCGAGCAGTCCGATGTCGAATTGCTGTGGAAGCTGCTGGAGAACGAGCCCGGCACCGAGGTGACCGTCGACCTGACCGCGAACACGGTTGTGGCGAAGGACTTCACCGCCCCCTTCACGGTCGACGAGTACACCCGCTGGCGGCTGCTGGAGGGATTGGACGACATCGCCCTGACCCTGCGGCACGCCGACGACATCACCGAGTTCGAGCAGCGCAGGCAGGGTTGGTTGCCGACTACCGATCCGCTGCCCGCGGGGTGACGCCGAAGGGGTCGGATTCCCTCCCCAACAGCGGGAATCCGACCCCTTCGAACCCTCCGCAGGCCGCCCGGGTGTCCCTCGACAGGTCGTAATTGCCCACGCCACAACAAGAAATCTGGCGTGGCGATTGGTATTTCCTTGCATATGGGCTTACCGTGGGCAATCAGTCGGCCCGACTAGGGCCGTGAGCGTCCTGGGAGGGACTGAAGGTGAACAAGGCCCAGCTCATCGAGGCGCTCGCCGAGCGCCTTGGCGACAAGAAGAACGCCGCTGCCGCTGTCGACGGGCTCGTCGACGTCATCGTCCGCAGCGTCCACAAGGGCGAGAAGGTCAACATCACCGGCTTCGGTGTCTTCGAGAAGCGGGCCCGCGCGGCCCGCACCGCTCGCAACCCGCGCACCGGTGAGACCGTGAAGGTCAAGAAGACCAACGTTCCCGCGTTCCGCGCGGGTTCGACGTTCAAGGACGTCATCAGCGGCACGAAGAAGCTGCCGCGCGTCACGGCCGCCAAGCCCGCCGCGGCCGCGGCGGCCAAGCCGGCTGCCGCGACCAAGGCCCCGGCGACCCGGAGCACCACCG
>JBFBCZ010000023.1:145315-155167 GCA_040689555.1 Actinosynnema sp. NPDC051121 | reverse complement strand
GCGGACGAGTTGGTCGCACTTCTCATCCTGCCGTCGGAAGACCCGTCCGCCCGTTCAGGGCCGCCCCACCGTCACCAACGTCATGACCCGCAACACCTAGACGTCAACAACGTCACGAATCAGTACAGCTAGAGCTGCTCCACCCGGGTCGAAACGGGCCGGACCGGCACGGCGGTGGACTCGCGGAGCACCAGCCGGCACGGGCTGACGTGCCGACCGGGCGCCGGTTCGCCGTTGATGGCCGCGAGCAGCAGGTCCGCCGCCGTCCGACCGAGCCCTTCCAGCTCCATGTCGATGCTGGTCAGCGGCGGCTGGCAGGCCAGGGCCATCACGTCCCAGTTGTCGAAGCCGACCAAGGCCACGTCGTCGGGCACCCGCCGTCCCGCCGCCCGCAACGCGTCGGCCACGCCGCGCGCGATCTGGTCGCTGCCGCAGAACACCGCGTCGAACTCCTCGGCCGCGCCGAGCAGGATCCCGGTCGCCTGCCTGCCCCACGCCTCGCTCCACTCGCCGAACAGCGGCGCGCCGACCAGGTCCAGCCCGGACGCGGCCAGCCGCTGCACCGCGGCCGACGCGCGCACGGCCGCCGAGTGGTGGTGCTCGGGACCGGTGACGTGGGCGATCCGCCGCCGTCCCAGGGCCAGCAGGTGGTCGACGGCCTTGTGCGCGCCGCCCGCCTCGTCGGGCACCACCGAGCAGTCGTCCGGGTCGGTGGAGCTGATGAATGCGTAGACGACCGGCACGGGCAGGTCGACGCCGATGGGCGCGCGGGCCTGCGTGCGGCGGCCGGTGACGATGATGCCGTCGACCCGGCGGCTGAGCAGGGTGCGCAGGTAGTACTGCTCGCGGATCGGGTCGTCGCGCGCGTCGCACAGGAACACCGACATGCGGCCCGCGCCGAGCGCGTCCTCCGCGCCGGTCATCAGCGGGATGCTGAACCGGCCGATGGTGTCGGTGGTGATCATGCCGACGGTGTAGGTGCGCCCGGAGTTGAGCGTGAGCGCGGCCGTGTTCGGCTGGAAGCCGAGCTCGTCGGCGGCGGACCGGACCCGCCGCCGGGTCTCCTCGCGCAGCGACCCGCGCCCGTTGAGCGCCTTGGAGGCGGTGCCGACCGAGACGCCCGCCAACCGGGCCACGTCGCTGATCGTGGCCGGGCGGCCCGGCGACCCGGCGTTTTCCTTCGTTTTCCTCGGCGGCATGGGCGAAGGTTACCCGGTGCTGCGCTTGCTGCTGAGCCGACCGACGAATTAGCACGTCACAGGCCCGAAACGCAGTCTTGACACAGGTCGGCGGCAACCCTACGTTCTCAAGGCAACCGGTTTCCTAGTTTTCCTTCCCAGTTCTACGCCGTCCTGTCACGCGGTCCTGCCCGAGCCGGGCGCGTGGTCGCACGAGGAGACAAGCCCCATGAGTTCACTTCCACCGCCCCGGGCACGCCGGCGGCTCATCACCGCGGCGGCGGCCCTGCTGCTCCTCACCGCGTGCCAGAGCGGCCCGTCCACCGCCTCGGCGGGCGACACCACCGCCGTGGACGACGGCACCACGGTCACCATGTGGACCCGGTCGCCCACGGCCACGTTCAGCCAGACCCTGGTGGACGCCTACAACTCCAGCCACAAGAACAAGGTCGAGCTGACCGTCTTCCCGGCCGACTCCTACCAGCAGAAGGTCGGCACGGCCGCGGGCGCGAAGCAGCTGCCCGACATCCTCGCCGCCGACGTGGTGTACGCGCCGAACTACGCGGCCAAGGGCGTCTACCTCGACCTCACGGCCAGGGTGGACACGCTGGACTTCAAGGGCAAGCTCGCGCCCGCCCACATGGAGGCCGCGACGCACGAGGGCAAGGTCTACGGCGTGCCGCACGACATCGACCTGTCCGCGGTGTTCTACAACAAGGTGCTGTTCAAGCGGGCCGGGCTCGACCCGGAGAACCCGCCGACCACGTTGGAAGGCCTGTACGAGGCGGCGAAGAAGGTCGACGCGCTGGGTGACGTGGACGGCTACTTCTTCGGCGGCGCGTGCCCCGGCTGCATGTTGTTCACCACCTGGCCGATGATCTGGGCCTCGGGCGGCACCGTCCTGGACGACCAAGGCACCGCCGCGACGTTGGACAGCACCACGGCCGCCGACGTCTACGGCACCCTGCGCCGGATGTACGCCGAGGGCATCGTGCCCGCGTCGGCGAAGAACGAGTCCGGTCCCACGTGGACGCAGCTGTTCGCCGAGGGCAAGATCGGCATCCAGCCGATGGGCGCGACCGCGTTGCAGGGCATGAAGGAAGGCCCGGAGCTGCAGATCGGCGTCGCGCCCATCCCCGGCCCGAAGGGCGGCCGGTCGTCGTTCGTCGGCGGTGACGTGCTGGGCATCAGCGCCAACTCCACCAAGGCCGCGGCGGCGTGGGACTTCATCTCCTGGACGCTGTCCGAGCAGGCCCAGGTCGAGGTGCTGGCGAAGAACAAGAACATCACCGTGCGCAGCGACCTCGCCGACAACGCCTACGCCAAGCAGGACAACCGGCTGCGGGTGTTCAACCTGCTCGCGGGCGAGGGCCAGACGCCGATCTCGGTGAACTTCGGCAAGACCTTCAACGACACCAACGGACCGTGGACGGCCGCCGTCACCGACGCGTTGTTCGGCTCGCAGGACGTCGGCGCGACGTTGAAGCAGCACAACGGGACCATCACCGAGTCGCTGGCGGGCAGCTGACGATGGCCACGGTCACGCGGGCCCGACCCCGCACGCCGACGCCCCGGACCGCGCCGCCGGACCGCCGTCGTCCGACCATCGCCCGCGCGCGGCGCCGGCTCGGCATCCTCTACGCCAGTCCGATGGCGTTGCTGGTCGTCGTCCTGTTCGTCGTCCCGCTGGCGCTGATGGTGTGGATGTCGGTCAACCACTGGCCGCTGCTGGGCGCGTCGTCGCCGAACGGCGTGGAGAACTACAGCGCGCTGCGGGACCCGTTGTTCCTGCGGGCGATCGTGTTCACGCTGAAGTACACGGCGGTCACGACCGTGGTGCTCGGTCTCGTCGCGTTCGGACTGGCCCTGCTGGTGCAGGAGACCCGGCCGGGCGTGGGCGCCTACCGGACCGCGTTGTTCCTGCCGAGCGTGGTCGGGCTCGCGTCGACCAGCCTGCTGTTCTACGGGCTGTTCAACACCGAGGCGTCGCCGTTGAACGAGCTGGTCGACTTCCTCGGGCTCGGCCCGGTCGACTGGCTCGGCTCGACGGACAACGCGCTGGCGTCCACGGTCGGGATGATCACCTGGCGGTTCGCGGGCTTCTACATGCTGATCCTGATGACCGGCCTGCAGAGCATCGACCCGGTGCTCTACGAGGCGGCGCGGGCCGACGGGGCGAACCGGTGGCAGATCCTCTGGCGGGTGACGCTGCCGCTGCTGCGGCCGACGCTCGCGCTCACCATGGTGCTGTCGCTGACCGGCTCGCTGCTGGCGTTCGACCAGTTCTTCATCCTCACCGGCGGCAGGCACGAGACGGCCACCGTGGTCATCAGCATCTACCGCGAGGCGTTCCTGTCCCAGGACCTCGGCCGGGCCGCGGCGGTGTCCGTGGCGATCCTCGCCGTCCTCATCGTCGTCAACGGCGCGCAGCTGCGGCTGCTGCGCCGCGGCCGGTGACCGTTCCCACCGCAAGGAGGTTGGGCGCCATGTCACGCGCGCGCACCGCCGGTTTCCACGTCACGGGCACCGCCCTGGCCGTGCTGTTCCTGCTGCCGATGCTGTGGACGCTGTACTCGTCGGTCCACAGCAGGCGTGCCGCCGACGGCGGGCCGGGCTGGGGCCTGGACAACTACGAGCGGCTGGCCGACTACGGCAGCGGCGTGGGCGCGTACCTGGCCAACACGCTGGTGGTGGCGGTGGTCGCGGTCGCGGTGACCGTGGTCGCGACCACGCTCGGCGGGTACGCGCTGGCACGGCTGCGGTTCCCCGGCCACAACCTGCTGTTCATCGTCACGCTGGCGATCCTCATGGTGCCCTACACCACCATCCTGGTCCCGCTGTACATCCTGCTCGGCTGGATCGGCCTGCAGAACTCGCTGGTCGGCCTCGGGCTGGTGCTGGCGATGTTCCAGCTCCCGTTCGGGCTGTTCATGATGCGCAGCTCGTTCGAGGCGCTGCCGCGCGAGCTGGAGGAGGCGGCGCTCATCGACGGCTGCACGCCGGGCAGCGCGTTGTGGCGGGTGCTGCTGCGCGGTGTGCTGCCGGGCGTCGTCACGGTCGGCCTGTTCTCGTTCCTCGCCGCCTGGAACGAGTTCGTCGCGCCGCTGATCTTCCTGACCGACGGCGCGAAGTTCACCCTGCCGGTCGCGTTGTTCAACCTCCAGTCCGGCAGCCTCGGCTCGGTCGACTTCGAGGCGCTGCAAGCGGGCGTGGTCACGTCGGCGTTGCCGTGCGTCGTCGTCTTCCTGTTGTTGCAACGGCACTACGTACGCGGTTTCACCTCGGGCGCCCTCAAGGGCTGACCTCACGGGCTTGGAAGGAACACCCGATGACAGAACACCAAGGCCCCGTCCGGCCGACCCCGACCGCGAAGTCCGCGTTGCGCCCGGTGGCGCTCGACGGCGTCGCCTTCGCCTCCGACGGCTTCCTCGGCCGGTGGCAGCACCGCAACGCCACCGGCACGCTGCCGCACTGCGTCGAGCAGTTGGAGACCTCCGGCGCGCTGGGCAACCTGCGGCTGGTCACGGGCGAGGCGACCGGCGAGTTCCGCAACATGTGGTTCGCGGACTCCGACGTGCACAAGACGCTGGAAGCCGCCGCGTGGCAGCTCGCCTCGACCCCCGACGACGAGCGGCTGCGGACGTTCGTCGACACCACTGCGGAGCTGCTGGCGAAGGCGCAGGGCGACGACGGCTACCTGAACTCCCACTACACGGTCGTGAAGCCCGGGATGCGGTGGCAGGAACCGCACTACAGCCACGAGCTGTACTGCGCGGGGCACCTGATCCAGGCCGCCGTCGCCGCCGCGCGGGCCGGTGTGGGCGACGAGCTGGTCGCGGTCGCCCGGCGGTTCGCGGACCTGCTGGTCGACCGCTTCGGCGACCCCGACGGCCCGCCCGGGATCGACGGGCACCCCGGCGTCGAGACGGCGCTGGTGGAGCTGTTCCGGGTGACGGGGCACCGGCCGTACCTGGACCTGGCCCGGCGGATGCTCGACCTGCGCGGCCACGGCCTGCTCGACGGCGAGCGCTTCGGCTCGAGCTACCTGCAGGACCACGTGCCGGTGCGGCAGGCCGAGGAGGTCGCCGGGCACGTCGTGCGGCAGCTGTACCTGCTGGCGGGCATGGTGGACGTGGCCGTGGAGACCGGTGACGACGAGCTGTTCGACGCCGCCCGCCGGCTGTGGGACGACGCGTTCGGCCGCAAGACCTACCTCACCGGCGCCCAGGGGTCCCGGCACCGCGACGAGGCGTTCGGCGACCCCTACGAGCTGCCCGCCGACCGGGCGTACGGCGAGACGTGCGCGGCGATCGCGAGCGTGCAGTGGAACTGGCGGATGCTGCTGGCCACCGGTGAGTCGCGGTACGCCGACGAGCTGGAGCGCGCGCTGTACAACGCGGTGGCGGGCTCCACCTCCTCGGACGGCACGCGGTTCTTCTACTCCAACCCGCTGCACCTGCGCACCGGGCACGACGGCTCGCACGAGGACGCGCCGTCGCAGCGCCTGCCCTGGTACACGTGCGCGTGCTGCCCGCCGAACCTGGCGCGGCTGGTCGCGTCACTGCACGGCTACGCCGTCACGACCGACGACACGGGTCTGCAGGTGCACCTGTACTCGGCGGGCGTGGTGCGCACCGGGCTGGGCCAGGTCGTCACGCGCACCGAGTACCCGTGGCACGGGCGGGTGGAGCTGGACGTGACCGGGTCGGGCCCGTTCACGCTCGCCCTGCGCGTCCCCGGCTGGTGCGCCGAGGTGTCCGCGCTGGTCGACGGCGTGCCGGTCGACGTCACGCCCGAGAACGGCTACCTGCGGCTGCACCGTGACTGGTCGGACGGCGCGACCGTGACGCTCGACCTCGCCATGCCGGTCCGCGTGGTCACCGCGCACCCTCGGGTGGACGCCGTGCGGGGCTGCGTGGCGCTGGCCCGCGGCCCGCTCGTGTACTGCGTGGAGCAGGCCGACCTGCCCGCCGACGTGGTGCTGGAGGACGTGCGGATCGACCCGTCCGCCGCCGTCGAGCCGACCGACCTGCCCGACGTCCCGGTCGCCTTGACCGCTCGCGCCGCGGTCGTGCCGCCCGGCGACGACGCGCTGTACCGGACCGGCACACCCGAACCCGCCGCCGCCCCGTTCCGCCTCACCGCCGTCCCGTACTTCCTGTGGGGCAACCGGTCGCCCGGTCCGATGCGCGTCTGGATCCCGACCACCACCACGGGATGACACACAACCCTCCCCCAACCCCTGAACGAGGTGCACGGTGCCAAAGCCGACACTGCGGACCGCGATAGCGGTCTCCGCCCTCGCCGCCACCACCCTGGTGGCACTACCCCTCCAGTCCGCCCAGGCGGCGGGCAGCACGCTCGTCGTGGACGCCGGCGTGCCGTTCCGGCCGGTCACCCGGGTGGCCGCCGGCGGCCTGTACGCGCTGGCCGAGAACAACCGGCCGCCGGACTCGACGCTGCTGCCCATCAAGATGCACACCCTGACCCAGCCGCCGCCGCGGGTCGGCCAGGCGCCCAACGGCCAGCCGCCCGGCGGTGACGCCCTCCTGGTCGCACCGCAGGCCGACCGCGTCGGCGCCGCCGAGGTGATCCGGATGCCGGACATCTACCGCGACTTCCCGTACCGGTGGGTCAGCTGGAACGACTGGTTCGCCAAGGTCGACCAGATGGTCAACGACCGCCTGGCCGCGACGAACGTCAGCAACGTCGCCGCCTGGGAGATCTGGAACGAGCCCGACTGGACCTGGAACACCTCGGCCGCGGGCGACTTCAACACCGGCTGGACCCGCACGGTCCAGCGCATCCGCACCCGTGACACCGTCACCCCGGTCGCCGGTCCCGGCTACGCGTCGTGGAACGCGGACCGGATGCGGGCGTTCCTCTCCAATGCCAAGAACACCAACACCCTGCCCGACCTCGTCGTCTGGCACGAGCTGTCCAACTCCAGCTCCCAGATCGCGGCGCACGTCTCGGCCTACCGGTCGATCGAGTCGTCGCTGGGCGTCAGCCCCCGGCGGATCTTCATCAACGAGTACGGCGCCACCGACGAGATCGACGTTCCCGGCCGCACCGCCAACTACATCGCCAAGCTGGAGCGGGCCGGGGTCTGGGCCGCGGACCGGACGTTCTGGCACGAGTACGGCACCGTCAACGGCCTGACCTACAACGGCCAGCCCACCGCCTCCTGGTGGCTGTACAAGTGGTACGGCGACATGGCGGGCAACATGGTGCGCACCACCCCGCGCGCCCAGACGGGCCTGGACGGCTTCGCGTCCTACGACAGCACCCGTCGTCGCGTCGACGTCGTGTTCGGCGACGAGTCCGGCACGAACAACGTGCGCGTCACCGGCCTCGGCGGGCTCGGCGGCAGCGTCCGGGTCCGGTTGGAGTCGACGCCGGGTTCCGGCCGCTTCACGAACGTGTCCGCGCCGACCACGATCTCCGACACCACCTACACGGTGATCAACGGCGAGATCACCGTGCCCGTGGCGAACATGTCGGCCACGGCGTCGTACCACCTCGTGGTCGAGCCGACCAGCGGCGTGCCGTCCTACCAGCAGCGGTACGAGGCGGAGAACGCGTCGGTGTTCCGCGCCGAGCGGCTGTCCGCGGGCAACGCGTCCAACGGCGGCTACGTCGGCCGGATCGACAACGCCGGAGACCCGCGCAACGCCAGCTACGTGGACTTCGTCGTCAACGTGCCCACGGCCCGCGGCTACACGATGACCATCGGGTACGCCAACGGCACGGGCGCGACCGCGACGCAGGGCCTGGCCTACAACGGCGGGGCCTGGTCGACGGTGAGCTACCCGGCGACGTCCGGGTGGGCGCAGTTCGGCACGGTGAACACCACGGTCAACCTCAGGGCCGGCTACAACGTGATCCGCCTGGCGAAGGGCTCTCCCAACTTCGCCGGTGGCACCGGGTACGCGGAGCTGGACTACATCCAGCTGATCTGATCCGCGCCCGTTCGGCTGTCGGCGGTGCTTCCGGTGCACCGCCGACAGCCCGTTCCCCGTCTTGGCGAGGCAACTCACCGCACAACCCGGAGACCGGGGGCGTGAAACCGCCATGACGCTCATCCCCGCCCTGGTCGGCAGGCTGCGCAACAGCTGCGCCCCGCCGACAGCCCGCCCGTCCACCGTGGTCGACCGCGCAGGCAGCCAGAACCGGACGGGTGGTGCCGGGAGGAGTTCTTGCCCACGGCGTGCAACGGATCGGCCGGGTTCCCCGTTGAGGAGCGTGATCACAAGCCAGATGGCCGATCGGGAGAGAGCCGATGGAGTTCGGTGAGTACGTGGTCGGGCGGCGTCCGGCGCTGGTGCGGTTCGCCACGGTGCTGACCTGCCAGGCCTGGCTGGCCGAGGACATCGTCAGCGACGTGCTCGGCCGCGCCTTCGAGCGGTGGGACCGGATCTCGGCGATGGCCGAGCCGCACGCCTACGTGCGGCGGATGGTCGTCAACGAGTACCTGTCCTGGCGACGGCGGCTGGCCCGCACCTCGCCCCGGGCCGAGATCGACCCGGACGCGGCGCCGATCGGCGACGGCGCCGACGAGCGGGCGCAGCGCGACGCCATGATCCACCGCCTGGCACGGCTGCCGCGACGGCAGCGGGCCGCGGTGGTCCTGCGCTACTACGCCGGGCTGACCGACGCCGAGATCGCCGGGGAGCTGGGCTGCCGGGTGACGACGGTGCGCAGCCAGATCTCCCGGGCGCTGGCCGCCCTCCGGGTCGACCTGACCTCCGACCCCCACACCTACCAGGAGACGAGATGACCGACCTGCGCGCGCTCCGGGACGCCTTCGACGAGCTGGAACGACGAGCCGACGCCGTGACGGCCGCCAAGCCGTTCGACCACCCGACGCGGACCCACGCGTCCCGGCCGGGCACCCGGCTGGTGCCGATCGCCCTCGCCGCCGCCGTGGTGGCCGCGGTGGCGACCGGAGCGGTGCTGCTCGTGCCGGACGCGGACCACGCCACCACGCAGGTCGCCCAGTCCGGCGGGTCCGCCACCAGCGCGCCCGTCGTCACGACCACGCGGGCTCCCGCGCACGGCAGCCCGGAGGTGCTGGCCGAGCGGTTGCGGGCCGTGCTGGGCGACCTGGCGACGTTCACCGTGACCGAGAGCGGGCCGGGCGCCGCGCTGCTGACCGTGCCCGACTCACCGACCGCCACGCCGCCGACGGGCACCTCGCCGCCGGCGTCCACGGTGGGCTCGATGATCGGCGGCACGCTCACCGCGTCCGGTGTGACCGGCGGCTTCGACCTGGTGGTCTACCCGGGCACCGCCGGCGAGAAGGCCGAGTGCGTGCCGGACGCGCCGGACTGCACCGCGCGCGACCTGCCGGACGGTTCGTCGCTGACCGCCAGTCGGTACGCGTTGGAGGGCTCGGGCGTGACCAACGATGTCAGGCTCGTCCGCCCGGACGGCCTCGTCTTCAGCATGCACGTCAGCAACCGCCAGTCGCCCAAGGGCCTCGGCCCGCTGCTCGGCGCCGAGCCCCCGCTGACGGTGGACCAGTTGGTGGGGATCGCCACCTCCGACCGCTGGTGACGGCCGGGTGGCGGGGATCGCCGGTCGCGAAGCCCGCCACACCGATAAGCCCCAAATACCCGCAGACCCGACCAACGTCTTGTGCGACCGCTTGGGAGACGAGCTGGTGGGCGGG